>CAVPNY010000010.1:0-24864 GCA_963706905.1 uncultured Chloroflexia bacterium | reverse complement strand
GCTTCAACGACCTGCTGATCGTCCTGGTCTCGGCCTATAGCGCGCTGGAATACACGGCTATGGCATGGATAGCCGCGGCGGTTGCCCTGCTGCCCCGGGGGGCCGCGCTGGTAAGGAGCCTGAGGCGGCGCTAACCCTTTATTTCATCACGAACGGCAAACAGTTCTTACAGCAGCATCCAGCGGCGGTGTCAACCAGGGCGTGGGCGTCCAGCAGCCGGTAGCCACCGGGCTCAGAAACCTGCGCTGGTTGCAGGCTCAGTACGTACTTGCCTCCGGATAATGCGCCCACACCGGTCGCCAGCGAGTATGCCTCGGAACTGCGGGGGCTGGCGATGGCAAATATAACGGCGATAACGGCCAATGCCAGGCAGACCAGCATGAATGTTCGTTTGCGGTTCACTTCTGCGCCTCCGTCCTGCTGTTTAAGGTGGCGTCTACCGGGGCCAGGCGCACACCGGCGTAGCCCAGGCGCCTGGCAACCACCCGGTAATCAAAGGCGCAGCTGCTCGGGCGGCTGTCCAGCGTCACGCCTTTCACGGTGAACCCAGTCGCGGTTTTCTCAGAGACGAACAAAATGACCGGCTCTTGGCAGAGCGGCGTGACGAAGACGTGGTAATCGGCTTGCAAGTCCACCGTCTGGGCGAAGATTGGCTCCAACTGCACCCAGGCCGCCCCATCCACCAATGTCGCCGCGCCGATGTCTTCGAACCAGACTTCGGAGCTTTCGATCGAGTACAGCTGGCGCTGGCCGTAGTCTGCCGTGCTGACGCTGGCGGACTTGGTGCCGCTGGCGGTGGTGTTGCCAAATTCATCTACCTTGTAAACCAGGGTTTCAGCGCCGTTCCAGATCTCAAACTGGTTGGCGCTGTTATTGTCATTGTCCAGATCGAGTACGATGAATCCGTTGCTAAACAGCTCCATGACCGTCCCTGGCACGAAGACCTCGCCGCGGTTGCCTCCAATCAGCAGGTCGCCAATGGGGTCAGAATAAGTAGCGTCCCCACCCCCGGTGGCTTCCACGCCAAAATTGTTGGTGCTGCCGCCGTGCACGCCCTGCTTGTTGGTGCTGATCCCCCACACGCCGTTGCTATCGATGGCATGAGCATAGATCGCGCTCTTGGTGGTCGAAGCGGTGGTGGCTTCCAGCCCGTCTCCCTCTCCGCTGTTTGCAAAGACGCCCACTCCCTTGGTGCTGTAGCCATAGATGCCGCTGCCGTAGCCGGTCGTGGCGACGTTAGCGCCAAAGACTGCCGCAAAGTTCCAGACGGTTGATTTGCTGTAAGCGCGCAGGCCATCGCCGGTGCTGAGATTCTCAAGGTACAGGCCCCAGTCCGGGTTCGAATCGGTCCAGTTATCGGTGAAGTGGCTGTGCGGACAGTCCAGTGCGTTGACCGCGGCAGGGGCATTCAAAGCGGGCGCGGGCTCAGCAGAGTGAAGTCCGCGTCCTGCGGGCCGCGCACGCTGACCGCCAGCCACAAATCCTGGCGCCCGGCAATCTCTTTCGGCAAGTCCATATCCCGCCCCAGGGTTACCTCCAATTTTCCAGAGTGTACGCTGACCCCCATTTGCTGCTCGCTCCACAACGCATCTTCGCCCTTTTCAGAGGGATAAAGGGTAAAGATGAAATCATAGCGTCCATCGGCTACCGGCTGCCCGGCTGTGTTTGCCAGGTAACCGGAATAGGGCAGGGTGGCGCCGGGCGCAGGCGAGGTTTGAGCTGTGGCTGTGCTGACCGTCAGTAGCACGGCCGCGAGAAAGAAAGACAACATGACGGTTAAGGTTTTGGTCGACATGGTTGCCTCCTGTAGAGAGAGTTGGTGGTTGGTTAACAACCGTTTGTTGAGTAAATCCCCAAACGAGGATTTGATTTAAATTATGGCAGATAAACCAGAAAAGTCAAATGGCTGTTCGTCATGTGTTTGTAACATCAGCGGTTGGTGAGTTTTATACCTCCACTTGGTTCGTATAATTGCAGGGATATGCGGTGTCGATGCCCCACTTTGCGACCAGATTCTTGCCCTAGAGCAGGTATTTTGTCCCACCAAATTTAAACCCACCGCTTATGTTACAGACACTTCGTCATAGGGGAATCGCATTTGGGCGATTGCCCCCCACCTTAGGGAAAGGATGCCCGCTCGCTGCTGCTGCTGGCGCTGGTGGCGGTGAGCAAGGTTGGGAAATGGCTGGTTGTGGAAGTTTAGCCTTTGGTGCAGATGATTGCTCAATTCATGTAACATACTTCCAACGCCCTATAGAGTGACCATATATCCCGGATGAATTTTGACGATAATAAAGTCGGTTATGCGTTGATAAGTCGCGCATACTAACGCACGCGACTTACCTTTAAATATCTACGGGTAAAAAGACTACCCCCCATATTTTGGGGGCAGGAAATTGCCACAACCATTATGGGGGTTTCCTCTGGCGGAGAGGGTGGGTCCCCACTCCACGGCAGGTAAATACCGCTGAGTCGATGAAGGTCGAAGAATAAACATTCATGTGCATTCCCATTTTCGACAACTTGCAACCGAGAAGTTTCCCTCTCTTGGTTGCGCTTTTGTTTCAATTACTCACACCTTTCTCGCGATCTGATAGGCTCGGCACTGTCATCTTTTAGAGGCCTTATGGTACCGTGGGCTCCTACGACATAATAATCTTTGCGATTCCATTGAATAACCTTTACTGGCACGGCGCTGTGCTTCAAGTATATCGGTCATGCCGCCAATGATATCCACCTGCACCTGGCCTGTCGGGTTGAAGTAATTCAGGCAAATGCTACAGAGAATGAGGCGCACACCTTTGGCTTCTAACCCAACTCATGAAAAATAACTTGACAAGAGTGACATTTATACTATACTCCCTATAGAGTAAATCATATAAAGACTATGAAACTTACCTCCCGTAGTGAATATGCCCTTCTGGCTCTTGTCTACCTGGCACGGAACGATTCCGACAGCAATATTTCAGTTGAAACCATCGCAAATGCCCAATCAATCCCCCCCAAGTTCTTGGAGCAGATACTACTCGCACTAAAACGAGCCAAGTATTTGAGGAGCACCAAAGGACAACACGGTGGCTATCGCCTGGCAAAGCCAGCCAATAAAATAACTCTGGCAGAAATTATCCGCTTAATCGATGGCGCCTTAGCGCCGACAGAATCAGTAAGCCAAAATTTTTACGAGCCGACCCCGATTGAGAAAGAGCAAAACCTGGTGCAGGTTTTCAAAGAGATACGCGACTACATCTCGGATAAGCTTGAAACCACCACCATCCAGGATGTGTGCTAAATTACGGAGCGGTGGCTTTATGAGTTTCTCCATCTTCTTAAAGAATTGACCGAGTGGTAAGCGCGCCGATCCGGAAATAGTCGACAGGATATTCTTGAGACTTACGCACATCAGCGGTATGCTGCTGGTGTGCGTTCTATTCGTCTCCGATGTTGCTCTATGGCGAAGATATCCTTACTGCTTTCCACTTGGATTATCTATTGGTTTCCGACCCTGTAAGGTGCAAATATTCCATCCGATCTCGCTTCACGCCCACACCAAGGCATCATCCACAATTATTTCAGGCAGCCTCCAGCCCCGGTTTCTGACTATGGATAGGATTTTTGCACCATACAGGGTCTGATAATGGCAATCTTTTTTACCCTACCTACAGAAAGACCCGCCCTCTAGCAGAGCGCCACATGCCAGGAACGGAGATCCTTATCCCTCATGAACTTTTCCGCTCCCAGGATGTGTTGCTCTGCGCAGCCTTTGGTCTGTAAAGGGCAGCACCAACGTCGGCTGGGCAACCGAACGTTGGAAACCAATCCCCACACGTTGGCCCCTTTGTTTACACGGAGGATGGTATGGACATTTACACGCTTGGAAGACTTGCTTTACCTGGAGTGGTTGCGATCATGGCTGTAGCCGCTATTCTGACGCTGTTTGCCGGGGTATTCACCGCTGTGAAGACCCTGACGAGTTTGCAGCGTTTCTTCCAGCAGATGGAAGACGAGCAGGCGACCTTCAGTCACGATCAACATCAATACTGGACAGGCGAACTTCCAAACCTCCCATGCAGGCAAAGAAATGAGCTTACTTCACGACACGCTCGGGCGCAGCATGGGTGCGCCTGAATTTCCTCATCAGACACTATTGTGAACTGACGCCTGCCAGAGCAGCAGGCAGGCGTGAGCTCATAATCCGGAGCAGACGAAGCTGATGGAAACAGGAAGCTTCCAATCTCATGTTCGCAATATCCGCGACTGGCTGCCGCGTATGCCGGAGTGGTTATCCCCACACCGCGCACAAGCCGCCTGTCATTCCCGATGATCTGGAGGTAGAACGCTCCGGGGTGTAGTTTCGTAGATGGCCGGGATGAGCTGGACTATCTTTGGTACCGGCTGCGTGAGCGCGAAGGCGGGCGAGAGTATGCCGGCTATCCGTGTTGTGCGGCTGCTCCAGCTCAGCTTTCTTACCCCTGGAAGTCGCGATGCCGATCCTGGCTTGCTGCAGAAGATGCGCACCGTGCTTGCGGGGGTTATACGGCTCGCAGGTCAGTTTCTTGTACCTGGCAGCCGGCATTTTCAACCACCAGCAATCCCCAGTTGGGATTGTGCAGTGTTACGGCGTCGCCGCCTTTGCCCCCACGCTGGAAGAAGCCTGCGCGCAATCAGAGCGCAGCCTGGCAGCTCTCAAGGGAGCGATGGGCGGGGCTTACCGCCAGATCCGCCTGGAGCCGCTGAATGTTCGCCTGGCAGAGTGGATCTTCCTGAGCTTCCACGATATGCAGCATGTCTTGGTCACAGTGGGCCACACCGATCCACGTGAAAACGCCCGCGGCGGAAACAGCACCCTGCTGCGCAACCCGCTTACCGAGGCTGGCCCAACTGCCCAGCAGTACACCCTGCAGCAGAACGAAATCCTGTTCCGCGGCATGAGCGACCTGAAAGAAGAATTCCTCTTCCTGGTGCTCACTTCGCCGATCAGCCTGGCGGATATCACCGAGATGCTCACCGGGCTGGCAGAAGAACACCTCCACCTGGGCAGCCTGGCAGAGCGGCGTGCGCGCTGTCTCATTTGGCGTCAGCCTGCCGGCATTGCTCTCCGGGCTGATGGCGCAGTCCGCTTCCCAGGGATACAGCACCAGCCAGGGAAGCGCTCACAGTGATGGCCAGGCTCACACCGACAGCCAGGCGCATACGGAAGGGCAGGCGCATACCGAGGGCATGGCAGATACTCAGGGCTGGTCGCACGTCGAAACAGATGCCGAGTCCAGGTCGTTTGGAATAGCCCATTCCCAAGGCCAGGCTCATACCGTTGGGCATGCTGTCACGGAAGGGACGGCGGTAACGGAAAGCAGCGGTCATGTCAGCACGCCGCGGATCCGGCAGCAGCCATGTGGATAGCTTCAACTGGGGGCTGCGCGGCGGCATCCAACCGGCCGGGGTAGGCATTGGCGGAAATGTCGGCTGGGGATCGGCAGATGGCGTCTCCAGCATGGCTTCCGAGAGCGACATGCAAGGCCATTCCGAGACCGCCAGCCATGCAGA
The DNA here is from genome assembly GCA_963706905.1 of uncultured Chloroflexia bacterium. GTDB lineage: Bacteria > Chloroflexota > Anaerolineae > Anaerolineales > UBA4823 > CAVPNY01. The sequence goes on along the minus strand of CAVPNY010000010.1, from coordinate 19,323 downwards.
GACGGAACAGCCAGGCGGATACCGTCAGCCAGGGTACCGTGGTCAGTGAAGTGTTGACCACCACGCATGCCGAATCGAACGGCGTCTTTGGCAGCCATACCCATTCGCAGTCGGATACGGTCAGCCAGGCGGATACAGCCGGGCAGGCTGATACCAAGAGCTCTGCCGACAGCCAGATGCAGTCCCAATCCACCGGGCAAGCGATTGGTCGGGCAGCTTCAGCCGGGTTGGCGGTTGGCATTGCGCCTTCTCATCTCAGCCTCTAACAGCTACCAGTGGCAGTTCGACCCGGCCATCCTGGTGACCCAGATCCTGCGCCAGCAGCAAAATCTGCTCAACCTGGCCAGCAAAGAAGGCGCGTACTACACCGATGTCTATGCCATGGCGCGCACCGAGCAAGGCAAGCAGGCGCTTTATGGGCTTGATCCCCGAAGCGTTCCATGGCACGGAAGATGTGGTCACCGGCGTGCAAACCCGTGACTTAACCCCAGAAGAGAGCGACTACATCGGTCTGCATGCCCGGGCTTTTACGCCCTCAACGCGGGTGGAGACGATCCCCGAAGTGATCAGTGGTTACATGGACTCGACCATCCTGACCATGCTGCAATTAGCTGCCTACACCGCTCCAGGCATGTTCGAACAAGGCACCGCCCTGACCGTGCAGGAATCTACGCCTGATTTTGCCTTCCGGCCGGCGATGCCCGGTGACGTGGTCATTGGCTGGCAGTGGAGCAGCGAGACCGGCCAGCTGACCCATACCCCGTTGCGCCTGACGCCTTGATCGCCATTTCCACACTGCTTTCTGCGGCGATACCGGCTTTGGCAAGAGCGTGGCTGCCGAGCGGCTGGCTTACGAGACCACCCGCCAGTGGCACTTTCGCAGCGTGGTGCTGGATTTCGGGCAGGGCTGGCGGCGGGCGCTCAACTGGTCGGGTCTGCAGGGCCGCGTCGATATTCGCCAGCTTTATCCTGGCGCGCCGCGACCGCTGCGCTGGAACATCCTGAAAGTGCCCCGGCGCTTGTATCCCGGCCGCTACCGCACGCTGGTCAGCGAGCTATTCGCCAATGCCGGGCGGATGGGTCCACGGCAGCTTGGTTTTATGCGCCGGGCATTGACCCAGGTGTACACCAACCTGGGCATCCTGACCACCGATCCGGAAGTGATCAACCACCCGCCTGGGGTCATCTGCAGGACAGCGTTGAAGTCGCCGTGACCCAGGAGTGGCGAGATCGAAACCGGGTAACAGGATACGGTCTCTGTCGGCCATTCGCTCACCGATTTACAGCCGGGCGAGCTGCAGAGCCTGGCAGTTTGGCGCAGCCAGCGAGCCGATGTGCGCATGTGGGTGGAACGCTTGAAGAACTTCTATGCCATGCTGCCCAAGGGCGACCAGGCCAGCCGGGCCAGCCTGGAAGGCGTACTGCTGCGGGTGGAGCAGTTTGCCGAAGGCCAGATGGCCTGGCAGTATGGGGCCGGCTCTGAAAGCCTTCCGGTGGAAGACCTGGGTTTGTTGGGGCCAGAAGAAGATCCCTGGGGACTGGTGATCGTCGAAGGCGGCGCGGAGATGGATGAGTATCCCAAGGCAGCCTTGTTGGCGCTGCTTGCCAGCGTGCTGTATTTCGACAGCGTCGTCCGCCGGCGTGAGAGCCTGGCCGGAGCGCAGTTCCCGCCCATGCAGATCTTCTTCGAAGAAGCCAATAAAGTCCTGACCGGCGTGAGCGGCGCAGCGGCGGACCAGAACGCCTCCGCCAGCCAGACCGAGCAGGTCAGCGAAGTCTTCCAGACCTTCTGGCGGGATGGGCGCAAGTACAAGATCTTCCTGCATCTGATCGCCCAGACGGTCAGCGCTTTGCCGGCTGGCATCCTGTCATCCTGCAATAACGGCTTTTTCTTCCAGACCAAGCACCCCCACGACCGGGACCTGATCATGGCGCATATCGGGCGCAGCGAGAAAGGCATCGTCAACACCGAATACAAGCGCTACCTGGCGCGCATCCCCAAGGCGCCTGGCAATCGGCAAGCTGGGCTACAGCGAGGATGTGGCCGAGTTGGAACCCATGCTGGTGCACCCGTTGATGGTGCCCGGCAGCGAGCCATCCGACCAGGAGATCCTGGAACGGTTGGGCGCTTATTGACAAATACAAAGGAGGTAAATGCATATGGAAAAACGACGTTCCCCCTGGATTGCCATCATTTTGGCCATCGTCATTGGCCTGATGGTGATCGTCTTGTTGAACGGGTATATTCGCCCGACCTCGGTCGTGGTTGCCAAGGTGGCGATTGCCCCCGGAACCCGCCTGACGGCCGACCTGCTCGAGCTGCGCACGATCCCCATGCAGGCCAAGCCGAGTGACGCTTTTGAGCGTATCGAAGATTTGCAGGATAAAATTCTGGCTGTAGGCCGTGCTCCTGGCGATTACATTGTCGCCTCTGCGCTGGGTGAATCCGCCCAGGCTGGCATCCCTGCCAACCTGCAGCGGATCACCTGGCGGTGGCGGTCAAGGTCGACCTGGCCAGCGGCATTGCCGGGCTGCTGCGCGAAGGCCAAACAGTGACCTTGATCGGGTTGCTCTCACCGGATGTGCTGCAGAGCGTCTCCTCTGCGCCCATCCCGATTAATGCCAGTTTCCTGCCCGAGCCAACCGCTGCGTGCTCGTAGCCGGCCTGCCCACTCCGACGCCCACTCCCACCCCCACGCCTGCCCCGCCGATGGCTCCCCTGGCGCGCATTGCCATCAGCGGCTTGAAGGTGCTGATGGTGCCGCAGTCCTTCCGCTATGAAGAGCTGCCGTCAGGTTCAACCGAGGAGCAGTTGTTTGCCAGCGCCCGCACGGTCTCGGCCGCCCAGGAAGGCAGTGTGGTCGTGCTGGATGTTCCCGCCACTCCGATCGAACTCGTCCCTGGATTGCAGGTCAATCCGACCACGCTGATCGTTGCCCTGAGCAAGTATGGCAGCCTGTATCTGAGCCTGGAACCAGCCAGCGGCTTTCAAGCGCCGGATATCCTGACCCTCAACCTGGCAGATCTGTATGATGCCATGAATGAAGATCGCGGAGGCAAGTAAGCCATGAGCAACGCGCCGATCGCCGATCAAAAGGTATCCGTGATGCTGGCTGGACCAGGGCATGAGACGGTCTTCTACCAGATGCAGCCGCCGTTTCTCTCCGACAGCCGGTTCGTGATCAGCGCGCATGCCACCCAATGGAGCAACTTTCGAGCAAAGCCTGGCCCAGATGCGCCCTGATCTGGTTGTGGTGCAGGTGGAAATTGCCCCTGGCCCGGAGGCGCTGGTCCAGGTGCTGGCGGAGATCCAGGTCTGGCATGGCGTGGCCATCCTGGTGCTGCCGCCATGCTATCCGGGATGTGCGCGGCATGTTCGAGAAAGCCGCCGTGGTGCGCGGCGTGTACATCGCCCCGGTGAATTGGGGCGAGATCGCTCAATCCGGCTATGCCGCCGTGATGACCGAACGCGCCCGGGCGGCTGCCACTGCGCCTCTGCAGCAGGCTTATCTTTCTCGCAGCTGCCGGCGCAATTGTCGGCACACGGGTGGTGGCGTTTATCTCGGCGACTGGCGGCACCGGTCGCTCGACCATGGCGGAAAGCCTGGCTTACGAGCTGAACGTGCGCATGAATGTGCGCTCGCTGTTGATGTCGTTTGACCTGCCGCCATCTGCTGTGCCCCACTTGAAAATGCGCTATGTTCCCAACGCCATGGAGTATTTTGCCCGCCCAGGGGATGGCTTTGGGGCTTCGATCCAGACCCGTGAAGGTCTGGATGTGCTGCTGTCGCCGGAGAACTCGGTGGATTACCAGAAGGCGGCGGAGTACTCGACTCCCACAAGGCTGAAGCCGGACAGCATCTACTCGCTGGTGATGGCCTCCTGGACGCGCAACTATGCCGCTGTGCTGCTGGACCTGCCAGCCGGCGAGCAGCCCTGGAGCCTGCAGGGCATCGCTGCTGCCAACACCGCGGTGATTGTCTCCCGCTGCACCCTGGCGGATATGGCGGCTGCACGCCACACCCTGATCCTGCTGCTGGAGCGCCTGGTTGGCGAGCACCGCATCCCGCGTGAAGCCATCTACCTGGTGCTCAACCAGGTTACCGAACGCTCGCCGATCTCGCTGCGCGGTTTTCACGACGAGCTGGTGGGCAGTTACGGCTGGGCTCCCCCGGTTGCAGCGGTGATCCCCTACAACCCGGCGATCAGCCAGGCGCAGGATGAGCAGATCCCGGCAGTCACGCGGGTCGAAGACCTGGCCAAAGGTGTGCGCAGCCTGGCGGATTTCCTGTTCCCCGGCGGGTATGATGGCTGGAGTGAATGGCAGGGATGGGCATGGCATAAAGAGCCGGCTGCGCATCCCGCGCTTCCGGTTCACATAATAGACAGTTTCTTCCTGGGCAGGTGATGCGATGTTTGGTAACGGCAACGGTAATGGCAAAGGACTTTCCAAGCCTGTACGATAGTGCACAGGGAACCGAGCGCCTGGTTGATGATGGCCTGAAGAGACACGGTCGCCAACGAAGTCATCGACCAGATCAACCGCGAATTCCCGGTGAGCGTGCTGCGGTCGCCCACGGATGCTGAGCGCCAGCGCATCCAGGAACGCATCAACGCCCTGGTCGGGCTGGCTTTCCGGCGCAGCAACGCCTATTCCGGCTACCAGACCGACGGCGCCCTGGCGGCCGAATTGGGGCGGCGGTTGATGGGCCTGGGTTTTCTGGATTTGCTTCTGCCTCCGGCGCGCACCGACCTGTCAGAGATTTGCATCTACTCCAGCGGTCTGGTGCAGGTGATGAAGAAGAACAACGTGCGCTGGGAAACGCTCCCGGACTGTAAAGCCCGATCCCGCGAGATCATCCGTGTCCTGGATCGCATCCTGGGACCGCAGAACAAAAGCCTGAACGAAGCCAACCCGACGGTCAACGCCAAGCTGCCTGCCACGCCGCACAATCCCGGGCGGAGGGCGGATCAAGGCGCTGCACCCGGTCATTGCCCCACCAGGGCGCAATCCGAGCATCAACATCCGCCTGTTCGAGCAAAAGCCTGTTCTACCGGAGTGGATCCTGGAGCGGGAGATGATGAGCCCGAAGATGATGGATCTGCTGCAGACTGCCATGGAGCAGGGTTACCGCATCCTGATCACCGGCGGGACGCGCACCGGCAAGACCACCCTGCTCTCGGCGCTGTGCAACTACCTGCCGGCTGCCTGGCGCATTGTCAAGATCGAAGACCCGGAGGAGATCTGGATCGAGCGACCTACGGTCCAGACCATCGAAGCCCGCCCGGCTGCGCTCGGCACGGAGATCCAACCCTATACCCTGGCGAATGCCGTCGATGATGCCCTGCGCATGGCTCCCGATTACCTGATCCTGGGCGAGGTGCGCGATGGGCATGCCGGGTTGAGCCTGTTCCGGGCGATGATGACCGGGCACTCCGGAGCCTGCACCTTCCACGCCGATAACCCGCGCGAGGCCGTGCGCCGCCTGACCACCGTGCTTGGAGCGGATGCTGGCGTGAGCGCCACGGATGCCGTGCAGTTGATCGCTGAGGCGGTGGACCTGCTGGTGCAAATCGGCATCCGGGACGAAGTGCGCCGGGTGACGGTCATCGCCAACCTGGCCAAAGAGCTTAAGCAACGGCGATATCCGCTTTGAGCCGGTCTATCGATTTGATGAGCGATCGCCGGGAAGCCAGCCGCGTTGGGAGAAGAGTTGGCGAGCTGCGCCCGCGCATCCTGGCTGAGACCAGCTTTGTAGGAGGTGATTCACAATGATTACCCTGATCGGTATTTTGGTAGGTCTTTTGGTGTTTGTTCTTATTCTCGCCGAGTGCGCATCCGGCGCGGCGAAGCCAGCCAGCGCCTGGCAGAGATGTACTCGCTGGATACAGCGCGCACGCTCAGCGAGTTGAAGCCCGAATCGCTGGAATATAAGCTGCTCGCTGCCGGGGTGCGCTTGCAGCCAGTCACCTTCCGGCTGCTCACCATCGCGGCTGGCGTCGCTGCTGGGGTCATTACCTGGCCGTTGCTGCCTGGACTGCCTGCCTTGATCCTGGCGTCATTGCAGGCTACCTACCTTATGCCTGGCTGGATGACCGGGTCAAGAGCCGTGGCAGGGAGATCGACCGCCTGCTGCCGGTGGCAGTGGGGCGGATCACGGCTGGCTTGCTGGCGGGTGGTTCCGTGCCTGAGGTGCTGCAGAAGACCGGCGAATCGCTGGATATGGAAAGCCCCAACCCTCTGACCCCAGAGCTGATGCTGACCGCTGCGGAATTGCGCAGCAAAGAGCGCCAGCAAGCTTTACGCAGTCTGGCTGCCCGCTCGCCTTCCACCTCGCTCTCCAACCTGGCTTACCTGCTGGATGGCTACAGCGAAGCTGGCGGCGGCAAATATGCCGAAGTCCTGATGCAGATCTCCCAGCGTGTCCAGCAGATCCTGGTGGCGCGCAACCGGGCGGTGGCCAAGGCTGGGGATGCGCTGCTCTCAGCCCGCATCATCCCGGTGGTTTTGCTGATCGTCTTTATCTTCCTCACCCGCGATCCGCTGATCCGCGGCTCGCTTCTGGCTTTTCCGGTGCAGGCTGTTATCTCGGCTGGGAATTGGCATGATGGTGATGGGCTACCTGTTGATCCGGTCGATTGTTGCGGAGGCGGTATGACCTTATCTATTTGATTGGCATCGCTACGACTGCATCTTGTTGACTCATCCTTATGGGTTGAGTTTGTCCCCAGCCTGCCTGCAGGCAAGGCAGCGCGCTTCTTACGAGAGAGCGACCAACCTGCCGCGCCCGAGCTGCCCGGTTGGCGGAAGTGGCTCTCCAAGCTGGATCGCTCCACTGCCCGCTGGGCGCCCGGCTCAATCTTGCGCCGGGCCAAAGCCGATTTGTACTTTGCCCAACTGGCTGGGAAGTGGGAAGGCTGGGACGAAGTGCAGTTCACTTCTCTGCGCATCGCGCTGGCCTTGGGAGCGTTCGTCTTTGGGCTGTTGGTCTACGACAATCTGATCCCCAGCGTTCTGGCAGCGCTGCTGGGCTGGCAGGTCCCCGTGGTGCTGTTGGGCGGCGTCGCCCGGCGGGTACGCCGGCGCTTCCAGTCGCAGCTCCCGGAATTCATCCAGCTGGTTGCCGCCCAGATGGCGGCCGGCGTCTCGCTCGAAGAAGCCTTGCGGCGCACCGCTCAGACTGACAGCCTGGCAGCGCAAATGGATGCGCCACGTGCTGCAGATGTCCCAGGGACGGGTGATCTTCACCCAGTTGCAGAAAGAAGCCCAGGCTTCATACCTGCCTGACCTGATTGGGCTGGCGGTGCAGTTGGAATTCGTCCGCCTGGGCACCGCCCAGCAGGAATTGATGGGGCAGATGGCCGGGCGGATCGCCGCCGAATACGCCGCCGGCGCAGAACAGCGCGCCGAGCGGGTCGGCGCGGAGCTGGTCATCCCCATGGTGATCTTCTACTTCCTGCCCTTTATTGCCGTCATCCTGGTTCTGATCGGTTGGCCGATCCTGGCCACGTTGTAAGCTATGGATCCTTTGGAGGTGTATGACGATGAGCGATTACGGTATTTCCGCAGCGCATGCCCTGTCCATTGCTGGCTCCACCTTCGCATTTGGTTTTGTATTGGGCTGGATCTGGGCATTGCTTCACTTCGGCGGCTCATCCGGCTCATTCAAACCAGTCTGATCAAGAGAGGATTGAGCATCGATGAAAGACCGCCTGGGGCTGGCTTTCTTCACCTTTGCGGCAGTGGTCTCGGCACTGGCAGCCTGGGAGCATCCGACCGATCCTGGCCTGGCTGGCTGCGTTGCATAATGCCATCCTGGCTGCGCTCTATGCCCGCCGTAAGCCTGCCGAGAATTACGACCGGCGTGGACTGTGGCTGGGGATTCTGGCGGCTGTCCTGCCTTTGGCCGCTCCCTATCCGGACGAGATGCCCTGTGCCATCTTGATCGTCGGTCTGTCTTGGGTATGGCTTGGTGCTCTGGTCTCTGCTTGCCTTGGGAACGCGCTTTGGCATTGCGCCAGCCGACCGCGGTCTGGTCGCTCACGGGCCCTATCGCTTTGTGCGCCATCCCATGTACCTGGGCGAGCTGGTCTTGCGCCTGCCCTGGTCGTCTACTTCTCCTCAACCTGCTTGCTGGCAGCCTTGTTGGTTGCGCTGGTAGCCATCCAGGTTTTCCGCGCCCTTCGGGAAGAGCGCATCATCATGCCTATCCAGCACTATGCCAGCCAGGTGCGTTACCGGCTGATCCCGGGAGTTTGGTGATGGAGATCCGACTGCTTCCACCTGATCAGCTACTTCACTGCTGCGGCTTATTTGGCTGGCCTGGCTATTCCACCAGTCCTGGGCGCTTCGTGGCGCAGATACGCGCCTGGATATTCCATCGTAAGGCGGCCGGCAGAGTCCTGTCGTTGAGCGCATTGCGGGAAACAAACGATCGGTTTGGAATTTTGTTGAAGATCCGTTGGTGCAGCCATCGGGATTTTCATTGCAAACTGGGTGGTGACCTGGATATCCAGGGAGTGGCTTCTTTTGGTATTGGTAGCTGCTGTGGTTCTGAGCGAGGAATTCCGACCGTCGAGAAAGGCAATGAATTTGTTGGCGGTTACAGTCTTGATGGATCGGGTCCGCGACTTATACCGAATCAGATAGTGATCTATTCGATGTGCTATCTAAGGCTGTTCAGGATTTGCCGGAGGGAGAAGTACAACAGGCGCTGCGGGAAGCATTACACAGGCGTCGCAGTGGGCTTGCTGCAGAGGAATGCCTGGCGATATTGCGCGGGATCGATCCTCACCTGGATGAATTTATACTCACTTTGAAACACCTCAACTGGCAAACAGGGCTTGCACTGGCACAGGCAGCTGATCGGCTGCAACAGCGCGCGGGTCGAAGGTGGGATCGCGCCAGCCGGTTTATGTTGACGAAGGAGCATGTCTGGCCTTATCTACGCATTGTCAGAGCAGCCATAGTCGCGGCAGTCATTGTTTTATCCTATAACGGCATCTCCTTGCATTTTACTGCCTGGCCGAGTCACATTACGGTTGTGTGGCTTGGGTTGGGATTGATCGCCGCCGGCTTATTACTCTATTTCACCCTCACCAGCAGTTGGCCCAGGCGAGTCCTGGCAGTATTCCTGCTGATGCTCGCCTTGTTCCCCTTTTTGAACAGGATCGGTGTCCAAAGCCCGTGGTGGCTCCAGATTCACACAGTTACCCATGTCTCGGAAAATCTCACGGATTCACGATCTAGTGCCGGTTCACCAGCGTCTCAAGAACAGGCCCAATACGAGTCCCTGAGTTTACCGGTCTCGGTTCGTCTGTCAGAAGGCAATCTGGACCCCGCTTCTCTCCCTTCCCTCACGCCATCCTTGCCCATTACAAACACCAATACAACAACTTATTCAATTCCATCAAGATTCGCAGATGTAGTTCTCGAGGAGTTATGTTGCCATCGACTTTATCAACCCAGGTGATCGTCTGGGCGCTTCTGCTGGCCTGGCTGGCGATATGCGTAGTATTCGACCTGCGCTCCCGGCAGGTGCCAGCCTGCCTGACCGTCTTGCCGCTGATCCTGGCTGCAATATGGCAGTTATTCCAGGGCGGCTGGCAGCTTGTTGCTCTGGTGGTGCTCCTGATCCTGATATCCGATCTGCCCCAGGCAAAATGGCGCATACCGATTGGCTTGCTGCTGCGACGATCCTGGGGCTATCCATAGCGGGATCGCCAGGCATCGTGTATGCCATGTTGGTGGTTTTTGCTGTGTGGGCGTTGTGGGAGATCGGCGCGACCGGCGGTGCAGACGCCAAGATCATCATTGCTTTGGTGCTGTTCTTTGCGAACGGGTTGCTGTTCATTCCGATTGTTCTGGTGGGCGGCGTCCAGGGGCTGGTCGGGTTGATTGCCAGGCGGAAAACCATCCCCTATACGGTCGCGATCACTCTGGGGACAGTCGCCTGGCTGTGGATGGATCAGTTATCGCGTGATAGACTAAATCTCGAAAGAAAGGAGGTGAACAAGCCATGCGGTTTCTTACGAGATCGAGCAGCCATTGAAACATCGGAAGTCGCCGTGATTATCGCCGTGGTCGTGCTGGTGGCTTATGGAGCTTACCAGCTCCTGGGCGCCCGCATCGCCCAAGTCGTCCAGGATGTCGCTGGACGGTTGTGAATCAACCTGCTGGCAAGGGCGGGCTTGCCTGGTTCTGCCCTTGCCAGCGCCTTATTGATTTTCAGGAGGTCGAAAATGCGATTTCTATTCCTAAACGAGCGATTGAGACATTGGAAGCTGCGATCACCTTCCCGATCGCCATCCTGGTCATGCTGGCGACGGTCAACCTGGGGATGGTGGTCTATGGCCAGCAGGCGGTGCAGGCTGCCGCCCGGCATGGGGCGCGCATGGGCAGCGTGGCGCAGCAGTGCGGCGCCTGCTATGCCGCCAGCGCAGCCAGCAGCGCCATCGACAGCGACCCGATCGTCAAAGAAGCCAGCGTGGCCATCCTTTCTCCAGGCGGGGTGGCCGGCAGCATCCTGAGCGTGCGCGTTTCGGGCACGATCCCCAGCTTCCTGGGCAGCCTGGTTCCCGGCTTGCCAGGCAGCTTTCCGGTCTCGGCGGAGGCGACCTTCAGGCAGGAGGGATGGTGATGAAGCTCAAGCTGCTACAGGATCAGCGCGGCTTACTCGTTGACCTTCTGGACGGTTTTCTTTGGGTTTATCTTGATCCCGATCATGGCTTTGGGGATCGAGCTGGGGCGCTACTTCTACGCCCGGGCGGAGATCGCCAAGGCTGCCGATGCCGCCGCCCTGGCTGCCGCTGCCGAGATCAGCCAGCGGGTGTTTGAGGAGACCGGGGATCTACAGCCCACCAGCCGACCTGGGCCAACGCCCAGGCTTTTGCCAGCATGAATAACGGCTACCTGGCGCAGTATGGGGTGAATGCGGTGGTGACGGGGATTACGGTGGATGCAGGGGAGGATACGGTGCTGGTGCAGGTGTCGGCGAATTTGGAGAGGTTGTTTCCGAGTGTGGTGCCGGATGTGATCGTGACAGAGAGAGGTTTTGCTGAAATTCGAGCATTTACTAGATAAAGCCCATCTGTTATTATACTGATTGACGAAATTAAGAACGCGCCGAAAGTTGATTGAATTCAATTAAGTATATAGTCTCGATCTTGCGAACTATTCAACTATGTCCCTTTTCGTGGTATCGATCGGAAGAACTGGAGCATCCTCGTATTGTTCAAAGTAGGTTTCATAACTTATACACAGACGCTGTAGGTAATCTCTATCCATGTTAGCTTCATATGATCTTGCTCTGGCATTTATTCGTTGCAACAAGACGTCTACATCTGCTTTTAGATAAATCACAAAGTCAGGTTTGATAATATCTCTTCGCAAGGCATTGTAAACGTCTCAGATACCGACTTACATTGAGACGAGCCTTTTAAGTTCAATTCAGCAAAAATTAAATCTTTATCAAAAAAGTAATCACTTATCAATGGTTTAGTCTCAATTTTAATACCCTTCATTTGCTGATACCTGTCCAGTAAAAAATGTAACTAAGTTTGAAAAGCGTTAAACTCACGATCGCCATAGAATGAGAGGGAGATAAGGATTTTCTTCAAAAGTTTCACGTATGAGATCAGCATTCCATTTCTCACTCATCAGCTTGGCTAGAGTTGTTTTACCTACGCCAATGGGACCATCAACTGCTACAAATGCCTTTGATGTAGGCAGAGATACTATAACTGGCCCTTCTTCAATAGTGCCGCTATAAGCTACGCCCCAGCCTTCTCCACCTCCTGTTACGCTAATCTGCTGGATCGGAGATTCTGATAATACAATAACTTTTATTTTATCTTTTAGAACAGGAAATGAATTTAGATAATCAATTTTTACTACAATCTGGTTTTTCCCCATCACATATGATTTTGATGTTCGAGTGCTAATCTTATCCTCGATCTTAGTATGTAGAATTCCTCCATTTGTATCAAGTCGAATGATTACTTTAGGGCTAGCAATTGTTTCAAAACTTTGGTTTGATAAAACAAACGTGTTTTCATAAATAGCAGAAAGCGGTTTGCCCTTGAATTCAATTTTCAAATCTTCCGGAGCGTTTTGAGGCAACTTATATGGTGTGATCGCTGTATTCACAACCCGAATTATTTTCTGCCGAGTTGTACGGATTTTATAAAGCTCATTTATTGCCCACCCCAATGCGCCTGCCATGACTGGAATAATAATTACTAATACAGCAATTAGAGTTTGTGAGGTCTGTTCGATTCATATAGAAAATTTACCCCTGGATATGCATAATTGGACCAGTTCTTCCGTCAATGTTGGGAGGATGGGTTGATCTTTGGGATTTTTTGAAGCATTTTTTATTTGATAAACAATTTTTCTCCTCAGAGCAAAAATCCAGCTAATGATATCTGCCAACTCTGCCATAAAAGCATCTCGGTATTCGTTATTTGATGAAGTCGATTGGTTAATTGTCAATTTCCTTAAGGATTCTGCTAATTCCCCAATTTCCTCAAGTAGATGGAAACATATATCATCCATCGTCATGTAGTTATGTCCTTGGCCATAGATGCTCTTGAATAGTTCATCATAATCATCCAGTGTTTCAGGTGGTTTCTCCTTTTGTCTCGCTAAAGCTAATTCGTGGTCAATCTCAGTCTTCATAACTATTTTCTCTTCCTCGGTGCGATTCTCCGGAGTTCAGAAAATTTTATCCAGCAAATACAATGCTCTCCACCACAATGGGGGCACCTTCGAGGAAATTTATAAAAAATATATTATCTACTCCCTTGAAATCGTCGCGGTCAAATATGCCGATATATGCTGGATCATTAGCAATCCTGTTATACATATTTATTGACGAACAAAAACATAAGGCTAAGTCAGATAAAGCTTTGTGATATTTTCCTCTGCGGGTGTCTTCAGCGATTATTCCACCTGCCTCACTTAGTAACAAAAATACTTGACTGGGATGAAGATGGATTTGTTCATCTCCAAAAATGCTCCAGGATTTTTCCGCCCAGTCGTCAATGGATTTTTGTGGAATTCTAATCTTAGCAGTCTGGTTATCAGCCACGATGCATCCTCCCACACATGGACTAACAAATTACTCTAATGAGGTATAAATTACAATGTAATTATATATGACCGGAAAACGCTCCTCGGCGATGGCCTCACAACTAGCCCAGAAGGACATGCTATCTTAGGGCGGCGCAAAGAGATTCGATAAGCCGGCTTCATTATCAGTGCGGTTCGCGATGGCACCCGCAATAGTGTTATCGTTTGGGCAAACCGCTAGGAATGCAATGTCAGGATCAGCGAGGAGCGCAGGTAGAAAAAAACGCGGGGATTGAGGTAACGAATTGTCAAGCGGGCTACCGCTGCAAGCCGTTTCCCACTTCGCCCTCTTCGCACTTCCCATTGTTGTCATCCTATATCTTCGGCTTCGCAGTCGAATAGCTGTTCCGAGCGTTACTCCAATCGAATGCGGTAGGGACCGATAACTGAATTGAATAGCATGTCTCCGTCTTCAAGAAACTGCAGAATGGCGTATGCTCCGTTGCCCTTGTTGTTATGACCGAATATCGTTCGGGACACAGTGGCGCCGGTTTCCCAGTCGAGACCGGTCACTTCCCACCCATCTTTCTCACTGTATCCATTCACTAAAACCGCACCGGCTCCTGAACTTGCCAGCGGCACCATGCTCACAGAGACGACATCCCCGCGCGTCCATGCGGAATAGAAACGGTTTTCCTTTTCGTTCCACACAATCTTCTCCACACCGCTCGGCGGGCGATGCACGGGGCCGACCGTCATGACATCGATTATTCGGTCTGGATGCCCTTCTTCAATCAGGTTGTTTACGACGAACGCCCCATAGCCGGAAACGATAATTGTTTGCTCCGATTGAAGCCACGGACGTTGTTCGGATATGCCGGCGGTAACTGGCTTCTGGTCGGCAATGCGGGGCGACAACGCGCCCTCAACGCTTCGCGCGTCGGCGGGAATCTCATCACGCCAGAAGGCCACCAGCTTCATGCGGTTCGCGCCATCCGTGATGAGTACCAGCTTGTCTTCATCCTCTCCAAACCCCATGAGCGTTGGCGTGGATCCGGTACCGGTACCTGCCTTGATGGCTGGCGGCCAGTCGCCCCCTTCGTACTGCGCCTTCCATGCGCCATCCTTCGGGTCACCCGAGATTTTTCTGCCGGTCCAAACAAGCTTGTGCATCACACCCGGCAGTCGCGGCTTCTTCGATCCGGTTGCGACATAAATGCCGCCATCTTTGTCGACCGCCATGGAATTCGTGGCCATTTGATTCTCATCGTTAAAACCGTAGAACTGCCCCTTCTTGAGGGCGGCATCGATTACCGCAATACCATTTAGTGCGCCGATCACGATATAGCCGTCGTAAGTCATGTTCATGCCTACCAGCCCAACTTTAGGCTTCTCACCGAAAACGCTGGTTGGCGGGATAATGGTGGCGGTATCGAACTGCGCCTTGACCTCCAAACCCTTGGAGGGATCGCTTCTGTCTACCATGCCGATGGCCGAGACGATGGTCCCTGCGTTCGCATACACGATGTTCTGGACCGAAACCAGAGCATAAATCCCGGCCGGCAAAACGCTTCCCGGCGAATCTCCGAGAATGCCCTTGAGGTGCGTCTCGGCATCCTTCATGTCGCGGTATGTGTACTCGACGATCCGCTTCAAATCGTCGATCGTTCTACGTTTTGCCCCAGGAAGATCGATGTCTGCGACCTTCTCCCATTTCTTGCCCCGCGCATCGATCAAGGCTACACGATCCGTGGATACGGACCAGAAATAGCCGGGAGTTGCCGAGGCATAGGTGGCATTGTTGACCGGGCCGCCCCAAACGGGGACCAGAGATTCCAGGTCGATGCGCTGAGTCTTGAGCGGAATCCGGTAGGGTATGCTGTTCTGCTGGGCCGGATTGATATGTGTTACCCCGTAGATATCCGCTGACAAGAACGGATTCCTTTCGGGGCGGGACACTGATGCCTTTTGAGATAACTTCATGCTAATCTCCTTTGTCTTCATACACTGACCTTCAACCGAAAACTTGTCCTCACGCCAGACCACAAAGACGCGCCATGAATTATACAGCAGCATATCCTAACGGAACACATAGGTGACGTTCGCGCCCAACTCCCAGTCCGGCGCGTAGTCCGGTTTTTCGACATAGTTGACCGCCGCCTAGCCAAGAATCTCACATTTGCCGCCGATATTCACAACTCTAGACATACTGGCTGCGAGGGGGCTGTCCATTTGTCCGCATCGGCCTTCCAGTTGTAGCTGGCCTTGGTATTCAGGGATACCGCCCACCCGCCACCAAGCCGACCAAAATCCCCACCAGCGCCCCACAATATATATACGGAAAATATCTATATATATAGCCGTTTAGTTGTTATATACGGGAAAGCTTGGTAAGATAACAAATCAATTTATCACCTGGTCGGAGTTTATCTGCGTAACTAGCATAACTCTGCGAACACCAGCAACATCTTTAGTGGATTTTGAAAACGCCTCATACGTTGCCGGAGAAAATATATCCAAGTAGTATGCCATAATGCCCCTCGGTAGCTTTATTATCTGCCAATTAGCGGATATTAGTATTACCCAGCACCTGCCTTCGGTGATTCCAGAATGCAATTTGAACTCAAGTTCTGGGCAGCAGTCAGCAAGTCTTTGTACCAGACTCCCCCGTCTGGGGTAAGCTGGTCCTTCCATTGCGCGAAGAGGGTTTCTGCCTCTTGCCGGGTCCTTGCCTATAGATGTCCCAAATTATGAAAGCCCAAATTGACGACCTGCGGGCGTGGGCGCGTAACGGGCAAATCAGATTGGCAGATACACCGCTTGAGGATAAGCCAGCGGCCGAGGGCCAGCGCACCGTAGAAATATAGTATTACTCGAATTCACATCTGTGGAGCTTTTTCTGGCGGTGTGAATAGGGCTTTATCTTCCCCGATCTCCGCTTCAATCAGCGCATTTAGTTTTTGGTTCATGGTCGATAATAATTCTTCTCTGTACTTGGGATTGGTCGGATTGGCCAGATTGTCCATTTCCTCAGGATCCAGTAACAGATCGTAGAGAGCGATATCATTATCGGCCTGTAGCTGCTTAACCGAGAGGGGCAGGTTGTAATGACCCAGCCCGAAGTAACGGACCAGCTTGTAACGACCATCGAAGACACAACGGAATAACTCTCGTTTTTCCAGATTTGGCACGCCAACCTCATCCAGCATGCCAATAAACGACTCCAGACCGCGATGGAACTCCTGGCCTGCCTGAGCGGCGGCCTGGTCGAACACCTTGGGAGCGTTGCGGTTAAGCCATTCCGCGTCGATGGTGGCGATCATATCGTAGGTCAGCAGGCAGCCCTTACCAGGTTCTGCGCTGCTGCCGCGCGGTCCGTCAGAGGTGGGCGTTTCCACCACGCCTGAGAGATCATGCCCTTTCAGGGCTGGGTAGCGCTGCCGCAGCTCGGCTTCCGGCAGGCCAGCATAAGCCAGGATGGTGGGAACCAGGTCGAGATGAGAACCCACCGCATCCGTCCTGACTTCCGCCGGGGCGGCGCGGATCGACGATCACCAGAGGCACGTTGACGGTTTCCCGGAAAGCCACGCTGCCTTTTTGGCGCAGGTGATGGGCGCCTCCCATCTCGCCGTGATCGGCGGTAAAAATGATGACCGTGTTATCAGCCTGGCCGGACGCTTCCAGGGCATCCAGCACCGCCCCGATGTGCCGGTCGACATCCAGCAGGCAGTTGAGGTAGTAGTTGACATGGTTGTGCCACATATCCCGGCGATCCATCGGAATCCTGCCGTAGGCCACGTCACACAGGCGTTTATAACTGCGGACGGCTGGCGGCTGTCCCTCGAGGTCGTCAAAGAAGGAGGCCGGTAAGGTTGTCTGCCATTTCTGGTGGTAAAGCGGCGTATCGGGCGCGTTAAAGATCGGCATGATGCCCTTGACCTGCACCATCTCTTCAGCGTCGGTATCGAAATACATGATGTCGTGAGGGTTGACGAAGTTCACGGTCATGTACCACGGTTGGGCGGCAGCGACTTCAGGGGCGCGCTTCGTCAGCCAATCGACGGCATCAGCCGCAATCAACGGATCTTTTTTAAGTCCATCCATCGGCGCGCCTTGCGCATCGCCCCACTCCTGGTAGTCAGAGAAGCCGTAGGGTTCCATGGCTTCATGGGTGTCCCCAGCCGGAAACTCGGAGAGGTGCCATTTGCCTTTATAGGCGGTATGGTAGCCCAGATCACGCAGCATATGACCGATGGTGGGCAAGGCTTCTGGATCAGCTTGCATATCATCGATCCAGGCGAAATTGGTATTGTCAAACATGCGGGTGTGCGGCGTATGCCTGCCAGTGTACATCACCGAGCGGGAAGGAGTGCATACGGTGGTGGTGGCATGGTAATTGTTAAAGGTAACCCCGCGGGCATGAAGACGATCCCGGTTGGATAAAACAAATTCCGCCGGCAAAGGCTGGTGGGCATATTCCTGATCCGTCACGATCATAAGGATGTTGGGTCGTTTGGGCATAATTCCAGGTTCCTCCTGATTTTTTTGGTTTATCGTAATAGTATATTCCACGTCGAGCATTTTCGATCATTATTTTCACCACAAAGGGTGATGATTTTGACAATCTTGGTTTAAGCATAGCATAATTTCCTCCAGCTTTCATTAAATTTAGTGATCCACTTTCACAAATTGGGGCATCTGTAATGATTTTTTCGGTTAGGTTTAAATCAAAACAACGGGTTGAGCCATGAAGGGTTATATTGCTAAGACAAACTTTTTTCATATATCTCTCGATAAGGATATTTCTCAGAGAGCTTCATCACCACACTTCTCGCCGTTCTGATGATCTTCCCGGCCAGAAAAATGTACTTCAATCGGAACGTCTTTATTTGCTGCCGGTATTCTGTTTCCCTTACGAAGTCCATCTTGAACAACAAAAACAAATTGTAAGCCAGCATCATCAACTGAAAGATCGCTTCATTGGCCCAAAAGGATTGGAGCAACAGGTGCCCAACCGCCATATCATACTTGGCTTCCTTGATGTAATTCTCGCAGTTCCCGCGTTTTTCATAGCATTCAACCACTTCTTCTGACGATTGTTCCGTGTTGGTGACAAAAAAGAAATAATCGTATGCTTCGCCTTCAAGGAAAGAGATTTGCGCTCTATCTTTTTCCTCTTTCAATACCCGGGAAACGACAAATCTTCTATCCTTCTCCCATGTATTCAGGGCTGTGACAAACTCGGTAGTCTCCCGCCCTGATTCGCCTGTAATAAAGGTAATCGATGGATCGGTCACTTGCGCCACAAGCGTCGGATACCCTTTTCCCTTGATGACATACTTGCCACCCAGCGATTCGATCGTTTCCAGGATAGCATCGTCAAAATAACCGCTATCCATGCGAAATGTGATTTCCAGCCCCTCATCTTTGAGGTGAGCCATGATTTCCTTGATCATTCCTGCCGCACCGTTTGCCGTGTAAGTGTCCCCGCTTCTGATATAGCCCGACAGGTAGGCTTTGAGTTCATCACAGAAGGCAAACTGGATGTTATAACAGGGGTTTCCAGGCTTCTTTGGATTGTAACCTTTTATTGCCCCCTCCTGATGGCCTTCGACATTTACCACACTGCTGTCAATATCGATGGTGATGGATTTGAGCTTGCTCTTTCTCAGGAGCTTTCTGAAGAGTTTGAAATTGATCTCTCTCAGCATTTGGGTCGTTTTGTAGCTGAAGTTTCCCAAAAACCGGGATACCGTTTCCGGTTCTTTGATCGAAATGGCAAACTCGTTGACCAGGGGATCGCTTTGCAGCAATTTCAGCCGTTCCAGTTTGTCAATTCCAATGAAGTTACCGCAGAGCATGGTTTTGATGTGGTTCATTTTGATTTTGTTGGTGGAGGCGTTCTCAAAAACCAGGTCGTGATCAATCAGGTCAAAAATCCCATTTTTATTGGCATGTTCCAACAATAGAAATAACCCGGCATTGGAGGTGAGATTTCTGGCTGAGAATTCGATTTTATTAATCAAGGCAACATCCTATCCTGCAGAAATTCTTTTCCTCAAGATTTTAACAGGCTGTCTGGAGTGGCAGTCATTTCTTTCACCCAATGGGTGAATGCATGAGTCTGATGACAAATTCCAAACAATCTCCCATGTGGGTTAATAGTAGCGATTTTTGCTGAAAATTGACGGAAAATCAGCTCAAATGGCCCATTTATACATCAAAAGTGGGGCTTTTATAAAAATGCTCTT
>CAVPNY010000009.1:0-587408 GCA_963706905.1 uncultured Chloroflexia bacterium | reverse complement strand
TATCGTGGGCGTCAGCGCCTTGTTGACTACCACGATGGTTAAGCAGAGGACAGTGATTGAAAAAATCAAAGAGGCTGGCTTGTATCCCCGGGTCAAGGTGATGGTTGGCGGGGCGCCAGTAACCCGCGATTGGGCGCAGCAGATCGGCGCAGATGGCTTCAGCGAGGACGCCATCGGGGCTGTAGGCGTTGCCAAGCGGCTGGTTGGGAAAGACTGAAACTACCCATAACTGCTATAGATAAACGACTAGAACAGTTGAGATTCGCATTAAGAATCAGTGGCGCTTTGCTGGGTGGAGTGCCTGAGATGGGGCTGATGTCGGCTGGCCTCATTGAGAGGGGGCGTTATCACGGCTTGCCGCCGTTTCTGCTGGGGCAGACATTACCGCCGGAACCGGCTAGGTTGAGAGCGACAAGGCTTTGGTGCTTGAGGAACTGGTGGTGGAGGGGAGAGATTCCAGCCCGGGAAAGCTGAAGATCTAACGGTTTACTCCCCTTTCCACTCTGCCTTTCTCTTATCAATGAAGGCCTGCATACCCTCTTTCTGGTCTTTACTGGCGAACAGGAAGTAGAAGGCGCGGCGCTCGTCGGCAAGTCCCTCGCTGAGGAAGGATTCAAAGGCGTGGTTGACCGCCTCTTTGCCCAGGCGCACAGCCAGTGGGGCGCGTTCGGCGATTTCCTCCGCCAGTTGCAGGGCTTCGTCGAAATAGCGTTCCACCGGTACGACCCGATTGATCAAGCCATACTGCAGCGCCTCTTGTGCGGTCAGCGTGCGGTTATTGAGCACCATCTCCATGGCAATGGGCTTGCCGACTGCCCGCGTGAGACGTTGCGTGCCGCCTGCTCCCGGGATCACCCCCAGGTTGATCTCTGGCTGCCCAAAGCGGGCTGTCTCAGAAGCCACGATCAGATCGCAGGACATGGCCAGCTCGTTGCCCCCGCCCAGGCACCAGCCAGATACCGCTGCGATCACTGGCTTGGCGATCTGGCGGATGCCGTCGAACAGGCTGATCTGGTCGCGCAGCAACATGTCCACTGCTGAGGCTTCCACCATTTCTTTGATATCGGCACCGGCCGCGAAGGCGCGCTCATCCCCCGTGATCAGCAACGCCCCGATCTCTGGATCCCGGTTGAATTCGTTCAGGGCAGTCATCAATTCGGCGACCAGGGTCTTGTTGAGGGCATTAAACGCCTGGGGCCGGTTCAGCCTTACCACCCCTACCCGTCCCCGCTTCTCTTCGAGAATTGAAGTGTACATAGACATATCGGCCTCCATAAACTTTGTTTACTGAATACTGCCTGCTTCTTACTGGTTCTTCAGCACATCAACTTGCCCCCATCCACGTTAATTGCCTGCCCGGTCAGGTAGGCAGCCGCCTCGCTACACAGGAACAGCACCACTCCAGTTACATCCTCTGGCCTGCCGAAGCGTCCCTGGGGAATTTCCTCCAGCCAGCGTGTCATCATTGCCTCATTCTGGCGCAAAGCAGCAGTCATCTCGGTTTCAATCACCCCCGGACAGACAGCATTGACGCGGATATTATAGGCAGCCAGCTCGCGCGCGGCCTCGCGTGTCAGCCCGATCAAGCCCATCTTGCTGGCAACGTACGCGGCTCGGTCCCTGAGTCCATGCGCTCGTCCGGCGATGGAAGCGATATTGATGATTACCCCACCGCCCTGCTCGCGCATCCCCCGTGCGGTTGACTGGATCAGGTAGAACGGCCCGCTAAGGTTGACGTCGATAGTACGCTGCCAGTCCCATTCGTCCAGTTCCAGCAAGGGAGCATGCGGCTCAACTCCCGCGTTGTTGATTAAGATATCGATCTGTCCCCAGGTATCGCGTACCTGCTCAATCAGCGCCTGGACAGGCATTTTCTTGGCGATGTCGGCGACAAATGCTTGCGCGACACCGCCTGAGGAATGGATTGTTGCGATGGTTGCGTCTAAATTGATCGGGGTAATATCATTGGCGGCCACATGGGCACCTTCTGCAGCAAAGCCCTCCGCAATTGCCCGCCCGATGCCCCGCCCGGCCCCTGTCACCAGGACTACTTTTCCTTGAAAGCGCATAGTAGCTCCTTAAAATTCGCCTGAGTTATGCAGCTAGCACTTAACTATCAGAGCACACCGGGATCTGATCGCGATTCTGGTCTGCGTTGAGGGGCAGTCCCATATACGGGCTGGGGTCGAGGGTGTTTTAAATCTCCAGCTCGTTGAGAAACTTGCCCTGCCCATCGTCTTTTACGATGGAAAAATGCAGATGGATGCCAACCGGGTTATTCGGGTCACCAGAGAAATTGCCCTGGTACCCCAGCAAAGTGCCTGCTTCGACAAATACCTCGCTGGTTCCTGGTGGATACTCTGGCAAGATATATGAGTTCCCGTCTGAATCGGCCATATGGGTGTAATAGGTCCATACTTGCTGGCCCGGATTGAGCGGATCTTCTGGGATGCGAATGATCAACGATGATTTCCACTCGGGCAGGCGGGTCAGATAGCCGGGATAAGCAGCGATCACTGGAGTCTGGTTGAGGCCACCACCGCCGAAGATATCCAATCCCTGGTGGTGGTGACCGGGGCGAAATGAGTCACCCCACAGGAAACCGACATATCCGTCAGTAGGCATGCTGAACGGAGCTTCACCGCACTGCTGGCCGGCCTTAACTACCCATTCTGGATGGGCGGATGGGTCGCGCAGCCAGGCGATCAAATTCCGGGTACGGTTTCCGTCAGTCGAGAACCAGCGAAAGGCCATGTACCCCGCAACGATGACAAATGTCAGGGCAATGATCAATAGGAAAGGTGCCAGGGATCGTGGATTCTGGGCGGGCATGTCGACTTACTCGTCCTTAACCTCAGTTTCGCTGCCTGGAGGAGAGATCAAGTCGAGCACCTCTCCTTGGGTGACCTGCAAGATTATGCCGGGTTCCAGCCGGAGCAGGGCGTTGTCCGATCCGCCGCCTGCATAGACGATCGGCTTTTCCAGAACTCGCCGATCGATCAATGTGTGCAACGGCTGGCGGTGACCGAAGGGTGGCATGGCGCCTACCAGGAAGCCAGTCTTTCCCACCACTATCTCCGGCGTGGCGAGCTTGACCTTCTTGCGTCCCACGCTAAGTCGCGCCGATATGGCGCGACGCTCGACATAAGCGGTGCCACAGGTGATCGCCAACACGGGCTTTCCATCCACCAGGAACAAGATCGACTTGACAATCTGTTCAAGCTGTGCGCCAACTGCCAGGGCTGCAGTCTCTACCGTGGGAGTCGGGCTGTCAAGGTAGAGCAGCTCCCCAGGGATATGGTGGGTATTCAAGTAGGCTTGCAGGTCGGCAGGACCCAGGATATCTGGATGATCCATATCAGCGGGATTTCTGGCGATGTTTGCGGATATTTTCCAGATTGTCTTCTTTGTGATCAGCGATCACTATGGCCACCCGCCCTCTGGTCATCTCCTGCAGGATTTGACCGGCGGTCTGACCTTCGGGGGAGCTCATGGCTGTCTGGATCGCAGCTACAGAGTCGAAGTACAGCTCGTGGAGCAACCACGGCTGGTAGTCTCCGAAAATCAAATGCTCCACCCGGCAGCTAAACTCCCGGAGTAACCCGGGCATCTGTTCGGAATTGTGCAGGAATTCCGGCCAGGCTTCATCAAATGCTTTTTCATCTTCGGGAGTTTCAATCAGGATGACCAGTTTGTGCATCTCTGCTCCTCAATAATTCAAACCGCGGAAACGCAAAGCCAGACGAGAATCTGGTTCGTCTCTCTGGCTGCCCTGCATGTACACCTGCCACTCGGAAGATCTGTTCTGGCTTTGATTATACCCCGGGAGGACAGATTGGAATTTATGGCACGTGGTTGTGGGATCGACCAACGGGCAAATTAATCTTTTGTAAGAATCGCGTCCCTGGAGCCATGCACCCCTTGTAAGAAATGGAATCGTGGTATGATTACGCAACTTGAGGTAGATGGATCAATCAATTTAATGGATTAACCGTAATGGACGATAAAATTACTATCATCGAAGGACCTCCGCCAACTTTCGAACCCGTCAGCGAAGGTTGGGTGTTGGGGCTAAGTGAAGGCTCCAACCTGGGCGATATTGTTGTCACCCGCTTGCGCACCTTTAATGGCCCGGAGCTTGTAGAACGATGCCACCGGTCATGGCGCAATCGGCAGCCTATCAACCTGGAATTCCGCAATGCGGATGGCTTGCAGCAGCAAGCGCCGATCGTAGCCGCTCGCTACATTGAGACGGAAGAAGGCCATCTGCTGATTCTGTGGATCCGCGTGTCGAATGACGAAGTGCAATTAGAGTTGGGCTATGAGGACGATCTCGGAGATATCGATGATGAAGATCCAGATCGGCCGGATTGGTCCTTGTGAATCCACTCCCTATGAACGAGAAGCCCGGGGTACACTCCCCGGGTTTTTTATTATCTCTCTCCAATCTATGTTAAACTCAATTCAGCTTTCTGCTTTCCGAGTAGAAAGTTCGATGATCCGATAGCGAACGGTCAACCGGCCACAACCGGCAAACTACGATCTATTGCCATAGGAGGGAACATGTCCGACTCGAGCCTGGTGCTTACTGACTTAAAAGAAGGAGTGCTCTCGATCACTCTCGACCACCCCAGGGCCAACGCCTTCACCGATGAAATGATTTCCGCTCTGCAATCAACATTCAAACAAGCCGGGCGAGATGCCCAGGTGCGCAGCGTGCTGCTCAGCGGGAGCGGCAAGTTCTTTAGCACCGGGCGCGATCTACACGACGTCTCACGAGCTGCAGGTGAGTCCTTTCGCCTCCACCTGCTCAGGACATTTTAACCCCCTCGTCGGGCAGATTCGCAGCCTTGAAAAACCTGTCCTGGCGGCAGTCAACGGCGCAGCGGCTGGGGCCGGGTTGGGGATCGCCCTGGCTTGCGACTTACGGATTGCATCCTACGAGGCGAGCTTTGTGGTTGGTTTCTTGGGAATCGGGTTAGCGCCAGATTCAGCAGTTTCGTTGCTCTTACCAGCGTTGATCGGCCTGGGGCGGGCAACAGAGGCTGCCTTCACCAATTCTCCGATCAGCGCTCAACAGGCTTTTGAGTGGGGGCTGGTAAACCGCCTGGTTGCTCCCGCAGACCTGGCCGCGCAGGCGTTTGCCTGGGCAGTTGCGCTGGCGCAAGGCCCGGTGCATGCCATGGGTTTGGCTAAGCGTGACTTCAACCAGGCCATTCTTTCTGATTTAGAACGAGTTCTAGATTACGAAGCACACTTGCAGGAGGTTGCCGGTCGAGGGGATGAGTTCAAGGAAGGTGTGCACGCTTTCCTTGAGAAGCGTCCGCCTGGCTTCGTCAGCTTCCTCGTGTGAAGATCGTCATCGCGGCCAGCCCTCCAAAGACGATCGCCACGATCAAGCCGGCCACCACGGCGTCTCTGGATTCGCGTGTATCGACTATGCTAGCCCCCGGGTATTCCTCTTTAACCGCCAGGACTGGGCCGCCGATCCAGGCAAATAAGGTGCCACCGATCAAACCGCCCAGGTGCCCCCAGTTGTCGATGCCTCGTGAGCTGAACCCATAAACAAGATTTATGATTGCCATGAGAATCAAGTTGTTCAAGGCGCGGCGGGCCGAACCGCCAAATAGGCTGCCGGTTGCGGTATAGAAATACCCCTTCTGCGCCCAACAATCCGAAGATGGCTGTCGAGGAGCCCAGTGATGGCGCTGCCGAAAACATGAACGATAGCACATTGCCGGCGAAACCGCTGAGGACGAACAGTGTGATAAAACGCAGATGACCGAAGTAGCGTTCCAGGCTCGGCCCAAAAATGTAAAGGGCGTACATGTTAAAACCCAGGTGCAGAATGTCGCCGTGCAAAAACATGGGTGTTAGCAATCGCCAGTATTGCCCCTGCACAATCAGCTCATTGACCTTCAAACCTAACAGTCGCGACCAGATCATCGCCTTGAGTTGCCTGGCTCACTTGCTGTAATAAGAAAACCAGGATGTTAAGCCCCATGAATGTATAGGTAAGCACCGGGCGTGTCTGGGGCATGCGCACGGTTAGCGGTTGGACCGGAGATCCAGGCGGCGGTTGGGGTTCGGGGTAGACAGGTGGTGGATTATAATCCGGGCGTGGGGGTGTCTGGCTCACAAGGTTACCTTTCTAGGTTGCACGCGGTGGTGTTCAGCCCGGATAATGGCCGAGATGGTCTTTACTGTCTCATCCAGTTGATCTTCGCGGTTGACTACCACATAGTCGAATTCTTTGATCCGCTTCATCTCCTGGCGGGCTGTGGCGATACGCAGCTTGATCTCATCTGGCTTATCCTTCTTTCGCTGAAATAATCGGTTTTCGAGTTCCTTTTCATCTTGGACAGTCAGGAAGATCAGCAGGACCTCCGGATAAATCTCGCGCAAGGTCGCAGCTCCCTGGACATCGACGCGCATCATCACATCATTGCCGCTTTCCAACGCCAGGCGCACTTGCGCCTTGGGAATGCCTTTAAAATCGTTGTAGACAACCGCGTATTCCAGCAGCTCATCCTGCTCGATCATCTCCGCGAATTGATCCTGGCTCACGAAGAAGTAATCAACACCATCCACCTCATTTTCTCGAGGCTTCCGCGTGGTTGCAGTAACGACGACATGCAGGTCGGTGATGCGCTTTTTCATGGCCTGGATGACTGTGTCTTTTCCAACACCGGAAGGGCCGGAGATCACAATCATCAACGGTTCAGAATGATTGGGGTTATAAGGATTGGTCTCTTCAGTCATAGATGTTTAGCTCTAGATGCGGGTATAATCTTGCTCTGAATACCTTAATGGAGGAGGTATTCTTATGCCCGGTTATGAATATCGTTGTATAAACTGCAAACGTAGATTTGAAGTATACCTGTCTTATAGCGAATATGGCAAGCTGGTCATTCGGTGTCCTCATTGTAACAGCGAAAATGTACAGCGGCGCATTGGTCGCATCCGCTTTGCCCGTTCCGAAGAGAGCCGCATGGATGATCTGGCTGATCCCTCCCAACTGGCTGGCCTGGAGGACGATCCCAAGGCGATGGCGCGCATGATGCGGAATATGAGTTCTGAGATGGGCGAGGATATGGAGCCAGAGTTTGACGAGGTCATTGACCGTCTGGAATCAGGTCAGTCGCCGGAAGAAATCGATGCCGCAATGCCGGATCTAGGAGCAGGTGGGGGACCTGGAGGCGATGATTTCGAGTAAGCCTGCAAACTTATTAGGCTTTGCTATTTTGAACTTGTGACGCCTAACCGATCGATAATAATCTGCCGGATAGTCGCTTGCACCTGATCGGCCGGCTGGCTGGCGTCTACAACGATCCATCGCCTGAGATCAGTCTGGACCAACTCGTGGTAGCCCTGGCGGACCCGGCGGTGAAACTCAAGGTTATAAGCATCCAGACGGTTCCATTGGCCGTCTGTGGCGCGTCGCTGAAGTCCAATTTCCACATCTACATCCAGGAGCAATGTCAGGTCGGGCTTCAATCCCCCCGTGGCAAAATCAAGTAGAGTCTGGATCTGTTGTAAATCATGCTGGTGCCCATATCCCTGGTAGGCCAGGGTGGAATCAGCATAGCGGTCACACAGCACAACCCTGCCTTCTGCAAGGGCCGGCAGGATTACCTGCTCCACAATCTGGGCGCGCGCCGCCAGGAATAGGAGAGTCTCAGCGTGCGGGTGCATTTCTTCATTGCCCAGATCTGAGAGGATAGTGCGGATCTGGTCGCCAATTGCTGTTCCACCTGGTTCACGGGTGACTAGCACATTAAAACCCTGCTTGTCCAGGTATTCGGCCAGGCTGGCTACCTGGGAAGATTTTCCACTACCATCTGGGCCTTCAAAAGTGATGAACATCTGTTATGTCCAGAGGAGTGCGGTTACTCCCGGTAGATGCGCACCCGCCGGTAAGGCTCCTTGCCGTATGAATGTGAAGTCAGGTTGGCCTGGCGCACCAGCTCATGCTGCAATCGGCGAACATAAGCCGAAGCTGGCGCCAGCTCAATCGAGCGCTCACCGTTCAGGATCGTGCTGATCGCGTCCTCAGTCTCCTGCAGGGCGCGCTGAACAGACTGTTCGTCACCGGGTTCCCGGGACAGGTTGAACAGATCGCTGAGGAATTGCTGCATCTGGTTGACTGTGTTCGATCTCAGTACATAGATCGGCATGCCGCGTTGTTCAGCATCCAGGATCGGGCGCTGCCGGTTTCGGTAATAGGATCGCAAGGTTACGACGATCTCACCTTCGCTGAAATCCCGCACTACCATCACGGGTACTCCCAGGCGCTTGGCTGCCTGTGTCAGGCGGTTGCGGGCAACTCCATAAGGATAGATCCGCACAGTTTGCAGGGACGCCTCTTGACCTGGGAATTGTTCATTATTGCGCGTTTCTGGTTCGATTACCTCAGCAGGCTGGCGTTGCCGTTTTAGGCCTCCGTTGACCGGGCGGCGAAAACCCTGTGTCTGGAAAGGTGGGTGTCCGGGGGCTGGGGCATGCTCTGTGTGGATTTCGCCATCCAGGCCTCGCGAACGGATTTCAGGCGGCAAGGGGTATCCGCGCAACATTGAATTGACTGCCTCACTCACGTCATTGTGAACTGCCAGACGGTCGCGCGTCTGGATCTCGATCAGCACATCAAAAGTAGGTGGGGAACGGCGTTCCAGCACGGTCTTCTGCGTCCCGCGCCGGCGAGCTTCTTCGTCTGACAGGGTGACCGATTTGATCCCGCCAACCAGATCAGACAAAGTAGGGTTGATCAGCAAGTTCTCCAGTGTATTCCCATGAGCGGTGCCGATCAATTGCACGCCACGCTCAGCAATAGTGCGTGCGGCTGCAGCCTCCAACTCACGGCCGATCTCATCGATCACAATTACTTCCGGATTGTGGTTCTCAACCGCTTCGATCATCACCTCGTGTTGCAAGGAGGGGGTTGGCACCTGCATGCGACGGGCACGACCGACTGCTGGATGGGCTACATCACCGTCGCCGCCTATTTCATTTGAGGTATCTACGATCACCACCCGTCTGGAATTTGCCAGGATGCGCGCCGCTTCGCGCAGTTGGGTAGTCTTGCCAACTCCCGGTCGTCCCAGGATCAGCAAACTCTGGCCGCTTTCAATCAGATCTTTAATGATATCGGTAGTGCCATACACTGCACGACCAACCCGGCAGGTCAATCCGACGATATGCCCCCGTCGGTTTCGAATTGCAGAGATGCGGTGCAAGGTGCGCTCCAGACCGGCACGATTATCGCTGTCAAACTCGCCAATGCGTTCGACCACGAAATCAAGATCGGCACGGGTGACTTCAATGTCACTGAGCACTACCTCCTCATGCACAAATCGAGCGGTGGGTATCCGTCCAAGATCAAGAATAACCTCAAGCAGATTGTCGCTGTCGTTGGCTTTAACGACAGCTTTGGCTACCTGCGCAGGTAATACATCCAGTAAAGCTTGTAAGTCGTCCGTAATTCGGCGTTGTGACATCATCTATTTATTGTTGCTCTCCGACTTGATGAAAGGCGCGGTGACTTCTGGTCCAGTTTCCAGGGCAGGTAAGGCAAAAGACCGCACCATCCGTTGTGTGATCGCCAGATGTTTAACCATAACAGCTTGCTGTGGTCCTGCAAGAGCCCCCAGGCCTTCCAGGTTATGCTCAATCCAGGATTGATAAGACCGCACGCAAATGTAAACTGGGCGGGATCGGCGGTTCGGCAAGCTTAGAAGCAGTCTTACCAGGTCGGCGGTTACACCTTCGGCGTCAGGATGGATAAGGGGTTGCACCAGGATGCCGCGCGTCCCGTATTTGAGTTCAACATAAGCCAGAAGTTCGTCGCCTTGCCGGTAAATCAGGCCTACCAGGGGGTCGGCCGGAGGTGGTTCAACCTGTTGGACCAGGCCTGGTACCAGGTTATTGTAAAGTACTCGCACAGGGATCAAATCGCTGTCCTTGCTTACTTGCCAGACAGGATTTGGTAGGTTTGTTTCTATCTCATCTTGTAGCTGCCAGATCCGCTGCCTGACATAGATTGCGAATCCGGTTTTGCGCAGAATAGGGAAGGCCGCCGATTGCTCATCCACTTCCGCAAGAAGGTGCAATGCCCCCTGCCCGCCCGCCTGAATTACCATGTGTTCTAAGAGTGCGGGCACAGCCTCCTGTTCGATAGCAGATTCAGGTGCAAGGAAGGAAATGCGCGCCAGTGGGGAGCCGGGCGAATGACTGACTTGCCCGAGAAGAGCATCATGCTCGCGGTTTCCGCTGCTGAGATAAGTGAAGATACCGGTTGCCGGGGCGAAATAGAATAGCAACGCACCTGCCGGAATCAATACCGATCCGCGTGTTAAGACGAGAGTATTATCAAAGAAAAGGCCTTGATGACGGTAGCGAATCAGAACTGGTAGATCACGCCAGTCAAACGGTCGGATAGTCATCAGGGATTCCGGCTTGAAAAATGTTCAGCTCTATTAGGTCCAAGTTTAACCTGCCAATGACAGGAAATAGCGATGAAAGCGATCATCTCCAGTCAATTCAGGGTGAAAGGAAGTTGCCAGCCAATGTCCTTCCTGCGCGGCAACGATTCTCCCATCTGGAAGAGTTGCCATTGATTGAGCTTTCCCTTGGACGGATTCGATCAATGGCGCGCGAATAAAAATCGCATGGTAAGGCTGGTTGCTTGGATCAATTTTCTGCAAGGCAGGCACACTGAGGTCGGTCTCAAAGCTTTCAACCTGGCGTCCGAAGGCGTTGCGTTCTACGGTAATATCCATCAGGCCGAGCAATGGTTGATGGCGGCGTGCGTCCATGGAGAGGAAAATCGCCCCTGCACAGGTGCCCCAGATAGCTTTTTCCTTGCCGAATTGCTGCAGGGGCTCGATCAAGTCAAACGCCACCGCCAGCTTGCCGATAGTAGTCGACTCACCGCCGGGGATGATCAATCCGTCCAGTTCATCGAGATGCCCTGGTAAGCGTACCGGGAAAGCTTCAACACCCATGCGTTGGAGCATGGTGATATGCTCTGCAAAATCACCTTGCAAGGCCAGCACACCGATCTTCATATAGGATCGTGGATTCGCTTACCAGCCTCGTTTTGCGATCAGTTCGGCTTCTGGGATCGATGAGATTTGCCGCCCGACCATCGGGTCGCCAAGATTACGACTGACTTCTGCAAGGATATAAGGATCGTTGAAGTGGGTAGTGGCTTTAACGATTGCTGCAGCCCGCTTGGCTGGATCGCCTGATTTAAAGATACCCGAGCCCACAAAAACGCCATCCACACCTAGCTGCATCATCAAGGCTGCATCAGCTGGGGTGGCAAGACCACCTGCCGCGAAATTCACCACGGGCAGGCGCCCCAGAGAGCGCGTTTCCAGTACCAGGTCGTAAGGTGCCCCGATCTCTTTGGCGTAGCTCATCAGTTCTTCTTCGACCATATTTTGGACACGCCGGATCTCGCCCAAAACCGCACGTCCGTGGCGGACTGCTTCGACTACATCGCCGGTCCCCGCTTCTCCCTTGGTGCGGATCATCGCTGCCCCTTCACCGATACGCCGCAAAGCCTCGCCCAGGTTGCGACAACCGCATACAAAAGGTACCTTGAAGTCGTGCTTGTTGATGTGGTGAGCTTCGTCAGCAGGGGTCAGGACTTCGGACTCATCGATATAATCGACGCCGATGGCTTCCAGGATCTGAGCCTCGACAAAATGGCCGATGCGTACCTTTGCCATGACCGGGATGGTGACAGTATCCATGATTTGCAGGATCAGCTCCGGATCGCTCATCCGCGCCACGCCTCCATCGGCCCGAATATCTGCTGGAACCCGCTCAAGTGCCATCACTGCGACGGCGCCAGCCTCTTCAGCAATCCGGGCATGCTCGGCGGTTACGACATCCATGATCACGCCACCTTTTAACATCTGGGCCAGACCCTTCTTGACTGCAAAAGTGGCAACTTGCTTTTCCATACTTAGCCTACCTCCCAAAAATAATGAGAAAACTTTCTTTTTATCATTCTACCACGCTGCCCATTGGCATGCAAATTGTGCCCCAGTATGTTCGGGCCCTCTTGTCCGATTCTAACTCACTGTTTTATCATCTTCGCCGGGTCCGATCCCCAGGGGCACCCATTTCTTGCTGTCCTTCAAACGGTGCTGGATTCCTCCCCGGTCGTGGACCTCGTCGAAGCCTTGCGGCTTGATGAACATTTGATCTCCATCCAACAGACCAGTAATGCCTTCCTGCCCGGGTTCGGGGCGTTTGAGCTGATATTTCGCCGCATCACTGGGTAAATAATCGACTGGTTCCTCGTACGTGGTGATATAGCCTTCGAAATTGCGCAGGATGACCTTGTGATCAGACATGCTCAGGAAGTAATTTGGGGCCACTGGAATTTTTCCACCGCCGCCCGGCGCGTCAATGATATAGGTTGGTACAGCATAACCTGACGTATGGCCGCGCAACCCTTCCAGAATCTCGATACCCTTGGCGACTGCTGTGCGAAAATGCCCGGCACCTTCGACCAGATCGCACTGGTAAAGGTAATATGGGCGCACCCGGATGCGTACAAGGTCTTGCACCAGTTTACGCTGTATATGGACATTATCGTTTACCCCTGCCAGCAGGACTGACTGATTGCCCAGCGGGATACCCAGCGCGTCATCCGGTCGCAAGCTTCAGCCAACTCGGCTGTGATCTCATTGGGATGATTCACATGGATGTTCAGCCACAGCGGGTGAAATTTTTGCAGCATATCGGTCAACTCAGTAGTGATCCGCATTGGCAGGAACACTGGCACGCGCGAGCCGATCCGTACAATTTCGATATGCGGGATTTCGCGCAGCCGGCTGAGAATCTCCTCCAAAACCTTCGGCGCCAGTACCAGCGGATCACCCCCCGATAGCAGCACGTCCCGTACCTGGGGAGTGCGTTGCAGGTACTCGATCTGCATTTCAAACTCGGCTCGTGAGAATGTCGCTGATGGATCTCCCACAATCCGCGAGCGGGTGCAATAACGGCAGTAAGACGCGCATTGGGTAGTGACCAGCATGAGAACGCGGTCAGGATAACGGTGAACCAGGCCGGGAACTGGCGAATGGCGGTCTTCCGCCAGTGAGTCTTCCATCATGGCGGTAAAAGGCACCATTTCGGCAGAGGTTGGGACTACCTGTTTGCGGATCGGATCGTTTGGATCTTCTGGGTTGATCAGAGAGATAAAATAGGGGGTGATCTCCACCCGGAACAGGTTGGCTGCGGAAAGCGCCTCCCGCTCGCTATCGGTAAGAGGAATTACTTTTTCGAATTCCTCAGGGGTATTGATCCGATTGCTCAACTGCCAGCGCCAGTTATTCCACTTATCATCCGGGACATCTGCGTATAGAGGCGCTCGTTTTGAAGGGAATGAAATATTCACCATTGAATCTGTCTCCTGATATTTATTGTTATATCTCGTTCATTATTTGGCCAGGAACCAGCCAGCAAAGGCAGGGAAATTTCCCTCCTCACCAAAGATTGTGGCAACCGTCTCGTTCAGGCGGAATTGCCAGATCTTTAAGTCGCCTTTCTCCTCATAAATGAGAAATTCGTTATCCGGAGAAATACTTAAGGGGTGCAAGTTGGCGCCAGGGATAAGCATGGTGTGTGAATTATCAGAGGGGTTGTAGAGATAGATGCCGTTAGAATCCGAGCTGGCTCCGCTTAAACTGTAATACATGCTGCCATCTTGTGCCCAAACGGGGTAGGCAGCCGTCCCCAGCGAATTGTTTGTCAGCGGAGTCAGGTTAGTGCCATCCGGATGGACCCGGTAGAGACGAGAGGGAAAAACCAGGGGCTGGACAGCATCCTGGTCCAGGCCAAAGGCGATCCATTCGCCATCTGGGGACCAGGCAGGTGTATGCGCGCCAGCCAGGATGATTTCCCCATCTTCTGATCCTGATTGGATTTGGGGGGCGACTATCTGGGTTGACTGATTGGTATTTAGATCGATTAGCCCCAATCCTGGGTTTGTATTGCAAGTTTCGCCGTACCCTAAGCCAGTGATGGCAATTTGGTCGCTAACCGGCGACCAGCTTACCCCTGTATCGCACCCATAACCGCTGCTGGTTTCTGGGACGGGTAATGGCTCCCAGTTTTTTTCCTCAATCAAGATTGAACCGCTTTGATATTCCATTGCGTCACTATCAGATCTAAAAGTCGCCATGAGAGTCTGGTTGGAGGCGGACCAGGCGCGCGGCAGGTAGTATTCACCTTCTGGATGTGCGAGCAGTTGGGAGAGTTTTGAGGTGCTGGTATCCAGGATACTCAAACCTTTCTCGTCGCTGATCGCCATGAGTTTTCCATCCTGGGTGAGTAGAGCGGCGCGCACTGCTCCATCTGTCTGTATCCCAGCGTTAAGGATCGTTTTGTTATATACGTCGAATCCGTTCAATCGTCCATCGTAAACGTAGGTGACCGTCAAACCCAGACCGATGGGTTCCGATAGCAACGCATGGAGTTCTGCTGCCAGATCCCAGGCCGCTTCCAGGGTGGCTGTATCTGGAGTGCCTTCGCCGGTACCAGAGATGATCAGGCGTTCTTCCTGGCCTTCTTCCACACGGATGTCATCCAGGCTGGCAAACCCAGCGCGCAACGTATCCAGAGCCTCAATCCGGCTGGCCGGAACCGTCGCTTGAAGAACATCGTTCAAGCAGTCATCGGTAAAGTAAGACGCACCATCCGGGAAGATTCTCAAGACATCGCACCAGGCTGCCGGACTGCCATTGCGCGTGTATGTGAACACAGGTTGTTGTTCAGTGCCGATTGTATCTTCTAACAGCATTCTGACTTCAGATGAGATGTTATAGCTGTATTGGCGATTTAGAACCAGATCACCTGCATCGTTATAGGTCGGCAGCACCTCGGCATGGGCTGCCGTGACGTATCCCAGCGTCTCATCGAAGACAGCCCTGATGTTGAAGCGGCTTGGGCCATCTCCCAGGCTGTCTGTGCGTATCCGATTCAGGATCTCGTCCACGGTATAAGCCTGGGCTTCCTCCTTTGGGAGGTATGCTGGCTCACCCCAACTGCCGTCAGCTGTTTTCGTCAGGCGTTGTGCGGTCCGGATGACTCCATCAGCCACTACCAGCCGGATCAAACTCTCCTGGTCCTGGGTACGTTCGATTACTTCACTGACATAGCGAGTGCGGTCGCTGCTTTCCCAGCGCTGGATGGCCGCATCGATCTCAGTGATTGCGGGTACCTCTGCGGTGGGCAGGTCGGGTGATTGCTGCTCGGTGGCAACAGGTGAGCTGCACGCTGAACTCGCAATGAGCAGGAGAATTAGAAAAAGAATGATGCGTACGAATTTCACGGGCTGAGCATGACCTCCACGCTTGAGAGATAAATGATCCCGGGGATGCGATCGCCAGGCATCCAGATTTTCAACCTGGCTTTGGTAGGCGATTCCACCTGATACGGAACATCGATGGCGAATGTGCCATGAGTGCTGCCTGAACTCGGGCGATACACCAACCTGGCGCGTGCCCACGATTCTACCATCAGTTGTTTCCAGTTCGATCAACAAGGGTTGGTTGGCGCGCAGCCGCGCCAGACCAGATGCTCTTATGCTGCCGCCCTGGATTAACATATTCTCATCTGGGGTTGAGATAACAATATTTTCCAAAAGATCAGCGGCTGGATTGACATCCGCTTTGCCCAGGGAGAGCAGGATCAGATCCGTGGATGTCACCGAAACCAGGCGGTTGAATTCGTCGACAACGCTGATCTGCAGGCGTCCAGCCTCCGCGACTGCCGCGATCTCGAATTCAACCTCGACAGCCAGGGTGATTTGCTGGCGGCGCTCTACGGCGTATTTCCTGACCTCGCGCAATAATAGGCGACCATCTTCACCAAACAATTCGATCAGGATCGTTTCCCCAGGCTCTTGCCGGATAACTGTTTTTAGCAAGAAGGGAGAGATCAAGCGAGAGGTTGGCCCTGGAATAATGATCTGGATTGCAGCGTAAGGAATGTCTGTTGGGGGTTGCCGGGGTATTAAATCAGTTGGCCGCGCAGTGGGCGAGGGGGTCGTTGTAGCAGTGGGCGGTGGGGTTGCGGTGGAGGTAGCGAGGTTACCTGGTGTCGGGGAGGCAGTGATATAAAGTGATGTCTCGTCCAGGCTGGCAGAAGAATCTTGTGCCTCCACAGTCAGTGCGATGATGGTTGGGATCAGATCCGTCGGTAAAGTGGTGGGGATGGTGGCGGAGCTTACAAAATTGCAGCCGCTGATCAGGAGCAGCGCCAGGAAAGGCAGGATCAATCGCACGGGATAAGTTGACAACAAGTTGAGTCGGCTTGATTGTTTGGGTTTCAGCATACGCTGGCAAGACAGAGAAGGGGAGAAATCAATACTAGATCAACCGCCTGTGTACCGTTGGATGACTTGTTCCAGAGTTTGAAGACGTACCGGCTTTGCCAGGAATTCTCTTGCCCCGGCAGCTAAAGCCAATTGGCTGGCATCCAATTCTGGGCTGGCAGACAACATAATCATTGGAATATCCTTTAAGATTTGTGTCTGCTGGAAGCGTTGGATCAATGCCAGGCCATCCATATCAGGCAGACTCATATCAGTTAAAATCAGATCGGGAAGGTGCTCAATAGCCAGGGCGAGCGCCTCCTCACCGGAATTTGCCAGGATGGCCTGGTGACCAAATAGCTCAACTGATTTCTTCAAAGTCTGTAACGTAAGTGGATCGTCGTCGACGAACAGAATCTGCGCCATGCCCTCCTCGTCCTACTCCTGATTGGATCTATAAGCCATATATACTGCTATATTTTTCAGTCAGATAGCGCAAATAAGGCGCTGGATCGATTTTGCTGCCTGTAATGCGTTGCACCAGCTCCTGAGGTTCGAATTTTGCCCCGTGCTGGTGAACTTTCTCCCGCATCCAACCAGTCAGCTCGGTGAACTCGCCTTTCCGGATTTGTTCGGGAAGATTGGGGATATCCTGGTTGACCAGTTCCCATAGCTGAGCAGCGATCAGGTTGCCCAGTGCATATGTGGAAAAATATCCCAGGTAGCCACTGGACCAATGCACGTCTTGCAACACACCCTGGGCGTCATTGGGCGGGGTTATCCCCAGATATTCCCGCATGCTGTCATTCCAGACTTGTGGCAGGTCAGCCACCTCAACTTTACCCTCGATCAGAGCGATCTCAAGCTCTAGGCGGAGCATGATATGCAAGTTGTAGGTGGCTTCATCCGCTTCAACCCGGATGAATGATGGCGCAACTTTATTGATGCCTGCGTAGAACTTTTCCAGCGATACATTGCCCAACTGGGTTGGGAAATATTCCTGTAAGCGTGGGTAGAAGCACATCCAGAAGTCGAGCGAGCGCGAGATCAGGTTTTCATACATACGCGACTGTGAACTCGTGAACTGCCAGAGAGGCTCCCGTACCCAGCGGTGTGCGATCCAGCTTCGCATCGATCCCCATTTCATAGAGGGCATGCCCTAACTCGTGGGTGGTGCTGAACAGGGCAGAGGGCAAATAATCAGGCAGGAAGCGGGTGGTGATGCGTACATCGCCCGTTCCCATTCCCTGGGTGAAGGGATGGGCAGCTTTATCTTGCCGGCCGCGCTCCCAGTCATAGCCGAAGCGGGTGATCACCCCCACGCCGAAATCCCATTGCGCTCTCTCGGCAAATGGCTGGTGCAAGAAGGAGTCATCCACCTGGGGACGTTTGGCAATCGCCTGGATCAAAGCCACCTGGCGAGGCCGCAGCCAGGCGAAGATCTCCTGGACATCGGAGGTTTTCATCCCTGGCTCGAATTCGTCGAGGAGTGGGTCGTAAATGTGGTCGTACGGCTTAAAGAAACCAGCATATTCCCTCCGCATCTCGACGATACGCTTAAGATACGGCTGGAAACCGGCGAAATCGGATTCGGCGCGCGCATGTTCCCACACGTTATGGGCTTCACCGGTAACCCTGGCAAACTCGGCCACCCACTCCACCGGCACCTTGACGCGCTGGTTATACCGGCGAGAAGTGACTTTGATCAGACGGGCGTCATCTGAATCAGGGTCAAGTGTCCTGGTATATGGTTTGAGATCTTCAAGCAAATGCCCAACCTCAGGAGATGTGAATTTCAAGTGTGCAACCTTGCTGAGCGCAGATAGCTGGTGACTGCGCCCTAATGAGCCGCCGTGAGGCATGTATGTCTGTTGATCCCATTGGATTAATCCAATGATCGTGAACAGGTCATAGTATTCATTCAGTAAGGCTTTGAGCTGAGTTAAGTTGGTTTCGGGCTGCATGCGATCTCCTATGGATGGCTTTAGAGATTTTAAACAACTTTCCAACGCAGGGTCTGTCCATTTAAGGCTGCCAGGATCTCCTCTGCGATATCGCTGGCGGCGCGGGCCTGGGCTTCTCTGGTTTGTGCACCGATATGGGGCGTGGCGATCACCCGCGGATGAGTGACCAGGGCAGATATCCCTGGCGGTTCTTTGGCAAATACGTCAAGCGCTGCGCTGGCCACCTGGCCGGATTCGAGGGCGCCCAACAAAGCAGTTTCATCAATTATTCCACCCCTGGCTGCGCATACAAGTCGCACTCCGCGTTTCATGGTTGCCAGAGATTGACCATTAATCATATTGCGGGTCTCGGCACTCAGTGGGACGTGCAGGGTAATAAAATCAGCCTGAGAATACAGGTCTTTTAATGGCGTTGGACTCGCGCCTCGTTTTTGAATTTCTTCAGCCGGGATCAATGGATCGTAACCCTTGACGATCATTCCCACTGCGTTAGCCAACCGGGTGATCGTGCTGCCAATATTGCCCATACCGATTACGCCGAGAACTTTGCCCTGGATCTCAATGCCTATCATGTCGTTCTTCAACCACTGTCCTGATTTCATGCCAGCATCTGCAGACGGGATGGCGCGCGCCAGTGCCAGGATCAGCGCCAGGCAATGTTCGGCAACTGCCTGGGAGGTCGCTCGCGGGGTGTTTACAACGCGGATGCCGTGTTGGTTGGCTGCGGCCAGGTCGATATTATCTACCCCCACTCCCGCACGGCCGACAACCTTTAGCTGCTTTCCGGCTGCAAACACATCGGCGGTTACCTTGGTGCGGCTGCGCACGATCAGGGCATCGAATACGCCGATCATCTCACTGAGTTCTTCTGCGGAAATGCCTTTCCGATCGTCAACCTGGGCTGAAGCGCGCAGTATGGATAATCCGTTTTCTTCAAGGCCGTCGGTGATGAGGATCTTCCATTCAGGCATATATTTTACCTATTGTAATATCCGGTGAGTTCTGGCTTGACTTGATTGTACCCCGGTTTGGTATGTCTGGGATAGTTTACCTAAGTGACTGCCTGCCTCTGGTTGGAATAACACAGGTAGCGCTCTTCTTCAACCACCCGACGGATTCGATCGACCCCTTCCCATACCTCCCAGAAAGATGTGTAGAGCGGAGCCAGTCCCAGGCGGATGTTGTCAGGTTCGCGAAAATCAGGGATCAGATGCATATCCTCGATCAGGGCACGATTGATGCGATATCCCTCTGGATGGCGAATGCTGATATGCGATCCTCTCTGTCGCGCATCGCGTGGCGATCCCAAAGTAAATCCAAGTGGCGCGAGTACTTTATCCACCAGAAATACCAGGTAGCTGGTTAAGCTGATCGATTTCTGGCGGATCTGCTCGATGCCAGCCTCAATTTGCAGGTCCAGACCGGCTTCCATCGCCAGAATAGATAGGATCGGTGGGCTGCTGACCAGGAAACGGCGGGCACCCTCCGCGGGGTTATAAGTCAGATCAAAAGCAAACGGCGATTTGCTGGCCAAACCAACCCCAGATCGGTGAAACAGCCTGCGGTTGCAAGGCTTGGTTCACATAAAGAAATGCCGGAGAGCCGGGTCCGCCGTTTAGGTATTTGTATGTGCAGCCGATTGCCAGATCGACTCCCCATTTATCTAATGCGATTGGCACGGCACCTACGGAATGGCTCATATCCAGGAGCACCAGCGCGCCTGCCCGGTGTGCAATGCGGGTTAGCTCTTCAACATCATAAAGAAAACCGCTCTTGAAAACAACCTGTGAGAAAGTCACTAAGGCCGTATTCTCATCGATGCGAGCGGCGATATCTCCCAGATCGATGGATATTTCATCTGCTGAAGGCACCAGCGTCAAGCTATGCCGATTGCCGAGCAAAGGGATGATGCCTTGCAAGACGTAAATATCTGAAGGAAAATTGAGCGCGTCGCTGACGATGCAATTTCGCTCAGGGCGCAATGCCAGTGCAGCGCAGACCAGCTTGAATAGATTTACTGAAGTAGAATCGCTGACCAGCACCTGACCAGGCGCAGCACCTACTAACCGGGCGATCTTCTCGCCAACCCGGGCAGGTGCCTGGTACCAGTTGGCGTTCCAGCCGCGGATCAGATCGATTCCCCATTCCACCTCCACTGCCGTGCGGACTCGTTCACGAGTTGCCAGTGGTAGGCGGCCGAGTGAATTCCCATCCAGGTAGATCAGGTCTGGGTCAGCAATATAGAAAGCCTGCCGGAACTTGGCCAGTGCATCTTGCTCGTCTAATTGACGGGCAAAGCCCTCCCCGGGTTCAAAATTAGGTTGTTTCAATCTAACCTCTTTGTTGGTGCAATCGATGATCGAATATTTCCTGACAGACACAATTTTACCTTGCCAGATGATTGGCCGAATATTTTTATGACTTACACAGTTGGTGGGTTTATGGGGGTGTTTTGGCGGGCGCAGCCCGCCAAAACACCCCACTTCTCCCTAGAACTGCGTAACTTCTAATTTTATTAAAGTTATATAGGAATTGCTCATTTTCTTGCATATCCTCTTGACTTTTCCTACCAGTCCCGGTACTATCCCTGAAGCACGAGCGCTGGTTGAATGACTTAATATTGACTGATGAAGTCTGGAGCGCGCTCCACCCCTGATGATTATTTATGGAGGACTGTTGAATGGCGAATATCCCTGAAGTAGATGAATTAACTTTTTCCGATGAAGTTCTGGCTTCCCAGGGACCAGTCCTGGTTGATTTCTCTGCCGTATGGTGTGGTCCATGCAAGCAGCTTGACCCAATTGTGGAACAATTGGCTTTAGAGTGGGCTGGAAAAATAAAAGTTGTTAAGCTGGATGTGGATAACAGCCCCAATATTGCAATTCAATACCAGGTGATGGGTGTGCCGACTTTGATGCTATTTGTCGATGGACAGACCAGGGAACGCCTTGT
The DNA here is from genome assembly GCA_963706905.1 of uncultured Chloroflexia bacterium. GTDB lineage: Bacteria > Chloroflexota > Anaerolineae > Anaerolineales > UBA4823 > CAVPNY01. The sequence goes on along the minus strand of CAVPNY010000009.1, from coordinate 566,159 downwards.
CGGATATCAACCAAAAGACCGCATCCTTTCAAAGCTGGATTCATACGTGCAGCGCAACTAATTCCTGATCCCAAACCACAGGCTGGTTACTAAATCGTTGTTTTCTGCCTGCGCCGTCCTCGGCGCAGGTTTTGATCTACTCCTGGAGCAAAAATAGATTATACTATCCGTTATTGCAACTAGTCGCAGTAGTATAGAGACACAATAAATGGATAATTCTGAGCTAAGTCTTACTCACCTGCGCGCCCACGGTTACCGCTTGACGCCCCAACGATTGGCGATTCTCAAAGCGTTGAACCAGGCTGGTCGCCATCTCACTCCGGCTGAGATCTACCAGCAGGTACATAATGACTTGCCTGGTCTGACTGAGGCCACTGTCTACCGCACCCTGAACTTCCTGGCTGAGCAAGGTCTGGTGCTGGTGGCCCACGTTGGTCATGGGCAGCTGGTATATGAGGTAGCTGACCATGATCACCATCACCTCATTTGCAGGGTTTGCGGCAGCATGGAGGAGATCGATCACCAGGAAATCAAATCCCTTTATGAACAATTCCTGGCTAGGACTGGCTATCAGATCGATACCATCCATGCCACTTTCTTCGGTCTGTGTCCGGGTTGCCAGACAAAGCAATAATACCAGTACAGGAGGTTCACCATGCTTCTCTCACCTGTTGCCATGCATATTCCAGATGGATTCCTATCCCCACGGGTTTCAATTATCTTATGGATCGTTTCAATCGCAATAATTGCCTATGCCCTGCGCCGCGTCGGAAAAGATCTCGGCGAGCGGCAGTTGCCCTTGATGGGTGTTCTGGCGGCAGCCATCTTCGCCGGGCAAATGCTGAACTTTACAGTGGTCGGCGGCACCTCCGGACATCTGATGGGCGCTGCTATAGCCACCATACTGTTAGGTCCCTGGGCTGCCATCCTGGTGATGACTACTGTGGTTGGTGTGCAGGCGCTCATATTTCAAGATGGCGGCCTGGTTGTGCTGGGCGCCAACATCTTTAACATGGCCATCGTCGGTGTGGCGGTATCCTACATGATTTTTCGTACAGTCCAACGCATTGCCGGCGGACGTAAATGGGGTCTCTTCGTAGGCGGCTTTCTGGCTGCCTGGCTGTCGGTGGAAATTGCCGCCCTGGCAACAGCTTTGGAGCTAGCGGTGTCCGGCACCTCTCCGGCCAACCTGGCGATTCCCGCCATGGCTGGCATTCATGCGCTGATCGGCATCGGCGAAGGCCTGATCACCGTTGGCGCTCTGGCCTTTATCAACGCTACCCGTCCAGACCTGTTGTCTGCGAAGGAGCCGGCGAAAGGATCCAACGCCCTTTTATGGATTGGCGGATTGCTGATCGCCCTGGCGCTTGTTATTGTCTCTCCGCTCGCCTCGGCTGACCCGGACGGCCTGGAGTGGGTTGCCGAGCAGCAAGGCTTTTTGATTAACGCCCAAAGCCCCCAGTACAATATCATCCCGGATTATGTCCTGCCAGGTGTGTCCAATGAGGCTCTGGCAACAATTCTGGCTGGTGTGCTTGGTGTGTTGATAGTCTTCGGCGTTGCCCTGGCGGTGGCTTACACCCGGCGCGGTCGCCAGCCATCCAGTAGCCAGTAATGCACGTTCACTTCCTGGATCCGTATCGCCGCCGCGCCAGCCCGCTCCACCGTCTGGACCCACGCGTTAAATTTATCCTGGTGCTGGCTTTCATCCTGGTTGTTGCCCTGACTCCGATCGGGGCCTGGCCGGTGTATATCTTGCTCTTCGCCATCGTCCTGTCTATCGAGATCCTCTCTGACCTGGGAGTGGCATACGTGCTCAAGCGGGCTGTCCTGGCGCTGCCTTTCGTCCTGGCGGCATTGCCGGTGATCTTCACCACTCAGGGTGCGCCTTTGCTGGAGATTCCTGTAGGGAGCTGGACATTGGTAATCACCCAGGAAGGGCTGGCCCGTTTTATCAGCATTGCTCTAAAGTCATGGATCTCAGTCCAGGCGGCCATTCTCCTAGCAGCCAGCACACCCTTTCCTGATTTACTCGTGGCCATGCGGGCGGTCAAGATCCCCCGCCTGCTGGTGGCTGTGTTCGGCTTGATGTGGCGATATCTGTTTGTGCTGGTCGACGAAGCGCTGCGCCTGATGCGGGCGCGCGCTGCCCGCTCCGGAGAGACAGGTCAGGCAGGCACGAAGCCGGGCGGCAGGCTGGCCTGGCGCGCCCGTGTGGCGGGTGGTATGGCGGGCAATCTGTTCATGCGCGCCTTTGAGCGCAGCGACCGTATCTACGTGGCCATGCTCTCGCGCGGCTATGATGGTGAGGTGCGCGCCACGCCCTTGCCGGCGCTCAACCAGGCAGGTTGGCTGGTGCTGATCCTTGGCCTGGCCGTGCTGGGATTATTGATTGTTCTTTCTATTCTTATTTAGTGGCGTGGAATACGCCAATTTTTTCGACGAATGACTTACGACTGACAACTAGATTTAGATCATGCATCACTCAATTGAGATCGATAACCTTTCATTTGCTTATCCGGACGGGCATCAAGCTCTCGATAATGTCTCGCTGTCTATCCAGCCTGGCGAGAAGGTCGCCCTGGTTGGCCCGAACGGGGCGGGCAAATCCACCCTGATCCTGCACCTTAACGGTATCCTCGGCGGGGAGGGATGTGTGCGGGTATGCGGCTTGCCTGTCACCAAAGACAACTTGGGCCGGGTGCGCGCCATGGTCGGTCTGGTTTTTCAAACGCCAGATGATCAGCTCTTCTCGCCAACTGTGTTTGAGGATGTCGCTTTTGGACCGATCTACCAGGGCTTGCCTATGCCCGAGGTTAAGGCGCGTGTCGCCGAAGCCCTGGCTGCAGTCAATATGAGCGCCTACACCGACCGTGTATCGCACCATCTGAGCTCCGGTGAGAAGAAGCGCATCGCCATTGCAACGGTGCTTTCCATGCGACCGGAAGTGCTGGTGCTGGACGAGCCCACCGCGGGTCTGGACCGCGCGCCCGCCGTTCCCTGATTGGCTTGCTGCGCGATCTGCCCTTGACCATGTTGGTATCAACCCATGATATGCTCCTGGTGCGCGAGCTGTTTTCACGTACCGTTATCATGGATGAAGGCCGGGTGGTTGCAGATGGCCACACCGTAGCCTTGCTGCAAGATGACGCCCTGCTCGAAGCTCATGGCCTTGAACGACCGGATTAAACCAACCTCAGTCCTGGACAAGAAGATAAGGTTAATTTGCTGTTGATTCAGGTGGTGTCACCGCCGATATCAACAACAAAATATACCTATCCCGAATTTCCGTCAATCTAATTTCGGAGAGCTTTCAGGGCTGCCTGGGCGGCATGCATTCCACACATGCCATGCACCCCCCCGCCCGGCGGAGTCGAGGATGAGCATATATATACCCCTTCAAGCGGTGTAGCATATGGCACCCAGCGCGCTACCGGGCGGGTGAATAACTGTCGCCAATCCTGAACGCCGCCATTGATATCTCCCCCAATGTAATTCGGATTGTACATTTGCATCTGCGCTGCAGAGCGTGTGCTGGTTGCCAGGATCAGATCTCGAAAGCCAGGCGCAAAGCGCTCGATCTGGTCCGAGATGCATTCGGTCATATCCACGTTTGAGCCGTTCGGCACGTGGCAGTAGGCCCACGCGGTGTGCTTGCCCTGCGGGGCGCGGCTATCATCAAACAGACTCTGCTGGGCCAGCAGCACCAACGGCTTTTGGGGATGCTCCCCCCGCCATACAGCCTGTTCTCCGGCGCTGATCTCGTCCAATGTTCCACCCAGGTGGACGGTCCCGGCCTGGGTGCATTCCGCTGCTTTCCAGGGAATGGGCCCTGCCAGGGCGTAATCCACTTTAAACACCCCCGGCCCGTAGCGGTAGGCAGACAGCTTATGGCGGTATCCAGATGGCAGGCGTTCCCCGGCAATTTGCAGCACTTGACGCGGGGTGACATCCAGCATTACGACGCGCGAGGATGGTAGATGGTCAAGCGAGGTCACCTCCCAATTGGTACGAATCTCGCCGCCCAACGAGCGCAGCTGGGCAGCCAGGGCATCGATGATGACCTGCGAACCGCCCCTGGGGATCGGCCAGCCTACCGCGTGGGCCAGCAGCCCCAGCACCAGCCCCATTGAGGCTGTGATCGGCGTTTCCAGGGGCAGCATGCCATGTCCAGCCATTCCGGCAAAGATCGCCCTTGCCCGCTCCCCCTGAAAATGACTTTCTGCCAGCCCGCGCGCCGAACGTAGAGCGTGTAGGCCAAAGTGCGTCAGGGCTATCGGATGGCGCGGCGGTAAGGGCAGCGGACCCAGGATATCCTCCAGGATACCCTCCCACGTATTCACCAGTGGGGTCATCAATCTGGAATAGGCGCGCCCATCCTTCCCCAGGCTGGCTGCGCTGCCTTCGATCGAACGCTCCAGTATCGCTGCGCTGCCATCGTCGAATGGATGGGCTAAAGCAACCGGTGGGTAAATCCACTCGACGCCGTAATCCGCCAGTGGAAGCTGGCGGAAAAAAGGCGAAGCCACGCCCAGTGGATGGATAGCCGAGCAGGGATCATGGTAGAAACCGGGCAGGGTCAGCTCAGCCGTGCGCGACCCACCGCCGATCGTTTCTTTAGCCTCCAGCACCAGGACTTTCTCCCCCGCCTGGGCCAGAGTCAGGGCTGCTGCCAGACCATTAGGGCCCGCCCCCACCACGATCGCATCAAACTCTGAGGCCTTTATCTGCTTCGAATTCATTTAGCTTTGAACAGGTTACTCATCCAGCGTACCGGCGCCAGCAGATAGTACGCCCCGGTGCGCATGGCTGCGTTGTAGCGAATGTTCCCTGCTTCTGACCATTGCACCTTGGGATCCACCAGCGTAATCTTCTCTTCCGGAGCAGCCTCCACCCCGAAGTACATAGCCAGGGATCGTAGGGTTTGCGCCCAAAAGGCATTCTCGGCTTTGTGCCCGAAGCCCAGCCGAAAGGTGGTTTCATAGATCGGGTCATTGGCCCGCACCAGGACCTGCGTCTGGGCAACCGTATCTTCTCCCTGCTTGAAGGCGCTGAAAGTGATCATCCCGGCGAACATGTGCCCTTCAGGGGTCATAAAGGAGAAGGATTCATCGTCGGCGAAGATTACCATCACCCCGGTGGAGATCATCGGCGCGCCGCCCGGCCCGGTGACTCCGCCGGTCCTGCCAGGTTGAGCAGCGCCACATCGCCAGGGGCAATCCCGCCCACCGATCCGTAGAAACGGTTGCCCTTAGGCCAGAACTCGGGGAATTTCTCCTTCCAGGTTTTGATCACATCCTGCGGCGAGACCTCCGCGCCTTGCAAACGGATGCGGTAGGTTTTCTGCCAGAGTTGGCCAAAACCTTTACTAAGACCAGTGAGGTGGCGCCCTTCCACATTGAGATTGATGGCTTCGCCAGGTACCTCGCTGACTTTCAGCCGGTCCACCGGCGCCGCCCAGGGGTTCTGGCGTACTGTTTGATTCTCTGTAATGGGTTGTTTGTTATCCATGATTCTTTCCTCTATTTTCCATACATACTTGCCCGAGGATTGTCACTGATTTATTAAATTGTGGGATTACGCCTGCAATTTAAAATAATTGGACTTACGCAGTTGGTGGGAGGGTGGGGGTGTTTTGGCGGGCGTAGCCCGCCAAAACACCCCCGCGTCCTCTTGAACTGCGTAACTTCTAATAATATGAAACAACATCTAATTGAGAGCCGCCATGGCTTCTTGTTCGGTTGGGTAGATCACAATTGCTTCATCCAGGCGGGTGAGATCAAAGATTTGCCGGTAGTATTCGGTCAGACCACAGGCGTACAGCCGCTGATTCTGACGTTTGACCCGGATCAAAAGGGTCACCAGCAAGCCGATCCCAGAGCTATTCATATAATCTAACCGGCTGAAATCGAGCAGGATATTGCGCGCCCCTTGACTGGTGACCTGATTGTAAGCCCCCATTAAGGCGTCCTCGGACTGTCCGGTCACGTCGCCGATGATCTCGATCATACCGATATTGCCATTCATATTTCGGATCTGGGTGGTTAAATCGACTCTATCCATGGCTTTCTCCTTTGGAAGTTTTGTCGGGAACTAATGCACCCCTGCGAGTGCGTGGCTTTCATCGGAATAGATCGTCATGAAATCCGATAGGCTGGTGATATCAAAGAGCTCCCGGTAATAGTCGCTCAATCCATACACCACCAGCTTGCATTTAGCGATGCGCGCCTTTGCCAGCAAGCTGACGATCAAGGCGATGCCGGTGCTGTTGATATAACTGGCCTGGGAAAAATTCAACACAATGGTGTGCGGGGAATCGCTGGCTGCCTCGGAGTAGGCGGTGTTGAGCGCTTCATCCGCAAAGGCATCGATCTCACCTTTGAGGTCGATAATGGAGGTGCCGGGCTGTTTTCGAACGTGGGCAGTGAAGGTATTGTCTTCCATGATCTTTGTATTCTCCTAACGCATCAGCACCAGCTCGATCACATGCCGGTCGCCGTTTGAATAAGTGTTCATCTCATCCACCATCTTCTGGATTAAGAACAAGCCCCAGCCACGCGGGGATTGCTCTCCCTGCAGCTTGGCTTGTAAATCTGGTTTGGTCGCCGTGGGGATAAGCGCGTCGCCGCCCAGGTCCTCCACCCGTGCGATCAGGCGGTCGGGGCCAGCCAGCACGCGCACGGTGACCGGCTTATCTTCCTGAAAATGGTTGCCATGTTCCATGGCATTCATGGTCGCCTCCGCTACCGAGCGTCTCAGGCGTTCTACAAGATGCTGATCCAGGTTCAGCGGAGCAACCGCTTCCGTAACTTTACGGATCAACTGCTTTTCCTCGCCGAGGCGGCTGGGCAGCACAAACTCTGCCAGCAACTGCTCGCTGACATCAAGCTGTGCCGGATCAGGCAGAGCCAGGCAGTTGAGGGTGACGAAAGTCACATCGTCTTCTTGCTCCCATTCCGGGCCGGTGAAGCCGTGCAGCTCATCGAGCATGCACTGGATCAGCTCCTCGCCGCATCTTGGCTGTGAAATTACCCCACGCATACGCTGGTAGCCGAACATCTCACCCTGTGTATCGTGCGCCTCTACCAGGCCATCGCTGTACATCATCACGTTGTCGCCTGGCATTAGCCGGGTTTCTTTCTCTTCATAGGTCCAATCCGGCATCAATCCCAGCGGCATGCCGCGCGCCCGCAGCTCGACGATATTTTCCCCATGGTGCTGGAAAGGAGGGTTGTGCCCGGCGTTCGCGTAACACAGCACGCCGCTGGTTGGATCCAGCACGGCATACAGGCAGGTGACAAACATCTTGGCGGGCATGCTGGGGCAGAGCAGATTATTGGCTTGTTGCAGCACCGCGCCAGGTGAGACCACCCTTTCGGCGACTGCCCGCAGCACGCTGCGCGATGTGGCCATCACCAGGGCTGCCGGTACGCCCTTATCAGTCACATCCGCGACGATAAAGCCCATCCGCCCGTCGTCAAATGCGATGAAATCGTAAAAATCTCCGCTGACGGTGCGCGCTGGTTGCCAGTAAGCGTCGATCTGCCAGCCGTCCAGGGTGGGCACTTCCTTCGGCAGCAGGGTTTGTTGCACCACGCGCGCTACGCGCAGCTCCTGCTCCATGCGCTCACGCTGGCGCGCTTCGGCCTGTTGCTGGCGAGCCAGTTGGGCGACGCGCAGGGCGGGGGCAGCCTGGGTGGCTAACGTGCTCAGCAGGCGGAAATCGTCCGTAGAGTAATCCGCCTCGCTCAATCGCGAGCCCAGGTTCAGCAGGCCGATCAACTCCCCCTGGCTGATCAGAGGCACTGCCAGGCGCACCTGCGCTTCCTTCAGCTCGCCTAATGCTGGCGAGTCCAGGTTAAGCCGGTCCACCTGGATGATGCCCGGCGAGCTCAGGATATAAGCCAGTAGCGGATCGTCCGGCGCGATGTCGACATCCAGCATGTTGGTCACTGTTGTTGGGCTAGTTCCTACCCCAGCAGAAACTGCCAGGGCTGTCTGGTCCGCGGTCGGCTCGACCTCCACCTCATTCTCTTTGTTATTCTTCTTGCGTTGAAACCATGTCATCGATTTCGTCTCCGTTTGAACCTGAATACATTGTACGGATAAAGCGTCTGCCATTCGTTACGGTGGGCGTTACGAAAGATCATCATTTGGGGAAATTGATCTCCACCCACACCTGCCCATCCTTAACCTGTAGGGGTAGCCGGACCAGCTCCTGGGGGGGGCCGCCGCCCTGGTATTCACCGGTGGGGGTAAAGCGCGTTCCCAGGCATGGGTCGATGAAAACGTTGCGCGCCTCATCCCACTTCACCTGGCAGCGAGTGTGGCGAAGCGAGCGCGCATACAGGGCCACCAGTTTCCCGTTGACATTAAGCACGTAAAAGAGAGTGCTGTCCTGATCGAACAAGTGAGGCGCTTGCCCCGGCGGAAAATCCTCCACCTGACCAACCAACACCTGCGCTGGCCTGGGCGTGCTGAAGCGCACCACGCCCCAGGCGAGCAGAGCAACCAGCCCTGCTAAGGCAACCAACAATCCCAGACAACCGAGCAATCGGGCTAATCTCATTTTTGCCTTCCTCGTGGTTTCAACCAAAGCGAGGCATGCTCCGGCTGCATCGTCTGGCTGACCACCTCCACCAGCTTGACCGTCAGCGCATCCAAGTCGGTCTCGCTTCGAGTGACTTGCTGCGAACTCCTCCAAGGCTTGCTCGGCATTGTATTTTTTTCGGTAAAATCGCCGGTCGATGAAGTCCTGGATGCGGCGGCGCAGCGGGCTGAACAGGGCCGCGATCAGCAAGGTGGAGATCACGATCACAACCGGCGAGTCTTCTGTCCCGGTGAGGCGTCCCACCACCCCCTGCAGCAGAGCCACCCCACCGAGGAACACCAGCGCCAGGGTGGCGGTCAGCGCTCCGTACACCAGCGTCTTGCGGATGATCACATCGATGTTCCATAGCCGGTAGCGCAGGATTGCAACAGTTAATGAAAGGGGAATGAGCATCATCGCGAACCACCACCCGGCGCTGCCGAGAGGCGCCCACCAGGGCTGTTCTGTTCCAGGAGGGAGATTGAGTAAGTAGTAATAAGGGATGGAGCAGATAACAGCCAAGAAAAATGTCGCCGCTATGCCTATCAAGACCCATTTAGTCTGCTGGCGCTCTGTCTGGCTATAAATCCGACGATAGCGATAGTGCTGAACCCCAAAGGCAACCAGAAAGAGCGCGCCCCAGATAGCATAACCAGCCCGAGAGCGGGTCGTCGTCCCACGAACCCATTCATCCAATTCGAAGATCAGCAGGAATGTCACCGTCAGAAGCACAGAAAAGACCACCAACCAGCGCGTCCACCTGGGCGTGAAACGCCCATTCGGGAAGACCAGCAGCAGCGAACAGGCAACCGGCGAGAAGAAAATCGCCTGAACAAGGAACACCACTTCGCTATACTGGGGGAACCAATAGGGCATGAAATGCTCCATGGGTCCGAGCATGAGAATCCCGTAGGACAAGAGGAAAAAAGATAAGAACATGGACATCGATTCGTCTGGTCTTTTTAAAAAGACGAGCAGGGCCAGGGCCAGGCATAGAATTACTGAGCCAATTGACAGAAACGTGGCCAACCACTGGGCTGTCTGCTGGATGGTCGCAAAACCGCTGGTCAGCTCCAGCTCCTTGAGTTGCTGCATATATCCTGGTAAGGAAGCCAGCGTCAAGGTAATCGATGCAACAAACGCTGCCCACCACAGCCAGCGAGCGAGACTATGCTTTACTTCCCGTTCTCTATTTATTTCAACCATTATCCTGCACCTTCTGGCTGCATGGATACTTCAACCACTGCATCCCTGGCAAGTAGGGAAATCGGCTCCGCAAAAGCGATGGACAATCCCAGGCGATCTGGCAGTCGGGCTAATTTCATTTTTCTCCTCCTTGTGGTCGCAGCCACACGCTCACCTGATCCGGCTGCATCGTCTGGCTGACCACCTCCACCAGCTTGCCAGTTAGCGCCTCCAGGTCGGTCTCGCTGCGCGCGGCGTCTGCAAACTCTGCCAGCGCTTGCTCGGCGTCGTACTTCTTGCGGTAAAATCTCCGGTCGATGAAGTCCTGGATGCGGCGGCGCAACGGGCTGAACAGGGCGGCGATCAGCAAGGTGGAGATCACAATCGTCTACCGGCGAGTCATCCGTCCCAGTGAGGCGCCCAACCACCCCCTGTAGCAGCGTCACCCCACCGAAAAAGACCAGCGCCAGCGTGGCGGTCAGAGCGGCATAAACCAGCGTCTTGCGGATAATGACATCAATGTCCCACAGCCGGTAGCGCAGGATCGAGATCACCAGGCTGATCGGGATGGCCAGAAAAGTCGAGCATTTCACTAAGAAATCTGGCAACCGCGCCAGCCAATTACGTTGTTGTATGATCCGCACTAATAATGGTCTGGGCGATACACTTCCAGAATTGCCAGTAAAGCCAGGCTTCCCACAAACCATTTGGTTTGCTGGCGCTCAACCGGGGTGGAATAATTGCGGTAGCGCAACACCTGGCTGACTAAGATAAGGGGAAACCCCGCCAGGATGACGACAAAAAAAGCGCTTTGCCAGACGGGCAGGAATGCGTCGCCGATCCCAAAACTGAGCAGGAAGCCGGCGGATTGAAGCAGGAAATGCAATCCGATAACCGCACCCATCGGTACCAGCGTGTCCACGCCGGCACTGCCCGCCCATTGGGGAACAGGTACAGATAGAGCAGGTACAGTGGCCATAAGATTGCCCCGGCGCTGAAATAGCTATTCGCTATCTGGGAGACTTGATTGATCTGGTCCAGCGCCCCTCCAGTAGGGAAGAACAACAACATCAAGACCGTGTACCAGGCGAACCAATTCCCTCCCGCTTTCCACAAGATCAGCAAGGCTGCCCCGCCGAAGATGGACAGGCTCACCAGGCCACGCAGGATCGTGTAGATTGCATACTGTTCGAGAGCCAGCCCACGCTCGCTAGCTCGTTCAGCTATCACCGCATTGCTGATCCATTCCTCCGATCCCATGCGGATCGTGGGAACGGTCTGTGCCGTCACACGCTGGGTAATAATCTGGTATCCCCGATAGAGCGATGATCAGGGTGGTGATTACGTAGGCGATCAAAATCGCAAAGATCAGGATCAGCAGCTGGTTGCGGCGGGGTTGGGAGCGGATTTGCTGGATCATGGAGGCCTTCTCTGCGATTTCAACCATAGAATCACTTTCTCCGGCTGCATCGTCTGGCTGACCACCTCCACCAGCTTACCGGTCAGTGCATCTAAGTCCGTCTCGTTACGAGCGCTTGCGGCAAAGTCCGCCAGGGCCTGCTCGGCGTTGTATTTCTGGCGGTAGAAGCGCCGGTCGATAAAGTCCTGTATGCGGCGGCGCAGCGGGGAGAACAGAGCGGCGATCAGCATGGTGGAGATCACGATGACCACTGGCGAGTCCTCCGTCCCGGTGAGGCGCCCAACCACCCCCTGTAGCAGCGTCACCCCGCCGAAGAAGACCAGCGCCAGCGAGACGGTCAGGGCTCCGTAGACCAGCGTCTTGCGGATAATCACGTCGATGTCGAAAAGACGATAGCGCAGAATGGCAATGGCGAGACCGATGTAGAGCGGCATCCAAAGCGCAACTTCGAGGAAATCACTCAGAAAGCCGCTTCGCCCCGAGCTGTCGATAAAAAACGATACCGGAATAAGGGCAACGATAAGCCCAAAGCCGAAGAGAAACCATTTGGTTTGTTGACGTTCGATGGGATTCGATACCTGGCGGTAACGGTACACCTGGCATCCCAGGATGATGAAGAAGTTCAATACCACGGGCGTGATATAGACTTCCTCACCCCAATTGGGCAGGCTGAGCCGCATAGCAAGGTCTGGTGCAACGTAGGCAAATACTGTCCCAATCTGTACAAAGAAATGGTAGAGCACCAACGCGACCACCAGCCAGACAGCACGCCGAGGCACAGGTTTGCCATTGGGGAAAAGGAAGAAATAGAGCAATACCATGAACCAAAAAATGGCGTTGGTGCCAAAAACTTCTACTGAAATGTATTGGGTAACAAGCGTTTGCTCAGACAGAACAGACTCCCCCAGAAAGACGATAATAAAGGCGGTAAACCAGGCAAACCACTGGCCTTTAGATCGCCAGATAATCAGGATCGCCAATCCCAGGGGGAACAAGGCTGCCAATGTATTGGCGATAACCCGATAATTTGCATATTGCACCAGCGACAACCCGCGTTCGGTTGCCATCCGGGCTACCAGCTCGTTACTGATTTGTACCTTCCCATAGTAGACCACTGGCTCAATCGTCTGCGTTGTAACGCGGTGATAGTACACCGGGTGGCTGGCAATTCCGATCAGCAGATAACCAACCTGGATCATCAGAATTACAGCAAAGAAAATAGTGAGCAGATGATTAATATTGGAAGAATGCTTATTCATTGCTTCTTGCCTTATACAGCTCTCTTATTCCGAACAGCTGGTTTCAACCATAAGGTGACCTGCTCCGGCTGCATCGTCTGGCTGACTACTTCCACCAGCTTGCCACTCAGCGCTTCCAGGTCGGTTTCACTGCGCGCACTGGCAGCAAACTCCGCCAGGGCCTGCTCGGCGTTGTATTTACTGCGGTAGAAGCGTTGGTCGATGAACTCCTGGATGCGGCGGCGTAACGGGGTGAACAGGGCGGCGATCAGCAAGGTGGAGATCACGATGGCCACCGGCGAATTATCAGTGCCGCTGATCCGTCCAAATACCTGTTGGAGAAGCGTCACCCCACCGAAAAAGACCAGGCCCAGCGTGGCGGTCAGAGCCGCGTAGACCAGCGTCTTGCGGATAATGACATCGATGTCAAACAGCCGGTAGCGGGTGATGGCGATCCCGATGCAGATCGGGACGAGTAAGAAGAACCATAGGATAAAATCGAGCATTCCGGAGGGAACCTCTCCGTAGATAATCACCAGGATGAGCATACTGGTCAGGGGCAGACCCAATCCCAGGCCCAAACCGAGTGCCAGCCAGCGCAGTTGAGCCCGCGCGCCGGTTCGCGAAGCGTACGCCAGTTGTGGATCAGCGAGCCAAACAGCGTAATCATCGCCAGGCCAAGCATGGATAACATGACCGGAATCAGGGAAGTATCCATCCAGCGGGTCTGCCGGGTGAGAATTGTCAGCGAGGCGGCAATCAACAAGCATAGAAATGGAATACCATATAAAAACAGGTGGATTCCCAGCGGGAAACGGCGCAGCGGCAGCTTGACCACCGGAAAAGCCAGCGCCAAAAGCGTCAGGGTTGGAAAGAAAAACCAGAACCAGGCGCCTCCGGCCATCAATCCATTCAGAAGTTGCAGGGATGCTGGTAAGCTGTGCACATACAGGCTGGACAGGGCAAAACCAAAATTACTGGCGAAATAGAAGCCGAAAAACATCACCAGATAGCGCGCCCCCAGGTTGCCAGGGCGTAAATAAAAAATCAACCCGGCGATCAAGAAGGATAACAGGCTGGGAATAAATACGTCTAAAGTATTTTCCAGGTGCAATTGTAAGTGCCTGAAAAAAGCCGGTAATCCAGGCTTGACCAAGGTGATATCCACATCCATCTTCTGACCATTGCGTTGGATGGTGTATGCCAATACCTGACCTGGCTCCAGGTTGGGCGGGAAAGGAGGCAGCCAATCTGGGGAGAGCGCTTGACCGTTGATGGCCTGGATCACATCGCCGCTTTGCAGCGGAGAGACCGCGCCGCTGATGTTATCCGCAGTGGTGTATGCGCCGGAGGCCTCGGGACCGTCATGGATCCAGCCATCGGTTGGAAAGGAAAGACTTACCACCATCAGGACCGGCACAAGTACAATCCAGGCTACTACGACAGCTAGTGTAAGCCAGGCGCCGCGGTCAAAACGCTTTTCTCTCATCAATTAGCTCCGTCACCTTTTTGATTTGTCATTGCGAGCGCCCTTTGCGAAGCAATCTCATTTCCGTTGGTGTGGCTTGCAAAGCAGGCGTATCTTTCCAGGATTTTCGCTGCGGCTTTAACCACAACGAAACCATCTCCGGCTGCATCGTCTGGCTGACTACTTCCACCAGCTTGCCACTCAGCGCTTCCAGGTCGGTTTCACTGCGCGCACTGGCAGCAAACTCCGCCAGGGCCTGCTCGGCATCATACTTGCGCCGGTAGAAGCGGCGGTCGATAAAGTCCTGGATGCTCTGGCGCAGCAGGCCGAACAGGGCCGCGATCAGCAGGGTTGAGAGGACGATGGCGATAGGCGAGCTTTCCGTCCCGGTGATTCTGCCGAAGATCTGTTGTAGCAAGGCAACCCCACCAAAGAAGACCAGCGCCAGGGTAGCGGTCAGCGCGGTGTAGACCAGCGTCTTGCGTATAATCACATCGACATCCCAAAGGCGATAACGGAGGATGGAAACGCCGATCGATAAAGGGATCAAAGCTGGGATCAGGAAACCCCATACCCCGTTGCCGAGAAATTCATTCCAGAAACCCCCTGGGGTGCCAACAGCAAAGGACGGAATCATTGATAGATTGAGAAATGAAGAGATCAGTGCTACGAGAAATATTCCCAGAGCAAATACAACCCATTTTGTCTGCTGACGTTCTTCAGGGGTGGATATCTTGCGGAAACGGTATACTTGGCTGATCAAGCCGCCAACCGCGTAGATCATTATTACCCCCGGACCGATAGATTTAATGGGTGATCCACTGGGGAGGATTAAATCCGACAGAAAGACCAGGTAAGGCAAGGCGGCCAGGTAACGCGTGAAGGGTGGAACGAATTTCCCATTGGGGAACAGGTATATAAAAATGAAAAACGTTGGCCAGACGATATCTGCCAGGAAAAGATTGAGTCGATTGATCCAGAGCGGGGCTTGAGATTGGGTGAGGAGCATACCGCTGAAGCCGGGACCTGTCATGAACAAGATGAATGCCGCCAGTATCCCCACCCAGGTGTCGGACCTGCGCCAGAATAACAGGCCTCCGACTACCCAAAAACATAGCAGGCAGATCAGGCTGGCAGAGAACATAGCAATTACCACTATTTCATGCTGGAGACCCAGCTGAAGCATGACCGCCTGGACTTGTTGAGTGGTCCAGCCGTTGAAGGCAGTGCCAGTGAGCTCCCCCGGCTCCAGGCTTTGCCGGCTTTGATAGTAGGATGGCAGAGAGACAGACAGGTACACGATGTTGATGATCATCCATGCCAGCATTAAGATGCGCACCAGGCCGAGCATGCGAGATGATGAAGGTGCAAATATCCACTTCATGATTTCAACCTCGAAGAACGATCCCCGGAAGGTCGCAGCCATAGTGAGGTTTTTTCTGGCTGCATCGTCTGACTGACCACCTCCACCAGCTTACCGGTGAGCACCTCAAGGTCAGTCTCGTTGCGTGCCGTGGCCGCGAAATCCGCCAGGGCCTGTTCGGCGTTGTACTTCTGGCGGTAAAAGCGCTGGTCAATAAAATCCTGGATGCGGCGGCGTAACGGGGTGAACAGGGCGGCGATCAGCAAGGTGGAGATCACGATGGCCACCGGTGAGTCGTCCGTCCCGGTGAGGCGTCCCGACCACCCCCTGCAGCAGAGCCACCCCGCCGAAGAAGACCAGCGCCAGCGTGGCGGTCAGCGCCGCGTACACCAGCGTCTTGCGGATGATCACATCGATGTCCCACAGCCGGTAGCGCAGGATGGCGATGCCAATCGCCACGGGGATCATCGGCATCGCTAGGAGAAATAACAACGTGTTCATCACATCGCTAAAGTTGCTTTGCTCCTCTCGGCTAAATGAAGGAGACACATAAAAGATAGCAAATAAACCACAAGCAAACAGCAGCCAGCTTAATCTGCTGGCGCTCCACGGTTGCTGCGCGGCGATAACGCACAAACAGCGACACTGTACCCATTAGGGTTATCGTACCCAGGGAGATAAGCCATGGTACAAGTGGAAAGGCATCTGGGCTGATAAAGCCAATCGGGTTCGGCACCGTCCAGGCCCCAGCAAATCCTCCGGAGATAGGACCGAGCTCTGCAGCGAAAGTTGCCCCAAAGAATAGGAAGGCGCACATCGCCAATCCGGCGATGATCAGCCAGCGCCAGCGCGGCGAAGGCGGGCGTCCGGTGGGAAATAACACCGGGATAAATAGGATTGGAAAAATGAGCAGCGTCCACGACCATTGACCGAACCACAATGCCAGCAGGAGCAGGAAGCCCAGCCTGGCTGGCGCGGTGGGAAACTGATTGAGATAGCTCTCCACTGGTATCACCATCACAATCGCCGGGCACATCAGCAGCCAGCCGATCGGGTTACGCGGCTGGCGCGACAGGATCAACGCCCCGACCATTGAAAATACAATCGGGACTGCAACCCAACTTACCGCTTGAGCGAGCTCGAACCCGGTGACGTTGGCATTCCGTTTAACCAGGTTCATTCCGAGTTGGAGAATTGCCAAAATCGCAATGATCCCGAACAGAGCCCATGCCAGCCAGGCCGTCTTTTTGGGATTCATGTTCGCCTCCCTGGTTTTGCCAGCCACACGCTCACCTGATCCGGCTGCATCGTCTCGCTGACCACCTCCACCAGCTTGCCGGTAAGCGCCTCCAGATCGGTTTCGCTGCGCGTAGCGTGTGCAAACTCTGCCAACGCCTGCTCGGCATTGTACTTCTGACGGTAAAAGCGCCGGTCGATGAATTCCTGGATACGCCGGCGCAGCGGCGTGAACAGGGCGGCGATCGCCAGGGTGGAGAGGACGACGGCCACCGGTGAGTTTTCAGTACCGCTGATCCGCCCGACCACCTGCTGTAGAAGAGCGACCCCGCCGAAGAACACCAATGCCAGCGTGGCGGTCAGGGAACCGTAAACCAATGTCTTACGAATAATGACGTCGATATCCCATAGGCGGTAGCGCAGCATGGCTATCTGCAGGGAGAGTATTATGGCCAGCACAGCAAAAGATTCAAAAAGAAATCTGGCAACCGCGTATAGTGAATCTGGCTGCTGAAAGCTCCGCACGAGGAGCGGGAGTAAGCGGTGAACCGCCAGGGTTGCCACCGCGATCAGGATTCCGAAGACCACCAACTTGGTCTGCTGAACCTCGATGGGAGTGGATATTTTCTTGTAACGGTAGAGTTGCGCGTATATGAAGGAGACCAGATAAGCAAGAAAAATAACCGGACCGATGATGTCCATGACGGACAGGTAACCAACGATGTACTCCGAGGTCATTACCGCGAACCACAGCAATGCCAACCAGCGCGTCCAGGAAGGGACGAAACGGCCATTTGGAAATATGTAGAATATCAGGGGAAAAGTGACCGCCGTTATGAAGTTTAGTATCCCAACTGGCAACCCCAGGGCGGGGACCTTTTCGGCCAGGGCTATTCCAGGAGCGAGCAGGCCCACCAGGATCAAGGGGAGCGAGATCAGCAGGCCAATCCAACCACCTGCCCTGCGCCAGAAGATTATGCCGCCTAATGCCAGCGAAGTAAGCCCGAAAGAAATCAAAAGCGCAATATGGAAGGTCGCGAAGGCTGGAAGCGAAACGCCGGCCGTCTCAAGCGAGAGGGCGGCCTGAGGAGAGACTTGTTCGCTGGAGCATGATTCCCCGCGGCAGGGCGTGGAGAGCTGGGTAAAATAGGCCGGCAGGCCCGCCACAAATAGCGCCAGTGTGAGCAGAACAACGGCCAGCCAGAGCAGCCTAAACCCCATCAGCCAATCACGCCGTTGAAATGAAAATGCAGCGTTCATTTGGTTTCCTTGAGCCATAGCGTGACGCTCTCCGGCTGCATCGTCTGACTGATTACTTCGACCAGCTTGCCTGTCAGAGCCTCTAAGTCTGTCTCGTTACGCGCGCTTTCAGCAAACTCCTCTAATGCCAGCTCGGCGCTATATTTCTGCCGGTAGAAGCGCCGGTCGATGAAGTCCTGGATGCGCCTGCGCAGCGGGGTGAACAGGGCCGCGATCAGCAAGGTGGAGATAACGATTATGATCGGTGAGTCTTCTGTTCCGGTTATCTGCCCGACCACCTGTTGCAGCAGCGTCACCCCGCCGAAGAAGACCAGCGCCAGTGTGGCGGTTAGCGCCGCGTAAACCAGCGTCTTGAGGATGATTACATCGATATCAAATAGCCGGTAGCGCAGGATGGCGATGGCAAATCCCAATGCCGGTGCCAGGATCCCGATGGTGAACGGCAGCTCTATAACGAAGCGGGGCAGGTTGACCTGGACTGGATTGGCTGCGTAGCTCAAGGCAAGCAGATTATTGATGATAAAGCCTGCAGCGCCTATGGCGACGCCGGTAACTGCCCAGCGGATCTGAGCGCGACCGACAGCATCTTTTGTGGCTACCGCACTGTGGATTACTGCCGCCAGGCTCAACAAGGCAAAGACGATCACAGTAATCCACCCAATGCCTAAATTGCCTGTGATGATCATTAATAAAGGTGTGGCTGCGTACACGCCAAATATCGTAAGATTAGGGTGCTGGCTGACAAACCGTTTCTGTTTGGGGAATGACAGGGCCAGGATTAAGAAGCTGGGGAATATGAGTATTCCGAAGATAAGAAAAGAGAAAAAGCTTGATAGAAGGATTGTGGGCAGGAGCACATCGGTCGTTTGGTTGATTATGCTGCTCAAGCCAGTGCAAAAAAGGCTGACGCTGAAAAGGAACAGGGCACGCGCCCCCCAATCTTGCGACCTTTTCAGGAAAGCATACCCACTCACGCCGAGAAGCAACAGCGCAACGAACACAAAGGGTTCGATCAAGGTCGGCAGGATCGCTGCGACTGTCCAGTGATATAAGGGTACATCCAGACTTAATACCTGGCTTTCCCGCCGGATTGTGTAAGGCACTGTTTCCCCAGCCTGCCAGCCAGCGGGGCGCAGATCTGCGATCCGGAAAAGCGTGCCGAGCGTGTCATAGGGCACCCCCACCATAGACAGCAACTGATCGTTTGGATGGATGGGGGAGGCTGTCCCCAGCATGTTAAAGTCGAATATAGCGGCTCCTGGATCGCTGGTCAGTAACCAGCCATCGGTAGGTTGCGCCAGGCGGTAGCCAAGCTGAGCAGCGCAAATAACGATTAACGCCAGCCCAAAACCCAGGAGCAGCCAGCTATTCCGGTTGAAGGCATGAGGCTTAGCCAGGGATTGATTCACGCCTTTTCCTTGTTATTCATCTCTTGTTCCTAGAAATCCGTTCTCCATCCTCGTGGTTTAACTGTTACCGCGCCCGAACAGCCAGCCCAGCACCAGTCCATAAACCAGGTGGGCGAAGAGAAATTGGCCCGCTGGCAGAGATCCCAGTGCCGCTCCTGTGGTGGGCAGCAGGATGAATTGCGCCCCCAACCAGAGCAGCAACCCGTAGGCCGTCCCGGCCAGGATGGCCTGCCAGAGGCCGGAATCCACTCGCATCCAGCGCAGGATGGTGCTCCACAACAGGCCAAACACCAACCCATAGATGCCCGAGACTGCCAGATGAGCCAGGACGCCGGTTAGCAGACTGCTGTTAGGGGTTGGAGTAAAATGGGCGAGTGTGCTGGCTGCCAGAACGCCGCTTACCAGGCCAGCTGCCACCAGCACGACCGCCATCCCAATCCCGGCGATGAACCCGTTGAAAAGCCCTTTCACCGCCGCATCCCCAGCCTGGAGTTTGTCATTTGTTAAAATACTGGAGTTTTTCATTTGAAATAATCCTCATTTCTACCCAGATTATCGATTATTTCTCTTAATATACCTGCCGGTCATCTCGTAAGCGTTACGGTAACCGTTACGAAAAAACCAAAACTAATGTAAAATGGACGATTGAGGGAGGAGCTGCATTTGACCGATTTGAAGATCTATTTGTTGGGGACCATCCGCCTCGAACGCGACGGGCACAGCGTGGAATTTGACACCCGCAAGGCAGACGCCCTGTTGGCATACCTGGCGGTTACCGGAGAGTCCGCCCGGCGCGACTCGCTGGCGGCCCTGTTGTGGCCGGAAAGCGATACCTCCAGCGCTCGGGCGGCTTTACGCCGCACTTTGTCAGCCCTGCGCAAGGGCATCGGTGAGCCTCTCCTGGAAGCTAATTATGAGAATATTGGGCTGGCGCCTGGCGCTGATATTTGGGTGGATGCACTCGTTTTTCGAAGTTTGGTTAAACATAGCAAAACGCACGCTCATCCCTCGATTGCTGGCTGCGCCAGTTGTCTGGACGATCTGGTTCAGGCTGCCGAGTTGTACCGCGGCGATTTCTTGAGCGGTTTCGGCTTGCGCGACAGCGCTGCTTTCGATGACTGGCAGTTTTTTCAGGCGGACGGGCTACGCCAGGAGCTGGCCTGGGTCCTGGATCAGTTGACATCAGCCCACGCCAGGCGCGGCGAATTCGAGGCGGCCATCGCCAGCGCCCGCCGCTGGTTGTCGCTTGATGTGTTGCGCGAAGAGGCCCACCGCCAATTGATGCGCTTGTATGCTTGGTCCGGACAGCGCAATGCCGCCCTGCGCCAGTATCGCGAGTGTGTGCGCATCCTGGAACAGGAGATCGGGGTGCTGCCCCTGGACGAGACGACTCAATTGTTCCAGCAAATTCTGGGAAACCAGCTTGCGTTACCCCCCGTTGCCCTGGAGTCAAGCTCAACCGAAGGCATGCTTATGGAGCAGGCAGAGGCTGTGAAAACTCAAGCGGCGCAATCGCCCCTGGAAGGATCTTTGCCTGGCTTTACTTTTCCGCTGATCGGTCGGGCGGACGAGTGGCAAACGCTGGTCTTATGCCACAGCGCCGTCCGGCACAACGGCTGGCTGGTGTTATTAGAAGGCGAGGCTGGCATCGGTAAAACACGCCTGGCGGAGGAGTTCGTCACCCATGCCAGCTCGCTGGGCGCTCAGGTTTTCCAGGCACGCTGCTATGAAGGCGAGACCAACCTGGCTTTCAGTCCTATTACCGAGGGGCTGGGTTTACTATTCAAGGATAAAAAAGCCGGCGAGAGGCTGGAAAAATTGCCTGTCCACTGGTTGGCGGAGGCAGCCCGGCTGCAGCCGGAGATAATCAGTCTCTTTCCAGAGTTGCCTGCCCCTGCACCGCTGGATAGCCCGGGGGAGCAAAGTCGTTTCTTTGAGGGCCTGCGCCAGGTTCTGATGAACTTGCTGGTCGGTCCCGTGCCAGGGATCGTCTTCCTGGACGACCTCCAATGGGCTGATTCTGACTCGTTGGAATTGCTGATGTATATTACCCGGCGTTTAAGAAATTCAGAACTATTGCTACTCCTGACCTGGCGCGGCGGGTTAACCGATAGTCGTGCCCAAATCCTGCATATGCTGGCTGAAGCGCAGCGCGAAAAACGCGGCACCCACTTCCAGCTTGGATTATTGAGCGCAGCTGATATTGATGCGTTGGTCCATGCCCTCCCAGGAGTACCGGCTACATTTGGGGAGCAGCTTAGCCAGCGACTTTACCAGGAAAGCGAGGGGTTGCCGCTCTACGCCGTTTCGTACCTCAATTCGGTGCTCCAGTCCCCTGCCCAGGTGCCGGCCCAGCAGATTAATCTGCCTGGGGATGTACGTTTGGTGTGGCAGGCGCAGGTGAATGCTCTGGACGAGATCGCCCGCCAGTTGCTCAGCACGGCAGCCCTGATTGGACGCTCATTTGATTATGTGATCTTGAAAGAAGCCAGTGGGCGCAGTGACCTGGAAACTGTCAGCGGCCTGGAAACTCTGCTGTCAAACAATCTGATCATTGAATGCAACCAGTTGGCAACAGCTTGTGAGTCAACTTACGACTTTGCCCATGAAAAACTGCGTCAACTGATCTCGCAAGAGATCAGCCTGGCGCGTCGCCAGCTGCTTCACCGGCGCATCGCCGATGCCTTGCTCAACGCGGCGCGCGGCCGGCGAGAGCAGGGCAAAGTAGCCGCTCAGGTTGCTTACCATTTGCATCAGGCCGGGCAAAGCAACCAGGCCGCTGAATATTTCAAGCAGGCCGGTGAGCAGAGTCGTTTGCTGTATGCCAACCGCGCTGCGCTAGTCCATTTCCAGGCTGCTCTGGCTGCGGGCTATCCAGACTCAGCCGGATTACACGAAATCATTGGCGATCTCTATACTCTGCTGGGGGAATACACGGCTGCTATCCACAGCTACGAGACTGCAGCCGCATTTTGCGCCACGCCCCAGATCGCCAGATTGGAGCACAAACTGGGCAAGGTGCTGGCGCGCAAAGGTGAGTGGCAGTTGGCGGAATCCTATTTTCAGGTTGGTCTGGAGCATTCGGAGAAGGGAGATGACCTATCTTTGCAGGCGTTGATCCTGGCGGATTGGAGTCTGACCGCCCACCGGCGCGGCGACGATGTCCAGGCGCAAAGCTTGGCGCGCCAGTCGCTCGATCTGGCCCAGAGAACTAAAAATCCGCGCGCCCTGGCGCAAACCTATAATATACTGGGCATGCTGGCGCGGGCGCGCGGCAATCTGGATGAAGCCCTCGATCAATTAAATCATAGCTTGCATGCCGCACAGGAGCTTGGAGAGCCAAATCGGCAGGCTGCTGCGCTCAACAATCTGGCGCTGGTAGCTCGCGATCAGAATCAGCTCGATAAAGCTGTTGAATTAACTCAGTCGGCTCTAAACCTGTGTTCCCAACAGGGAGATCGGCATAGGGAAGCGGCTTTGCTCAATAACCTGGCGGACTTGTTGCACGCCGCCGGGCGTGAGCCCGAAGCCAAGGATTACCTGCGCAAGTCTGTGATGATTTTTGCCGAGATCGGTGTCGAAGCTGGCGAACAGGGTCCGGAGATCTGGAAATTGAGCGAGTGGTAGTATATTTGGAATTCGCTACATCCTCTTTCTATTCAATCTCCCGGAACTGCTACCGGGCGGGTGATCCCGGCAGCCAGGCGCATTGATTCAGCCTTATTGGTCTTCTCCCAGGGCAGGTCCAGATCATCCCGCCCGAAGTGACCGTAAGCTGCTACCTGGCGGTAGATCGGGCGGCGCAGTTTCAGATCACGGATAATCGCCCCCGGGCGCAGGTCGAAGTGCTCCAGGATCAGGCTGGCAATCTGGTCGGATGGGATGCGTCCAGTGCCGAAGGTTTCTACGTTGACGCTCAGCGGGTGGGACATACCAATGGCATAGGCAACCTGGATCTCGCAGCGCTCAGCCAGCCCAGCCGCCACCACGTTCTTGGCTGCCCAGCGCGCTGCATAAGCCGCCGAGCGGTCAACTTTTGTGGGATCTTTGCCGCTGAAGCAGCCCCCGCCGTGTCTTCCCATCCCACCGTAGGTGTCTACGATAATCTTGCGCCCGGTCAAGCCAGAATCGCCCAGCGGTCCGCCGATCACGAAGCGCCCGGTGGGGTTGGTATAAACTTTTAGATTCTGGTCAACCATCTCCGCCGGCAGCTCTGGCAGGATGACATGCTCAATCAAGCTGGCGCGGATCTGCTCCTGGGAGATCTCTGGGTTGTGCTGCGTGCTTACCAGCACAGTGTCAATCCGTTTCGGTCGCCCGTAGCTGTATTCAACCGTTACCTGGGACTTCCCATCCGGGCGCAGCCAGGGCAGTGTGCCGTTCTTGCGCACGGTTGCCAGGCGGCGGCTGATCTTGTGCGCCAGGTAGATCGGCATCGGCATCAACGTAGGCGTCTCGTTGCATGCAAAGCCGAACATCATGCCCTGGTCGCCAGCCCCAATGGCTTCCACTTCCTCATCGCTTATCTCACTCGCGCGACTCTCTAATGAGTGGTTCACACCCATGGCAATATCGCCGGACTGGCGGGCAATCGCAGTCAGCACCCCGCAGGTGTTGCCGTCAAAGCCGATGGCGCTGTCGGTGTAGCCGATCTCGGTGATGATTTTGCGCGCCAGGTCGTCGAAGTTCAGGTTGGCGCGGGTGGTGATCTCGCCCAGGAACATTACAAAGCCGCTCTTGGTGGCTGTCTCGCAAGCCACCCGTGAAAGCGGGTCCTGCTCCAGGCAAGCGTCCAGCACCGCATCGCTCAACTGGTCACAGATCTTATCCGGGTGCCCTTCCGTGACCGATTCGGACGTAAACAATAAACTTGGTGACTCCATGAACGTCGTGCTCATACTTACTGCCTCCGTTAAGAAAAAATACCCTCTCGGTCGTGAAAGGGCAGTAAAAGGCAACTCAGGCCGCCCTCTCATCTACCAGACCATCCGTCTGCCGGAGTTGGCACCGTTTTAGCGACTTGCTTACTCTCTACTGCTAATCGCTAACCGCAAACTACTGATTGCTAAATGGTTGCCGAGGTTTCATAGGGCCGGTCCCTCCACCTCTCTGGATAAGAGCGCCGAAAAGGCTATGTGTTTGTAAGACGGATGATACCATGATGAGTATGGGTTGTCAAATCGGAGTAATTCTGTTACCTATCCTTGATCACAAAAACGTAAAGTGTACTTGACATATTTCAAAAAGTCATGTATACTTTACATTATGACAAGCAACATTATAGATAATCGGGTTCGAGAATTTCGCACTGAACTCGGATTGACACAAGATCAGTTGGCTGAACGAGTTGGGGTTGCGCGGCAATCGATCATCTCCATCGAGAAGGGGCATTTCCTCCCCTCGATCGAAACCGCCCTGCGGCTCAGTGCAGCCCTTAACGTGCCGGTTGAGCGCCTCTTTTGGATTAAGGAGTAAATCTAATGAAAAGAGAATTTATCCCCTACTATCTTTCCAGAGCTGCCTTGAGTGCAATCTTTGCCATCCTGGTGATGGGGCTTACCTGGAAAGCATTCGTCTTAGCGATCGTCCTTTTCGGGCTGTTTGTGTTGTATTTGCACAGTGGTTGGTTTCTTGTTGATCCCAGCCACCCGCTAACTCCGCTTCGCCGTGATGAGCATGGGCGGCAGATCCAACGAATTGCTCTGATCACTGCCGTCGTTGTTGGCATCTTGTTATTTGTGATCTCAATGCAAGCCTCTACCCTTTGGGGTACGTCATTCGTCACAGGCCCCCTGGCTTTATCCATCGGGGTTCTTACATACTTCATCACTCAGTTCATTCTATTTGCACGACAATAAGATGCTGGAGAATTGTCGCAATCAGGAGAGTTATTTACCGAGCTTTCTGATATTATGAGCTTACGAAGAGCTATTTCCCATTATTTTCGTGGAAAATTTTCTTAGCCCGTACGTGCCTGGCTCTCTGGCCAGCAGAGATTTTAGTAGGGAGCATATAGAACTACAAGATCACCAGACTACGGCGATATTAGACTGCTCAATAGATAAAGGAGATCAGTGATGGCTCATGCTCTGGTCCGGCAATTACGTTTTTCCCGCAGTGAGTTTGTGCGCGGCCTGGCCCGCCTTCCTAAAGATGATGCCACCCAGCGCCTGCTGCCCATGAACAGCATTAGCTGGATAATTGGCCACCTGGCCTGGCAGGAACAGCGCTATTGGCTCTATCGGGCGCAGGGCAAGCTGCTCTATCCCGAGTTGAATGAGAAACTGGCATATGGCAAGCCGGCCAGTACGCCTGCGTTGGATGAAATCTGGGCGATCTGGCGAGCAGTCACTAAAGCAGCCGACCCCTGGCTGGATAGCCTGACTGCCGAGACGCTCCAGCTTCCCTTGGCGGAAGGCTTCTCCAATATCGGCACCTTCCTGCTGCGCACGACTTATCATTACTGGTACCATCTGGGAGAGGCGATGGCTGTGCGGCAGATGTTAGGCCACCCGAAGCTGCCGGACTTTGTTGGCAATATTGACTCTAAAGCCCCCTACTCGTCTGAATAAAGACTTGTCTATCCCCCAACAACCCACAGGATGAAATAAAATCCGATCGGCGCTGCCCACAGCCAGGAGTCGATCCGGTCGAACACCCCGCCGTGCCCCGGGATCAAATTGCTCGAATCCTTCACGCCACTCTGGCGCTTGAGCATGCTCTCGCCCAGGTCGCCCAGGGTTGTGATCACGCTGATCACCAGGCCGAGCAAGGCGCCTTGCCAGAGAGTGACGGTAAAATTCGGACCAGCCCACAAGCTCCAGAGATAGGCTACCAGCGCCGCGCCCAATGTGCCGGCTACCACCCCGGTCACATAGCCCTCCCATGTCTTCTTCGGGCTGAGGCGTGGGCTGAGCTTATGTTGTCCAAAGCGCCGGCCGATAAAGTAGGCCGCTGAATCGGCGAGAAACACGGCCGCCAGCACCAGCCAGATCAGCCAGGCGCCGGCGGGCAGGGCACGCAACGAGATCAAATAAGCCCCCAGCCAGCCCAGGTACAAGGTCCCGCTTAAGGTGATGGTGAAATCGGTGCCGGCCTGATCTCGACCGCGCTCGTAAGCCACCAGATGGTAGATCATGCTGGCCAGGATCAGCAATGTGATGATCCATGGCGCGCTCTCAAATCCATCCAGTGCCCGGCCGGCTGCCAACGCCAGTGCACCAGTAACCATGATAGCGGTGGCGGGGTGGAAGCCGCTTTTCCGAAAAAGTTGGGCGAACTCCCAGGCAGCCAGACCCAGCACCACGGCGATGAAGGCCGCGAAAACCCAGCCGCCCAGGTAGATAACAACCAGGCCGATTGGCAGCAGGATGATCGCAACTAGGACACGTGTTTTTAACATATGGAACAGGGAACTCAGGCTGTCTGAGCCACGCGACCGAAGCGGCGCTGGCGGTGTTTGTATTCGTCGATGGCGCTCGCCAGCTCATTCTTGTCAAAATCTGGCCAGAAGGTGGGGGTGAAATACCATTCTGAGTACGCCCCTTGCCAGATCAAGAAATTGCTGCCGCGCAGTTCACCAGAGGTGCGGATGATCAGATCTGGATCGGGCACCCCGGCAGTGAAAAGGTATTGGCTGACCAGGCTGTCGGAGACTTCTCCTGCCTGGACGCCGCTCTCGATCAGTCGCTTGATTGCGCAGACGATCTCGTCCCGCCCTCCATAATTCAAGGCGACGCATAGCACCAGACTGTCATTGTCTTTCGTACGATCAACTGCCTGCAGCACCTTTGCTCGCAGGGATGGCCGCAAGTCCTCCAACCTGCCGATGTGACGGATCTGCACTCCCTGGTCATCGAGCTCTTGTAGCTCGCGTTCGATCACATCCTCCAAAATGCGCATCAAGCCCTGGACTTCCTCAAACGGTCTCCCCCAGTTCTCCGTTGAGAAGGCATAGATTGTCAGGTAACGAACGCCGAACTCAATGCAAGCCTCAATTACCCTGCGCAGATTCTCGGTGCCGGCACGATGCCCGGCCAGGCGTGGCAGCCCACGCGAGAGCGCCCAACGGCCGTTACCATCCATGATGATGGCGATATGTGTAGGAATTTGCTCTGGCTGATTAGACGATTTTTTACGGTTCATAGCCTCACGGTCAAACTTCCAGGATTTCTTTCTCCTTGTGTTCGCCGACGGCGTTGATTTGTTCAATGGTGTGGTCTGTAATCTTCTGTAGTTCTTCCTCGCCGCGCTTCCGCTCGTCTTCGGAGATCATTTTCTCTTTCTCAAAGTCGTGTAAGTCCCGGATCATATCCCGCCTCACGTTCCGCACTGCAACGCGGCTTTCTTCAACCCGTGCATGGACGATCTTGACTAAATCTCTACGGCGTTCTTCTGTCAGGGGTGGTAAATTCAGACGGATTGACTTGCCATCGTTATTAGGGGTCAATCCCAACTCAGACGCCTGGATTGCGCGCTCAATGGCTTTCAGGGTAGAACCGTCGAAGGGTTTGATCAATAATGAGCGTGGTTCTGGGACGCCAATGCTAGCCAGCTGGATTAGAGGGGTTGGAGAACCGTAGTATTCAACCTGCAATCGTTCAACCAACGCCGGGGTAGCTCTTCCCGTGCGAATGCCCGCCAGGTCTTCCTCCAAAGCCTGGATGGCGCCTTTCATTCGTGTCTCGGCCTCGTTGTAAATGTCTTTAAGCATAACCAGCCTCCATCCGAGATTGGGATGCTTCTGTCCCGTTAAATAACCTATATAGGATAACCCAAAATCGTGCGCGAGAAAAGGGGCAATTTCGAGGAGTGCTCGTCGATTTTCAGGCTGTCACGAGTGTGCCGATTTGCTCGCCATACAGCGCACCGCGTAAAGCCGCGCGGTTCCATAGGTTGAGGACCAGAATGGGTAGGTTATTATCCATGCACAAGGATATAGCCGTACTGTCCATTACATCCAATCGCCGATTGATCGTATCAATATAGGTAAGGCGTTCGAAGCGTTGCGCGGCGGGATTCTTGGTCGGATCGCTATCATAGACTCCGTCTACCTTGGTGGCCTTAATCAACACATCTGCGCCGATCTCCATGGCCCGCAGGGCAGCCGCAGTGTCGGTGGTGAAATACGGATTTCCCGTGCCTCCCCCGAAGATCACTACCCGGCCTTTCTCCAGATGGCGGATAGCCCTGCGGCGGATATATGGCTCTGCCACAGCGTGCATCTCTACAGCAGACTGCACCCGGACTACCAGATTGCGACGCTCCATGGCGTCCATTAATGCCAGGGCATTCATCACGGTAGCCAGCATGCCCATATAATCTGCGGTTGCTCGGTCCATGCCTCTCTCCAGCCCGCTGCGTCCGCGCCATAAATTCCCGGCGCCGATCACAATAGCTACGTCAATCCCTAACTCACGCACCTCAGCGATGCGATCAGCAATGTCCTCCGCCCGCGTGGGATCGATGCCAAAGCCCTGTGGACTTGAGAGAGCCTCGCCACTCAACTTGAGCAAGATGCGCTGGTATTTCAAGGTTTTTTCCATGAGCGTTCCCTCCGAATAAAAAGGCCAACCCGATGGTTGGCCTTGTCTATTTTTATGCGGTCGTGCTTTCGCCCACTTCCCAGCGCACAAAGCGCCGGATAATGACGTTCTCGCCAATGGCGGCGATATTCTGCATGAGCAGTTGTTCCACTGTGATGTTTTCATCGCGGATATAGGGCTGCTTGAGCAGACACACTTCTTCTTTGTATTTTTCCAGGCGCCCTTCAACGATCCGTTCGATTGCGTTTTCTGGTTTGCCTTCCTCTAGAGCGCGCCGGCGGGCGATCTCGCGCTCATGTTCCAGCTCAGCGCTCGGGATCTGATCGGCGCTGATATAGTGTGGTGCTCCAGCAGCAATTTGCAAGGCGATTTCATGGGCGAAGGTGCGAAACGCCTCCGATCGGGCAACGAAGTCGGTCTCACAGTTTGTCTCGACCATCACGCCAACCCGGCCGTTGCCGTGCGAATACAACTCAAGAAAGCCTTCTGAGGCCTCGCGGCCAGCTCGCTTGGCAGCCGTTGCCAGGCCTTTTTCTCTTAAGTAGTCGAACGCTTTGTCAAAATCGCCATCTGCCTGTTCCAGGGCTTTCCGGCAATCGAGGATACCTACACCTGTAGCGGCGCGTAGTTCCTTAACCTGTTCTGCTGTGATTGCCATGTTTATTCCTCTTCCTCTTCTTTCGTTTCATCTTCAAGTTCTTCCTCGATCTCAGCCTCGAGCTCTTCCAATTCAACTTCCTCTTGCTCTTCTAATTCGATCTCTTCGAGCTCGACTTCTTCAAGAACTTCTAATTCACCCTCGACTTCTTCAGGTTCAGCCTCTTCCTCATCGAGGACTTCCACGCCTAATTCTTCCAAGAGAGGTTTGCCGTGTGCCGGTAGCTTGGCAAGGGTTGCCTCGCCCAATAATTCCTCATCGGACAGTTCAGGCTCTTCGGCAATCGCCATCACACCCTCGGTGGGTAGGGCTTCGATTTCTTCTTCCTTGCGCTGAGCCTTGCCTTCTAGCACCGCGTCGGCAACCTTTCCTACGAGCAATTTGATGGCGCGAATGGCGTCGTCGTTGGAAGGGATCACATGGTCTACCGGGGTCGGATCGCAGTTGGTGTCAACCAGGGCGACGACAGGAATGTTAAGCAAATTGGCTTCGTGGACGGCGGTCGCTTCGCGGTGCACATCGATCACAAACATCAGATCAGGCAGGTTGGGCATCTTGCGGATGCCGCCGAAAAGAACCTCCAGGCGATCCATTTTGCGCTCCAGGATCAACCCTTCTTTTTTGGTCAGGCGGGCGAAATCGCCTCGCTCACGCATCCGCTCCAGCCGGTCGAGCTCAATCACCCGCTGGCGAACGGTGCGCCAGTTGGTTAGCATACCGCCTAACCAGCGATTGGTCACGTACGGCATGCCGCAGCGAATGGCCTCGTCACGAATAGTATCCTGGGCTTGGCGCTTGGTTCCGACAAAGAGCAGCGTGCCGCCCTCGCCAACGGTATCGCGAATCAGGTTGTAGGCCTGTTCTAGCGCTTTTGCAGTTTTTTGTAAATCGATAATGTGAATGCCGTTGCGCTCGGTAAAAATATACGGCTTCATGGCGGGGTGCCATTTATGAGTGCGGTGCCCAAAGTGCACGCCGCTCTCAAGGAGCGCTTTCATGGATACGACGGTCATATTAAACTCCTGTGTTTTTCCTCCGCCTCCTTCTTCCCTGGTCGGCACTGTCCGTCGAAAAACTGGACAGCACATCCGCGCAAGTCGGGGGGCGTGTGAGATGGGTTAAGCCCGCATGGGGCATAATCGCTCCCGCCTCGTGGCGGGAGCGACGGGATTATATCATAAGGAGAACGATTCGCAAAGCTTGTCTTGACAGCTTGTCTTGACAGCTTGTCTTGACTGTTTCCGGTGTAAAATCGAAGCGTGAAAGAAGACTCTCTGAGGGAGATTTTACGGGATATCCCCTTAGGCCCGGTGCGTTACTTCGATTCGGTCGACTCCACCAATGACGCGGCTGCCCGTTGGGTCGAAGACGGCGCATTAAACCTCTCATTGGTAGTCGCCGATGAACAAACCAAAGGTCGGGGCCGGTTGGGACGCCGCTGGTTCACCCCTGCTGGCGCAGCGCTGGCATTCAGCCTTGTGCTGCGTCCGGAGTCTCTTTACCTCGATCAGAAAGATAGTTTCGATAAGATTGAAATCCCAATCACCATCGCCCGCCTGACCGCCTTGGGAACGATAGCAGTATGTTCGGCTTTGCAGGCTGAGCTCGGCCTGGATTCCGACATCAAGTGGCCTAACGATGTTTTACTCGCCGGGCGAAAAGTGTGCGGGTCGTTAGCCGAAGCTCACTGGCATGGTGAGCGTTTGCAAGCGGTGATTCTGGGCGTTGGTATCAATGTTGCACCCAATTCCTTACCGCCAGAGCAGCATCTTCTTTTCCCCGCGGCGTATATAGAAGCAGTCTTGGGCCAGGCGGTAGATCGTTGGCAATTGTTGGTTGCTGTTATCGAGCAGTTATTAGACTGGTTGCCTCGGTTGGCTTCGCCGGAATTTCTTTCCTTCTGGGAGAACCACCTGGCTTATCGTGACGAGTATGTGTGTCTCATTCGTGATGGTAGCCCGGTCATCGAGGGGCAGCTCCTCGGTTTGGATTCGCAAGGCGCTTTGCGTCTGCGTACCTTGGATGGTCAGGAGATTGCTTTTCAGTCAGGCGAGGTCCATTTGCGACGGTTGACAGGCTAGCGAATTCGGCTAAACTAAAGACCAGGAAGCATATTGTATGATTTGGTCTGCTGCGTAGCTGTAGTTTACCTCACTCTAAACTGATTTTATTTTCAGGAGAAACCCGATGCTTGATGAGTTCCGCGAACAGGCCAGCACCTCCGAGCTTTACGAAGAGCCTGATGAAACCTTCGAAGAGATTAAGCCTTATCGCCCCAAGAAGCGCTTCCTGGGGATGACCGCTGGGCAACGCCTGGTAATTGCTCTGATGCTGTTGTTCGCTGTGTGCGTCTTGGGAACGCTGACCCTGCTGATCACCGAAAAAATATGGCTACCATTCGTTTAGTCTTGCACTACCTGAAGGTTAGATAGGGCAGGCTGTCAGCCGTTATCGATATTCGAGGCACCCACCGTGCGCAGATCTGCCGCAGCAATGCGCGCCAGCGAAGCGACGCTATCCCCGTTTTGCAGTTCGATCAACCGAATCCCACGCGCTGGCCGGCCCGCCTGGCTCACATCGCTCACCCTGGTCCGCAACACCAGACCACTGCTGGAAATAATGGTTAAGTCGTCGGCGTGTTGAACCACACGCGCAGCCGCAATAATCCCGATCTTTTCCAACGCATCCCGGTTTATGGTTGCTACGCCGCCGGTCGCCCGGCTCTTCCGCGGATATTCCTCCAGTGGGGTGCGTTTCCCATATCCCTTGGTGGTGATCACCAGTAGGTCGCCATTTTCTTCAACAACTTCCATGCTGGCAACCAGGTCATTCTTGCCGAGGCGAATCCCGGTGACCCCTGCAGAATTCCTGCCTGTAGGGCGAACTTCCGCTTCAGAGAAGCGCAGCGCTTGGCCTTTTTCCGTCACCAGCACGATCTCGTCCTCCCCATGAGTTATGCGCACCCAACCTAACTCGTCGCCGGTTTCCAGGTTGATAGCGATCAAACCGGATGGGCGCACTGAGGCGAATTCCGCCAGGACCATCCGCTTAACGCGGCCCTGGCGTGTCGCCATCAGGCAATAATCAGCAGCCGCGAAACGCGGCACAGCCACTGCTGCGGTGATCGTCTCATTTGGATCTAGCGATAGTACATTCACGATTGGGATTCCCCGCCCGGTGCGATCCGCATCTGGGATCTGGTAGCCTTTCTCTGAGTAGACCTTGCCCCGGTCGGAGAAGAAAAGGATCGTATCCAGGGTACGAGCCGGGAAGAGGAAAAGCACTTCATCCTCCTCCTTAGTTGCATGCCCGGTGACGCCGCGCCCGCCGCGTCCTTGAGCCTTGAATGCCTTGGCGGCAATTCGCTTGACATATCCGCGTTGGGTTAGACTGACCAGGATAGCTTCATCGACAACCAGGTCTTCTTCCTTAAAATCTTCCCTGGCTTCAGCGGCGATCCGTGTGCGCCGCTCGTCGCCGTAGGTTTCGGCGATCTCTGCCAAATCCTCCTTAATTACACCCAGGACTTTCTTAGGGTCAGCCAGCAGATCTTCCAGATAGGCAATCCGCTCAAGGGTTTGGTGTTGCTCATCTTCGATCTTCTGCTGCTCCAGGGCGGCCAGTCGGCGCAATTGAAGATCCAGGATCGCCTGGGCTTGTTTTTCACTCAAGGAGAACTCCTGCATCAGACGATCTCGGGCTATCTCGGCATCAGCAGACTGGCGGATGACCTGAATTACTTCGTCCAGGCGAGCCAGAGCGATTAATAAACCTTCCAGGATATGGGCACGGGCGTGTGCTTTGTCCAATTGGAAGCGAGAGCGGCGTGTGATCACCTCGCGGCGATGCTCAAGGAAAATGTGCAGGGCGCGCTTGAGAGAGATCAGGCGCGGCTCACCCTCCACCAGGGCCAGCATTTGAGCGCCGAAAGTTGATTGCAGGGGGGTGTATTTGTAGAGCTGGTTCAGCACTTTGCGTGGCTGGGCGCCTCGCCTGAGCTCAATAATGATGCTCATTCCCCGGCGGTCGGATTCGTCGCGCAGATCGGTGATATCGCCCAGCTTCCCGCTGCGCGCCAGATCGGCGATGCGTTCGAGCAGCGTGGTTTTATTCAACTGAAAGGGAATCTCTGTGATCACGATGCGGTGACGGCTGGCGCCTAATTCTTCAATGTGAGCCAGGCCGCGCAACACGATCCGCCCACGACCAGTGCTGTATGCCTGACGGATACCCTCATCTCCGACGATAACCCCGCCGGTAGGAAAGTCAGGCCCGGGAATAAACCTGATTAACTCTTCAATCGAGATCTCTTCCACCTTATCATACTCATCGATCATATATCCCAGGGCAGAAATAACTTCATTTAGATTATGAGGAGGCACATTTGTTGCCATGCCAACTGCAATCCCGGCGGAGCCATTGAGTAGCAGGTTGGGTACGCGAGCCGGTAACACCCCCGGCTCTTGGAGTGATCCATCGAAGTTATCAATGAAATCGACGGTGTCCTGATCGATGTCAACCAGTAGTTCTTCTGCCATGCGATCCAGGCGCGCCTCCGTGTAGCGCATGGCTGCTGGAGCGTCGCCATCGATCGAGCCAAAGTTGCCCTGCCCATCGACCAGGGTATAGCGCATCGAGAAATCTTGCGCCATGCGCGCCATGGCCTCATACACAGCCGAGTCGCCATGCGGGTGATACTTACCCAGCACCTCTCCCACAAGCCGGGCCGACTTGCGATAGGGGGAGCTTGACCGCATTCCCATATCGTGCATGGCGTACAGGATGCGGCGATGGACTGGCTTGAGCCCGTCTCGGGCGTCTGGCAAGGCGCGGGCTACGATCACGCTCATGGCGTAGTCCAGGTAAGCAGTGCGCATTTGTTCGTCGATATCAATTTGGTGGACAGTACCGATTTCCATTGATAATCCTTTAATAACAAAAAAGATGTGTACGCTTCTGGCGCACACATCTTTTGATTATACCGCAGCAATTCGGGTTGGTTCGGCGGACCTCAATATAAATATGCGTCGATGGTGTTGGCTGCTTTGCGTCCCGCGACCATCGCAGTGACCACCAGATCGGGCCCGGTAGCCACGTCGCCGCCGGCGAACACGCCCATACGACTGGTGGTGCCGGTTTCGTGATCTGTGACGATCAGACCCCAATTATGCGTTCGCAGACCAGGAGTGGTGGCGCCGATGATCGGGTCGGGCTGGTACCCGAGGGCCAGGATAGCTGTATCAACCGGGACGTGAAAGTTCGAGCTTTCAATGGGCAAAGGCCTACGCCGTCCTTTGGCGTCGGGTTCGCCAAGTTCCATGCGAATGCATTCGATAGTTGCCAGGCGGCCATCGATGCCTGGGAAGAACCGCACTGGTTGAGTCAAAAATTGGTACTTCGCACCTTCTTCGCGCGCCATCTGCCGATCATGGTACCCGCCGGGCATTTCTGCCTCAGTGCGACGGTACAAGCAAATTACTTCGTCTGCCCCCATCCGTAAGGCGGTGCGCAGGCAGTCCGATGCGGTATCCCCACCGCCGATCACCGCGACTCGCCGCCCAACTTCTGGGCTACCCAATAAATCGGGAGGTAGCAGCTTCGGATCGGTATTGGCGCGAATTAGAAACTCGGTGCCTTTGTAAACACCGGGCAGTTTTTCTCCATCTATTCCCATTGGGATATCTCGCCCAGCGCCGGTGCCAATGAAGACTGCATCGAATCCTTCGTTAAACAGATCGTTGACCGTCCTGGTTCGCCCGATATAGGTGTTTCCATTGAAAGTAAGCCCCGCTTCCACCAGATCTTGCCACATTTCCAGGACGATCGATTTGGGTAATTTGAAATTTGGGATGCCGTATACCAGCAGCCCGCCAGGGATAGGTTTGGCGTCGAAGATCGTGACCCAGTGACCCAGCCGAATTAGTTGTTCAGCGCAGGATATCCCGGCTGGCCCGGCTCCGATCACAGCAACTTTCTTGCCCGTGGACTCGCCGATGGGGATCTTTACTCCGCATGTCTGGCGGTTGAAGTCAGTCACGTAGGCTTCCAGCGCCCCAGTCAGGACTGGACCATCAACTTTGGTGCGTACGCAAGCCCCTTCGCATAGTTTTTCGTGCGGGCAAACTCGGCCGCATACCTCTGAAAGGCAACTGGTCTTGCGATACACTTCGGCGGCCTGATTGAATTCCCCTCGCTCGATCAGCCACATTGCCAGAGAGATATCGTTATGCGCCGGGCAGGCTTTAAAGCACGGGGCAGGATCGGGGCAGTGCAGGCAGCGCATAGCTTCTGCCTTGGCTTGTTCGGGCGTAAAAGGCAGGGTAGCCTCGTTAAAGTCTTTCACGCGCTCTGCAGGTGGCCGGGTAGGTAGCCCCTGGAAAAGCAGACGCATGCGAGACTTGCGATCTAATCCTGGCAGTTCGCGCCGCGCCTGACGCTGTTGGACGGTCGCGGCAGGCGCTGAGACGTTGCTCATTTGTTTTCTTTCAGATATCGGTCAATCGTTTCTGCAGCCTTTCGACCGGCCACCATCGCGGTTACAACCAGTTCTGGACCGGTAACCACGTCGCCCCCGGCGAACACGCCTGGTCGGCTGGTGGTGCCAGTCTTTTTGTCAGCTACAATCAGACCCCAATTGCGGGTTTCAAGCCCAGGGGTTGTCTCGCCGATTACTGGATCGGGCCAGTAACCCAGGGCTAACACAGCTGTGTCTGCTTCCACAATGAAGTTCGTACCCTCGATCGGTACTGGTCGGCGGCGGCCAGATTTATCCGGTTCACCTAGCTCCATCCGAATGCACTCGATCTCCTTCAAGCGGCCATCGTCGCCCGCAATAAATCTCACTGGCTGGGTGAGGTATTCGTATTGGGCGCCTTCCTCCTTAGCCATTTCCCGATCGTGACGGCCTCCTGGCATCTCCCTCTCGGTTCGGCGGTACAGGCACACCACTTGGGTAGCGCCCAGCCGCACCGCAGTGCGCAGACAATCTGATGCCGTGTCTCCGCCGCCTATCACAGCCACTTTCTTGCCGACCTGCGGCCTGCCGCGCATCTCGCGCGGCAGCAGATTCTCATCGTCTAAACTGCAGCGGATTAAAAACTCTGTCGCTTTCATCACACCAGGAAGATCTTCACCCGGCACCTCCATGGGGGCGTCTATGCCAACACCGACTCCGACAAAGACCGCACCAAATCCTTCGGAAAACAGGTCGTCAATACTCTTATCTTTACCAATATAGGTCTCCGGGACGAGTTCCACTCCGGCACGCTCGAAATCCCCCCAGCGCGCAAAGACTACCTCTTTGGGTAGCTTGAAATTCGGGATGCCGTAGGTCATTAACCCCCCGGTTTTTGGTTTCGAATCGAAAATTGTCACCGCGTGGCCATTGCTAATCAGCCGCTCAGCACAGGCCAGGCCAGCTGGGCCTGCACCCACAATGGCGACCTTCTTTCCAGTTGGCTCTCCAACTGCTAGTTCTACACCAACCATTCGCCGCTCATAACAGGTGACAAAGGCTTCCAATGGGCCAGTCATCACTGGTTCGTGCAACTTCTGGTGTGTACACGATCCTTGGCAGAGTTGCTCTTGCGGGCATACTCGCCCACAAATCTCTGGCAGCGAACTGGTTTGGCGATATAGCTTGGCAGCTTCCAGGAACTCTCCCTGTTCGATCAGCCACATGGCTGACGGGATGTCGTTGTGAGCTGGACAGGCCTCAACGCATGGAGCTGGATCTGGACAGTGAACACAACGCGATGCTTCTAACATAGCCTGTGCGGCGTCCATAGGTACGATCACATCATTAAAATCACATACCCGCTCCTTAACCGGACGGGTAGTTTCTTCCAAAGACGGAATGCGCGCGCGGGCTTTGCGGTCGATTGCCAGGAACTCGCTATCGATGATCGGCATTAAATACCTCCTTTTGTGATGCGTTGGCGAACAGTATTCCTATGGTGATAATAATGATAAAACTGGTTTGGTTTCAGTCCCGGATGTCACCAAATTTTGTGACGTTTGTCACGACTAAAAAAGACCATATTTGCTTGGATCCGTAGGCTGTCCAGGACTACTTCAGTAAGCAGTTAAAATTGTCTCACGCACTGTTAAATGCTTAATCACCCTTAACCATTTTGGGTTAAAATCATTCTTTCAGAAATCTTTGATAATCGCCTTGTGTAGGATAGCGGTCGGAGGAAAACATTCATGAGAAAAGCGATCATTGTGATCATTGTGCTGGCGGTTGTAGCTGGGGGAATTTATCTCTTCATGCGGTTTCGCGCGGGACAACAGGAGAGCGCATTGAGTGATTTGCAGACAATAGCCGTCGAGCGAGGGGAATTGGTCGCCAGCATTGGAGCCACTGGTACCGTCCGCGCCAATCAAACTGCTGTCCTTCCCTGGCAAACATCGGGCAGCGTTGCTGAAGTAGACGTGGCGGTAGGCGAGCAGGTTTCCGCCGATCAGGTCCTGGCTGAATTAGCTGAAACTTCTCTCCCCCAAAATGTCATCCTGGCCGGCGTTGACCTGGTAAACGCTCGCAACGCCCTGGATGATTTGCGCGAGCCTCCTTCTGATCTGGCGATTAAGCAGGCCAAACAGGCCATCGCCAAGGCTGAAGAAAGCGTGCGAGATTTAGAGCGTTATGTCAACAACCTCAATACCGCTTCTACGCAATCCGACATCGACCAGGCGCGCGCCAGCGTGACATTGGCTAAGGATCAACTGGATAAAGCCCGCGAGGATTACGCGCCGTATGAGAACAAGCCAGAAGATAACCTGGTGCGGGCCTCATTACTGGGCCGGCTAGCCCAGGTACAGGCGCAATATGATGCTGCTGTGCGGCGGCTGAATAACTTGCTAGGTACTGCTAATCCGGTCGATCTGGCTGTAGCCGAGGCCGATCTGGCGCTTGCCCAGGCTCAATTGGAGGATGCTCAGGAAAATTATGCAGATCTAATTGCGGGTGCTTCTGCTGATGATATCGCTGCCGCAGAGGCGCGTGTCGCGGCAGCTCAGGCCACGGTGGATCAGCAACACATTGCTGCGCCCTTTATGGGCACCATCACCCAGATCGACAGCAAATCTGGCGATCAGGTCACCCCAGGTACGCTCGCCTTCCGCCTGGACGATCTCTCCCGCCTGCTGGTAGATGTGCAGGTTTCGGAGATAGATATCAATAATATCCAGGAAGGTCAGGAGGTTGTTGTGTCCTTTGACGCGATACCGGGCAAGGAATATCGCGGAGTGGTTTCTGAAGTTGCCCTGGTCGGAACGTCTCTGCAAGATGTGGTTGATTTTATTGTCACAGTTGAACTGATCGACCCAGATGACACTGTTAAGCCTGGCATGACTGCAGCAGTAAATATCGCCGTCAACCGCTTGGAGGATGCCTTGTTGATCCCCAACCGGGCTGTCAGGGTGGTCGATGGCAACCGGGTTGTGTATATTTTAAAAAATGGCTTACCTACACCAGTTGAGATCAGCTTGGGAGCTTCATCAGAAACGAGCAGCCAGGTAATCGAAGGCGACCTGCAGGAGGGTGATCTGGTGGTTCTGAATCCGCCTATCACATTTGAGCAGAACGGCCCACCATCTTTCATGCAGAGGTAGTCATGAGCGATTGGGTGATAACTGCAGAGAACCTGACTAAGGTTTATAAAATGGGCGAGGTTGAGGTGCATGCTCTACGTGGCCTGTCTTTAGAGATTGAACGCGGCGAGGTTGTCTCGATCATGGGACCGTCTGGCTCTGGTAAGTCGACATTAATGAATATCATCGGCTGCCTGGACCGGCCTACTTCAGGAGCATATATCCTGGATGGGGAGGCGGTTTCAAATCTTAACGACGACCAGCTTGCCTCTATCCGCAATCGCAAGGTTGGCTTTGTCTTCCAGAGTTTTAATTTGCTGTCCCGAGCGACTGCCGTGTACAATGTTGAGCTGCCGATGCGATATGCCGGTGTCACCCGTGGGCGTAAAGAGCGCGCCCGTGAAGCCCTCGAAAAAGTTGGACTGGGCGATCGATTGACACACCGTCCGAATGAGCTCTCTGGCGGGCAACAGCAAAGGGTAGCCATCGCCCGCGCTTTGGTTAACGAGCCAGCCATCCTATTGGCAGACGAGCCCACCGGTAACCTGGATACGAAATCGGGGGAAGAGATCATGCACCTGCTGCTCAACTTGAACAAAGAGCGCGGCACAACCCTGATCATCGTCACTCATGATCAAGATGTCGCTGCCCAGACAGGTCGCTCCATCCGCATCCGCGACGGAGTGGTGGAGGCCCACCGATGAATCTAATGCAATCCTTCATTGAAGCTCTGGAAAGCCTGTCGTCAAATAAATTGCGCTCTGGGTTAACCATCCTGGGGATTGTCATTGGGGTTGCTGCAGTGATCGCCATGATCTCCATTGGGCGTGGGGCAGAGAACACGATCACCGGTTCCATTCAGGGCATTGGCACAAATCTGATCTTCGTCTTCCGCGGCGGATCGGAGGAAGTGACCAATCCTAAGCCGATCACTCTGGGAGATGCAGATGCCATCGCTGACCCGTTCCAGGCGCCTTCTGTTTCAGCCGTAGCTCCAGTCTTGCAAGGGGATGGGAAAGTATCATACGGCGGTGAGAGCACCTTTACCTCAGTGGTGGGAGTAACGCCGGCGTATGAGCAAGTACGCAACACGCCGGTCATCGAAGGTGAGTTTATCAATGAAGAGCATATGCTGGGAAGGGCTTCGGTTGTATTATTGGGTACCGATGTTGCCGATAAATTGTTTGGGCGTAAGGAAGGTCTGGTAGGCGAAACAGTGCGCATTGATGGGCAACCATTCCGGGTAATTGGGGTGTTGAAGGAAAAGGGCGGCTCATCTTTTGCAAATGAGGATAATCAGGTGATGGTACCTTTGACCACCGCCCAGAATCGCCTGATTCGCCGCCAATCGCGCGAAAACATCGATCTTCTGCTGGTACAGGCAGTAAATGCCCAGGTGGTGCAGGAAGCGAGCGATGAGATCGCCCAGATCCTGCGCACCCGCCACAGCACAGAGATCGGCGTCGATGATTTCACCACCTTCACTCAGCAGGACTTCCTCGACACGGCCCGCACAATCACCAGCGTGTTGACTATCTTCCTAGGGGGCATTGCTGCTATTTCTTTGCTGGTGGGTGGGATCGGCATCATGAACATCATGCTGGTTTCAGTGACTGAACGTACGCGCGAGATCGGCCTGCGCAAGGCCCTGGGCGCGCGCAAGATCGATATCCTGGTGCAGTTCTTGACCGAGTCTTCGGTGCTCAGCCTGATCGGCGGCGTCATTGGCATCTTGCTCGGCTGGGCGATCTCTACCATAGTTGGTAGCATCGCCGCCGCAAATGACGCCGCGATCAACCCTTCTATTGGGATTGACACGATTTTGATGGCGACGCTGTTCTCAACCGCCGTTGGCCTCTTCTTCGGCCTGTACCCGGCCAATCGCGCTGCCAGCCTGGAGCCGGTGGAAGCCTTGCGCTACGAGTAAGCCCACAATAGTGGCAGGTTGGGAATTAACAACGGATTACTTTCTACTGCTGACTGGTTACTTCTTCAAT
Source organism: uncultured Chloroflexia bacterium (assembly GCA_963706905.1). Lineage (GTDB taxonomy): Bacteria > Chloroflexota > Anaerolineae > Anaerolineales > UBA4823 > CAVPNY01. The sequence goes on along the minus strand of CAVPNY010000009.1, from coordinate 525,199 downwards.
CCAACCCAAGTAATTCTGCGCGCCCATCAGGATCGGTAGGGCGATGATCTCCGGCACTTCGTATGGGTGGAGCGCCTGAATAGCCGGGACCAGTTTGTCAGTGAACAGATCTGCACGCGTCTTCAAGAGCATTAAAACTTCTTCATCAGCTTTCGTTTCCCCCTGCCAGGTATAGTAAGACTGCACAGGCGCCATTAAGTTGGCGCATGCAATCAGGTGTTGATTCAACAACGCCTGAGCGATTTGCTCTGCAATAGATTTCGATGGGGCGGTAACGAGTACTACCACAAATTGGTTCTGCATGATCTTTCACCTTCCAGGATTTGAATTCTTTCTTAATAAGATTGTAATCCCCGATCCGAAAACGCCAGGCATTATCTTTTGCTTAACCGCTGGCATGGAATTCTTCCGGATCTTGTCGTTCTGGTAAAAACAATGTTCCTCTTCGACCTAGGCTCTGGAGCACCCGCTCTCAATCACCGGCGCTGAGAGACCGGCACTGGCCTGTAACAAATTTTTCATCTCGGCGTTTTAAACATTGAGGCCGCGGCGGATGTCGGTTCATTAACTATTCTTTGAATCTCATCTATAGTCTTGCAGTGACAATCATATCTTCGCCGTGCATTAGTCTGACAACCTGGAAAGGGGGGAATCCTGGCCTAAGGGTAAAGTTCTGTTATGGTCTTACCTCCTCCCAGCCTCCTGATCGTGATTACAGAATCTATTATATTGGTGCGCATTAACTGCAACTACCAAAGTAAATGAAGAGGAGCACATACCAATGAGTGAAGTTGAAAGCGAAATAAAAGGTTATATCCATGAAGAATTCTTACCTGGAGATGATCCGGCCAATCTCGCAATAGACACTCCACTGCTTTCTACCCGGATCCTAAACTCGCTGGCGATTCTCAAGCTGGTAGCATTTTTGGAAGATGAGTTTGGCGTCACTATCGAGGCATACGAAACCAGCGAGGACTATCTCAATACGATTGCCGATATGGCCAGGCTCGTTCAATCTAAGAAAGCTTGATTTTTATCGATTCTGGGGAGGCTTATTGGTAATGGAACATTCGGAAGAGCTTCAACCTAAATTGAAACAGACGAATGGTTCTACAATTGAGAATTTGGTGGGGACCATCAACAAGATTATTCCATCACTCTTAATGTTAGCTGGTGTTACAGCGTTGGTTTTTGCCTTCGCTGCGGATGCTTTGGGATTTGGCGGAATGCCAGGATTAGGCGCCCACCAGGTTACCGTGGCGGTTAGTGGTTTATTCCTGTTTTTTGCTGGCCTGATTTTAGTCTTGCCTGCGCCAAACCGCAGGTTTGGTTTCTGGCTGCTGATTGGTGTTTCGATTCTGGCAGTAGCGCTTTCCTCAGACCTGATCGTGATCAACACCGGCCTGCCAGGGAATATCGATAAAGTTTTGATGATGGCAGTCATGACTTTCAGCATCCTGCTGACGCGGGTCTTTGTCACCTCGCCTGGGGAGATACCGCTCTCTATCGAATTATCTGAAATATTCGTTGTCGATCGTCAGGCCGTCGCCAAGTTTTCACTCTTGGTTCTCCAGCTCGGTCTGCTTGTCATGGTAATCCGAGAGTTCAGCCTGGAAAACGAGGTGTTCTCGCACAATATCATGCTGCTGGTCTTTTTCGGCTTTCTGGCCCATTACCTGCTGCCACTGGAATATCGCCGGCCGTTCTTCCTTCTGCTGTCTCTTACTGGCATTCTGGGGGTATTTGGAATCGCTGATGGTGGCTGGCTTTTTTTGTTAGGCTTGGTTTTGATCGGCATCACATTGCTGCCCATTTCATTCAAGCTGCGGGTAGCTCTGGTGCTCGTTGCTGCAGCTGGATTGGCCATGTTGCGTGTCAGCACAGTGCCTTTGCCGTGGTCAAGCGCCATCTGGCCGATCTTGGGCTCGATGTTCATGTTCCGTATGATCGTCTACCTGTACGATCTCAAGCATCAAAAAGAGCCGTTTGATGCCTCCCGCTCTCTGTCGTATTTTTTCCTGCTTCCCAATGTAGTCTTCCCACTCTTCCCGGTGGTAGATTACAGCACTTACAAGCGCACTTACTATAATGAGGATCGCTATAAGATCTACCAGGTTGGCATCAATTGGATCTTCCGCGGCGCCTTCCAGTTGATCCTGTATCGTTTTGTCAGCTACAAGTTACTCATCGCTCCCGAAGATGTCAACAATGTGTGGGAGCTGATCCTTTACTTAGTCACCAATCTGGCGCTGTATCTGCGTGTGTCCGGCCAGTTCCATATCATTGTAGGCATCTTGCATTTGTTCGGCTTCAATCTGCCAGAAACACATCACAATTATTTCCTGGCCTCGAGCTTCACCGATTATTGGCGGCGCATCAATATTTACTGGAAAGACTTCATGCTGAAGGTGTTCTACTATCCGGTATATTTCCGCTTGAAGAAATACAACGATATAACCCGTCTGGTGATCGCCACTGTGGTCGTATTCCTGGTAACCTGGATCTTGCATGCCTATCAGTGGTTCTGGCTGCGCGGTACCTTTGTGCTCCTTCCCCAGGACATGTTCTTCTGGGGTATCCTTGGATTTTTGGTGGTGGTCAACTCTATCTACGAAGTCAAGAAAGGACGCAAACGCAGTTTAGGCAAGCGTGTTTGGACGCCGCGAGAGTTAACCATCCAGGGATTAAAGATTCTGGGTACCTTCACTGTAATTGCGGTTTTATGGTCATTGTGGGTGACTGTTTCCCTCGATGAGTGGCTGGCTTTGTTCTCGATCCTGATCCCCAAGCAGCAGAATGCTTTGCAACTCTTCCCGCTTCTGCTAATTGTGGGGATGATCGGTGGACGCCTATGGCCCCGGTCTGGGAAGGGTATATCCGGCAAAGCAGCGCCCAAAACAGCCAGCTTCTTCAAAACTGCAGCCATCACTGGCTTGATGATCCTTGCAGTTTACCTGATCGGTAACCCGCGGGTGTATTCTCGTTTTCAGGAGGGGATACAGCAAGAAATTCGTGACATGCGCGTCACCCGTCTGAACGACCAGGATGCAGCCTTGCTGGAGCGCGGCTATTACGAGGATTTGATGGGGGTTAACCGCTTCAATAGCCAGCTCTGGGAAGTCTACATGAAGCGGCCCCAATCCCGACCTGATATTTGGAGGACACAAGCCGGCCACGTGACCGGAGATTTCCTCTTTGGTGATCTTGCGCCCTCCGCCCAGATCGAATTTTACGGTAAACAATTCACCACCAATCAACGGGGACTGCGCGACAAGGAATACACCCAGGCTAAGCCTGATGGAACTTATCGGGTTGCATTGCTTGGGGCTTCGACAGGCATGGGCTGGGGGGTGGCGGACAATGAAATCCTTCGAGTGGCTGTTAGAAGACAAGTTCAACCAGGAGAACACCGGGCAGCCTTACACGAATTATGAAATTCTAAATTTCTCCGTATCTGGCTACACCACATTGCAAAGCCTGATGGCATTTGAACAGAAAGCCCTGGAATTTGAGCCAGATGCCATCTGGTTTGTTGCCCATCCCGAAGACGAAGACCGCGTACTGACGCATATCCTGAGCCGCGTCAGCCAGGGCGTGGATGTTGAGTACGATTATCTGCGCGACCTTGTTCAGAGCGCTGGATTGGACCAGCAGACATCGGAAGTCAAGGCCAAACGGGCGTTGAAACCGCACGCTGAGGAGATCGTCTCCTGGGCGTACCGCCGCATGGTTGAGGAAAGCCGGGAGCGCGGCATTCTACCCGTACTGATTGTGATTCCGCGCATTGTGGGCATGGATGAGCCGGAGGCGGCTGCCCGCCAGGTGCAACTGGCGGAACAGGCTGGTTTTATTGTCCTCGACCTCTCGGATGTCTACAAAGGCGCCAACCCCGACTCAATTCTGCTGGAAAGTTGGGATTGGCATCCTAACGCCCGTGGTCACCAGTTGATCGCCCAGCGCCTTTACGAGGCTTTGAAAGCGGAATCGGCTCGCATTCCCATGGGCTTACCCGAACAATAATCCTTCACCTTGATATAATCCTTCTCAGTGGAAACTACTGAGAGCACCGCCACCCGCCAGATCGCCCGTGGAGCCTTGCTGGTCATGGCTGCCTTTGTACTGAGCAACCTGGTGGGTTTGGCGCGCCAGGTGATTGTGCTGAACGCCTTTGGCACCAGTGGCGATATGGACGCCTTCAACGCCGCTAACCGGGTGTCGGAGACGCTCTTCAATCTGGTGGCTGGCGGAGCGCTGGGCTCGGCTTTCATCCCCACCTTTACCGGTCTGTTAACACGTGGCGAGCGGCGCTCTGCCTGGCGGTTGGCCTCCGCCATCGCCAACCTCATCTTGCTGGTCCTGTTTATCGCCTCCCTTGTGGCGTACATCTTTGCCCCGCAGATCGTGCGCTACCTGCTGGCCCCCGGCTTTGCCGCCGACCCGGCTCAGGAGGCGCTGACCGTCGACCTGCTGCGCTTGATGTTACCCGCCGCAGCTCTCTTCGCTCTGTCTGGCCTGGTGATGGGTATTCTCAACGCACACCAGGTCTTTTTCATCCCGGCGCTGGCCCCTGCCATGTACCAGGTGGGCATGATCCTGGGAGTGCTGGTCTTCTCCCCGCGTCTGGGTATCTATGGGCTGGCCTGGGGAGTGGTGCTGGGCGCTGGGCTACACCTGCTCCTCCAAATCCCATTCTTGCTGCGTCAGCGCGGGACCTATACGCCTACCCTGGGACGGGGCGATCCCAATGTGAACGAGGTTGGGCGATTGATGCTGCCGCGCCTTTTGGGCGTGGCCTTCGTGCAGCTCAACTTCTGGGTCAACATCTGGCTGGCCTCCAGCCTGCCAGAAGGCAGTGTCACCGGGGTGACGGTGGCCTTTGCGTTGATGCTGATGCCTCAGGCTGCTATCGCCCAATCCATTGCTATTGCTGCACTGCCGACGATGGCAGCCCAGTTTACCCAGGGTCGCCTGATTGACCTGCGCCACTCCCTGGCAGCCAGCCTGCGTGGAGTGCTGCTGCTGGCTATCCCGGCCTCACTTGGCCTGATCCTGCTGCGGGTGCCGTTAATCACCCTGCTATATCAACGCGGCGAGTTCACTGAGCTCTCGACAGAGCTGGTAGCCTGGGCCTTGCTGTGGTACGCCGCCGGGCTGGTGGGGCATTCCATCGTGGAGGTACTGGCGCGCGCTTTCTATGCCATGCACGACACGAAGACTCCGGTGCTGGTCGGCGTGGTCGCTATGAGCCTGAACGTGGCCTTTAGCGTGGCCTTCTCAGCGCTCTTCATCCGGCTGGGCTGGGCTCCCCACGGTGGGCTGGCTCTGGCTAACTCGCTCGCCACCGCCCTCGAGATGGCTGGCCTGCTGTTGATCATGCGTCGCCGGCTGGACGGCCTGCATGGGCGCAGCCTCCTCCAGGCCGCCGGGCAAGGGGCGCTGGCGGCCGCTGTCATGGGCTTTGCCCTGTGGGGTTGGCTTTCTATCAGCACAGGCCAGCCAGCCTGGCTGGTAGCCTTGGGAGGATTGGTGATTGGTGGAGGAGTATATGGGGCTGTCGTCCTGGCGGTGGGAGTCCCGGAAGGGCGCCGAGTTGTGGCAGCGCTGCGGCGGAAAGTTTCATCCTTACACAGTTCAAGGATTGGGTGATCTACAAAACCATTCCTTGGCCCACCTCATTGGGATTCACCACTCGCAGCTATCCAATTCGGCGACGGATCTGGCAGTGTAGAACACTGTCCAAATGTATTATTTCATTGGAGGTTGAAGCACTCAAAATGGCCTGACAGGTATCCTTGGCAAGAGTTGAGTGTATAATCGGTTATCCTGGCGAATGATCTTACCCTATTTTTCTCAGTGAATTGCCTGGATCGAGCTAAAATTACCTCGTTAAGGATAAGGTGCCATGAACAAAATACTTTTATTGGTAACTCTCTTGATGATTAGCACGGCAGGTTGCTAGCAAGCCAGTATCAAATCCACACCCACCGCTACCTCATCCCCGCAACCAATGGCTACTGCCAGCTCAACTCTACCCAGCCCTACTATAACAACTATCTCTCCGACAGCCACCCCATCACCCGCCCGTCTGCCTCCCACACCGACGGCAACCATCACCTTCACGGATATTCTAGGCGTCTGGACTCGCTCTGATCTAGATCGCGGAGATCTGTTCCTGACGTTCTTTGAAAATGGTCGGTACGAAGCTGCTCATGGTAACCCCGCCGCGATCGTTCACACTGGGACATTTGCCCTAGATGATAACCTGTTTACATTCAAGGATGGTTGGGACTGTGCGCCGTTACCCGACGATCCATCTGGTAGATATGTGTTAAGGCTGGGCAGTCAGGGCATGTGGCTCTTTTTTGTTCTTGAAGAGGATACATGTCCCGATCGCCCTGATGCAATGAAAAGCTTCCGTTGGTCACGTTTTATCCCCTCGCCCACCCCTTAGCCACTCGACCTATTCATATCAACCAAATAGGGTGCCTCATCTCAATGGTTTAATAACAGGTGGAATGGATGATTGATTTTATTGGGATAGAATCGCCCAATCCGGATATATAATTAATCGGACTGGTTAGCAATAAGCCGGGAATTTTCTTGGCGGTAGAAATCCTGATCCTGACGACACGCTTCAAGCCTGAAAACTATTTCATTGTCGCTTGTAGTAGTTCGCCTGTGGGAAGGGGTAATGAAAGTGGATGCTCACTCGAGGCAGTTCGATCTCATTCTGGTTGTAGGAATTATTCTGGGTATCCTCGGGTCTGCGTGCGGTAACGCAAGCACATCGACAATCTCAGCTACTGCCTCGGTCCCATTGCCTCAGCAACTGCCCAAACCACCCGCACAAAGTTTCGGGAGGATGGTCTTTGGCGGCACTTTAGATGACCCTGCAAACTTTGAGATCTACAAAATTAACGCCGATGGGAGTGAGCTGACTAATCTGACAAACCACCCTGCGCGGGATATGCTGCCGGCATGGTCCCCTGATCAAAATCTGATCGCCTTTACATCCGATCGGGATGGTAAAACACAAATCTATCTCATGAATTCGGATGGTTCAGAAGTGAACCGTCTGACAAATGACGATCTAGAAAAGGGGATTCTTCGCTACTCCCCATATTTATCCTGGTCGCCCGATGGGAAATGGATAGCTTTTACAGCACTGGTCAACGATACACCGGATATATTCATCATTAAGCCGGATGGCACAGGTCTGACGAACCTGACCAACGATCCTTTCTCAGACGGCGTGGTTAACTGGTCGCCGGATAGCCAGCGCATTTTGTTCAATTCTGACCGGAATGGCGCTCCCCAAATCTACATCATGGATGCGGATGGTACTCATGTTACTCAACTGACGGACACAAAGGCAGCTGAAGTTCCGGCTGGCTGGTCACCGGATGGAAGGCAGATTCTGTTCTACACGAATCGGGATGGCAATTGGGAAATTTATGTCATGCACTCTGACGGTTCAGCCCAAACCAGACTGACAGACGAGCCGGCGTTTGATAATAATCCTGCCTTTTCACCCGATGGGGAACGGATCGCTTTCCGTTCAAACCGTGACGGGCATTGGCAGCTGTATCTGATGAATTCTGATGGTTCAGGACAGCACAATATATCAGATAGCGAAGCCGTGGACAATTGGTTTTGGTGGTCGCCTGATGGCACGCAGATATATCTCTCCTCCACGCCGGGGGAAGACACGCAGAACCTGGAATGGAGCGCCTCAATTATCAATATCGACGGTTCAGGGAGAAAACCATTTCTTTTCGGTGGCAATGTAAACTGGAGACCTTGACTGCGCGCTTCAATTGAATACGTCTGGGCATAGCCCAGGATCTAAAAGTAGTTGAGAAGCTGGACAAAGAGAATAATCGCCTAATTGAGAAAACGCAGGTAATTCTGGGTAGCCGCGTCCAGGTTGGCGTACACGCCCCGATAAGGTGCTGGCAGAAGTGCCGCCAGCTGGTACATGATTTCGTCCGTAATCACCTGGCGAATCTGGCGGATCGCTTTTGCATCGCTGGAGTGGAGATAGAATGGGCGGCCTACCCGGATCCAAAAGTCGGTCCGGCGTAAGCGCACAATGTTCCTGCGGAACCGTTCGCTGCCATAATAAGCCATCGGTAGCACCGGCGCTCCGCTGCGTAGCGCCAGGGTTACAATCCCGGGACTTCCACGCTGCAACTGTCCGTTGCCGCTGCGGGTGCCCTCCGGCGCTACGGCAACAATTTTCCCTTTCATCAATGCTTCCAATGCCAGGTGATAGGCAGCCATATCCGCTTCCCCTCGTCTGAGCGGGATCCCGCCCCATAGGTTAAATAGATAGGCCATCGCCCGATTGTCCCAGGTCTCTGATTTTACAAATCCGGTCACCGGGCGCGGTTGCAGATGTGTGAAGACTACCGGCACTTCCAGGAAATTGATATGGTTGGCGACCAGGATCAATGGCCCGTGTCCAGGAACCATAGAGAGCTGCGAGTCATCGATCCGGCAAAGTATGTGAGTCAAACTCTTGATCGTGGTATTTACCACCCGGAATGTCAGGGTCATGCAGCCTCCTGTTGGGGTTGGCAGATCAAGTCTAACCGGGAACTAAGCAGCTCGATGGTTAATTGTTTCCCCTGTTTGCAAACTGTTTCGCCATCCGCGTGGGCGGGCAAAACGCCCTCTAAAGCGGTTACCTCCACCCGTCTCGCCCTTGCAATGATAATCGGCTCCTGTGTTGCCTGGGTGCCTTTGAGAAAATGGGGGATAAGGGTGATGATTCGCCTGCGGCTGACCTGCCTGGCAATGCAAAGATCCAGCAGCCCATCCCCGTTGCTGGAATCTGGGGCCATCATAAAACCGCCCCCCATGCGTCGCCCATTCATGATCGATATCATCAAGGCTGGTAAGGTGATGGTGTTCTGGTCATAGACAATCCGCACAAGTGGCGCCCGGAAATACAGAAAGAGCGTTTTCAGGGTTGCGACAAGATAAGATGGAAACCCAGTCAACCAGGTCATCTTCAAGGCTTCGAAACCAACTACGGCATCGAATCCGATCCCGATCCCGTTGCCGAAATAGCGTCCCTGAGGATAATCCCCACCGGTTACCCAACCGACGTCGATCTGCTCTCGATGATTTTGGGTAAGAGTCTGGCAGCCAGCTTCCACTCCTGCGGGAATATGCATACTGAAAGCGAAATCGTTGCCTCTCCCGACCGCCAGCATCCCCATCGCTGCTGTCCCAAGTCCAGCCTGTTGAGATAACATTAGACCGTTAATGATTTCATTTGCGGTTCCATCTCCCCCTACTCCCACGATCACATTATACCCGCCGGCCACGGAGGCCTGGGCTAGTTCAACTGCTTGCCAGGGCCGTTCAGTAATGCAAATATCGTAGTCGTAACCCTGGTTATCAAGATGTTGTTTAATCGCTGGAACGGCGGCTAACCCTGCGCCTCTCCCTGAGATTGGGTTGACAATTATTCGGTAACGGAGCATATGCTGAAGAATTTTCTCCCAATGGCTGTGGTCTGTGTGTAAAGATATAAACCCCACCACATAAGATTAGTGTTGCATTTTACTACCACAGGAACCAGATCAGCTGTGCCACTGCCAACCCCAACAGAGCCCCAGCCAGGGCCTCCAGGGGGGTGTGTCCCAGCACTTCCCGCAATTGCTGTTGCTTCAGCGGATGGCCATGCGCCAGGTCGCGGATCATGGCGTTTATGATCTCGGCATGCTGACCAGCCTGGCGGCGGATACCGGTTGCATCATAGATCACGATGATGGCGACCGCCAGTGATAAGGCAAATAAGGGGGTTTCAAAACCGACGTACAGTCCGATGGCATGGGCGACGGCTGCTACCAGGGCAGAGTGCGAGCTGGGCATCCCTCCCGCGTGCAAGAGCAGCGTCCAGTTCCACCGTTTGCTGGTGTAGTAATCCAGCAGAACCTTGATTGTCTGAGCGATTCCCCATGCAATCAATCCGCTGATCAATACCGGGTTGGCAAAGATTCCCAGCAGATTCATATTGTCTTGTTGCTCATGGCTGGAATTCTTTCAGCTCCTCCCCAGAAAGCTGCTGAACTTTCAACTCAGCCTTGTCCAGTAGATCAGCGCAGTAGCGCGCCAGCGATTGGCCGCGCTCGTAAAGTGCCAGGGCTTCCTCCAGAGGGCGTTCTTCGCTTTCCAGTGTGCCTACGATGCGCTCCAACTCACTGAGGGCTTCTTCGTAGGAAATCTCTTCATGATCGGTGTTGGATAAATCGCTCATGCTTCACTCCCTTTAGCTTGATGCTCCTGGCCCCACAACTCGCGCAGTGGTGCGCTGGCTGGCAATACACTGGCTGCCAGTTCTGAATATTCTTCTTCACTCATCCCATTCGCCCTGATAAAGCGCTCGATCTCGGGTTTGGTTGTCCGCTGGTATGTCTTTTCCACAGTGGCGTTTTTGGCTCTTGTTGCCAGCATGGCTGAGATAATCACGCTGATCAACACGGCGAGAAGGCCGGTGACGATTACAATCGTCCAGATCTTGGTGATGGCAAAGTAAACGATCACCAGCAGGAAGCCGATGGCCAGGACTCCCAGCGTGCAGCCCACGCCGAAGGCCAGTTCAGCGGCACTGGTGGCAGATTTAACCAGGTAGCCATTCAAATCTTCTACCACCTGTCTGGCCGACTGGTCAAGTTCTTCGGTTTGTCTACCAGGAAAAAGCAAAGGCGATCCGCAGGCTGGGCATGTGTTTGCATGCTTATGGACAGGAGCGCCGCAATTGGAACACTGAAAAGTTTCTTGAGCAGTCATATGCTTAATCCTGTGTGGATTCCTGGACGCGCACGGTGAAATCCCCATCGCTGACGCTTACCTGCAAGGCCTCGCCCGGAGTTACCTGTCGGACGCTGCTCACCAGGCGCCCATCCAGTTGTTTCACCAATGCGTAACCTCGATGAAGGATTGCTTGCGGGCTGAGTGCTGCCAGGCGTTGTTCAAAACCCGCCAGCCGGGTGGTGCGTATTTGCAGCGTGTGGATCAATGATACCTGGGCGCGACGGGACAGCTCGTCCATGCGTTGCCGGTCGCGGCGGATGCGTGCTAGTGGCGTGCTTAAGTTGAGGCGGTGTCGGAACGCAACCAGAACCCAGTTCTGCGTCTGGATGGAACTTATTACTGAACGATCCATCCGTTTGCGGGACTCTTCCAACCCCAGGCGCAGATCGGCCCGGTCTGGGGAAGCCAACTCAGCGGCGGCGGTAGGTGTTGGGGCGCGCAGGTCAGCGGCGAAATCGGCGATGGTGAAGTCCGTTTCATGACCCACACCAGTGATCACTGGTGTGGGTGAAGTAACGATCGCCCGCGCCACGCGCTCGTCATTGAACGCCCATAGGTCCTCGATCGAACCACCGCCGCGCGCCAGAAGGATCACATCTGGTTGGACAATCTGGTTCAAGCGTGCTAACGCTTCCACAATTCCAGCCGGGGCTTCCTCACCCTGCACTGCTGTGGGGGCCAGGATGACCCGCGCCAGTGGGTAGCGCCGCCGAAGCGTGTTCAGCATATCCCGTAGAGCTGCCCCTGTCGGTGAGGTGACGATGCCGATTGTTTTGGGCCAGCGTGGGATGGGGCGTTTGCGCTCAACGGCGAACAGCCCTTCTTCCTCCAGGCGTGCTTTCAGGCGCAGGAATTCCTGGTACAGGGCGCCTTCCCCCGCAGGACGGATTAGGTCCGCATACAATTGGTAATTACCGCTTGCCTCATAGACGCCCAGACTGCCGTGAACCTCAACCGCTTCTCCATCACCGGGTAGAACCGATTGTCGCAATACAGCGTTGCGCCACATCACGCAACGAAGCGCTGCCCCTGAATCCTTCAATGTGAAATACAGGTGTCCCGAAGCAGGTCGCGATAAGTTGGAGACCTCACCAACTACCCATACCTCCTGCAAATTGGCGTCACTTTCCAGCAAGGCCCGCAGGTAGCGGGTCAGGTCGGTTACGGTCCAGGAGGGTGATTGAAATAGAGAGAGTTGTTTCATGCTGGGCAGGGTTTCGGCTGCGAGGATACCCCGCTTCGAGGGGCTTGTCAACCATTCCTTGTCCTGAGAATCTCTGCTACAATACGAATGGTGATTTGAATGCATCATCTCTGGTCTCCCTGGCGCATGGCATACATCGAAAAACATAAAGAAGAAACTGGTTGTGTATTTTGTGAGGCGTTGGGATCGCCCGATAGCCCTCAGAACCTGATTGTCTACCGCGCCAATCAGGTTTTTGTCATCATCAATCGCTATCCCTATACCAGCGGTCACCTGATGGTTGTACCTTATGCCCATAAGTCCTCTCTGGAGGGGTTGGAGGCCAGCGTCCGGGCTGGGCTCATGGAGCTGGCCACTCAAAGTATGGCTGTCTTGAGACAAGTTTATAGCCCTGAAGGTTTTAATATCGGCATCAACATTGGCGAGCCGGCTGGGGCGGGCATCACCGATCATGTTCATCTTCACGTTGTCCCGCGCTGGACTGGCGATACCAACTTTATGTCCTCCCTTGGCCAGACGCGCGTTTTGCCCGAGACGCTGGAAGATACCTGGCAGCGAATCCGGCAAGCCTGGCAGGCGCAATACAAATAACCCTATCAACATTGATAATGAAGGAGGATCTCTATGCCTTCCAATGACCGAGAACCTGTGATCCTTAGTGCGGCTCGGACCCCTTCTGGGCGCTTCCAGGGTAGCCTGAGCAGTATTCCGGCACCCCGCCTGGGGGCAGCTGTGGTCAAGGCGGCGGTAGCTCGCGCCGCTCTCCCAGATCCGGCCTCAATCGATGAGGTGATTATGGGCAATGTGGTCGCTGCCGGGCTGGGCCAGAACCCGGCGCGCCAGGCTGCAATTTTCGCCGGATTGCCCGAAAGCGTTGGTGCGTACACAGTAAACAAGGTATGCGGCTCGGGATTGAAGGCAGTCATGCTGGCTGCTCAGTCCATTCGGGCCAGCGATGGCGACCTGTTTGTCGCTGGCGGTATGGAGAGTATGAGCCGGGCGCCGTATCTGGTCCACGGGCGAGGTGGAGAATTGCGCTACGGGCACACCCAGCTGACCGATGCCCTGCTGTTGGATGGCTTATGGGATCCCTTTGAGAACTGGGGTATGGGCGACGCAGCCGAGTTTATTGCCGACGAATTTGAAGTTACTCGCCAGGCGATGGATGAGTTTGCTCTGGCCAGCCATCAAAAGGCCCTGGTCGCAAGTGACGCTGGTAAGTTCAAAAATGAAATTGTCTCGATCGAATTGCCGGGAAAGAGGGGGCAGATAACAGTCTTTGAGACGGATGAGACCCCGCGGCGCGATACAACTATGGAGGTGCTGGCCGGGTTGAGGCCGGCTTTCCGCAAGGATGGTAAGGTGACCGCTGGTAATGCCCCCGGTCTAAACGATGGCGCTGCTGCGCTGGTTGTCGCCAGCCGTGCAGCAGCCAAACACAATAACCTCCAACCGCTGGCTCGCATAGTTGGTTATGCCCAGGCGGCAGTCCATCCAAAATATCTCTTTGATGCTCCCGCCCACGCCATCCCCAAATTGTTGCAAAAAGTTGGTTGGTCTTTGCAGGATGTTGATCTGATCGAATTGAATGAGGCTTTTGCTGCCCAGGTGCTGGCTAATGGCTATGCCCTGGCAGATCGGGGATGGGATTGGAGTAAGGTCAATGTTAATGGCGGTGGTATTGCCTTGGGCCATCCTATCGGCGCCAGCGGAGCCAGGCTGCTGACCACCCTGATCTATGCCTTGAGCGATCGAGGCTTGCGACGTGGACTGGCTGCCCTGTGTCTGGGTGGCGCTGAAGCCGTGGCCATGGCGATTGAGATCGAATAAGGAGGAGAATCCTTATGGATATCCAGCATATCTTTGTGGTTGGCGCCGGCACGATGGGCAACGGTATTGCCCAGACCGCGGCTGTCTCTGGTTACCGGGTTACCATGATGGACGTGATCCCTGAGCAGTTGCAACGTGGCCAGGCCGCCATCGCCAAATCTGTCGAGAGGTTGGTGGCAAAGGGCGTGCTCAGTGAAGCCCAAAAGCAGGCCACGCTGGCCATCGCGGCTACAGCGAGCCTGGATGGAGTGCCAGATGCGGACCTTGTGATCGAAGCCGCCACTGAAAATCCCCAGCTCAAGGACAAGATCTTTGCCGATCTGGATCATCGGGCGCGACCGGAGGTGATTTTGGCTTCCAACACTTCTTCGATCAGCCTGACCAGGATTGGCGCCGCCACCCATCGACCCGAGCGGGTGATTGGCATGCATTTCTTCAATCCGGTGCCGATGATGCGCCTCGTGGAAGTGATCCGCGGTCTGGCTACATCCGATGAAACGACAGCTGTTGCTATAGAAGTCTCTCGTCGCATGGGCAAAGAGCCCGTCGAGGCCAAGGACTCTCCAGGCTTTATCTCTAACCGCATCCTTTGCCCGATGATCAATGAGGCTATCTTTGCCCTCCAGGAAGGAATTGGCACACCAGAAGCCATCGACACCGTCATGCGCCTGGGGATGAATCATCCCATGGGACCGCTAACCTTATGCGACCTGATCGGCCTGGATGTGGTCTTATTTGTTATGGAGGTGCTGCACCGTGATTTGGGAGAGGACAAGTACCGTCCGGCACCGCTGCTGCGTAAAATGGTCGCAGCCGGTTACCTGGGACGCAAGAGCGGAAAAGGTTTCTATGATTATTAAAACACGGGAGGCCGCTTGTGGCGGCCTCCCGCTGCGCTGCGACACCCTATATTCCACCGAGGCGGAGGGATGTCGCAGCGCTACGTATGGTACTATCGTTCATCGACATCACCTCCTTGTGGTAGGATAGCAAGGAGAGGGGTGATTGTTATTTCACCACTTAGAGAGAGTATCGCATAAATCGTATCAAATGTCAATGGAGACATTGCTAGCCTGAATTATGATAATTGTAAGGTTAAGGGGCGATGGCCTTTCGAGATCCACGCGCTGATAAATGGATGCGGCAATGGGTGGGGGCCTTTACTGGTGCCGCGCTGGGTTGGCTGATGACAGTCCTCTTCCCGGATCTCGCACTACGTTTCAGCGTGCTGACGGTCGTCCTGTGGGGAGCCGCGATTGGTGCTCTGCTCACCAGCTTGGGTTGGTTTGTGCGCGCGGGAGCAGTTCTGACGCGACGCACCAACCCCTGGCTCAATCTGGCGGTCGGGCTGGGCATCCCGGTGTTGGTGTTGATCCTGATCATATACCTGTTGCGTTAAGTTGATTACGATTTGCTCTTTTCCTTAACAGCGGTTATAATTTGCTTAGAATTTAATAAGTTAAACCTTCGGGGCGGGGTGAACGCTCAAATGGAATAAAACCCATTTGAATCGTAATTCCCCACCGGTGGTAAAGCCCACGAGCAAGGTAGACCTGGGAAGCCTCTTTTCCAGGTGGCCAGCGCAGGATCCGGTGTGACTCCGGAGCCGACGGTAGAGTCCGGATGAAAGAAGGTTGAAAACGTTCACCATGATGGGTGGCGTTGCCATGTTGTTCGCCCCGAAAACCTTTTGGTTTTCGGGTTTTGTTTTCCTGGCTGCCATCCTGGCGATTTCAACTTGCCCCGATTTTCTTCGGGGCGTTTTGTTTGAGGATTGTGTGTCATGGATATCATTCAATCACGGAAGCTGGCTGTTTCCCCGTTAAAGAAGGCGCGCCGCCGGAATCTGATTTTGATCCCTCTTTCCATTGGGATGGCCTTCATTTTGTGGTACCTGGTCGCCCGAGTGGGTGATTTCCCTGCATTTATCTTACCCACTCCCCAGCTGGTTTTCAGCCGTTTTTTCGAAGTCTTGATGGATGGCCGTCTATTCCTGCATACAATTGTGACCCTAGGGGAAGTGCTGGCTGGGCTGGCAATCGGGGTGAGTGCGGCCTCCGTCCTGGGATATCTACTCGCCAAATCGCGCACGGTTGAACGCTTCCTGGCGCCATATATCGTCACAAGCCAATCTGTGCCTATCGTCGCCATTGCTCCGTTGTTAGTAATTTGGTTTGGACCTGGATTGCTTTCTAAAGTGTTGATCTGCGCCTTGATCGTCTTTTTTCCGGTGTTGGTGAACACCATTATTGGCCTGCGTTCTGTGCCGGAGGAGCTGCATGACCTGATGCGTTCATTGCAGGCCACGCGCTGGCAGACTTTTACCTTCCTGGAAACCCCGGCCGCCCTGCCAGTGTTTCTTGGAGGGTTGCGCATTGGCGCTACCCTGGCGGTAATTGGAGCGGTCGTCGGGGAATTTGTCGGCGCTGACCGCGGGCTGGGTTTCCTGATCAACGTTGGACGCGGTCAGTACGATACTGCCCTGGTCTTCGTTGCAGTATTCACCCTGGTGGTTATGGCCTTGGCCTTATATGGTTCAGTCGTCTTGTTGGAATCGCGCCTGCTTTCCTGGCAGACCCGGCCGCAGGATGACGCATAAAGTTTCCTTCAAAGGATTTGTTGGATGCAATTGTCCATTCTCTTCAATCCTCAATATAGCCCGGAGTAATGCAAGATGTCTCATTGGCGAAGATTCGCTTTTATTAGTCTCATCCTCCTCATCGTGACCGCCTGCAGCGCATCACCAGCAGGGCAGGTACAGTCCACGCCGGACACGTCGCAGCTGATCCAGGTACGCCTGCCAATGGGCTATATACCCAATGTTCAGTTTGCTCCCTTCTATGTGGCAGTAGAGAAAGGCTATTTTGCTGCTGAAGGCATTGACATTGAGTTCGACTACAATTTTGAGACGGATGGTGTTGCCCTGGTGGGTGCCAACGAACTTCAATTTGCTGTGGTCTCCGGCGAGCAGGTACTCCTGGCACGTGCCCAGGATTTGCCGGTGGTGTATGTCACGGCTTGGTGGCACGATTATCCTGTTGGCGTGGTTGCCAAGACCGACAAAGGGATTCGCCAGCCAGAAGATCTGGTCGGCAGGCGGATTGGGCTGCCAGGCCTGTTTGGCGCCAGCTATATCGGGTTACGCGCTTTATTAAACCAGGCTGGTCTCGATGAAAGCGATGTAACCCTCGACGCGATCGGATATAACCAGGTGGAAGCCTTGCTCGCTGATCAGGAGGAGGCGGTGGTGATTTACGTTAATAATGAACCAGTCCAGTTGCAGAACCAGGGTCAGGCGATAGACTTGATCCGTGTAGCTGATTATGTCCAGCTGGCTTCCAATGGCTTGATCAGCAACGAAGCCACCATCTCCAAGAACCCTGAGCTGGTGCGGAGCATGGCTCGAGCCATTTTGCGCGGGGTTGCCGACGCCATCGCCGACCCTGATGAGGCCTTCGAGATCAGTAAGAAATATGTCGAAAACCTGGCGCAGGCAGATCAGACCGTCCAGAAGCAGGTTCTGTTAGCTTCCATCGAGTTTTGGGAAACAGACCGCCCAGGCTATTCCGATCCGGTTGCCTGGGAGAATATGCAGGCCTTGCTGCTGGATATGGGCTTGATCTCGACACCGCTTGATTTAGAGAAGGCATTCACCAATGATTTTATCCAATAGTCCGGTTGCCTATTCCGCAATGGGTATACCTGCGGGCTCAGACGCAGCGCTTGTCGTGCGCAATCTGAGTCTGGTCTTCCCAGACGGGGAAACCGGGTTACATGTGCTCTCGGAAGTCTCCTTCACGGTGCGGCCTGAAGAATTCGTGTGCATTCTCGGCCCGTCTGGCAGCGGCAAGAGCACCTTGTTGCGTGTGCTGGCTGGCCTGTTGATGCCCACCAAAGGGGACGTGCTGTTTGACGGGGAAAAGCTTAACGGGCCGCGCCGCGAGATCGGTTTTGTGTTCCAGAAAGCCAACCTGATGCCCTGGCGTAGCGTGTTGGAAAATATTACCCTGCCGCTGGAGCTTCAGCATATACCGGTGGATACTGCCCGCGCTCGTGCGCAAGAGTTAGTGGACCTGGTTGGTCTCCAGGGATTTGAAGAATCATTGCCCCACGACCTGTCAGGTGGCATGGCGCAGCGTGTCGCGATTGCCCGCGCCCTGGTTCATGATCCACGCATCTTATTGCTTGATGAGCCATTTGGATCTCTGGATGCCTTGACCCGTGAGCGCATGGGTGGTGAATTGATGCGCATCTGGCAGGCGCGGCGCAAGACGGTGGTCATGGTGACGCACGCTATCCAGGAAGCGGTTTACCTGGCTGACCGGGTTGTGGTGCTCAGCCCGCGCCCTGGCCGGATTCGTCTGGACCTGTCTATTGATCTGCCTCGCCCTCGCCTGGAGGATATCCACTATACGGCCGTTTTTGGCGAATATGCACAACGTTTGCGGGCTGCCATCGGCTAATATTTCCACGATCCCTCCCTTCAATTTGCAGAGCGTGGTAAGATTTTATGCTCTCTCTTCATTTCTTTCGGAGGTCTACGCGTGATCAGACGCATTCTTTTGCTCGGTTTCCTGCTGATTTTCATTTGCCTGCCAACCTTATCAGGCCTTGCCCAAGAATCGATTACTCTTAGTACAATGGTCATTGCCTTGTGGCCTGAATTTGACCGATCCTCACTCCTGGTGATTTACAAAGGGCAGATTGCTCCAGAGGTTTCTTTGCCGGCGGAGGTAGTATTCCGTATCCCGGTTCAGGCAGTCGAGCCCCACGCTGTGGCTGTCGGTCTGGATGTTGATTCTGTAGCCGATGTCGCATATGATGTACAGCCGGCAGGTGAGTGGTTGCAGGTCTCCTTTATCGCTACTACCCCGGCTATCCGTCTTGAATATTACGATCCACGCCTGCAAAAGGAAGGTGATCAGCGTACAGTCAGTTACCTCTGGCCGGGGGATTATGCTGTTGATTTGTTCACCCTTGAAGTTCAGCACCCGGTCGGATCCAGCGATTTTACGGTGACTCCATCTGCAGGGGATCAGGTGCAGGATATAAATGATATTGTTTATGATCTGATTGATAAGGGATCGGTTCCGGCTGGGACGACTTTTCCGGTAGATATCAGCTACCAGAAAGAGACTGATGAATTGACCTCCGAGACTTTGCCGCTCCAGCCGAGCGCCCCAGTCACTGCGCCGACTTCGACACAGTTAAAACTGGATCGGGCCTTGCCCTGGATCCTTGGTTTCATGGGCGTTGCCCTGATCGTTGGAGGCGGGCTCTGGTACTGGCAATCAGGTAAGCAATCCTCGACCGAAAAGAGCCGCCGGCGCCGCCGGTCAGCTCGCCCAAAAGTTTCTGAAGAGGCTGCAGCCGGGGAGGGAGTGTATTGTCAGAATTGCGGTAAGCGCGCCTCGGCAAGCGATCGTTTCTGCCGGGCTTGTGGATCGAAGTTGCGCATCGAATAGTCCAGTTCCCTGGACTCGCCGTCTTCTCTTAAAAAAAGACCGGACGCTGAAAAGCATCCGGTCTTCGCTTACTTGAGCTTGGAGCTTGAAATGACTACGGGGCGGGAGCCACTGGGCGAGTCATGCCCGCGGTGTCGCCACCGACGTCATCCAGGCTGTCATACAGGATCTGGCCGACATACACACTGTTGTGGGCAAATGCGCCTGGATCCTTCTGGTAGTACTGGTAGTTGTAGGCTGCCTTGAGCAAGGTGGGAGTCCACTGGCTGAATGAAACTGAACCTTCATCTCCTGCATCAGCCACGCCGTCGCCGTCCGCATCTTCGAAGAAGTATGGGTAGGCGAGCGGGTCGTAGACAATGCCGGGCAGGCCATTGGCTACGGTATAGGCCTGGATGCCAGCGAGCAACTTCTCCGCCATGGTATCGAGCTCGCCCTTCACGCCCTCAGCAGTATCGCCGTCGCCGTCGTAATCCGGGGTTTCAGCGCCGCGGATGGCTTCGGGCTCAACGCTGCCGTGGCAACCCTCGCAGGTCTCTGCTTTGGGTGCCAGCATGTGGGCGTCGTGGCAGTCGGTGCACATGGTGAGTGGATGAGTGTTCTTGCCAGCATAGGTCTGCCCGTCGTACTCGTAGGCGCCCTGGGCTTCGGTGCCGAACAGGGTAGAGCCGGCTGCGAAGTAGTGGATGTTGCGGAAACGCAGGGTCGGAGCTCCTTCATCGTTCACGGGAACGGTGTTGGGGCTGCTGGCCGCATCGCCGATCGTCCGATTGACGCTGACCGTGGACTCGCGTCCCTGGTGGCACATGATGCACAGGTTGGCGTCCGCACCCTCACCGAAGGTCAACACAGCGCCGCTGGGGAAGGTCACGCTGTCGACCCCGTAACGGGCCGGCCATTCGGCTTCGTTGTGGCAGGTCGAGCACTGAAAGCCATTGGAAGCCGGGGCTGCGATCGTCGAGCCAGCATTGTTGATGAACATTGGCAGGCCGGTTGCTGTGTGGCACTTCACGCACGTGTTGGGCACCACACCGCCCTCTGCATCCCAATGCCGGAAGGGCTCGGTGTTGCCGGCGAAGTGACCAGCATCATCGCGGTGCATAGTCGTCGACTCGACCGGTGTGGAAAGGCCAGCGTTCAAGTCCTCCCACGAGTCATAAAGCAGCTGCACGATATACTTATTGCCGTGGGCATGCTTGCCAGGATCCTTTTGGGAAAGCTGGTAGTTGTAAGCCGCCTTGAGCAGGCGTGGCGTCCAGGTGCTATAGCCCACTGAACCGTCATCTCCCTGATCGGGAGCGCCATCACCGTCCGCGTCGGCAAAGAAGTATGGGTAAGCCGCGGCGTCGTAGACAAGCCCTGTGCCAGCTACCTCGGCGGCATAAACCTGCATGCCGCTGTATAACGCTTCTTGCAGGCCCTCTAACTCATAGAACATACCTTCAGCTGTATCCCCGTCACCATCGTAATCTGGCGCGGAGGAGACCATACGGATGTTCTTGAGATCCTCGGTCGAGGTCACGCCCTCATGGCATACGGCGCACTCTTCAACCTTGACCTCCAGGGTGTGCTGGTTGTGGCAGCCGATGCAGGTGGCATAGCCTTCGGCGTGATCGTTTTTGTAGTCGTAGGCTTTGCCATCATATTGGTAGCCGCCCATCACCTGCCCACCATACAGTGTCGCCGCAGCCGGGAAGTAGTGTATGTTGATGAAGCCAAAGGTGCTCCCATCATCGAGCGGCGGGACGACCGCATCTACATCAGTGGCGTTGAACTCGGTGATCTGTTCATCGACCTGGACTTTCGAGGCGCGTCCCTGGTGGCAGAGCATGCAGCGTGCTTCTCCGCCCAATCCAGAAACTGTCACGCCGGAAGGAAAGGCGACCTCGCTCATTGCCTCCGCAGCCGAATTGTGGCAGGCCACACATTGGACAGTCTCGCCAACCGGAACGGCAGCGTCCACTACCCCAACTTCGGAGCCATCAGCCCCCAGGAAGTCCATATAGCCGGTGGTGCTGTGGCATTTTGCGCAGGAAGTGGGTACTTCCGCCGGGTCGTCTTCATTCCAATGGATGAAGGCCTCGGCAGCCGCGTCATTGTGTGGCGAGGCCACCCATTCTTCTTCATATGGCACGGGGTCTACTACGACCACCGGGCATTCCTCGCATGTCGGGCAGTCCGGGCAGGGAGCCGCTTCCGGACATTCCGTGATTGGACAGGGGGTCGCTGGGGGAGCGGCGGTTCCGCCGCAGGCTGCCAGGGCCATGGCAGCTCCCAGCAATACGAGTCCTATGATCAGATATTTAAGTCTCATAGCATTCTCCTTGGTGTGTATGAACTACACAATGTTCCTTATGCTATCTGGGCGATATCTTTTTTCTCTTTGCAGTGGTCGCCTCCTCTCTAAATAAAAGGTAATGTGGAAACCAATATTTCCTGGACTGCCTATTATAACAGCCAGGACTTGCTTGGGTAGATTTCCTTATGATTTATACCCCAATAATGAGCGGGGTATTAGTGGCATATGTAATATAGATTAGCATGACAAATGTACATCGGCGATCACCCTTATTTCTCTGGTGCACCTGCCGTGATCCATTCAACTACCAGCGCCAACTCATCCGGTGTCAGCTGGGAGAAATGCGGCTGATCACCACTCTGTTTTTGCACCAGCAGGCTGCCTTGCGGGTCGCCCGGGATGATCGCCGGGCCGCTGGCTCCCCCTTTCAGCGCGCCCTCATAGCTGGTCAGATCCAATCCTTGCTGTCCTCCGCCTGCCCCATGACAGGCACTGCATTTGGTCTGCAAGAGCGGGCCGATCGTATCCAGGAAAGTCAGCGGGCCTCCTCCAGGTGTTGGCGCTGGCGTTGGTTGGGGCGGAAGTTGGGAGAGCAGTACTTCTCGGAGGCGCGGCGCATCGAATCCGGCGTACTCCCAGGCATTGCCATGGCAGGCGCTATTCGAACAAAATGAGGTATTGCTAATCCCACCTGGGTCCTCGGTCGTATGACAGGTTGTGCAGGATTCATTAAATGCCTGGTTATGCATCCCGATCCAGTTCGGATTGAGGTGCGTTTCAGGTTCAGGACCGCGGCTGATCTCGATGTTTGTGACAAAGTCGGATGGACCAGAGACGACTGGGATGGAATGACACAGATTACACTCCAGACGAATCGCTTGTTGTTGCTCGTTCAGATGCTTGCCGTCGTGGCAGCGGAAGCAGCCAGGCGAATCTTTGTGGCCGATATTGTTGGGGTGCGTAGACCAATCTGACTTCTGCTCTGGGTAGACGCTTTCCTGATAGACCTCTTGTAATGCTTTAATCGCGGCCTGCACATCTGCCTGATTGCTGGCATAGAATTCCGGGTAGTACTCCTGGTAAAACCGTTCGATCCCACCCAGCGCTTTCAAGCCTGTTTCATTGGAGTTATAAGTTCTCCTGTATACCTCTACAGCTTGGTTGCGGATCTCCGGGATAGCGGGCGAGATTCTGCCCTGGGCCATCAGTTGGTCAACTGTATCTTCGGGGGTGCTGACCCGGTGGGTGATGCGATTGTGGCAGGTAATGCAATCCATCTCCTTCAGATCGGCAGGATCCATCGTCTCAGGATCGAAATTCGCCTCGATATCGACATATTCCGTGATCGAGCCGTCATCCTCCTCAACCTGAACATATGGGATCTCTTGCTCCTCAGGACCAACGGGCAGGTAGGAAACCTTATTCAGGATATGCCAGTGGATGCCTTTCCCCAGTCCCTGGCGTTCGGTGCCGCCGCCGGTTTTAAGCACCAGGTCGAGCGAAGTGGAGGTGTTTTCCTTGTCGGGGAGAAACCTCTTTATTTCTCGCAGGCTATCGTCGGAGAATTTCTCTGGATAGTGGCATTTCTCGCAGGTCTCCCGGGCCGGGCGCAGATCTCCAGCCCGGATGGGGTATTCATAAGAGCGAAAGACAGTCTTCACCACATGTCGTAAATCCCCGGCTTTGCGCGAGATGCGTGTGGCGATGAAACCTTTGCCGATGTGACAGTCCACGCAGTCCACCCGGGCATGCGGAGAAACCAGGTAGGCCGAGTATTCCGGCGGCATTGTATGGCAGGTCTCACCGCAGAATTTGGGTGAGTTAGTGTACTCCCACCCATAGGCACCGGCGGTCAGCACAATCAAGGTTAAGACGCCCAGCACAGCGTAGGGGAGAACACGCACCCAGGTTGGTGTTCCCGCCGGGGGCAGGAAAAAAAGTTTTAGCCTGGTCATAAGTTTCTTCATCTTTCCTCCGTGGTCAACACTGATATGGAAAGATCGCCTGGATTGGGTTGATTGGCAGTCGAAGAAGAGGTTGCCAGGCAGAGAAATTATTGAACCGGTCCTGGTGTGGATCTTTACCAGAACCGGTTGTTTATCCCTTGATTCTTATGGAGTCGCGGTCGGCGTTGGGGTGGGCAAAACGGGCGGCTCAGCTGGTTTTTGATGGTAATTATAGGCGGCATTGATCAGAGTTTGGTCGTCCATTGCCATAATAGTGTCAGACAAGTGGCAGTGTCGGCAGGCGAAGTTTAGCCCGATCTCCGTCATCACGACTTGCGTCTCTGTGCCGTCCTCCGCGACGACTGTAGAAAATTGTTCGATCTGGCTCGGGTCAATTGCCATGCGGTGAGTGCGGAAGTCGCCAGTGAAACTGGCCTCGTCACCCCAAGCGGTCTTGATCATACGCGGCATATGGCATTCGATGCAATCCAGGCCAATCGCCAGGTGCCGGGTATTCTTTTGGTATCTGGCCTGTGAAGGGTGACAAGTCTCGCAAGCGGTGTGTGTGGTAGGTAGATCGGCTTCCTCTAACTGTTTCACGCCGGCGTGCGGATCGTGGCAGTCGACACATTCCAGGATCTGGTGTTTGCCTTGCGAAAGATCAGCATACTGCTCGTGATGGTCGATGAATCCACCCTGAACATCCACCGCCTCTATGTCGCCGCTGTGGTGGCACTCACTGCACAGATCGGAGCTGCGTTCAATCTGAGGGCGCACCCCGCTTGGGTTGGCGACATGCAGGCTGCCGGGACCGTGACAGGCCTCGCATTGGATTCCGGGCTCTGCCCAGGTGCCGATTATTCCGGGTAGATCATCCTGGTTACCGGTGGAGCTGTAGCCGGTTGTGTGGCAACCGCCGCAGTCATAAACCAGTTTGTCCGTACCGGATTTGTACATGACCCATCTACCGTCTTGATTCAGGCTTTCGTTTGTGAAATTCCATTGGTTGAGATATTCTACATTTCCGGTCGTGTCAGGGGCATCGGTGATGATATAACCTTCTTTGTCAATAAAGCGGGCTTTCCACCAGTAACCGCCGATCACGTAGGAAATGTCATCCCAGGTATATCCCTCAGGTGGCTGGCGCAAATCTCGAAAAGGATAGTCCGGAGCTTGGCCGCCCTCGATCTTGTTCAGTTTCCAGGGATGCCCTGAATTTCATAAAGGTTTCATAGAGTTCAGTATGGCAGCCGCTGCAGGTGGCGCTGCCAACATACTCCGCCACAGATACCTCCGCCACAACTTCGCCGGCTGGGCTTTCGGCTCCGGGAGGACCTTGCGGGCCTTCTGGCCCTGGTGGACCAGCCGGGCCTTCAGGACCGGTAGGGCCGGGCTGGCCTGCACAGGCAGCTAGCATAGCCATAATCGCCAGTAATGCGCTAACCAGCAGTAAAATTTTCCAGATTTTCATAGTGCATTCTCCTCAGCGCAGCGTCAAAGTTCCGCGAATGCAGTTCAGAATGTTCGTTGAGTAATTTAGCGCACCACTTCCTTGGATGGTATATAATGATTTGTGGTGCATTGGGAAAATTCCCCAATATTATACCCCAAGAATTAATGCCAGATTAGGGATGATACACTATACTATCCCAATAGAAGTTGCTATCCAGGTTGGAAGAACAAACCGGGCGTATTAAGGAAGTTGTTTTGTCTCTCTCTGACTTGCGTTTCGATCTTGTTCTCGTTTTCTTTATCTACGGGCTGGCTTTCTTCAGCATGGGCATGGCCATGGCGTTGGAAACTGGGCGCTCCCCCATGCTGGCGGAACGCCGCGCCCTGCTCCCGCTGGCAGTTTTTGGTATTTTGCATGGCATTCACGAGTGGGTAGAGATCATCCTATTGCAGGGAATCTGGCTGGGGCAACCTTTCCCTCAAGAACTCTCCTGGCTGCGGGTCTTTTGGTTGGTGATCTCCTTTGTCCCCCTGATAGTGTTCGGTGTGTTGATGTCTTTTCCCACTCAGCCGGTTAAGGGGTTTTATCTGATTGTTCCACTGGGGTTGCTAAGTCTATACGCTGGATTGTTGTGGTTTTTAATGAAAGTAGGTTCTGCTGATCTGGTAGGACAGGCCGATGCCCTGGCGCGTTATCTACTGGCTGTTCCCGGAGGAATCCTGGCAGGTTGGGGGTTGCGCGCTCGCGCCCGCCAGGTGCAGATCGAAAACCGGCTCACACTGGCTCGTCTCTTCCGTTGGGCTGCGTTAGGATTCTTCATCTATGGTTTGACTCAAGTTTTCGTGCCGCCGGCCGATCTCCCGCTGGCTAGCTACTTCAATTCGGCGTGGTTTATATCGGTTTTCGGTTTTCCGGTGCAGGTCGTGCGGGCTGCCATGGCAGTATTGATCACCATCAACTTGCTGCGTGCGATCCAGTACGTTGAGCGTGAGCGAGAAACCCAATTGCTGGTCGCCCAGCAAGCCCGTTTGGAAGCTTATGAGCACATCCAGCGTGAGTTAGAGCAACGCGAGGTATTACGTCGGGAACTTCTGCGCCATACAGTCATTGCTCAAGAAGAAGAGCGGGCTAGGATTGCCCGCGAGCTGCATGACGAAACTGCCCAATTCCTGACTGCTCTTAGCCTGGACCTGGCTACGCTGAGTCATGCCTCTAAGGGAGAGCATGCAACTGCCCAAATCCTCCAGCGGTTGCAGGGATTAACTCGCCAGATGTCGCAAGGCATATATCGCCTGGTGCACGATCTGCGACCAGCGCAATTGGATGATCTCGGCCTGATGCCAGCTCTGCAATACCTGGCTGAGGAACACAGCCGTACAGGTCTGAAGATTTATATGTCCGTTGACGGGCCATCCCAGCGCCTGGACCCTCTGGTGGAGACGGTATTCTTTCGCGTGGCGCAAGAGGCGCTGACCAATGTCGCCCGCCACGCCCAAATCGATCACGCGAAGCTAAACCTGCGTTTCCAGAAGAACCAGGTTGTCTTGCAAGTGGAAGATGATGGGATTGGTTTCCATAATCATAATAGCGCTGATCGGCGCGGTTGGGGTCTGGCAGGCATGCGCGAGCGTGCCGAGTCAGTTGGCGGTGAGTTGCACTTGAGATCTGCTTCCGGAGAAGGTACTTTTGTCGAGGTTTCTGTTCCAATTCAGGAAGCCACCTTGGTCAGCGTGGAGGAAGAAGTACATGAGCTTAATCCGGTTGATGTTGGTTGATGACCATGATGTGGTGCGCACCGGCTTAAAAACTTTCCTGGAAACCCAGGAAGGCTTTCAGGTGGTGGCTGAAGCGAACAGCGGCCTGCAGGCTCTGGAACTGGTCCCACAAACTCATCCCGATATTGTCGTAATGGACATCACCATGCCTCACATGGATGGCTTAGAAGCAACTCGCCGACTGAAAGCACTTTACCCCGATTGCCTGGTCTTGGCGCTCACTGTCCATGAAGATAAACAGTATTTCTTTGAGATGTTGTTGGCCGGGGCTAGTGGCTATGTGACTAAGCAAGCTGCTGCCGAAGAGTTGGTCACTGCCATCCGCAGTGTGGCGTCCGGCAATATCTACCTGCAGCCTCCCTTAGCGCGCTGGTTATTGGACGATTACCGCCGGGTCAAGGTTGATCAACCAGTTGAATCCGATCTACCGGAATCGCCTCAATCTGGTAGTAAAGATCTGACGGTGCTAAGTAAACGTGAGAGACAGGTTTTGGAAGGCGTTGCTGATGGCCACACCAACCTGCAAATTGGCGAGAACCTGGGGATTAGTCCCAAGACAGTCGCTCGCCACCGGGAGCGCATCATGCAGAAGCTCGACTTGCACTCTACCACTGAGCTGGTCAAATTTGCCATCCGCACGGGTCTCATCCATATCGTATAAAATTACACTGATTTCCCTTTCTCATATGCTATTGGGTCAGTTCTCAGGTGTGATTAATGTGTGTATGACAGAATATTGGATTGCAATAAGAAGGATTCATTAATCGATACAACCAAACTTTACATATGGAGGAGACTCAGCCTATGGAAGAAACCGTCAGCGCCCGAGCGGGCAGTGCTAACCGCATCAAATTTATCGTCGGTGGATTATTAATTGTTGCCGCCATTGTTTACCTGATCGTTACTTCGACTCGCGCCAGCGCTCAATATTTCATGACTGTCGATGAGCTGTCTGCCAATTCTGGGGATGTAATTGGGCGCGATCTGCGCGTTTCCGGTGCCGTCCTGGGTGATACCATCCAGTTTGATCCCCAAACGCTGACCCTCCGGTTTACCGTTGCTCACGTGCCTGGTGACAACAAAGAGATTGAAGAGCAAGGCGGCCTGGCCGAGGTGCTCCACGCTGCCGTGATTGACCCAGATCGGACGCGCCTGGAGGTGGTATATGTCGGCCCCAGGCCAGACCTGTTGCGTAACGAAGCTCAGGCGATCATGACCGGTAAAATCGGCGAGGATGGCGTTTTCTACGCCGACGAATTGCTGCTTAAATGCCCCACAAAGTATGAAGAAGCTGTCCCTGAACAGTCTGAGGGGTAACCTTTTACTCTCCTGGAGAGAAGATTAATGGTAGCGAATTTCGGTTACGGTGCTCTAGTCATCGCCCTCCTTGTTTCTCTTTATGGGATCGGGGCGGCGTTCTATGGTGTGCGCAAGAATAACCAGGGCTGGGTGAACAGTGCCCGCAACGCCATGCTGCTCACCTGGCCATTGGTAACTCTGGCGGCCTTAAGTATCATCTATCTGCTGGTGACTAACCATTATGAAGTCGAATATGTCTCCAGTGTCACCAGCAATAGTATGCCTTTCTATCTTAAGGTAACTGCCTTGTGGGGTGGCCAGGCCGGCTCGCTGATTTTCTGGTCCTGGTTGATGTCAGGCTTTGCTTCTGCGGTCACCCTGCGCAAATGGGATCGTGACCGGGAGTTCCTCCCCTGGGTGATCATTGTTTCCCTGGTCACGCTGGCGTTCTTCCTGTCTTTGAGCATCTTCTTTGAAAACCCCTTTGAAAGCCTGTGGCAAACTCCCACGGGTAATATCACCAAATCCATGCTCATGCCAGCCGGTGCCATCCCCTTCATTCCGGCGGATGGCAGCGGTTTGAACCCGCTCTTGCGTCACCCGGGCATGATCATCCATCCACCTATGCTCTACCTGGGTTTTGTTTCCTTCGTCATCCCTTACGCCTTTGCCATCGCGGCTCTGGTCACCGGTCGGACAGATGACCGTTGGATCCGCCTGACCCGCCGCTGGACACTGGTTGCCTGGCTGTTCCTCTCCCTTGGCTTGTTGTTAGGCGGTCGTTGGGCTTACGATGTGCTCGGCTGGGGTGGGTACTGGGGTTGGGACCCGGTTGAGATCTCCGCTTTCATGCCCTGGCTGACCGGCACGGCTTTCCTGCACTCGGTGATGATCCAGGAAAAGCGCGGCATGCTCAAGCACTGGAACATGATCCTGGTTATCCTGACTTATGATCTGGTGATATTCGGCACCTTCCTGACCCGCTCGGGGGTGCTCTCCTCGGTGCATGCCTTCGCCCAGAGCGCTATCGGCCCGGCTTTCTTTGCTTTCATCGGATTGACATTCATTATCTCGCTCAGCCTGCTGTTGCGTCGCTGGAACGAGCTCAAGTCCGAAACGGAGATGACCTCCCTGCTCTCCCGGGAAGCGCTTTTCTTGTTGAACAACCTGCTTTTCATGGCCATCCTGGTCGTCTGCTTCTTGGGCGTCATCTATCCGCTAATATCTGAGCTGTTCACCGGCCAAAAAGTAACTTTTGGGCCGGACTGGTATGAGCGGATTACTGCGCCCCCTGTTCGCCGGCCTGCTCCTGCTCATGGGGATTGCGCCACTCTCGGCTTGGCGCTATTCCACCGCCAAAACCCTCGGCCGGGCGATGTGGAAACCCACTATCGTCTCCCTGGTGGTCGTCGGCATTGCGCTGCTGACCGGTGTACGCAGCTTGCCGGCGCTGCTGGGCTTCTGGTTGTGCGGCTTTGTTGTCTCGGTGACCCTGTATGAGTTCTGGCGTGGTGCTATGGCGCGTCACCACCGGGCTGGAGAAGCTCTACCGCTTGCCTTGTGGCGCCTGGCTGGGCGCAACCGCCGCCGCTACGGGGGCTATATCATCCATCTGGGCGTGGTCCTGATGGCGATTGGGATCATTGGCATCGAAATTTTCCAGACAGAGACGCAGGGTACCCTGAAACAGGGCGACCGGCTTGAATCTGGGTAGTTACAGCATCTCCCTAGACTCCTGGCCAATTTCGATACCCCCGATGGGCGCAATGTCGCCCGGGCGGTGGTCAATGTCTTCAAGGATGGTAATTATGTCGGCGAGCTGCATCCCGCGCCGCGATTATTATTACGAGGCGCAGCAACCCATGACCATCCCCGGCGTGCGCAGCACCTGGGAGGACGACTTCTATGTGTTGCTGGTCGACTGGCAGCCTATCTCCTCCGCTGGCGCTACCTTTAAGGTTTATCATAACCCGCTGGTCAACTGGCTTTGGTTGGGCGGACTGGTTTTTATTCTTGGTACCCTGGTGGCAGCCTGGCCTGACCGGGACCCGGAGACCTCTCGGGCGACTGCCAGGGGCTCTGCCTATGCATCGGTAAAGGCATGATGCAACCTTCCCTCCCCAAATTCAAATCCATAGGGTGGCTTGTTCTTGCCAATCTGGTGTTAGCAATCCTTTTGTTTGGAGTTGCTCACGCTCAGCAGTCTGATCCGGTGGGGGTGACCGATGACCAGATCAATGCCGTCGCCAAGCAGCTCTACTGCCCGGTTTGTGAGAACATTCCTCTGGACGTCTGCCCGACCCAGGCTTGCGCACAATGGCGCGCCCTGATCGGCGAGAAACTCGCGACTAGGATGGTCTGAGAGCCAGATCAAGGATTACTTCGCCGCCCAGTACGGCGACCGTGTTTTGGGCACCCCCCCGGCGCGCGGCTTCAACTTGCTGGTGTATATTATGCTGGCGGTGGCGATCATCCTGGGCGCTTTTATCTTGTACCGGGCGATGAGAGGCTGGCGCCGGCCTGCCTCAGTCAGCCCTCAGGCGGAGACTGGCTCTGTATCGTCTGGAGATGAATATGTTACCCGCCTGGAGGAAGAGTTGCGCCGCCGGTAGGCTGTTGTCCATCTGGCGAAATTAACTTCTGTTTGGAGTGATTGCATGACCGATATTCAAACTGCTCCGCCTGCTCCAGAGACCCCTCCCCGCTCCCCCCGCATCCCGAGGGGGGCGATTCGTGATCTTTGGGCTGAGCCTGTCGCTGGGGGCCCTGATCGCCTGGATCGCCCTGATCGCTTTGTTGGCCATTGTGGCGCTAAGCATGTTTCGCAACGCGCAAAATCCCGCCGCTGAAGGTAATATAGCTCCAGATTTCACCCTGACCACCTTCTCCGGCGAGGAGATCAGTCTGGCAGACTTGCAAGGCAAAGTTGTGGTGGTTAATTTCTGGGCTTCCTGGTGCAAGCCTTGTGAACAGGAAGCCGCTGACCTGGAAACGGCCTGGCAGTTCTACCAGCCACGTGGGGATGTCGTTTTCCTGGGCGTGGATTATGTAGACACCGAGACGGAAGCTATGGCCTACCTGGAGAAGTTCGACATAACCTATCCCAATGGTGCTGACCTGGGTACGCGCATCTCCCAGGCCTATCGCATTAAGGGTGTGCCGGAGACTTATGTCATTGCCCCTGATGGAAGGCTAGCTGGCGCTCGAATTGGTCCCTTCACTTCCCTGGCCCAGATTCAAGCCATGATCGATCCCCTTTTATCCCCTTAATGGCAAAACCTCCGATACATATGCAACCACTCTTTAGTAGACTGAATACTAACCACTTCCTACTGACCACTGGTCACTAACCACTGAGTATTCCCCATGGATATTGGCTCCCTCCTCCTGATCCTCGCCCTGCTGATTGTAGTAGGGTGGTTTATCGCCCGCCCTTTGTTTGAACGTCAGGCAACCATCGTCGATGGATTGTCTGATCAACAAGATCACGAACTGTCTGCTTTACTGTCCGAGCGCGACCGTATCCTCAACGCCTTGCAAGAGCTGGATTTCGACCACGCCCTGGGTAAGATCCCTGAAGAGGATTACCCTGCTCAACGCGCCGTTCTGATTCAGCGAGGTGCTCAAACCTTACGTCAGTTGGATGAATTAACCCAGCAACCTGCCAGCCAGGACCAGGAAGCCCGCCTGGAAGAGGCCGTAGCTGCACGCCGGGCAGATGCAGCCCAACCTGTTCCTGCCGGTGCAGATGGGCATGCTGCTGAGCCAGCTGGTGAGGGTCTCCTGATCGCTGAAGCCGATGATGACATCGAGGCCACCCTGGCTACCCGGCGGCGGGAGCGCCAGGATAAATCGATTGGTTTCTGCCCAAATTGCGGTCGCTCGATCCAGAAATCTGACCGCTTCTGTCCCAAGTGCGGAAAATCCTTGACCTAATGAGGCGGGCTGTTGGCCTGAACAGATTTCACAATTCTAGTTATTGGAAGATGCTCCCTAATCCATGAAATTCTTCACTTCGTTTTCTCGATATCTTGTCCTGCTCCTTTTTCTGATCTTTCTTAGCGCCTGTTCCTTCTCTCTGGCGGAAGATATCACCCCTCCGCCCGGTTCCAATGTGTCGGCCGATCTACCCACCCAGGCGCTACCCAGTGAGTCGCTCTTCCCTCAGGTTCCGCCCAGCCTTGAAAATGGCGCCTCGTTATATATGGAGAAATGCGCACCTTGTCATGGTGAGACTGGCCAGGGAAATGGTCCGCAGGCCAGCCAGCTTCCCAATCCGCCATCCGCGCTCGGGGATCCCAATATAGCGCGTCAGGCAAAACCGGCTGACTGGTTCACGGCGGTTACCCAGGGTAATATAGAGAGTTTCATGCCGCCTTTCAATAGCCTGAGCGACAGCCAGCGCTGGGATGTGGTTGCCTATGCCCTTACCCTGAGTGCTCCCCCTCAGACTGTTGCAGACGGCAAAGCGCTGTACCAGTCCAGCTGCGTCGCGTGCCATGGAGAAACTGGCCAGGGAGATGGAGTGGACGCCGCTTCCTTGGAAGTTAAACCACCTGATCTAACCGACCAGGAGTTGATGGCGGGCAGGTCAGATGCTGAACTTTTCCAGTCGATCAGCGTTGGCGCTGCGCCCGCCATGCCGGCTTATGAAGGCCAGCTGACCGAAGATGAACGTTGGGCGCTGGCAGCTTATCTGCGCTCGCTGACCTTCAACGCATTGACCGAGGCAGGCTCCGCCGCGCAGGTCACGCCTGGCCAGGGGACGCCAGATCTCCAGGCGACCCCGGGGGAAACTCAGGCTGCTGAATTAGCCGAGACCCCCCAAACAACCCCTGCCACCGCCGGAGTGGGTGTCGTTACTGGCGAGGTGACCAACGCATCAGGCGGGGAGCTCCCTGCTGACTTAGAAGTGATATTGCATGGCTTTGAGGAGATGCAGCAGACCTTTACTGCGACTACTACGGTTAATTCGGATGGCAGCTACATCTTTGAGAATGTTGAAATGCCTGTTGGTCGAGCCTTCATCACAAGCGTAGAACAGAATGGTGTGGCTTACAGCTCGGATGTTGCCATGGTTGAAGCTGGTGACGTCAGTTTAGATTTACCGATTACTATCTACGAAACCTCCACAGACGCGTCTGCCATCGCGGTTGATCGTCTACACCTGTTATTGGAATACATTGAGCCAGATATCCTGCGTGTGGTCGAGTTGTATGTCATTTCCAATCCTACCAATAAAACTATCATCGCCGCTGATGAAGGTTCCCCAATCCTTACCTTTACCCTCCCCGAAGACGCCTCCAATTTGCAGTTTGAAGATGGTCAGCTTGGTGAGCGCTACATTGAAACGCCAGACGGATTTGGCGATGCCGCCGTTATCCGTCCAGGCGTAGGTCAACACCAGGTAGTTTTTTCATATGATTTGCCTTATAAAAATAAGCTGCAATTATCTCGACCTGTGCTTCTGCCAGTTGGCGCGGCGGTTTTGTTGATCCCGGAAGATGGGCTGAAAGCGAAGAGTGATCAACTCGTAGATATGGGTCTTCGAGACGTCCAGGGTGTGAACTACCGATTGTACTCCGGCGACCAGATTGAAGCTGGTTCTGACCTGGAGTTGACCATCTCTGGGCGGCCTGGCGGTGGTAGTCTGATTCCGACGGTAGGTTCATCGACAAGCCTGGTGATCGGGTTGGTGGCCTTCGGCTTAGCTCTGGTAGGCGTAGGCATCTGGCTTTACCGGCGCCGGACAGGTGAGGCAGATCATCTCGAGGATGGCACCGACCTCGAAAACGATGAAGAAACTTCGCCATCTGACGCCGAGGAATTGCTGGATGCAATCCTGGCTCTGGATGACCAGTATCAGGCCGGGGAATTGCCAGAGGGGGCTTATCGCCAACGCCGGGCTGAGCTAAAAGCGCGGTTGAAGGATTCCCTTGGATAGCATCGTGCAGACCGTGATCCATGTTCGTCGCTTGATCAAGCGTTTTGGCTTAAAAACTGTGTTACGTGGCCTGGATTTCCAGGTCAGTCAGGGTGAGTTTGTCGCCTTGCTGGGACCGAACGGCGCCGGGAAAACTACTTTCTTACGCATCCTGGCTTCACTATCCCGACCCTCGATAGGAGAGGTTCGCATTGCCGGCTACCAACTCCCTAACCAGGCGGCTGCCGTGCGTCGTCGCCTGGGCGTGGTTTCTCACCTGCCGTTGCTATATGGCGATCTGACCGCCGAGGAGAACTTGCGGTTTTACGGGCGGATGTACGGATTGGATAATCTGGATCACAGGGTCATCGAAGTTCTCGATCTGGTTGGCTTGCTGGCCCGTCGGCGGGATCTGGTGCGTACCTTTTCGCGCGGTATGCAGCAGCGCCTGGCAATCGGACGGGCTGTCCTGCACGACCCGGAAGTTATCCTTTTTGATGAGCCGCACACGGGCCTGGACCAGGATGCCTGTGCCATGCTGGATAGAGTATTGCGTGAAGTTGCCGCCCGCGGCCGTACTGTGGTGATGACCTCCCACGATCTGGCGCGTGCCGCCGACCTGGCTTCGCGCTTCGACGTGCTCTCGCGGGGTGTGATTGCTGCCTCGGTGCAGCGGGCGGAGATCAATCCCAACGATCTGCTGGCATTTTACCGCCAATCTCTCCAGGAAATTAAGCAGTGAAACCCGAGACTGCCATTCTAACCAGCGAAACTCGCCCGACTCCCCGCCCTTTGTCCAGCTTTCTGCGGGCGATGGGCGCCGTGATTTGGAAAGATCTGGTTGCCGAATTGCGCAGCCGCGAGTTGCTCTCCGCGATGCTGGTTTTTGCCTTGCTGGTGATCATCATTTTTAATTTTGCCCTGGAGCTGGATCCCAAGACCCGCGCTGGCGTCACGGCTGGTGTGCTGTGGGTGACCTTTATCTTTGCTGGTACTCTGGGATTGAACCGCTCGATGGCGATCGAGAAAGACCGCGGCTGCATGGATGGTTTGCTCCTAGCGCCGATTGACCGCAGCGCCATTTACTTCGGCAAGGCGATCGGCAACTTAATCTTTATGTTGATTGTCGAGATCATCGTCTTACCGCTTTACAGCCTGCTCTACAACATCAATCTTTTTAAACCGGGATTGATGCTGGTGATCCTGTTGGGATCGATCGGCTACATTGTAGTGGGTACCCTGCTGGCGACCATGGCCGTCCAGGCCCGCACCCGCGATATCCTGCTGCCGATTCTGCTCTTCCCGGTGGCCTTGCCGGTGCTGATGGCTTCTGTCAAAGCCAGCAACGGTTTTTTGCAGGCTCTGCCAATGGCTGAGATTCAGCCCTGGCTAAACCTCTTAATCGTCTACGATATAATATTTACGGCTGTCGCGTTTATGGTGTTCGATTTTGTCGTAGAAGAATGAGTCTGGAAAACAGGGTGCAGGTCAGTTATTTAACTATCATATATCGCCTGAGTTTCTGACTCCTTTCTTTATCTTATCTGGAGAAGTGATATGCAAACCAAACCTCGTTGGCTTTCTGTGTTAGATATTATTACTGTCATTCTCTTGATTGCAGCCACCGCCATGGTTTTCTTCTATGCCCCTACCGAGGCGGTGATGGGCCAGGTGCAGAGGGTTTTTTACTTTCACGTAGCAGCCGGCTGGGTGGGGATGCTCGCCTTCCTGGTGGCGGCTATTGCCGGGGTAGCCTACCTGGCTAAAGGCAATCGCAAGTGGGATATCGTTGGCTTGTCCGCCATCGAAATTGGCATCGTTTTTGCCTTTATTAACATTGTCACCGGCTCGATCTGGGCACGCCCAATCTGGAATACCTGGTGGACCTGGGACCCTCGCCTGACGACTGCTACCGTGATGGAGCTGATCTATGTTGCTTACCTGATGCTGCGCCAGGGCATCGAGGACCCCGACCGGCGAGCCCGATTCGGCGCTGTTTACGCCATTGTTGGTTTTCTCAGTGTTCCCTTGACCTTCTTCTCTGCCCGCCTGTTCCGAACCATTCACCCTGTTGTTATTGGCTCCAATGAGGCTGGTGCGCAGGGTCAGTTCGATATGACTTCCCTGATGTTGCAGACTTTCATGTTCAGCCTGATTACCTTCAGTTTCATCTTTGCCGATCTGCTCTGGCACCGTATCCGCCTTGGGCAGCTTGCTGAAAAAGTTGAACAATTGCGCTTGAAGATGGTTGATTAGAGATCCGAGGTGATATGATGTTATTCTTACAAGATGCCCCAGCCAATACCCTGAATTATATGATCGCCGGTTATGTCGTCATCTTCGGCGTGATGCTGCTCTACCTGATCAGCCTGTCCGTCCGCCGGCGAAACTTGAGCCAGGATCTGGAAATCCTGGAAGATCAGGATAAAGAATAATGGCTGCCGGATCCCTACCACCGTTACCTGCTCCTGGTAGTGAGGTCAAAACTGCTTGCGGTGGATTGACAAAATTCATATCTGATTCGCCACGTGCTTTCCATAAGGAAAGCTGGGTATTCTTTTGCCTGGCGGTTTGCCTGCAGGAATTTGAGCAGAACCCTGCCGCTTCTTGTTATGCCGGTCAAATCGCCGCCGAAGAAGGCTAAAGCGGACCACCAAACAATTGACGAAATGCGCCTCGGCAGTCTGCCGGGGCGCATTCTATTGATTTGGGCGTGGTTCAACCAGGTATGAAATTTGACAAGGATGCCTATAACGGCAGCGCCAGCAAGCGATCCAGAACTGCTTTTGACTCTTGCTCGATTACGGCGTGCAGGCTGCCGCCGTGAGCATCCATCGTCACCACAGCCGGGAAATCTTTAACCTCGATCACCCACATCGCCTCAGGAACCCCGAAATCTAGCTTGTAGACACCCAGGACACGCTCAACAGTCTGGCCGATTAAGGTTGCCGCACCCCCGACAGCGTGGAGGTATACCCCAGGCACCTCCTGGCAAGCGGCCAGGGTCTTGGGCCCCATACCACCTTTTCCGATCACTCCCATCACGTTGAAATGGCGCATCACCTCACCCTGGTAAGGCTCTTCGCGGATGCTGGTCGTTGGCCCAGCAGCCACGAAGCGGTATTCCTTGGTATCTAATCCGGCGACTACTGGCCCGCAGTGGTAAATAACCCCACCGTCCAGCATGGGTTTAATTGCCTGGTAGACTTCCAGATCATCTCCCTGTGGGGAACGCGTCTGCTTGGTAAAAGTATCCACCATCCATGTGTGTGCTGCATCTCGACCGGTGATCATCACCCCGGTTAGCAGCACCGGGTCGCCGACATGCAGGCTGAGCACAGTCTCAGCGTTAAACGGAAGCGTTATCTGCCGCATAGAATCCTCCACAGTGATTATTCGTAAGTAACCTGATCACCCAGGACGGTCATCCGCCGCCGGCGGTAAGCCCAGCACATATATGAGATCGAAACGAAGAAGCTGGCTGGCAAGCGGTGCATGCCCGTGATCTTGGTTCCCAGAACGGTGGTTTGGCCTCCAAAACCCATTGGGCCGATGCCTAGCTGGTTGGCTTCATCTGTCAACCGATCCTCGAGCGCGGCCAGTGTGGCATCGGGGTTAGGTTCGTCAAGCTGGCGGAAGAGCACTTCCTTCGAAGCATAATACGACGAACCGCGATCCCCGCCAACGGCAATACCCAGAATGCCAGGGGCACAACCCTTACCCTGGGCTTTATGTACAGCATCCAATGCTGCTTTGCGCACTCCAGCCAGGTCACGTCCCGCTCCCAGGGCGCTGTTGGGCATTGTGTACTGTGCCCCGACATTCTCACAGCCCCCGCCCTTGAGCATCAATTCGATGCGCAATTCCTCGCCATTGATCTCTTCGAAGTGTATGCTGGGGAAATGCTCGTCGCCCAAATTATTGCCGCTGTTTTTTCCGCTCAGGGCATCTACGGCGTTGGGGCGCAGATAGGTGCGCTCTGTGGCTTCAGCGACCGCCTGGCGAATCTGCTCCCGCAGACGGCGTGTGCTCCAACCCTCTGGATGGTATACGTAGAATATTGGCGTGCCTGTGTCCTGGCAAATTGGCGTAGAGTGCTGGCGAGCCAAATCAACGTTCTTCAGGATTGACTCCAGCGCTCCGCGCGCAGCCGAGCCTGGCGTTTCGCGCTCAATTGCCTTGCGCAGGCTGTTTTCAACATCCGGCGGTAAATCGGTGGCTGCTAAGCGGATCAATTCCAGGATCGCTTCACTCAAGTCTTTCATGTCGCCTCCATTGTGAGGGATTACAATTACCAACACTCCTGCATATCATAGCCCAAAACTCGCTGAGATCAACTGACAAAGCGCTTGAATTGCCCTGTCAGGCGTCACAATAATTGGTTAAATTCCTGTTTATTTTGTAGGAAAATCACCAGATGAACCGAAGAGCGAACCGCTTACCCAATCTGATTTTAAAACGCAACCTTATGATATTCTGGACGTATAATTAATATCGCTTAATCTATCTCTTAAAAAGTTTATTTTTCAAGAGCTTCCACTAAGTGGAAAGCTATGCGTGCCTTGCAGGTCACGCAGATCGTTCAATAAATCGAACCACTGCACGACCAGATATTTTGATTAAAAAGGAGAAAATATGAAGTCAAAAATTGTCCCCCTATTGTTTGTTGCTATGAGTGTTGTTGCCCTCATTGCTCTAGTCATGGCTTCTCCAGCGAGCGCCTTCGATCAACGCTCCGGTGAATTGATTGTCATCCCTGCTGGGGAGGTGGTTGTAGATGACCTGTACCTGTTCGGCAACACGATCATCATCAATGGCACCGTCAAGGGCGATGTAGTGGCGTTCGGTGGGACCATCACCATCGGGCAGACGGGCATTGTGGAAGAGGATCTGACTGCTGCTGGTCAGAGTGTGATCGTGAATGGCCAGGTTCAGGATGATGCCCGCATCGCCGGGGCGGTGCTGCTCATCGATTTAAACGGCGTGATCGGCGACGATCTGCTCGGGGCTGGCTACAGCCTGGAAGCCAGGTCTGGCAGCCAGATCGGTAAGGATGTCCTTTTCGGTGGTGGGCAGGCTACCTTGGCTGGAGAGGTTGGCGGAGATGTGAGGGTAGCTGCTAATTCCCTTGTCATCCAGGGCAGCATTGCCGGCGATGTGAATGCTGAGCTTGGCAGCGCCAAAGACATGCCAAACTTCTCGCCTTTCAGCTTCATGCCCAACATGCCGCAGGTTCCCTCTGCGCCCGGCGGGCTGACTGTCCTGGCTGGCGCGCAGATCGGCGGCGACCTCAACTACACCAGTGTGGAGCAAGCACGCGTCCCCGTGGGAGCAGTGGCGGGCGATACCAGTTACCAGGCCCTCGAAGTGCCAGAGGCGAGAGCCGAGGTAAAGGTTGAACCGAAACGCGAGGATGGCTTTAAATCAGTCTCTCGCTGGTTCTTTTCCAATCTGCGCGGTTTTCTTGCCTTGCTGGTGGTTGGCTTATTGATGGTCTGGATATTTCCCAGATTTATCAACAATGGCGTAGCCGCCCTGCAGGCCAAGCCCTGGCCCAGCCTGGGATGGGGCTTTATCAGCCTGATCGCTTTCTTCTTTGTGTTGATGGCGCTGATTGCCGTTGTTGTCATCCTGACCACCTTCCTGGGGATTATCACCCTGGGAGAGCTGGTCGGCATGACTCTTTGGGCCGGGTTCCTGGCGATGAGTGCTTTCCTTTTCGCGGTTGTCTTTGCCATCACCTATATCTCCAAGATCATCGTAAGCTTCCTGGTCGGACGCTGGATCGTTAGCAAGATCAAGCCTGAGTGGGCCGAAAAACCCTGGCTCCCCGTGATCGTGGGCATTATCCTCTATGCCATCCTGGCTTCGATCCCCTGGCTGGGAAGCCTGTTCGCCTTTGTTGTGATCCTGTTCGGCCTGGGCGCTTTGTGGTTGCTCGGGTTGACACGCTTACAGCGAGGTCCAGCCGCGCCCGCCTCGATCGACTGACGCCGGTTTCAAATCTTCACTGGCTGCGGAGTTTCTCACCCTTGAGGAGCTCCGCAGTTTTTTCTTTTCCTGGCACTCACCGAATTACCCGGCCTATGGTAAACTCTCCTCCGCTAAAGCCGTTTGGCGCTTCCGATCATATGGATCAGGAGGCACGATTGCAAGGAGAAGATGGACGAGAAGACTTTAACCACCCTTGAATATCACAAGATCCTGGAACGACTGGCCTCCTACACCGCCTTTACCGCTTCAGCAGAGCGGGCGCGCCTCTTGCGCCCATCCATGGAGCTAGGCGAGGCCCGTCGCCGGCAGACTGAAACCAATGAAGCCGTCCGGCTGCTGGCTACTCATCCTGACCTGACTATTGGCGGGGCGCGCGATGTGCGCCTTCAAGTTGATCTGGCAATCCATGGCGGCGTGCTTACCCCGGTCGAGATTTTGGATGTCAAGTCGACTCTCGTTGCTGCCCGTAATCTGATCCGCCTCTTTGACCGGCTTGTCGCTCAATTCCCTTACCTCTCGGATATCGCGGCGCGTCTCCCGGCGCCTCCTGGCCTGGTGGATGCAATTACCCGCGCCATCTCCGATCGCGGCGACGTGCTCGACTCTGCCTCGCCTAAACTGGCTACTATCCGTCATGATCTGCGCATTGTCCATGATCGTTTACTGACCAAAATGCAGCACATGGTCTCCGATCCGAAGATGGTTCCTCTCCTGCAAGAAGCCCTGGTCACCCAGCGCGACGGGCGTTATGTACTTCCATTACGCGCTGAGTTCAAAGGGCGCATCCGCGCCATTGTCCACGATCAATCCGCCTCTGGGGCAACTTTGTTTGTCGAGCCACTCGGTGTGGTCGAATTAAATAACCAATACCGCGAGTTGGAACTGGCAGAGCGGGATGAAGAGCGCCGCATTCTGGCGGAGCTGTCCCAGCAGGTAGCTCAGCATGGCGATGAATTGCTCCGGGCTGTGGATGTCATCGCCGAATTAGACTTGATCTTCGCCTGTGCCAAATATGCGGATGACCTGCGCGCCCAAGAACCTGTCCTGCTCCCGTTTCCCAAGAAAGGCGCAGGGGGTAGGGGGCAGCTACCCCATCCGGGTAGCCAGATCCGTCTGTATCAGGCGCGCCATCCCTTGCTCGATCCGGCGACTGTAGTGCCTATCGATGTGGAGCTCGATCCGCTTACCTATGCCATGGTGATCACCGGCCCAAACACCGGGGGTAAAACAGTTACGCTCAAAACCATTGGCTTGTTGGTTTTAATGGCCCAGTCTGGCTTGCATATCCCTGCCCAATCTGGCTCCGAATTGAGCGTCTTTGAGAGTATCTTTGCTGATATCGGCGATGAGCAATCCATCGAGCAGTCACTTTCAACCTTTTCAGGACATGTCACCAATATCATCCGCATCCTTGAGCAGGCCGATCCCCGCTCTCTGGTGATCCTGGATGAGCTGGGCGCTGGCACTGACCCTCAGGAAGGCGCCGCCCTGGCTCGCGCTCTGCTTTCCCACCTGCTGGAGCGCAGCATCACGACCCTGGTTACCACCCACCACCCTGAGTTAAAAGCTTTTGCACACGCTACGCCAGGGGTGGTCAACGCCAGTGTCGAATTTGATCTGGAGACTCTGCGTCCTACTTTTCACTTGACGATAGGCTTGCCGGGTCGTTCCAATGCCCTGTCCATTGCCCAGCGCTTGGGTATGCCGGAGGCAATTATCACTGCCGCCCGGGCTGAGCTGAACCCGGATGATTTACGCGCGGATGATTTGTTAGATGAAATTCACCAGCAACGTGATCTGGCTCGCCAGGCGCGCGCGGCCGCAGAGGCTGCCCGCCAGGAAGTTGAGGCGTTACGCAAAGAGCTATCTGAACGCCTGGAGCGCCTGGAGGATGAGCGCCGCCAGGTGCTGGAGACTGCGCGCACCGAGGCGGAAGCCCAGGTGCAGGCTTTGCAGCTTGAGGTAGCAGAGGTGCGCCGTGTTCTGGCGCGCGCTCGCCAGCCGTTAGAAGTCGTTCAGGCTGTTGAAGAACAGGTGGAGGTTCTGGTAGAAGAGGTAGAGGTGCCTGTTGAACGGCAGTTACCCAAGATGGGCAGCATCCCGCACAATCGCCCGATCCACTTGGGGGATAAAGTACGCCTGCGCTCGCTCAATACAGTCGGACTGGTATCCGCCCTGGGAGAGGAAGAAGCCGAAGTACAGGTCGGCGTGTTGCGTGTGCGCGCACGCTTGTCCGATCTGGTGTTGGCCAGCCTGACGGCTGAGCCGGCCCAGGAAGCCAACCTAGCCCCGGCTGCTCGCCGCCGCCGATCGGTCGAGTCATCTGGTAAGACTTTCGTTGCCCTGCCCGAATCGCCGGGTATGGAGCTCGATCTGCGCGGCCAGCGTGCTGATGAAGCCCTGGATGCCCTGGATCGTTATTTAGATGCCGCTTTTTTGGCTGGCTTGCCTTTCGTACGCATCATCCACGGGAAGGGCACTGGACGCTTGCGCCAGTCTGTTCGCGAAGCCCTGGGTCACAACCCGCAGGTCAAATCTTTTGAAGCGGGCGGTGATAAAGAGGGTGGGGATGGCGTCACCGTCGCAAAGTTGGGATCTGCCTGATCTAGATCCTGGTGGCCTCTGCCCCATTGCTGGCCTTACATAGATAAACCTGAGCTTTTCGCTCGGTCTTTTCATAATATGCCTGCTGCAAGCTCTGGATAAAATCCGGGGCTTGTGATTCTTCAACCAGGTTAATCGTGCAGCCGCCGAAGCCAGCTCCGGTCAGGCGTGCCCCAATACAGCCTGGCAAATCGTGTGCGATTGCCACTAATGTATCTAGCTCCGCTGTGCTCACTTCATATAGGTCTCGCAGGCTGGCGTGCCCGGAGTACATCAGTGCCCCAAAGGATTGCTTTTTCCCTGTCTTTAATGCAGCCACCGCCGACTCGACCCGGGCAATCTCTTTCACCACGTGTTCAGCCCGCTTCCGGATTTCTGGCGGAAGTGATTCGCCGTAGGCTGCGAACTCCACGGGTGAGATATCTCGCAGGCTGCGCAGTTCTGGCAGATTCTGCTGGAGTAGCTCAACGGCTTGCTCGCAGGCCGCCCGGCGCTCGTTATAAGCAGACGTACTCAGGCTGTGACGTACCCCTGAGTCGGCGATCACCAGGGCAACAGCAGGCATTAGTGGCACGGCTTCCCAATACAGGCTGCGAGTGTCAAAGTACAGGGCATGTTCTGCCACACCGTGGGCGCTGGCAAATTGATCCATTAAACCGCAATTGACTCCCACGTAGCCATTTTCTGCTTTCTGGCACAGGCGCGCCATTTGCATGCGGTCGATTTGCCATCCGCCCAGCACTTCCCAGGTTACTGCGAAGACCATCTCCACTGCCGCCGAGGAGCTCAATCCGGACCCGATGGGGATATCTGAGCTGTATACCGCTTCCAGGCCAGGTGTGGGCAGACCGGCTGCTTGTAAAGCCCAGGCTACTCCGGCCGGGTAATGCGCCCATTTTGGCAGGGGCTGGCCATCCAGGTCGACCTTCTTCTCCAGTTGATCCAGGCGGAAAGCTGTCGCCTTGCCCAGATCCTGGGCGAAAAGCCGGGCGATTGGCCCCGTTTGGGCGGCCGCGACCAGGTTCATCGACCGGTCGATGGCAGCCGGGAGCACCGGCCCGCCGTTGTAATCCACATGCTCACCCAGTAAATTAACCCGTCCAGGAGCGCAGGCCTTGACCACTGGTTTTGCAGAGAAGTGACTGTGAAAGAGTGCGTCGAGTTCCATGCTTTGGCCTCCCTATGGCACGCTGAGTGCCAACAAGTTCCCCACGGCGAAGAGCGCCAGAAAGAACCATATCCAGCCGACCGCCGC
Source organism: uncultured Chloroflexia bacterium (assembly GCA_963706905.1). Taxonomy (GTDB): domain Bacteria; phylum Chloroflexota; class Anaerolineae; order Anaerolineales; family UBA4823; genus CAVPNY01. Next base: position 481,325 of record CAVPNY010000009.1, on the reverse strand, counting down.
GCCCTGCGCGGCGATGAACATGAAGGCTGGCGTGAGGATCATCAATCCAAACGCCAGGGAATGCACCTGAAATTTATGAGCGTTGAGCCAATCCCGCAGGGTTGTCATGGCGGAGCCCGATTAAGGGAAAACCCAAAGAATCATAACAGTTAACAGGCTGGCAAGCAACAGGATCAAGCCGGTATACACGATCAATTTGCGCATCACTTCGCCCTCCCTGCCCGCCATACCTGCCGTGCTGGTTCCCACCACCACTTTGGTTGGGGCCAACACCGAGGTCAGCCCGGCTCCGGCGGTCTGTGCCGCCAGGATAACCGCCACACTGAAGCCAAGCAGCTCTGCCATACGCTGTTGCAGCGCGCCGAAAATCACATTGGAATTGGTGTTGCTGCCGGTCATAAAAGCCCCCAGCCCGCCGATCCAGGGTGCGATCAGTGGGTAGGCCCTGCCCATCACATTCGCCAGGCCGCGCGCCAGGGTTTCGGTCATCCCGCTGTTCTCCATCACCACTGCCATCGTCACCATGGAAACGATGCTTACACTGGACGCCATCACTCGCCCCACCATTCCACCCAGGATGCGCTTCGCTGCACCGGGCGTGTAGCGGTTGAAATAGCGATAAATCAGGTAGGCCAGGATCGCTGCGTAAGCCAGGATCGCTCCAGGGTGGCGAAATACAGTTATCTTGCGCCCAAATCCTTCTGGGGTCACATAACCCGTGGCGGTGCTCACCTCCGGGAATCTGACCTGGAAGGTGACCTGCCCCAGAAAGTCGCTGATTGGCGTGATGAGCTGGATACCAAGCGTGAGGACGATCAGGATGATGTAGCCTGAAAGAGCCACCACCAGAGCGCGCCGGTCTAGACTGTCACTATCTTTCTTGTTGTCCGCCTCTTTGCTTTGGCTGGAACCTTCATTTCGCCAGCGCCTGGCTAATGGGTAGGCAACCAGCAGCCCGGCCATACCCGCGCAGAAGGCTGCAATATTCCAGATCGGCGAGATACCCACCAAAAGGTGGACACCGCCCATCACAATCCCCATGATCAGAACCGGTAGCGCCAGGCGGCGCACGGTGACCCAACCGCCGGCCGCGTGGGCCACGGTATAGCCAGTTGCAAGACAGGCGATGCTCAGCAGCAAGGCAGCCGGCGGGGCCAGTACTTCGGTGGAGAGTCCGGTAACTGCCATCAAGGCCTGGTAAGAGGAGCCTAACGAGCCGAAAGACACCGCCCAACCATGTCCGATGGAGGGGATCACCACTGCCAGCAAGGGCGTGAAGCCCAGACCAACCAGGATGGGGGCGATCACAGCTACCGGCACGCCAAACCCACCCACCCCTTGCAGGAAGGCAGCGAAAGCCCAACCGATGATCAGCGCTTGCATCCCCCGGTCGGCAGTCAGATGCGGCAAGGCCTGGCCAATGGTGCGGATGGCGCCAGCCTCATCTGCCACCCGGTAGAGCAAGAAAGCTGCCCAGATAATGAGCAACACGTCCAGAGAGAAGAGCAGGGCGCGCCCATGGGCGTAGGCCAGCAGACGCGGCCCGGCGCCAAAGAAGAGCAGGGCGATCAAGAGCGCGCTGAGATAGCCGGCCGCCCCGGCACGCGCCGCCCCCCAGCGGAATCCGATCATCAGGATGATGATCAGAGCGATGGGAACGAGGGCCAGCAGGAAAGAGAGCAAAGGGGTTAAAGGTGGGTAGGAGAGATGGCAGTGGAAGGCTATATTGAGGTCAATGCCGCAGTTGTGTGTTGGTAGTTGCGGGTGTAGCGATAAATCAGAGCTGCGCCGAGTAGTATGGCGGGAAGAATAATCAACCCCGCCTCTGGGCCAAATGCTCCACCTGTTGTCAGGCTTGGTCCCAGGCTGGTTTGCTCGATCAGGCGGAAGTATCCCAATCCGCTGACCTGGAAGCCAAAGATAGTGCCTTCAAAGAAGTTCCAACCGATGTGCAGCCCGATCGGTAACCATAGCTGGCGGGTGCGCAGGTAACCGTAAGCCAGGAACAGTCCGCTGGCGAACAAGCCCAGCAGCGCCTCCCAGGTTAAGTTGGGATTGGCGGAGTGGCTCAGGGCGAATATCGCGGCTGAGAGCGATACACCTAACGCCAGGTTTAATCCATCGCTCAGGTTTTGCAGCAGATAGCCTCGAAAGTACAGTTCCTCGTACCAACCGACCAGAATGAACACGATGGCGCTGCCAAGAAATCCCACCAGAACCCAGCTCCAGGACTGCGTCTGCCAGGCGAATCCGTCGAACCGCAGCCAGCCAGCCGCCCATTCAACCAGGAAAACTAGACCCATCAGCAGCCCGCTTAAACCAAAGCCAAAAAACAGGTCACGCCAGCCTCGGGTACTCCTTTGTAAGCCCAAACTGGCGAAGGAGCGATGGTCAAGGGTTCGCCGGGCAAGATACACCGAGGCCGTGATCGCCAGGAAGGCAATGATAGAAGCTACGAACAGGGTAGCCTGCAGAAAGCGACCAGGACGAAGGCGCATCAGCAACTCCAACGGCAGGCCAAAAATACCCAGCAGCGCCGCCATCCAGATGAATTGGAGCGCAAGTCGCCATCCGGCGCGCAACCGCCGCTCCTCCGGAGAGAGGAACAGGCGGTTAAGAAAAGGGCGAGGCGGCATGGACGACGGGGTCATCTCTCCCCTGTGACTACCCCCCGCCCCCCTTCAGATAAATTCCTTGGGGATCCAGTTCTTCTCGCAGGATGCGCAGTTCTTCTGCAGAGGGCGGCTCTGTGAGTCTCAGTTTGGAGGCCACCTTGAGCTCCCATCCGGTGTTAGCCTGCGCCTCCTCGGCGGTCTTGCCGGGGTGCAAGGCGGTCAGAGTTAGCTCGCCGTTCTCATCGGGTTCCATGATGCCGATATCGGTGACCACTGCCTGCGGGCCGGCGCCGCGCAGCCGGGCAGAATCGCGCTCGGCGCGCCCGCCCAGGAATCCAGCCGAGGTACGGAAATCGACTTTTTCCGGGAAGCGCCGTTTCTGATGGGGGGTCATCACATAGCATCGGTTGGCCCAGGCTGCGATCTCCATCGAACCGCCCGAGCCGGGCAGGCGCACCTTGGGGGTCTGGTAACCGCCAATCACCGTGGCGTTGATGTTGCCGAAGCGGTCGATCTGTGCTCCGCCCAGGAAGCCTACATCGATATTGCCGCGCTGCAGGTACAGGGCGAAGATATCGTACATGCTGCACACCGCCAGCGCCCCGCTGACCAGCGTCGGGTCACCGATCGAGAGCGGCAGGCGCGCTGGCTGCGCACCGATCACCCCGGCCTCGTAAATCATCACCAGGTTGGGGGTGTATGTGCGCCGCGCCAGGTTGCAGGCCAGGTTGGGCAGTCCTACGCCGACAAACACCACGTCCCCGTCCCGTAGCAGCCGGGCGGAGTTAATTGTCATCAGTTCCGCCGAAGAGTAGTTAATGGGTTGATTCATGGTTTTTATCCGCTAATTGTGCTAATTCCTGCGAATGATCGCGAATCGGATTATTCATTTTCTTTGTATGTACCATCCGTTTCCATTCCAAACTATCAGCTCCGAAATTGATCAATACACCTACTTCGAAACCGGTAGCTTTCAAGTAATTCAGCAATTGCGATTCCTCTAGGGAAGATAGCTGGTTAATTGCTTTGATTTCCACAATGATTTTCTCAAAGGCGACAAAGTCTGCAATATAGTATTTCTTAAGCTGGTGATGCTTGTAATGTACTTCTAATTCCATCTGGGGGTACGTACGGGATTGAGCGCTCAGATAGTTCGAGACACATTGCTTCCTGGTAGACTGCCTCAAGAAAGCCACGCCCGAGCACCCGGTGCACTTCCATGGCTGCCCCGATAATCGCATACACCTCATTCTTATAAATCAAATCTACCATGCTTTTTCTTTAAATATTTTCTGGCAATTAAATAATAGGGAAATCTTCTTTTTTTCGTGAAAATTTGCGCAATTCGCGGATTAATACCTCCCATAATCCACCACCGCGCTCGGTCGGCTTTCAACGCGCAAACGCTCATGCACTTCTGGGCCGAGCTTCTCCCAGTACTCGGCGCGGTCCTTGACGCCGAAAACCCATTCATCAAGATAGCGCTGAACGCTTTCCTTTGATTTGCTGATTTCGTCCCACTTCAGGTAAAAGTCGTTGTCCCGGTCGTAAAAGCCCTGTGTGTAGGACGGGTGTGATGCGAAGGGTGTGTGGCACACTGCGTCGACGATAAAGCCAGGGATGAGTGTGCGGTTGGGGTCGGAGCGGATCACATCCGGCGGGACGATCTCCTCAGCGGTGAGGATCACCCGCCCGGCGGCAAAAGCCGCCTCTTTTTGCTCGCCAATGATGCCCCAAATATGGGCATTGCCCTCCGCGTCGGCGCGCTGGACGTGCACGATCGCCACGTCCGGATTGAGTGCAGGCACCACCACCACCTCCCGCCCCGAGTAGGGATCGGTGACGGTGCGGTAGAACGGATTGGCATGTTCCAAATCGCCCGCTGCGGTGGGGTTCATCGGCATGAAGGGTAGTCCGGTTGCCCCAGCCTGCAGGCGTGAGATCATGCTGAAATGAGAGTACTCTTCCCATTCCAGATTGCCAGCTTCAATCTCAGTGCGCACGATACGCAGCGAGCCCACTCCAGGATTTCCCATGTAAGAGAAGATCACTTTACGGGCGCAACCGGCTGCGACCATCTGATCATAGATCAAATCGGGGGTAGCGCGCGCCAGGGTCAGGTCTTTGATCCCCTGACGGATGATCTCGTGGCCGGCGGCGAATGGGATCAGGTGAGTGAAACCCGCCGCGTAGACCGAATCCCCGGCTTTCACGTAATGCTGGATAGCTTCAGTGAGAGGCAGTAATTTTTCCATAGTTTTATCTTTGTAAGGGTCAAGAGAAAGGGGATAGGGGTGAATACTCAACCATCTGAGATTCTTGTTCCCTACCCCCGGTGTCAGTGTCGCTTTGTAATGACCTCATCTCACCTGAAATATTCCTCAGGTGACTACAGTCCGGATCTGCTCGTGCATGTAGAGCTGTACATAGTAATATCCACCGCCGTTTTTACCAGATGAGCCAGAACCCTTCCACCCGCCGAATGGCTGGAAGCCAGGCCAGGCTCCAGTAGTGGCGCCCTGCGGCCGGTTGGCATATGTCACCCCGGCCTCGATGTTCTCGAAGAACCAATTGGCTTCTTCGGGTGTCCCATAGAAGCCTGCCGTCAGGCCATAATTCACATCGTTGGCATGCTCCATCGCCTGTTCCAGGTTATCTACCCTGGCGACAGTGGTGATGGGCAGGAACATCTCGTATTTCCAGAGACGGTGATCCAGTGGGAGATCCGCAACGAAGGTCGGTGCGCAGAAATAGCCTTTAGCATACTCTCCCTCAGACAGCACTTTTCCGCCTGTCAGGAAGCGGCCCGCCTGGGACAACTCTTCAGTGAAGTTTTGGAAATCCCGGAAAGAGCTTTTATTAGCTACAGGCCCCAGGTTGACGGCGCGGTCGGTGGGATCGCCAATGGTCAATTTGTTGGTTAGATCAACCAGGCGCTCGACCAGCGGCTCGTATAGCGGCGCTTCAATGTAGACTCGCGAGCAGGCTGAGCACTTCTGGCCTTGCAGCCCGAAGGCCGATCGCACGATGCCGATGGCTGCCCGTTCGAGATCGGCGTGTCGGCTGACGATCGTCGGATTTTTGCCGCCCAGTTCCAGGATGGCCGGTCGCACGTAGCGACCCTTGGCGAAGTCGCGGAAGATGCCCATGCCGACATCGTATGAGCCTGTGAAAGTCACCCCGTCCACTTCGGGGCTTTCGATCAGTGCCTGTCCCAGGGTGCTGCCGGGTCCGGTGACATAGTTGACCACCCCTTCCGGGAGTCCGGCGTCGCGGAAGCATTCCGCCAGCAGGCGCACTACCCAGGGAGTGTCGGTGGCTGGCTTAATAACGATCGTGTTGCCGGCTACCAGGGCTGCTCCCGCAGGACCGCCAGTCAGAGCCGTCGGAAAGTTGAACGGGCTGACCACCAGCCAGACTCCGTAGGGACGCAGCACCGATGTGTTGGTAGAAGAATACCCAACTAATGGGTCGCGCCCCATTTCTACGATAAACCCATCGTTTTTCTCCATCTGGTAGCAGGAATAGCGGATCAAGTCCGCCGTTTCGGCCACGTCTCCCAGGGACTCCATGCGGTTCTTTCCAACTTCCATTGCCATGGCAGCGCCGATCTCGAAGATGCGTTGGTCGATCAAATCCGTCGCCTTTCGCAACAGCGCTACACGCTCCTGCCATTTCATTCCGCTCCACTTGGGAAAGGCCTTGCGGGCAGCTGTCAATGCCGCCTCGGCATCTTTCGGGCTGCCTTTTTGAAAAACGCCCAAAACCATATCAGTATTAGCGGGATTGCGGTCTTCAAACTTGTCTGCTGCAAAGTGATCCTTGCCGTTTATGATCATGCCATATTCTTTACCCAGGTTGGATTTGATCTTGGCCAGCGCTTCGTCGAAACGGGTGTGCAGTTCCTCGGGTGGGTTGAACATGGTGGCGTAGGTGAGTTTGAACTTGGATTCTGCCATATGAAATTCTCCTTAAATGGTATGTAGACGAAACCGGTTTGGTCGTATGGGGTTTTATAATTGGTATTTATAAGTATAGTCCAGGCAAGCAGTCTCGTCAAAGTAAGGTGTCGCGGTTTGCCCATGACAGACTTCCTGATTTTTAATTGGAGTTCTATATTCTTATAATGTTCTCCTCACACACCACGTTCATCGGGATCGATCCTACCGCCGGCGGGCGTCCATTTACCTATGCTGCACTGGATCACGAGCTGAGCTCGCTTGCCTTAGGCCGCGGTGACATGGATGAGGTGCTGGCTTTCGTTGCAGGTCAGCCTGCCGCGTATGTGGCGGTCTGCGCCCCGCGCTGCCCCAACCAGGGCATCATGCAGCGTCCCGAAGAGCGCGAGCGTTTGTCGCCTCCCCCTCGCCCTGGACGTTGGCTTAATTTTCGACTGGCTGAATACCAGCTCCGCTTGCGCAATATCTCCATTCCCCAGACCTGTGTCGATGAGCAAGATTGCCCTGCCTGGATGCGCAAGGGATTTGCGCTATTCCGGCGCTTGGATAGTCTGGATTATTATCCTTATCCGCAAGACAATAAAACTCACCAGTCGTTGGAAGTTTATCCCCACGCATGCTACACTGTTTTGCTGGGACACCTGCCGTTGCCTAAGCACTCCCTGGAAGGGCGTCTGCAGCGTCAGTTGGTGCTCTATGATAGCGAGTTGAACCTCCCAGATCCAATGCTTATTTTCGAAGAGATAACCCGCCACCGCATCCGCCAGGGGATCTTTCCCCAGGACGATCTGCATTCAGCATTTGAGTTGGACGCGTTAGTGGCTGCCTACACCGCCTGGATGGCTGGGACCAAACCGGATCAGGTCGCTTTAATGGGACATCCGGACGAAGGTTTCCTGGTCTTACCTGCTGCGGAGCTCAAGAATCGTTATTGAGAGCACCATGCTAAAAAATAAAATCAAACTGATCATTAATCCCAATGCCGACCTGGGACGTGCTTGGCGCCTGGGTGAAGACCTGAATCGGGTTGTTGCCGAGTTTGGCGGGGCAGACTGGTCGGGTACGGTCTATCCGACCCACGCCACCCAGCTGGCCATGCAGGCCGCCGACGAAGGTTATGAGACGGTTGTATCCATTGGTGGGGATGGTACCACCCACGAGATCATCAATGGATTGATGATGATTCCTGCCGAAAGGCGGCCGCGGTTGGGTATTGTACCGGTGGGCACTGGCAATGATTTTGCTCACAGCGTGGGTGTACCGACGCGGCCCGAAATTGCCATGCGCCAGGTATTCTCAGGGACGCCCAAAAAAGTCGACCTGGCGGTGGTGGTTGACGAGCACGGGCGCCAAGAGTATTGGGATAATACCTTTGGAATTGGTTTCGATGCTACCGTCACTCTGCGTTCCCGCCGGGTGCCCGTTTTGCGGGGTTTCTTTGTTTATCTGGTATCGGTAATCCAGACGATTGTGCTCAACTACGACGCTGCTCACCTCAAAGTCCAGACGGACAGTGAGAGCTGGGAGGACGATATCTTGATGCTCGTTATGTGTAACGGGCCACGTGAAGGGGGTGGATTTCATGTTGCACCGGAAGCAGTCAACAATGATGGCCTTCTTGATTATGCAGCCATTAGGAAGGTTTCTCGACTGATGATGTTTCGCTTGATCCCCGAAGTGATGAAAGGCACGCACGGGCGCTTCAAGCAGGTGCGCATGAATCGCTTTCGCCAGATGAAAGTCGAATCCGACCGCCCGTTGTTTATCCACATTGATGGCGAAATCTATGCTGGTTTTGGCAGCAACGTGCGTCAGCTCTCGATTGATCTGCTACCTGGCGCGCTGGAAGTGATGGTGTAATACCCTGATCTGTGTTGGTGGGGTTGGCCAGCCAGCGATCAGAGGGATGGGTCATGCCAAATCTGGTTCAGTCTCTCCAAGGGCAGGATCTCGGTTTTTTGGAGATCGTAGCTCGGCTTTGGGGCGTGGAGTTCGATCCCTCAACCAGGGAAACGACCGCTGAGCTCCTTGCCGCGCAGCTTCTTGATCATAAGTTGCTGGTTGAAATCGTAGAATCCCTCCCTTCCGACGCCAGGTCAGCTTTGCGTGATTTGATGCATAACACTGGGCGTTTGCCCTGGATGCTTTTCACCCGCCGGCATGGCGCTGTGCGCGAGATGGGGGCGGGCCGGCGCGATCGGGAACAGCCATTTGAAAAGCCGGTCTCGCCGGCTGAGATCCTTTGGTACCGCGCCTTGCTGGCGCGGGCGTTTTTTGATACGCCCAGCGGCCCGCAGGAGTTTGCTTACATCCCCAGCGACTTGTTGTCTTTGCTTCCGGTGAGCCAGAATGCCTCTGACCAAACTCTCGGTCGGTCCGCTACGCCTGCTGAACGGGCTTACCAACATCCAGCTACAGACCGTATCCTGGATGATGCCTGCACAATGTTGGCTGCTCTGCGAATTTCTCTCCCGATTGATGAAACCCCGCTTTCGTTATCTACTCCGTCCTATCCCTTAAATTCTTCCTCCCTGACAGCACTGCTCTCTACCGCCGGTTTGCTCAACTCTCAGGATGTACCGCTGTCAGCGCCAACTCGCGCTCACCTGGAATCCGGGCGTGCCGAAGCCTTGGTGCAGCTGGTGCATGCCTGGTTGGAAAGCGTAACTTTCAATGAGCTTGCCCTGATCCCGCAATTAATCCTAGAGGGCGATTGGGCTAACGATCCGCTCGCTGCCCGCCGGACGATCTTGAAATTTCTTTCCGGACTCCCTGCGGATGCCTGGTGGAGTTTGAATGCCTTCGTAAGCGATATCCACCGCGTCCAGCCGGATTTTCAGCGACCCGCTGGCGATTATGATTCCTGGTTTATCCGCAAGCGCCGGACTGGTGATTATTTGCGAGGTTTTGAACACTGGGAATCGGTTGATGGTGAGTTGATCCGCTTTACGATCTGCGGTCCGCTCTACTGGCTTGGCATCGTCGACCTGGCTTCACCGGCGCCTGGCGAGCCTGTGAGTGCTTTTCGATTTTCGAGTTGGGCGATGCCCTTGTTACAAGGGACTGCCCCACAGGGTCTGGCGGATGAAGAGGATAAGATATATGCTCGATCAGATGGACGCCTGCGCCTCTCACGTCATGTGCCGCGTCCTGTGCGCTACCAGGTGGCCCGTTTTTGCATTTGGGATGGTATGAAAGATGATTTTTATCGCTATCAGATCACACCTGCTTCATTGGAGCGCGTCCGTCATGAAGATTTACAGGTCGCTCAATTTCTGGCCTTGCTTCGCCGCCATACCTCCGCCATGCCCCCCGTACTGATCAAAGCCCTGGAGCGCTGGGAAGCCCATGGGACTCGAAGCGCGCATCGAGCGCTTGCTGGTTCTGCGAGTGGCCTCGCCAGACATATTGCAAGAATTGCGCGCATCTCGCGCAGCCCGTTTCCTTGGGGACCCGCTTGGGCCAACCGCCATTGTCGTCAAGCCTGGGGCTGCTGATAAGGTATTCGCAGCCTTGGCAGAGATGGGGTATTTGGGTTCTATTATTGATCTGATAGAATAATCACACTTTTATCCCACAAATAACCCACATTATCCCACACCACTGATGAAAAATCCTTTCGACGCCATCCTGTTCGATCTGGGCAGCACTTTGATTTATTTCAACGGGGATTGGTCGCAGGTCTTTACTCAGGCCAATGCTGAGCTGATTACAGGCCTAAAAGCTGCTGGATACCAGATTGATGAAAACAAATTCGTAGGAGATTTCCGCAACCGTATCAACAATTATCAATCAGAACGCCAGTCAGAGTTCATTGAATACACTACGGAATATTTCTTGCGCTCTGTTCTTGCTGATCAAGATTACACGCAGGTACCAGATGCCGTCCTTCAATCTGTACTGCGCGCGATGTATGCAATTTCGCAGGCTCATTGGCATATCGAATCTGATACGCTGCCCACCCTGGAATATCTCCGCCGCGCAGGCTATCGCCTGGGGATGATCTCCAACGCCTCTGACAATGAAGATGTCCAGACCCTGGTGGACAATGCTGGGGTGCGGGGTTATTTTGACTTTATCCTGGTTTCGGCAGCAGTTGGGGTGCGCAAGCCCAACCCGAAAATTTTTCGGCTGGCGCTGGATCACTGGGGGACGCCGCCAGCCCGCGCCGTTATGGTTGGTGATATGCTCGGCGCGGACATTCTTGGCGCAAAGAATGCCGGTATCTTTAGTATCTGGATCACCCGCCGCGCCGATGTGCCGGTCAACCGTGCCCATCTGGATACGATCCAGCCAGATGCGCAGATCGCGGCTCTAGCAGAGTTGCCTGGACTGCTGAACCAATTGGGAAGTATGGAGAAAGAATAAGAGTCAGGCTTTGCCAGCTTGGTTCTTTGTCCTTCAAGAGGCTGCATGTGCCATGCAGCCCATGCCGAAGGGTCAAAATTATGACTTTCAAGATACAAGATTACCAGACTACTCAACAGATCAAGGAGGTACGATGAACGAAGTCTACTTGCACCAATCGATGGGTAAGGATGAGCTCCTGGGCAGAGTCGGCGCAGATGGCAAGGTTTACGATAAACGCTTCGGGCCGGATGAATACTTGGGTTGGGTAAACCTCGAAGACGGCAAAATCTACGCCAATCGGCCCGGCCCAGACAAATATATCGGCCGGGTTAGGATTAAGACCGGAGAGGTGTACCTTTCCATGTTTGGACCTGACAAATACATGGGCAAGGTGACGAAAGATGGCAAGATCATGCGCCACAAACACCTGGCCCCCGACGAATACCTGGGACGCATTGCTGATATGCTGTCCATTGTCCATGGGGCGGCGGCATTCTTGCTGCTCATCCTGCCCAGCATAGAAGAAGATCTCAAAGCATTAGCCCGTGAAGCTGAGGAAGAGGCAAAGAAAAAAGCCCCTAAGGAATCCCCTGGGGACAAAAAACCGAAACCTGTCTAGTTGCATGTGCTGAAACGCTCCTCGCGCCGATCCAGTTTACCAGGGCGCGTTTCACCCCAGGAACCAGTCTAGATCCCATCGGGATCGCTGAACACCGCGCCTTTTTTCTTCTCCCAGTCCTCATCACTCACCAGGGAGACGACGCGAAAACCTTCGGCGAATGCCATTTCCTTACCTTTGGCTTTTTCCGCGGCCCATTCTTTGACCATAGGTTCAGGATCCCAATCCTTCATCTGGCTCTTGTGAGCGCGCAGGGCGGCGACCTTCAGGTCGATGGTAGTTTCGATATTTACAAATAAATCGCTTTCTCCCCACTCAGTTACATACACTTTGCGCGGCTTGTGCGCCTGGTAGCCTTCCTCTCCCAGTTCTTCAAACAGGTTGGGCTGACCAGCCGCCGGAAAGGTCGCATCCAAAGCGGCGGTCGCTGCCGCGCGGTGGTCGGGGTGGTTGATATAGTCAGCGCCGGCCCACACGATAGTTGGGTCACCGCACACTACCACCTCCGGTCGGAAACGACGAATCTCCCTCACCAGTTTCTTGCGCAGATCCAGGGTTGCCTGCAGCATGCCATCCGGTTCCCGGAGGAAAACCACATCTTGTGCACCGACGATCGCCGCCGCGGCCTGCTGTTCGGCTTCACGGATTTCCGCTGCCTGGCGTTTGGTCATCCCCTTTTCAGCGATCCCTACCTCGCCGCTGGTGCAGAGCACATACACAACCCGCGTCCCGCTTTGCACCCAGCGGGCAATTGTCCCGGCACAGGAAAATTCGATATCATCGGGATGCGCCACAATCACCATGGCGCTTTCCGGAATATAGAAATTGTTCATAGAATTGTGTCCTTCTCGTTGTATCTGATAATGGCTTTGATTGTACCTTTTCTGTCCAATTTATGACAATGGTTGTTGAGTTAATTAATGGTTTTTTCCAGTACGCTTGTAGTGGAAATATCCCTGAAAATCCTAAGCCACAAGGTAGACCCACGCTCCGATTGCAACCAGGTGTAGCACCTGATCCGCCCATACCGCGGTCATGATCGCATATGGGCCCTCTTCAGTCTGCCGGAATGTTTTCCGCCACCAGTTCATGGGCAGGCGGGTATCAATCAGCACATGCACTGCCCCCAGCACAATCCCAGCCTGCCAGCCCAGCGCGATTCCCAGCAAGGCAGCATGGATGGCGGCGTGCACCCAGGTAGCTGGGTGGCTTAATTTTGATTTATTACGTGCCATCCAGTCGTTCTGGAATATCCAATCGGCAACCAGGTGCGCCAGAAGGCCACGTTCAAAAAGAGTCAGCATCTCATTGTTCCACCGTTAAACTGGATTTTCGGTTAATGCGTAGTGTATCGCCTGGTCGAGTGTCAGCGCTTTTCCTTCGGCAGTCAAAGCCTCTTGATCCGCCTTGCCGATTTGTTGTTGTGCGGGCCAAACAATCCGCTCGATTTTCTCGCGCTCATCCTTGGAAAGTGGAGAGCCGATTGATTCCCGCAGACTGGCTGCGCTCCCTAAGAGCCGCAGGGATCGTTCTGCTTGTCCCTCCAGCGCAGCCAGGCAGCTCATATCTTCAAAAAGGTATGCCAGCGCCCGCTTGTCGCTGTACTGCTGGTAGATTTCCAGGCTTTCGGCATACAACGCGCGCGCTGCCTTGTAATCACCCTGGGAACGGGCTACATTGCCCAGGTTGTTGAGCCCGTTGGCAATCTCCCACGGATCGCCAACCTGACGGAGCATGACCAGGGCTTCCTCCAAATGAGCGCGCGCCTCAGGCAGATTGCCCTGGTCCAGGAGAACATTGCCAATATTGTTGAGCGATTGGGCGATCCATTTCTTGTCACCCAGTTCTCGTCGAATGAGCAGGCTTTCTTCATACAATCTTCTGGCTCCCGCGTAATCGCCATTAAACCTTTTGAGAATTCCCAGGTTATTTAATGAGTGAGCGATCTGGGGCCGGTCGTTGAGCTCCCGACGAAAATCCAAACTCTGTTCATACAACCGACGAGATGATTCGAAATCTCCCTGTTGGGCCGCCACAGTCCCCGCATAGTGCAAGGTTTGTCCCACCCCAGCCCGATCACCCAGATCATCAAAGGCATCTTGTGCTTGTAGCAGGTGCGTAACAGCTTCCTTGTACTTCCCTTGTTTGCGGAGCAGCTCGGCCTGTGCAGACCTCGCCCACGCCCAGGCAGGGCGGTTGTGGATTTGCTCAGCAAGTTCCAGGGATAGTTGGTAATGCTCTCCGGCTTCGGGCCATTTTCCAACCAGCTCGAGCACCTTTCCTAATTTAAGCTGAATTGCAACCTTTTCTTCTTCAGGCACCAGTGGTAATAGGCGCTGGTAATAATCAATCGCGGTGGCATTGGCATAATTGTGCTGGGCGCGTTCCCCCGCCTTGTATAAATATTCACGGCGCTTGGCCTCATTCTGACTGCGGTCAAAATGGAAAGCCAGTAAGTCTACGTATTGGTCAATGGATTTACTATAAGCATGTTCGATGTGCTGGCCGATCAAATCGTGGAGCATGGCTCGTGTTGCAAAAGGCAGGCTCTCGTAGGTGACCTCTTAAGTCAGGATGTGTTTAAAAAGTAAGCCAGTTCTGCTTCTGGGGCATCCATAGCCATAAGGTCGAGCTGAATCAGCCCATCTAGATCGTTGATTACTTTTCGGGAGTCACCGATGGATGGATAGGCACCCCACAGCATGGCGGCATTAAACAAGCGACCGATCACACTGGCGACTTTAAGAGTGATTTTCTGGCTCTCAGTCAATTGATCGATACGGCTGAGGATCAGGCTCTGCAGGCTGGTTGGTAGTTCCAAATTCGCTAATGCCTGGGCATTTTCAATTTGTAGGCCCTGATCGCGCACATAGTTGAGCAATTCCTCGATATAAAACGGATTGCCCTCTGACCGGTTAATGATCAGATTTGCCAGATCCTCAGGAACATTTCCCTGGATCTGGAATAATTGCTTGATCTTTAAATCGATTAACTGTCTGGCTTCTAAGGGGCTAAATTCAGCCAGGTCAATCTGGCTGAATTGAGGCAAACTGCTGACCCGTGGGGCGGACAGGTTTTCGGTTAACACAGGTCGATAAGCCACCAAAAGAAAAACACGCAGTCCTTGGATTGAACGTCCTACTGTGTCGAGCAAATCGTGCGACAGAGGATCGAGCCACTGGCAATCGTCCAGGACCAGCACAATGGGGTTGTCCTTTGATCTTACCCGCAAGCAATTTACCAGCATGGCTTCTAAGGAAACCTTCCGAACTTTAGCATCCAGTGAAGCCGTCAATTGATTGTCTGCTATTGGCAGATTGAGCACTGGCCCGAGCAGTGGCAGGCGGATGGCAAGGTTGGGATCGATCTGATCCAGCTGATATTTAATCTCATTGATCTGGTCATCCAGACTGGTGTCTGGGTCAATATTAAAGAATGAACGCCAGATGCCTTGCCAGACCAGGTAACTGGTATTGGTGCCGTAGGATTGGCATTCCCCACCGGATACGACTAGCTGATGCTCCCTCGCCAGACGGATTGCTTCTGCCACCAGGCGTGATTTCCCCATGCCAGCAGCACCAGTGATCCCGATGATCTGTCCCCGCCCTCTGAGAGCTTCCTGGATCTTATCCTCGATCAAGGTCAGCTCGGCCAACCGGCCTACCATGGGAAGGGAGTATTGCGGTTCTTGCAAGCGTAGGGAGGCGCGTGGTTTTACCCCCACCAGGCTGGTCACCTTGATTGGTTCTCTTTTTCCCTTGACCCGTAAATCAGGGAGATCTTCCCAGATAAATTCATCATCGATCCCTAGTAAAGTATATTTACTGGACAATATTTGTCCCGGCGTGGCAGCTTGCATCAGGCGCGCGGCCAGGTTTACATCGTCGCTCATCATTCCATATGTACGGCGGTTGACGCTGCCATAGGCTCCTGCCCTCATCCGCCCCTTACTGATCCCGATCTGAATCTGCTGAATGAAATCCAGTTCTGGAACACGCAGCTCGAGTGCTGCAGAAAACGCCCGTATAGCGTCATCCTCGTGAGCCACTGGAGCGCCAAAAGCGGCTTGCAGGTAGCTTCCCTTATCTCCGATAGTGAGTTGAATTAAGGCCCCCTCGTAACGATCGATCGTCTGTTGAACCTGGGTTACAAAAGCATTTAGCTTGTCACCGGCGTTCAGATCATTCTCAAAGTCGATCCCGGTAAATCGTAAAAAAAAGGACACTGCAGGACGTAATTCTGCCAGAAACTCGCCCTGCCCGCTGCGTAAGCGCTCATAAACCGGCGGCAATAACCAGAGGCGAGCCTGTTCTTCACTCAGCCATCCGCTTGGAAGGTCAGGCCAGGGTGATGGCGAAACCTGTATCTCCGGGCTTCCTATCATGGCAAAATCCGCGTGGCCTTCCTCTCCCCGCCATTCTATCACCTGCACCTGATCGCCCAGAGCTTTCACAGTGGTCGTGTCGATCAGGATCTCTCCTTTATTGGCATGGTGTTCGGCTGCAGCTAACCGGTCCAGTAATGCTCCAGCCAGTGTATCGATCAACTGTATGTGTGGATCGCCTACCAGGAAACGCCGCGCCGTACCGCTGGCGACAGCCGCTTTCACTGCCAATGGTATTGCACCACTGGATGGTGTGGGGATGGCAGCCAACCCGCTCATCACCTGTTGCATGGCTGCCGCACATGCTACCGCCCGTTGGGATGCGTTCCCCTCCCCAGCATCAAACCAGCAGGTGATCGCATCTCCGCTGAAACTGACTACGCTGCCGTGGAAGCGTTCTACATCCGCAATCAGCGCGTCATAGATCCGGTTTAAGTGAAAGGTGAGCTCCTCCGCGCCGCGTTGCGGACCGAAGTCACGCGCCAGGGCTTCCGTCAGTGGGGTGAAACCAGAGATGTCCGCGAATAATGCTGCACCTTGCAATCGATCAGCAAGAGCCTCGCCATAAGCCAGGGCCAGGCGGCGATCATGCGGGATGTAAGCCTGAAATACGTCCATCTAGACCTGGCCAGCGCCAGTTGGATAAAGAGAAACTTCCATGTTTACTCTAACTTAGCCAACCCAAGCCTCAATTGGAAAGCAATGACATGCATTATCCGGGTTGAGGGGTGACTTCCTGATTGGCGCGCAATTCGTTCAAATCGTGCACGCGTTCGCGTAGACGGCGTGAGAGTACCTGGATAATCCCACGCGCTACTTCGATCCGGTCGGTCATCAGATCATAGAACGAATCCTGATCCAGCCGCAGTAATCTTGAATACTCCTGTGCGGTGACCGTGGCCACCCGAGCCTCAGGATCGAGCAGGGCCATCTCGCCGAAGACATCTCCGCTAGCTAGGGTGTTTAGGGTATGCGCACCATCGTGGACGCGTACTTTACCAGACGCCAGGATATACATGCTATCGCCTGGATCGCCCTTCTCGAAGATCGTCTCACCACTTTCTACTTCCATTTCTTCCAGGGCTTGAGCGACCTCGGCCAGAATTGCATCTGGCGTCTCCGCAAAAATGCTGGCCCCTTTTAGGATGATCACTTTTTCAACAGTTGAAAGCATATTATCCGCTCCGTTCTGTGTGTTATACCAGTACCGGGCAGCCCGCGCTATTCCCGGATCAGGGTCATTGAGAATTGCCGGCTTGAATTTCTGGTGATCGATGTGCAGCCTTGCCAGCGTCCAGATAGCTGTTTCCCGCAACACTGGCTCTGGCGCGGTCAGGCTGGCCTCGACATGAGCAGCAAGTTCTGCCTGGGAGGCCTCACGAATGGTGAAGAGTGCGGTAACTTTAGTCCAGGCCGCCAGTTGGCCATCCATCGCTGTGAGAATCTCTCCCAGAACCTGCTCTAAATTGCGATCGGGTTGAGGAAAAATATTCGCCAGGCGTTCCATGCGTTGGGTCGGGGTTAACTCGTCTAAGAAGGGAAACAACGCGCTTTTTAGTTCATGTGGTATTGAAACATCGATTATTTCTAACGCATAGGCGCGCTTTTCGGGGGAAGCGAGACGTAAATTTTCTCGCGCCCTGAGCAGTGGTTTTCCACCTGGGAGGAATGAAAGCAAATTGAAAGCCCGATCAAGACACCGCTCGAGTTCTGATTCCAGGGCGGCCTGAAGCAAGGTGGGTGCCTGTTTTTCTCTAGAAACATTGAGCGCCCCCAAAGTCCAGGCAGCCTGTGATAGCTCACTTCTGATCTGTTCTTTTATTGGTTCAACCTCGGTTGAACTTACCAGATAGCCGCAGCGGCTCAGCGCTCGTAAAACCTGCGCTCGAACTTCCTGATCCGGAATACTGATCCTGTCTTTCAATATTGCAACTGCCTCATCTCCCTGAATACGTCCGCAGGCACGCACCAGACCTGCCTTGGCCTGGCGACTGGTTTGAGGATTATTCAGGGCACCATTTATGGCGGGGAGAGAATCGCTGCCTCCAGAAACTAGGGCAGCTTCAGCCGCACCCCTGGTTAGCTGGATGTCCAGTGCATGGATGACCTGCAGCCAGAGCTGTGGTTGATTCAGCTGTCCTGCCGACTTGATTGCCAGCGCGCCGGACTGCTGGATCATCATCGTTAAGGAGCAGCTCAAGTGGGTGAAAATCGCGCTGTCCTTTGATCTCGCCCAGAGTGCTGGCTGCCAGAGCGCGTTCCTCACCCAGGGAAGAGCCTGTCATGGCGAATAGCTTCTGCTCAGCCGCTAGCATTCCATTGGCTTCACCGCTGTGCAGCAGTCCGGTGATGGCGCCTCGGCGAATTTGCAGATCGGGGTGATCTAGATAGGGAATGATTTCAGGAAAGCTGTTACTTTTTCCAAGAACAGCTAACGTCTGTAGAGCTGCAGCCTGAATGGCTGGTGAAGGATCCCCCCGGTGTATTTCTCTTACAGCTGGTAGAACGCTGACTACTCCAAGGCGTTCGATACGCTGGAGCGCATCCTGGCGCACCTCCATGGCCGGGTGGTGCAGCATATTTGGCAGAGCGTCCACCATCAGCTTCGCGTCGATCGATTCCAGGGTGTTCGCTGCGTAAATGGCAGATGCGGGTTGTGGGTTGTTCAGACCTTCTGTCAGCGCAGCCAGGCTGGAAGCATCGCAGACCTGGAACTGAATACCTTCCAGGCGGCGTTTGGTGAGCGCCTGTACTAACGTCTTAGGGTATTCCCTCCCCAGCCGGTAAGCGGTCAATGCCCAGGCGACCACGATCACCAGGACACCTAAAATCAAAGGGGTTGTGTAGGAAGCAAACAGCGCGCCCAGAGCTAGCAGCCCCAGCCCGGCTACTCCGTTTGCTAGCGGTTGAACGACTCCTTCAGCCATTGTCTGAACCTGCATGCGCAGCCCTGACGGCAGCGGCTGATAAAGGATCGTTTGTGCAGTTCGATCGATCGAGAATCCTAGCGCCATATCCAGTAATTTGTTACTGATTGCGAGCCAAAAGAGTAAGGTTGCCGCAATGCCCAGCGCTACCAGGAGCGCCATCGAGCCTGTCCCGACGACCAAGAATACCGGTAGGATCAGTAAACTCGTCTGGAGGCCGAACCGGCTGATCACTGGTCCGGTGAGGAAGAAATTGCAGATCAGGGTTATTATGCCGAGTCCGCCTAAGAAGAGCCCCAAAAAGCTTGCCAACGCCTGGGCGTCCGGGTATTGTATGGCTGCGACCGTATAGAACAAGTTATCCAGGAAGAAGAAAGCCAGCCACCACAAGAAGACCAAGGCAAATAACAGGATGACATATCGACTGCGAAGCAGACTGGTAGCCTGGCTGGATTTACCTTGTCTGGTTCTTATATCAGTCGGATGTTCGAGAGGTGTGTTGAGTGTTGTTGCGTATAGGCGAGTAATATAGCGGTTGGTTATCAGGGCGCCGATCAAGCTGGCAGCCCCCAGGATCAACAGGTTAACCGTTCCAATCCAACTAACCAGGGATGGAATCAAGAAGCCGGTCAGTACGATGGCGATCCACTGCCCTGCTCCCACCAGTCCAAACAGGCGTTTACTTTGTCGTACGTTGAACAGGCGTCCTGCCAGCGGCCAGAATGACAGATTACCCAGGTTCACCAGTATCTGAAAAAGGATCGGCAGAGCAAACACAAACCAACTTGTCCCGCTGATACCCAGACCGATCCGGAAAGCGATCACCAGCACCAGCAGAAATCCCAGGTTGACTGCCAATAGCATTGGGAAAGAGATGCGCCGTCCAAGCCTGAGGTAAACTGTTGTGATCAACGGCACCACCAGAGCGTTAGCGATGTATACGTATGCCAGTGTTTGGGCGTTAAATTCCACCAGGAACAGGGAAAATGCTGCTGTCTGGACGAAATTAAATGCTCCGCCGAGCAGAAAATAATACAAAAGTAGCAGTGATACCGTTTGCCCTTCGCCAGGTTGTATGTGGAAAATTGTAGATAGCTGTTTTTTGATCAACATAGATTAAGTATCTTTGACTTAACAGCGCCTTTGCTACTACTTGAAGGGTGGTTGTGATCGGATGATCCGGAAAGCGCAAAACAAAGATGCCTGAGCTGGCAAGAGTCATCATCTCATCAGAATGGGGTAGCACTGCCAGTACTTCACAACCGTAGATCTCTTCAACTCGCTCTTTAACAGCCTGTGATGCGAAAACCTGGGGAGTTTTGTTGACGATGAGCGCCATCCGTGGGACTTCCAGCTTGCGAGCTACTTCGACAGTTACCCCTGTGCCCTGGTAGTCCTGCGCGTCCGGTCGCATCACAATCACCAGCGCATCCGAGATGGCGATGGCGAGCAGTGTCTCTTCATTCAATCCAGGATGAGTGTCGATCATCAGCACGTCGAGGTGTAAGTTCCGGATCAGGTTATGAAAACCATCGTTGAGCAACCCAACATCGTACCCTTCACGCAAGATCCGAGCGATCTCCCCGGCCTTTATACTGGATGGAATCAGGTAGATCTGCCCACTGATGGCTTCTCCTAATCGAGCGCTGACCTCATACGCCGCCTGAGTGATTTCACAATTGCCCCATAGATAATCGTTGAGCGAAAACTTCATTTCCTCTTCTTTCAGCCCGAACAACACATGAATACCGGGTGAAAGGATATCGGTATCGACCACCCCTACCCGGTAGCCATTATTAGCCAACAGGGTGGCCAGGTTAGCGACGGTATTGGATTTACCAGTTCCACCGCGGAAGGAGTGAATGGAGATGATCTGGGGCACCTGTTATTCTCCTGGGATTAAATCTTCCCTGCTTAATCAGCCTGATCCGAACGCCCGGCGCGTAGCCGGCTGGCTTTTTGACGCAGGTTCTGGAAATATTCTGTCTCGGTAATCTCAGCAACCTGGCGATCTTTTTTGATCTCGTCGATTTCAATGCGCAGCTCGGCTACTTCCTGCTTCAAACGCCGCTCACGCCGGTCAACCTCGCGCTGCATGCGCTGGAAGACGCGCGCTAACTGACCCAGTTCATCGCCGCGAGCGGCTACCTCATTTAGACTTTCTGGTTTATACATCCCAGCTTCAACAGCGACTGCAGCGGAAGTGACTTTAGCAAACTGCTGCATATATTCAAAGTCTTCTTTCATATCCTGCATGCGCGCCCGTAGTCGCTGGCAAAGGATATGGATCACGCCGCGCCCCACGTCTGGCTGCCGCTGCATCAGGTCGTAAAAGGCTGCCTGTTCGATCCGGAAAAGCCGTGCGGCTTCGACGGCTGTCACAGAAGCGCTGCGCGGTTCCGGGTCCAGGGCAGCCATCTCCCCAAAGAAATCTGGTGTGCCCAGGTAATTGAGGATCATGTCACCATCGTGTACTTTTACTTTGCCCTCAACGATGATGTACATCGAGTTACCTGGATCACCTTTTTTGAAGACTGTTTCTTCGGGCTGAAAATGAATTTCTTCCAACAGATCAGCGGCCTCTATCAATGCTGCTTCTGGTGATTCTATAAACAGGCTGACTGATTTTAATCGGGTAATCTTTTCTGCAAGTGATTGTTCCATATCGTTTACTCGTTAATTGATACCATCATGCGGCTTCCTTGCCTATTGGCAAGGAAGCCCTCGCGATCGGAGTGTCGAAATCCCTATTGGCGGATTGTCGAATCGTACAGTGGTCCGCCGTCGATCGGTTCGATCAAGCCGCCCTGGTCATGCGGCACGCCTACCAGCACCTCGCCGCTGCAGGCACCGCCGTATGGGTCGGTCGCAGTGAAGTAGATATGATAGACCCGACCATCCCCTTTACTGTCACGCTCAGCGCGCACTTCCGCAATGCTTGTGCCAATTCCCCGGCCATCCGGGCTGTGCACGCCTTTTCCAACCGGCTCATCCTGGAAGATGCTGTCGATGGAGATCGTCAGCATATCGCCGTCTAGAATCTGTCACGCCTGTCACGCTGATCGCTACCCACTTGTGGTCTGGTGGCCAGGCGATATCCGGGCTGGCCACTGCCAGGGAGCAGACTGGCGATGAAACCACCTGCAGGGAATTGCTGACCGTAAGCGAGCTGAAATACCCGCCGACTACGGTAACTTCCACCTGGTACATACCGGCTGGTAGCCCATCCGTGAAAGTCGCCGTTACGCTGCCATCCGTTGTCACCTGGCCGGTTTGAGTGGCGATGATCTCCCCTCCGCTGTCGCGCACGTCAAAACGTACCTGAGCCAGGCTGATGTCGCCCAGCGAGCCATCCGCGGCCTGTGTCACCAGCGCTGAAAGGGTCAACGGCGCCCCGGGGGAGGATTGTGTCGGGCCGGTATACGCCACAGTGGCATCTTCAGCCTGCAGGTTCAATGTTCCGCTGTCAGAAGACGGATTATAGCGCTCGTCCTCCAGCACAAGCGTCTGGCTGGGCAGTGGGATCGTCCCGCTGAAGTAGGCGTCTAGTGTGTAGGTCCCCAAAGAGAGTGGCACCGTGACCAGGGTTGCCCGCCCGGCATAGTCGGTGATGATCGGGTTAACATAAGTCCCATTCGTCCCGCGTACGACAACGAACACAGTCTGGTCTCCCAGGCGGCGACCGGTAGCGTCTGTTAAAGTAGCTTCAGTAACGGCTCCGTCGCTGTATTGGATGGTGACTGTATCTGGGCTAAGTACCAGTGATGTATCCTGCTTTGTGATCAAGAAATCAATTTCTTTAGATGAAACGATATACTCGGCTGTCCCTGCAAAGGAGCTGCGCACCTGGTTGGTTCCAGGGTATCCCAGCAGGGTCATTTCCACGGTTGCCCGACCGGTGTTGTCAGTGATCGCCCGGCGGTTCTGCGGGCCCAGACCGAAGTTGACAGTCTGGTTTGCCAGCGGGGTGCCATTGCTGGTCAGCACCGCGCTGAAAGAAGCTTTGGTCCCATATGCTCCCGATGGGCTGGTGGCTGTGAGAGTAAGCTCGGTTGGCAGGGTTGGTTGGCTGTCCACGCCTGGGATATAGTATGCGCCCAGGTTTGTGACTTGGGTTACCAGTCCCACGCCATTCACTGCCTGGACCATGTAGCGCACATCCGCGGCGTTCATGCTGCCCAGCGGGAGTGTGCCTTCCCAGATGGTGGAATCGTTTGGATTTTGGGCCAGATCCAACGACTGCCACTGCCCGTAAAAGGCGCCTGAAACGCCTGTATAGGTTACCCAGACTTCCTGAATGCCCGCCGCCGGATTGCCGACAACCTGGATGCTGAAATGCACGCTGCCATTTTCAGGCGGAGCAGTCACCCGGGTGATTGACGGTGCACCAGCCAGGCCTGGGATGCTTCCGCCTCCATAGGTCGTTGTGTTTGCGCTGTAGAACAGGCGGAAATCCAGATCATCAAAGCGCCGCATGGTACCGTACGTGTCACCTGGATTGCGCGACCTGTACTGGGCAGGCGTAATTGCCAGGCGAGTCACACCGTTATTGGGATCAAACAGCGCATCGAAGTAGTTGGGATTCCAGAAGCGCACCGGGTAGAAGATATTGGTCAGGAAAGGTGTGTGTACGCCGCGCAGTTCGGTGGTTGCTGCACCGAGTAAGGGCAGCAAGTCGGGTAGATCGGTGTATCTACCACTGCGCAAACCCACGCCGCGCAGCACAGTGTTTGACACGCTTACATTAGCCACTTCCAGGGGCAAGATTGGTTCGCTGGGATTAGCCACAGCTCCATCCGGCCCAGTTAGATACGCCGCTTCAACGGTGATCGGGGTAGGATTGCTGGCGGTAGTGACATCGGTCAGTTGCACCGTTTGTAGCGTCGATCCTGGCTGGAAGGATATATCGGCGTAGCGTAGGCCCAGGGTCGCTCCTGGATCAAGTGCATAGCTGCCGGTTGATCCGACCACCGATGTCTCCACTGGTGGGTTCAGGCGCTGGCCAGGCATATCGATAGAGAGCATCGGCAGCCCGAACAGGGTGGCTTCCAGTAAGGCTTTCTCATGGATGCCGCGCAGCTGAGGTGTGTTTGCCAGGTAAGCCTGTTTGGCGGCTACCAGAGCCTTGCCAATAGCGACTGGCCCGTTGCCGGTGCGCAACTGCTGGCTGAACTCCAGATACAGTCGTTCACTGTATTCAATGAAATCGGTGTCTCCGTACTGGTAGCCGGTGCCAGCAATCAATGTAGCGCCTTTTTGAGCGTAAGTTTGCGCCCAGTCAGGCTCTGCGGTAACACCGGTTATTCCATGGCTATTGACAATATTGTAGCCAGCGTGACAGCCTGGACTGAAGATCAAGGAGTTGGTCAAGTCTGTGCTCGAAGCAAGCACCTCGCTGGAGAGCAGCCGCGTGCGGTAATCGGCCGCTAAGGCGCTGCTGGAACTGAAATGGCCAGCCAGGAAGATCAGGTCATGTCGGCTGCCCAGTAAGGCTGTTTTCAGGTCGTCTGCGCTCCAGGCCAGCGGATCGGCAGGAGACTGGTCGCGCGGTGCGATCAGTGTGTCGGCAGCAGTCCCCAGGCCGGCTTCCAGTTCGATCTCTACACTGCGTGCCGCATCTTCCAGGAAGTCGTAACCAGTTACCAGGGCTGAAGCCGGGGTCGGCAGTACGCCGTTGGCCGTTGCCAGGTAAGCATCGAGCATTGTGGACACATCGCCAGGTGTCTCCACTAATCGACCGACGGCCAGGTTGGGGATGGGAAAGAAATCATCCTTCACCGAGACGCTGAAGCCGGCACCATAGTCATCTTGGCTGAGCACGTAGCCCAGCTTCAGGCTGGCCTGCGAGGTAGTGCTATCGCGCACTGGCGGGACAAAGTTCTTCTCGTTGGCCAGCATAGCCTGATCCGGGTGGCGGAAGAAGGGGATCGCATGGTCGTTGCCCACGATCACCACGTATTCCAGTGGGTTAGCCGCCTTGTAGGCATCCACGATATTCTTGATGGCATATGCAGCCAGGTTCACTGCGAATGGGCAGGACGGGTAGATGTCTGCCTGAGCGTTGGCTGCGCTGACCCGGTTGTCAGCACTGACATCTACCACTACACCGGCTACCTCAGAACGAGCCGCAAGGTCGTTTAATTTGTCCAGCATAGCCGCTTTTTCGTCTGGTGTTCCTTCCATGCGTGCCTGGTTTACCAGGATGATCGTTTTAAAGTTGCCCGCGGTTCCCGGCAGGCTATTTGGCGGCAAGGAAAGATCAACCTGGGCACACACCCCGGTTAGTTGCATCACTTCCAGGTGGAATGGCGTCTGCAAGTTGAAGACTCCATTGCGTCCGCGTACTCGGACGTAAAACTCGCCGGTATTTTCCCAGGTGTTGACCCGGATGCCTTCTCCCGCGGTGCCTTCAAAAGCAGATACAGCGATCAAACTGCGGGTCTGGGCGCTGTTGAACGACTCGGGTGCGAATGAATCCGGTGCGAAGGAATCTGGCGCAAAGGAATCGGGTGCGAAAGAATCTGGCGCAAAGGAATCTGGTGCAAAGGAGTCCGGTGCAAAGGAGTCCGGTGCAAAAGAATCCGGTGCGAACGAATCCGGAGCAAAGGAGTCCGGTGCGAACGAGTCCGGTGCAAAGGAATCAGGTGCAAAGGAATCAGGTGCGAACGAATCCGGACTGAAAGCATCCGCTGCAAACGAGTCAGGGGCAAACGAGTCTGGGGCGAAAGAGTTTGGGGCGAATTCAGCCCCCAGCCGCGCCAGATCTTGTGGAGAATTCAAGCTATTGAAGGCTTGAGCGATATCTTTGTACAGGGTCAGGTCGTAGTTTGCAGGCAGATTGGTCAAAGTGACAACCACCCTGCTGCCCGGGGTGACCTTAAACTTAAACCAGCGCGATTGGCCGGATTTATCAATATAGCGGTCAACCGCTTCTTCATTCAATGTCTCGACCAGAGTCAGGCGCGATGCGTTCACCCAGGAGTTATTGTTCGGCCCTACCGAGACGCATTGCGAGAATTCTGAAGTGCTCCCGGCTGGGTCGGTAGCAGTAGCGACGACAAACTCTCCTTCCGTCACGGCCGCCTGGAAGGAGGCCAGGAAAGTGATATTTCCGTTGCCGTCAACCACGTTACCGCTGGCGTCGGTGGAAACAGATAGATTGCCCAGGTAAGTCTGGCCTTCGCCGAAGTTAGAGATGTCACAGGTCGGGTTGGCGAAGAATTCCAGGTTGTAGGTCATGTTTGGGGCGCTATTAAGCCGCCCAATGAGATTGATCGTCCCATTGTTGGGAGTTGCTTGCAGCAGGACGGGGTAGTTTTGCAGGTCGTTGGCACCTGCGTCGCTTTCATCAGCGTCGTTCGCCTGCGGTCCGGTCTCGCCCAGGTCAATGCCCAGGCCGCCGTTGCCGCTGATCGATGTTATTCGAAATTGTGTTACCGCTTCCGGAGAGCACTGCCACGCCAGCGCCGCCGTTCAGGCTGAGTGTATTATTGGTGATCAGGTTACTGCCATTTGTCAGCAGGCTAACTCCGTTCCCGCTGAAGTTATGGATCGTGAAACCATTGACCGTGCTGCCTCCCCCGCTGATCGCCAGACCGTTAGCGCTTGTCCCAGCCGAGCTGCCATTCAGGCTGATCGGGCCGCTTGCCTGGATGCTGCCGTCTAGCGCCAGGGGATCGCTGATCTCTGGCAGTGCCGAGGCCAGCGCCAGGGTGAATGGCCCGTTGCCGGGCAAGCTGAAGACGATCGAGTCCGGTGATGCGTCATTTGGTCGGGCATTTGCAGCCAGAATGGCTTCCCGCAGCGAGCAGTGCGCCAGGCTGCATACACCGTCATCTACATCTAGATCCGTGTTTACGGTGTAGATTGGACCGGTTTGGGCTGGATCGCCTGGACCTTCCAGCTCGAAAGCACCCATGTCGCAGACGGAGCGTTGCGGGCGTGCGACCCCGCGTTGGTCGGTTGCCAGGCAGGCATCACCGCCGCTGCCCGGCGCAGCCGGGTTGCCAGCCTCGACTGCCTGGCTACTATCAGCCAGGGCATGTGTGTTTGTGTTGCCACCGTTATCAGCCAACACGCCCAATTGGGGATCGACTCCGCTCAAGTTGCCGGTTGTCGTCCCGCTGATCGTGCAGCCAGTTTGGTCCTGGATCAGGTTGTAGCCTTGTGAAGTCAGGTTGCCGGAACAATCGGGGTGTTTACCTGAAGCGCTCTTATCCAGGTTTCCAGCCAGGATCGTGTTCTTGAAATTGACCGTTCCGCCGCTACGGAACACGCCGCCGCCGTTGCCGCTGCCGTTGGCATCACTGTCAGCGGTGTTGGCTGAAATCGTGGCATTGTTCAGGTTTGCCGTGCCGGCATAATTGAAAAGCCCGCCCCCGTTGGTTTTACTAGAGTTTCCACTGAGAGTGGTATTGGCCAGAGTCAGACTGCTACTGTTATAGATCCCGCCGCCTCGGCTGCCTGCCTTGTTCCCCGATAGGGTGCTCTGAACCAGGGTCAGGGTGGCCTTGTTTAGGATCCCGCCGCCGTCCCCGCTGGGATTTCCACCCGAGATGATCAGGCCGTTAAATGTCACATTGCCGCTGAGCACGTGGAAGACGCGGTCTTTGAAACCAGTGGCGGTGTTGATTGACACGCGCCCGGCAGCGTTGATCGTCAGATCGCCGCTAATGTCCAGGTCACCGGTGGAACAGGAATCATCCTTGCCACTATCGGTGCGGGTCAATGTGTAGGTACCGGTTGGTAAGCTGATCGTATCGGCACCACTGCCTGCCGGACATTCCCCAGGGGTGCTGCTCAACGCCCTGTCCTTATTGGCAGCGGAGATTGCTTCGCGTAAACTGCACAATCCGTCCGCGCTAATTTTGTCTACAAAGGTAGTAACCAGGATATCCGTCGCGGCTTTCCCCGCCTGCACTTGCCAGACAGATAGAGACATGCCGGTCAACAGCGCCAGGATCAGCACCAGGCGCAGGTGGGGGCTCACAATCTGTAAAATATTATGCTTGGTCATCGATCTCCTCCTGATGGTTAACCCAACAATACCGCAAAGAGAGATTACTGGTTATCCCCGCCGGGTTGTGCATACCGTCGTAGAGCCAGCAGTGTGATGTCGTCAAACTGCTCTACACCGGTCATGTGATCGTGGAGGGCTACCAGGATGGTTTCTAAAATTGATTCTGCAGAAGCGATTGGCGGCTGCAACAGGCGCTCCAGCTTTAACTCGCCGAAGAATTGCTCCGCCTTATTGCGGGCGTCCAGCACGCCGTCGGTAAAAGCCAGCAGGGTGTCGCCGAATTCCAGGTTCACTTGCTCGATCCCGAACTCCATTCCCGGGAAAATTCCCACGGCAGGCCCGGTTGGGGCTAGCCGAGCTTTGATCCCCGTCGGCCCAATCAGCATGGGGGGCTCGTGCCCTCCGTTGATGTAGGTCAGGGTACCGGTTGACGGGTCGAGCACGCCAAAAAACAGGGTTGCAAACATGCTGGTCTGTCCGTGATTGTTAGCGATGTAATCATTGGTCAGGACAACTGCCTTCTTCAAGGCTGTGGTGCCAGGGGTGAGCAGCTCGCGCCGGCGGCTTACCGAGCTGGAGCGGAGAGGACCCGGTGTATTGCTGCCCGGTGCATCGCTGGTGAGCAGATCCATCCACCCGAGCGAATAATGCTGGTCCGCGAAAGCCCGTATCAGGCTGCGAAACAGGGACATAAACAGGGCTGCTCCCACGCCCTTGTCACACACGTCGCCGACTACTAGGCCAATTCGCTTACCGCCTGCCAGAGAGAAAGCATCATAAAAGTCACCAGCAACTTCTCGGGCAGCTTCAAAGCGACTTGCGATCTCCCACCCATCTGGTTGTGGCAGGTTATCAGGCAGGAAGCCGGCCTGGATACGGCGAGCAATTTCCAATTCGCGCTCCATGGCTTCTCGAGATCGTTGGGCTTTTTCGGGGCTGAGTTTCGTTGGCAGATCCATGCTTATCCTTATTTATCTAAAAGATAATTTTGCGTGGCCCACGTAGTGCGAGCGGCTTTTACCAACAGGCGATTGAGGCAGGCTACCTGCTCTGCTGTTGCTTTGCTACCTTGTTTGCTTACAAAGGGGATCAATTGAGTGCCGAAAGTACCCACTGGCTGGTTGAATTTTGGTTGCACGGTCAATTGCTTTCAATGGACTGGGGTCCACCATGATCCTGGTTGCTGAATTCGACCACTGCGGCCTCAACCGTTGGGAAGGTTTTTAAGATACTGGTAAAACCAGACACCTTGAGCATCTTCTCTACACTGGGTTGGGCCCTTGCCAGGTACAGATCGCCGCCTAGCTGTCGGCTCGCCTTCAGTGCTGTCAAGATCATACGCAGCCCGGCGCTGCTCATAAAATCAACCTGACTGAGATCAAGGATGATCTGCTTCGTTTCAGCATTTATCCGCCCGTTCAGGTACTGTGTTACCTCTCCTGCAGTCAGGGCATCTACATTTCCGGCAATTGCTACAATCCTCGTCTGGTTCTCAAGCCTATCAGTGATCTGCATTTTCATTTTTCTCTAATAAGTTTGTTCCTGGTTTTGGATGCGTTTCGTCAACCTCAGGCAATTTCCGTCTTCATTGGTTTCGTATTCCACCAGGTCCATGCTTTGATAAATAAAGAACAATCCGAAACCACCCATCGGCCGCCCATCCAGCCCGGCCTGGACATCTGGAATAGCAGCCTCGCTGGGTTCGAAAGGATGGCCAAAATCAGTAATCGTCAGGATTATATTTCTTGGATCGATCTCAACGCTCAATATGATCGAACCCGGGTTCATCCCTGAGTATCCGTGAATGATGATATTGGTGCAGGCCTCATCCACCGCCAGCTTTAGATCATACAGCGTCTGCTCGTCCACGCCTGGGAGGTCTTTGCATTGGGTGTCAACAAAATCTCGCAAGGATGCCAGGCATTCTAGCTCAGCGGCGCGCGTTATTTGGTGTTTGTGGTTCACCGTTATGAAATCCCCTGCTTAAAATGTTGCATCCGGGAAAGTATCCACACCGCCGTGGCGGCCGACTTGCTTAACCATCCGCAGTCCATCCCAACGGGAGTCGATCGCTTCCAGGATGCCGTCATGGATTGCCCAGGCCCGCCCACGCACTGTGCACCACTGCTCTGGTTGGCGGAAGGCTGTGCTGCCATCTAAAGCATTGTGTAGCCGCCCACCAGGCTGGAACTCTAAATGGATCTCGTCCATCAGCTTATGTCCACGGACGTAAGCGAAGCCAAACCGTTCAAAAATCCAGGCAGATGCGTAGCTGAGCGGTTCTAGGAAAAATGCCCGGTGGCCCAAAGTCCCAAGAAAGGAATTGATCTGCGAGAATACCTGACGTGAAGCGTGCAGGCCAGCACGGGATTGTGCCGGAGCCAGGCCGGATTGCATTGCCATCTGTTCTTCGTGCAGGTTGCGCCTGGCAGTTCCGAACAGGGTCGGTTGCCCATGCTCGTCCTGGTCGATGGAAAAGCGCGGGCTGTCTGGGTTGTTAATGAGGATCAGGTTCAGGTCGACCCCGTTGAGGGCATTATCAGAAAACTCGAGGCGCAGGAGATCGTCTAAGTCCGCAGTGCTTTTACGCACAGCGATCGTCAGGTTGCCAGAATCGCTTTCGGCATGAAGCTGCACATGCTGGTCACCCTCTGGGCCTCTCCACGTGACCGGATCGATGCGAAACTGAGCCATTAATGCCGGTGGCAGTAATGCACGGTAAACGCGCTTCTTGGCGTTCTCAGGCAGGTTATTGATCTGTCGGAAGGTGATCGGCAGGGTAGGGTCGCGGTTAAGTTGCTCGGCGGTGATCACCGGCGAGTCAGGAACGATCTTCTCCGGCTGCTGTTTAACTCGCAAGGCTCGGAACATGGTTTTTACCTGAGAATAATATCGTTTTGCACCTGAATTTTCGAGTTCAACAACAAATATCCTTGTCCCGAACTCACATTTAATCCCAAAAGCGAGACGATCTGAAGCGGCTTACCTGCCGTTCCATCAGCATCTCAATGCTGGAAAGACCGTGTTGCTGACTTTGGTGTCTTTTTCTCCCTTCCCATCGGGTGAAAGTTTCTCTTTCAACCTGATCCATTTTACATCCAATCAAGATAAATTGGATAGCAATACCAGTAAATTATGGGTGATTTTTCAATCACCCTCACGTTGTAATCCTTTATTGAAGACATCCGAGGAATCTCAATATCGGATCTTTGGCACTTGTTTTTTTGCTTTTTTTCTGTATCATCAATTAAGAGCAACCAATATCCGCCGCTATGCCTCCTCCGTGGAGTGTAACGTAGTCGCAGTCCAACGCAGTTAATAGCGATTCCTTAAAATCACAGGATCAACAAGGAGTAAAAATGAACCTAACTGGCTTGCATATTCTCCTTACTTACCAGTGCACTTTCGAGTGCGACCATTGTTTTGTATGGGGCAGTCCCTGGCAGACCGGCGTTATGACCCTTGGACAGGTGCGAAACGCTCTTCAACAGGCGCAGGACTTAGGCAGCGTCAACTCAGTCTACTTCGAAGGTGGTGAACCCTTCCTATATTATCCGATCCTGCTCAGAGCAGTTCAGGAAACAACCCGGCTGGGATTTCAAGTTGGCATTGTTTCCAACGCCTATTGGGCGGTCACTGTCGAGGATGCGCAGGAGTGGCTGCGCCCGTTTGCCGGGTTGATCCAGGATCTGTCAGTCAGCAGCGATCTGTATCACTACAATGAACCTCTCAGTTGCCAATCTCGCAATGCTTTACAGGCCGCGCACAATCTGGATATCCCGATTGGTACGATCAGCATCGCCCAGCCGGAAACCTCGCATGCTACGCTTGCAGTTGGACAGTTGCCGCCGGATGAATCCGGTGTGATGTACCGCGGGCGCGCCGTAGAAAAGCTGGCGCCCGCGCCCCATGGAAGTCCTGGGCGCAGTTCACCGAGTGTCCTTACGAGAATCTGAGCGAGCCGGGTAGGGTTCATTTAGATCCCTTCGGCAATTTGCATATTTGCCAGGGTATCTCTATCGGTAATTTGTTCTTAACCCCATTAAAGGAAATCTGCGCTAGTTTCAAACCGGACGCACACCCCATCACCGGGCCACTGTTGGATGGCGGCCCGGCTGAGTTGGTGAGCCGTTATGCATTGCCGCATGGCGAAACCTATGCTGATGCCTGTCATTTGTGCTATGCAGCTCGCCTGGATTTGCGCACGCGTTTCCCCGATTTATTGTTGCCCGGTCAGATGTATGGCGTTGTTGATTCCGTTGCAGCTTGATTTTTTACCTGATTATTCTCGATGATCGGGTGTGCTTTCCAAGTAGTTTTCCTCTTCTCCTCCTGTTTCTGCTACTTTTGATGGCATGCCAGCCTCTATCCAGCCTTACCTGACCTGGATGTATGCGGTAGTGCCTGCTGGCTGGTTTCTGATGGGAGAGAATGATAATCGCCCATCCAATCAGCCCCAGCGCTGGGTCTACCTGGATCTCTTTGCCATTGATCGCACCGAGGTGACCCGTCAGGCGTATATTACCTACTTACTGGAGTCGGGTTATCCCATTGATGATACAAGCAGCCAGCTCCTGGCAGACATTGCCAGTTTGCCCATGACGGGTGTGTGTGCGCGATGCTGATGCTTACTGCCGTTGGCATGGTAAACGCCTGCCTAGCGAGGCGGAATGGAAAACGGCGCGGGCGATGACGGGCGCGCTACCCTTGGGGCAACCGTTGGTGCGTCCCTGGCCAACACAATGAAATGACCTGGCTGGTGTCTTGCCAGTGGGCAGTTCTCCAGCATCCTTATGGCGTCCTGGATATGGCTGGAAATGCTGCCGAATGGGTCGCAGATTACTACGATCCTGCATATTATTCAGATGCCACAATTGAGAACCCTCCAGGTCATCCGAGATCGTGATCATGTCTCGTCGATAAATCGCCTTCTGACCAGGTCACTACTTCTTCGCGATTCATCTCACTCTGCCGACCCAATTGCGGGTTCCGCTCCTGCCCCTGGAGCCCGCGAAATGAGAAAGATCCCAAACTTCCGAGATTCCAAAAATATTGGAAGGTATAAATGACAGTCTGAAGCATCAATCAGAAAAATTTATCCGCGTTCATCTGCGTTCATCCGCGTCCTGATTCATAAGGAGGTCCACATGGAGACTCTGATTGGAAAAGTCAACCATTATTACAGCCGCATCAGCGTGGCGATCGTCGATCTGTCTGCTGAACTAAAAATCGGCGATACGATCATCTTCCTGGGGCATATCACTGACGTCACCCAGGAAGTGACTTCTCTGGAGATCGAGCATCAAAAGGTTCTGTCGGCTGGCCAAGGCGGCGAGGTAGCTGTCAAGGTCGATGGCGAAGTTCGCCAGGGTGATCTGGTTTATAGGCTCCAGGCTGGATAAGGCGGTATTGATATGGATAAAATGCGTCTGTTTCGTTTCCTTGAAGCTACCAGCCTCCTGCTGTTTTTCCTGCAGGCACTGCGCGTCGTTTTTTCAGTGCTGTTCGGTATTATTTACGACCAGGTCTTCCAGGGACCGATGGATGCCTGGCTGATCATCAGTATTTTGCTGATGCTGGTGGCGTTTTGCGCGCCAGTCTTTGCTCCTGCCATGCCCCACCGGGGTTGGCTGCTGAGCTGCGTGACGCTGGCTGCCCTTGCCAGGGTGGGTCTCTCGGTGAATGATCCACAGGTGCGTTACTGGGCAGCGCTCATTGTCCTTACTTCTGTCGGCCTGTACCTGGCGCTGTCCATCTCTGCTGATCGCCCCCTGGTGCTCAATGGATTGCTAGCTGCTCTGGTTCTAGACCAGCTCTTCCGGGCTGTTGGGCAAACCTATGATCTTGCTTTGCGTCCCGTCTGGCTGCCGGTGCAGGCCATCTGGGCAGTTGGATTGATCGGTTTGGCTCTTTGGTTGTGGCGCCGTTCGCCTACCGAGCAGCGCGGGTATGGCGCGCCGGGGGCGTTGTGGGGATTGGGGATCGGTAGCATGTTCTTCCTGGAGACATCCCTGCTCGCGCTGCCAAATGCGGTTGCCCGCTGGAGCCAGGTTTCTTACGAGATCATAGCCCCCCTGCTGCTGGTTATTACCTGCGTGCCGTTCCTCCCGAGCTTGAGAAAGTCACTGGTTGGCTGGAGCGCTTCATCCCCTGTCCTTCGCCTGGTCCTGGCTATTCTGCTGGCTGGATCGATCCTGATTGGCTACTTCCTGGAGGGGCTGGTATCTGCACTGGCTCTGCTGATCGCCCAGGGGCTGGTCATGGTCGGCTTGGTGTGCCTGTTGGATGGACCCTCTGCCCGCCTCAAATCGCCCGGACCGCGCCTGGCGCTGGGAATGGTTTTTTTCCTGGTGCTCAACTTTCTCAATGCCTTTGCATTCACCTATCCGTACGTCCTGCCGCAGATGCGCGGCTTGGGTTGGGTGGTATACCTG
The DNA here is from genome assembly GCA_963706905.1 of uncultured Chloroflexia bacterium. Taxonomy (GTDB): domain Bacteria; phylum Chloroflexota; class Anaerolineae; order Anaerolineales; family UBA4823; genus CAVPNY01. The sequence continues at coordinate 447,018 of CAVPNY010000009.1, read as the reverse complement.
ATCGCTGCGTTAGTATTTGGTCTTGCCTGGGTCCGGCAGCCGGTCTCCCGCCCAGTAGCGCCTTCACCAACCAATCGCCTGAGGCCTGCCCTGGTTGGCTCTGGTATCGCCCTGATCATAACTATCCTGGCGGTCTGGCCACGGCCAGTCGAACTCAATGCCAGCCGAGCGGCCAATCCGGGCTGGCACTTACAATATCCATTATGGGTACGATGCGTTCTGGCATTTCACTCTGGATGAGATTGCACAGACAATTACAGATAGTGGCGCTGACATTGTCGCCCTTCAGGAAGTCGACACCGGTCGTATGACCAGTTATGCCGCCGACGACGCCTATTACCTGGCTCGCCGCCTGGGCATGAGTGTAGCCTACCTCCCGACCGTCGAACACCTGACCGGCATCGCTTTGCTGTACCGCGGCGAAGCTGAGTCAATCGACAGCCGCTTGCTCACCAGCCTGCAAGAGCAAACTGGTATCGTCCATGCCCACCTAAAAATCGGGGATCAACCTCTTGATGCCTACGGTATCTGGATGGGGCTTTCAGATGAAGATACGCTGCGTCAGATCGACGAAGCTCTGGACTTCATCGGGGAAAACTCCCCAGCCACATTCGGAGGCGACTTTAACGCCGAGCCGGATAGCTCTGTCGTCCAGGCAGTACACCAGGCTGGCTTTGGCGATCCCTTTCTTATCCTGGGATTCGATCCCCCACCTCCCACCGATCCCGCCATTGATCCCCAGAAACGTATCGACTATGTCTTCACCCGCGAGCTGATCCCGATCTCTGCCGTTGTACTCCCCTCCCTGGCTTCGGATCACCGCATGGTGGTGGTGGAATTGGATTTCGACCGGTGATGAAGTAATCGATCCATATCACGTTTTGATTTATTTGGTTTCCTGGTTAAGTCTTTCCGCAAGCGCGGCCAGGCCACCCTGGCTGCGATCGTGGATGTCTGTCATTGTTCAGGGAAAATGACACCTTAACTGGCAAGCGAAAATGTCACCTTGGCAAAGAAGATGACCCGAGTATAATCGGCACAACCCCCAACGAGAAGGCGAGAGCGGCTGTGCAAAGCCATCTCGTCTTTTCATTTGGGTTCCTTAGCTGAGAACGAACGGCGCCAGGGGTGGTTGGGTGGGGGTTTCCAGGGCTGTCTGGGTGGCTTTGGCGCTGGGGGAAGGCTGATGACGGGCGCAGCCAGTGGCTGAAAGTGACCGACCCGAGGCGGAGCTGGCTCGGCTGGCTGGAAAGTGACCAAGGTCTGTCCCTGGTAGCAGATAGCCAGGCTTCCGTCCAGATCATGACGTAGTTCGACTTTGGCTTGGGCAAAGCTGCGCCGCTGGGGGCCAGGCGGGATCTGCAGGCGGTGCTTGTTGAAGGAGACGGTATTGTTGTTGGTCACTGTGCGGGTGTACTTGAAACAGAAATATTGGCCTGGCTCCTGGTCTTGCGGCCAAGGGATATAGGCCGAACCCGGCTGGGCAGCTTCGACCTGGAAGCGGGCGTTGTACTTGGGCAGGTAAGCCGCCAAGACCTGGTTCGCACTCGCCACATCGCAAGCCCCGGCTTGGCGCAGCTCCTTGACCAGGCGGTCTTGCAGCGTACCCCACAGCCGTTCGATGCGTCCTTTCGCCTGGGGACTGCGGGCGGCGATCAACTGGATACCCAATTCATCCATCAGGCGGCCAAACTGCGTGCGTGGCAGTTCACCTGCCAATTCCTGTTCTACCGTCGGCTGGCTGGGGCTCTGAAAGATGGTGTGCTGGTCAGCGTACAATGCCTGAGGCAAGCCTTGCGTCAGACATACCTGCTTCAGTACCAGGAAATAGCCGGCGGCGTCTTCTTCTTCCCGAAAACAGGCCCCCACGATCTGGTTGTTGGCATCGTCGATCATCCCTATCAGGGTCAACCAGGCACCTCTGCCTTCCAGCCAGTCGTGGCGGCTGCCATCGGTTTGCAGCAGCATCCCCACCTGCGCATAGCGCTCCCTCCGGCTGCGATAGCGCGGCGCCCGGCGTTTCCGCGGACTGCCTTGCCCGGCTGCCCGCCGGATGCGCCGTACCGTCGAGCGCGAAACCACGATCGGCTCCGCCTGTTCGGTCAGTTCTTCGGTGAAGTGGCTATCGTTGTAGTCCTGGTAGGTGGTTTTGGCCAATGCCACAATCTTCTGCCGCACGACGTCTGCGATGCGGTTGGCTGGGGTCCTGCCTCGGTTGCCATGTGCCAGGGCTGCCACGCCCCGTTTGCGGTATGCCGCCACCAGCCGACGAAATTGCCGCTTCGATATCCCTAGCAGTTTGGCGGCGGTTGGGGCAGGTAATTTCCCGGCTTCGTAGTCAATCACCATTTTCAACTTGTGCTGTTCTTTCATCGTCAATATCACCTGTGTGTTCATAGGGTGACATTATCGCTGAACACTTAGGGGGTGACATTATCGCTGAACAACAACACAGCGATCGTGAAAGTCTTGACAAGGAAATTAAATGAGATTAAGATTTAGTGAAGGTGACTTATTAACAGCCCAACCCCGCCATCCAACGGCATCGCACGCTTCATTCCCGGTCTCGCCCTCTTTAAGGGATTAAATTCCGCGCTGCTCCGCACTGAACTGGTCGTGGCTGTCACGGTCTTCGCGGTGCTCGTGCCGTCAGCGATGGCTTACGGAGACCTGGCCGGGGTCACTCCCGTCGCGGGGCTGTATGTAGCCCTCGGCGCCATGGTGATGTACGCGCTGTTCGGCACCTCCAAACAGCTGATCATGGGGCCTGAAGCGACCACCGCCATCATGACCGCTACCGCTGTTGCGCCACTGGCAGGCGGCGACCCCGTGCGTTATGCTGCCCTGGCTGCGCTGGCGGCGATCCTGGTCGGCCTCCTGGCGCTGCTCGCCCGCGTGGCGCGGCTGGGGTTCATCACCGACTTCTTGTCCAAGCCGATTCTGGTCGGCTACATTTTTGGTACCACTTTGATTGTCATCGGCAGCCAATTGGGCAAGATGTTCGGCATAAAGCTCGAGAGCGACCAATTCTTCCAGCAGATTATTGAACTCATCAGCCGCCTCGATGAAACGAACCTGCTCACCTTCGCCATTGGCGTCGTCTGCATGGCCGTGCTGTTCATCATCCGGCGTGTAAATCGTGCGCTGCCTGGCCCGCTCATCGTCGTTGTTGCTGCCATTATTGTGTCTGCCGTGTTTGACCTGCAGGCAAAGGGCGTGGCAGTCGTCGGCGTGGTGCCGGCCGGGCTGCCAAGGCCGACGATCCCCGCCGTCAGCCTTCAAGATATCTTCACCCTGCTGCCCGCCGCGCTTGCCCTCACCATCCTGATCTACGCGGATGGAGTCCTGACGGCGCGCGTCTTCGCGGCGAGACACGGCCAGAAGATCGACGCCAACCAGGAATTCGTCGCTATCGGCATGCTCAATATCAGCGCGGGCTTCTTGACAGGATTTCCCGCTGCGACCAGCGCCTCACGCACGACCGTCGCCGATCAGATGGGCGGCAAATCGCAGTGGGTGGGGCTTATCGCTGCCGCGCTGGTTATCGTTTTCTTGCTCTTTCTGACACCGCTGCTGGCGCCGCTGCCCACCGTGGCGCTGGGCGCCATCATCATCGTTGCCTCGCTCGGGTTGATCGACCTGCCCGCGTTTCGCTTCTTGCGGCAGGTACGTTCCGCCGAGTTTTGGCTGGCGGTGCTGACCGCCTTGGGCGTGCTCACCGTGGGCATCCTGCAGGGCATTCTCGTGGCAGTGATGCTGTCGCTGATCAACGTCATCTATCACATCTCACGGCCGCACGATGCGCTGTTGGACGAGCTGGACGCCAGCGGCGGCACTGTGTATCGTGGCGTCGCCGACAAAGAGACGGCGCTGACCGAGCCGGGCTTAGTCGTCTATCGTTTTGATGCGCCGCTTGTGTTTGCCAACGCAGCGTTCTTTACCGAGCGCCTGGATGAGCTTGTCGCCAATGCCGGTGCAGGATTAAACGTGTCATCTTCGACGCCGAAGCCATCAGCGATTTCGATGCGACGGCGGCAGAGGCGCTGGAGAATCTGGATGCAAACCTGGAGCGACTCGGCGTCGAATTGTGGATTGCGCGGGCAAATAAACCGCTGCGTGACCTCTTGCAGGTGACGGGTCTCACGAAACGGCTTGGCAAAGACAATATCTATCCGTCGGTGCGCGCCGCGGTGACCGCGTATAATGCCCGCTTTGGTCCGACATAGCGTCACCGGTGAAATGATTTCCCGGAAAAGGGATGGCGATGACTGATATAGATGTATCCTTGACTCGCAAGAGGCTCACAACACCGCGCGCCGCGGCCATCGCTGGCATCCTGTTTGCTTTGCTCTATGGCATTGGCCTGGCGCTCATCCGTATCTCGATTCCGGCTGACATCGCGGCGGACGGCGCCTGGCTGGAGACCAATTCAAGGACGGTTGCTCTGGGGCTAAACCTGGTGCCTTTTGCCGGGATCGCTTTTCTGTGGTTTATCGGCGTGATTCGCGACCGTCTTGGCGACATGGAAGACCGCTTCTTTGCGACGGTGTTCCTGGGCAGCGGCTTATTGTTTTTAGCCTTAACCTTCGTTGGCGCCGCCCTGGCAGGCGGGTTGTTGAGCAGCTACAGTGTTGCACCTGGCGCTCTGGTAGAAAGCGGCGTATTCACCTACAGCCGGGCCGTGATGTATCAAATCATCAACGTGTACGCCATTCGCATGGCGGGCGTCTTCATGATCTCCCTGGGCACCATCTGGATCCGCACCGGCTTGATGCATCGCGGCTGGGCATTTCTGACTTATGCCCTGGCGCTGGTGCTGCTGTTGAGCATCGGTTATTCCCTGTGGGTAACCATAATCTTCCCGGGATGGGTGCTGGCGGTCAGCGTTTACTTCTTGATCCTGAATTTCCGGGGGCAGCGTCAGGATGCATTGAACGAGATTTGATGCCGGCACTAGATGCATGGCATCAAAAACTGCATTATTACTTGCGCCAGCTCAGCGATGCCAAGATCAAGCCGGTGGTGGAGATCATGAAAGAGGTAAACCTGAAGGGCTACGCCCAGCTATGCGGCTCGACGCTGGCGCGGGCGCATGCCCGCTCGGGCGATCCGGCGACTACTGTTGTCAGCCTGGTTGAACTTATTTGTTTGTCCCTCTGAATTCTTTATCCCGGGCATGGCGATCCAGTCTGTATGGAGCATATCAGCAGGCGAAATGCAACCCACATTAGCGAGCAATTGATCTGAAAACGAAGACTCTTCTCTTCACGATGTTGATAGCACTGGCGCTGATGCTGACGCCAGGGCTGGTGCCAGGCAGCCGGGCATTGGCTCAGACCAGCACTCCTCCCGCGCCGGAACCCCTTCCCCTGACCGACGAGCAGGGCGAATACCCGCTGGGACTGCACCTGGAGATCCTCGAGGATCCCGGCGGGGAGCTGACCATTGAGCAGGTATCTTCCCCAGAATTCGACTCACAATTCATACCCAGTCAGGTGGAGGTACCCAACTACGGCTTCACCGATAGCGTTTATTGGGTGCGCTTTAACGTTCAAAATGAAACCTCCCTGACCAACCACTGGCTGCTGGAGCAGGGTTTTGCCAACACGCACTTTGTGGACCTATACAGCTCCACCCCGGATGGCCAGGGATTTACCGTGAAGCAGAGCGGGGTGCTGCGGCCGCCCGACACTCGCGATATTTCCCACCCGCACATCATTTTCAGCCTGACCAACCCACCCCAAAGCCAGCAAACCTATTACCTGCGCTTCCAAAACGGCGCCTCGATGACCCTGCCGCTCACCCTGTGGACGCAGAAAGCGTTCCTGGATAATGCCCTGGTGGAACAAATTGCGCAGGGGATGTTCTTCGGCGTATTGATCGGATTGCTGTTTTATAACCTGTTCTTACTGGTTTCACTGCGGGAGGCGAGCTATCTCTATTTTGTGATCTTGTTGGCCAGTTTAATCCTCGAAGAGGCGACCTATGAAGGTTATCTGGGACTTTACTTACCTCCCAATCTCTATCTCTTAAATAAATATTTCCAACCGCTATTTTTTTCGCTGCTGATTGCCTCGATGGTCCTGTTTTCCGATGCATTCCTGGAATTAAAGACGCGGCTGACAAAATTTCACCAGATCAACTTGGTGATAGTAGGAGTTTGGGGAGCGCTGCTGCTCCTGACGCCGTTCACCAGCTATCATGTGATTGCCAATCTGATGGCGCCCTGGGCAATGGTCTCCCTCCTGGCAGCATTGATTTCAGGGATCGGTTCCTGGAGGCGGGGTTTCCGCCCGGCCCGTTTCTTCCTGATTGCCTGGTTTGGTTTATTGGGCAGCATAGTGTGGCTCTTACTGGTACGGCTGGGGATAACCCCCAGCACAATCTTCAGCGAGAATTCCTACCGGCTGGGGTATTTATGGATGGCGGTGCTTTGGTCGATCGCCCTGGCTGATCGCATCAACCTGCTCAAGGCCGAGATGGAGAAAGCCAACCTGGAAGTGCAGGCCAGCGAAGCGCGTTACCGCCGGCTGGTTGAGACGATGAACGATGGCCTGGCTGTGACCGATGAAGATGGCCGTTTCACTTACGTCAATAACCGCTTGATCGAGATGGTCGGCTACCCGACAGAGGAACTCATTGGGCATTTGGCGACCGAATTCACTTCGGATGAGGACAACCGGCAGGCTCTGGCCAGCCAGCTGGAGGCAAGGAAGACCGGATCCAATAAGCCCTATGAGCTCACCTGGCGACGCAAAGGCGGGGAAGAGATGTTCACGCTGATCTCCCCGCTGCCGCTCTTTGAGGATGGGGGGCGGTTTAAGGGTGCTTTTGCGGTAGTCACCGACATTACCGAACGGGTGCTGGCAGGTCGCACTCTGGAGCAGCGCGTGGAGGAACGCACCCGCGAGCTATCCACCCTGCTGGGGATTTCCCGGGATATTTCCGGATGGCGGGATTTAACGGATGTTTTGAACCGCATCCTGGTGCACTTGAAGAGCGCGGTGGATTATCATGGATTGGTAATCCTGGCAGAGGAGCAGGGCAAATGGAGAATCCTGGCCCAGGATTGGCCTGACCTGCCCACGCAGCTTGACCCAATTGAATTCTCCGCGCTGGAGGTGCAGGCCATCGTGAAGGATTTTGCGCATGGGGAACCGGTCCTGATCAGCAACACCGACTTGGACACCGCGCAGGAGGCGGGTTTTGGGAGAACTCGCCACCAGACTCTCGAGCAGGGGCATTCCCGGTACCCGCTGCTGGCTGGGTGTGCCATTATTCGAGAAGGAGAGCATCATCGGCATTCTGGCGCTGGGCTGCGAAAAGGGAGGCGCCTCCGATGATCAGATTCAGGTGATCGTGGCTTCTGCCAACCAGGCGGCCATCGCCATTGAGAACCACCGCCTTTACCAGCAGATGCGCGCAGCGGTGATGTCCGAAGAGCGCAACCGCCTGGCGCGCGATCTGCACGACTCGGTAACCCAGTCGCTCTTCTCAGCCACCCTGCTGGCGGATGTGCTGCCGCAAATCTGGCAGCGCGATCCAGAGCAGGGCCTGCAAAGATTGGAGAAACTGCGGCGGTTAATGCGCGGAGCGCTGGCTGAGATGCGTACCATGCTGCTTGAGTTGCGCCCGTCTGCGGTGAGCAACGCCCCCCTGGCTGATCTGCTGGCGCAGCTGACCGAAGCCATCGCCAGCCGGTCGGGGCTGCCGTTCCAGCTTTATCTGGAACAAATCCCGGCTTTGCCGGAAGAGGTGCAGACCAATTTTTACCGCATCGCCCAGGAAGCCTTGAACAATGTCGTCAAACATGCCCAGGCCAAGCAGGTTACGGTGAGCTTGAGCGAAACAATGCTCCCCCCGGAGGTAGCCGGCGGAGCAGAACGCGAAGTCAAGCTGGTGATCCGGGACGATGGGGTTGGCTACTCCACCGGGGACGAAAAGTCTACCCACCTTGGGATCGACATCATGCGCGAACGGGCGGCAGCCATCCAGGCCAATTTAGCCTTAGAAAGCCAGCTCGGATACGGAACACAGGTGACTTTGATTTGGCGCTCTGAAAAGGAGAGTCTAATATGACAGAATCGCATCCCATTCGGGTCTTAATCGTCGATGACCACCCCATGGTGCGCAGCGGATTACAGGATTTTATCCTGGCTTACGATTGGATGGAAGCGGTCGGCGAAGCCCAGAACGGGGTAGAAGCCGTGGAATTTTGCGCGGCGTATGCGGTGGACGTGATCTTGATGGATATGGTCATGCCGCTGATGGATGGCAGCGAAGCCACCCGGCGCATCCTGGCGCTGGGTAAACCTGTGAAGGTGATCATCCTGACCAGCTTCCCGGAGCGCGACCTGGTCCAGCAGGCGCTCTCGGCTGGCGCAACCAGTTACCTGCTGAAGAATGTCAGCGCAGCCGAGCTGGCCAGGGCGATCCGGGCGGCCTACAGCGGGTTCTCCACCCTGGCGCCTGAAGCCACCCGCGCCTTGATCGATCTTGACCACCCCCGATCCAGCGCTGGATTCGGCCTGACCGAAAGGGAGCAGGAAGTATTGGCTTTGCTGGTTAAGGGTTCCTCTAATAATGAAATCTCCAGCCAGCTCTCGATCAGTACGGCGACGGTGAAGTATCACCTGACGAGTATATTTACAAAATTGGGGGCCAAGAACCGGGTGGAAGCGGCCACCATCGCACTGGAAAATAACCTGGTAGATAAGAAATAGAATAATTGATATTAGTTGGGTGGCTGTTGGGTGGAAGCCCAACCAGGTTGGACGGTTCAGTTTCCGAAATTTTGCTTCGAACCAAGAACGAATTCGGTAAGCCAACAATTTCATTCGGATAAAAACCCAACCTCTCCTTTCGGCTAGCCGCCTGGCTAACTTTTTGGACCTGCAAACCAGACTTCAATCTCCCCTTTAGGCTGTTGTGCAAGGGGAGTTTATTTGTTACATTGATAAGGGTTTGTGAATGTTCCTTAGCCCAAACCCCAGCGCACGCCTGCCCCTCTAGCTTGTTATTGCTGGATAATCGGATAAATCGAACACTATCAGGATCAGTCTTATGCGCATCATCTTGGCGGATCAGCATGCACAACCTCTGTGGGCGCTCAAGACAATTCTTGAGGAGCAACCTGAATTTGACCTGATCGGCGAGGCGGTGGATGCGCCGGGTTTGCTCAGGCTGGCTGAAGAACAGCCAGCTGACCTGATCCTGGTGGATAATGAGTTGCTGGGCGACACCATCGAGGATTTGATCGCCAGACTGCATGCACTCGCACCCATACCGGTCATCATCGTGATGAGCAGCGAGTTCGATTGCAGCCGGATGGCGCTGAAAGCCGGCGCAGATGCTTTCGTAAGTAAAGGCGACCGGCCAGATTGGCTCCTGGAAAAGCTGCAAAAGTATGCCGGGCAGGTCAAGCTGAAGGAGGATGCGAATACAAATAAAAGCTCTTGAGACGCTGGCCAGTCTGGGCAGAGGGCGAGATAGTTACCCGCACAGCCTTATTTCTTTAGGCGGTGAATACAATTTGAAATTGATCAATCGGAAAACAAAAAGGAGTTAGCAAACATGAGAGGCAGACGAGCAGAACGGCGCGACGATCGCCAGGATGACCGCCAGCTCGGGCGACCCGGGGCCGGCGGCGGCAACCGCTACCAGATGCGCCAGAAGATGGTCGCCATCGGCGATGATTTCTGGATTGAGAACGATCGCGGCCAGAAGGTGTTTAAAGTAGACGGCAAGGCGCTGCGCGTGCGCCAGACGCTGATCTTTGAGGACGCCCACGGCAACGAGCTGTGCAAGATCCAGGAGCGCATGCTGCGGGTCAAAGACAGCATGGAGATCGAAAGCCCGCAGGGGCAACAACTGGCTATGGTCAAGAAGGCCCTGATCACCCCTGTACGCGAGCGCTGGGTGGTTAAGATCAAGGGCGGCCCAGACCTGGAGGTGCAAGGCAACATCTTGGATCACGAGTTCACCATCGGTGAAGGCCGCGACAAGGTAGCCGAGGTCTCCAAGAAGTGGTTCCGCCTGCGTGACAGCTATGGCGTGGCCATCGATCCGGGGCAGGACGATGTGCTGATCCTGGCGGTGGCGGTGTGCATCGACGAGATGGCCCACGGTGGCCGCTAGCCACTCGATGTGTGCCATCTATAAACTGAAACCTACATGGAGTAGAAGAGATATTGATGAGACGAACACGGAAAATCAGTTTGGTGCTGCTGGCGGCGCTGATCTTGAGCGCCTGTGCCCCGGCGGCGACGCCCGCACCAACCCAGGACCCATCTACCATCCAGACCCAGGCAGCCCAGACGGTGGTGGCCGACTTAACTGCCCAGGCGCCGCCCCCTGCCGAACCTACCCAGGCACCTACCGCCACCCTGCCCCCTCCGGGACCCACCCTGGATCCCAACCTGCCGGTAGCTGTGGTGCCCACCCCCAACCCGGGTGAGCCAAGCGCTACCGCCAACTACAACACCGGCATCTTCAGCGGGCCAGGCGAGAACTATGTATTTTACGCCGCTTTCCTGGGCAGCAGCACCGCCAGGGTGATCGGGGTCAGCGAGGACAGCACCTGGTGGGTGATCAGCGTGCCGCCAGCGCCCAATGGGCAGGGCTGGGTCAGCGCAGCCTGGGTGACGGTGAGCGCCACCGAGGGCGTCCCGGTGGTGCCCACTCCGCCGGTTCCCCCGACCACCGAGCTGGTCCCGCCCGGTCCAGATGACCCGCAGGCGACCGCTCTGGCGAATGTCTTTGTGCGCACCGGCCCGGGGGCAAACTTCCCGGCCTATGGCATCGCCCTGACCGGCGCCAACGCCTGGGTGATCGGGGTGAGCGAAGACGGCGCCTGGTGGGTGGTGCGCCTTAACCCCGAAAACGTGGGCGCGGGTTATGGCTGGGTGATGGCTCAGTACACCCAGGCCAGCAACGTGGAAAACGTCCAGACCATCGCAACCCCTGAAGCGCCGGTCACCATTCCAGCCCAGGCGCCGCCAACAGGTGTTCCGGTGGCTATGGCAGTCGACTTCGTCAACGTGCGCACTGGCCCCGGCACCAATTTCCCTGTCCTGGGTGTGGCTTCGCCTGGAGCTGCCGTGGAAGTGAGCGGTAAAAGCGCCGACGGCGCCTGGTGGCAGGTCGTGATCCCAGCCCAGTACGCTGTAGCTGGCTTCGGTTGGGTGTCCGCCAGCTACGTGGTCACCTCAAACGCAGACAGCGTGCCGGTCGTGGACGCCCCACCGGCTCCCCCGGTCGTGGGGACCACCCCGTCGGCCCCGGTCCAAGGGACTGGCTGCCGGGTAGTGGGGCAGGACCCGGTCGATGGGACGATCGTGGCTCCCGGGAGCAGCTTCACCACAACATGGGTGTTAGAAAACAGCAGCACGCAGGCCTGGAACATCGAATATGACCTGGTCTTTGTGGGAGCAGCTTCCAACGTACCTCTGCACCAGGGTTCGGATCTATATGATCTGAGCAGCAGTGTGGAGCCAGGCTGGACCTACAATTTCTCTGTGCCCATGATCGCCCCCTTCGATGCTGGCTCGTATGGGGAAGTCTGGCAGGTGGTTCTTGGTAACCAGCCGGTGTGTGAGTTTTACGTGTACATTCAGGTTCAATAAAGAGAACGAGAACGGTTATCAGGCTTCCGAAGTCTATGGCGAAGAACTCGCCCGACTTCGGAAGTCTAAAGAAAATCAATCAAACTAGAAAAGAGGAGAAAATATCATGCCTTGTTTATTCGCTATGTTCGCTGGTTTCTTCCCCCGCCTGGGGACCCTGTTCATCTGGATCGCCCGCCCGGTCATGTTCAACGCCGCCTTTGGTGGAAGCTGGTTGTGGCCGATCCTGGGCATTATCTTCCTGCCCTTCACCACCCTGATGTACGTGATCCTGTTGGACGCCGGTGATCGGGTTGACCACCTGGGACTGGTTCTGGCTGGTGATGGCAGTGGTGATCGACCTGATGCACTGGAGCAGCACGGTGTATTCCAACCGCAATCAGATCCCCGGCTATACAGCCACCCCCACCACTCCCACCAGTTCCAACCCAATGTAAGCATTGCATTTCCGAGTTCATCTGGGTGAGCTCACGGAAGTTCGCTCACTAGATAATAGATTGCTGTGCAGGTCAAATAAAAGGGTTGAATAACGGACGACACGACTACCCGACAAATCCCGAACTTTATTCGGGACGACTATCCGACTAAAAAAGGAGTTTATCGATGTGTTGCTTTTTCACTGCCCTGGTGTTTTTTGGTCCCCGCCTGGGATTCCTGGTCTACTGGCTGCTGGCGCCGCTGCGAGTTAGCGCGGCCTATGCCACCTTCAACTTCCCCTGGCTGGTCAGCCTGTTGGGCCTGATCTTTATCCCGTGGACCTCCCTGATGTTCGTGCTGGTCTTCCCCTTGAACAATTGGGATTGGCTGTGGCTCGGATTGGGTGTGATGACAGATGTCGCCAGCTACGTTGGCGGCTACCACAAGCGCCAGCAGGTTCCGGGCTATCCGGCCAACGACCCGCTTAAGAATTATTAATCGTCAGAATAAAACCGGTGACAGTCACTGCACAGGTGATTGTCACCCATATACAAAAGGAGAATTCCAATGTCTTACGGACCAGTTGATTTTCTGGCTCTCGAATTCGACAACCTGAAATTGAAAGGCGAGATCATGCCAGCGCTGATGGAGCTGGTTGAAAACAAAGTTGTGCGGGTGATCGACCTGGTGGTCATCCAGAAGGATCAGGACGGTCAGCACGAGGCGCTCGAGCTGCAGCAGCTTGCCCCGGAGGTGATCGCCATCTTGATCCGCTCATGGCTGAAATCAGCGGCATCGTTCAGGTCGAAGATATTGATGCCATCGCCGAGCAGATGGAGAATAACACCACCGCCGCGGTGCTGCTGTTTGAAAACCTGTGGGCGATCAAGTTCAAGGAAGCTGTGCTGCGGGCTAATGGCCGGGTGTTGGCGCAGGAGCGCATCCCCCACGAAGTTGTGGAGGATGCGTTGGCGATTTTTGCCAGGGCTGAAGGATAACGAAGCGATTTACAAGACGATGCCCGAACTTGGTTCGGGACGACTATTAGACGATAAGGCTATTAAACTATTTGACGAATAACGGAGGTCAAAATGATGCGACGAAGAAGTGTAGGCAGAAGAGTAGTCCGTACCGCGGCCACGACTGCAGTTGTTGTTGGCACCGCTGGTGCAGTTTCTCACCATCAGCAAAATAAATATGCGCAGAAGGAAGCAGCTGCGCAGCAGCAGTATGACCAGGCTTACCAGCAGGGCGCAGCCGATGCGCAGCAGCAGGCCCCACCTCCGGAGCAGTACGCAGCCCCGGTTGAGCCGGCCCCTGCAGCTGGCACCGATTTAACCTCTCAGCTCAAGCAGCTTGCCCAGCTTCACGATTCGGGTATTCTGACCGATGAGGAATTCGCGGCAGCCAAGCAGAAACTGCTGGCCGGCTGATCGGTTGCAGCACCGGTTTTTTAGACGATCTACAGTAGGGGGAGCGCCCTAAGAGATAACCGCAGCGGGCGCTTCCCCTGGAGCTGAAAATATGACACCGGCTGAATTCTTCGCAATCCTGGCCCAGCTATCCGGGGTGCTGTTCGTGGTCACCAGCATGCTGGCCATGGGACTGAGCCTGAGCATGGCGCAGATCCTCCTGCCCTTGAAAAACCTGCGCCTGGTGACCCTGGCGCTGCTGGCCAATTTTGTGCTGGTGCCGCTGCTGGCGTATGCCATCACGCTGGTCATCCCGCTGGAGCAGTCACTGCAGATCGGCCTGGTTGTGCTGGCCACAGCAGCGGGCGCGCCCTTCCTGCCAAAATTGGTACAGGGAGCCAGGGGGAATATCGCCTTCGGGGTGGGGTTGATGGTGCTGCTGATGGTGGTGACGATCATCTATGTGCCGCTCGTCCTTCCGCTTCTGCTCCAGGGAGTTTCGGTCAATCCGTGGGATATCGCCCAGTCGCTGATTGTGCTGATGCTGATCCCGCTGGCGATCGGCCTGCTGATCAAGTCGCATTCACCGGATAGCGCCGCAGCCTGGCAGCCGGTGATGAACAAGCTCTCCAGCCTGGCGATCCTGATCCTGCTGGTGGTGGGGCTGGGATTGAACGCCTCGAATATCGTGAGCCTGCTCGGCACGGGCGGCATCCTGGCCTTGTTGGTCTTTATCGTGGGCTGCCTGCTAATCGGCTTGCTCCTGGGCGGGCGCGATCCGGCAGAACGCAGCGTGATGGGGCTGGGGACCGCGCAGCGCAACATATCGGCGGCAATCGTGGTGGCTGCCCAGAACTTCACCGCAGGCAACACGCTGTCGTTTATTCTGGTGGCTTCCATCCTGTTGCTGCTGGTGCTGCTGCCAACAGCTAAACGTCTGGGGGCGCGCCAGCCAGCCAGTGCGCCGCAATCCGCCGCTGAGGCAGATTGAATTGAAAGCGATCCTGATTGGTTCGCATTAAACACGACCAAGGAGTTAGCTACTGTTCGAGCTTCCACTGGAGTACGCCCTGATCGAATTTGAGGACGCCAAATTTTCAGGCAAGGTCGTCCCCGAGCTGCTGGATCTGGCGCAACGCCAGATCGTGCGCCTTGTGGATATCGTCTTTATCGCAAAAGATGAAGACGGCAATCCGACCGCCATCGAGCTCAACGATCTCGACCCCGAGATGTACGCGATGTTCGTCCCGATAGGCGAGCATGTAACCAGCCTGTTTACGACCGACGACCTGCAAATCGCAGCCAGTAAACTCCCCGATAATTCAGCAGCCATGCTCTTATTGTGGGAGAACCTGTGGACTGCCAATCTCCGCCAGGCCATCCAGGACGCTGGCGGCCAATTGGTAGAGCGGGTGCAGATTGACCTAGGTGCGGACGCCGAGGATGCCCATCACCTGATCACGCCCGAGGAGCGCTACCGCATCGCCATGGCGCGGCAGTAGTCCAAAACCTGACAGAGATATGCTGCAGGTAACCAAAACATTTCAAAGGAGACACGACATGTACGGTTTTCCATTAGAGTACGCCCTGGTTGAGTTCGAGGGCAACAAGTTCTCGGGCACAATCGTCCCCGAGCTACTGGATCTGGCGGAGCGCGGTATCGTTCGCTTCGTGGATATCGTCTTTATCCGCAAAGATGAAGATGGCAGCACACAATCAATCGAGCTGAACGATCTCGACGACGAGTTGCACAAGCTGTTCGTCCCATTGGGCGATCAGGTCGATAGCCTGTTCAGCCAAGCAGACCTGGACTATGAAGCCAGCCAACTCCCTAACAATTGTTCCGCGGCTCTCTTCTTGTGGGAGAACCTGTGGGTGGAGAACATCCGCAAAGCGATCGCTGATTCGAGGGGTGTGTTGGTCGAGCGCGGGCAGATTCCCGCCGAAGTGGTCGAGCAGGTTAGGCAGGACTTCGCCGCGGAAGGATAAAAGTACGCGCTGCAGAACAAGTAAAAGTACTGATTAGACATCTAAAAAAACAAACGGAGGATAGGATTATGTCACCACGTATGATGAGAAGGATGCGCGGGCCGAGCCTGATCGGCGCAGCAGCCACGACGGCAGTGGTCGTGGGCACGGCGGGCGCGGTGAAAGGTAAACAACAGCAAGCCGCGGCGCAGCAACAAGCCGCGGCGCAGCAACAGGCACCCGTACCGCAGCAAGCCGCCGCGCCGGGCGAGATGACGGATGATAAGTATGCGCAGCTCCAGAAGCTCGGTGAGCTCAAAGCAGCCGGTATTTTGACCGAAGAGGAATTCGCTGCGGAAAAAGCCAAGCTCCTGGCAAGCTAGTCCTGAAAGATGGCAAGACATATGACAGTCGCCTTTTCCGGCGACCGTCATATGTCATCCACAATTAATCATGTAGTCCCTGCGTGGCATAGCAGCCCGCCCGGTCCCTTTAGAAAAACCAACGGAGGATAAGATCATGTCACCAATTTTGAGGTGAAGGAAACAGAAACAAGCCGCTGCCCAGCAACAGGCCGCCGCGCCCGCCGCAGCCACGCTGGGTGTGATGACGGATGAAAAGATGGCCGAACTGCAAAAGCTTGCCGAGCTCATGCAAGCCGGTATTTTGACCGAAGAGGAATTCGCTGCGGAAAAAGCCAAAATCCTGGCCGGCACCACCCAGCAGAGCGCCCATGAGAAGGAGTTTGCCAAACTGACTTTCACCGCCGGTGACACGCCGCGCATCGTCGACCAGCCACCGCTGATCTTCCACTACGGTGACCAACGGGATAAAGAACTCTTGCAGAACGCCATCACTACATTGAGAACATACCGGAAGAACCTTAACCTGGGAGTGAGTGTGCTGCTCGATCGCTTTGAAATTATGGATGTCGCTTTCAAGGTGGTAGGTGTGGGCAGCGTGGGTACTGTGTGCGGAATCGTCTTGTTGATGTCTGGCAAGGGCGATCCGTTATGCCTGCAGTTCAAGCAGGCGCGCCAATCCGTGTTGGAGCCGTATTGCGGCGCCGGCCCGTGGGAGCATGCCGGGTAGCGGGTGGTGGTGGGCCAGCGCGCCATGCAGGCGGCCGGTGATATGTTCCTGGGGTGGACAACCGGTACAGGCAAGGAAAAAACACATGTATACCTGCGCCAGCTCAGTGACGCCAAGATCAAGCCGGTGATCTAGATCATGAAAACGACCAATCTTAAAAACTACGCCAGCTTGTGTGGCCGGGTGCTGGCGCGGGCGCATGCCCGCACGGTCGATCCATTGGTGCTGACCGGCTACATGGGCAAGAGCACTGCTTTCGAAGATGCTCTGGCTGAGTTCAGCGTTACCTACGCCGACCAGAACGAGCGCGATCATGCCGCCATGTTGGCTGCGGTGCGCAACGGACAGATCGAGGCGCAGATGGAGTAAACCTGGGTCATCCCACTCAGATTAAGCATGTCAGCTTCGGCTTCGATGTGTAGCTGGCTGCAACCTCGGAAAACTTGTACTGAAAGCTGCATGACAGATCAAAAAAAGGAGAAATCTTATGGCAATCAAGACCTACAAAGATGGAACCCCCTTTACCGGCGTCATCGGACGCACCACCGAAGAATCCTCGCCGGCCTGGCCGGAGCCACCGCGCCCCCCGGAGGGTGCGCCGAATGTCCTGATCTGGGTGCTGGACGACGTCGGCTACGGGCAGTTATCAAGCTTCGGCGGGCTGGTCGAGACGCCCGTGCTGGACAGCCTGGCCGCCAACGGCCTGCGCTACACCAATATGCACACCACGGCCCTGTGCTCACCGTCGCGCGGCTGCATCCTGACCGGGCGCAACCACCACTCGATCGGGCTGGCCTCGATCACCGAGACCTCCACCGGCTACCCCGGCTACAACGGCATCCTGCCCTTTGACCGGGGCATGCTCAGCGAGATGCTGCTACAGAAGGGCTACAACACCTTCTGCATCGGGAAGTGGCACCTGACGCCCCCCGAGCACACCACCGCTGCCGGACCCTACGACCGCTGGCCGCTCGGGCGCGGCTTCGAGCGCTACTACGGCTTTCTGGGCGGCGAAACCCACCAGTGGTATCCGGAGCTGGTCTACGACAACCATGAGGTCGAGCAGCCTAAGCAGCCGGAGGAAGGCTACCACCTGAGTGTTGACCTGGCCGACAAGGCCATCGAGTTCATCCAGGATGCGCAGGTCAACGCGCCGGACAAGCCCTTCTTCCTGTATTACGCCACGGGCGCCGGCCACGCCCCGCACCATGTGCCCAAGGAGTGGGCGGACAAGTACAAGGGCAAGTTCGACATGGGCTGGGACAAGTACCGCGAGATCGTCCACCAGCGCCAGCTCGAGATGGGCATCATCCCGCCAGGCACGGAGCTATCGGCGCACGACCCGGATGTGCCGGTGTGGGACACGCTGCCGGCCGACGTCCAGCGGCTGTATGCCCGGTTCATGGAAGTCTATGCCGGCTTCGTGAGCTTCACCGATTATCACTTCGGACGCATCCTCGATTTCCTGAAAGAGATCGGCGAGCTGGACAATACCCTGATCATGGTCATCTCCGACAATGGCGCCAGCTCCGAAGGCGGGCCGGTGGGCTCGCTCAACGAGATGTTCTTCTTCAACAATGTGAAGGAATCCCTGGAAGATAACCTCAAGATGATCGACGAGCTGGGCGGCGTCGAGACCCTCAACCACTACCCCTGGGGCTGGACCAACGCCGGCAACACGCCCTTCCGCCGCTGGAAGCGCGAGACCTACCGGGGCGGCACCACCGACCCGTGCATCGTCTCGTGGCCTAAGGGCATCCAGGCGCGCGGCGAGGTGCGGACGCATTACGGGCACGTCATCGACTTCGTCCCGACGGTATTGGAAGCCCTGGGCGTCGAAGCGCCGGAGAGTATCCGCGGCGTGCACCAGGCGCCCATCGACGGGGTGAGCTTCGCCCACACCTTCAACCAAGCGGCCGCGCCCAGCAATCACCACACCCAGTACTTCGAGATGTTCGGTCACCGCTCGATCTACCACGACGGCTGGCGGGCGGTCTGCCCGTGGCCGGGCACCGAGCTTCACCGAGGCCGCCAAGAAGGGCCGCCAGTTCGGCTCCCCCATCCCCAACCAGGTGCTGGTGGATATCGAGACCCACGACTGGGAGCTGTACCATATCGATGAAGACTACTCCGAATGCCACAACCTGGCCGCCGATCACCGCGACAAGCTGATCGAAATGATCGGCCGCTGGTGGGCCGAAGCGGGCAAGTACCAGGTGCTGCCGATTGACGGCGAGTGCGCGCCCGCCTCGCCGTGGAACGCCCGACGATTGCCAAGCCGAGGAACAAGTACGTCCTCTACCCCGGTGGGTCGTCGATCCCCTTCACCGCCACACCCAAGCTGTACAACCGGCCCTGGAGCATCACGGCCGATGTGGTGATCCCGCAGGGCGGTGCAGAGGGGGTGCTGCTGGCCCAGGGCGGCCGCACCGGCGGTTACACCTTCTTCGTCAAGGATCAGCGCCTCCACTTCCTGTATAACTGGCTCGGCCACGACAAGTTCTGGGTGCATTCCAACGCAGACGATTCCGGAAGGCGAAGTCGAGCTGCGCTACGAGTTCGAGCCGACCGGCAAGCCCGACCCGGCCCAGGGGTATGGGGTGCCGGCGCGCGGCCAGCTCTACATCAACCGCAAGCTGGTGGGCAGCGTCGACATGCCCTACTCGATCCTGTTCATCTTCGGGACGCAGGGCGTGACCTGCGGCTATGACAGCGCCGATCCCGCAGCGCCGGAGGAGTACAGCGATGCGTTCCGCTTCACCGGGACCATCAAGCGTGTCACGATCGATCTATCCGGCGAGCTGATCCCGGATAGGGAAGCTGACATGAAGATCGCCATGGGGCGGCAGTAAACGTATTCACGACCGGCAGCCCGAGGCGGGCTGCCGGTCACTTGTGTGGTAAGGCAGTAATATGTTTACTTTCATAAATGATGGAGCGTTAAGTTCAAAAAGGAGAAGTTATCCCATGTTTCCGATCCTAATCATTGTTTTAGGTGCCGCAGTGCTGGCCTTCGGCAGACGGCTTGCCGTGCTGGGCGCAGCGGTGGGCGGGCTGCTTGGCGTCGTCTTGTTGCGCCTGTTCCCTGGGTCATCTGACCTGCTGATCCAGATCGGCATTGTTATCGCCCTGGCGCTGGCGGGATTCTTTGCCGCAGCATTTGCCAGAGGCATCATCGACGTGGTCATCCTGGTGCTGGGCGCGCTCGCCGGGGCGGCGATTGTGCTGGGGCTCCTCGATCTCTTTGGAATTGACCTGGGCTTGATGAACTGGCTGCTGGCGGTGGTGGGCGGCGTTGTGGGCCTGATGCTGATCCGACGATCTCGCAGACGTTCCCGAGATTGGGGGATGGTCATCCTGGCCGGCCTGATTGGCGGGCTGCTCGTCACGCGCTGGCCTCGCCATTTTGCTGCCATCCTTGCAAGGCATCATCGGCACCCTGATCTTCCTGGTGCTGGCGGGCGCCAGTATCGCCTATCAGGGTGGTATTTTGGGAAAACGCGAAAGAGACTGCTTAGTTCCCTTGGAGAGACGATGTGCGCAGTGAGCCAATATCAGCAACCCTGTGTTGATGTTAACAGCGTGGGTGTTTAGACGGGCACAACCGTCCAAACACCCACAATTCCGTCAATAGAGGATTAATCGTATGGCACAAGCAATTACTTCCCCTCGCAAGCACAGCAATGCCTACAACATCTTTATCCTGGTCCTGACCGTCCTCTCCCTGGGGGTGATGGTGGTGATGCTGCTGCCCATCTCGGACGCAACCCTCCAGTTGCTTTCAGTTTATGACAACTTGATCTGCGTCATTTTCTTGATCGACTTTTTCTCTAACCTGAGGGCGGCCTCCAAGAAATCCGATTACTTCATCAAGGAACGCGGCTGGCTTGACCTGCTCGGCTCGATCCCTTCGTTAGGGCTGCTAACAAATTTTGGTAAATTTGCAGGCCTCTTCCGCCTGGCCCGCCTGAGTCGCTTTGCCCGCATCACTCGCCTGCTGCGCGGTGAAAACAAAAAGGCTTTGGTGAAAGATGTCCTCGAGAACCGCAGTCGGTATGCCTTGTTCATCACCATCCTGCTGACGCTGATCGTCCTGACGGTGGCCAGCGTACTCGTGCTCCAGTTCGAAAGCCAATCGCCGGAGGCCAAGATCACCACCGGAGGGGATGCGCTCTGGTATGCGATCGTGACCATCACCACGGTAGGTTATGGCGATTACTTTCCAGTACACCCGGCGGGGCGCATCACCGCCATGTTCATCATGTTCATGGGCGTCGGCATCATCGGCGCGCTGGCCAGTATTCTCGCCAGCCTGCTGGTTGGGGGATCGCCTGCTGAGGAAGAGGAGACCCCGCCAGCCGCCTCCGCCCCGTCTGTCCAGGAAGAGCTCAAGACCATCAAGGATGAGCTGGCTGTCCTGCATCAAATGCTGGAGAAGCTGGGCGCCGGAGATAGCAAAAAATAAACTAATATTCATTAAGGAACGAA
Source organism: uncultured Chloroflexia bacterium (assembly GCA_963706905.1). Taxonomy (GTDB): domain Bacteria; phylum Chloroflexota; class Anaerolineae; order Anaerolineales; family UBA4823; genus CAVPNY01. The sequence goes on along the minus strand of CAVPNY010000009.1, from coordinate 426,017 downwards.
ATTGATCTCGATGGGTTTTTTTTTCTGAAAATGGAAGCCGGCTATCATCATCAAGATAAGTAAAGGAGAAACTGATGCTCACAGCTGTTTTCTGGAGTGCGCTGGCGACAGTGACCCTGCTGATCGGCATGGCGCTGGCCTACCGCAATCTTATCGGACCGCGCTGGACGGCCTTATTTATGGCGTTTGGCGCGGGCGCCATCATCAGCGCTGCGGCTTACCAGCTTGTTCTGGGGGCGGCGGCCGAGGAAAGTGGATCTTATATTGTCGTGGGCCTGGGGATCGCCGCCGGAGCGCTGACTTTTTATTTCGCTGACCGCTGGGTTGACCACATGGGCGGCGCGGATCGCATAGATATTGAGGGCGCTCAGGCTGGCGGATCGGGGACGGGGATCTTGCTGGGTTCACTGCTGGATGGTGTGCCCGAATCCCTGGTGCTGGGCCTCTCGCTGGTGCACTCACCGCAGGTCTCTCTGGCGTTTATCTTTGCAGTGGCGATCAGCAATATCCCCCAGGGCCTGGGCGGCACGGCGGGCATGCTCAGCAGCGGTTGGGCGAAAAGCAAGATCACCCGGTTATGGCTGGCCGTGTGCGGCGCGAGCATCCTGGCGGCCGCGCTGGGGTACGGCCTGGCGCTATTGCTCCCCGGAGCCACTGGGGCGGTAGTTGACGCCTTCGCCGCCGGAGCGTTGTTGGTGATGCTGACTGACTCAATGATCCCGGAATCCTTCGAGCATGGCGGAAAAGAGACCGGTCTGTTTTTGGTATTGGGTTTTAGCGTTGCGTCGGCGATGGCGCTGGCGCAGCTGGCAGGTTAGATCGATAATTTGTAAAAATAATCAAAATAAGGAGAAAATATAATGGCAACCAAACCTTTCAAGGGGATCATCAACATCAACGTGCGCGATTCGGTCCCCGATTGGGAACCGTACAAGCAACCCGAAGCGCCGGAAGGATCGCCCAACATTCTCTATATCGTGATGGACGACACCGGCTTTGGCGCGTGGGATGTTTTCGGCGGCCCGATCGAGATGCCCAACTTCAAACGCATCTCAGACCGCGGTCTGCGGTTCACCAACTTTCACACGACCGCACTGTGCTCGCCGACACGCTCGTGCTTGCTGACGGGGCGCAACGCCACCAGCAACGCCATGGCGTGCATCACCGAAGTATCTACCGGGTTCCCCGGCTCTAATGCGCGCATCCCGTTCGAGAACACGCTGATCTCCGAAGTGCTGGTCGAGCGCGGCTACAACACTTATGCTGTTGGAAAATGGCATTTAGCGCCCGGAGAAGAGACTAGCATGGCCTCCTCACGGCGGCACTGGCCCCTGGGGCGCGGTTTCGAGCGTTTCTACGGCTTCCTGGGCGGCGAGACCGACCAATGGTATCCCGATCTGATCTATGATAATCACCAGGTGGACCAACCCTCCAGCCCCAAGGACGGTTATCACCTCTCCAAGGACCTGGCGGACAAGGCTATCGAGTTCATTCGGGATGCCAAGCAGATCGCCCCGGAAAAACCGTTCTTTCTGTATTACTGCCCGGGCGCTAACCATGCCCCGCACCATGTCTTCAAAGAATGGGCGGACAAGTATGCGGGCAAGTTCGACATGGGCTATGAGAAGATCCGCGAGACAATCTTCGCCAATCAGAAGAAGATGGGCATCATGCCGCCAGAAGCTAAGCTCTCGCCGATCAATCCACTGGGTGGTCCCGGCCAAAAGGTCGGGCCCGCCGGGCAGGAGTGGCCTGCCGGTGAATATGTCCGCCCCTGGGACTCGCTCTCGGCCGACGAAAAGAAGCTCTTTTGCCGCATGGCTGAAGTGTTTGCCGGTTTCTCGAGTTACACCGATGCCCAGGTCGGGGGTATCCTGGACTATCTCGAAGAATCAGGCCAAATCGATAACACGATCATCGTGCTGGTCTCGGACAACGGGGGAAGCGGCGAGGGCGGGCCGAACGGCTCGGTCAATGAGATCAAGTTCTTTAATGGCGTGCCGGACACGATCGAGGAGAACATGAAATACATCGACCTGCTCGGCTCGGAGCACACCTACAACCACTATCCGACTGGCTGGGCCTGGGCATTCAATACGCCTTTCAAATACTGGAAGCGCTATGCGTCCTACGAAGGCGGCATCGCCGATCCGTTCATCATCTCGTGGCCGGCGAGGATTAAGGCACATGGCACAGTTCGCCACCAGTACATCCACGCAATTGATATCGTGCCGACGCTTTACGATTTGATCGGCCTGGAGAGTCCAGATGAAGTCAAGGGTTACACTCAAAACCCGCTGGAGGGCGCGACTTTCACGGCGGCGCTCGAAGACGCTAACGCGCCTGATCCCAAGGATACGCAGTTCTACGTGATGCTCGGGACGCGGGGCATCTGGCACAAGGGCTGGCACGCCCTCACAACCCATCCACCTGCCCCGAGCCAATGGTCCAAGTTCACCCAGGACGTGTGGGAACTCTACGACCTTAGTAAGGACCGCGCCGAAGTGCACAACGTCGCCGCCCAGAACCCGGAGCTGCTGGAAGAGCTCAAGAGCCTGTGGTTCTATGAGGCGGGCAAATACAATGGCCTGCCGCTTGAAGATCGCGGGGCGATCGAACTTTTCGCAACGCCGCGCCCGCAGTTGACCAAGTCACGGGACCAGTACGTGTACTTCCCTGGCACGGCGGACGTGCCCGAAATCGGTGTCGGTCAATATTCGAGGGCGCTCGTTCGCCATCCTGGCAGAAGTGACCATCGAGACGCCGAAAGCCGAAGGCGTGCTGTTTGCCCACGGCGGGCGGTTTGGCGGGCACACGCTGTACGTCAAAGACAGCAGACTGCATTACGTCTACAACTGGCTTGGCGAGAACGAGCAGAAGGTCAGCTCGAGCGTCGAAGTCCCGACCGGCAAGTGCATCCTGGGTGTGCGTTTCCGCAAGGAAGGCACCAAGGGACCGCTGCCGCTTGGCCCGGCGACTCTCTATATCGACGACCAACCGGTTGGTGAGACACAGATCATCACCATGCTTGGCAACTTCTCTCTTACCGGCGAAGGGCTGTGCATCGGCCACGATGGCGGTCAGCCGGTATCGAGCGACTATCAGTCAGGGTTCGAGTTCACCGGCGGTGTGATCAAGCAGGTTACCGTGGACGTGAGTGGGGAGCCGTACCGCGACCTCGAGAAGGAGATTGTTGGCGCGTTCATGCGCGACTGAGGAATTGCCTTAAGCACGCGCACATACATGGGTGGCAGTCACTTCCACAGTGACTGCCACCTCTGACCGGCAGCTCTTTCACCGAACTCTTCCGTCAGCACAGTTCGTGAGATAGGGTTAATATGGCAATTACCACACCTTCGAAAACAAAAATAAAACCAAACACCTTGACCAAATTTCTCCCAATCTTAGGATGGCTGCCGCGTTACGACAAAGCCTGGCTGGCCGGGGATATCGTGGCCGGACTGTCCGTATGGGCCTTGATGGTGCCGCAGTCGCTGGGCTACGCCGATATCAGCGGCGTCCCGGTACAGTACGGTTTGTACGCGGCCGCCCTGGCCCTGTTGATTTTCCCGCTGTTTACCACCTCGCGGCACGTGGTTACCGGCCCCAGCTCAACCATTTCCGCGGTGACCGGCTCGGCTGTTCTCCTGGTCACCACCAGCGGGTCTCCTGAGGCGGTGCAACTGGTGGCGGCGATCACCGTCCTGGCCGGATTGTTGTATATCCTGCTGTATATCCTGAAGATGGGCTGGATCTCCAATTTCCTGTCAGAGAGCGTGCTGACCGGCTTCATCTTCGGCATCGGCATCGATGTGGTGATCGGCCAATTGAAGAAGATCACCGGGACCACCCAAACGGGCGAGACTGCCTGGCAGAAATTGTTCAGCTGGATTCAAAGCCTACCCGATACCAATATCCCCACGTTGATCCTGGGGGTCAGCCTGTTAATCCTGCTGGTATTGCTGCATCGCTATGCCCCCCGGGTGCCAGGCGCCTTGGTAGCAGTGGTGATCGGCATTGGCGCGGCGACGCTGCTCCCCCTGGCGGAGATGGGGGTCAAGCTGACCGGGCCGGTGCCCAGCGGCCTGCCTTCCTTTGTGCTGCCCTCGCTCAGTTTCATCCGTGAAAACCTGGCGGTGATCCTTCCGGCGGCAGTCGGGGTGATGCTGGTGGGTTTCTCTGAATCGCTGGCGGCGGCGCGCCAATACGCCAGCAAATACCACTATGATATTGACGTCGATCAAGAGATGCTTGCCCAGGGCATGGCCAATACGGCGTCTGGATCTGTTCCAGGGCGTCAACGTGGATGGCAGCCTCTCCAAGAGCGCCCTCAACGATTCATCGGGCGGCAAGACCCAGCTGGCTTCTCTCGCCCAGGCTGGCTTTGTCATTCTCACCCTGCTGTTCCTGGCACCGTTGTTTGCCAACCTGCCCCAGGCTGCCCTGGGAGCGATTGTGATTACGGCGGTGGTCTTTGGGTTGTTCAAGGTCAAGGAGATGCGCCGCCTGGCAGCGGTTGTCGCGAGTCGAATTCTGGCTGGCGATGGCGGCATTGCTGGGCGTGCTTACCTTTGGCACGCTGCCAGGCGTCTTTATTGGGGTCGCCCTGTCGCTGTTATGGTTAATCTGGCGTTCTTCTCACCCCGCCATCCCGGTGCTCGGCAAAATCCCGGATGGTGAAGCCTTCCGGAGTGTTGAGAATTACCCCGACGCGACCACCTCTCCAGGGATAGTGATCATCCGTTTCGATGGCCCCTTGTTTTTTGCCACGGCCAGCAGCCTGCGCATGCGTGTGCGTGAGCTGACCCGGGAGGTCGAACCGCCGGTAAAGTCGATCATCCTGGATATGGAAAGCACCAATATCATCGACCTGGAAGGCTCGGATGAGCTCCGGGAAATCGCCAAAGAGCTCGCGGAGTTGGAAATTGCATTTTATCTGGCGCGGGTGAAGGTTAAAATTAAGCGCACCCTGGAAATGGACGGCGCGCTGGAAGTCATCCCTGAGCAGCGCTTCCACCCAACGGTCGAATCGGCTGTGGAGGCGGCGCAGCAGTCTTCGGAACAGTGAGCGTAATAAGCTGCCAGGCAAAGCATGCCCGGCAGCCACTGCCCAAAAAGGTGCCAAATGAGAACTCGTAAAATGAGAAGAGTGACCGCCGCGCTACAACTGGGATCGCCTGAAGGTGAGCTTCTGGTTCGCCCCGGCAGTCATGTCCCTGGGAGCGATCCTGCTGGCCTGGCTGATGTATTGGCTGGACATGCGCATCCCCAATGAAATGCTGGAATACAGCCATCTCGTCCTGTCTGGCACTCCCGGTGAGCTGCGCACGATGCTGGTAACCATCGCCACCACCGTCCTGGCAACCGCCGGGGTGGTCTTCTCGCTGCTCACCTTGCCGCTTTCGACGGTAGCCGCGCAATATGGCTCGCGTTTGCTGCGTCTCTTCCTGGGCGATCGCACCACCCAGATCGTGCTGGGCATGTTTGTGGCGACGTTTGTCTACTGCCTCGCGGCGGCCACTTCCATTCCTCCGGATACTGTTCAGCCTCAAGGGCCTCAGTTAACTGCCACGGTTGGATTGCTACCTGATGCTGGCGACCTTTGCCTCGCTGATCTTGCTGGTCCAGCACATCAGCACCATGCTGCAAGCCCCCAATATCGCCGCCAGGGCCGGCTCAGAGTTGTTGGACGTGGTGCGCGCCGAGATCCCGGAGGATGTCCATCGTAGGGGCGGGTCTCAGACCCGCCCCTACCTCGACACCTCCCTGGTTGAAGCAGATGCCTTCCCGGTGCGGATGAGGCGGGCCGGGTACATCCAATACATTGATCCGGAGACGGTGCTGACCCTGGCCCGGGAAAATGACCTGGTGATCCGCCTGCTGTGCAAGCCGGGGTGCTTTGTGCGAGACGGCAGGCGGGTCGCTCTGGTCTGGCCTGCAGACCGGGTTGATGAGCGGCTGGAGGCGCAACTTCGTCAAGCCTTCCAGATTGGAAACGGGCGCACCCCCACCCAGGATGTCGCCTACGCCGTCAACCAACTGGTTGAGATGGCGGTGCGCGCCATGTCCCCGGCGATCAATGACCCTTTCACCGCCATGACTTGCCTGGATTATATCGGCGATGGCCTGGCGCTGTTCATCCGACAGGGTGAGAAAGGCTCCCAATATTATGACGAGCAGGGCAGGCTGCGCCTGGTTCTGGAACCAGTCCTCTTCGAAGATCTGCTCAACGGCGCCTTTGATATGCTGCGCCATGCCAGTTGCGACAATGCCAGTGTTTTGCTGCACATGCTGGAGGTGATCGATGGGATTGACCAGGAGGCCCAAACCCCACAAGCGCGCCAGGCGCTGCTGCGGCACGTAAGCCTGATCCAGGCGGAAAGCCACGCTGGAGCCTTAATCGAGCCGGATCGCCAGCTCATCCAACGGAGCTGTGAAGCCTTCCAAACGAAGTTGGCCGAATCAAATGTCTAGTGTGTCAGGGAGACGCGATCATGGAAGATAAAGAAATCATCGGAAGAACAGATTATATCCAGCTCATGCTTTGGATTGCCTTGATGGCGGTCCCGGTTGGGCTGTTAACCTTGATCTACCTGGCGTTCTACTCGGAAGGCACCCGCTTGGTATGGGAAACCATCCCAGATACATTGAACATCTCTCGCCCGGTTTACACGATCCTGGTCGCCACGCTGGGCGGGTTGCTGGTTGGCCTGGGCCTGCGTTACTTGGGAGTGCGACATGGGGAGTTGCTGCAGAAGGAGATGGAAGCCGGCCGGGTACCGCATAAGGGTGTGGCGGGTTTGGTGGTGACGGCGCTGGCCGGCCTGATCAGCGGCGCTAGCCTGGGGCCAGAGGGTCCGCTGGGGCACATGGGGGCCGCTTTTGGGAGCTGGCTTTCAGAGCGCCTCAAGCTGACCCTGGAAAAGTCGCGCATCATGACTCTGGCCGGCATCTCGGCGGGGTTTGGCGGCTTTTTGGCCCAGCCGCTCACCGCGGCGTTCATGTCGATGGAATTCACCGGTTCGCTGAGCTATCCGATCTATGCCAACTTGATCGCCGCTGCCATATCCGGGCTGATCGGCGCGCTGGTTATGGTCAACATGACCGGGATTGTCCCGTCCATGGCCCTGCCCTTCCCAGAGTACCCCGGCTTCGAATGGATGCATCTGCTGTACGCCGTGATTCTCGGGCTGGTGGGCCTGGCGATGGCCTTCCTGTTTAAATTTATCTTTCAATCCGTCACCCGCCTGGTGAAGCCGTTGGACCGCAATCCGCTGCTGAAACCGATGATTGGGGGATTGATCTTTGGCCTGGTTGGCGCCTGGCTTCCGCTCACGCTGCATTCCGGCGAGGCAGAGCTGGAAACGATCCTGGTGGAAGGCGCCCAGATCGGCGCAGCCATGCTCGTGCTGCTGGCGATTGTCAAGCTCTTCACCCTGAGCGTATGCCTGGGCAGCGGATTCCCGGGCGGTTTTGTGTTCCCCCTGTTTTTTTCCGCCGGAGCGTTGGGATATGCCATCAACCTGCTCTTTCCGTTCATCCCGGTCAGCGTGGCGATCGTAGGCACGATGGCGGGCATTGGCGGTGCGGTCATGCGCATGCCGTTCACGGTGATCCTGCTCATGATGACCTTAAGCAATCCGGCTTTGCTGCCGGTCACGATTATGGCCGCCATCACCGGCTTCTTGAGCGCTACACTCCTGGAAGCGGGCAACGCGCGCAAGGCGATGTACCAGGCATCTGAAAAGAGAAGAGATCTGTATGTCTCAAAAAAAACCGAAGCCGGTAGCTGAGTTTTAGGATAAACTTGCGATCAAAGGAGCTGTGAAAACATGAACAATCAATCCGGTCGGTTAGTTATCCTGCTGGTCGGTCTTGCCAGCATTTTCGTGGTTCTGTTCGGAATCCGCGGGACGGCATCCATCATCAACCCGATCTTGCTGGCGGTGGTGATCACCATCACCGTGCTGCCCATCCCGGCTCGGCTCACCAAGCGAGGACTTCCCGGCTGGCTGGCGCTGGTGCTGACCATCCTGGCGGTGGTGCTATTATTGGGGCTGGTGATCATGACCGTCTTTTTCTCAGTCACCAAGCTGGCCACCGAGCTGCCCGTTTACATGGCCGATGCGGCAACCACCGCCGCCGAGGAAATGACCCCCGAGGCAACCAGCGCTGAGACCACTGAAACCGCGACCCAATTAACCATCCAAATGGGGCCGGTTGCGCAAGGTGTGCTCACGTCTGTTCTGGATCTGCTGGTCCAATTTGGGATGGCCTTGGCCATCTTCTTTTTTATGATCAGCGCGGCGATGGCGCTTCCTGGAGCGGTGCGCATGGGCCTGGACCCGCGCGCCGCGATGATCAGCCGGATCAGCAAGCTTACCGAGGATATCCGCCATTATTTAACCATCCTGACCGGGATCAACTTCCTGGTGGGGCTTGGCAATACCATCTTTCTGTTGATATTGGGCGTGGATTACGCCCTGCTGTGGGGATTGCTGGCCTGGTTCATGGGCTACATCCCCTCGATTGGTTTCATGATCGCCCTGATCCCGCCGGTGCTGATGGCTTACGCCCAGTACGGCCTGGATACCGCGCTGGTCGTGCTGGTCGGGTATATTTTGATCAATGGCGGCGTGCAGAATTTCATCCAGCCCAAGATCATGGGGCAGGGCCTGAAGATCTCGCCGGTGGTGGTGTTCATCGGTCTTTTCGTGTGGGGGTATCTATTGGGTGGGATCGGCGCTCTCCTGGCGGTGCCGCTTACCCTGCTGGTCCTGGTAATCATGGAGAATTTCGAGGCCACCCAGCCCCTGGCGGTCCTGATGCGCTTCACCGGCGATGAGAAAAAAGAAGAAAGGAAAGCAGCGGCACAACACGTGAAGGGCTTATGGGGAAAAGTGAAGGGAACTTTCAACTCCGGTGATGAGCCGGAGGACATTGTTGAGTGAAGCACTCTGTTCATTGACATCAGGGAATCCATATGACTGCTCAAACCAAGAAACTTGATCGCCAGCCCTTCCTGAATCGCTTCTTGCCGATCCTGAGCTGGCTTCCCAGTTACGAGCGAGTCTGGCTGCGCGGCGATGTCATGGCCGGGCTGACCGTGCTGGCGCTGCTCATCCCCGAGGGCATGGCCTATGCAGAGATCGCCGGCATGCCCCCCCAGACTGCCTTCTACGCCGCGCCAATTGGCCTGTTGCTGTACGCCATCTTCGGCACCTCGCGGCAATTGGTGGTGGCAGTGTCGGCGGCGATCGCCACCATGTCAGCGGCGGCGATCGGGCCGCTGGCCGCGGCCGGTTCGCCGGAATATGCCGTGCTAACCGCCGGGCTGGCCTGCCTGGCAGGCCTGATCGCCATCCTGGCCGGGTTATTTAAGCTGGGACGGATTGCGGCCTTCTTCTCTGAATCGGTCCTGGCTGGTTTTGTCACAGGGCTGGCGCTGACCATCGCCATCAAGCAGGTGCCCAAGCTGTTCGGGTTTGAAAGCGGGTCGGGCAACTTCTGGGAGCGGCTGTACGATATCCTGATCCACCTGGAAGAGACGCACTTCCTGACGCTGGCGATCGGCCTGGTCTCTATAGCCCTGCTGCTCTTCCTGGAGCATCGCTTTCACAAGCTGCCGGCGGCGTTGATCGTCATGATCCTGGGGATCACCTTCTCCGTCCTGTTCAGTTTTGAGCAGCTCGGTGTTCACGTGGTGGGTGAGATCCCCGCCGGGCTGGCCCCGCCCAAGGTGCCTGTGCTTTCTATGGATCAATGGCTGCTGCTCGTGCCGGCGGCGTTCGGTCTGGCGCTGGTCAACTTCGCCGAGGCCTACGGGCCGGCGCGCAGCTTCGCCGCCAGGCATCGCTACGAGATATCCGCGGACCAGGAGCTGGTTGGCCTGGGGGCAGCCAACCTGGGGGCGGGACTTTTCCAGGGTTTTTCGATTGGCTCCAGCCTGTCTAAATCGGCCGCTAACGACCGCGCCGGGGCAAAAACGCCGGTGGCCTTGATCGTATGCGCTGTTCTGACGGTGCTGGTGGCGCTCTTTTTCACCCCGCTCTTCGGACCGCTGCCCGAAACGGTGCTGGCGGCGGTGGTGGTGGTGGCGATTACCGGCATGATCAAAGTCAAGGCCATTCGCCGCCTGTACCGCTTGAACCGCTTTGATTTCGCGCTGGCTATCGTCGCCATTTTTGGCGTGCTCACCTTCGAAGCGCTGGAAGGTCTGCTGATTGCCGTGATCCTGTCGCTGATAGCCCTGGTGTGGCGCGCCAGCCAGTCGAAACTGAGCGTGCTGGGGCGCGAGCCTGGCAGATTTATTCTCAGTGATACCCGCAAGCATCCCGAAAACCGCACCATTCCTGGGCTGCTGATCCTGCGACCGGATGAGGGATTATTCTTCGCTAACGCGGATGCGCTGCACAGCGAGATCATGGCGCAGGTCGAGAGCGCCCAACCGCCCGCCAGAGTTATCCTGCTCGACCTGGAAATGAGTAACCAGCTGGATGTGCCTTCGATGGATATGCTGGAGGAGATAAAAAAAGAGCTGGATCAGCAAGAGGCTGAATTGTGGCTGGCGCGCCTGCACCAGCCGGTGCGGGAGGCGCTCGAACGGAGCGGATTCCTGCAGCAGGTGGGTCCAGCCAGGATTCATCCGCGCAGCCTGGATAGCATTTTGGAATACCTGGCGCGGCTCACCCCGGCGGAGCTGGAGGATGTAGCGTTGATTAACGACGGGCTGAATTTGACGCTGGAGGTGATCGACCGGCTGCTCTCCCTGGCGACCGGCGAGCAGCGCCAGGTCCTGGAGGGCTACCGGCAGAAATTGAGCGAGATTTACCCAACATAAGAGAATCGATGGAGAAGGATATGAAACGCAAGATTCACATCGTCATTAATCCGGCCTCCGGGCGACCGAAGCCCATCCTGCATATTGTGAACAAGGTCTTTAGTAAAGCGCAGATTGATTGGGATATCTCCCTGACGAAGGTGAGCGGCGACGCCGAGCGCTTTGCCAGGCAAGCGGTGGCAGATGGCGTGGATATCGTTGCCAGCTATGGCGGGGACGGCACGGTCATGGAAGTTGCCCGGGGAGTGATGGGCAGCCGGGTACCGCTGGCGATCCTCCCGGGGGGTTCGGCAAACCTGATGGCGGTCGAGTTGGGTATCCCCAAGGATCTGGAGAAAGCCGCCGAGATCGCCGCAGACCAGGAAAGCCTAACTCGCCAAGTGGATGTTGGTTTGCTGGGGGAGAATTTCTTTCTCCTGCGGGTTGGGATGGGTTTCGCTGCCCGCAAAGTGGCATATGCCGACCGCAGCTTAAAAAACAAGGTGGGTGTGCTGGCCTATTCTGTTGCAGCCTTGAAGGCGATCAAAGACACCAAGACAGCCCGTTATCGCATCACCCTGGACGGTCAACTGATTGAGGCCGAAGGGGTGACCTGCCTGATCGATAATGCCGGCAATATGGGCATTCAAGGTTTTAAACCGGCCAAAAATATCAGTGTCAGTGATGGCTTGCTGGACGTGCTGCTCCTGGGTTCGAAGGGTCTGGTGAATATGATCACCAGCGGCACTTCCGGACAGACGGACAAGAGTGAGGTTGTAATTGACCACTGGCAGGCGCGCCAGATCTGCATCGAAGTCGACCCTCCTCAACCGGTGCAGCTGGACGGTGAGATGGTGGGCGATACACCGGTCAGCGTCGAGGTGCTGCCCGGAGCGTTGAACGTGATCGTTCCAAAACCGGCATAACGATGCAGTTAAAGATCAACAGAGCCACGCTTTCATCTGATCTGGTCGCTGGGCTGACCTTTGCATTGGTGAATATCCCCCAGTCCATGGCGCATGCCTTGCTGGCGGCGGTCAACCCGGTGTTCGGCCTGTATACCCTGATGTTGGCGATGCCGGTCGGGGCGCTGTTCACCAGCGCAATCTTCATGAATGTATCGACGACCAGCGCACTGGCGGTGGCAGCCGGTGATACGCTGAGCACCTATCCGGCGAGCACCCAGGGAACCGTCCTGGTGACCCTGGTGCTTCTGATTGGCGTATTTCAGGTGCTCCTTGGCCTGCTCCGCCTGGGCTGGGTAACCCGCTTCATCCCATTTTCGGTGATGACCGGATTCATGACCGGGGTGGCTATTCTGATCATTATCGGCCAACTGGGTGATTTCACCGGTTACTACAGCGCGTACTCGGGCAAAATATACCAGTTAGCTGACCTGCTGCTGAACCGGCGCTCGATCGAATGGGCAACGCTGGTGATCGGCCTGTTGACGATCATCCTGATCTATTGGCTGGGATCAACGCGCCTGTCCAAGTTCTCCCTGGTTCTGGCGCTCCTGCTGGCTTCCGGGGCGGCTATATTGCTGAACCAGTTTTTTGCAACCAGTATTAAGCTGGTAGGAGACATCGCCGATGTGCCACGGGCCCTTCCCAGCCTGGTTCTGCCTGATCCAGCGCTCATATTTCCGCTGATCGTTCCAGCCATCGCCATTGGAATCATTGGCCTGGTGCAGGGGGCGGGCGTGAGCCAGACTTTTCCCAATCCGGATGGAAAATTTTCGGATATCTCCCGGGATTTTTTTGGCCAGGGGGCCGCCAACCTGGCAGGTGGCCTGTTTGGCGGCATCCCGGCCGGCGGCTCCAGCTCGGGCACCGCGCTGATGATCAGCGCAGGAGCTCGCTCACGATGGGCAAACATCTTTGGCGGTTTGGCTGTCGCTGGAGTGGTTTTGTTGTTCGGCAACCAGGTTGAATTGATCGCCATGCCAGCTCTGGCGGGGTTGGTGATCATAGCCGGTGTTCAGATGATCAATGTGAACGCCATCCAGACAATCTGGCAGACGAATCCCGTTTCCCGCACCATCATGCTAATCACCTTTGGTTCCACGTTGGTTATGCCACTTCAATACGCTGTGTTGCTGGGTGTCGCTATCTCAATCTTGCTGTCCGTTTTCCAGCAGTCGAATACCTTACGCATCGTTGAGTGGGCGATCCAGGAGAGCGGTTGGCCGGTCGAGCAGCCAGCGCCTAGCCAACTTGAATCCGGAAGGGTAACGGCGCTATATGTCTACGGCAATCTATTCTACGCCGCCGCGACGACGTTTGAAAAAGGCCTGCCTGCTGTGGAAGGCACCCGGCGGGCGGTGGTGATCCTGTTATTGCGTGGCTATGAAGACATTGGCAGCACAGTGACTGAGGTATTACGCCGTTACACACAGGCCTTGCAAGCCAACGGTGGTAAGCTGATCCTGGCTGGCGTTGGCCCTACATTGCGAGGCCAGCTCCAGCGCACCGGGATGCTCAACTTGATCGGCGAGGAGAATATCTTCCTCGCCACACAGACGATCGGCGAAGCGGGTAACGCTGCGCTGCGTGCGGCAAAAGAATGGCTGGCGGAGTCATCGCTGGATGGCGATAAAGGCGAGGAGTAGAAAATCAGATGATCCTTGATTTTCTCAAGAAGGTATATCAAATCTGGATATCTGAACGGCCAACTCAACTGGCGGCCGCGCTGGCTTACTATGCGATGTTCTCTATCGCCCCGGTGATATTTATCGCTTTCAGCGTTGCTGGGGCCTTACTCAGGAATATCGCCCTGACAGAACGAGTTTATGAAAGACTTGAACAAATCCTGGGCCCCGAGATGGTTCAAGTCATCCAGGATATGGTTGCCAACGCTTCAATTAACTTGCCTGACAAGTTAGAACAATGGACCTGGCTCTCGTCTCTCATTGGCTTTTTGGCATTGTTATGGGCGGCCTCTGGTTTATTTAATCAAATCCATTTCGCCTTGAATAGATTATGGCAAGTTCCCGTAGCATCGATCGGTAAATCCCATCGAATGCTCAGACAGCGATTATTATCTTTCTCCATCGTAATCCTCTTAGGGTTGTTGTTGGTAATCATGGCGATCGTGAACGGTCTGCTTAGCTGGATCGATCTCGATTTTTGATGTTCCTACCGATTATTCGCTGATCATACTTTTGATTTTCGTCGGCATGACCGCCCTCTGTTTCGCGCTAATCTATAAATTGTTCCCGGATGTTAAGTTGCGTTGGCGGGATGTGTGGTTAGGGGCAGGCATCGCGGCACTCCTTGAAACCATCGGTTTCCTGTTGATCGGATTCTTAATCCAGTTTGGGATCTTCACCTCCGCCTCGGCTGCCGCAGGATCGGTCGCCATGCTGCTAATCATCTCATATTACATGGCGCAGATATTTCTGCTTGGTGCGGTTATTACCCGAGTTTACTCAAGCGGTCTGGCTAAGAAAGCCATTACCTGATGCAGTCCCATTTGGGCTGAGCTGCCAGCCTCATGTTGTAGCCCGTGAATGGCAATTTATATTTATAATGGTCAATGTAGCTGGTGGATTCTTGTATGCTCTCATTATAAGATTCTCTGACGCTTCAAGGAGTTGTTCCCATGCGATTATCCATTCTAATCCTGTTTACCATCCTATTCACCCTGTTGCTGGCGCCGCTGGGCAGTACCCGGGCGCAAGATCTGCCACCCGTTCAGGAATTATCCGGCTCGTTGGCGCCAGGGCAGGTGGATGTATTTCGCATCGCCGGAATTAAAAAAGGCCAGACCCTGGACGCTTTCATGGAAAACCGCTCCGGCAACCTGGATCCGATCCTGTTTATCCTGGCGGCTGACGAGAATCTGCCAGCCACGCTGGAAAGCTATCAGAAAGCGGTAACGGAGTTGGCGGCCAGTTCAACCCAGCCGCTTTTCGAACTGCCAGCTTTGAAGGGATCAATACGCCCTGGCCTGGGATGATGACGGTGGCCCCGGCTACTCGGCGGCGCTGCAGTTCTCCGTGCCCGGGGATGGTGACTATTTCTTAATTGCTGGCAGCTCGCTTTCCGCTGCCGGCCGCTCCACCGCCGGCGACTACCGCCTGTTGATCGGACTGGATGTTCCCGCAGGTATTGGATGGAACCGCTGAGCCTACCGGGGCGGTCATCGCAGTCCAAAACCAGGCGGCCCTGGGATCGCATCTCGTCCAGGAACTCAACGGTAGCTTAAATAAGGACAAACCTGCCATTTCGATCAGGCTTAGCGACCTGGAGCCGGGTGACACCCTGTATATCGACCTGCAGGCCACCAGCGGCGACCTCAAGCCCATCCTTCTGCTGCGCGATTACGGCAACAAACCGATCCGGGTATCCAATCTCAATGGGCAGGCCAGCGCGGCCGCGTTCCAGCAAGCCTTCCCCGAGGGCGGCGCGAACTACGCTCTGGATATTCGGGCTGCTGCGCCAGACGGGCAGCTTACCAGTGGGGATTTCCGGCTGCAAGTGGGGGTCAATGCGCCCGAAGCCCTGGAAGGTCAGGGCCAACCCAACACGGAAAGCTTGCTGAAACTGGCTATCCCGGTTAAGGTCGGCCTCAAGCTCCAGCAAATTGTCAACATCGACCAGCCCAACGAGATCATGAACGATGTTGGCACCCTCAAGCTGGAATGGACTGACCCGGCGCTGGCGTTCGACCCGGATGATTGCAACTGCTCCTCCAGGCAATATACCGAAAACAGCTACAATAAGTTTCTCGAAGACGTCAAGGGGAAATGGCCCGATTTTACCTTCTTCAACCAGCAGGGCAACCGCTGGTCGCAAAACCGCCTGATCGAGATCGAGCCGAACGGCCATGTCACCTATTTGGAGCGCTTTTCGACCAATTTCCAGATCGATTTCGACTGGACTGCATTTCCATTCGACCGGCAGGATTTTTATATCAAGGTCGACATGCTATACCCGGAAGACGAATATATTTTCACTCCGATGGATGAATTCAACGAAATCGACCCCAACCATGGTGAAGATGAGTTCGTGCTGACTGATTTTGACACGCAGATCAGCGATGAGGTTTCCAGCACACAAGCGCCAATCTCACGCTTTACCTTCCATTTCTCTGCCCCGCGCCACCTGGATTATTACATCTTTCGCATTTTCGTCCCCATTTTGCTGATCATCGTCGTTTCGTACATCACCTTCTTCCTCAAAGATTACACGCGGCGCATCGAGATCGCCACCGGGAACCTGCTGCTGTTTATTGCCTTCAGCTGGAGCCTAGGAGACAACTACCCGCGCATGGGCTACCTGACCTTCGTGGATGCCATTATGGCGATTACCTTTATCATCAACACATTGGTCGTGGTGCTAAATGTATACTTTAAATATCTGGAGCAAAAGGGAGATCGCGAGAAAGCCGATCGCCTGGAAGCACCTTTTAACTACATTTACCCGATTGCCTACCTCGTCTCTTTTGGTGTAGTGGCGCTACTTTTTTTGAGATAGATCTGGCTGGGACTGGGGGTCAGTACTTGTGCCGGGTGAAGTGTGTCCTGTGGTTGTCAGACATACGTTTCCGTTCACTATTTGCCTCCCACCGAAAATATGGCCAAAGCGGGGTATTAAACACAAAAACCTGCGTCTTAGCAGGTATTTGTGGAAGAAAAGCACCTGATATATAGGGGTTTTTGCATCATATTGGGCTAATTCAATGAGCGCGAAGGGGCTCGAACCCTTAACCAATGGCTTAAAAGGCCACTGCTCTACCATTGAGCTACGCGCCCACAGCGGAATGCATTCTATCACGCGAAGCATTCAGCGTCAACTTGCCTGACTCTAAAATCTGTGAAGTTCCATCTTGACATAGAACAAATGTTCGTGTATATTTAGAATGCCTTCTCTGGATGGACTATTCCAAACCAGCTACTTATGAGATTGCACATGGAGATGAAATGACACCCCAGTTTACCTCTCCTCCTGGTCGAGCAGCCTTCAATTCTTTAGTTTGGGAAATTGTTCGTCAAATTCCTCCCGGACGAGTATGCAGCTATGGTCAAATTGCAGCCATGATCCCTCCTCCTCCTGGAATGAGCGGGCGCGATTTTGCTGCCTGGGGTGCTCGATGGGTAGGTGGCGCTATGGCAGGCTGCCCGTCAGATGTGCCCTGGCAGCGGGTACTCAACGCTCAAGGGAAGGTCAGTCTGCGGCCAGGTGGGGGTGGAGAAGAACAGCGTATTTATTGGAAAGCGAGGGGGTGCAATTCGATGATAGAGATCGTGTCGATCTATCCCGGTATGGATGGGAAGGTCCATCGGAGGAATGGGGAAGATCACATGGTTTAGCTGTGCAGCTTGGAGGTGATGAATGATGCTTAATATTGGTCGTAAACCAGTTAAAGAAGTTCCCGGTAAATCCGCGCGTTCGAGCATATGGCAAAGCTCGTTTGGATATAGCCAGCCGGGCTCAATCAACCTCTGATTGGGATAAGCTCTGGAAAAATCCTGCATACCCGTTCCCTTTACCTGGGGAGAGTATTGGAAGCAATGTATTGAATATAAAGTTGATGATTTCGCTGCCGAAGTAGGTTTCTACACAGATATTTTGGGGTTGCCAGTTAATGCGCTTGATCCTGGATATGCTATGTTTACCAGTCCAGGCGGAGATTTCTTTATCGCCATCGTTCCAACCTTGGATAGCACGCGTTCAACCCCGCCAGATGCTATCCGTATTCAATTCATGGTTGCGGATGTATTTGGTACTGCCGGAGAGCTCGAAAGAAGGGGAATTAAACTTGAACAATGGCCCCAACCTTGTGCAGACGGTTCCACCTTATACATTGGCTATTTTCGAACGCCGCATGGAATTTGTGTTGATTTGTGGGGATTAGTTACTGGTGGTGATAAAAAAAATCCTGAACCTTCAGTTGCGCCTCAAGATGAATCAGACCAACCCGTTAGTCAAAGTGAGTCGGAAGACGAGCCTAGTCTGGATATTGATCTTGAGGTTGACTTGCAGACTGGCGATCAGGATCCTGAGCAACCCGGTGATATAGATCTGGAGAGCCTAACTGAGCCAGAAGAAATAGCTGAATATGAATACGTCAATGAAGAGGACATCTGAACCAGGAGCGTGAATATCCTTACTGATTCATTAACACCTGACAGACGCAATAATCCATGCTTCACACTCGCATTCCATTGACTGTTAACCCTGGGTTGACTGATCAGATGAAGTGTTAGCCTGAAATAACTCAAATCGGAGCCTCATCAGATCGTCGTGATATACTTTTTCTGTATGCCTTCGCACAGGCGGGAGGCAGCCGAGGCCATCCGATATCTCGAGTTAGCTCGTCAACTTCCGATTGGTTTTATCGACGGGCAAGAAGATGCGATAAGCACAATATAAGGGATGGTCCTGGATGCAATATACCTTACCTCTCGAGATATGGACAACCTCCACAGCCACTTATCTCCGCTCTGATCCTCAACACCGCCTGCGAACATCTGCTAATCGTAAGGAGGTCAGCATGCCTGCTCGCTGTGAATGGGCTGGAACGGATCCTCTCTACGTCGCCTACCACGACGAGGAATGGGGAGTACCGGTCCATGATGATCGCATATTGTTCGAGTTCCTCATCCTGGAAGGGATGCAGGCTGGATTGAGCTGGTCCACCATCCTGCGCAAGCGTGAAAACTTCCGCCAGGCTTTTGACAATTTCGATCCTGAATTGATCGCCCGCTATGACCAACGCAAAGTCAAGGAATTAATGACTGATGCAGGCATTATCCGCAACCTTCGTAAGATCGAGTCATCAATTGGCAACGCCCAGGCTTTCCTTGCAGTTCAGGCCGAATTTGGTAGCTTCGACAAATACCTTTGGCAGTTCGTCGGAGGGACGCCAAAGATAAATGCATGGCGATCGATGCAGGAGATCCCGGCCCAGACGGTTGAAGCCGTCGCGATGAGCAAAGACTTGGTTAAGCGCGGTTTTCGCTTTGTCGGACCGACCATCTGCTATGCTCACATGCAGGCTACTGGCATGGTAAATGATCACATTGTCGCCTGTTTTCGCCATGCCGAGTGCCAGGGGATTGGGTAACACCCAAGGCGTCTGAAAATCATCATCCCGGATAGGGTGGATAACCAGAATCCTGCATACGATTCTGGTCTAATTCAGCCTTGAGCGCGTTTAAGCTCCCTCCCCAGCAGCTCAAACATTGATGATAAGTTTGCAGCCAGCGCCTTGAAAGTTCCCTTAGTTAGGTGGCGAGATTCGCTTCACGGACGATGATAGCGGTCATGTCCTTCAAGGGCCGACCATTTACTTTTTCACGTGGAGCACTGCCCGCATTACTGATAAAATTATCACCCATCGATGATGGACGGACTGGGTATTGTATATGAGTGATTTGAAATTCTTGCCATTGACGCCTGAACGTTGGGATGATTTCGAGAAATTATTTGGTCCGCGTGGGGCGATTGGCGGGTGCTGGTGCATGTGGTGGCGGATGAAACGCGCTGAATTTGAGCGCCATCAGGGAAACGACAATCGCCTGGCTATGAGGGCGATTGTACTCTCCGGTGAGGTGCCGGGTATCCTGGCTTACCACGCCGATAGTGCGATTGGGTGGTGCTCGGTTGCGCCGCGTGAGGCTTTCCCTGTGTTGGATCGATCGCCAGTATTAAAACGGGTTGATGATCAACCCGTCTGGTCGGTGGTTTGCTTTTTCATTGCCCGCGGTTTCCGCCAGCAAGGGGTTTCGGAGCAGTTGTTGCGGGCGGCTTTGGTATATGCCCAACAGAAGGGCGCCTGTATCGTGGAAGGCTATCCGATCGAACCCAAAAAAGACGACGCGCCGGATATCTATGCTTTTACCGGAATTGCATCCATCTTCCGTGAGGTTGGTTTTACGGAGGTTGCACGGCGTTCCCAGACTCGCCCAATTATGCGTTATGCAATTGAAACAGGTAGTGAATGAATGACCGGGAGATGATTTCTGGAATGCTTCTCCCCTGCTCTCGGGTGATAGAATCATGAGAGCCGGGGACGCCGACCCCCGGCTCTCTCTAAGGAGGAGAAGAAGAGAAATCGCCCTTCGAATCCTATATTAACCGGAATCCCTTTTTTGTGCTTGACGATTACCCTACGATTACCCTACGATTACCCACCAGTTTTGCCAGTATTAAGGAAAATTTATGGAATTAGCTATCCAGACGAGTAAATTAGGCCGCATCTACAAGATTCGGGGAAGCAAAAACACCGAAGCGCGTGAGCTTGTCGCTCTACAGAATGTAGACTTGCAAGTGGAGCGCGGTGAATTGTTCGGGCTGCTCGGGCCAAATGGGGCTGGTAAAACGACCTTGATCAAAATCCTGACTACCCTCCTGGCGCCCAGTCAGGGGAGTGCCTGTGTGGCCGGCTATGATGTGGAGAAAGAGCCAGAGAAAGTTCGCCCACGGATCAACATGGTTTCTGGTGGTGAATCCTCCGGCTACGGATTATTGACCGTGCGCGAGAATTTATGGATGTTCTCGCAATTCTATGGTATGGACTCGAAGGAAGCCAACCAGCGCATTAAGCAGTTGCTGGAGATCGTTGGCTTGGGTGATCGGATCAACACCAAGTCCTCGGATCTCTCTACCGGTTTACGCCAAAAGATGAATATCGTGCGTGGCTTCCTGACGGATCCGGATGTCTTGTTCCTCGATGAGCCAACACTTGGCCTGGATGTAGGCGCCGCTCGTGATGTGCGTAAATTTGTTCGCCAGTGGATCGACACGGATACCTCCCGCACGTTGCTGCTCACCACTCATTACATGGTTGAAGCTGACGAGTTATGTGACCGGGTGGCAATTATCAACCAGGGTCGGGTTCTTGGCCTGCGATAAGCCGTCGGTCTTGAAACACCGCTTGCAGCAGGATGCCATCTTCCAACTGGAGGTCAGTCCTCTGAATGGCCTGGGAGTTGATGTCCTCGAAGCCCTGCCAGGTGTCAAAAAAGTTACTCGCCATGATTTCGATGGCGGGGCGCGGCTGGAGTTTATCCTGGCAGAGGAGCCCGTCGTGGGCATGGTGGTCAGCACCCTCACCGAGAAGAATGTGCGCATTCTGAATTTCCAGAAGCGCGAACCGACCTTGGAGGATGTCTTTGTCGAGTTGGTCGGGCGTTCGATGGCGGAAGAGGAGCACAGTAACAAATGACCAGTGAAGAGATGCCGGTAGCCAGTCATCCACAATTAATGTTCTCTAGACAGGCGAGGGTCCAGAAGGTCACTGGTTGGAGGTTATTCTTCAAGTCGGTGATAGCCCGGGCTTACCCGCGTCTCATCGGACAGCAGCGCGAGCGCTCCTGGTTGTTTTTTGATGTCTTCTTGCCGCTGCTGGCTGTGTCGGCTTATGTTTTCGTCTACCGGGCGATCGACGCTCCGGAGGAATATATCGGCTTTGTGGTAGTGGGAGGTGCGATGACGGCTTTCTGGCTGAATGTGTTGTGGAGCATGTCCAGCCAGTTATATTGGGAGAAAGAGCAGGGCAATCTTGCCTTGTATGTCATGGCGCCCAACTCGCTGATGGCCATCCTGTTGGGCATGGCGCTGGGCGGTATGTTGGCGACCGCCTTACGCGCCATTGCTATCATGGTCTTGGGAAGTATATTGTTCCAGGTTCAGTATGAGGTTACCAGCTTTTTTCAATTATTTATGGTATTTATGCTGACGATGGTCGCGCTGTATGGTATGGGGATGATGACCGCTTCGTTGTTCTTGCTGCTAAGCCGAGAGGCCTGGCATATCTCGAACCTGGCTCAGGAGCCAATCTATTTGGTGTCGGGGTTTTACTTCCCAATCCGCAGCCTGGGTTTCTGGGTGGCAGCCGGAGCATCGATTATCCCGCTAACATTGGGTCTGGACGCAATGCGCCAGCTGGTGTTTCCCTCCGGGCCAGCTCTGGGTTTTTTGACTGTACGCACCGAGATCATCATCTTGATTGTCTTGTCTGTGGTATTTGTGATCGGTGCTCGTTATCTGCTGGCCTATATGGAGCGCCTGGCAATCCAGCAGGGGCGGTTAACGGAGAGCCGGCGATGATGTCCACACCCTTCTGGCGCTCTTTTAAGAATGCGGCCTGGTTGGGCTGGCAGATCGAGTCCAACTGGACCGATCCGTTTCTATTTGCAATCTATTCGATCATCAAGCCCATCTCCAGTGCTGCCATCCTGGTCGTGATGTACAGCATCATTACCCAGGGTGACTTCGAGTTGCCGATCTTTCCCTACATCTACCTGGGCAATGCCTTCTATATCTATGTTGGAGCAGTGATGGCAGGTATCTCGTGGGCGATCATCGATGACCGTGAGCATTATAAGACGCTCAAGTACATGTATGTCGCTCCGATCCACATCCCTACATACCTGTTCGGGCGCGGTGTGGCCAAGTTCCTGGTAGGGACGATGTCGGTGGTCATCACCATCTTGTTTGGGGTGTTGTTCTTGCATTTAACTATCGTATGGTCGGAGGTCAACTGGTTGCTCTTTTTCGTTTCGCTGTTGGTTGGGGTGATCATGCTGGCAATGATGGGGCTGCTCTTGGCGGGAGTGACTTTACTGATCGCCCACCAGGTCTGGTTTCTGGGGGAAGCGGTCGCCGGGGCGCTGTACCTGTTCAGTGGTGCAATATTCCCTCTGGAAGTGTTGCCACCTTTTCTGCGCTGGATCGGCTATCTGATGCCGATCACCTATTGGCTTGAGCTTTTACGCCGCTCCCTGGTTGGATCGGTCGCTGAAGCATTCCCCACTTTTGAGAATTTGAGCAATACACAATTGTTGGTCATCCTGCTTGGTCTGACGGCTGTTTTTGCCGTGTTGGGAATTTATATCTTCCGCTGGTGCGAGAACCGGGCACGCGAGCGAGGATTGATCGATATGGTTTCAAATTATTAGTATTGGAACATTGAAAGATCCCTGCTTGCATCCTTAATTACTGATTGTATACGACGAGTTGATTATGGAAAGGTGTCTATGAAACAAGCCTGGTTTGGTGTTCGTGAAATACAACCAATTGGCCCGGTCTGGGCGGCTGTCTCAGCCCGCGGGCTGGTAGCTGTGGAGTTGGGGGCGATCAAAGCACTATCATGCAAATCATTCGGCGCCTGGGGTTCGATCAGATCTCTCTGGATTCTGAGCGCACAGCCCAGGCACTGGAACAGATCGCCGAGTATCTGGCTGGAAAAAGGAAATCCTTTGACCTGCCGATCGATTGGTCGGTCTTGACCCCATTTCAAGTGCAGGCATTGCGCGCAACTTTTGATATCCCGTATGGAGAGGTACGGACGTATGGCGAGCTTGCCCAGGGTTTAGGCAAGCCGCGCGCGGCTCGCGCGGTGGGCCGTGCGGAAGCTACCAACCCGATGCCGCTGGTGATCCCTTGCCACCGTGTGATCGGCGCAGATGGTAAACTGCATGGCTATGGGACCGGAAATGGCCTGGAGACAAAAGCCTGGCTGTTGAAGCTCGAACGTTCCTGGTGATGACCAACAATTAGAGTGTCTTAGCCACCTCTGCAAGTGTATCCGACAGCCGGTTGAGTACTTCATCCAATAACTCATAAGATATCACCAGAGGTGGTTCGATGCGGATCGAGGTGGCGCTGGTCAACATACCTGCCACTAATACGCCGCGCTTGAACATGCCCGCTGCTATCTGGTAGCCGATCTCTGGAGTGTGGAAATGTTGGCCGATCAAAAGCCCGCGACCGGTGACTTCTTTGTAAATTTGGGGGTATTTTGCTGCAAAGTCTTTTAATTTCGGGATCAGGTAGTCGCCTTTTGCAGCTGCCTGTTCCCAGAGCCGTTCGCGCAGCGTAACATTGATGGCTGCAATTGCAGCCGAGCAGGCCAGTGCGCCGCCGCCGGTGGTGGTAGTATGGATGAACGGGTTCGGGTTCATCATCACTTGCCAGATCTCTTCTGTGGAGCAGAAAGCGCAAATAGGCATAATCCCGCCTCCCAATGACTTGGCCACGGAAAGGATGTCGGGGACAACATTCCAGTGATCGACCCCCCACAGCTTGCCGGTGCGGCCCATCCCAGTTTGGACTTCATCGGCAATTAATAGCACTCCATAGTGTTTGGTTGCTTCCCGGATGCGTGGCCAAAAATCATCCGGTGGGACAATTGCGCCTGCCTCACCCTGGATGGGCTCCATCATCACCGCAGCGATGCCGATGCCAACCTTGTCGCAGATCTCGAGCTGGCGCTCGACTGCTTCAGCATCGCCAAATGGGACATGATAGATTGGCCCACCATACAGGGTGCCCAGTGGCTGGCGGTAATCAGCCTTGCCGAGCATCGACACCGAACCCATTGTTTTACCGTGGAAGGCCTTGGTCGCCACGATAAAGCCTGGTTTCTGGGTGTAAAGTTTCGCAACCTTTATTGCCCCCTCGATTGCCTCAGTTCCGCTGGCGGCAAAGAAGGAGTATTTAATATCCCCGGGAGTGATCTCGGCCATCAAACGTGCCAGCACGCCTCGCAAGGGATCAATCAGCTCCTGGCTGGGCATGGGAGTCCGGTTCAATTGGGTGCGCACGTTGTCAACAATCTCCGGATGCGCCCAGCCTAGATCGAGC
Organism: uncultured Chloroflexia bacterium; assembly: GCA_963706905.1. Classification (GTDB taxonomy): domain Bacteria; phylum Chloroflexota; class Anaerolineae; order Anaerolineales; family UBA4823; genus CAVPNY01. Next base: position 401,600 of record CAVPNY010000009.1, on the reverse strand, counting down.
AGGCCATACCCCCCAAGGCAGTCAATGAATTCGCGTCCGAGGATATCGCGGCAGATCGCGCCGGAACCGGTCCATTCGGTAGCCGCCCAATCACCCGCCTCAGTCACCGATTTGCGATACTCCAACCAGCCCCGGTTGAAATGCTCTCCAAAGTTATAGATCGATTCTTCGATGATCTCCTTCGCCTCAACCTCGGTTACTTCGGTTTTGTGGACAATTTCTATCCAGCGTTGTGAATATTTCAGTGCATCATCCAGATTCTGTGGCATACGCGCCTCCCAACGCAATGAGAAGGTGATGATATGGTTTCTTCATACTTGTGTGGCGGTGCAGAAAAGATTATTGGTCGAAGGAGACCTCAAACCACTCTGTTCTCAATCGACCCATCGCTTCCAAATGCAATCACCAGTCAATCTGCGAACAATTTTCCTTTTCAATCCATATCACTTTCAGCAGATTGGCATAGATATGTGTGAAAATCCTTAAAATAGTATAGCTCAAAATGGTTTTGATATCCAAATCATCACAGAGAATGTGCATTTCCCGTTTGCTTCACAATCCTGAGATCTGTAGGAAAAAGGGTTAGAGCAAGTCTTGATTTGAGTAACGCCTCGTAATTCAGCGAAACGCGAGAAAAAGCTTTGGTGGAGATGGTTGAGTCATACTTCCACGATTTACTTTTGCTAGCATACCTATTTTCCGTACAGAGGCCCGAAGTTGGCGCAAGCGCGGAAGTCTCCGCCCTCTAAATCCGAGGTGCCGAAAGCTGTCCAGGTGTGTGGCCGATAAATCTTTTCCTCAAGGACATTGTGCATGTAAACGGGGATGCGCAGCATTGACGCCAGGGTGATCAAATCAGCGCCGATATGTCCGTAGGAAATCGCACCATGATTGGCTCCCCAGTTGTTCATCACCGTATATACATCGCGAAAAGGTCCATTACCAGTAGTGTTAGGCACGAACCAGGTAGTAGGCCAGGTGGGATCGGTGCGCTCATCAAGGATCGTATGTACCCTGATCCGGTAACTCAATCGTATATCCTTCGGCAATTTGTAGGGTAGCCCCCAGACCTTTGACCAGGTTAAGGCGGCACATGGTGACTGGCATGTCGCCGCGCGTGCGGAATCGGGACGACCAACCTCCGCCACGGAAATATCCGGTGTTACTAGCGTGCCAGGTGGTTGCTTGCAGGCAGCGCTGGACTTCTTTGGGTGTAATTTGCCAATAAGGCTTCATGGCGGGTTTGCCGTCCATCTCTTGCTGCCCGGTGGCATCCAGCGCCGCCGGTCCGGAATTGATCAGATGCAGGAAACCGCCCGCGGCGCGCCCGGTGAGAGTGTATCCGCTGACCCGGTGCACAGCCGCCGGACTCCAATAAGTGCGCATGTCGGCGAAGATCTGCGCTGTGCTGGTGAGCAGGTGTCCGAAGAGCATGCTCACCCCGTTTAGAGCATCGTTCTCGGTGGCGATGATATAGGGTTGGCGGATACCATTCCAGTCAAAAGAGGAGTTGAGAATGGCTTCCATAAAATCACCGTTGGGGAAATGATCGGTCCACTGGCGCTGTCCCTGGAAGCCGCCGGCAATGGCATTACGGCCTAACGCCTCTTCAACAAATCCCATCTCGGCCAGGTGTGGATTGCCTACCATCAAGTCATGTGCGATCAAGGCCATCTTAACCGAGTTCTCCCAGTCTTTGTCTTTCTGTGCCCGGCTCCGTGCGTGTTCTGGGGCATTAGGATCCTTACCCTCCGGGCAGTATGCTTTTGTCCAGGCCAGTGCCCGTCCATACTCTTCTTTATCGTAGATCTCCTCCTCAATACGGCGGATGAACTCGCTCATGTCAATCGATTCAACGCGCATCCCCAGATAACTTTCAAAAAATGCCTGGTCGACGATCGATCCAGCGATACCCATCGAGACGCCACCCATAGCAGCGTAAGATTTGCCGCGCATCCAGGCTACACTCAAACCCGCCCGGGCGAACCGAAGAAGTTTCTCCTGGACATCCTCAGGGATAGATGTATCCCCGGCATCCTGCACATCGCGCCCATAGATGCCAAAAGCTGGCAGGCCTTTTTGAGCGTGAGCGGCCAGCACAGCTGCCAGGTAAACCGCGCCGGGACGTTCGGTGCCGTTAAAGCCCCACACCGCTTTGGGGATGAATGGATCCATGTCCATTGTTTCGGAGCCGTAGCACCAACAGGGAGTTACGGTTATTGAAAGCCCAACGCTTTCCCTGGCAAATTTGGCAGCGGTTTGAGCGGCCTCTGCCACTCCACCGATGCAGGTATCTGCGATGACGCACTCGACTGGCAGGCCATTAGGGTGGCGTAAGTTGGCGCTTAGAAAGGCAGCCACAATCTTTGCCATGCCCATCGTGACATCTTCCAGGGCATCCCGAACTCCTTTACGGCGCCCATCAACTGCCGGTCGAATGCCTATCTTTGGCAGACTACCGATCAGGCGATTGGTGGGCGAATTCATTTTATTTTCGAAGAGATTGGCCATCGGTTATCATCCTTGAGTGACAAGACGGGTAACTTTCTCCTCAACAAGTCGAGCTTCTGGGGGGAGGAGCAATCCTAATTCGATCTCACAATGGAATTTGCCGCCTGGCGGGAGGACCTTAATGTTTCCTTTGGCCTTCTCAGCAGAATAGCCTTCAGTTTCTGCAGTGCCAGTTTCGACCATGGCCAGCGCGTCCTGGTCAGGGGTGCGGCAGATCCAGCGAATACCCGTATCCAACTCAGCAGGGCGATGGCGCACGTAGTCGGCAGTGCCATCAGGATGCACCTGCATGGTATGTGCCCAACCCTCTTCATCTGCAAGATAATCGATAAAAAATACCACTTCCGGATCGAAGCTCAATCCTGGCGCCATGACATGGTGTCTCTCAGGATGATCTTTAAGCTCCTGGATAAATTCCACATAGCCTGGTTTGGGTTTAATATGGGAGGGAATGCCGGTGCGCACGCGCACGTGGTGAGGCGTCTGTTGGGCGCTGTATACCAGGCGACCAAAATCTACCGGTCGAAAATTGATATGCGCCAGGTACATCAATTCCATTTCAGATTGCTTCAAATTGGTGACCGAAATTGACACCCGGATCAGGGAAGAACCAGCATAGAGCTTCACCACTGGCTCGGCGATATAGTTGCAGCTGAAAGCCACAGTGTGCTGGTAGCTGCCGCCTAGCCCGATATAATTGCCGCGCTCATCCTGCCCGAGGATGATGTGAGCCGTCTGGTAAGGGGCATTGGGCAATTCGCCGTGCAGCGAGTGTGAATCATCTTTGGAAGGAACACCCATGGCGGTTGCTCCACAGTGAACCAGGAAACCACCAAACGTCTCTAAAAAGACATTTGTCGGGCGGGGTTCAGAGAACATGGATTTCATTGTTAGATTGCGACCGTTGAACTCTGCTGTCCAAATTTGCTGGCCCTGGAAGGGGAGCAACACCAGCTCGCCCAGGTCGTTCTTCAAGCGCAATCCGCATACACCGCTCTCAAAGCGGAAGGCAGATGCGACCAATGGCCCGCTTTCAACCATTGTGTGTTCATGATCTCCGAACATGCTGTGATAGAGATGGAATGTAGTTTCATGCTTGTTCATGATCGGTCTCCAATCTGTAATGAAAAAAGGTTGTCATGGGTTGATCACAATCTTGATCTTGATTAGGTTTTTACGATTTAGGGGAGTCATATGATCAGTGTCATTAATCATCAAGGAAACAGTGACGGTGTAAACGCCGGCGCTTTTGGCACTATCTGCGCATGCGCTCAACATTGCTCCTGATTAAAGAATGAGAACTGTCAATTACGGCCATAACGAATTTGTGCTTTACCCGGTGCTAAGCGGCGTACAGATGACATTACTACCAAGTGTGATTGTAGAAACTAACGTGCGGTTGTCAAGAGGCAAATGAAAACACGTACATTCTCTTATCCTGATTGAACAAAAAGAGGTTTTCCCTTTAATAAGCGACAATAGCGTCATAACCGACGACCACGTACAGGTTGCCAGTAGGTTTCTTGCTAAAAGCAAATATTCCGGGAGCGCCTGTCATCAAAACTACCGGATTTGAGAACGTATATCATAGTTTCATTTGTCGGGGCTTTATTCAATCAAATGGGACAAATACCTCGCGCACCGTGCGTTTGCCAGCTTTGCGGTCAGTGTATTGTTCTTCTATCCAGGTGTATGTCTTTTCCAACCCGGTGTGTAATGGGGTGCTAGGTTCCCAGCCGAGGACCTGCTGGATAAAGGTATTGTCGGAATTACGTCCAGCGACACCGCGCGGCGCATCCAATTTATACCTGCGCTCGAGTTTAACCCCGGCGATATCTTCGATTAGGCTGACAAGGCGGTTAATTGAAACCAGCTCGCTTGAGCCAAGATTGATCGGGGTGGCAATCAGCTCATTGCAGTGGGTAATCTGGTCGATGCCGGATGTACAGTCGTCGATGTACATGAAAGAGCGAGTCTGTTCACCATCGCCCCAGATCTCGATGCGCAGATCGTCGGTGTCGATGGCCTCGATAACCTTGCGGCATAGAGCAGCTGGGGCTTTCTCGCGACCGCCATCCCAGGTGCCATTGGGGCCGTACACGTTGTGGAAACGGGCAATGAAAGTTTGCATTCCGCGCTCAGCCCAGTACTCCTGGCAGAACATTTCGGAGATGAGTTTTTCCCAACCGTAACCGTGCTCAGCCATGGCGGGGTAAGCGTCGGATTCTTTAAGGGCGCGCACGTTCGGGTCTTGCTGGAGATCGGTGTTATACGCACAGGCGGAGGACGAGAAGAAATATCGCTGGGCTCCGGCGCGGTAAGCGGCTTCCAGGAGGTGGGTGTTGATCAAAACGGAGCGCAGGCACTCGATGCGAAAGCGTTCGATGAAGCCCATCCCGCCCATGTCGGCAGCGAGATTATAAACTTCTGTAGCGCCTTGGACGGCTGTTGTGCAGTTATTGGGGTCTGAAAGGTCCTGACACAGGTTTTCGACGCCGGGGGTGCGCTGATACCAATCTGGAAGGGGTTTTTTATCAACGGCGCGGATGCGAGAGAAACCAAGCTCGTGAAAATAGCGCACCAGCGATCCTCCAATAAACCCGCCTGCTCCGGCGATTACAATCAGGTCATTGGGTTGAGTATCCCGCTGGATGTGTGGATTGGTCGATGAATGCATGGTTTACTCCGTTCTGTTTTTTTAGGGCTAGGCCCGAATTGTACCACTGCTGGACAGGATGGTAGAATCATATCAGACTACCAGAAAAGGTTCCAGACATCATCCAAACCACGGAGAAAAACTGATGATCGAAGCAGTCATAATTGACGCCATTCGTACCCCCATCGGGGCTTTGGGAGGCGGGCTGGCGCCCGTGCGTCCCGATGACCTGGCAGCGCTGGTGTTAAAAGCAATTGTTGAACGCACCGGTCTGGATGCCGGATCCATTGAAGAAGTCTACCTGGGTTGCGCCAATCAGGCTGGTGAGGACAACCGCAATGTAGCCCGCATGGCTGTATTGCTGGCTGGATTTCCAGTGCACGTCCCTGCTGTAACTCTGAACCGCCTTTGTGCTTCCGGGCTGGCAGCAGTTAATCAGGCGGCGCGGGCAATTCGCGCTGGAGAAGGCGAGGTATATATCGCTGGTGGGGTGGAGAGCATGTCGCGCGCCCCTTACTCTGTTCCCAAAGCCGAGCAACCCTTCGCTTTCGGTAATCTGACTGCCTGGGATACCACCCTGGGTTGGCGCTATCCCAATCCCAAGATGGTTGAGTTGTACGGCACCGAATCAATGGGTGAGACCGCTGAAAATATCTATGCTGAGACTCAAATCAGCCGCCAGGACCAGGATGCATTTGCTGTCGAGAGTCATCGCCGGGCAGTGGCTGCTATCGACTCGGGCAAATTTGCCGAGGAGATCACCCCCGTGCCAGTTCCACAGCGTAAGGGTGATGCGCTATTGGTGGCTACCGATGAACGCCCGCGGCGCGATACCAGTTTGGAATCCCTGGCGCGCCTCAGGCCGGCTTTCCGCAAAGATGGGACGGTCACCGCTGGGAATTCCTCGGGCCTGAATGACGGAGCGGCAGCTGTGCTTTTAATGAGCGCAGATAAGGCCAGGGATCTGGGCTTGAAACCACTGGCGAGGGTGGTTGCCAGTGCGGCGGCGGGCGTGCCGCCGCGAGTGATGGGATATGGCCCAATCCCGGCTACCCGGAAGGCGCTTGTCAGGGCAGGCCTGAGGATAGATGATATTGGGCTGATCGAGGTGAATGAGGCATTTGCCGTGCAAGCCTTAGCGGTGATGCGCGAGCTTGGCTTGCGCCCGGAGATTACCAATGTCAATGGTGGAGCGATTGCCCTGGGGCACCCACTGGGTTGCTCGGGGGCGCGCATATTAACCACCCTGTTGCACGAGATGGGTCGCCGTGCCCCTGGTGAAAAGCGACCATTCTATGGCCTGGCAACGCTGTGTGTGGGCGTCGGTCAAGGCGAAGCTACCATTGTAGAGTGGATTGGCGATGCAGACTGAAATCCTTGAATTTCGCCAGGGTGAATTTATCATCAGCACGGACCCAGCTCGCCTGGATCTGGCGGCGATCCACGATTACCTTTCAAATTACTCTTATTGGGTGCCGGGTATCCCGTTTTCCCAGGTGGAGCTGGCCGCCGAACATTCACTCAACTTCGGCATGTATTATCAGGGTCGACAGATTGGCTATGCCCGTGTGCTTACCGATTATGCCCGGTTTGTTTACCTGATGGATGTGTTTGTCCTTGAGGATTTCCGAGGGCCGCGGGCTGGGAAAGTGGTTAATCGAATGCATTATGGGACATCCGGCGCTGCAGAATGTGCGCCGCTGGATGCTTGCCACCTGGGATGCGCATGAGCTGTATAGCCGGTTTGGATTTGAGCCATTAGCCCGCCCGGACCGGTTTATGGAAAAAGTGAGCAAAAAAACAACCTGAGGTCTGAATTGTGCGCTTACTCAGAATCAATTAATAGATTTCTGAGCGAACTCTCCTACCTTAGAATTTATATATACAATCGATCTTTGTCTATCTCCTTACGGAGCAACTGAAGCTCTTCGTCAGTAGGCGGGGGATTAATGGCGATCGTTTCAGCGAGGTAAGAGCGAATGCAGTATTTTCGATGACTTCCTGGACAGTAACTCCGGGTTGAGTGGCCAGGAGTTGCATGCGCCTGGTTTCAGGGTGAAAGCCCAGCACAGCCAGATTGGTGACTACCCGGTAAGGGCCGGTTCCCGGCGGCAGGCCGGCTGCTTCGCGCGCTCCTGGGCCGGTCAGGTAACCCGGTGTAGTGATAAAGTCAATTTTCTCCAAAAAACGACGTGTATCCTGACGCATAATCGCGATCGTCTTCCAGCAGTGCGAACCGACATCATTGCCGCCGCCGCTGCCAGGCAGGCGGACCTTGGGATGGTCGTGGTCCCCGATGACGGTGCTGTTGAGATTGCCGTAGGCGTCGATTTGCGCCCCCCCGATGAAACCGTATTCAATGAAGCCGCGCTGGGCAGTCTCCATCATGTCGCAGATGCCGGTTGCCGAGATGGCGCGGTGAAAGGTGCTTTCGCCGCCTACTGCCATGGGCAGCTGATCAAGAATGGCGCCAGTGCCGCCAAACTCGAAAACTGTCACCAGGTTGGGTGCGTGCATGCGCTGGGCCAGCGAAGCTGCCAGCATAGGGATACCTGTGCCAATGAAGGCAGTGGTGTTATCCGTCATCAGGCGAGCTGATGTGCAGATGAGTAGTTCCGTGGGTGTATAGCTTTCAGATGCAGGGCTGTCCATTGGAATCTCCGCTAACCTTCAACGTTTCCAGGTGTTCCCAACCGATCTTTTCTAAATATTCCTGGTGGTTTTTGACGCTGTAGATGTATTTTTCCAAATAAGTCTGGGTGGTCTCTGGTTTTGTAGATGCATTTACCCATTCCTTGATCTGCGCCTCATCCCGTTTATGGACATAGCACATCTCGCCGGGGTGGGAGGCAAACGGGGCGTGAACTACCGCATCCACCAGATAATAGGGGATGATGGTGCGGTCTGGGCGGCGGCGGAAATCCTCGGTGTCGACGATCTCCTCCGCGCTGATGATCAACCGCTTGCAGGAGCGCGCCATCTCGGCAGCAAACCCGGTGATCCCATCGATCTGGGCATTACCATATTTATCGGCGCGGTGGACATGGATCAGACCGACGTCCAGAATCAAAGCCGGCACCAGGCAGATCGGCTCACCGGTGAAAGGGCACTCTACCACTTTGGCCGAGCTGTACCGCAATGTGTCGGTGCCCAACATCGAGCGCAACGGTGCAAAAGGTACGCCCATGGCAGTTGCCTTGAAACGTAAAGCAAATGCCGCGTTGCTCCACTCGACGCAATTCAGGATACGCCCGCTTTCCACTTCGCGGCGCAGTACGTTGGAGACGCCATATACTTCCAGCCCGATGTAGGTGATATCGAGCTCTCGGACCAGGCTCGCCCCTAGCAGCATATCCAGCTCGAGCACGCCCTGCCCGGCAATGAGCAGATCCTTTTTCCCTTGCCGCACAACTTCGCTCACCAGCGACATTGGGCAGCGCACTGTGCCGTATAGCTCGGTGCCCAGGTAGTCACCGTCGTGGACGAAACGGGCGATGGCTTCCGCCTCGGTCATGCGCTTATCGATTAGTGCTTTAGGTTTCTGGCGATTCCATTCGCGAAAGGCGTTGAGGTCTGGGGGCCGGATTAAGGGGCCAATACCTTCGCTGATAACTTGCATCATGCTGCCCTCCTGGGTGAATCTAAGATGTTCGATCGCTGATTATTTCCACATAATGGTAGTTAAACAATACAATAAAATGCACCTAAATGCAAATTCAATAATCTCTAATTCCCAGGAAAAATAATAATCCTTTTATTTACAAGTATTTCTGGCATTTACTGCGCAAGCTCCTGCCGGGCGCAAGCTACGATGTGATCCAGCTCTTTGGATAAAGCTGGATCAAGGGACTCTGGTTGGTAATCCCTCAGAATTTTCTGGACTCGTTCAACGGCGCGGTCGCCAATAGGCTGACTGCCTTTTTCAGCCCAGCGCTCGTAAGGATCGCGTGTCCAGATTGGGCCTGGGATCCACATCTCGTGGCGGTAATTCGCCAGGGTATGGGGATGGGTTAAGAAATGTCCGCCTGGCCCAACTTCCTCGACTACATCCAATGCAAGCTTCTGCGGATCTATCCCGAAACCTTTGACCACTCGTCGGGCGTATGCCATCGCCTCATCGTCGATGACCAGCCATGGCAGGCTTCCCCCGTGATCTGTGCCGACGATACCGGCGTGACCTAATAAGTCGCCCCCAGCCAATGCCCCCAGCAGCAAGCTGCCAACCTTCTCCATGCCCGCCTGTGCATCCAGGGTCTTGGCATCGGTCAGGTTAACATTAATGTAAACGGGTAGACCGTAGAACTTGCCCATTTGGGTCATGGCGATCGCCATCAGCCCTTGCTCGGGAGAACCAAACGAGCAGATCGAAGTGCGCGGGTCCATGATATGGGGGATACCGCCATACATCACCGGTGTGCCCGGATGGTAGGCTTGGGCGATTACGATGCCTGCCAGGATCTCGGCGTTCTCCTGGGCTAAGGTGCCTGCGATGGTCCCGGGTCCAGTGGCTGTCACCTGGGCCATCGGTCCAAAGCTGACCGGCTGGCCGTATTCGATAAACTCCAACATCACATCCAGCCCGGTTTCGGGAAATTGTAGCGGGCTGATCGGTTCAAAAAAAGCCTCCCCCATGGGGTGGGTGCGCAGGTTTTCGACGCCACCCGCTACGGCTGCATACAACTCGAGAACATAGCGGGAGCTGCGACGCGAGATCGGCCAGCAACGGGTGGGTTTGGCGGTGATTTTGAGCAACTCTGCAGTCAATACCACGTCGCGTATAGGAGTGGGCACATCAGCCGGGGCAGTCATAGCGCCAACGATGGTTATGTTTGGCAGGGCGTTCCCAACTTTGGCGGCTGATTGCGTGTCGGCAAAACTTGATTCGCGGCGCTCACCACTCACGTGGTCAAACCAGGCATACTGGCCCGGGCTGGACATCAGGTTCAGATCGCCGTAACCGAAACGGGCGGTCTTCTGCATATCGCGACCGTACAGGATATAGCGCTTGCTTGTTGCATCCAGGGCGGTCTGCACCACCGTCTCACTGAAGCGCGCCCTTTTCTCGCTGAAGTCAACTCTCACACCGACTTCCGCCAGCCTCTGCAAGACACCGGCGTGATGAACGATTACCCCAGTGCGGCCCAAAATTTCTAGCGTTGTTTTGTGGATAGCCTGGATATCCTCCAGGGTGAGCAATTCGATGTGAATCTGGGGCATGATTGTATTCTTTCTGGAAAAGGTCAACTTTTCCTAAATGATGGTTTTTTCATGAGAAGAGCAAAATCAACTGAGAGTTCTTGACGAAATTTTTATCTTCTATTTATTATACTCAGACCGATTATTCTTGACAAAGAGAATACCTTGCAGTATACTATACTTAGTATAACTAAGTATTATCCTACGCATAATAGGTGTTGAATGGTTAAAGCCATCGATCGTGAATTAAAGCGTGGCACATTGGAAATGATTCTCCTAAGTCTGCTATCTGAGCGGCCCATGTATGGATATGAGTTGATTTCTGCGCTGGAGAGGCGCGGCGGTCAGCTATTCCAGCTCAAAGAAGGAACTCTCTACCCGGTGCTCTATCGCCTGGAGAATGCCGGTTGGATCGAAGCCAGGTGGGAAACACTGGAGCGAGGTGTGCCACGCAAGTATTATCAGCTAACGCCATCAGGCGCTGACCAGCTCAAGGTGTTGATCCTGGACTGGCTTGAATTCTCTTCCGCCATCCATCGATTTTTAAAGACAGAACAGGAAAGGTAAAGCAGAATGAACGAAGTTGATCGATACCTGGCAGCGGTGCTGCAGAATATCCACGCTTCTGCTGGCGAGCGCCAGCGCATTGAAACTGATTTACGAGCGCATTTCGAAGCGGCTGAGAGCGCCGGCGAGACCGTTGAATCTGTGATCACCCGCATGGGCACTCCGGTTGAAGTGGCTGTGGAGTTCATGTCACAGCTGGAGCTGCCTTACGCCAGTTTTTGGCGCAGGCTGGTGGCGTTTGCGGTCGACCTCGGCCTGATTATGCTTACCAGCAGCGTATTCTTTGTATTTTTCGTCTGGTTTAGCAACCGTGTCCCGCGGCACCCGTCGGGTTGGGAATATATCCTGGGGGCGATCCTGATCGCCTTAGCTGCCGGTTGCGTACTCGCCATGACAGGGATCATCTTGCTGTACTTTCCCATCCTGGAGGCCCGCTTCGGTCAGACTTTGGGTAAAAAACTGTTCGGATTGCGAGTGCTGCGAGAAGATGGCTTGCCGATCTACTACAAGGAAGCTTTTCTACGGCGCATTTCCTATTACTTCGAGGTACTTCCAGTGGACGCTTTATTCATCCTGTTCACCGACAGACACCAGCGCGCCTTTGACATTGTGGCGCGCACTATCGTGGTGCGCCAGTTCGATTAATACCTTACAGCGTTGATAAAATCCGCCAGCAGGCCATAAGCGGTAGTCTCAGGGCCGGGATCGGTCTCAATCAGCGTAAGGCTGCCGAGCACGTCGGTCTCAAACTGGATCAGGCTGGTGGTGCCCTCGATCTGGTAAAACGGCGAGCTGGCTGGCACCATCTCGGGCTGCACGCCTGCCCGTAAGCTTTCGGTAGTGCGCTCGGCAGAGCAGACCAGCTTCCAGCGTTTGCCCTCTTGCCGGGCGCGCTGGATTTCCTGAGGAGAGATACCTCGGATTCCCTGGCGCTCAACCTGGGTTGGTAAAAGGGGAAAATCCATTAAAACGGTCACCAGTGCAGCCACCTTTACTGTCGCATCCCAGCCATCGATATCACCGCTGGGATCGGTTTCGGCGATGCCGGTCGCCTGCGCATAGGCGACTGCCTGATCAAAGCTTTCCCCGGACTCCATGCGGGTCAGGATCAAGTTGGTGGTTGAATTGAGCACACCGCGGAAGGCGCTTACATTGGCGGTGGGTAAGGTTTCCCGAAATAATGAGAAGATTGGTGCGCCGTCCATGACCGCCGATTCAAAATAGAATTTACGCCCTTTTGATGCCGCCAGGTTTGTTAAGGCTCGGTATGCGTGCACTACCGGCCCTTTATTGGCGGTGATAGTATGCATGCCCAGCTCCAGAGCCGTTTGCAGGTGGTCAATGGCAGGTTGCCCGCTTGCATAATTCACCGGTGAATTCTCGAACAGCACGTTGGCCCCACTGCGGCGAATGAAATCGAATGAGTTGCCGGACGGGGGCAATGTAGCGAGGGCGGAAAGTGCATCACCGCCTGCAGCCATAGCCGCCAGGGCGCTCTCTAGGTTGATGCCTGCTGGATTGATAGCAGTGCCATGACGGCCTGTAGCGATGCCGGTCACACTGAAAGTCAGATCATAACGATGATGCAGCTCAGCTTGTTTGCGCAGCAGGAGGTGCGCCAGCGCCTGACCAACGTTGCCAAATCCAAGTAATGCCAGTTTGTAGTGAGGCATCAAGATACTCCTGTTTAGACTGGAGGCCAGGGATATGGACGGCGGTTGAGGTTCGGATCGGGGTAGGTGCCAGTTTGGATCAGCCTGCGGGCGCGTCCAGCCAGGGCGTTGATCTCCCCTCCGTTAATATAGCGGCGTAGTTCAATGAACAGATCCAAACCGGGCTTGAGGTCCTCTGCAATATGGGTCAAGGTAGCGCACAGGGTTTCGGGAAAGGCCTCGCCGGCGAAATCCCAGATCACCGTGCGCAGCTTATCTTCGCGGTGAAAACAAAGGCCGTGGTCGATCAGCCACAGATGGTCGTTGGGATCCAACAAAACATGACTGCCCTTGCGGTCAGCGTTGTTAATCAGCAGGTCAAACAGGGCTACCGGGCGCAGACGCTGGCGGTCCGCTTCTTTGAAGTTAAAGTAGTGATATTCAGGATCATGCTCGACGAACAGTTGCAGCGATCCAGGACCAATTGGCGCCTGCTGGCGGTAGACGGTGGGTGGCACCAACCGCCAGCCCAGCGCCTCGCTGACTAGGTAGGCAGCAGCCTCGCGCCGCGCCAGGCTTGCCCTGGGGAAATCCCATAGCGGACGCTCGCCACGCGTGGGCTTATAAACTCCTTGAAAAGACAGGTCTTCGTGCTCAATCTGCACCGAGAAGGTGTAGTTCGAGCCCCATAAGAATTCCCCAACCAGAGTTAATTTACCCTTCTCCAGAGCGTGAAGGACAGCTTCATCCGGGTTGGGCATAGTGCACCTGGCGTATAGCTGGGTGGGAGATGGATTTCAGGGCGGGAAGGAACACTCGGGGTGTAACCTGAGCCCTAGTCGTGCAGGTGTCCGTTCTTCTTTGGACAGAAGTGGCCATCCGGATTCATGGGTTCACCGCATTGCGGGCAGAGCGGGCGGCCACGCGCGGCGACTTCCACCCCCCAGCGGCTCATGGCGAGCAGTTGCGACCGGGAGCACCAGAAGCGCACAACTCCGGCTTCTTCAGCCTCCTGTCCTTCGGGTACAGCTTCACGGGCAACCAGGACTAATAAGTCACTTTCGGCGTCATAGCCCAGGCCGAGCTCACCCACTCGAAAGAGCGGGTCCACCGGTGGGTGGATATGCATCTTCTCTTCTAAATAATCGCCGGCTGCGACCGGTAACTCAGGGAATTTCTGGTTGATTTCATCCAGAAATTGCTCCAGGCCCAAGGCCAGCGATTGAAGCTGGAATTTCTCTACAATTAACGTGACTGTCCGATCACCTTCCCAACCCTGAAGATAGAAGATGCGTTGTCCAGGCGAGCCGATGGCATCGGCTAAGATATGGGTAACTGGTCGTAATTCAATTTCAAGGCGTGGCATACTCACTCCGCATCAAAAGGCATTGGGCAAGTATACCAAACTCAGGGTTTGGAAAAGTTAAGGCCAGGATCAAAATTCAGGGTCAGGAGGCGGCAGCCGTGTTCACCTAGCATTAACACGTTGATTGAGCAAGTGCTTACCGCCAGCCGCTGGAAGGTATCCAGCGGCATGCCCAGGTAATAAGCCACCGCCATCTTTAATCGGATCAGAATGAGAGAAACAGGCGATCAGGTCCTTGGGGTCATGTTGAGCAGCCAGGGCTTCAATCTCCTGACAGATGCGAAATTGGGTGTCTCGGAAGGCCTCGCCGCCAGGAAAATTGACCCGCGAGGGGGTAAATTGTACCGCTCGCCAGACCTTCAAGCGGCTTAAACTCTTGACCGTCTTACCAGCCCAATCACCGATATCCGTTTCAATCAACCCCAGGCGAGGAATGACTTCCAAACCTTTGGCCTCAGCCAGCGGGGCAGCTGTTTCCAAAGCCCGTTCCAGTGGGCTGCTGTAAATAGCCTTGATGGGGGCGTCTTTGAGTCTCTCCGCCAGGGCTTGCGCCTGGAGGCGACCGGTCTTATTAAGGTGAATGCCCGGGGTGCGGCCTGCCATGCGTCCTTTTTTGACATAGTCATTTTCACCGTGACGGATTAGCAAGAAGACTGGCATATTGATTTTCTCATCAGCACGTTAAAAAGTTGGACGTTATAACACTCCGGATGGTTTATGTTTTTGTTTGAGTTCTTGAATGGCCTGTTGGGATAAATCAGGCACATCTTCGGTGCGGGTGATTCCCAATGCCAGGCGCTGGGCCTCGCGCCAGCGAGCCAGCCTATCAACTACTTGGGCCTCGTAGCCCTGCTCGGAGGGCGCGTAGAAGTAGGTACCCAGCAGGGGTTGAGGCAGGTATTGCTGGGGCAAGAAGTGATCGGGGGCTTCGTGGGGATACTGGTAGCCCTGTCCATGCCCCAAAGCACGGGCGTCCCGATTGTTGTCCTGCAAATGGCGTGGAACGGCGGTGATGCCCTCGTCTTCGATGCGCTTGAAGGCTTTGAAATAAGCCGTGGCGCTGTTTGACTTGGGCGCGGTCGCCAGGTAGAGGGTCGCCTCGACGATGGGGTAGATGCCTTCTGGCAGGCCAATATAATCGAAAGCCTGGGCCGCGGCGCTGGCAACGACCAGGCCCAGCGGATCGCCCAGACCGATATCCTCGCCTGCCAGGATGATCAGGCGGCGCAAGATGAAGCGTGGGTCTTCCCCAGCATAGAGCATCTTGGCCAGCCAGTACAGGGCGGCATCTGGGTCTGAGCCGCGTACCGATTTAATGAAGGCCGAGATGGTATCGTAATGGGCGTCGCCGTCCTTGTCGTAAAGCACCGCCCGACGCTGAATGGATTCCTGCGCCACCTCCAGGGTGATATGGACGATGCCCAAACTCTGCCCTGAGCTTGTCGAAGGGATGGGCGGTGTGCTCTCGACGGCCAGCTCAAGGGCATTCAGGGCGTTGCGGGCGTCGCCGCCAGCCACCCGGATCAAGTGCTCGATGGCATCATCGTCCAGCTGGACTTCCAGCTTGCCGTACCCTCGCTCGGTATCTTGCAGGGCGCGCTCAACCAGTAGACGCACGTCCTGATCCTCCAGCGGGCGAAGCTGAAAAACGCGCGAGCGCGACACCAGGGCGCCGATCACCTCAAAGTACGGATTCTCGGTTGTGGCGCCGATTAGCACGACGGTGCCGTTTTCCACGTGAGGCAGCAGGGCGTCCTGCTGAGCGCGGTTCCATCGGTGCACCTCATCCACAAACAGGATGGTGCGTTTATTGTATAGCTTGCGGCGTTCCAGGGCTTTGTCGATCACCACGCGCAGCTCGGCTTTCCCTGCCAGCACTGCCGAGAGCGTCTCAAAGTGGCTCTTGGTCTGGTTGGCGATCACCATGGCCAGCGTAGTTTTACCCGTCCCCGGCGGCCCCCACAGAATGATCGATGAGAACAATCGGTCAGCTTCGATTGCCCGGCGCAGCAGGCGGCCTTCGCCGACGATCTCCTCCTGACCGACGAACTCGTCCAGCGTGCGCGGGCGCATACGCGCCGCCAGCGGCGCTTCGTTTTTCATGCGATCTTGCATGGCGTGGGTGAAGAGATCCATTAGCGAATTGAAATAAAAGGGTTGATTACCTGGACATCGCCATAGCTTTGCCCATGACTCAGATCTTCAGATAGCAATTGCTTGCACTCCAGGCGCGCAGCGCTTTGTAACACCATCGCATCCCAGAAAGAAAGATGAAAGGATTGTTGCAAGTCAATGGCTTGCAGAAGATCGCTGGCATCAGGGACGTGCAAACGCCATTGGGCCAGGTCAGCAACCAGCTGCCGCGCAGTTTGAACTTCGAGCGGTAGGCTGATTTTCCGGGTAACATTCACAAAAAACTCTTGTAGTACCTGGATGCTGAGGCAGCCGTTTTCGTTTTCCCAGCAATCGCTTACGAATTGAGCAGCGATGGATTGTTTCATCCCGGCAGAGCGATCGTAAGCGTAAACCAGGACGTTTGTATCTAGAAAATAGTCAACCTGCGAATCAACGCTCATGCAAATCTTCCCGCTTCCAGGTGATATTCCCTTGTGTACCGAGATCAAAGCCGCTTTTCAACATTGCCAGATTGCGCTGCCGCGCCTGTTCGTAGCCTTCTTCGCGGGAAACTATCTCGACCAGCGTTTGGGTCAGCAGGCTGGAGAGGGAGGTGTTCTTTTGCACAGCGAGAATCTTGGCCTTGCGCAAGATTTCCTTGGGGATCGCCAGGGTGACATTCTGGGTTGCTTCCATCATAACCTCCGAACGTAATCTTTCACGTGAATTAGTATAGCACGTATTTACGTGAAGGACAAGAGGGATAAGCTGCTCATATTCGAGTAAATGGAATCTTGTCGTCCAGGTGTAGAATTGGTTAGCATGGTTATCACGATAAAGGAGAAGTGGAGACAAATCTCATGGATAGCCAAAACGCTTTGAGTGCATATGAACTAGCTTATAAAATTTTCTGTGATTGCATTATTTCTCTCCCCGAGGCGCTCTTCCTGTCACCCATGAATGGCTGGTCTCCTCGAGATGTCGTTGCGCACTTGATTGGCTGGAACTGGTTAATGATCGAGGCCTCAGCAGCTATCCTGCGCGGCGAGACCCCGGCTTACTACGCCGATGCGCCCAGTGACTATCGCAACATCAACGCGGGATTTGTGAGCCAATATGCATCTCGATCGAAGACTGAACTTCTTGAAGAGCTCAGGTCTTCCATGGAAGAATTCGAAGGTTATGTCCAGACCCTCGACCAGGGTAAGCTGACTGACAGCCGATGGAGTCATGCATTACAGCGGGCGCACAGCCACCGTGGAAGGGATCATCAACTCACTCAGTGGAGATTACCGGGACCATTTGCGCCAGATCAACGAATGGCTTCATAACAGCCGAAAAACTCTTGAGTAAGGTGGTCTCAGCTTTACTTTATTGTTGTTCCCCAGAAAAATCCTGATGTCAACCGGCCTGGAGCTTTTTGAACTTTCCACTATCCCCTGCCGCCAAATTTTGGGTTGCCCGATCCCTGGAGATCATTTTATTCAAGCGAACCTAAATCATGGTATAGTTCGACATCTTTATTGGTAAGGAGACAAGAAAATGAATACTGGATCAGTCAAAGGCCTGGGTACGAAAGAGCAACCGTGGCAATTGAAAACGCCCAGCGGATCGTCCGAATACCAGATGTATCGCGATGAGACAGCCAATCCTCCTGCCCTGGTATGCCTGGTCGGGAAGACCGAATTGCGCTACCATCTGCGCTGCATCGAAGACCTGCACGCCATGCTGAAGGTGCACGGCGACTGGATGCTGCTTGGAAGTGCAGATGAACAAAAGCCGGCAGTCGAGGGCACTGTGGAGGCCTGGGGGCGCTCGCCAGACAACCCTGTGGGTGGTTGGTACGGACTGAAGAAAGGACTGCGCGGCCGGTTTGGCATGTATGTGCCGCCCCTGATGGAGGCGCTCGGCCTGGCTGAAGTCGAGCATAACCCGAAGAACAACCGCATGCGGGCCGTATAAAATTTTGGATCTCGAGAATCCGGTCATAAAACTCTGTTTAGAGGGCACCCGCGCTGAATTCGAAGGCAGGGTTGAGGTTGCGCACGCTCTCTATCAGCAAGCCTGGGAAGCCTCCAAAGATGATTTTGAGGCCTGCGTGGCGGCGCATTACGTCGCCCGCTTCCAGACTAGATCCCGAAGATCATCCTTTTTTGGAACCAGGAATCTTTGAACCGCGCCAAGATAGTCAACGATGACAGGGTAAAAGATTTTTACCCTTCGCTCTATTTAAACCTGGGACACTCGTATGAGCTTCTCGGCAATCAGCCTGAGGCGCAGAGATATTACGACCTTGCCGCAGAGCTAGGAATTACTCACCGGAATAACCTATGACCACGATCGAAAACTGTTGTACGCAGCTTTCTGGATGGCTATGGCCAGTCGCTCAGCACAAGCAATTTGCCTGGGATTGTGAATTGCTGGGAGGTGCCGGCGCTTGTGCTCTCGGATCAGGAGGCCAGGGCAGTGATTGAAACTGCCGAGGTCGAGCAGTTCTTCGCCGGAGCTGTTGAGTGGTACCGGGCACAAGGCCTGGTGGCTACCAAACCGAGCTCGGTGGAGATAAAGAGGCTGAGCGAGCGGCTCGTTTCTGTAGATGCGCGTTGGTCTGAGATCGACACAAGCGGTGTAGAAAGGCCGTCCGAGCACTCGCTCTACATCCTGAGTATAGCGGATGATGGCCAGCCGCGCATCCGGGTGGCGATCGCGCTGGCTATTGAATAGATTGTCTTTAAGAGACTGTTCAGTGACTTGCCAGGTGTGTCAACCGGCATAAGAGTTGAAGATGGTAAAGTGGTTTCATTTACGCTCTTTCTCTTTCCTGGTATAGTTTAGGTATGGATAAGTTAAACTTTCCGAAATTGGATAAAACCGTTTTCTCGCTTGGTTCGCTGGCGAACCCACCCGACGAGAAGCAATACTGGCTTTAAAAACACCCTACGAGCGCCTGGAAGCAATCGAGATCATGCGGCAGATTATCTATGGCTACGATCCTCTACCAACCGACTTCAAAGATTTTTTGAAGTTACTCAAAGAACATGAGGTAGCGTATTTGTTATTTGGGGGGTATGCGGTCGGATATCATGGATACCCCCGTGCTACGGCGGTCCTGGACATTTGGGTAGCCATTCGCCCGTAGAATGCAGAAAAAATCGTTACCGCGCTGAAAGCGTTCGGATTTAATGTCCCTGAGTTATCGACAGACCTTTTTCTCCGGGAAGATCAAATTGAGCCCATGGGCGTCCACGGCGATTACCGCCATATGGGCCTGGGTCGGGCCATCCGAGGCAGTTGGCTTTCGGGTAGCCCGGGAGATTTTGGTTTACCGTAAATATTCCCATGTTTGATAAGGTATGACAAATGGCTAACTGTACGAACAACTTGAATGGCGGGCGTCAAAAAAGTACTTGAGGCGGGCAGAAAATCAATTTCGGTTGTAATATTCGTGAACTGGGGTACGAAGTTTTAAGATTTATTTGTTAAAATAGCCGTCTTTACTTGTGCAAAAATATTTGAATGAGAGGAATTGGATCGATGAATACTTTAGACCAAGCTCGAGAAACCCAGCTTAAGAACATCCAGGTCAAGACGGGCAAGTCCCTGGCCGAACTGACTGCCCTGATTCAAAGCAGCGGCCTTACCAAGCACGGAGAAATTCGGGATATGTTGATCCGCGAGTTTGGCCTGGGTTACGGCGATGCCACCATGCTGGTGCACTTTGCCCTACAGAGCGATGGGCAAAGCGCTGCGCAGGCTACAGGCGCCTCCCTTGACGATGTGGTGGATGAAATCTACGCAGGCGCCAAAGCGGATTTACGCCCGATCCATGACCAGTTGATGGCGGTGATCAACCAGTTTGGCGATTTTGAGGTTGTGCCCAAGAAGGGTTACGTGAGCCTGCGCCGAAAAAGGCAGTTTGCTATGATCGGACCTGCCACCAAAACCCGTGTCGAGGTGGGGATCAACTCGAAGACAATGGAAGCAACCGATCGCTTGATCGCCATACCCCCCGGCGGGATGTGCCAGTTTAAAGTCAATGTCACCGATGCCTCCCAGGTGGACACTGAGCTAATCGCCTGGATCAAGCAAGCTTTCGATGGCGCTGGTTAAGCGGCCTGGAGTTCGAAGATGGCAGAATTAAAAACCAAACAGAACGATCAGAGTGTCACAGATTTCCTAAAAGCTGTCCCAGATGAGCGCAGAAGGGATGATAGTTTTGTGATCCTGGATCTGATGAAAGAAATCACCGGTCAGGAACCCAAAATGTGGGGCGACAGCATTATTGGCTTTGGGAATTACCACTACAAATATGCCACTGGGCGAGAGGGTGATTGGTTCGTGACCGGTTTCTCCCCGCGCAAACAGAACCTGACTCTCTATATCATGTCGGGTTTCGATGAATATGACGAATTATTGAAAAAGCTTGGGAAATACAAAACCGGAAAGGCCTGTTTGTATATCAACAAGCTCGCGGATGTGGAGATATCGGTCATAAAGGAGCTGATTCAGAAATCCGTTGCGCATTTATCAGGCCAGGGCTCAGATTGACTTGACCAATAGCCCAATACCTGGTTTTACTTTACAATATTAAAATAATGAACGGAGATGATCTGTCAGAAGCCCTGGGGAGGGGACAATCCCCCAAGAACCACTTGACCCAGTTTCTGGTGCAACGTTTCAGCGCCTTTGACACCGTCGAAGCCATCGCTGTCGCGGGATCTTTCGCCTCGGGTGTCAGCGACCAGCACTCCGATATTGACTTGTATGTCTATTCCGCGGAAACCATCCCGCTGGCTGCCAGGACTGCTCTGGTGGCGGAAAGAGGGGCATCCCGCGCCGACCTTAACCTGCAATTCTGGGACCTGGGGGATGAGTGGTTCGATGCAGCGACTGGCATCGAAATAGATGTGATGTATTGGGATCCGGCCTGGGTCGAAGGTCAGCTCAACCGGGTTTGGCGGGAATACCAGGCCAGCCTGGGTTACACCACCTGCCTGTGGTACACGGTGCGTAACTCGCGGGTACTTTACGATCGGCGTGGCTGGTTTGAGGCGTTACAACAACATAGTGCGCAGCCTTATCCTGAGCTGCTGCGCCAGGCGATCGTCGCCAAGAACCATGCCGTGTTGCGGAATGTCATCCCCAGCTATGCACATCAGATCGAAAAAGCCAGTCGGCGGGCAGATCGGGTCAGCCAGAACCATCGTGTGGCTGCCCTGCTGGCCAGCTACTTTGATGTCGTGTTTGCTTTAAATCGTGTGCTGCATCCCGGCGAAAAACGGCTGGTAGCCTGGACTCAGGCAAATTGCGCAATGTTGCCGGTTGGGATGGCTGAGTCAATCGAAGAAGTCTTGCGGGCAGCGTACCAGGTAGATGGTAGTCTGCTGGCTGCCGTACATGCATTGCTCGACTTGTTGGACGATTTACTGCGGGCGGAGGGTTTTGATCCGACTACTTCCCAGCCTTTTGCATAACATCCAGACAGGCGAATTGACTTTTCAAAATCTGCCTTCCAAGTTTGGATGGCGCTGCCAGGATTCTTGATTAATGCTATATTTATTAGGGAGAAATTCGACATTCAATCACATCTCAAGTCTGGCGGCTGGATTGAAATAGCTCACAGACATCAGGGAGTATAGCCATGGAAAATACTGATTTGCTTCCCCAGGTTCATAAGCAAGACGAGCGCATCTTAGCGGCCATGGCGCACGGTGCGATTTTGATCCCTATCTATGGGATCATCATCCCGGCTATCATCTGGATCACCCAAAAAGATAAATCGCGCTATGTGTCTTTCCAGTCATTACAGGCTTTGGTGTTTCATCTGATACTGCTGTTCTTGTATGTCATCGGCATGCTGTGTTATTTTGTGTCCTTTATCGGCATGTTTGGTGGTATGACTCTTGCGGAGAGGTCGAGTAGCGATTGGGTGGCTGTTCTACCTGGCCTTTTCCCCTTTGCTGTCCTGGGTGGCTTTGCCTGCGTTGGTTTGTTTTTTGTGATCTACGGGGCAGCGGGGGCGATTATTTCCCTGGTGGGTAAGGATTTTCATTACTTGGTCATAGGTAATATTATCGAGAGCCGCTTGCAGGTTGAGTCTGCATAAAGTCGTGTCGCGCTCGCAACCTGCCCATCGGCTTGTTTCAGACACGCATCGTTAAGCCAGGTACGCGACCAGAAGTATTGATGTATAAGGGAGGTTAATTGCCTACATCAGAATCATTGGTGATTGAGCACATGCTCGAAATGATCAGACACTGGGATGATCAGTCAGACCAACGGGCAATCTTTCTAAATTGCTACTCTATGATGACACGCAATATGCAAGCTGCAATTGAGCGCCGTGAGTTTAATGATCCTGGCTGGGTAGATCGACTCCTGCGTCGTTTTGCGGACTATTATTTTATTGCCCTGGATGCATATGAGCATGATCCACCCTCTGCGCCGCCTATCTGGCAACTGACTCATCGGGTCACACAAACTAGTGACAACATGGCGCTACAAAAGCTACTGCTCGGAGTAAACGCTCACATTAATTACGACTTGGTGTTAACATTAGTTGAAATCTTGGAACCCGAGTGGGCGCAACTCTCAGAAGGCCAGCGCGCGGAGCGCTATTCTGACCATTGCTATGTCAATGATGTTATTGCCCGTACAATCGATGCTGTGCAAGACACGGTGTTAGAACCGGCAATGCCAGCCATGGATATCTTCGATAAACTACTCGGCCCGCTTGATGAGATGATGCTTTCCCGGTTGATTACACACTGGCGCGATCGAGTCTGGAATTATGCCTTGCTTGTATTGGAGACGAAGGAATCTGAAGAGCGATTGCAGGTGATCCGGCATGTTGAAGAGGATGCTTTCCGGCAAGCCAGCGCCATTATTGGGAAAGATTGGTCCGTTGCGCTTGGAGAATTAATATGAATCCCAATCGTGGATTGACGCATCTTTAGCGTCGTGATATGATGCCCGCTATTATGTTTACCTGTCAATTGAATGTCTGCTTCTCTGATTCCGATGGTGAATTTCCACCGCTGCAGCGGTTGCGCAGGAGGGTTGTTCCCGCTTAAGTGAGCAGGATCAGCCGCAGAAATTACGAGGCGCAGCCAAAACGCTGCGCCTTTTTATTTTTAACTTGAGAATGATCACGTCCTCTTATGTAAGACATACGATAGAGAGTAGAGATCATAACAGGAGGAGCCATGAATAACATCAACCCGATCGACCGCTACGCCTGCTTTGTTGCCCTCGGAAATTCCGGAAATACAGAAGATGTAGACCGGTTGATGGATGCATTGGCACTGAAAGATGATCTGGCGACCACCAAGCTGGTCGATTACGCTCTGGGATTAGTGGATACCCGCGAGGGCCGGGCGCGCCTCCGCCATTATCTATTCAATGGCAGCCAGCAGCAGCGCAATTATGCCGCACTCTATTTCAAGCGTCGGGGGCTGGTTGACTTGTTGGATGAAGCGGTTACTCTGGGCAAGATCGACGAGAAACAGGCTTTCTCAAAATAATAAGCGGGATGTCGATTGGCGGCTAGATCGCATGTCTTTCGGCATTCCAGATTTCTACCCTGAACAGATCTTTATTTCTACCTTCTGGCACTGGCTCATGCCTCGTTCTGCGGGTATCCTGGTAATAGATTATTCGCTGTTATGGAGGTAAATGATGGTAGATCCAATTATCTTTGTCCAGGGTTTAAAGGCTGTTTATGGGCGACCTGGAAAAAACCAGGTTCAAGCATTAAATTCAATCGACCTAGATATCCAGCCTGGTGAAATCTTCGGTTTGTTAGGACCCAATGGAGCCGGCAAGACGACGCTGCTCTCGATCCTGGAAGGATTGCATCCACCGGCAGCGGGCCTGGTGAATGTCGGTGGGTTGGATGTGATCCGACAGCCGCAGTCGATTAAGCGCCTGCTCGGTATCCAGCTCCAACAAACTGCGCTGATGGACGACCTGACGGTGGCTGAATTAGTGGAGTTGTATGCAGGCCTGTATGATGTTTTTCTCACGCGTGGCGAGGTTCAAACTATCCTGGAGCGTTTCGATCTGGTAGATCAACGCGGGGTGTACCCGAGACGACTCTCCGGCGGACAGCGCCAGAGGCTAGCCCTGGCAGTGGCGGTAGCCAATAACCCAAGCATTGTGTTGCTTGATGAGCCGACCGAGGCGCTTGATCCCCAGGCGCGCAGGGTTATCTGGGGGTTGATCCGCTGCTTGCACGATGAGGGTCGAACTGTGTTGATCACTACTCACTCCATGGAAGAAGCCGAGATGCTGTGTGGGCGAGTGGCAATCATTGATCGGGGGGAGTTGGTCGCCTGCGATACGCCTTCTCACCTTGTGGCTTCCCTGGGGACGGGAGCTATGCTCAAAACTAATCTGGACCTGCCCCTGGAAGCCGTGCGCCCTCTACCGGGGGTGATTCAGGCGCGCTATACCGGACAACACCTCGAAGTCGAAACCCACCTTCCGAATGAAACCCTCGCAGCGCTCGGCAGGCTGGCTGAGACGCATGGTAAATTGTTGGGTGATATTTCGCTGCGCCAACCCAATCTAGAAGATGTATTCCTGCGTCTAACTGGGCGAATTTTGGAAGTATAGCTTACACCACAATATTATCTTTCATTTCTGGGCTTACTATGGAGGTTACTATGAAACGGTTTTGGATCTTAACGAAAGCGATGTTCCTGATCCATCTTCGCAATCGGATCACCTTGTTCTGGAATATGGTGTTTCCCGTATTTCTTCTGGTGATCTATGCTCTGGTCTTTGGATCAGTCGAGGTGAACGGCGTAAACTACATGGACTGGATGCTGCCAGGGGTGATTGTCCTGAATGTGCTGGCCTTTGGGCTGATGAGCAGCTCAACGATGCTGGTGAATATGCGCGAAACAGGTGTTCTCCGGCGCATGCAGGCTACTCCCGTTCCTGCAAGGACGCTGCTTTCTAGCTACTTGATTGTCAACATCTCGATCGGGATGCTCCAGGCAGCTTTGATCCTGCTCACGGCGGTGGTGTTCTTTGATTTCAACCCCACTCTGGCGGGTGTGCTCAAGGCAATCCCGATGATTATCGCCGCGTTGGTTGTAAGTGTAGCGCTGGGCCAAATTGTTAGCGGTGTGGCTCCCAAAGCTGGCGTGGCAGTGGCCTTAGGGCAAATCCTGTATTTCAGCCAGATGTTCATCGCGGATATGGTGATGCCTGTAGATCGTATGCCAGAGTGGTTACAGTCCGTCGCCCGGTTCCTGCCAGGTTTTGCCATTACCCAGCTGGTTCGCCCACCGCTCTTACTAGGCGAATGGGGCAGCGCGGTCGGCGCCAACTTGCTCCTGGTGGCTGGATACACCCTGGCGGCTGGCTTGCTGGCAGCCTTGCTCTTCCGTTGGGCGCCAAGGAACTGATAGTTGACCTTTGAAACCTGACTGGAGAGCCTTGAGCTCTCCAGTCAGGTTAATAAGAATTCTGGTACACTGTTAATCATGTTTCGGCCGATGAAATCCTCTCCAAAAGAATACCCACCTCTCCCAGGCCGCATGTACCAAGGCTATGTCTTATTTTGGTCCGTGCTTACCCTGGGGGGACTCGGATTTGCGTTCTTTTTGATCCTGGCGAACGGATGGGGAGCGCTCACCTGGCGGTATATTGCCGCCTTAATGATGTTGCTCGTTCAGATTGGGTTATATCTGGGGCTGGTGATATCGAACAAAAAAAGCCCTCCGCAAGCATGGCTGTTTCCAGTCTACTTTATCAGCAGTCTGGCTTTGTGGACGGTTGAGACCTGGCTATTCCCACAACTATTCTGGGTGGGGTTCACCTATATGGGGCAGATGTTTGGCATGCTTCCATTGATTCAAGCCCTGGTAGGCACACTATACATTTTCCTGGTGGATGTCTTCCTGTCGATAGGTCTGACCATTGAAGGGCTGGGGCTTCCAGAGCTCTTTGGCTTGATCGCTGGCTGGGTGTCGATATTAGTGCTGCTAATCTATATGAATCACCTGGGGCGCACCAGCCAGGAGCGCGCCCGGCTGATCGACGAACTGCGTCAGACTCAGAAAGCGCTAGAAGCATCTCAGGAAAAAGAAGCCGAGCTGGCCGTGTTGCGCGAGCGAGAGCGCCTGGCGCGTGATATGCACGACACACTGGGGCATAATTTGGCTGCCCTGGCGATCCAGCTCGAAGCGGTCCAAAGGTTATATAAGGTGGATCCGCAGGCTGCCTCAGCAACCATGGATGAATTGAAGGCGCTTACCCGAAGTAGCATGGATGAATTGCGCCGTACCCTGGCCGGGTTGCGCAGCCCAGGACTTGGCTCCCACCCCTTGACGCAGGCCTTGTGTGAGTTGTGCGTGGATTTTGGCCAGCGGAGCGGTGTGGAAGCAAGTTGTTCTGTGGATGAGAAGGCTGACGAATTGCCCCTCCCCCTCGGGGAAGCGCTTTGGCGTGTTACTCAGGAGGCACTGACCAATATTGAGAGACACGCCAACGCCCGGAAGGTGGCTTTGGAAGTGCAGGTGACCAGAGGTGAAGTAAATCTAACTGTCAAGGACGATGGGACAGGATTTAACCCCAGCGCGCCAGTCGTAAAGGGTCATTATGGTATACAGGGCATGCGCGAACGAATTGAAGGGTTGGGCGGCAAGGTGTCCATTTTTAGCCAATCCGGAGAAGGCACCCATCTGGAAATCCGTATCCCGACTCTGGAGAAAGAGACATGAGCATGATTCGCATATTACTCGTCGAGGATCAAACCTTGATGCGCCAGGGGTTAAGAACCATCCTCAACCTGGAACCGGGCATGCAGGTGATTGAAGAAGCGAGCGATGGGGAAAACGGGATGCGGATGGCGTTGGAATTGCGCCCAGATATTATCCTAATGGATGTTCAAATGCCACAAATGAATGGTGTGGATGCCACTGCGGCGATTTGCGCAGCCTGGCCAGATGCTCGGGTGATCATCCTGACCACCTTCGATCGCGACGACTACGTATTCCAGGGCATCCGGGCTGGGGCGATGGGCTATCTATTGAAGGATACCCCAGCCGAAAATCTGGTAGCCACCATTCATCGGGTGTATGCGGGAGAGCCGTTTATTCAACCGGAGATCGCCTCGCGGGCTTTGCGCGAGCTGGTGCGCCCACAGGCATCGCCGCTTGAACCATTGACCGAGCGTGAGCGGGAAGTGCTCATGCTCCTGGCGCAGGGGGCTACGAATAAAGAAATCGCTGAGCGATTGGTACTGACCGAAGGGACGGTTAAGAATCACGTTTCGAGCCTGTTGGGAAAGCTACAGGCTGAAAATCGCACCCAGGCTGCTGACATTGCCCGGCGATACGGTCTGGCTTAGGCGCGCCGCAGGGATATGGGTTGCTTGCGAATGCGCACCGCGCCTGATTTTGCCAGTACCTGCGCCGCCAGCGCTTCTGGGACATCCACTAGAGAGTGGCTCTCCTGAATGTGGATTTTGCCGATCAGGTATCCGGGGATATCTGCGTGGGCGGCAATCGCGCCGACAATATCATTGGGGCGAACGCCGTGCTCTTTGCCTGCATTGAGACTCAGGCGCACCATATCCGGCTCGTGGGAAGTATGCGTCGGGCGCGACAGGCGACCGGTATGGATGCCGCGCATAGATTGACGCTCAGAATTGATTCGACGAGACTCAACAACCTCGCGGATTGGCGCGATCGGGCGCTGTTTCTCCTCGGCCCGGGCTATTTTCAGAGCTGCCGCGGCGATATCCATCGGATCGTGACCCGCGGCGACCAGGCTCTCAGCCAGCTCACGCTCCCGGCGGCAACGGCCGCGCTGGAGCCAGACAGTCACCTGGTTAACCAATTGCGCTTCGCGGGTATTACGGATATCTTCTTCGCTAGGCAGTGTAGCGCGGTTAATTTTGTTGTGGGTAAAGGCCTCGACTTGGCGAAGGCGGCGTTTCTCGTATGGCGAAACCAGCGAGATAGCGATGCCAGTCTTACCGGCGCGTCCGGTGCGCCCAATGCGGTGGACGTAAATTTCTGCATCATCGGGCAATTCATAGTTGACCACATGAGAGATGTCGTCGATATCCAGTCCGCGGGCTGCCACATCGGTCGCCACCAGCATCTTAATCTGATTCTGTCGGAAACGGCCGAGAGTGCGTTCACGTGCTTCTTGATTCAAATCCCCATTCAAGGCTTCGGCAGGGAAACCGCGCCCGGTTAACTCATTGGCCAGCTCGCCTGTTGCTGCGCGGGTGCGCACGAAGATCAATACGCTGGTGAATGGCTCCATTTCAAACAGGCGGGTCAATGCAGCCAGCTTGTCGGCCTCGTTCACCAGATAATAGCGTTGTTCGATAGCAGCAACGGTGACCTGTTCGCGCTGGATGGTGATCGCCTGTGGATCTCGCAGGTATTTGTCGGCCAGCCGGCGAATCTCCAGCGGGAGGGTTGCAGAGAAGAGAGCCGTCTGGCGGGCAGCAGGGGTTTCGGCTAGGATTGTCTCGATATCTTCGATAAAGCCCATGCTGAGCATTTCGTCCGCTTCGTCCAGCACTACCGTGCGAACGTTTTGGATATTCAGGATGCCTTTCTGCATCAGGTCGAGCAGGCGACCGGGGGTTCCGACCACGATATCCACCCCGCGTTTAAGGCTGTTGATCTGCAGACTATATGATTGGCCGCCGTAAACCGCCAGGACGCGCACTTTCCTGTAACGGCCGTATTCCCCGATAGCCTCGGCAACTTGCAGGGCCAATTCACGCGTCGGGACAAGCACCAGGCCCTGGACGTGATGTCCATCGGATTCTAGATTATGTAGCATGGGGAGCGCAAATGCTGCGGTCTTTCCAGTGCCGGTCTGCGCCTGGCCAATCACGTCCTGGCCGGTCAGCATGACTGGGATTAAAGAAGCCTGGATAGGGGTGGGGGTCAGGTAGCCGCGCTCAGCGACAGCCTGCACCAGCTGAGGGTGCAGATCTAGTTGGGTAAATTCGGTTGTCATCAAAACTCCTAATTAATGTGAACCGTTTTGATGACTCCGCCAATCTGTCCCTTTGCCGCAACTTACCCGGTTCATCCTCGCGGCCGAACCGTTTCTGGCAACAAAAAACCCGACTTGTTTCTGTCGGGCAATCATTCGGAACTACCAAAACAATTCCCTGAAACTTGTGATCCAGGATTGGACCAAGGCGCTGAGTATACCACATTTTCCGGGCTTATGTTAAACTGGATCGATGCGGCACCTGCCAATAGACATTTTCATAAGAGGGTCGAAAACCTGTAGCGCCATCCCAAACCAACAAGACCAAGTCATTTTCCACGGTAAGCCCGGCTTCATACAAGTGCTTCCAAGAATTTCTGCCATAACTGGCAATATTTTCGCCGTCCACTGGCATACCAGGCCAACAATTGGGTGCGACCGGTGGTCGGGCAAACGCCTTGCGCCGCCAGGATCGGTATCTTCTTGGCTTGTTTCACCAGGCGGATCCGTCCGATCTGATCGATTTGGGTTTCTCCACTCGTGAACATCACGGTGATCCAAATCCCATCCATCCGCACCACCGGGGGAACTTCGCCTGACCCCAACCAGCGAAAGTAGCTTCCGGCAGAGCCAAGCGTAAGGACCCGTCGGTTGAGCCTCCGCAATCCAACTGAACTATGCAGCCGACCGTCCAGATCGACTTTGATTTGCCGATAGCTCAGCCCGCGTCCATTTTCAGCCTGGATGTCCAACTCACTATCGATCCATGCTAACCATCACTGTCACCCCTGAATGGAAATCTGTCTATCCCGGCGCACAGATCGGTATCCTCGAGATCGCCGGGGTAAATAACACGCTCAAGTCTGAGCTGCTTAAGGCGGAAAAGCGTGCCTTGGAAGCCCGCTTGCAGGCGCACTATTCTGACTATTCGCGCCGCGACTTCCTGGCGCTGCCAGTGATGGCAGCATACGAGCGTTATTACAGGCGCTTTGATAAGACTTATCACGTGCTCCTGCAATTAGAGTCCGTTGTCATCAAGGGTAAGAATTTACCCGAAGTTTCCCCGTTGGTAGACGCCAATTTTGTTGCCGAATTGGATACGCTGGTACTGACTGCGAGCCATGATGTAGCGCTCTTCCAGCCACCTTTGTTGATCGATGTCTCTCATTTGGGAGATGAGTTCATCCGCATGAACGGCATCCCCAAGCAATTGCCGCCCGGTGATATGGTGATGCGTGACAGCCAGGGTGTGACTTGCACGATCCTCTACGGGCAGGATAATCTCTCGCCGATCACGGCGAGCACGACCCACGCCCTCTATGTGGCTTACGCCCCGCCTGGGGTAGGTGTGGAGAATGTCCAGGCGCAGCTCGACGCCATCGAAAAGAATATCCAGCTGTTTTCTGCAAATTGCCAGTTGGTTCAGAAGTTGGTGATCGGCGCAACGGATTGAGATTTCCTTCCTGCGGAGCAAGAACGCAGCCTTCAAGCGTGAGGATAGAAGAAAATTTTCCTTAGAAAATTCCCCGTCACATTTAACGCAATTTAACGTCTTAACTAAAAGACTGGGTCGGAATCATTTTGATTATGCTCAGATATACAGGTGTTGGGCTGGAGTTAGGGGAATCTGTGTGCCGGGGATTGGCGCAACCTCATAGTTCGCGAGTTTGTTTCAAGGTAAGAGTTTGATCAGGAGACAGTAGCGAGACATTTTGTATTATTTCAAAGATTTCTATGAGTAAAGTAGATGATCGAGACAACCGATGAGGCGATCACACCCATTATTTTCATTGACCAGCATTTCTTTGACTTTGATTTTGTTGGCTGGATTAGCTCTGGTGATGTGGCGCGGCGGTAATTTAATCTTTAATCCTGGGCAGGTAAGTGCCAAGCAACTCTCCGGCGTCAGCCTGGCGGGATTTTCCTCGCATGCGGAATTTGAATCTGAGTGCGCGCTGTGCCATGCGCCTTTCTCTACCACTCAGGATCGGCTTTGTTTGGAGTGTCATACCCAGGTTGGGGATGAAATTTCAAATCAGGAAGGTGTGCATGCCCGCATCGATCAGGTTAACCAATGTTTTCGCTGTCACTCTGAACACCAGGGTCGCCAGTTTGACCCCGGGGCGGCTGCCCGGATGAAGTTTGATCACACAAGGGCTGACTTCAGTCTGGTAAAGCACCAGGTCGATTACGCTGTAGTTCCCCTGGATTGCACGGGTTGTCACGAAGATACCCCTGGATTTACTGCCCTGCCTGAGAATTGTATAGTATGTCACACCGGTCATAATCAACCCTTCATGCTACAACATATCACCGACTTCGGAGAGAATTGCCTGGGTTGCCACGATGGGGTCGATTCGATGAGCGCATTTGTGCACGACAGTTCGACTTTTCCACTCAATGGGCAACACATGAACTTATCTTGTGCGGATTGCCACGCTGATTACCGGTTGGGATCGGGCAAGCAGGCGGAATCGCTTTCATTAGTGATGGAGACATTCCGCAATACTTCCGTTGAATGCGCAGCCTGCCATTCCGAACCAGAGATGCATATGGGAATGTTTCCGTCAGATTGTCTGGAATGCCATGACCAGAACGGCTGGTCACCGGCCTTCTTGGATGGCAATCCTTTCAAACATGATCAGCAGACGCGCTTTAGCTTGAACCGGCATGCCCAGGACTACCAGGGTGATCCTGTGGTTTGCCAGGATTGTCATACCGGAGATTTTGAAACCAGCTTTGAAGTTCAAGGATGTATCGATTGTCACTCCGCGGGGGATGATCCAGCCGCCGGAGCTGGGGCTGAATTCATGGAGGGTCACCTGGAGCAGTTTGGGGCGGGGTGTCTGGACTGCCATGATGGGGTTGACCGGCTCAGTAATTTTGACCATGCCCAAGTTTTTCCTCTGGAAGGGGTGCATGCCTCGATCGATTGCGCAGCCTGCCATCAAAAGCAAGTATTCTCGGGGACGCCCAGTGAGTGTGTCAACTGCCATGCCGAACCAGAGATCCATGTGGGGAGCTTCGGACTGCAATGCCAGTATTGCCACACGGTTGAAGCCTGGACTCCGGCCAATCTGCGCTTCCATAATTTTCCTCTAGATCATGGCGACGGTGGTGAGGTAGCCTGTGCAACCTGTCACCTGGATAGCTATGCTGCCTACACTTGCTATGGATGCCACGAGCACCAACCTGAGTCGATTTTAGATGAGCACCGCGAGGAGGGGATCGACCTGAGGAAATTGGAGGCATGTACTGACTGCCATCCGGATGGCAGGGAGGAGTAAGAGAATGCGTCGTTTTCTGCTCTTATCATCTTTGATCTTGATGTTGGCGCTGGTCTTGTTCGTCGGCGTCAGCCTGCTACTCGCCGAGGGTGGGTTATTTCATCCGGACAGCCCTGTTTTTCGGATTCAGTTTTTTGTCGAGCAGCGACGTGCCGATCTGACCTTCGATCAGAATCGCAAGACGCTGTACCTGATTACTCTTGTGGAGCGGCGTGCCGGAGATGTGATCAGCTTGGCTGGAAGTCCGTCTGAAGCGGATGCAATTTTCTATCTGGATGAAAATATTAACCAGGCATTGGCTGCTCTCAGTAAGATTCCTGCCGACGACCTGGGAACTTATATCAATCGTCTGGAGCAAATGCTCGGCTTTCTAAAGGCAGCCTTGAGTTCGGTGAGTTTGGTAGAAAATCAGGACTCGAACACGTTCCTTTCATTACAAGAGAAAGTCTTTGCCTTGCAAACCCTGCTCAGTATGGCAGGAGGTACAGACACGGGACTTGCGCAGGTTCAGGGAAACCCGGCGATTCTTCCTTTCCTCACGAACGAGACCGCTGCGCCGAATGCGGACAACCTGGCCATAATCCCCGAGCACGCTGTATTGTTCCCGCCCGGCAGCGCAGGAGCACTGCATGCCTTTTTCCCACTCACTGGCCGACACGCCGAATTGACCTGTGAGAGCTGTCACGGTGGAGGCCGGTATGCCGGCACACCCGCGACGTGCGAGTCCTGTCACGCAAGCGTGAAACCGGTCTCGCATTTTGTTGGAGATTGCGCCGCCTGTCATACCAGCAATGACTGGGCTGAAATCCATTTTGATCATACTCTGGCAGGGACGGCAGACTGCCAGTCTTGCCACGTCCAGGATAAACCTGCGAACCACTTCCAGGGACAATGCTCAGCCTGCCACAACACCCTGGATTGGGCGCAAGCCAGTTTCAACCATGCAGCCGCCGGAGCAACGAATTGCCAATCCTGTCATGCCCAGGATAAGCCAGCCAACCATTTCTCCGGACAATGCTCAGCCTGCCACAAGACAAATGCCTGGCGACCGGCCAGTTTCAATCACAGCGGGTTAACTGATTGCCAGTCCTGCCATTCTAAAGACAGACCAGCCAACCATTTCTCCGGACAGTGCTCTGCCTGCCACAAGACAAATGCCTGGCGACCGGCCAGTTTCAATCATAGCGGGCAAACCGATTGCCAATCTTGTCACTCTGATGACCGTCCGGCTAACCACTTTCAAGGACAGTGTTCCGCCTGCCACTCCACCAACGCCTGGCGGCCAGCCAATTTTGATCATAGTGGCCAGGCCGATTGCCAATCTTGCCATTCTGACGATCGTCCCGCTAACCACTTTCAGGGGCAATGTTCCAGTTGCCATGCGACCAATTCCTGGGGTGGGGCGAACTTTAACCACGATGGTTTTCCAGACTGCCAATCTTGCCACGACCGACCTGCTAATCACTTCCAGGGCCAATGCTCCAATTGCCATTCTACCAATTCCTGGGGAGGGGCGGACTTTAATCACAATGGCCTTCCAGATTGCCAATCTTGCCATAATCGGCCAGATAACCACTTCCAGGGACAATGTTCTAACTGTCACTCTACCAATGCCTGGAAGCCAGCCAATTTCGATCACAGTGGGCAGAGTGATTGCCAATCCTGCCATACTCGTCCAGCCGATCACTGGTCCGGTCAGTGTTCCAAATGCCACAATACCAGCAATTGGGGGGATATCAGTGTCGATGGTCATTCCTTCCCAATGGGTCATGGCGATGCCCATGGGCAGTGCTCGAGTTGCCACAATGGCACCAACACTTCGGTAAACTGCTTAAAATGCCATGATCGGCAAGAAACGGTGAAAAAACATCAGGAAGAGGGTATCGAGGATATTGTTGGTCGTTGCCTGGAATGCCACCAGAACGGAGGCGGTGGCGATGATTAATCGCTTTCAGGTCACAAGGCTCAATGGATAAATCAAAAAGATGAATCTACGTACCCTTTTCAAGAAAGAGTCCACCCGCCAACAGGTATTAGCGGTCGGGCAGGTGGTCCCGGAGGCAACGCGTTGTGTCCAATGTGGGATCTGTTCCTACCATTGCCCGATCAACATCGATGTCCGCCGCTACGCCTGGCAGGGCAAGCCAATCGCCGATAGTCACTGCCTGACCTGCGGAGAGTGTGTAGCGCGCTGCCCGCGCGGCGTTTTACATTTCGAGAGAACTAATCTGTTTAACCCGGATTGATGACGGAGATTGGCGATGACACATTATGTGATCATTGGGATGGGGGTGGCCGGAGTTGCCGCGGCGGAAGCGATCCGCAGCCATGATCCGGCTGCGCGCGTCTCTCTGGTCAGCGCTGAACCAGATGGATATTATTCACGCCCTGGCCTGGCTTATTACCTTACTGGAGAGTTAAACGAGGCGCAGCTTTATCCATTTCGTGAGAAGGAATTCGATCAGATGGGAATTCAGCGTTTCCACGGGGTTGTTTCTCGGATCGCTCCCCAGGAGCACCAGGTGGAATTTGAGCATGGCACCAGACTGCCCTATGATCGCCTGTTGATTGCTACCGGAGCACAAGCTGCCCCCCTGCGGGTTAAAGGTTACGAGGCACGCGGGGTGGTTAAATTAGACTGCCTGGAGGATGCCCGCCAGATCATCCGACTGGCTCGCCGGGCGCGTAGCGCGGTGGTAGTTGGCGGTGGAATCACAGCCCTTGAATTGGTGGAGGGATTGCTTGCCAGAGGCGTGAAGACCCATTATTTTTTGCGTGGCGACCGTTACTGGACTAATGTCTTGGATGAGACCGAATCGCGCACTGTAGAGCAGCGCCTCAGGCACGAAAAAGTAAATCTACACTTCCATACGGATCTGGATGAAATATTGCAGTCGCACGGACGGGTGGTTGGGGTGCGTACAAAGGATGGTCGGCAAATCCAGTGTGACGTGGTGGCATACGCAGTTGGAGTCCAGGCGCGTAAGGGAATGGCCGAAGCTTGCGGGATAAAGTCGGATCGTGGCATTCTGGTGAACGAATATTTGCAAACCAGCGCGGAAGATGTATTTGCTGCCGGCGATGTGGCTCAGGTGTTCGACCCTTCCACAGGTCAGGCGGTTCTGGATAGCCTGTGGGGCCCAGCCAGGGAGCAAGGCGCCGCGGCTGGTTTGAATATGGCGGGTTTACGGACTCCCTATCTTAAGAGCGTACCATTCAATGTCACCCGGCTGGCTGATCTGACGACGACCATCATTGGAACGGTTGGGCGTGGCGAGGATCTTGACCTTCACAGCATCGCCCGCGGTGACAGTGAAACCTGGCGGCAGTTACCGGACGCAATCTCCGCTCAATCCAATTTTGAAATCAATCGTTTGCGGCTACTAATTGGGCAGCAAACACTGATTGGGGCTGTGGTGATGGGTGATCAAACCCTATCCCGACCCTTGCAGCACTTAATCTCCCAGCGAGTTGATATCCGCCCAATTCGCCAGCATCTACTCCAGCCGCGCATCCGAATGGCGGATCTACTGGCGGATTTTTGGTCAAAGTTCGTCTCCCAACTAAGTTATGCAGCGCAGTAACCGTGAACTGTGGATCGCCTTCATCATAATTCTAGGGACCAGTGTCTTCTATCTGGTGATCGTGGCATTATTAGGTGAAATTCCAAAAGCCAGCGAGCTATTCGGTCACATGCTTGGCATCCTTGGTTTTATTTTGATGCTTATGACAGAGACCTTATACTCGTTACGCAAACGCAGCCGCAAAGCACACTGGGGGCGCATGGCAACCTGGCTCGATTTTCATATTGTCACCGGAATTGTTGGACCCTTTCTGGTGCTATTGCATTCCTCCTGGAAATTCAATGGCCTTGCCGGCCTGGTTACTCTGCTAACTCTGGTGATTGTGTTGAGTGGTTTCATCGGGAGATATATTTACACTGCAGTGCCACGCACGTTGGACGGGGCGGAATTGGACGAGGGCATGCTTGCTCAGCACATTGCGATTGCGGAGAGCCAGATTAGCGCTTGGTTGCAAGCGAACCCTCAAGCGGCTCCAGCCCTGGTCTCCCTTGCTACTATTCAACCAGGCTTGCCAGGTCAGCCGCTGGTTTTGCTGCTGGAAACCCCCTGGAGAACGTGGCAAAACAAATCCAGCTGGCGCAAAGCCAGGCGGCGGATGGATGCCTCAATTCGGCAGCAGGCTGACAAGCTCGATGACCTGATCCGGCAGCGTAATCTTCTCCGACGTCAGATGGCCTCCCTGGCAATGGCCCGCCGCACCCTGGCTTTGTGGCATGCTGTGCACGTTCCTATTGGTCTGGCGCTCTTCACTGCCGCATTTATCCACATCGGCGCTGCCATCTATTACGCCACTTTATTGCGATAATCAATCAGCTCTTTCTCCAAACGAGTCACCATCTGCGCGATGGATGTGCTAAACTGGGGGTATGCTGTTCCCTTCCTTCGCCTTCCGCAAGCATAAAGAACTCGTCCAGGATTTCATCACCAACATCCTGGAGCTGGATTATTCAACGACTGTAATCAGTCCCCGGTCGAGCCTCTCCGATTTCTTTCTGATTGGTGATATCGAAGATTTCGAGGCGAAGATCCAGCAGCGCTATGGCGTGATTGTTTCCGACATTCCGGATGGAAATCTGGC
Organism: uncultured Chloroflexia bacterium; assembly: GCA_963706905.1. Lineage (GTDB taxonomy): Bacteria > Chloroflexota > Anaerolineae > Anaerolineales > UBA4823 > CAVPNY01. Next base: position 364,610 of record CAVPNY010000009.1, on the reverse strand, counting down.
TCTGATTTTTGAGCGCATTGCCCAAGAACAAAGAGCCCAAAAAAAGCAGCAAAAGTGATTTATGAAAACTAAGAAGTATGCTGGAACGATACTGCATATAACATCGCTTGGGGAATGGCAGCATGCAATGGAGGTGGGGTTTTATCAGACTGCCAGCCTGTCTTCCGAAGGTTTCATCCACTGCTCCCGGCCTGAACAGGTTCTGAAAGTCGCCAATACATTGTTCCCCGGCCAGACGGGTCTGGTATTGCTGTGTATCGATCGGGAGCGTGTAGCCGCGCCGGTACGGGAAGAGAACCTGGAGGGCGGGGCCGATCAATTCCCCCATATTTATGGCCCCTTGAACCTGAATGCAGTCTACCAGGTGATAAACTTTGTACCTGGCCCTGACGGATTATTTGAGCTGCCAGCCGAGCTTCGCAAATAGGATTTCATTAGCCTGGTCTGGATGCGGTGAGATGATTCAATCCATATGTTGCCCGAATTGCAGTGGACCTCTGGATTATGATGGCTCTAGAGAAGTCCTAAAATGCGCTTATTGCGGCGCTTCGGTGGTGGTCGCGCAGCTTACTCCATCTGCGCCGAAACCTGATCCACAAATACCCGATCCGTCTTTGACCGAGGTGGCAGCCTTGATGCGCGCCGGGAAACGTGTACAGGCGACTATTCTTTACCGGGAGATCACGGGTGCTGGATTAAAGAGGCACAACAGGCCCTGGATCGGTTTGTGGCTGGGGAAGCGCTCCGGCGGCCTAACCGCCTCGCCGCAGCATAAGTGAATGATGATAGCGTAATCGTGAAACCACTGATGGGCAGGGTTGCCCTGGTCACAGGCGTCAGCCGGCGGATAGGGATCGGTTTTGCTATTGCCCAACGTCTGGCATTGTTTGGCGCTGATTTACTCATTCATTCTTATGCGCCTTTTGACGCTGAACAACCTTACGGCGGAGATCCACAAGCCATCCCGGTGATCCTGGAGACGTTGCGTAGCCTTGGAGTGCGAGTCGAGCATCGCGAGGCGAACTTTATGGACGCGGATGCGCCGCAGGAATTGATCAATTCTGCCGTACAAACCTTCGGGCGTCTGGATATTCTGGTTGCCAATCACGCCTATAGCACATCGACGCCTCTCGAGGATTTGAGATCAGAAGAGATTGACCGCCACCTGCTTATCAATGTACGTGCAACTCTCTTGTTGATCAAGGGTTTCGCCGCTCAGCACGATGGTCGGCCCGGCGGGCGGATCGTAATGATGACCTCCGGGCAGCAAGGAAGCCCTATGCCAAACGAGTTGGCTTATATCGCCTCCAAGGGTGCGCTTTATCCGCTCACGTTGAGCCTATCAGCTTACCTGGCGCGGCGCGGGATCACGGTTAATTCAGTCAATCCGGGTGCCACTGACACCGGGTACGCCTCGCCAGATTTGTACCGCATCGTGTTGGAGCTCGAACCGCAAGGTCGCTGGGGAGCGCCCGAGGACGCCGCCCGGCTGGTTGCCTGGCTGTGCACGGACGATGCCCAATGGATCACTGGGCAGACGATCAATTCGACGGGCGGGGGACCATGAAGTTGGATTGTTGTGGACAAAATATTTTCAATAACCCTTTGGAAAAGAAATTGAATGCCTGATATTATTGAAGCAATCCATGCGGTTCTACGACAAATCGAATTTGAGGAGAAGGTTCGGGTTTTATACGCTTGCGAGTCTGGCAGCCGGGCGTGGGGTTTTTCCTCCCAGGACAGCGATTATGATGTCCGTTTTCTTTTCATCCATCCGCAAGAATGGTATTTATCGATCGATGACCGACGGGACGTCATTGAACGACCAATCACCGCAGGCCTAGATGTTAATGGCTGGGACATTCGTAAGGCATTAAGGTTGTTCAGAAAATCAAATCCTCCCCTGTTTGAATGGCTTGGCTCACCGATCATTTACTTTGATCAATTCACGTTGGCAACATCATTACGTTGTTTGGCTGAAACATATTATTCCCCCCAGGCTTGTATTTATCATTATCTCCATATGGCCGAGGGAAATTACCGTGAGTATCTTAAGAGTGAAACGGTGTGGATAAAAAAATATTTCTATGTCCTTCGACCAATCTTAGCGACCAAATGGATTGAGCAAGGTTATGGGGTCGTACCGACAGAATTTAAAATCCTGGTAGATAAGCTGGTGATAGACCCATCCTTACGGGGTGAGATAGATCGCTTGATTACGAGAAAAAGCCAAGGAGACGAATTAGCCATTGGTCCGCGCATCCCTGCGATAAGTGAGTTTATCGAGACTGAAATTGAGAGATTATCGTCAATGAAAGTGAAGCTGACAGGAAACCTTGCTCCGACCGAGGAGTTGGATAAAGTATTCCGGCGGGCGCTCGAGGAGGCCTGGGTTATGAGTTGAACCAGCCTCCTATGTGGTCATGCCCGCGCTGTGGGCGGCGTTTTACCCGATCCGCTCAATCGCATGCCTGCGGAAGCTACACAGTACAGGACTACCTATCGGGGAAGGCAGAGAGATCGGTGAAACTATACCGGCAATTTGAGGGCATGGTCCTGTCGCTTGGCGTGGTCGAGATCACTCCTGCAAAGACCCGCATAGGCTTTCAAAACCGGCGCATCTTCGCGGCTGTGAATCGTATTGGCAGGCAGCATCTGGCTATCCACATCGTGACATCTCGCCCGATCGAGAGCCAGCGGGTGGACAGAATTGAAGCGCTGGATCAGGCTTGCTATGTCAATCATCTCCGCATCCTATCTCCCGAAGACCTGGATGGCGAGTTGCTGGGTTGGTTGAAGCTGGGCTATGCCTGGGGAGAGGAGTAGCTATGAGAATCGGATTCGGCATTGCTGTGGATGATATACCAGAATATCTTGATCAACTCTTCCGGCTACCGCTGATCGAGCTGGAGGATTTCCTGTTTCCTGGATTCGCCGATCAGAGTAAGCAGAAATTACCTGGGATCAAGGCCATCCTCGCCGGGTATCCCGGTGAAATTGCTCTCAGCGGGCCATATATTGACTTGAACCCAGGCACGCCGGATCGGTTGGTGCGTAAAATTGTCCGGCAGCGCTTCGATCAAGCACTGGACTTTGCCAGCGGGATTGGCGCCAGAGAGATTATCTTCCTCTCAACCTTTCTACCCATTATTCGCCTGCCGATTTATGAGCAAGATTGGGTTGATCGCAGCGTTGACTTCTGGGGAGCTTTCTTGGAGTCGGTCGATCCTGGTCTTACGATCTCATTGTGCAACACCTTTGAGGCCCACCCGGGTTACCTGGTCCGAGTGGTCGAAGGGGTTGGCAGGCAGAACTTCAAACTGGCTTTTGACCTGGGACATTTCCTGGTGTATTCGGAAATCGATCTGCCGGCCTGGTTGGCGCAGATTGCACCTGCTTGCTCAACGGTGTATGTGCATAGTAATGATGGCAAGGTGGATCACCACGCTGAGCCATTCAAGGGATCGTTGCAAAGGGAGCAGGTTGCTCAGTTGAAGCGTTACTTGCCAGAAAAAACTCGCTTGATCGCCAAACCGTTCAATAAGGCCACCATTCTCGAAAGTGTCGCCTGGTTAGAAACAGCGTTAGAGACTGGAGCATAGAGCATGAATTCAGTTGCCTTGGAAATAGCCACCCGCCTATATGGCATTACGCAATCTGACCTGAAGAGTCTGTCTGGGGGTCACGTCAGCGATGTCCATGTATTCACCAGAGATGGGCAGGAGCTCGTTCTGCGCATTACCCCGCCGAATCAGGAAATCGACTTGCCCTCCACCAAAGCAATCCTGTCCTGGATGGATTACCTGGCCAGGCACGGGGCGGCTGTCACTCGCCCTGTGCCGTCGCGAGATGGGAATTTAATCGAAATGGTCCCGGTCAATTCTGACCATTACCTGTGTGTGGTGTATGAGAAAGCGCGGGGGGTCCTGGCGGAAACGATCTCATTTGAACAATGGAATGGCCAATTGTTTGAAAGTCTGGGCCAGGCGATTGGCAGGCTGCATGCCCTTGCTAGCTCATATAAGCCAGTGGATGTCTCTCTGACTCGGCCAGCTTGGGACCAGATGGGCAACTGTTTCAATCCCGGGGGTGGGCTCGACCCTTCTCAGGCGGCCATCCTGAAAAGAAAAACCGAGATCATGCAACTCATCCAGGCTCTACCAAGACAAACAGAAGATTATGGCCTCATCCATGCTGATTTACACCTGGGGAACTTCATGGTGGATATGACGGATAATACAGTGACAATTCTGGATTTCGATGATTGTTGCTATGGGTGGTATGCCATGGACATCGCCATGATTTTGTTCGATATGCTGGTAGTTTACCCGGTGGTGGACAAAGCCAGTTTCGCAGGCCAGATCCTGGCTGATTGTCTGAAGGGGTACAGAAAGGAATTGGCTCTGAGCAAGTTCTCGCTTGAGAACCTGCCCAATTTTCTAAAACTGTTGGAGATTGGGATATATACCCAGGTATACCGGAGCTATTCAGCTGGCCAGGCGGACGCGTGGGTCGAAAAGTTCATGGCAGGTCGTAAAGATCGTATCGAGCAGGGTGTGCCGTATGTAGAGCTTGATATTGGGAAATATGCGAATTAAGAATTCAGACCTTCGTGGGGGAGTGCTGGATTTGCCTGTGAATTACCCAGGGTAATCCTGGAAGGTTGATATGGAATCTCAGTGGAGTACCATCCTGCGCGATCTGTACGGCGACTTGCAGGGGGCGATCGCCGATCAAAAATTGCGAGCCACCCTGGATCGCTATCGGGATTTGATCCCCCAGCCGAGCCGCCAGGGACTTAGCCAGGCAGACGCCATCCTGATCGCCTATCCCGACCAGGTCAAGGAACCGGGGAGATTCCCTCTCCAATCCCTGGCAGAGTTTTGTGCGAAAACCCTTCCAGGAAAGGTGAGCGGGATTCATCTGTTGCCTTTTTACCCGGCTTCTTCGGATGATGGCTTTTCGGTGATCGATTACCGGGTTGTTGATCCAGCCTTCGGCGAATGGGCGGATATTGTTCATCTGGGTGAGCGCTTCCGCCTGATGTTTGATGCGGTGATCAACCATGCCTCGGCACACAGTGCCTGGTTCCATGCTTTCTTAAGGGATGATCCAATCTATAAGGATTACTTCATCACAGTTCCAGGAGGGTCTGACCTGACGCAGGTTGTCCGGCCGCGAGCGCAGCCGCTGCTCACCCGCTTCAACACCCCATCTGGTGAGAAAGCTGTATGGACCACATTCAGCGCTGATCAGGTTGATCTGAATTATCGCAACCCGGCGGTATTGTTGGAGATCATTGACCTGCTGCTGGATTATGTTGCCCATGGCGCGGAATTGATCCGCCTGGATGCTATCGCCTACTTGTGGAAAGAAGAGGGAACTTCCTCCATCCATCGCCCGCAAACGCATAGCATCATCCAATTGCTGCGCCTCGTCCTGAACGAAGTTGCTCCGCATGTCTTGCTGATCACCGAGACGAATGTCCCGCACGCCGATAACCTCTCCTATTTTGGCGATGGGTATAACGAGGCCCAATTGGTTTACAACTTCGCCCTGCCGCCGTTGGTGCTGCATGCCTTTCGGAACGGGGACGCGCGGATATTCGCTGAATGGGCCGCGAAGCTGGCGCTTCCCTCCAAAAAGACTACTTTCTTCAATTTCCTGGCTTCCCACGATGGGATCGGTCTGAATCCGGCGCAAGGCTTGCTGCCTGATGCAGCTATTGACGAGCTGGTCAACCAGGTCCTCGCCCATGGTGGACTGGTCTCTGAAAAACAAAATCCGGATGGCAGCGCCAGTCCATATGAGTTAAATATCAATTATTTCGATGCTCTGTCCGATCCCGCTGGTGGGGAACCTCTTGCCCTGCAGATTGATCGCTTTGTGGCTGCGCATGCCATCCTGTTTTCGTTGACCGGAGTACCGGGTATCTATTTTCATAGCCTGTTTGGCTCGCGCGGTTGGCCTGAAGGGGTAAAGCAAACCGGGCAAAACCGCAGTATTAATCGCCAGAAACTCTTGCGAGAAGAATTGGAGAGACAGCTAGTTGAGCCGGGCAGCTTACGGGCGCAGGTTTTCTCCCGCTTGGGAGGCTTACTGGCATTACGCGCCGGGCATGCGGCCTTTCACCCTTCCGGAGAAGCGCGTGTGGTAGAATGTCAACCATCTATTTTTGGATTGCTGCGGATTTCCCCGGCTGCTCAGAAATGTGTGTTGTGCCTGCACAACTTAACCGCTCAGCCTCAACTTGTTGATATCAACCTGGCTGAACATGGCGTTACCCGCGCCATGGATTTGATCAGCCGCCAGTCAGTCACTGGAAAGCATCTGACCCTCCGACTGAACCCCTACCAGGTGAAATGGATGAAAATGGATGAGTGAGCCACAATCCCAATATTTGCGCCTGCTCAAAGATCGGATTGAGCTGCACGAGATCCCATTTACCGAGCGCGGATCGCGCATTCTGGTGTACCAATCCGATCATCATCTTTCGGTGCGCCTGGCAGAGCGCTGGTCAAAGCGCGAAGATAAGCTGTCTTCATATCGCAGCCGGCCGCCGCTCGTCGATCTCTGGCAATTTACCGATGAGCACGGCACGCCATTGGATTTCGAAATGACCAGTTACCCTCACCGGCTGGAGTTTAATACCCGGCTGGGGATTTTCGCCCTCATCTTCCTGGACAGCGAAACATTGATGCTGGCTCTGCCTCCTTGCCGTTGCGGCTTAAGCTTCCAGGCTAATCTCGACCGGGCGCAGACTGATCGGCGGGGAGGGGTGATGCACCTGACTGGCGAGATCCGGCGCAACATCGCTTACACCACCAATGCCCAGGTGTTGAGCAACTCGATCTCGGTTGCTGGTTCGGAGTCACAGCAGGTAAATCTGATCTTGGATGGTGGGCGTACTGGGATGGATAAAGGCGCTGTTGTGTTGCTCAACATCACACCCCGCCTGGGTTTTAACCGCTATATCCCTGATCCGGTTGAAGCCAATATTGTCGCGGCCGACCGCTGGCATACCTGGTTTGCCGCCGTCCCGCCAGTGCTGGAGGCGTACCAAAACCAATATTATTTCGCCTGGTGGATCATGCGTGCCGGGCTGATCTCAACCCGTTTCTATACCACGCGTGAGGCGATGACCCCCTCCAAATTGCACTACGTGGGGGTCTGGCAATGGGATGCCTATTTCCATGCCCTGGCCTACCGTTATGTGGACATGCGCCTGGCACAGGATCAGCTGCGCATTCTGCTTGATCACCAGCGCGAAGACGGGATGATCCCGGACGCTGTGCACGATGAAGGCACAGTCACCTATCTCAACTTCCCGGTGGAGTCGGATGTCACCAAACCTCCATTGATCGCCTGGGCTGCCTGGAAGTTGTATGAATATGGCAATGATCGCGAGTTTCTGGATGAAATCTACGAGCCGATTTGCCGCTGGAATGACTGGTGGTTTGATAAGAATGATCTGAATCACAACGGTCTATGTGAGTACCAGCATCCATATTCTTCGGGCTTAGATGATAGCCCGCTCTGGGACGGCGGTATGCCGGTCGAATTGCCGGATCTCAATACCTATCTATGCCTGCAGCAGGAGGCTATGTCCAAAATCGCTGGCGTGATCGGTGAAGCAAAAGATGCCCGCTTGTGGGAAAAGCGAGCGGCAGCTATGGTCAAGCGTATGCTGAGACTGTCATGGGACCCCGTAGAGGGATTGTTCTGGGCCCGGCGGAGAGGCGCTCCGGTGAAGATCGTCACGCCGTTCAGCCTGTTCCCGCTGGTCACTGGACGGCTGCCAATAGAGGTTGCTCACCAGCTGGCGGACCACCTGGTCAACCCGCGCCGCTTCTGGCCTCGGTTCCCGGTGCCAACCGTTGCCCTGGACGACCCCGAGTACGATCCGAACCAGATGTGGCGCGGCCCCACCTGGATCAATGTGAACTACCTTTTAATAGAAGGTTTACAACGCTCTGGTTTCCCGGACCTGGCTCGCCAGTTACGCCAGCGAACCCTGGATATGGTTTCCAGGCAGAAGGATATCTACGAATATTATCATCCAGAGACAGGTGAAAACCCTCCCAAGGCTGCTCCAATCTTCGGCTGGTCGTCGTCGATCTTCATCGAGCTGGCTATTCAGGCTACCCAGGAAGTGTCATAAATGAGAATTGCCCTGCTTCATTATTCAGCTTTGCCGGTAGTGGGCGGGGTGGAGCAAGTGATCGGCCAACACGCTCGCCTGATGTTAGAGGATGGTCATCAGGTGACGGTTATAGCTGGTCGCGGCGAAGCGATCGACGCGCGGATTCATTTCATCTGCCTGCCAGACATTGACTCGCGCCACCCCCTGGTGCTTAGACTGAAAAGTCAATTGGACCGGGGAGACATCCCAGCAGAGTTCCCCAACCTGGTGAAAAGTCTGGCTGAAGATTTACACCGGTCGCTTGCCGGTATAGACTTGCTGATTGCCCACAATGTCTGTTCACTCCACAAGAACCTGGCCTTGACTGCAGCCGTCCAGCGGGTCGCATCTCAAGACAACTCTCCGCGCCTGATCCTGTGGCACCACGACCTGGCCTGGACCGGGTCACGCTACCAGACTGAGCTGCACCCAGGTTATCCCTGGGACCTGCTACGCACTGCATGGCCGGGGGCGACCCAGGTGGTGGTCTCAGAGCTGCGCCGCCAGGAGCTGGCTGGATTGACTGGTTTATCTCCGGATCGCATCCAGGTCATACCCAATGGGCTGGACCTTGCCCAGTTTCTCAAACTCGAGACCCAGACACAAAACTTCAATCAAGAGTCTCAATCTGCTGGAATCTCATCCGCTTTTACTCCTGCCGGTACGCCTCACCCCGCGCAAGAATATCGAGCTGGCATTACGTGCCCTGGCAGCGCTCAGGGAGACTTTCCCTCAGGCAGCTCTGGTGATCACCGGTCCGCTCGGACCTCACAACCCGGCCAATGCTGCCTATCTGGAAGGTTTGATAGCGCTGCGGACGGAGCTTGGACTGGTCGGAGCCGCCCACTTCCTGGCTGAGCTTAGTCAGGAGTACCTGCCTGAGGCTGTGATTGCAGATTTCTATCGCCTGGCAGATGCCCTTATATTGCCCAGTCGTGAGGAGGGTTTTGGCATTCCGTTGCTTGAGGCGGGCCTGGCGCGCTTGCCAATCTTCTGCGCTGATATTCCTCCTTTACGAGGCCCTGGCGGATGGCCACGCGGATTTCTTCTCTCCAGACGCTGATCCTGGGCAGGTCGCAGAGATGATAACCCATCGCCTGTCAACAGATAGTCTCTTCGCTTTCCAGGTGCGCGTGCGCATGCAGTATGCCTGGGAACGCATCTACCGGCAGCAGATCCGGCCCTTGCTGCACGAGGCCAGTATGCAATGAAGAGAGCTTACCCATCTACAATTTTTCATAAGGTGTTGGTGCCAGTATTATGGGATTGTGATTGTGCCAACGCCCTGGCGGCCGCCAGGGCCATCGCTCGGGAGGGGCAGAGCGTGCTGGCGGGCATCGTCGGCATCCAGGAAGGCCAGTCTCTCAGTGTGGCTGCTGCTCCAGCTCGCCTGCTGCGCAAGCGCTTAAGCGAGTTGGCTGAAGAAGGGCACGTCTCCATCCGGGAGAGAGTGCGCGTTGCCCACCGCCCCTGGGATGAGTTGCTCCAAATTGTAGAGGCAGAGCATCCCGATTTACTTGTGCTGGACTGGCCTCGCCAGTTCGAAAGCCTGGGGATCACGGTAGCCCAGGCCTTGGCCAACCCACCTTGTGACATGGCGATCGTGCGTGGGCCGATCGCGGATGACCCGCGCCGGGTTCTGGTATCGATTCGCGGCGGGCCGTATGCTGAGCTGGCTCTGCGGGTCTCCTTGGCTCTTTCCGACTCCGCTGAGTCCAGGCTGACATCTTTCCATTTCCGAAAATCGGAAGACGCACGCGATGCTCCTTACCGGGGATTTAAGCAGGTACTTGCCAATTTGCCGGATGTCGAACGGCGAGAACTGGTCGCCGACGACCCGGCTGCCAGCCTGCTGGCAGTCGCCCAAGATTATGAGATCATCGTAATGGGCTCAACAGCTTCCCAGCCATTACACTCAGCCTCACTTGGCCCGTTTGCCGATAGGCTGCTGAAGGAGAGCCCCGCGGGGGTGATTGTGGTCAAGACCCAGCGCTCAGCTCCTGTGTTTTTTGAGAGCGAAACCATTGGCCAAACTGCCATCTCGGTGCTGGTGGACAAGTGGTTTGCAGAGAACACCTTTTCTGCGGATGAATTTTCTGATTTGGAGGCGTTGCTGGCACTCAAGCGTAAACGTGGCCTGACGATCAGTTTGGCGTTGCCGGCATTGAATGAAGAGCAGACTGTCGGTAAGGTGATCCGCTCGGTGAAGGAGCCTTTGATGGATCGTCTGCCGATTCTGGATGAGATCATCCTGATTGATTCGGATTCGACGGATCACACCCGCCAGATCGCCCAAGAATTGGGAGTGCAGGTGCATGTTCATCAGCAAACTCTGCCCCACTATGGAGCCCGCCGCGGCAAAGGGGAGGCGCTCTGGAAAAGCCTGTATCTGACTCGCGGTGATCTCGTTCTGTGGATCGATACCGATATTGCTAATATCCACCCGCGCTTTGTTTATGGCCTGATCGGGCCATTGCTTCTACAACCGGAGGTGCAATTCGTCAAAGGCTTCTACCGCCGCCCGCTGCGCGTCGGCGATAAAGTGCAGGCAAGTGGTGGGGGGCGTGTAACCGAGCTGACCGCCCGGCCTTTACTCAACCTTTTCTATCCAGAGCTCTCGGGGGTGATCCAGCCTCTCTCTGGCGAGTACGGTGGCAGGCGCAATGCTTTGGAACAAATGGCCTTCTTCTCTGGCTACGGAGTGGAGATCGGCCTTTTGATTGATGCCTTCGAGCAGTGCGGACTGGGGGGTATTGCCCAGGTAGATCTGCGCGAGCGCGTCCACCACAACCAGCCACTGGAATCGCTCAGCAAGATGTCATTTGCCATCATCCAGGCGGTGATCCATAAGCTGGAGCGGCGTTATGGTCAAGGTTTCCTGGAAGATGTCAACAAGACCATGAAATTGATCCGTTATGAACCGGGGCGGTTTTTCCTGGATATCGAGGAGATTGCTGAGCAGGTCCGCCCGCCGATGATTGACCTGCCGGAGTACCGGGAACGTTTCAAGAAATGACCCGCATCATATTAATTCGCCATGGCGAGACTGATTGGAATATTGAGGGGCGCTGGCAAGGACAGGTAGATGTGGCGCTTAACCCAACTGGCTGGAGACAGGCGCAGGAGATGGCGCATGCCCTGCAAGAAGCTGGCATCACGGCGATTTATTCCAGTGACCTGCTGCGCGCCCGCCAAACTGCTCAGGTCCTGGCAGAAGCTTGCGGGCTGCCCGTACACCTGGACAGCCGCCTGCGAGAGATCCATCAGGGAGAGTGGCAGGGCATGCTCTTCAGCGAGATCGAGGCGCGCCATGCCCAGGCATACCAGGATCAAAAGCAGGACCCGTTGAGCTTTGCCCCTCCAGGTGGGGAGACAGCTGTAGAGGTTCGCCAGCGTATCGTGTCCGCCGCGCAGGATATCATCCGCCTGCATCCCGGAGATACCGTCGCTGTGGTTTCGCATGGCTTTGCCCTGGCGATCTTGATCGCTCACCTGAGAGGCGAGTCGTTCGACCGGGTGTGGAACCTGATACCGGCGAACGGTCAGTGGGTTGTCGTGGAAGCCATGCTGCAAGATTCGTCTCTAGACTAGAAACGAATTCCTGGAGACCTGTGATGTCAGCTTATTTGCTGGGTATCGATCTGGGCACGTCAAGCGTTAAAGTCTTGCTTGTGGATGAGACGGGCAAAGTAGCCGGGAGCGGCAGCGCGGCTTATCCCATCCACCACCCCCAAGCGGGTATGGCTGAACAAGATCCGGGTGATTGGCAGGCCGCGGTGAAGGTCGCTGTGCGCCAGGCAGTTGATGGGGGCGGGGCAGACAGTATCCAGGCCATCGGGCTCAGCAGTCAGATGCACGGCACGCTCTTGCTCGATAGCCAGGAGCGGTTGCTTTGCCCGGCAGTGATCTGGCCTGACCAGCGCTCAGCGCCTCAGGTGAAGGACATCACCCGATTGATCGGCGCTGAGCGCCTGATTGAGATCACGGGCAGCCCGCTGGCGACCGGTTTCCAGGCAGCTACCCTACGCTGGTTTCAGCAGGAGCAGCCAGAGCTGTGGGAGCGGGTGGAGAAAATCCTGCTCCCCAAGGATCATTTGCGCGGTTGGTTGACCGGTGAATGGGCCGCTGAACCCAGTGATGGTTCTGGTTCTCTGTTGTTGGATGTACACTCTCGCCAGTGGTCCACGACTATCCTGGAGATGCTTGGCATTGATCCCGTCAGGTTGCCACCGATCCAGTCATCTACCACTTTTGCCGGGAGGCTGCGACCGCAGATTGCAGCCGAGCTATCTATCCCGCCAGGCATCCCCATAGTCACAGGGGCCGCCGATCAGGCCGCCAGCCTGTTAGGGGTTGGCGCGACTGGTTCGCAGACGTTGTTGGTCAATCTCAGCACCGGTGGTCAGTTGGTGTTGCCTATCCGGCAGGTAGACATTGACCGCCTCGGGCGCATGCACACTTTCTGCAGCGCGCTTGAGCCCGGTGATGGGCGGGCTGCCTGGTATAAGTTAGGCGCCACCCTGGCGGCAGGACAATCCCTGCGCTGGTTGCGTGAGCGCGTCTTCGGATTAGAAGGGGATGATGCTTACGCGCGCATGACCGGCTGGGCGGAGGAGACGCCTATAGGAGCGCGCGGTCTGATATTTCTCCCTTACCTGACCGGCGAGCGCACTCCTTTGATGGACCCGCAGGCGCGCGGGCTCTTCTTGGGGCTGACTCTGCAACACGGGCGCGCCGAGCTGGTGCGGGCTCTGATGGAGGGCGTTACTTTCTCTTTATATGAAGCCTACCAGGTTCTCATCGCATCGGGTGAGAGGCCGCAGCGCATCATCCTGGCTGGTGGTGGAGCGCGCAGCCGCCTGTGGCGGCAGATGGTTGCGGATGTATTTGCCTTGCCAGTGCAGCACCTGCAGCTCACCGAGGGATCCGCACTGGGGGCAGCCATCCTGGCTGGCACGGGCGTCGGTCTGTTCGAGGCAAGCCAGGCTTCACAGAAGTGGGCCAGCTACGAACCGTTAATCGATCCCAATCTGCAGGCGCACGCCTGTTATATGGATATCCTGGAAATCTTCCGCAGCGCTTATCGCCAGAACCGGTTGGATTTTCAACGCCTGGACGAACAATCCTTACCTGGCTAGCGGCAGGAACTGGATCACCCCCCACTTGCCGTTGATCATCCAATCCGTGTCAGCCTGGTCCATCTCGCCGGCTTTACCTGGCGGCAGCCCTACCACCACTTCGGCTTTGAGCACCCGTAGCGCGGCCAGCGGCGCCGGGAAATAACCGCCCACATCGGCGAAGGGAATAGCGGGATCCCAGTAAAGGTCGCCCACCAGGCGGCGGTAGTTGGCGTCGCCCTTGCTGATCACCAGGCTGGCGGTGGACATCTCCTGGTGGATGCGCTCCGGCATTTCCCAGAAAGCCAGGGGGGAGTTCCAGAAGAAATCCTGCGCAAATTGAAGACTGCTCCTGGCAATCTTCCCGGTAAGACGCTGCGCCCAGGCCTGGGCGTGGCTATCTGGCAGAGAATTGAAATGTTCGATTGTCGGCTGGATATCCTTGATCAGAACGTCAGAGACGTAGGTGGGGTGGGCCTTGGCGTGCAGACGGACAGACTGCGCCAGGCCGGCGCTGAGCAGGTAATCGATTAGTCCCAGATCGCCAATCAGCTCGGGTCCGCAGTTATCCAGGATCAGATCTACCCTGGCAAGAGGTTTCCCATCCAGGATGAAATCCGCCAGTTCGGCAGCCTGGTTGATCAGCAAGTGGGCTTCTTGCGGATCGATTTGATCGTGGTCTGGGCGTTCTTCATCGACCGACCAGATGCTCAAATCGCCCTGGTTGCCCCAGGCGCTGCCCAGGAGCAGCTGATAGAGAGACTCCCGCTGGGCTTGTCTGTTCTGGCGTCTCGCGGCGAGGGCTCGATCGAGCATCCCGCCCAAGGCAAGAATGGCGGATTGGGATGCGAGCAGGATCTTGCTCTTCTGGCTGGCGAAGGGATCGAGCTTCCAGGTTGGCCCGGGCTGGAAATATCCGCTGGCTTCCAGTATCCGCCGGTAGAAATATTCTTCGGCGAAGAACCAGGGAATTTCCAGCCAGTGAGCGCTTAGATAGGGCTGCACGTAGGCGTCCCACTCGGTCAGGTCTGGCGCCTCGGGGTCTTGCAGCCGGCGCACGGCCTGGGCGGGAATCCCGGCGATCAGTGCTTCCAGGCGCTCAACAGCCGCCGGCGGGAATTGGTTTTCTGCCAGCGTCTCACGCCCGATGCGCGGTATGCGCTCGGTTATCGTGATATGGGCGAATGAGTTCTTAACCTGCCCGCTCAGCGGCGGAGGCAGGGGAAGTTTTGGAGTGCGGATTGGGTTCATAGAATTCTTAAGTTTAATTCCTTTGCCACTTTGCGTCTTGGCGTTAATTATGTTTTCACCTCATCGTAGCAGTCAAAACAAAATCGCCTGCAGGATCCACAAGGTTGCCATCCCCGAGACCAGGGTAAGCAGGATATTCTTTGTGCGCCAGGCGACCAGAATGGCGACGATCCCCGCCAGCAGGCGCGGATTGGTGGGGGCGATCGCCAGCGCGCCGTCCTGGAAGACCAGCTCTGGCAGGATGATGGCGCTGAGCACGGCAGCCGGCACGAAGCGCAGGGCGCGTCTCAGCCAGGCGGGGATCTCGATCCGCTCGAAGAGCAGGATGAAGGACAGCCGGGTGGCGTAGGTGATCAGCCCGGCGGCGAAGATGGTCAGCCATGCGGTCATGTTCGTCCCTCCAGCCAGTAGCCGACCAGGATGCCGATCAGCGCCGCCGCCAGCAGGCCCAGTTTAAATGGCAGGCCGGCTGCCAGGACGGCAATGACCCCGGCGGTCACCGCCGCCGCCACCCCGGCCCGGTCTTTGAGTCCCGGCACGACGATGGCGATGAAGGTCAATGCCAGGGTGAAATCCAGCGACCAGTTGGCCGGGACCGCCGCCCCCAGGAAGATGCCCGCCGCCGTGCTGGCCTGCCAGCTAGCCCACAGCAGCAAGCCGGAGGCCAGGAAGAACCAGTGCTTATAACGCGCCTCGCCTGCCTGGTTGTAATGGCTGATCGTTACCGCGTAGGCCTCGTCGGTCAGCAGGTAAGCTAGCAGCCATTTCCAGCGCTCCGGTAGTTTCTGGAGATGGGGGGCGATGGAGGCGCTATACAGGGCGTGGCGCAGGTTGACCACCGCCACGGTCAGCACGATCACCAGCGCCGGCGTGCCCAGGCCGAAGAGCTGCGCAGCAATAAATTGCGAGGAACCGGCAAAGATGACCGCCGACATGGCCTGGGCGGCAGAATTTGGCAAGCCTGCGCCGACTGCCAACACTCCGTAGATCATTCCGAAAGGCAGCACGCCGATCACCAGCGGCAGCTCGGCTTTGAGGCCGGCCAGAAATTCGGAGCGAGGCGTGACCGGTGTTTCAGTTGGAATGGATTGAGGTGTTTCCTGGGGCAGGCTGTCCATAGTAAACTGCGGAAGTATAACATGGAGGGGCGAACTGTTTGGGTGTACCAATGTTTAACGAATGGATTGGTATAATTCAGGATAGATATCAATTGAATTTCGGTGGTTGATCAGGGGTAGGTCATGATGGATTGGAAAGAACGGATCCAGATCGATCCAGCCAAATTGGTGGGGAAGCCAGTCATAAAGGGAACGCGCCTGGCGGTAGAATTTGTGATCGACCTGTTGGCCCAGGGATGGACAGAAGAGGAGATATTGCGGAACTATCCCGGGATCACACGCCAGGATATTCAAGCCTGCCTGGCTTATGCCAGTGAAATGCTTAAGGCGGAAAAGGTATACGTATTCCCCTCTGATGCGCATTAACCATGCAGATTCTTAGCCAACGAGAATTTCCCAGGCGACGCAGTGAGCGCATTACGCCAGCAAGGTCATGAGGTGGCCTGGGTGAGGGAGGATGCTCCCGGCAGTTTTGATACCCAGGTGCTTCAACGTGCTCAGGATGAGGAAAGGGTGTTGATAACATTCGACAAGGGTTTTGGTGAGCTGGCTTGCCGATATGGATTGCCAGCTTCTTGCGGGATCATTTTATTTCGGATTTCAACCATATCCTCTGAATATATCGCGCGCCTTGCAGTAGCTGCCCTGGATCAACACCAGGATTGGGCAGGCCATTTTAGTGTTATCGATGATACTCAGATAAGGATGACTCCGCATATCTGGATGACTACGTATGTGGCAGAATTCGTCAGGTGAATTTTATTCTGGAATTGTGAAATATCCGGATGGGTGTCTCATGACCACTAAAAAGCGACCTTGTCTCGACCTAATCGTTATTGTCTTGCTTCTCGCAATTTCCAGTGGTTGTTATACTCAAAGCAATCCAGAGCAAATCACCGAGGCACCTGTGGCCTCACAAACTCCAACGACGTTTATAACTTACATCCCAGTGATAACGGATACCCCCTTCATACCGCCGACGGAAACACCGCCTACGATATATGCTACTGAAACCTCGAAACCCAAGGCAACAATGACGGATTTAGATCGGGAGATATTGGTACAGAGTTTCCTTGAAACAAATGAGAACTGCAGGCTTCCTTGTATATGGAAGATCATTCCAGGTGAATCCTCCTGGGTGGATTTGGGGAATCACTTACGGATCCAGGGAGTTGAATTTATAATTTCTATATCACTTGAAAATGGCGATTTACTTCACGGACCAGGAGGTTTTAATCTCCAAAATAAGCATATCATTAATAGCTTTTCTTTCGTTGAGCATGATGGTGTGGTAACGAAGATCCACTTGGAGAGTGATGGATATGCAAGTCCTGAATATTTCCAGGGACAATGGAGTGAATATTCTCCAAAACAAATCATGTCCCTTTACGGAAAACCAAGCCGTGTTTGGTTGAAGACTCGTTCAAAGACCATGGGAAACCGGCATGGTTATGAGCTGTGGTTGGTATACGACGATTATGGTTTCATAATCCAATACAATGGTTTTTTGGAGGAAATGGGCAAGGTTTTCCGGATATGCCCTCGATTTGAAAACGGCATGGACATCATGTGGCTACAAATTCATATCCGTGCACCAGGTGAGTTAGCACCCTTAGAAGAAATGGGAGGGCTCGTAAGCCCCCAACCTCAGGCAGGAAAAAAGAGTATCGAAGATGCAACTGGG
Organism: uncultured Chloroflexia bacterium; assembly: GCA_963706905.1. Classification (GTDB taxonomy): domain Bacteria; phylum Chloroflexota; class Anaerolineae; order Anaerolineales; family UBA4823; genus CAVPNY01. Next base: position 347,258 of record CAVPNY010000009.1, on the reverse strand, counting down.
CTTAGTGTTGACGATTTCTATGAAATATTCCATCAGAACCAGGAACCAGCATGCTTTGATACTCCCTCAGATATTTGGGAATGATCCGTAACAGGCGAATCGAAGAATATATCGCCTTTAGGTCCATCGACAGGAAAAAGGGTGAGCAGTGGGTGATGTTTAACCTTTTCTGCCGGGCAATTGGTGACCTATGATTACTCCAAGGCGGATCGATTGATCCATGCTGTGCGCGGGCGGGTGACACAGGAGCTGAAAGTCGTCGGGAGCGACAGCTTCAAGACGCAATGGGGCTACAACTCGAATGACTCAATCGCCTGGATGAAGTACCCGGCGGACAACGCCCAGTATTTCGTCCTGGTGAGCCATATTTTGGTGTAAATACATCAATGTTACTCTCTGGTTCTGTAATTTACGATAATATACCACCAGGACATGTATCAGTGAGTAACGTATCACCTGATAAATAAAAGAAAGCGGTTGTGAAAAATGGAATCTTCCCGAAGTGAGATTATGTATGGATAATGATAGTAAATTAGCAATTATTTTATTGGAAGCTTTGGCAAGTTTTAATAGTAGCCTCATTGATCTGGCTCAAAGCTTACAATTAAAACCCGAAGTAATCCAAGTTCGGAATAACCTTGAGTGTCGCAAGTATCGTACAGGAACGCTGATCGAAGGGTATGTTGAAGCAGAATTGAGAAACGATAAGAGTTTATGTTGGTGGATAGAAATTCGGTGGAATGGTGATTGGATAATTGATGCGCGAATTCTGCTTAATGACTCTGAAGGTCAGGAAACGATTTACAAATTTCAGGATCGCTCCACACCAAACTTTGATAAGTTTCTTACTAATCTAAATGACATAACACAAGAGTTAGTGCAATTTAATGCATTTGGTTTAAGCGCGGTGGATGACGAGAAAAAGAGCTTGTAAATCCGCGTAGAGTGCTGTAAAAGTTAAGAGGCAATTTCCAGCCACAAATGGCTCCAAAATGAAAGACGAGCGCACTAGTCAATAACCGGTGCTGCTCGTCTTCCATTTGGGCAACACGCGCTACTGGCTGTTTGGGGATCATCCTTCGGCTGCGCTCAGGACGAGCCTGGGCAGCGCCGCGATCACAGCTAATAGCGGCTGGATGAAGGCTGGCGAGCTGAAGCATTGAGATTAGGCGGAGCAGAGGTTTTCTTCAGACGAGAATCTGCTTATCGCTTCAAGCTGCGATACTTCATGCGATGCGGCTGGTCAGCGGCGATGCCCAGGCGTTTCCTCCGGTCGGCTTCATAGTCCGACCAGTTGCCCTCAATCCAGCGCGTCTGGCTCTCGTCTTCGAAGGCCAGGATGTGAGTGGCTACCCGGTCGAGGAACCAGCGGTCGTGGCTGACGATCACGGCGCAGCCGGCGAAATCCTCCACGGCATCTTCCAGGGCGCGCAGCGTGTTGACATCCAGGTCGTTGGTCGGCTCATCCAGCAGGATCAGGTTGGCGCCCTGCTTGAGGGTTTTGGCCAGGTGGACGCGGTTGCGCTCGCCGCCGGATAAATTCTTGACCAGCTTCTGCTGATCGGTCCCCAGGAAGTTGAAAGAGGCCACGTAGGCGCGCGAGTTCAGCTTGCGCTCGCCAAGCGACAGGATCTCCTCACCGCCGCTGATCTCCTCCCAGACGGTCTTCTCGCCTTCTAAAGTGGAGCGGCTTTGGTCGACGTAGGCCCATTTGACGGTCTGCCCGATATCTACCGTCCCGGCGTCGGGCTGTTCCTGCCCGGTGATCAGGCGCAGCAGGGTGGTCTTGCCGGCGCCATTAGGCCCGATCACGCCCACAATGCTGCCGGGCGGGATACTCAGGTCCAGGTTATCGATCAGCAGACGCTCGCTATAGCCTTTGCTGACCCCTTTAAGCTCGACGACGATATCCCCCAGCCGCGGGCCAGGCGGGATGTAGATCTCCAGATTTTCGCGGCGCTGTTCGTATTCCTGGCTGAGTAAGTTCTCATAGGCGGTCAGGCGTGCCCTGCCCTTGGCCTGACGGGCCCTGGGCGACATGTGGATCCACTCCAGTTCGCGTTCCAGGGTGCGCTGGCGTTTCGACTCGCCCTTCTCCTCGCGGGACAGGCGGTCTTTCTTCTGCTCCAGCCAGGAGGAGTAGTTGCCGCGCCAGGGTATGCCGTGGCCGCGGTCCAGCTCCAGGATCCATTCGGCCACGTTGTCGAGGAAATAGCGGTCGTGGGTCACGGCGATCACCGTGCCTTTGTACTGCTGCAGATGGCGCTCCAGCCAGGCGACCGATTCGGCGTCCAGGTGGTTGGTGGGCTCGTCGAGCAGCAGGATATCCGGCTCGGTGAGCAGCAAGCGGCACAGGGCCACCCGGCGGCGTTCCCCGCCCGACAGCACCGCCACCGGCGTCTCGCCTGGCGGGCAGCGCAAGGCGTCCATCGCCACCTCCAGACGGTTGTCCAGTGTCCAGGCGTCCTGCCGGTCAAGCGCTTCCTGCAGGCGGGATTGCTTCTCGATCAGCGCATCGAAATCGGCGTCTGGCTCAGCAAAGCGGGCGCTGACCTCATCGAACTGGCGCAGCAGTTCGATAATGGGTCCCACTGCCTCCTCGACCACCTGCTTGACCGTTTTGTCCGGGTCGAGCTGCGGCTCTTGCTCGAGCATGCCCACCGTGTAGCCTTTGGACAGGCTGGTCTCGCCGATGTAGTCGAGGTCAATGCCAGCCATGATGCGCAGCAAGGTGCTCTTGCCGGAGCCGTTCAGGCCAAGCACGCCGATCTTGGCCCCGAAGAAGAAGCCCAGCGAGATATCGCGCAGCACCTGCTTGTTGGGTGGGTAAATCCGCCCGACGCGCACCATCGAATAGATCACCTGCTGATCGCTCATGGTTGCTTCCTTGGTTTAGATCTTCTCAAGTAATCAGATGAAACTGGTCAAGATTAACGGGTTCAAGTGCCCTGGCTAAACAATTGTCCATTATAATCTCTATATCCTTCCCATCAACCAAGCTTGCCGGTTCAAAACGGTTTGTGTAGATCCGTGCCGGAAACCTTCTGGAATCTATGAACATAAACCTGAGTGTATTCTTCAAGAAAGGCCTGTCCATCCGGATGCAGAAGCCTGGCCTGCCAGTCGGTGGTCCCATCACGCCCTGCCTGCAGGCGATGGCCGCCCGGGATGAGGTCGGCAATCCACTCTCACTGGTGGGAGCAGACGTTGCCCGGTTATATGCCGGGCGCAAAACGCGCGTGGTCTTCATGCATACCGCTGGCAGTGGAATCACTCCCTGGAGACGGCTGATCGTGCTGGATGCCGATTATAAGGGCGATGGGCAGACCAAATCTCCGGCAACCATCGGCCTGGTCGCGCATGAGCTGACCCATTTATTGCAACGCGATTTGAAGAACCCAAATTACTGGCCAAGCGGCGGTTTCCGCCCGAGACGCGGCCGGCGCTGGGTGGGCGATTCGACCAATTTTATGGAAGTGGTGGCTTACCTGGTGGGCTGGACAATCGAGTATGATCTGACTGCCGCCCGGCTCGCCTCTCCTGATCTACCTCCAGACATGCAAGAGCGCACCCGTCGGATACTTGGTTCTATCGAAGAATCGGCTGGCGACTCTGGCCGGCCGCGATGTCCGCAATGCTACCCGCCTGGTGCTTAAAACCTTCCCTGACAATGGCGTTTACCGGAGCAACTACCGTCTGGAGAATCATCTGGCGGATGGGCGCATTCCAAATGGTCCCTGGCATACCTGGTTGCTTGAGATGGGATTTACCCGCCGGGCGGTCGATCATATCATGGTGGTTGCCGCCCAGGGTCATGTCGATACCATTGACGCAACTCAGTTCGCCTGATCTAGCCCCATTCTCTATAAAGGTGTACTGTTGAAAAGTTGTTCGATTTTAACGTCCACCTATTCAAAATGAAATCCTTATTGGGACCATTTTGTAGGTACACGATCCCAGCGATGGGCGCGTAGCGCGGCGTGCAGCGCTTCTGGCAGCGGGCCGGCCTGGCTGGCAGCCAGGTTACTCTCTACGTGGCGCAATTTGCGCATCCCGGGGATAATCGTGCTGACATCCGGATTGTTCAGGATAAAGCGGAGCGCCATCTCGGGCATGCTCATACCCACCGGGATCAATGGCTTAAGCCGCTCAGCGTGCGCCACACTGGCCTCCAGGTTCTCCTGCACGAAATACGAATTTCGCCAATCCCCCTCAGGCCATTTGCTGTCCAGGGTAAGAGTGCCAGTTAGCGTGCCCTCATCGAATGGCACGCGGGCGAGCACCGCCACATCCATCTCCCGGCAGGCCGGGAAGAGCTCATCTTCTGGATTCTGGTCAAAGATATTGTAGATTACCTGTACGGCGTCGATCCAGCCGCTGCGTACCGCTTTCACACCGTTCCAGGGTTCCCAGCGGTTGAGGCTGATCCCGACTGAACCGATCTTACCCTGGCGGCGGAGATCATCCATTTTTCTCACCCAGCGTTCGTCCTCCAGCCAGCCATCCTCCCAGGTATGAAATTGGATCAGATCAAGCCTGTCCGTGCCCAGGTTCTGCAGGCTGCGGTGGACGTAGTCTTCGATATGCTCTGGCGGGTAACAATCATCCAAAGAGAACTCTCGTCGGCTGGGCCATTTAGAGTTCTTGGGTGGGATCTTGGTGGCGATGTAAAGGATAGCGCCCGGATTTTGGCGCAACAATTGTCCCAGCAGGCGCTCACTATGTCCCTGCCCGTAAGCCCAGGCAGTATCAAAAAAGTTGCAGCCCAAATCTACTGAACGTTGTAAAGAGTCGATCGATTCGACATCATCTGACCCGCTCCAGCCGCCCATGCCCCACATGCCGTAGCCGATCTCGCTTACCATCCAGCCGGTGCGTCCAAAACGACGATAATTCATGATGAATTCCTCCACGGAAATAAGGTTGATCAGCCTAATTGCATCATTTATCCGCCTGGCAACCACTGCGCTGAACAGTCATGATTTTGCCATGATGCCAAGCGTGGTAAAGTGTTACCCTACAGCAACTTCTCGAAGTCTATACCGCGAGCAGCGGCACGCTGGCGCTGCCAATCCCGCTCGGTGGCTGGCGGCAACATCACCTCGGGTATTGGCCGGCGCTCCAGGCGTAGTGCACCTTCAGGGCAAGCCAGGACACACACACCGCAGCCCACGCAACGCATTCCATTGATCATAACGACGGTGTTCATGGATAACGCCCCGAACTGGCAAGCTGGAATACAGTCCTCGCAAGCGATGCACCGCGATTCATCCAGCGTGTTGACGAAGGCGGAACGCGCGACTACATTGGCGATGCCCAGGTCCGCCAGCCCGCGCAGAATGCCGCACGAACAGGTGCAACAATTGCAGATGTACGTGACCCCACTCTGGCTGTTGCTGACCGAGTGCACCAATCCTGCCTGGGCTGCCCGCTGGAGGGTGTCCAGCGCTTCTACTCGGGTCTGGGCTTTCACCACCGTGGTGTTGTCAAAAGCCCCGGGCCTGGCACTGAGCGCCATACAAACATCCACGGGGTGCTCGCATGGATCCCCAATCAGAGCCTTCTGTTTGCGACAGATGCAATCCAGGACACCCCAGGCGGCGGCGCTGTCGATGATGCTGGCCGCGGACTCGTAGGGATGGATCTCCATATCTATCCGTACACTCTCCACCACCGGGATGACGCGATGCACTGCAGGCTGAACCTGGAGGATTTTCCCAAAAGCCTGGAGGTAATAGTCTTCGAATATCTTAGCCAGCTCTTCGTCGAGCCGCCCGACTTGCATCTCATAGATACCTACCACGAAGGGTAACAACCCGTATCCGAGACCACCTGCGACCCTACCGGTTGCGATAAGCCCTTTGCGCGCCATGGATTTAAATTTATTGCGCAGCTCAGGGTCGTCTAGCCCCAGACGCTCACCAATCTGCTCGGGAGTCTCAAGCCCCAGGTGCAAACCAGCAGCCAGGCTCGCCTCCTCGGGTGAGAACAGCTTCTCTAACAACCTCAGCTCCACGCCGTTTTCGGTGGGCGGGAAGCCATTCGGCAACTCGTCCAGCTGTTTTGCTAATTGAAGATAGGGATCAGGCATTTCTCCTCCTTGGGCAGCCTTGCCAGGCTGTAAACGGATCAATCCACTGGATGTTAAGAAATATGGCGAGTGAATTGAACTATAATGCGATCGCGGAAAAGTGCAAAGGGTTTTGTGCAAGCTGGTACTTATACCCCATTGACCGGACGATCTCAGAGATTTATTCTTCCCCGGCAAGATGTGATGGGATAATAAAGGAGCCTTTATGAGCATGGTCGCCTCAAAACGCGGATTACCCAATCGATGGAATCGTTGGTTGATCATCATCGCTATCCTGGTGCTGTTGGGTTCTACGGTGGGTTGGATCGTTTATCCTGCTGAAGCGCAGGTCCCGGCAAAGATATGCTCACAGACATCAGTTGGTTTTCTGCCATTGATCGATATGACCGCCTCTGACTTCTACCACGGGGAAGAAGGCGGTCTGTATGGTGACGGTCTGAATGCCTTGCCTGGAAGCCACCTGCACATGATCAAGGCCTACGAATCGACCCTGGACATTCAACCCAGGGATGGCAACGGCGCCGTGGATCTGGCTAACGGGAAAATCGGTTTCATCTCGATCGGTATGTCCAACGCAAAAGCTGAGTTCGGCGAGTTCCAGGAGAACGTTGGTGCCGAGAGATCGCCAGCAGTAGTGATCGTCAATGGTGCCCAGCCAGGCAAGGTGGCCAGTGTATGGGCAAACCCCACCCCAGGAGATGACCCCTGGGCTTTTCTGGCCGATAAGATTGCTAACGCCGGATTGTCACCCGCGCAAGTGCAGGCAGTGTGGTTAAAGCAGGCAAACGCCGATCCAGATGCGGAGGATGATGCCTTCCCGGTGTATGCACAGCATCTGCGTGATGACATGGCTACCATTGTCCGGCGCGTGAGGACGGATTACCCTAACGTGGGCGTGGTGTATTTCTCCAGCCGGATCTACGCCGGGTACGCAGATATTCTGCTCAGTCCAGAGCCATTCGCCTATGAGGGCGGTTTTTCTGTGCGCTGGTTGATCCAGGATCAGATTGCGAACGGCGGCGCCAGTGGCGTAACTTATGATAATGCCCCGGTTTTGTTGTGGGGTCCGTACCTGTGGGCAGATGGGTTGACCCCCCGCAGCGACGGCCTGGTGTGGACCTGTGATGACTTAGAGAGCGACGGCATCCACCCTGCCGATAGCGCTCGCCAGAAGGTGGCGGAAATGATCAAGGATTTCTTCACCAGTGACAGCCTGGCGAGCACCTGGTACACCGGCTCAGGCACGCCGACCCCTCCGCCGCCACCGGAAAACGATGAAGTGATATTCCTTCCTGTAATAATAAGGTGACGGATACAGGAAGTCTGCCAGGCATTTTGAGATTCAGGCCTGGCCTATGACGGAGCTTTTCATCTGGCTTTGCCGCCAGGCGAGGGCTCCGTTTCAGGTTATAATCCCGCCCATGAGAGCGAAATCGATCTTAATCTTGCTCGTAGCCAGTATGGTGCTGGCTGCTTGCAGTAGTCCTGCCACAACGCCTGTTGTTACCCAGCCGCTGGTGCCTACATTTACCCAAATGGAAACGAGATCACCGCTGGCGACCTGGACATCTATCCCCAGCCCGACAGTTGTCGCCACAGAGCCGGCCAGTGCTGCCGCGACGCAGGTTGTGGAGACGCGTCCGCCCAGGCTGCAAACCGTCACACCAACATCGCAGGAGGCAGTTGGTCAGCCAACTGAGGAAGGGCGATTTATCGATTGCTCGCGCACTTCAGTTGGATTTATCCCGCTGATGGATATGACGGCTGACCAGGATTATCATGGTCAGGAAGGGGGATTATATGGGGGTGGGCAGAATCAGCCTCCTTCCGATCATCAGGCGCGCGCCAGTCAGGCCACTGCCCAGATCCAGCCGCTTGATGCCGACGGTAACCCCTCCCCAGATGGCCGGATTGGCCTGATTTCCATCGGCATGTCGAATGCCCAGCAAGAATTCGATCGTTTTATGGATGTCGCAGCATTTGAGAAATCCCCACTGGTGACGCTGGTCAATGGCGCCCGGCCGGGCAATGTCGCCAGTTACTGGGTCAAGCCGGACCCCAATGACGATCCGTGGGTATTCTTGGGTAATGCCATTCAGCGTGCTGGGCTGACCCCACAGCAGGTGCAGGTTGTGTGGTTAAAGCAAGCCAACGGCGGGCCGCGGCCCGGGCGGGATGACTTCCCGGTTTATGCCCAGAAATTGCGAGATGATATGGCTACTATCGTGCTCCGGGTCAAGGAGACGTATCCAAATGTCAGGCTTGTGTATATGACCAGCCGTATCTACGCCGGTTACAGCCGCATCGAGCTAAGCCCGGAGCCGTTTGCTTACGAGGGCGCTTTCTCTGTGCGCTGGTTGATCCAGGATCAGATCGCGGGCGGCGGTGAAAGCGGTGTCACCTATGATAACGCTCCGGTTCTGTTGTGGGGTGCATACCTGTGGGCTGATGGCACAACCCCCCGCAGCGACGGGCTGACTTGGCTGTGTGATGATTTCAAGCGCGATGGCGTCCACCCGGGCGACTCCGGGCGACAGAAAGCTGCTGAGTTAATGCTGGATTTCTTTACGACTGATCCGCTAACCAGCCAGTGGTTCTCGCGCCAGGGTGATTAACTTTTCTGGTGAGGTGGAATAGTTAGGGCAACTCCCAATAAGCCATCTCATCTACCAGGACCGTGAAGTCGGGTGTTCTCACCGAGCCGACGTAGACGCCGAATTTGCCTGACAGGTGGGTATCATCGCTGATTTCCTTCATTAATACTCCGTTGGCGTATAAGGAAAGCTTCTTCCCGTCTGCCATCAACCCAATGCGGTTGCCCTGGTCAGCGCCCTTGTGAATGGATTCGCTCTCTGTCCAGTCCACGATGGTCACATAGTTAGAGCCGTTCCAGCGACGCAGGGAGTAGCGACCATCGCAGGTGACGCCGTACAGGTAGCCCAGATAGCCCTCGTCGGAATTCTGGGCACGTACCACCATTCCGTAGCTATCCATACCAGAGCAAGTCTGGGGTGTGGCGATCATCTCGAGGTAAAAGTCGCTGATCGTCGGCCAGGATAGCGTCCAGCCGTCCCAGTAGTCCGGATTGAATGCGGTCATTGCCAACTGTCCGTTGTCGACCTCGAAAGATACATGGTCGTCCTGGTAAAGGGACCAATTGGCATCAGAGTCAAATGGTTCGTAGAAATCGGGTTCTCCTAAATACAGGAGAGGATCAGTGGACGGCAGAGATGGGGTGGCGCTGGGTGGCGGGGTAGGGCTGGCTGCCGTGGCAGTCGCGGTTGGGGCAGGGGCTGTGGCTGTTGGCGTCGTAATCTCCGCGGTCTGGGCAGGAGTTTTGAGCGGGTTGCCTCCAGCCGGCGTATCTGTGTGGTCAACAGGCGGCGCAGCATCTGTCGCCGTAAGGGCAGCCTGGGTCAGTTGGGCGATGATAGTCTGCGCGGCGGCGGTATAAGCGGGAGCGGGATCCTGGGTCGCAGGCGTGGGAGGGGCTGATAGGCTGCACCCAGCCAGGACCAGGGCTGTCAGCCCGGTGAAGATTTTTATGACGACAATATGGATGCGCATAGGTTAAAATTTCCTTATTGTAAGCAGCGCGCTTGGTTAGATTGAAAGGAATGTTAATGATAGTAAGACAATTTCACACTCAACGGAGTAGTTTCTATAATTATAAAACGGGATTACAGCCCTTATAGTTCCCTGGCAATAAAGGTCTTGCCTGGAAATTCGCTTTCGAGGATAATGGTATAAAAGTCTTAACCAATCATACGGGTAACTTTCTTTTATGATCAAGAGGACTTATTTTATTTGAGCATTGTCTGTTCCATAATTTATGAGGCTATGCCTGCCCAAACACCTCCCAATGCTCTCAATTTGCTTACAAAGATCAGTTAGGGAATAGCCATGACTACAGAGAAACCATTGACAAAAATTGCAGTCTCAACTGAAATCCATAACTCTCCACCACTATTGGTCAAGATCAGCGGTTCGCACCGCCAGATGGGACGCCAGCTTGGTGAAGCCTGCACGAGCCAGGTTCAGCACAGCCTCCAAAATGCCCGTAATCTGATCGATGCAGCTTATGATGATTTGCAGTTGAACTGGGAAGGGGCGCGCATCCAGGCTCGCAAGTACATTCCATTCGTCCAGGAACGCTACCCACGCTATGTTGAAGAACTACTCGGCATTGCTGAGGGAGCCGATGTGGAGTTCGATGATCTGGCGGTGCTCAATGCCATGGAAGCGGTCACTATGGATGCCCTTCATCTGACCAAGTGTACATCCATGGCGGTCAATGATGAGCGCACTGCGGATGGACATGTGCTGCTCGCTCATAATGAAGATTGGCTTCCAGAGGATGAAATAGATGTGATTGTGGTTCACGCAGAGCCAGACGACGAACCGCCTTTTCTGGCGATGACCTACGGTGGTTTGTTGCCCAATATTGGTTTCAATGGGGCAGGTATTGCCCAGTGTTGCGACTCGGTCTACCCCAACGATTCGCGCATTGGCATCCCGCGTGTGTTTGTCTCACGGGCTGTGTTGGCCGCAAATACCCCAGCTGAGGCCATCAGCCATATGCTCGTGTCTCACCGGGCAGCCGGATATAACCACCTGCTGGCCCACGAGAGTGGCGAACTGTACAATGTAGAAGTCTCAGCGTGCCGCTTTGCCATTCTATACGCCGAAGATGGTTACCTGGTGCACACCAACCATTATCTGGACCCCCAAATGCAGGCCATCGAGAGCGAACCGGATGAGCTGATCGGTACGCGGGTGCGCTATTTCCGGGCTCTACGCTTGCTGAGAGGCGCTCCCTTGCATACCGTCAAGTCGCTCCAGGCAATTCAGCGCGACCACATCAATTATCCAAATTCTATCTGCTACCACGCTGATGAGTTACAAACTTCTCTGGATCGCGAGAAGACGATCAATGCCCTGGTCATAGACCTGACTTCGCGCGCCATGCACCTCGCCTGGGGCAATCCCTGCGAGAACCAATACCACACGTATTATCTGGAAAATTGATGACGACCGGAAATCACCCGGAACCGTGTGACCCACTTATCGCCGTAATCCCCATAGACCGAAGCCACTTTCCCGCCGGGCTTCTCTTAGCGTGTGTTGGGTGTGGATCTCGGCCACATGGCTGACCTTCTCAGCCACTGCGGCCTCCAGCCAGAATTTCCCGTTCTCGGTCGTTGCCAGGCTGCCTGCCCCGTAAGCTCCAGTCTTGGTGTCATCATCCCAGGGAGGATTGGCTACCAGCGCCCCACCTTCCACCCAATCCATATAATAAGCCGGCGTGGCTACAAAATCCGTCTCATCCACGGCGCGTTGCATATGCACCAGTTCTGGATGTAGATGTAGGATCAGGGCGGTCTCCAGTTCGCAGGCATGCCCCATGCCACCGATATCCGAGCGGCGCCGAGTTTGGAGTGCTGCGATTCCTTGCGGGCCGGATAGATACAGCCAGGCGGTGGCGCAGAAGATGCGCCGGTGGCGCTCGCCGGCATACTTGATCACGTTGACCAGGAAGGAGCTATTGCCGCCGTGACCGCTAATCAGGTACATGCGATCGAAGTCCTGGTTTACCAGCGTGTCGATGGCGCACACCCAAAAATCCTCAAATGCCCGTCCGCCGGCATTGAGTGTCCCTGCAAAAGCCTGGCGATGAGTGCTGACTCCATAGGGCATGACTGGCAGGCGCGTTGCCTGGTCTGGCGTGGCTTCGACAATCCCCTGCGCGATCGCGTCGATGATTAGGGTGTCTGTAGAGAGCGGCAGATGGTAGCCGTGCTGCTCGGTGTGCCCGATAGGGATGATCACTACCTTATTACGGTCTTCGCCTGGCGCATGCTTGGCCAGACTCCCGAAAATTTCGGCGTTTTCTGATGTCTTCTCCTGTGGCAGGGCGATGCGCCGCATCTGCCTGCCTGCTCCCCCGTCCCAGATGGCCCAATTGAGCCCCTGTGGCGTCAGCGCGTAGACTTGTGAAAAGCCATCGTCTTGCAGACTGTCGATCAGGTTAGCCACATACGCCGCCAGCGTAGGTCCCGGAACTTGCAGCCCGCTCCCAGGCCAGCCAAAGGGCATGGGAGGAAGCAAACCGGCGCGATCTGGGCCTCCTAATGCGCTTGCCAGGCGATCCAGCGGGTAGCCAGCTCCCAGGGGGAGCACCAGTGGCGTATCCCGGGGTAGATCATTCACCTCGGGCCAGGTCAAGTTTTCGTAAGGAAAGAACTCGGTCACGGGGTTAAATCACATGCGCGCCAGCAAATCAGTCTTCTTTTGCTGGAATTCTTCTTCGGTCAGGACGCCTTGCTGGCGTAACTGCTCCAGGCTGGCGATCAAGGATGGCACATCGGTAGCTGGTTTTGCCCGGGGTACGCGCCGGTCATCATCACTATCCATGTTTTCTTTGGCGTTGAGCATGGTGGTCTTGAAACGGATGGGGTCCTGGATGCGCCGGAAGAGGTTTACACCCAGCTCACTGGCAGTCAGGATTTCCACATCGCCGAAGTTGAACAGTCGCCCCCACGCAGATTGGCTCAAATGGATATCGTTGACTTTTTCCAGCGAGGAGTCGATCACGTTCTTGTTGATCACCCCATTGATTTGCATAACCCGCCGGTTCGTGACGATATACTGCAGGTTCATCCAATTTAGGATATCTCGGATCATTGTCCCGATTGGGAACAACAACAGGAGAGCGCCGACCGCCGCGATGAGGCCAACGAAGGCTGAGAACGCGGAAGCAGCTACGGCGGTGATCACGATCAGCAGGATGATGATAATGATTTCGAGCAAGATGGAGGTGATCAAGTTAAACCAGTGCTGGCGACACACCAGCAAGGGTCTTTCAGTTTCTCCAAGCATGCTTTCTACGTATCCTTTGGCCATAGCTGTCCTCCTGGGGTAGAATTTAGGGGATTGTTTTGCTTCAACAATGATTATAGTACGAAATATTTTTCATCAGTTCATTTGGGAGACCGCCTTTTTCGAAATGGATTGGCAAAAAACGGTTGCCCGCCTCTTAAACTGGTTGGATGAAAAATTCGACCGCGTTCACTACGGGTCGAAGGGAGAACTTGTTCGCAAAGGCGAGCTGGTGATCACGCCTTACCTGGGTTTCGGTGCCTCCGGGTTTATTTACCTTAAGGGGCGGGTTCTGGAAAATAAAAATATCCTTCCATCCAGGCAGGAGGATAATTTGTGGGACAATCTGGCGAATATGTTCCGGCGCATCCAGAGCAATGAAATCCCTGGGGCGCGCCTGCGGGCAAGTTACCATTCTGTGGAGGTCGAGGCAACGACGGATGGGGAAGGATTCTTCGATGTGCGTTTGGACTTGCCTACGTCCCTTCCAACCGAGCCAGCCTGGCAGGTTGTTGATCTGGAGCTTCTGGCGCCGCGCCTGCCGGGCAGTTTGTCAGTGCAGGCTAAGGGTCAGGTGCTTTCGATCGAACCCCGAGCCCAATATGGGGTGATCAGCGATATCGATGATACCATCCTGATCACCCATGCCACCAACCCGCTGCACATGGGGCTGACCATGTTCTTGCACAACGCCCGTACTCGCCAGGCATTTCCTGGTGTGCCATCCTTCTATCGGGCTTTACAGCAAGGGACAGTGGGCGTGCCGGTCAACCCCCTGTTCTATGTGTCTTCTTCTCCCTGGAATCTATATGACCTGCTGTTGGAGTTCATCCAGATACAGGGCATCCCCTTGGGACCAATGGTTTCCTTGAGAGACTGGGGGATTACCGAGCTGGAATTCTTGCCGACCAGTCACCACCAGCACAAGCTCGGCGCTATCCGCATGATCCTGGATATGTTACCTGGTCTACCTTTTCTGCTGATCGGCGACAGCGGTCAGGATGATCTGCAGATCTACCGGGATATTACCCAGGGTTACCCGGGGCGAATCTTAGGAGTGTATATCCGCAACGTCAGCCGGAGTTGGAAACGGGATGAAATAATGCGCCGGGTGGGGGATGAGATTGTTGCATCCGGCAGCGTTTTCCTGCTCACCGTGGATACCCAGGAGATGGCGCGCCACGCTGTGCAGCAGGGATGGATAGAAGCAGGTTTGTGATTTCTTCATAATTCTTTTAATCTTTTTGTTATTTAAATTAGCATAAACTCGATAGACTTTACCCAATTTCGAGAGTTCTGAAGGAGGTACTTTTATCTGGTGGCTGGATCACCCCGACCTAATCAGCTTGCCCCCTTCAGTCAGGTTATAACTTTTACGCCTTAATGAAATATTGACCTGTTATTTCCCGCGCCCGCGTAGCCATTCTAACAAGTGCTCGGGCTTCCAGGTATTGATCACCTGGCGGGCTTCGACCCAGCCCCGCCGGGCGGTAGCCACACCATAGAAAAGCATATCCAAATCCTTGGGTGAATGGGCGTCGGTGTTGATACTGAGTGGGATGCCCAGCTCAATCGCCCGCCGGGCGTGGATGTCGTTAAGGTCTAATCGGTCCGGGTAGGCGTTGATCTCCAGCGCCACCCCGCTCTCGGCAGCCGCTGCAAAGATCACCTCCATGTCCAGGTCAGCCCCCTCCCGATTGGGGATTATGCGTCCGGTGGGGTGACCGATCAGGTCGATGTGCGGGTTGCGGATGGCATTCAGCAGGCGCTGAGTGGCTTGCTCGCGCGGCTGGCGCAGACTGACATGCAAGGATGCAATGGCGATATCCAGTGTGGCCAGGACCTCGTCAGGATAATCTAATGTACCGTCGGCACGGATCTCTACCTCTGCGCCCTGCAGGATCAAGATCGAATCACCCAATTCCTTTTGAACCGCATCGATCTCGAGGCGCTGCTCACGGAGCGCCTCGGTGGTCATACCGCGCGTGATGCCCAGGCTGGGGGTGTGGTCGGTGATCGCCAGGACACGCAGGCCGCGCTCACGGGCTGCCTCAGCCATCTGCTTGATCGTGTACCGCCCGTCGCTCCAGGTGGAATGTGAGTGTAGCTCAGCACCCAAATCACCCATCCCGATCAAGCTTGGTAGCTTCCCGGTCCGGGCTGCCTGCACTTCACCGCGATCCTCACGCAGCTCGGGCGGTATCCAGGGCAGCCCGAGGGTCGTGTAGACTTCTTCTTCTGTTGAGCACAGCAGCTCGCTGCCATCCTCCCGTGTAAAAGCCTGGTCAGAGAGGGATAGTTTCTGCTTGAGGGCCAGCTCGCGCAGTCGCACATTGTGGTCTTTCGATCCGGTGGCGTACTGCAAGGCGGTGCCGAAGCGCTCAGGTGGATGCACCCATAGCTGGGCGCGTAATCCGTCGTTAAATTCAACGCTGGACTTGGTCTCGCCACTGCCCGGCACGCGGAAGACGCCTGGCAGTTTGGTGAAGGCCTGCATCACCGGAGCGGAGTTTTTGGCAGCCACCAGTAGATCTATATCGCCAACTGTCTCGCGCATGCGGCGCAGGCTGCCGGCGGCCTCCGCCGCGACCACCCCCGGTGCGGTGCGCAGGATCTCCAGCATCTGCAGGGCAGCCGGCCAGGCTTTTCCCAGGGGGGTACGCGTGGTGCGCCGCGAGAGCGACTCGATCCCAGCGATGATCTTGGCCTCAGATTTCTCGCCCATTCCCGGCAGCGACCGTAGCTTACCAGTCCGGGCCGCCGCTTCCAATCCGCTCAGGTCAATGATGCCCAGCTCCCGCCAAAACAGGGCGATCTTTTTTGGTCCCAGGTCAGGCACCTGCAACAGTTCAGCCAGGCTGGCGGGCACCTCGGCGGTCAGCTTGTCCAGGAATTCGAGCCTGCCAGTGGTGAATAGTTCGTTGATCTTCTCAGCGATCGCCTTGCCCACCCCATCGATTTCGGTCAACTTACCTTCTTGCCAGTAGTCATAGGCACCTCGGCTTAGCACGCTCAGGCTGTCGGCAGCTTTTCGATAGGCCAGGATCTTGTAGATCACCTCACCCTTGATCTCAAGCAAGTTACCGATCGTTTGAAATATCTCCGCTAGCTGTTGATTTGAATATCTCTCGGCTGGCATAGGCCATATCATACCACGTTGAAGACCAGATGCTTTTGATTAACGGACATAATTACTCTTGTTTATTCAGAAATGGTTTACTGCACATACATGGGAGGAGCTATGACTGCTCTTCAATCTTTCATCTCTCTTGTTTAATATATAGCCAACCTGTTTTCTGCTTCTCAACCAATTCTATTACTTCCATTTCTCGTAAACAATAAGCCATCCTCTGAGCCAGGGGACGCGGCAGCGCCATCGTGTGGGCTAAATCTTGCGTGGTAAACGGAGTAGGTAGATCGGTGGGGAGCAAATCCCGGAAATCCTGCGGATTAGTTAGGGTCACCCTGTCTAAAACTCCGAGCAAGCGGCGATTGGCAATGCTCCAGCCTTTTCGCCGCCAGCTGCCCTTGCCATCATCTTTCCAGATCTCCTCCTCCTGAGTGAGCAAGACTTCGATTGAGAAATTTGGATCTTTGATCAGGGCAGGAAAATATACCAGCTCTTTGAATAAATGCTCCAACCGGCCGCGCTTTGGTGAGCGCCTCCGGGCGAGCGTTGTACTCCCATCCTGCGAAACCCGTACCACCCATTTCTCCTGCGCGATCGGGTAAACCAGGTGGACGTGATAATCTCGCGTCAGGCGCGCCAGTTTTGATTTCAGGCTGGAAAAACTGCGCGTTTGAATCTCGATCAACAACCTGTCCCGGACGATATCGATAACATAACCATCCTGAAGGACTTCTATCCGGTCGCCCTCCTGGGCATACCAGGTCTTCAAAGCGGCGTGCAGGGAGGTCTCGCGTAACAGGCCGATGCTTGGCGTAGGGATTGGGTTGGCATCTCCGGATGGCATATGTGAATCATAAACTGTCCGGGCAACTCTAGCAAGGAAGATGACCACGTTGCCCAGGATAAACCTGGCCAATTACAAGAAGAATTAATCGACCCAAGAGATCGGTAAGTTTATTTGCATTTCAGGGGAATTTGCAGTATAAGTATGATGCAAGATGAGTATTTTAGTCTTTGAAAACCAAATGTTCTGGCTAATTTCTCCCTCAATTCTTCTCTTTGGACTGGGCTGCCTGGTATTGGGCGGGTTGGGTCTTTTGGCCAGGCGTTCCGGCCGCGCCCAGAACGCGCCGGATTCTCCTAAGGAAGCCAATCAAGGCAAGGATGAGCCACTCCAACGGCAAATTGAGGAGCTGACTATCTTGCATGCTGTGGCAACCGCTGGAGCGGAAGCTACTGATGAAGATACCCTGATCGAGCGAGCGACCCAGATCATTGGTGAGAATCTTTATCCAGACAATTTTGGGTTGCTAATTCTAGACGAGTCACTCAGCCGCTTGCATCCACATTATTCTTACAAGGAAAGCCCCGACTCGCGTCGGTATCAGTCGATTGGTCTGGGTGAAGGTGTTTGCGGAAAGGTCGCGGCTCATGGGAAAGCGCTGCGCGTACCCGATGTTCGCCAGGCTCCCGATTATCTCAATATTGATCCCAGGACTAGGTCGGAACTGTGTGTGCCGTTGAAGATCGGCGAGCGAGTGATCGGGGTGATCAACGCCGAAAGAGTTGAAGTGGATGCTTTCACCGAAGCCGATGAACGATTGCTGTCCACCCTGGCCGGGCAACTGGCTACCGCAATTGACCGTTTGCGAGCAGATGCAGCGATGCGCCGGCGTGCTGAGCAGCTCTCTATCTTATCCCGTGTCAGCCAGGAAGTTGTCGCCAGCCTGATCCCCGACGAGGTCTATTCTGCCATTCACCGGGCGGCTGCCCAGCTCATGGCTACAGAGACATTCCTGATAACTCTGATGGATGAAGCCAGGCAGATCATCCAGCCGGTATACTTCGTTGAGAAAGATAAACCCGTATTTGCCGAGCCAATCCCAGCAGAACGAGGTCTGAGTGGGCACGTGATTGCGACCGGTCAGCCCTTGTTAGTAAACGACCTGGATGAGTTGGAACAGATTGATATCGTGCACGCAGGCGATACCGAGTCATCGCGCTCCGTCTTGGCTGTGCCAATGCGTCTGGGTGGGAAGATCTTTGGCGTGCTTTCCTGTCAGAGCTACCAGCCGTACGCTTACAACCAGGATGACTTGCAAACTTTGAAAACCCTGGCGAACCAGGCGGCGATAGCCATCGAGAATGCCAGATTGTTTGCGGAAACCCAACGCCGGCTGGGTGAGCTGACCTTCTTAAGCCAGATCATCGCCATCACTGCCACAGAAAACGACCTGAGCGTGGCCTTGAGTTCGCATCTGTTCTGAATTAGCCCATTTCCTCCAGGCCCCCGAGGTCGTTTTTGCATTGCTTAACTCTCAGTTGACCTCTGCCCAGGTGATTGCTGAATATCACGATCCCGACCGGCCCGAGAGCCTGGGCACCCAGATACCTGTGATTGGCAACCCGCCTTTGACTCACGTTCTCCAGCGAAGTTCGAACCTGGTGATTAAGGACGCCAAAAATGATCCGATTATGGCCACGATGCAGGGCATGGTCAAAAAACGCGATCTGGCATCCATGTTATTGGTTCCAATTATTTTTGGGGGAGAGGTGGTTGGCACGCTAGAGATTGCTGATATCCGCCGGCGAGATTTCCCCCCTGCAGAAGTCTCCCTGGTAGAGAAAGTCGCCAGCCAGGTTGGTCAGGTCCTGGAGCGTCTGGGGTTGTTTGCTGCCACGCGCGAGCAGGCAGAGCGTATGGCGCATTTGGCGACTCTTGGGGAAGGATTAAATCGTTCCCAGACACTTGATGAGGTGATCCAGAGTATTGGTGAAGGGGCAATGGCGCTTGTCCAGGCAGACCGCGCCGCTCTATACCTGCGCCATGAGGGTGATCGCATTACTGCCCCCTGGGCGCGTGGCCTGTCTGCTAAATATCTAACGCAGATTTCCGACCGATTTGAGGAGTTACCAGGTAGCCTGCTCCTGCAAGGGCCAGAACCAGTGTTAATCTCCGACCTGGAGCTGATTCCTGAAACCACGCTATTGCGCCAGCTTGGACAGCAGGAGGGCTTCCGGGGCATTGAAATGTGGCCGCTCATATACCAGGATGATGTCGTAGCAACGATCGGTTGTTATTATGATCATGCTCACATGACCTCAGATGCCGAGCAAGAAGTCATGCTGGCATTTGCTCGCCAGGCAGCCGTAGCCCTCCAGAATGCCCGCCTATTTGATGAAACCCGTCGTAGAGCGAAGCAGCTGGAGGCCCTGAATGCCATCATTGCTGAGGTGACTGCCGCATCAGATTTGAACCACCTGCTCGAAACCACCCTGGATCTGACTTTACGAGCGCTTGGTTTACAGTTGGGGGGCATCTGGGTAGGCGGGCTTCGGATCATGCGCGGGATTTCACCTCAGATTGGGGATGATTGCATTATGATGCCTCGCAGCCAGGCGATGGATATTTCGGCAACACTGGCAGTCTCGGATTGGAATCTTCTGGATGCTGGCGATCATCACTCGGCTTTTCAGGCGCTCATGGAGGAATATGGAGTACGCGCCTCTCTCAACGTGCCTCTGTTGGCAGATAAACGGCGCATCGGTGGCTTGAGCGTTGTTTCGGACAAGCCGCGTGTCTGGTTGGAGGAAGAAATAGCCCTGGTCGAAGGGGTTGGTCGACAGTTGGGTGGCGCAGTTGAGCGTCTGACTTTGTTAGATCAGATCCAGGAAAATGCCCGACGCGTGCAGCAGATTATGGATACCGTTCCGGAAGGAATGATTTTACTTGATAATCACCACCAGGTTCTTCTGGCCAATCCGGTTGCGCAAGATTATCTCCTGGCGCTGGTTGGCGCGCAGATTGGTGATACATTAAACCGCCTGGCGGACAGGCCTATTGAGGAATTCTTAAGGTCTGACCTTGAAGTGTTGTGGACAGAGTTGGAAACCGAGCAGCCAGCTCATCAGGTGTTTGAATTGGCGGCGAAGCCTCTCGAGAAAGGCGAGCATTCCGGTGGGTGGGTGCTGGTGATGCGCGATGTTACGCAGGAGCGTGAAAACCAGGCACGCATACAAATGCAGGAGCGCCTGGCTACAGTTGGCCAGCTCGCTGCTGGGATTGCCCACGATTTCAATAACATCATGGCAGCGATTATCGTCTATGCTGATTTGTTGAAGCGCGATCCGAACCTGCACGCCGCCAGCCGCGATCGCCTCAATATCATCACTCAGCAGGTCCAACGAGCTGCCAGCCTGATCCGACAGATCCTGGATTTCAGCCGTCGTTCGGTTATGGAACAGAGCACCCTCGATTTATTGCCATTTATCAAAGAGCTGGATAAGCTTCTTCGCCGGGTATTGCCCGAGAATATCCAGCTGGAATTGACTTACCGACCGGGAGTTTACCTTGTCGACGCCGATCCAACCCGACTGCAACAGGTATTCATGAACCTGGCGGTCAATGCGCGCGATGCTTCACCCAGGGGCGGTATCCTGCAATTTGAGTTGGAACGAGTTCAGGTTTTACCAGATGAAGCTCCTCCTTGCCCAGATATTCCTCCCGGTAATTGGGTGCGTATTACGGTTAAGGATAGTGGTGAAGGCATCCCTTCAGATGTTATGCCGCATATCTTTGAGCCTTTCTATACTACGAAACCTGTTGGTCAAGGCACTGGCCTGGGCTTAGCGCAGGCTTATGGCATTATTAGACAGCATGGTGGCTATATCGATGTACATAGCCAGGTAGGTCAAGGGACAGACTTTCACATCTATTTGCGCGAGCAGGAGTCACCAGAACAGGCTGGTTCATTTGCCGAGCAATCGGATGAAATTCAGGGAAGCAAAGAAACGCTCTTGCTGGTCGAGGACGATTACTCAACTCGAGAGGCGATGTCTACCTTGTTGGAAGATTATAATTATCAGGTTTTGGCCGCTTCCAATGGCGCGGAGGCATTGCGGATCTATGAAGTTAATGCAAGTAGCATTGCCCTCGTGATCAGCGATCTTGTCATGCCTGAAATGGGAGGCGTCGCGTTATTCCAGGCGTTGCAGCAAAGATGGCCAGAAGTCAAGATATTGTTTGTCACTGGTCACCCCATGCAGGAGGATGAGCGTGCGATTCTGGAAGAGGGCAACGTTCACTGGTTGCAAAAACCCTTCTCCGTTCAGGTCTTTAATCGGGCCGTTAAGAGCATCTTATCAGAAGCGCCCAGGTCCTGAGAATCTGGCGACGAAGTAGCCAACCTCAGGACTGCTTGATTTGACGTAAAAAGGCGGGGGTGTTGAGATTGCGTTCTAATAAATACGTAAAATAATGCTGCATAAGATGCTCGAACTGGTAATTAAGTTCGGGTGACATATGAGCACGGGCTGCTTCCGGGTAAGCGCTGCGTTGATAATGCCTTAAGTATTTCAAGGTATCTACTGAGATCGGGCTGGCTTCTGGCGCCTGTGATCCGCACTTGGGACAGAGTACACCGCCTTGGGAAAAGGAGATATATTGATCGACTGGCTTGATCTCTGAATTACATTGAAGGCAGCGGAATAGCTGCGGGCGGTAACCGAGTTGGTCGAGCAGGCGGATCTCATAATAGTGCACCGCTGCTACTGAATCAGTTTCTGTGTTTATTCGAGCCAGGGTGTCCGTTAGGAGGCGATATAAGCCAGGGTGTTCATCCTCATCATAGGTAAACCGGTCGAGTAGTTCGACAACGTATGAAGCGTATCCCAATCGTTTCAGGTCCTCGCGTAGGCTCAGATAGGGGTCTACTGTCTCGGCTTGGGTTACGATATAGAAATCTCGTCCACGGGCAAGTAAGAGGGCGACCCGAGTAAAAGGCTCAAGATGACCGGCCTTGCGCGAACGAATCTTGCGGACACCTTTCGCTAAGGCGCGTAGCTTGCCATGCTGGCGTGTGTAGAGCCAAAGCAGCCGGTCCGCTTCTCCCCAGTCACTATGTCGCAGCACAATTGCCTCACTGGTTATCGAGCGCTCTCCACTGGTCATGCTGGCATTATACTCGATAGCCGCTACTCTCTCGATCGCCTCAACCTGCGCGGAGAAATGGGCGTTGACGCTTCTTGTCCCTTTTGGTAAAATCCCCCTGCCCGGAGCGTTGTACCCTTCGCCCGGGCGCGATTTCTGTGAGAGCTGGTTTTATCTCAAAAGTCGCATCTTTAGCAAGGAAGGGCTTGATTGTAATGAAAGTACTTTTGTTGAAGGATGTTTACAAATTAGGAAGAGCGGGGGATGTCAAGCGAGTTGCTGATGGCTATGGGCGGAACTATCTGCTCCCTCATGGGATGGCGGTTCTGGCAACGCCCGGTGCGCTCAAGCAAGCTGATCACATCCGCGTGGAAGCCACTCAGCGCCGCCAGGCGCTTAATCAGGAGATGAGCAGCGTAGCGGATCAATTGAGTGGGATGGTTTTGACTTTCCCAGCCCGCGCCAGCGAAACTGGAAAGTTGTACGGTTCGATCACTACCCAAATGATTGCCGAAGCGATCAGCAAGAAACTCGGTATGGAAATCACCCGCCGCCAGATCGATATCCAGCCGGTGCGCAGCTTGGGCGAGCACAAAACCCATGTCCGCCTGACCGTTGACCTGATTCCAGAGGTCCTGGTGATCGTTCATCGCGAAGGCGAAGTTCCTTCCTTGGCTATGAAGGCTGTCAGCCAGGAAGTGGAGGAAGCTGAAACAGTCGGTGAGATCGTGGAGACGGAGCTCGAATCTGCTGAACCTGTCGAGACAGATTCTGCTCCAGAGTAAGACATTTCTAGAAAAGGGTCAGAAAGTTTTAGTCCATTTGCTCACCGACCAAATCTCATCCTGAACCCGTCACCGGCCTGGATTCAGCCATAATGCTGCTAGGCCGGTATTTTTTGACTGGTATACTTTCCAGTGAAGGCAAGACTGGAGTCTCAACACCAGTCCGGATATTAGGCAACCAGATTCGATGAACGAATTGATCGGTCAACAATTACGCCAGGCACGCCAGGAACGCAAACTTTCCCTGCTCCAGGTCGCGCAGGCGACTCATATTCGCCAACATTACCTTGAAGCGATGGAGGCGGGCGACTTTGCCCATTTGCCTTCCAAGGCTCAGGCACGTGGCTTCTTACGGGCTTATGCCAGCTATATAGGCCTCGATGCGAACGTGCTATTATCTGACCTTTCAGGTGAGCCAACCTTGTCTGATGGTGATCAGCTGGCCGACCGCCAAGCCTCTGTGCCAGAAGGGGCTTCTGCTTCCACTGGTTCTGGGGAAATCTTTGTTGAAATTGGGCAGAAATTATTAAACCAGCGGGAGATGCTGGGTTTTTCTTTGGAGGAAGTTGAGCGGAACATACATGTCCGTCTGCATTACCTGAGAGCTCTTGAAGCCGGTGATTTACAAGGTCTACCTTCTCCGGTCCAGGGGCGGGGCATGTTGAATAATTATGCCAATTTTCTGGGGTTGGATCCTGATCCGCTCTTGTTGCGTTATGCAGACGGGTTACAGGAGCAGCTGGCAGCGAAGCAGGCCACTCGACCGCGACCCCAGGTCGATCGACCTGATCGCCTGGCCCGGCCCAATCCATTTACCCGCGTGTTGTCCAGTGATTTCATGATCGGTGGGGTCCTGGTAGTGGCGTTGGCGGTTTTCATTATTTGGGGTGTGATCCGGATCAATTCATTGCGTTCCACGCCCGCACCTTCGGTCACCGTTCCCTCGGTCGCTGAGGCGCTCCTGGAGACTCCGCCAGGGGCAGAGGAAATTTCTCCGACGCCTACGCTTACTCCCACGCCGTTGGGAACCCTGCAGGTTGCCCCACCCCCCGTAGAGGTTGAGGTAACCAGCCCAGAAGGTGAGGAGACAGCAATTGATGGTACACCCTCGCTTGACGCTGGTGGCGCGATCCAGCTCTCGGTCTCTGTCATTCAGCGAGCCTGGATGCGCGTGATCGTGGATGGTGAGATCGAATTTGAAGGTCGGGTGATCCCCGGCAGCGCTTACCAATTTTCTGGACAAGAACGGATCGAGCTGCTGACCGGAAATGGGGCAGCTCTGCAACTCTTCTTCAACGAGAATGATCTGGGAGTCTCTGGGGGATTATGGCGAGGTGGTCTTCCGAGTATTTACTTCGGAAGGGGTATTGCTGCCGACCGCGACCATCACCCCGACAGCCACTGCGACGCCGGCTGTTACTCCGACTTCTGAAACGACTCTGACTCCCCAGCCTACTCCAGCCCCATAATTTGGTTGCCTTTTTAATGGTAAGGATATGAAATCGAAGACTTTTCATCTGGTTTCTTTAGGTTGTTCGAAAAATACAGTTGACTCCGAGTTGATGGCGCAGGTGCTGGCTGGGTCGGGTTTTCGCGCGATCGAAAATCCCAATCAAGCCGAGGTATTGATTGTCAATACTTGCGGGTTTATTGGACCGGCTAAAGAGGAATCCTTACGCCTGCTTGGAGAGCTGGCTTCCCGGAAACGCAAAGGGCAGGTCTTGATCGCTGCCGGTTGTCTGACTCAGCGTTACGGCCTGGAGGTTGCCCGCCAGGTGCCGGGTATCGATGGTATCCTGGGCACCCGCCGCTGGATGGATATCATCGATGTAGTCCAAGGCTTGCGCGGCGGAGAATATCCTGAACCAGTCTATCACCTGCCAGAGGTTGCGACTGTTGGCACGGATGAGCGGGGTGTCCAGCGCGTGGCTGTCCAGGGAGCCAGCGCTTATATCAAAATCGCTGATGGCTGCCGCCGCCCTTGTGCGTTTTGCGCTATCCCTTTAATAAAGGGAACCGCCGTCAGCCGTCCGATTCAATCCATCCTGGCTGAAGCCAGATTGCTCCAGGACCGTGGAGTGCGCGAGTTGATCTTGATTGCGCAGGATACCACTGATTACGGCCATGACCTTGGCCTACAGAATGGCCTGGCCCACCTATTGGAGAAATTGATAGCTGCTCTTTCCGAGCCGCGCGCCTTGAACGGTGTTCCTGGTAACAGTGTGGAATGGATCCGGATTATGTATGCGTATCCCGGATATGTAACTGATCGCTTGATCGAAGTCATGGCGACGCATCCCCAGATTCTTCCTTACCTGGATATGCCCTTGCAGCACGCACATCCGGCGATGCTTAAACGCATGCGCCGCCCGGCGAATGTAGAGTGGGTCTACCGTACGCTGGAAAAGATGCGCGCTGCCATGCCGCAACTTGCCCTGCGAAGCACCTTCATTGTGGGTTACCCAGGCGAGACCGAAGAGGAATTTCAAACGCTGCTCGATTTCATCCAGGAGATCCGCTTTGACCGGGTTGGGGCATTCAAGTTCTCCTTTGAATCAGGCACAACCAGCGAGTCCCTGGGCGATCCCATCCCGCCGGAGATCAAGCAGGATCGTTGGGAGCGTTTGATGGTCTTGCAGCAGGGTATTTCATTACAGAGAAACCAGACTCTCGTCGGTAAGACGTTGGATGTGCTGGTTGAAGGGTATGGCGATGGGATTACTTTGGGGCGCTCTTACCGGGACGCTCCTGAAATAGACGGGTATACCATCATCGAAGGCGAGATTCCACCAGGCGAGCTTGTCCCAGTGCGGATCACTGGTGCAATGGCTTATGACTTGAGCGGTATCGTCGAAACTCAGCAGACAGGAATCGTGATCAATGTTTGATTTACATGCTAAAGAAACACAGTTCGCTATCTCTGCCGTCCGGCAAGCTTGCCGACTGGTTAAACTGATCCAGTCCGAGATGGTCACGCCCGCGCTGACCAAGGAAGATCGTTCCCCGGTCACCGTGGCCGATTTTGCCAGCCAGGCGTTGGCAGGTAAACTGCTTGAAGACCATTTCCCAGATGATCTCCTGGTGGGCGAGGAAGATTCAACTGTCCTGCGCCAGCCTGGTGAAGAAAACACGCTAGGGCAGATCACCCATTATGTCTCGTATCTACTCCCGCAGGCCAGCCCAAAGCTGGTGTGTGCCTGGATCGACCGGGGCAGGGCAGAACCTGCTCGACGTTTCTGGACTTTGGATCCGATCGATGGCACGAAAGGTTTTTTACGCGGCGATCAGTATGCAATTGCCCTGGCGCTGATTGAAGCTGGTCAGGTGCAAATTGGTGTCCTGGGTTGCCCCAACCTGGTCGATGGTTATAAGCCTGATCTCACCGGCCCAGGTTCCCTGGGAATTGCAGTGCGCGGTGGGGGTGCCTGGGTGGGACCGTTGGAAGGAGACAATTCGACTTTGGCCCCTTTGCATGTCTCGGATCAGGGTAATCCCAGCCAGGCCAGGTTACTGCGTTCCTTCGAATCCGGGCATACCAATGTGAGCCAGATTGACTTGTTTGCCGAAGCGTTGGGTATTCAGGCGCAAGCAGTGCGCATGGACAGCCAGGCTAAGTACCTCGTTTTAGCCGCTGGCGAAGGAGAACTGTACTTGCGCCTGCTATCGCCCAAACAGCCGGATTATAAAGAAAAGATCTGGGACCAAGCTGCTGGATCCCTGCTGGTTGAAGAGGCTGGCGGCAAGGTGAGCGACCTGCACGGCAAGCCGCTAGATTTTACAGCCGGGCGTCAACTGCTCAATAATCACGGTTTGTTGGCTTCCAACACCCATTTACACCTGGCTGCCCTACAGGCTTTGGCTGCCATTCAGGCATAAATTCATCCTGCAAAACTCTCCAATACCATGTCGCGTTCCGATCGCATTGCGCTTGTGTTTAGCCTGCTGGCTGTCCTGGTGACCTATCTGGTCACCGCGCATGTCTTTGAGGGTATCCCACACCTGGAAGACGAAATTGCTTATGTCTGGCAGGCTGAAGCGATCGCCGGCGGGAAGATCACCACACCATCTCCACCAGAACCAAAGAGCTTCCTCGTGCCTTTCGTGGTGGATTTTAACGGGCTGCGCTTTGGAAAATACCCGCTTGGCTGGCCGCTGGTTCTTGCGATGGGGGTTAAATTAGGATTGCGCTCTCTTGTTAACCCTTTGCTGGCGGGACTTGGCGTCTGGCTGACCTACCGCCTGGGTAAGCGCGTATTTGGAGAGACAGTGGGTTTGTTGGCAGCTGGATTGACCCTGACTTCACCTATTTTTCTGATTAACTCAGGTTCATTACTTTCCCACTCATTTGGGCTGGTGCTCAGCGCAGGATTTGCCCTGGCCTGGTTAAGCGGCTTCGAGCAATTGGATGCCCCACGCCGTTGGCAGCCTACCCTGATTGCCGGGCTGGCGCTGGGCATCCTGGCGTTTACCCGCCCGATGACTGCCGTAGCGATAGGAGTCCCGTTCTTCTTACATGGAATTTACCTCCTCGTGCGTGGAAACTGGCAAACTCGCCGCCATGTGCTCGCGGTGGGTTTCCTTGCTGTGGCAGTTGGCGCGCTCAATTTTGGATGGCAATTTCTGGTCACCGGCGACCCGCTCTTGAATCCCTACACCTTGTGGTGGCCGTACGATAAGATTGGATTCGGCCCGGGGGTTGGACGCACTGAGCAAGGGCACAACCTGCACCTGGCCTATATCAATACTCGTTTCAGCTTGAAGGTCGGTTTGGGAGACTTGTTTGGCTGGGCAACATACTCCTGGATTTTTCTACCTTTTGGGTTGGCAGCCATCTTCTGGCGCCGAAACTGGCGGGGTTTGTTACTGGCTTCGGTCTTCCCAAGCCTGGTGATCTTTTACATGGCTTACTGGGTAGGGGCGTGGTTGTTTGGACCTCGTTATTATTATGAAGGCCTATTCAGCCTGACTCTCTTGAGCGGGGTGGGCATCGCCTGGCTGGCGGGGTGGCCCATCGCCCCTGAAGAATCCTGGAAGCGTTATTCCGGTTGGAAGATGGCTCGACCGCTGGCGGTAGTCGCCTTGCTGGCACTGCTGATATCTGCCAACCTGCTTTTCTACACACCAATGCGCTTGCAAATGATGCGCGGTTTATATGGAATGCAACGCTCAGATCTGGCTCCTTTCTTGACCCCCGAAGCTGAGGAACTGGCTCCCGCTTTGATTATTGTTCACCCGCCCAATTGGATGGAATATGGAGTGCTTCTCGAATTGCAAGACCCATTCCTGGAAACACCCTTCATCTTTGTCTTGAATCGCGGCCCGGCATCCGATGCAAGGCTTGCCCAGGCTTTTCCAGAGCGGTCGATCTATCACTATTACCCGGAAGATCCGGGTAAATTCTATACTGCGCCGAAAAAATAGCGATTTACGATACGCGTGCCAGAGCGGTCAAGCCAAGGATAATTACGCCCAGGGTAAAATTCGCTCTGAGCAGCCAGATTTCGCGCCGGGTCAGCTGGTCTGTCTCATCGGATGAGCCTCCCTTAGCGCGCAATAGGGCGTTACGACGCAATGCGGGTAACAAACCCCACGTCAGGTAGGCGCTGACAGCCACCATCCCAATGAAAAAAAGGTGTTTAACCAGGATGGCGATCGCCCAGCGATTGTCAATCGCCAGAAAACCTTCATAATTGGGGCTGGAGCTCATTTGAAACAGGCCGGTGCCCAGTAAAACCACCAAGGACAGCCACCCTGCTGGATCTAAGCGACGTTGGACTTTTTCCAGGAAGGCAGCGAAATCACTGGCTGGCAGGCTGTTCCGGGCGGCGGGAAGAATCAAAAGCACGACCGCCGCCAGGCCACCGATCCAGACGATGGTTGCCAGCATATGCAACCAATAGATCAGCGCAAGCGCCCATGCGGGGGTCGTGCCCATGGTTGAGGTCAAGGCGCGGGATAAGCCTCTGTGGGAGAGGGGGGCGGAGAAGGTGTGGCCTCGGGAGGCGGTTCCGTAGTGCCGGGTGTTTCAGTTGTCGGGACACCCTCAGTTGGCGGCGTTTCTGTGGCATCACCGTTATCATCGTCGTCATCTTTGTCCCGGTTCCGACCTTCATCGCACTCGGTGGCCGCATTGGACAGAGTTGGCTCAATCGAGGGGTCCGATCCGAAATTATAGGCCGCTTCGTATTGCTCTTGCGCGGCGCACCAGTCCCCACTGTCAGCCAGGAAATCCCCGTATTTGAGCAGGGCCACCCGGTAACGCTCAGTGGCAGTTAAGTTGGTTACATCCCGGAGGTTTGGTGCAACCTGAAGCAGTTGGCCAAAGTAAAAGATTGCCTGCTGCCAGTCCAGCCCCCAGAAGCTGGCCCCAGTAACATAAAGGTCGGCCCAGGTGCGCATGTTGTCAGCCTCTACATCCAGCGGCCCAAAACGCTCGGCGAGTGCCAGATCATAAGTTCCCCCCTCCAGGTCTGATTCGGCGAGAATGCGTTGGACGCCGCGATTACGCAGTGCAACATACAGCATCGAGTTGACCTCCACGGCCTGGTAAGCAGGATCATCCTTGCGCAGTTTCAGCAAAGTATCAATGGCTTCGCTCCACTTTGCGTCTGCCAGCATAACTTGTGCCTGGGAGAAGAGCTCTTCAGCGCCGCGCGTGTCTACTGTAGGGGTGAGAGTGGGTAATGGCACTGGTGTTGGGGTGGCTGTGGTGTTCAGCTCCAGGAGCACCAGCGCTAACTGATCGGTAACTCCAGGATAAGCCGGATCGAGTTGGATCACGTACTCAAAACGCTGGCGGGCCAGCCCGTAGTGTCCGGCTTCGAGGTCCTGCAGACCGAGCTGGTATTGCTCTGATACTTTTTGAGCGACCTGAGTAGATTCAAAACTGGTGCGCCGGTCGATGCCGGAGAAATACCCACCAAACGCGCTGGCGGCGGCAACAGCCAGCAAGGCCAAAAGGCTTAATCCAACCAGCCAGCGCCACCGGCGTGAGCGAGATGGTTCTGTAGTATCTTCCTCTGGAGGGCTGTCAGGGGGTTCAATCGGCGGTGGGACTGCCGTGGCCATTGTGTCAACCAGGTTAACCTTTTGGGTTGCTTCAGGCACAGGAGCCTGAGTGTCTTCCGGTCCAGGGACCGGCTGTGTTTGTTCGAGATTTGGACTTTCCATGCGGCCGATTATACCGTACTTAGTCGGTGAAATCCTTATGATGAGATTAAATTCACAATGAGATGTGAGCTGATGGATAACTCTGTTCTGAGATCAGGAGTTACTCATCTACCCAATATCTGGCAGGTCTTTTAAGGTCAGGATTGCAAATTCAGGTTGTATAATTTTTATATGTCAAGGTTTCGATTTTATCATCCAATTGAAGTGCGCTATGGGGATCTTGATCCCCAGGCGCATGTCAACAATGCCAGTTTTCTCACTTATATGGAACAGGCGCGCATCAATTATATTCAGGCGCTTGGATTGTGGGATGGTCGTACTTTCATGGAGATCGGGATCATCCTGGCGGAAGCTCAGGTTGTCTATAGAGCCCCGATTTATTATGGGCAAAAAGTGCGCGCCGGGGTGCGGGTTTCCAAGCTGGGGACGAAAAGCCTGACTATGGAATATGTGCTGGAGGACGTTGAAAGCGGCCTGTGCCTGGCTACTGGCAAGAGCGTCCTGGTGACTTACGATTACCATCATGCCTGTTCGATCCCGATTCCGGATGATTGGCGTCAGAGGATCGGCGCATTCGAGAATGAAATAAGCTAATTTGAATGGAGTACATGAATGCCTCTTTCTGCGATTGATCTTGTGTTCTTAGAAGATGTCTTGGTTGGCTTGCTCAACACCCCCAGCCCGACCGGGTACGCTCAACGGGCAATCGAATATACTGGAAATATACTGGCGCAATTTCCAGCATTGAGTCTCTCACACACCCGCAAGGGAGCCCTGGTGGCAAATTGGCCTGGCAGAGCCTCAGATGCGCCCCGTGCTCTAACTGCTCATGCAGATACACTCGGAGCGATGGTCAAAGAGATCAAATCCAACGGTCGGCTCAAGCTGACAAAGATCGGCGGTTTTGCCTGGAACACAATCGAAGGCGAAGGTTGCACGGTCTTCACCCACCAGGGTGGGACGGTACGAGGCTCTCTCCTGCTCTCCAAGGCCTCATCCCACGTACATGGCAGCCAGGTTAATGATCTTAAGCGAGAGGACGATAATATGGAAGTGCGCCTGGATGCCCGGGTGAATTCAGCCGATCAAACCCGCGCTTTGGGCATCGAAATAGGCGATTTCGTGGTTTTTGACCCGCGCGTGGAGTTAACCAACGGGTTTGTGCGCTCGCGCCATTTGGATGACAAGGCCTGTGTGGCTTGCATGTTGGCAGCGGTTAAAGCTTTAAACGCGGCTGGTCTTCAACCAGCCCAAACCACCACCCTGCACATCAGCAACTACGAGGAGGTGGGGCATGGCGCAGCTTCCGGTTTTCCGCCTGACCTGGCGGAGCTGGTCACGGTGGACATGGCAGCCGTGGGCGAGGGGCAGGCATCGGACGAGTTTCATGCCTCGATCTGTGTCAAGGATTCCGGCGGTCCATATCACTATGAGCTCAGCCAGCGCCTGCGGTCTTTAGCTGAGGCGCATAACATCCCATACAAAGTGGATATCTACCCTTATTATGGCTCGGATGGAGAAGCCCTGTGGCGGGCTGGCGGGGATGTGGCGGTGGCCCTAATCGGGCCAGGTGTGGACGCTTCGCACAATTACGAGCGCACGCACATGGATGCACTAGTAGCCACTACGAATTGGATTGTTGCTTATTTAGTGAGTTAAAAAATGTATTTCGACGCAAACCTGGCTCCAACTCCGCTCTCCAATATCCCCGCGCTGGCTCAGGCAGCAGAGGCGGTGGGATTTGACGCGCTATGGGTCGCAGAAACGATGCACGATCCCTTCCTGCCTGGCGCCCTGATTGCCGAGCATACCGTTCAGATGCACTTCGGCACAGCCATCGCCGTGGCCTTTGCTCGTAGCCCGGCGACTCTGGCCTATAGCGCTTGGGATCTGGCGCAGGCTTCAGGTGGGCGCTTCATCCTGGGTCTGGGAACGCAGGTGAAGGCGCATATTGAGCGCCGCTTTGGGATGCCCTGGCCGGAATCGCCGGTCAATAAGCTGCGCGAGCAGATTGCCGCCATTCGGGCTTTATGGAAGACCTGGCAGGATGGGGCACCTTTGAATCAACGCGGCGAATATTACAAGCTAACCTTGATGTCGCCTTTCTTCAACCCTGGTCCCATTGAAAAACCAGACATCCCGATCTTTATTGCTGGAGTCAACCCGGGTCTGGCACGACTGGCTGGTGAAGCAGCGCACGGCTTTGACGTCCATCCATTCCATTCGCCGCGCTACCTGCAGGAAGTGATCCTGCCTAGTATTGAACAGGGATTGGCGAAGACTGGCCGCAGCCGCGCCGAAATCCATGTTTTCGTGACCGCATTTGTGGCTTCAACTTCTGCAGAGCGGGCCTTTTGCCGGCAGCAGCTCTCCTTTTATGCCTCCACGCCCTCATATCGTCCAGTGATGGCATTACACGGTTGGGAATCTACTGCTGAGGAACTCTCAAGCCTGGCAGGGCGTGGGCGCTGGGATGAAATGCCGAAAATGATTGATGATGAGATGCTGGAGACTTTTGCTCTGGTAGGACCGCAGGAACAAATTCCAGGTGCACTGCTCGCGCGCTACCAGAACCTTGCTGACCGCCTGAGCCTGTATTCACCCTTCCTGCCTGGTGAGCGAGATGATTTCTGGCGCAGCTTGATCACAGCCTCTCGGGAGGCGAGTTGAGTTCGATCGCATTTGGTCTGGGACTATGACGGAAGAAGAGGTTTATTACACGCGCGAACGCTTGCGCATGGTCGAAGAGCAGATCGCCGGGCGGGATATCGATGATCAGGCTGTGTTGCAGGCCATGCGTACGGTGCCGCGCCACTGCTTTGTCCCCAGAGAGAACCGCCACCTGGCTTATGCCGACTGCCCACTTCCTATTGGTCAGGAACAAACAATCTCTCAACCCTACATAGTGGCCTTGATGACCCAACTATTGATTTTGCAGGGAACCGAAAATGTCTTGGAGATTGGCACAGGTTCGGGCTATCAGGCTGCTATCCTGGGGACAATCGCCAAACAGGTGTACACGATCGAGCGGCACAAGCGCCTGGCTGAGCAGGCTACCAGCGTCCTGGCCGAGCTTGGTCTGGTAAAGGTTGAAGTAGTGATTGGGGATGGTAGTTTGGGCTGGCCTGAACATGCCCCCTATAATGCAATTCTGGCGACAGCTGCCGCGCCACGCGTCCCCCAGGCCTTACTGGATCAATTAGCCGATGGCGGGAGGTTGGTGCTGCCAGTCGGTAGCCGTGGCGGTCAATATCTGGAGCGCTGGTTTCGTTTCGGGGAAAAACTCCACCGGGAACAGGGTGTCCCGGTGGCATTTGTTCCCCTGGTAGGGAAATCAGGTTGGAGCGAGGAGAGCTGGAATTGGTAATAAATTAAACCAGGTTGTTAATAATCATGCTCTTAAATCCGGCGGATAGTCACAAATACTGTCGGCCGGCGTTTTGTTTCATTAAAAAAGAATGCGCGCACGGTTTGCTCAATATCGTTCTGCAGGTTGCCATTCCCCCGACTGACGGTTTCGGTGATACGTTTACGGGCGATCGCCAGTAAATCGTCGGCATCGCGTTGGTAGACGAAGCCGCGCGTTAGGATTTCAGGCTCCTCGTGCAAGCGGCCTGTTTTCTTATCCAGCATCAGGCTGATGACCACGATTCCGTCGCGAGCCAGAGCTTCCCGCTCGCGTACTACGCTGGGGCCAACATCGCCTACCCCAGAACCGTCCACAAAGACGTAGCCACCCGGGACGCGCTCGCCCAGACTCATGCAGCCATTCTCGAACTCGATCACCTGACCATTCTCGATAATGGCCACATTCTCCGCCGGGACACCCACTTCGTGAGCCAGGATGGCGTGCTGGCGCAAATGGCGCAGCTCACCATGGATTGGTATGAAGTATTTTGGCTTAACCAGATGGAGCATTAATTTCATCTCCTCCTGGCTGGCGTGCCCCGAGACGTGTACCGGGGCGATTGGCTCATAGATTACGTTTGCCCCGCGACGGAAAAGACGATTAATGGTGCGATGCACGCTCTCCTCATTGCCCGGGATGGGATGGGAGGATAAGACCACAGTATCTCCGTGGATAATATCGAATTGTCGGTTGGTGCCTGTTGATAAACGGCCCATAATCGAAGACGGCTCGCCCTGCGTCCCGGTCGACATTAAAACGACCTGATCCGGGCTCATGCGCAGCGCCTGATCGATGCTGACTACCAGATCATCAGGGATATTAAGATAACCTAATTTGCGCGCCATCTTGGCGTTCTCGACCATACTGGTGCCGACAAAAGCCATCTGGCGACCGTGCCGCTCGGCGGCGTTGGCAACCTGCTGCATGCGCGAGATTAAGGATGCGAAGCTGGCAATGATGATGCGGCCTGGGGCAGCGCTGAAAACTTGATCGAAAGCTGGATCAATCACCCGCTCAGAAGGAGTCCAGCCTGGTTTGTCGGCATTGGTCGAATCAGCCAGCAGTGCCAGCACGCCTCGTCCAGACAACTCAGCCAGCTTGGCGTAGTCGGTTGGCCAATTGTCAACAGGGGTGTGGTCGAACTTGTAATCGCCTGTATGAATAACTAGGCCGGCGGGGGTGGTTATTCCCAGTCCTACTCCATCTGGGATGGAGTGACAAACATGAAAGAACTCGATCCCGAATGGACCAATATTGACTGCCTCGCCAGCCTTGATTGTATTGAGTGAGATGCGGTCCAGCAGTCGGTTGCGGGTTAGCTTGACTTCCAGCAGGCCACGCGTCAAGGGAGTGGCGTAGATCGGCGCGTCGATCTCCTCCATCACATGATGGATGGCGCCGGTATGATCTTCGTGACCATGCGTGATTACGATGCCACGCACCAGGTGACGCTTATCTAACAGGTAATTGAAATCAGGGATAATGTAATCAATCCCCAACATGTCGTTCTCGGGGAACATGATGCCGGTGTCTACGATCAGGATATTCTCCCCATACTCGTAAACCATCATGTTCTTGCCGACTTCCCCTAATCCACCCAGGGGGATAATGCGAAGTTTCTTATTGCTCATGCGTTAATTTGTCCTCAACGAATCCGTTATTCGGATCGAATTTTTATTAGTATTGAAACAGGATTGATTATCCCCGGATGCAAAAAACAAAAACCCCAGCAGGGTATCCAGCCGGGGGCATGCGATCTCTTTCCGTAATCCCCTATCAAAGATAGGTGTGTGTGAATGCGGTAGAACAGCAGGCCGGAGTTCCGGCCGGGGAAAATACTCCTATTAATCTCAAAAATTTTAACATAGAAAGGGGGATTTGTCAAAACAAAAGGCAGGGCATTTATAGCCCTGCCTCGTTCGGTGAATGAGACTTGCTGATTTCTGTATTGGTTTAATATTCTGGCATGGGAGGTGCAGCCGGTCTATCCTTTTCAGGAACCTCGGTGATCAAAGCCTCGGTGGTCAGGATCATCGCTGCGATAGATGCAGCATTTTCCAACGCGCCGCGGGTCACTTTAGCCGGATCGATCACGCCGTCTTTAACCATATCGACGTACGCTTCTGAGATGACGTTGTAGCCGATATTCAGGTTTTTCTTTTCCTTCTGAGTACGGCGTACAGTTTCCAGGATCACCGACCCGTCTTTACCGGCATTCTGGGCGATCTTGCGCAGCGGGACTTCCAGAGATTTGCGCACGATGTTCACGCCGATCTGGGCGTCTTCGCTATCCATCTTTAGATCCTTGATGGCTGTCATGGCGTTGACCAGGGCTACACCGCCGCCTGGCACGATGCCGTCTTCCACAGCGGCGCGGGTCGCCGAGAGGGCGTCTTCCACGCGGTGCTTCTTTTCCTTGAGCTCGGTCTCGGTGGCTGCGCCTACACGGATGATTGCGACGCCGCCGGAGAGCTTAGCCAGACGTTCCTGCAATTTTTCGCGGTCGTAATCGCTGGTGCTCTTATCGATCTCAACGCGGATCTGCTCGATGCGGCCTTTGATCAAGGCTGAATCGCCCTTGCCGCCCACGATCGTGGTGTCGTCCTTGGTGACGACGATCTTCTCGGCGCGACCAAGGTCGGCGATCACTGCGGTTTCGAGCTTGCGCCCGGTTTCCTCAGAGATCACCGTGGAGCCGGTCAGGACAGCGATGTCCTGCAGCATAGCCTTGCGGCGGTCGCCGAAACCAGGGGCTTTCACCCCGACCACATTGAGCATGCCCCGCAGTTTGTTTAACACCAGGGTCGCCAAGGCTTCCCCATCGATGTCCTCAGCGATGATCACCAGGTCACGGCGACCGACCTGGACCAGCTTCTCCAGAAGGGGAACGATGTCGGTGGCGGCAGAGATCTTCTTTTCATAAACGAGCAGGTAAGGCTCGGGAATCGAGGCTTCCATGCTCTCGGGATTGGTGATGAAGTAGGGTGAGATATAGCCACGATCGAACTGCATACCCTCAACGTATTCAGTCTCGAATTCCAGTCCCTTGGACTCTTCGACGGTGATCACGCCGTCTTTGCCGACTTTGTCCATCACGTCGGCGATCAGATCACCGATGACGCGGTCCTGAGCAGAAATCGAAGCGACGTTGGCAATTTCCTCTTTGGTGGTGACTTCAATAGCCTGATCGCTGATCTTCTGAGCAACGGCTTTGGTAGCAGCTTCAATGCCCCACTTGAGCAGCATTGGATTGAACCCAGCCGCCAGGTTTTTCATGCCCTCGCTGACGATGGCGTGCGCCAGGACCGTGGAGGTCGTGGTACCGTCGCCGGCGATATCGTTGGTCTTGGTGGCAGCTTCCTTAAGAAGCTGCGCGCCCATATTTTCAAACGGGTCTTCCAGTTCGACTTCCTTGGCGACCGAAACGCCGTCGTGGGTGATGGTCGGGGAACCGAACTTGCGGTCGATGGCCACATTGCGGCCTTTCGGACCCAGGGTGGTGACCACTGCAGTGGCCAGGAGATCCATGCCGTGCTGTAACCGACGGCGAGCATCTTCAGAAAAGACAAGTTGCTTAGCAGCCATAAAAATTTGCTCCTTCTATTGATTTGATTAATTTAAATTACTGTAGAATTGCCAGGAGATCGCTTTCGCGCAGGATGAGCAGCTTCTTGCCGTCCATCTTGATCTCTGTTCCGGAGTATTTGGCGAAGAGAACGGTGTCTCCCTCTTTCACATCCATGGGGATGCGGTCGCCATCTTCATCTCGATCGCCAGGGCCAACAGCCAGGACAGTCCCCTTTTGGGGTTTTTCCTTGGCAGTCTCGGGCAGGACAATCCCGCTGGCAGTCATCTCTTCTTGCTCGATCGGCTCAACTACGACACGATTGCCCAGGGGTTTAAGAGAAATCGACATACTTACCTCCATTAGAAATTAGTTGGTTATAGATATTACGTCACACGGAGACAAGTTAGCACTCGTTGTACGAGAGTGCTAACTTGCACCTGTATAATACCCAATTATTGGTTTGAAGTCAAGGGGTTATTCGGAAATTCTTAGGGGACTCTATTGGCAGATCAAGGAGTGGGAGTGAGCGTCGGAGCTGGAGTGGAGGTAGTGGCCGGGGAACGGCCGATCATGCCGCAGATATTCACATTTTCGGCAATAATTTCCTTAAGGATCGGATCATCGGGATATTTCGCGCGCACTTCATCCAGCACTGCCAGAGCTTCAGGGCACAGGTTTTGTGCAGGACGGCTAAGTGCTGCCAGCACAGATGCGTACTGCGCGTAATAAAATGCTACCGTGCCAGAGGTGAGAGGCATGCCCTGCACGTCCACTCCCTCGCCCATTACTTCTTTGGCGACTTCGTTTTGGTCTGCGCTACAACCGCGCACTGCGCAAAGAAAAGCAAAGCGGGCGCTTTCGAAATTGCGCGCCTTGGTATAGATCGAACCAAGCTGACCATAGGTGTTGGGGTTGTATGGGTTGAATTCCAGTGCCTTTTCACCATTCAGGGCGGCCGCAAAGAATTCGCCGTCGCGGGTATAAGTTTTGGCGATCTCAATATAAGGTACTGGATCCTGGATTCCCAATCGTTCGTTGATCTCTGCTGCCCGTTCAAATTCCTCCAACGCGCGCGCATGGACGTTCAGGGTGAGGAAATTACGGCCGATGAAAATGTACAGGAATGTCAGGTTTGGAGCGATGCGCGCGGCCTCCTGATATTTTTCGATCGCCAGGCGATACTGGCTGAGAGATTCGAGAACATAGCCGTACACGCGTTGCAGATCCATCGAGTTGGCGTCGATGGATGCCGCCTCCTGGATGGTTTGTTCAGCTTGTTGCCACTTTTGTTGGTCAACCAGGATCTCTGCAAAGAAAGCTAACGCCAGGGCGTTATCACTATCGAGCTGTAAGGCGCGTACTGAGGCAGCTTCAGCCTCATTGAGGGCAGTCTGCCGTTCGGTATCGCTGAGCAAGGTGCTGGCTGCATACCAATCCAGCACAAGCGAGCGGATAGCATGCGCGTAAGCATCGTCAGGATTAGCCGCCACGGCCTGGTCAATGGAATTGCGCGCCGCCTCCATTCGCTCGGAACGCTCCTGGTCGGTGCTCAACAAACTGGAAGAGTAAGTCTGGACGCGCGCCAGTTCCGCCCACGCACGGGCATTGGTTGGTTCGATCTTGACGGCTTCTTCATAAGCTTTGATCGAGCCGTCAATGTCACCGGCTTGGAATTGAGCATCCCCTTCTAGGGCATAGGAGTTGGCTGTACGAGTCGGGGTGGGCGTAGGAAGAAACATTGGTTTTACCTGTCCCCGTTGTAATAGCACCAAGAGCCACAGGCTACCCAAGATCAGGATACCCCAGAGCAGCAACCGGTAAGGATTTACGCTCGGCTTGGCTGGACGGAAGTGTGGCTTTTCGCCAGTTAGATCGCGGTTCATGGCTGATTTTCAGGTGTTTCAGTCGTTTCTGGTTGCGTTTCAGCCCCGGTTTCGTCCCCTTCGCTGGGCTGGGTTTCTTCGATGCCCGACTGGCAGATAATTAAGCCTTGTTCAGCATTGTAAACATTGATCTCATCATCTGGAACACCGCTGCGAATGGCCTGGAATATGGGTACCGCTTCATTGCACCGGTTCAGCTTTGCCAGGGCAAGGCCGTAGATGGCATAGTATTCTGCCACGGTACCATAATTCAATGGGAGACCTTCTACAGCCGTCCCATCTTCCATGGTACCGCCCCGGATCGCCAGGCCTAACTCAATAACCCCTTCATCGAGCTGGTTGTTCTTGTAGTGCATCACCCCCAGATTGCCATGCATGCGGGGATTTTGTGGATCGGATTTCACAGCCTGATCCGCGTATTGAACAGCTTGCGTGAAGTCACCCACGGTTGAGTAAGTACGCGAGATTTCATATGGCGCTTTTGGATCCGTGGGATTCAAGGCATAGGCTTGCAAGTACGCCTGGACAGCCAGGTCATAATTGCCAAGCAAGTGTTGGTTGTATCCAAGGCCCATATGCAAGTCAGCCACACGGTCGTTAATTGCCAGGGCAGCCTGGTATTCCTGAACGGCTTCCTCGAAGTTGCCAGTATTCCATAGCACATAACCGCGCGCGCGCCGCGCTTCCATAAGGGTCGGATCCAGTTCCAGCGCAGTTCTGGATTCTACGGCGGCCTTATCGATCACGTTTATGTCCCCTTGCCCGGAAAGTGATTTGTCGATCAAGATCTCTGCATAGACAGCATGCGCCAGAGCGCTGTCCGGATCGAGAGTCAGCGCCTCCTTGACGGAGGCCTCTGCTTGGGTGAAATCGGCTAAAAAGTCAAGCGCCCAGGCTTTATAGGCGTACGCGGTGGGGTTGTTGCTGTTCAAGATCAGAGCCCGCTCTGCGCTTTCCAGCGCATCTTCGAATTTCGAAGTATAGATCTGCGCCCTTGCCAGGGCGAGATA
Organism: uncultured Chloroflexia bacterium; assembly: GCA_963706905.1. Classification (GTDB taxonomy): domain Bacteria; phylum Chloroflexota; class Anaerolineae; order Anaerolineales; family UBA4823; genus CAVPNY01. The sequence continues at coordinate 307,404 of CAVPNY010000009.1, read as the reverse complement.
CAAAGAGGGATTGTCTGCATTGGCTCGTATAGCAGTCTCATAGGCGGGGATAGATTGAGCAATCTTCCCGGATTTAAACAGGTCTTCAGCCTCATTGATGAACGACTCGGGATCACGCGTGGGTGTCGGTGTAGGAATGAATAAAGGTGGGGTAGCTGGAACAACGACCTGGTTGACATACAATGCTCCGCCGATCAATGCCAGCAGAATCAGCACCCGCCATGGGTTAGCGCGCTGCCTGTGTCGGCGGCTCATATTCCATTTGCTACCTCTTAAATACATAAATTTATCTTACCATTTTCTTGATATGAGCGTCAAGCCCGGCTGCTGAGCTTCTAATCGCCTTCACATCTACCAAAAATTGGCTGGGTGAGCGATTAATTGAATTCCTTGCCAATCAATTCTATTGAGGCTAGAATGAGAGCATGCGTTTCGACGTGTTCACGCTTATCCCGGAGGTGTTCGAGCCGTATTTACAGGCCAGTATCCTGCAGCGTGCCAGCCAGCGCGGCCTGGCTGAGGTCGTGTTGCATAATATCCGCACCTGGACGAGTGATCGCCATCACATCACAGATGATGAGCCTTATGGGGGTGGGGGCGGTATGGTGATGAAACCAGAGCCGATTTTTACTGCGGTAGAGGAAGTTCTGGGAACGCCGCCCGAATGCCGTGTAATTCTGCTCACCCCGCAAGGCCGCCTTTTCAACCAGAAACTGGCTTATGAACTCAGCTCGCAGCCTCGTCTGGCTTTGATCTGTGGTCGGTATGAGGGTATCGACGAGCGCGTTCGCCAGCATCTGGTGGCGGATGAGATCTCCATCGGGGATTATGTGCTCACCGGCGGCGAGCTCCCTGCCCTGGTGTTGATCGACGCCATAACCCGCCTATTGCCCGGCGTCCTGGGCGATCCGGATGGAGCCTGGGATGACTCCCACGCCTCGGGGTTGCTTGAGTACCCGCATTACACCCGACCGGCGGAGTTCCGTGGCTGGTCAGTTCCTGATGTGCTGATTTCCGGAGATCATGCCCGCATCGCTCGTTGGCGGCGGGAGCAAGCCTTGTTGCGCACATGGCAGCGTCGCCCCGACTTGCTCCTGACTGCGCAACTCACTGAGGCGGATCGCAAGTATTTATCAAAACTCAATAGCGCTGACCAATCGATTATCCAGGATTGATCGCCCTTCTGGATCGAGACCCGCATTTCCAGGAATGGAGATATGACGAACACTCGTTTTCCCTATGCTAAAACTTTTCTCCTCGGATTAGGTTTCTTTGGGATCAGCTTGATCTGGCCGGTATTTAATAATTATGTCCCGGTATTCCTGAAAGAGGATTTCGGTCTCTCCGCCGCCCTGATCGGCTTCATCATGACCTGGGATAACTACCTGAATATGTTCGTCCAGCCGATCGTTGGGGAGCGATCAGACCAGACCTACACCCGCATTGGCCGGCGGAAGCCCTGGATCCTGGTTGGGGCACCTCTGGCAGCAATATTTTTCATTCTCGTTCCTATGGCTGGCACGATCCCGGGTATCATGATTGCTATTCTCCTGACCAACCTGAGCATGGCGATCTTCCGCGCTCCGACCGTCTCCCTGTTAGGAGATCTGTTTCCATCTCATCAGCGCAGCACTGCCAACGGGATCATCAACCTGATGGGTGGCCTGGCCTCGGTCCTGGCATTCCTGGTCGGCGGTATTCTCTACCGCTACGGGCGGATCACACCCTTCGTATTTGCCAGCCTGGTGATGCTGGCCGCGCTGACCCTGGTGATCCTGCTCGTGCGGGAGCCTGAGAAACCGCAAACCCAGCCAGAGTCGCAACGAAAGGGCGGATTTTTAACCCACCTGCGAGAGGTCTTGAATGCGCAGGATCGATCTGGCCTGCTGATCCTGCTGGCGATCCTGTTTTGGTTTATGGGTTTCAATGCGCTCGAAACCTGGTTGTCTTCATTCGGCAAATTCAGCCTGGGTATCGACGAGGGACGCATGGCGATCCTGACCTCTGGCCTGGCTTTAATGTTTGTGATCTTTGCCCTGCCGAGCGGGTTGCTGGCCACCCGCTTTGGGCGGCGGCGGGTGATCCTGGTCGGCATCATGGGTCTGATCGGGCTGTGTTTGTATGGCTTGCTGGTCGGCAATCAGGCGATGCTGATTGGTTTCCTCATCCCGGCGGGCTTCTTCTGGGCGTTGATCAACGTTAATTCCCTGCCAATGGTCTACGATATTGGTGGGGATCTGCGGATCGGAGCCTTTACCGGCCTGTATTACTTTGCCTCGAATATTGCGGCCGTAGCCGGTCCTCAGGTCGTTGGAATCCTGATCCAGCTAACAGGAGACAACTACCGGATTATGTTTGCCTTCTCGGCTATTTTCATGATCCTGGCAGGCGTTTGCATGGCCAAGGTCAGGGATCCGCAACGCTTGATTAAGAGACAGGCTGCTCCTGCCTGATCGCTCGAAAACCTGCCTAGGAAATGGTTTTCCCAGCCCGCGAGTGGATTCTATACAGCGATGATGCCTTGCTGGCGGTCAACAAACCTGCTGGTTTGCCGGCCTTGCCGGATGGCTACCATCCGGATGCGCCCCATGTGAAGAGAGTGCTTGAACCGGGGTTTGGGCGTTTATGGATTGTTCACCGCCTGGATCGCCAAACCAGCGGGGTGATGCTTCTGGCTCGATCGCCGCAAGCCCATCGTGCATTGAATGACCAGTTCCAGTCACACCAGGCGATCAAAGTCTATCATGCGTTGGTGCTAGGCACCCCCGCCTGGGATGAAATGGTGGTGGATCTTCCGCTTCATCCGGACGGCGACCGCCGGCATCGCACCGTCGTCGATCAGGCGCGCGGCAAGCCTGCGGTGACTCGCCTGCGCCTGATCGAACACTTTGCGCGTTTCAGCCTTGTCGAAGCTATCCCGCAGACCGGGCGCACGCATCAACTGCGCGCCCATCTTAGCGCAGTTGGTTTTCCAATTGTGTGTGATCCCCTCTATGGGGGAGGCATGCAATTTGACAATTCCTCCCAACCATTGGGAAAAAACAAAAGCGCAACGGATCTGGGGGGAAGGTTAGAGAGGCTTGGTCTGCACGCCTGTAAACTGGAGATCGAGCACCCGATAGATCGCTCTAAGATGGTATTTGAGGCGCCTTATCCTTCTGATTTCAAGTTGACCCTGGAATTCCTTCGCCAGAATCATCCCGCCACGCTGGATTAGATTGGCGACCTGCGTTAACCTTGTGTTAGAACTTACGTGGTCTTCAGGTGCCTCGCTTGACGTTATTTCCCCGACATGGTAAACTCATACCGTGTTACTTTAGCACTCTCATGTCGAGAGTGCTAATATATAAAGGGTAGCGCTATGCAATTTGATGAACGACAGGACCTGGTTTTGGCCCTGGTGATCCGCGATTATATCGAATATGCTCAACCGGTGGGCTCTAAACACCTGGTCGAGATCTATGGCCTCGACATTAGCTCAGCGACGGTGCGTAATGCGATGGTAGCCCTCACAGAAGCTGGTCTTCTTCGCCAGCCGCATACCTCGGCCGGGCGCGTTCCAACGGAAGAAGGCTATCGATATTTCGTGCGTCAATTGATGGGACAGACCGATCTGCCTGTGCAGACGAAGCGTACCATCTCGCATCAGTTCTACCAGGCTGGGCATGACGTTGATCAGTGGATGCGGCTGGCGGCTTCGATCTTAGCGCACCAGTCCCAGGGTGCCTCCCTGGTAACCGCACCTCATCTTGAAGGTGCTCGTTTCAAACATATCGAATTGATCGCCACCCATGGGCAGCACGTCTTGATGGTTTTGGTGCTGAGCGGCGGCGATGTGCGCCAGCAGATGTTGGCGTTGGGCGAGCCCGTCTCTCAGGAGCGTTTGAGCGCCGCGGCGGGTATCCTTAACCAATCCTGTCAAGGCCTCACATCAGGGGAAATTGCGTCTCTTTCACAATCGCTTGAAGCATTGGAGCAAGACGTGCTCAAGCTGATTGGCGAAGAGATGGATCGCTCGACTGCCCTCCTGACCGGCGAGGTATACCGGGATGGCCTGACCAATATGCTGTCTGAGCCGGAGTTTGCCGAAGTTGGCGCTGCTCGTCGGGCGCTGCGCGTCTTTGAAGAGCGATCTTTTCTGGAGGAGCTGCTCAACCGCACGGTGATGACCACCAGTGTTGGCGGTGTGCAGGTCATTATTGGGGGCGAAGGCACCTGGGAAGAGTTGCGTGAATGTACGGTTATCCTGGGTCGCTACGGCGTGCCAGGCTTGGCGACAGGCACCCTGGGAGTGCTGGGTCCGATTCGCATGTCCTATAGCCGGACGATTTCGACCGTCCGTTTTGTGGCTGGTCTGCTCAGCGATCTTGTAGAGGAAATTAATCTGGAGTGACCTCGCCAGTCATTTCTCAGACGGGTAGACAGATCCCCTGCATGCTGAACCATTTCGGAGACCAGACTATTAAGTATAGATAGGAGCACAATTGGCAAGATGGCTGAACATAAAAAACATAAAATCGCTGTAGAAGAAAAAACAGAACCTGAAGTACAAGCAGAATCTGTAGAAAGCGCCGCTTCGCAAACAGAGTTGCTAACAGAGATCGCCTCCCTGCGGGGAGAATTGGAATCCTTGCAGTCGAAATCCCAGGAGTACCTGGATGGCTGGCAGCGCGAGCGCGCCGAGTTTGCCAACTATAAGCGTCGGGTGGAAAAGGAGCGCGAGCAGGCTTATCAGAACGCGGTGGGTGTGGTTGTCCGTCGCTATTTCGATGTGATGGATGACCTGGAGCGGGCGTTAAAGAACCGACCAGCAGATGGAGATGGGGCTGTCTGGGCGGCAGGCATCGAGTTGATTTATCGCAAACTGCTGGGTGCATTGGAGGCCGAAGGGGTGCAGCAAATGGATGCCGATGGTCAGTTCTTTGATCCTACTCGCCACGAGGCTATCTCCCAGGAACCCAGCCCGCAGCATGAAAGCGGCCAAATCATCGAAGTAGTCAAGAACGGTTATGTAACCAGCGACCGGGTATTGCGACCGGCGTTGGTGCGCATTGCTCAATAATAGAACTAACCAACAGATCTTCATAATAACTGGAGGAATCATCTATGGCAAGAATAATTGGAATTGACCTGGGCACAACGAACTCCGTTGTGGCAGTCATGGAAGGTGGCGAGCCTGTGGTTATCCCCTCTGCAGAAGGGGAGCGGTTGGTGCCTTCTGTCGTGGCGGTGAACAAGAATCATGAGCGTCTGATTGGTCGCGTTGCCCGTAATCAGGCGGTCGTAAACCCGGAGAACACAGTCTTCTCAATCAAGCGCTTCATGGGTCGCAAATTTAACGACCCGGAAGTCAAGCGTGCCCTCTCTCGTGTGCCCTATAAGGTTGCTGAGGCCCCTAATGGGGATGTGCGCGTGATCTTGGACGGCAAGGAATACTCACCTCCCGAGATCTCGGCCATGATCCTGGGCAAGATGAAGTCAGACGCTGAAGCCTACCTGGGCGAGACGATCACCCAGGCCGTGATCACCGTCCCAGCTTATTTCAACGACGCTCAGCGCAACGCTACCAAGGACGCTGGTAAGATCGCCGGGTTGGAAGTGCTGCGCATCATCAACGAGCCGACTGCCTCCTCGCTGTCCTACGGGTTGGACAAGAAGAAGGATGAGGTGATCGCGGTCTATGATCTGGGCGGCGGCACCTTTGATATTTCTGTCCTGGATGTAGGCGAAGGCGTGTTCCAGGTGCGCTCTACCAGCGGCGATACATTCCTGGGCGGGGACGACTTCGACCTGCGTGTGATCGACTACCTGGCGGACGAATTCAAAAAGGATAGCGGTATTGACCTGCGCTCCGACCGTCAGGCTTTGCAGCGTCTGAAGGAAGCCTCGGAGAAGGCCAAGATCGAGCTTTCCACTATGATGCAGACCGAGATCAACCTGCCCTATATTACTGCAGATGCCAGCGGTCCGAAACATCTGGTGAATGACTCTGACGCGTGCCAAGCTCGATCAACTCACCGCTGATCTGGTTGAGCGCTCCATGGGTCCCGTCCGTCAGGCCTTGAAAGACGCCGACCTCTCTCCATCCAACATCAACGAGGTGGTGCTGGTGGGCGGTATGACCCGCATGCCAGCTGTTCAGGAGGCTGTGCGCCGATTGTTCAATAAAGAGCCCCATAAAGGCGTCAACCCGGATGAGGTGGTCGCAGTAGGTGCAGCCATCCAGGCGGGTGTGTTGGGCGGCGATGTCAAAGATATCCTCTTGCTGGATGTCACCCCGCTGACCCTTTCTGTGGAAACCTTGGGTGGTGTGGCGACCCCGCTGATCGAGCGCAATACCACTATCCCAACTCGCAAGAGCCAGGTTTTCTCAACCGCTAGCGACAGCCAATCCCAGGTGGAGATCAACGTCCTGCAGGGCGAGCGACCCATGGCGACCGATAATAAATCCCTGGGGCGCTTTATTTTGGACGGCATTCCCCCTGCGCCGCGCGGCGTTCCTCAAATCGAGGTCACCTTTGATATCGATGCCAATGGCATTATCAAAGTCACTGCTCAGGACAAGGCTACCAACCGCAGCCAGCATATTACCATCACCGCCTCGTCAGGATTGAACGATGCAGAGGTGGAGCGCATGCGCAAAGATGCCGAGGCCAACGCCGAGGACGATCGCCGGAAGAAGGAGTTGATCGAGGTGCGGAATGCCGGTGATAATGCCGTGTACACCGCTGAAAAAACCCTGCGCGACTTCGGCGATAAAGTCCCGGCGGATCTAAAAAGCAAAGTTGAGGCCGGGGTCACCAGCGTGCGAGAAGCGCTGAATGGTGAAGATGCCGGCGCCATCCGGCGGGCGACCGAAGAGCTGATGCAGTCCGTCCAGCAGATCGGCGCCGCGGCTTACCAGCAGAGTGCCCCTGAGGCTGGCCCAAGCACGGATGCGGGTCCCCAGCCAGGTGGCGAAGGTGGTGAGGGCGGCGAGGATGTAGTTGAAGGCGAATTCCGGAATGAGTAAATAGCGTTCGAACGTTAGCACGTTAAAACGTTCAAACGTTTTAACGTGCTGAACGTGCTAACGGTTGAGAAGATGGCAAGGATTACACGATTTGAGGAGATCGAGGCCTGGCAGACTGCCCGAGAATTAACCCGTCGAATATACGAGTTGACTAACGCAGGTCAATTCGCTTGGGATTTTGGTTTGAGGGATCAGATGCGCCGGGCCTCGGTTTCGATTATGTCGAATATCGCAGAAGGATTTGAAAGCCGGACGCCGGCCTTATTCGTAGAGTATCTTGGCCGGGCTAAAGCTTCGGCGGGAGAGTTGCGCGCCCAGTTATACGTGGCGCAGGACGTCGGCTATCTGGATCAAAGCCAGTATGAGCAAATGCATGAGCTGGTTGACAAATGCAGCCGCCAGCTCAGCAAATTCATGACTTACCTGGTATCACAAAAGGCGAAAAACGTTTGAACGTTCAAACGTTTTAACGTGTTAACGTATTATGACAAACCGCGATTATTACGAGATCCTCAGCGTTCCTCGCAGTGCCTCTACGGATGACCTGAAACAGGCTTTCCGCAAGCTGGCGCGCCAGTACCATCCGGATGTGAACGACGCGCCGGACGCTGAAGAACGCTTCAAAGAGATCAACGAGGCTTATGCCATCCTGTCTGATCCGGAAAAGCGAGCAGCCTACGATCGATTTGGGCACGCCGGTGTGCGTGGCCCGGGCGGAGCGCCGCCGGATTTCACCGTCGATTTCTCGGATTTCGCCGACATCTTTGGGGAGTTCTTTGGCTTTGGTCGAACCTCCCGACAGGCGCGTAACGTGCCCCGGCGCGGCCAGGATCTGCAGTATAAGGTCGATCTAAGTTTTGAAGAGGCCGTCTTTGGGGTAGAGCGAGAGATTGACATTACGCGGGACGAAACCTGCAGCCACTGCCATGGTAATGGCGCGGAGCCGGGTACCTCACCCGTACGCTGCGCGACCTGCAATGGGCGTGGCGAGGTGCGCCAGGTACGTCAAACTATTCTTGGCTCCATGGTACAGGTGGGTACCTGCCCGACCTGCAACGGCTCCGGAGAAACCATCGCTACCCCTTGCCGCACCTGTAACGGGCGCGGTCTGGAGCGCAAGACACGCAAGAAGGTGGTCACTATCCCGGCTGGAGTTGATAACGGCAACCAGATTCGCCTGGCTGGCGAAGGGCAGCCGGGCGTCAATGGTGGTCCCAACGGCAACCTGTACCTGGTGGTGGAGGTCAAGGCCCACAAGTTCTACCGCCGCCGGGAAAGCGATATCCTGCTGGACCTGGAGATCAACATCGCCCAGGCGGCGCTCGGCGCGGAAGTCCCGGTGCCCACCGTGGACGGCGAGGAAAGCCTGCGCATCCCGGCTGGCACCCAGCCCGGCAAGGTGCTTGCGCCTGCGCGGCAAGGGTGTGCCGCACCTGCGCGGCAATGGGCGCGGCGACGAGCTGGTGATGGTTAACGTGGTGGTCCCCAAGAGCCTGACCACCGAGCAACGCAAGCTGTTCGAGCAGCTCGCCAAGAGCCTGGGCAGCGAGGTGCATCCCCAGGAGCGCGGTTTTCTGGACTGGCTGAAGGAAACCATTGGCGGGTAAGCGGCATTGGTACATTATTCCTGCTCCCTGCGCCGTCATCGGCGCAGGATCAGCCGCCGGGGACGGCGGCTGGAGCGAGTTTTATTCATGTATAGCTGAATTATTTTATCGGGTTGCAAGGAGGAATCTTCCGGGCAACCCGCCCTTCTTTCCCGGAGAGGCATGAGTAAAGCAGATAGCTGGTTGGAAGTTTCCCTGGTGGTGGACGGCGAGATGGCGGAAGCTGTGGCCGAGGTGCTGGCGCGCTACGTCAGCGGCGGGGTCGCCATTGAGAGCACCGGTGTGGCGGCGGACGCAGAGGACGAGGGCGGGCACGCCGTAGGTCCGCTGCGGGTGTGCGGCTACCTGCCGGTGGATGGGCAGCTCGAGGCGAGGCGCCAACGGGTTGAAGAAGCCTTGTGGCACCTGGGGCAGATCCGTTCCCTGCCGGAGGCGCAGTTCCGCCCCATCCAGGAGCAAGACTGGGCGGAGGCCTGGAAGCAGCATTACAAGCCGGTAGCGATTGGGGAGCGCCTGCTGATTGTGCCCGCCTGGCTGGAGTCCACTCAGCCTGGACGTATCCCGGTCAAGATCGACCCGGGGATGGCCTTTGGCACCGGCACCCACCCCACCACGCAATTGTGCCTGGAGGCCATAGATGAGATTCTGCGCTCCTCCGGGGAAGGCACGGAAATGATCGACGTAGGCTGCGGCTCAGGCATCCTGTCCATTGCGGCGCTCAAGCTGGGGGCAAAACATGCCCTGGCAGTTGACATCGATCTGGAAGCGGTGGAAGCTTCCCGTCAGAACGCGGCGCTCAACCAGGTGCTGGAGCGGATCGAGATCGGCCTGGGGTCGGTGCGGGAAATCCTGGATGGGAATTTCACGATAAACCAGGCGCGGCTGGTGGTGGCCAACATCCTGGCGGCGGTGCTGGTGCGCCTGTTCGGCGCAGGGTTGGGGGAGCTGGTTGCGCCGGGCGGCTGGCTGATCCTGTCCGGCATCCTGGCGGAGCAGGCCGGGGAGGTGCTGGTTGCTGCCGGAGAGCACGGTTTTCGATTGGATATGGAGCGCCGATCGGGGGATTGGGTGGCGCTGGTGGTGCGGCGCGAAAAGTGACATTGGTCACTTGTGTTTTGGGGTTGAAAACCTCTATACTGTTATCAACATCGCGGGAATGGTAACGAACGCCATTTTTCCTTCAATATTACTCCAGAAAAGCACTGGCGGAAATCTGATAGAACTAATTCCACCTTGATGTCTCAATCGATAGGTGTGAAATGTAAGAAAAGGTTTAGGGTAAGTAATGGCTATACTCGCATTTATATTCATTGCTTCTGCTGGCCTTATTACTACCCGCTTTCTACTCAAGGCAGTCATGCAAAGAGGAGATTATTCTAATCATAATCACGCCCTTGTTTTTGCATTTGGTCTCGGGATCACTTGGTTTCTCTCATTTCTTTGGCCAGTAGCAATAGCAAATGGTTATCAGCTCCCTTACGACTTATTCGTATTTATTTTCTTTTCGTCTATTGTTGTGTGGATCTTGGCGTACCTTATCGACTTGTTACTAATGGCTCGAATCAGAAAAAAGAGTAATCGAACATAAAGCCAAGGTAGTTTCCAAAGAATCAATTTCATCATTATCACATAAAGGAGACGCCAAATACCATGATCAACAACGCCTCTCCTACCCTTACTACCTTAACATAACCAGAATATGCTCTCCGTGCGTTGACTCCACCCCGGCTTGCCTCTATAATCAGTTTGAGATTTCACTCCTTGTCAGTCTGTCTGTAGTTTTTATTGCACTCAGGTCGCCAGTCAGCGCCTCTGCAACGCTGACCAACTACTTACGACTGACAACTTTCTACTGACCACAAGGAGCTCCAATGACACCCAAAAAATCCACCTTCGCCCTCTTCTTCGGCAACCGCGGCTTCTTCCCCTCCTGCTATGATCTCCCAGGCGCGGCATGACCTGGCGGATGTATTGCTCGGCCAGGGTCATGAAGTGCTCATGCTGGAGGAGAACGCCACGCGCTATGGGGCGGTTGAGACACGGGAGGAGGCCGAGCGCTTCGCCAATTTCCTGTACCAGCAGCGCGGCCAGTATGACGGGGTGATCCTCAGCCTGCCCAACTTCGGCGACGAATACGGCGCGGTGATGGCGCTCAAGGAGGCCGGCGTGCCGATCCTGATCCAGGCTTACCCGGACGAGCTCGATCGCATGGGGCCGGAATCGCGGCGCGACTCCTTCTGCGGCAAGATCTCGGTGATGGATGTCTTCAACCAGTTCGGGGTCAAGTTCACTGCCCTGCAGCCGCACGTGGTCGAACCGTGCAGCGTAGCCTTCCTGGCCAACCTGGACCATTTCGACCGGGTGTGCCAGGTGGTCGGCGGAATGAGGGGCATGGTGGTGGGGGCGATCGGGGCGCGCACCACGCCGTTCAAGACGGTGCGCATCGATGAGCTGGCCTTGCAGAAGTACGGCATCACCGTGGAGACGCTCGACCTGTCCAGCGTGATTGCCCAGGTGGAGGCGCTGGCGGTGGACAGCCCGGCATACCGGGAAAAGGCGGCTACTCTCAGGGAGTATTCCGACTGGCGCGGCGTGCCCGATAAAGCCTTCGAAAATTTGGTGCGGCTGTATGTGGTGCTGGAGGAGATTGTCCAGGAGTACCGCATGGACGCCTTCTCGATCCGTTGCTGGCTGGAGCTGCAGGAACGCCTGGGCATCTCGCCCTGCGTGGTGATGGGCGTGTTTAATGATCTGATGGTACCGGCGGCCTGTGAGGTAGACACCGGCAGCGCGGTGGCGATGTACGCCCTGGGTCTGGCTTCCGGCAAGCCGCCTGCTCTATTGGACTGGAATAACAACTACGGGGATGACCCGGATAAGTGTATCCTGTTCCACTGTGGACCGCTGCCGGGCAGCCTGATGGCGGAGAAAGGTCACATTAGCGACCACCTGATCCTGCTGGAGACAGTTGGCGCAGGGCGATCCTACGGCCCGAACACCGGGCGCATTGTCCCGATGGACTTCACTTACAGCAGCCTGATGACGCGTGACGGCGAGATTTACACCTACCTGGGACAGGGACGTATTACCGAAGATCCCATCCCGGCGGACTTCTTCGGCGTGGCGGGCGTGGCGCATATCCCTAACCTGCAAGATGTGTTGCTGCATGTCGGGGTGAACGGCTACCGCCACCACGTCAGTCTCACCCCTGGCTGGGTGCAGGCTCCGCTGCGTGAGGCGCTGGGACATTATCTGGACTTCAAGGTAACCAACTTATGAAGCTTAGCAACGACCACCTGGTGCGCAATGCCTGGCGGAATGGGCTGGTTGTCCCGGCCTTTAACATCCCTTACCTGCCGATGATGAAGCCAGTCGTACAGGCGGTAGCCGATCAGGATGCCTTTGCCTTGATCGCCACGGCGCGCATTGAGTGGCAGCGCTTCGAGAGCCACGGCCTGGCGGAAGTCAAGGCCGAGTTTGAGCGCTGGGTGCAGCCGGGGAATGTGCGCTTGCATGTTGACCATATCCCGGTCGTCGATGAGGAAGATTACCTGGTGGATTATAGGACGATCATCCAGGATGCGCTTGACCTGGGCTACCCCTCGGTGATGGTGGACGGCTCGCGCCTGGGGCTGGAGGAGAACATCGCCGCCACACGGGCGGTCGTCGATTTGGCTCACGCCGCCGGTGCCGCGGTTGAGGCAGAGCTGGGTGCTGTGCTGGGCCACTCAGCTGGGCCGCTGCCGCCTTATGAGGAGCTGTACACCAGTGGGCTGGGCTTCACGGATGTGGCGGAATGCACCCGCTTCGTCCAGGAAAGCGGCTGCGATTGGCTGTCAGTGGCCATTGGCAATATCCATGGGGCGGTCTCGGGCGTCCTGAAAGACCAGAAGAAAGTTGAGGCGCGGCTTAACATCGAGCGGCTGAGGGAGTTAAACCAGGCTGCCGGTGTGCCGCTGGTACTGCATGGCGGGTCAGGTGTGCGCCAGGAGTATTTTGTGGAAGCGATTAAGCATGGCATCGCCAAGGTCAATATTGGCGCCGAGATCCGCCAGGCCTACGAGCGAGGGCTGCATGAAACGGGTGATTTAGCTCAGGCGCAGGCTGCGGTATATGATCGCACAGTCTGGCTGCTGCGCGACTACTTACGGGTCAGCGGGAAACGGAGCCAACTCACACAGGAATAAACTATTAATGGACGCTGACGAACGCTGATATTTACAACACAAAACCAGCCTCCTGAATTTATCTCGACGTCTGTTTTCATCCGTGGTTTTATAATCACTGGCTGAATACTGAAAACCGGCGACTGACAACGGGTAACTACAATGAGCTTACTTGGTTTAGACGTGGGCACCACCGGCTGCAAGGCGGTCCTGTTTCGGGCAGACGGGTCTGTGCTGGGTTCGGCGTATGCGGAGTACGAGAACCGATCGCCGGGGCCAAGGCGCTTCGAGCTGGACACTGCCGCGGTGTGGCTTCAGATCAAGGAGATGATTTGGGCTGTGTGTGCGGCGGGGAAAGCAGATCCGCTGCGCGCTCTGGCGATCGCCTCCATGGGTGAGGCGGTGGTGCCGGTCACTCGCCATCGTCAGATTCTGGGGCCGTCTATGTTGAATTTCGATGAGCGCGGCCAGGAGTACTTGCCCAGGTTGTCTGCGGTGTTGAGTGACGAGCGACTGTACGCTATCAACGGCAACACCCTGGGTAACCATTACAGCCTGACCAAGCTGATGTGGATTCAGGAGCACCAGCCGGATTTGTGGGCGCAGGCGGACTACTTCCTGCACTGGAGCAGTTTCGTGGCCTTTATGCTGGGGGCCGATCCGGCGCTGGATTACTCGCTGGCTAACCGCACTTTACTGTTTGATCTGGAGCGCCAGGACTGGTCGGCTGAGCTGCTCAATGTCACCGGGCTGGACGCCTCTCGTCTGCCGCCTACCATCCCATCTGGTCAGGTGATCGGTCAGGTGCTGCCTTCCTTGGCAGAAGAGCTGGGCCTGCCGCCGGGCGTCGCCATCGTCTCGGGAGCGCACGATCAGTGTGCCAACGGGGTAGGCTGCGGCATTCTCCAGGAAGGCCAGGCGATGTTTGGCATGGGCACCTATCTCACCATCATGCCGGCCTTCTCACACCGTCCCGCGCCTGACGTGATGGTGGCGCGCGGTTTATGTACTGAGCACCACGCTGCGCCGGGCTTGTTCGTCAGTTTTATCTACAATATGGGCGGCGGTTTAGTGAAGTGGCACCGCGATACGTTCGCTGCCGCAGAGAAAGCCCTTGCCCGGGCTGAGGGACGCGACCTTTACGCCGAGCTGATCGCTGAGCTGCCAGTTACACCAGGTAAAATTGTAGTGTTGCCGCATTTTTCAACCACCGGCCCGCCAGATTACATAGCAAATTCGTGTGGCGTGATCGCCGGGTTGCGCGTGGAGACTTCGCGTGGCGAGATTCTTAAGGGGATCCTGGAAGGTGTGACGTTCTATCTGCGCCAGAATTTGGATGGACTGCCCGGCGCCGGTATCGAGATCCGCGAGCTGCGTGTCGTTGGCGGTGGCAGCCAATCGGATGCCTGGGTGCAGCTCAGCGCTGATATCCTGGACGTGCCTTGTGTGCGTACCGCCAACCCGCAGGCCGGCTCGCTGGGTGCGGCGATCCTGGCTGGAGCGGCTACCGGCGAGTTTGCCAGCCTCGAAGATGGTTGCCAGGCCATGGTACATTTGGGGAGGCGTTTTGATCCCGATCCGGTGAGGGGCCGGGAGTACGCCGAACTTTATGAGAAGTACAGCCGCCTATGGCCGTTGATGGCGGATTATTTGCGGGATTTAGCTCAATAAAAACCAAAGGAGAGTAAACATGCAATACGATATGGTTTTCGAAGGTGGGGGAGCCAAAGGGATGGTATTCGTCGGGGCAATCCAGGAGCTGGAGCGGCGCGGGCACACCCCGGCGCGCTTGTTGGGAACCTCGGCTGGATCGATCATGGCAACCTTTCTGGCTGCCGGCTACGATGCCGCCGAGATGACGGCGGCGTTGACCGAGGAGAAAGATGGTCAGCCGGTATTCATGGGTTTCCTGGAAAAACCCCACGGGTTTACCCAGGAGGAGATCAAAAACAGTGAATTGCGCGATCTGCTGCGCCAGACTAATTTAAAACTGGTGCCAGATGGTCTTGAGGATCGCTTCGACGATGCTCTGGCGGACGCGCTGGCCGCCTCGCAGTTGGGCAGCCGGGTGTTTTCATTTCTCGAGCGCGGCGGCCTGTTTGCCGCAGATAATTTCCTGGCTTACATGAAGGAGAAATTGAATACCGGGATTTTTCGGTCAATGCAGGGTTCCTTTGGAGCAGGTAAGCCGCGCCATTTTGGCGAGATGACCCTGGCGGAGTTCTTTACCGCCACACAGGTCGACCTCTCGCTGGTTGCGGCTGATACCAGCGGAGCCCAGATGTTGATCCTCAACCATCGCACCGCACCGGATTGTCCGCTGGTGCGAGCTGTGCGTATGTCGATGAACTTACCTTTGTTGTGGGAGGAAGTGATCTGGCAGAAGGACTGGGGAACGTATCGCGGCCGAGATATCACGGGACACGCCGTGGTGGATGGCGGGTTGCTCTCTAACTTTCCCATAGAGCTGTTCCTCTCGAACCAGCCGCAGGTGACGGCGGTGATGGGCGATAAAAAGGTCGAGCAGTGGAGCGTGCTGGGGTTCTTGATAGACGAGACATTGGATGTGCCAGGAGCGCCGTTGCCGGAGGTGGAAAAGGAGGCTGCGGGTCCTGATCTGGGTTCGCTCCGCGCCGTAGCCCGGGTGAAGAATTTGCTAAACACAGTTACCCAGGCCCATGATAAGAGTGTGATCGAGGCCTTTGAGCGCTTTGTGGTGCGCTTGCCTGCCAGAACTTACGGGACAGTGGAGTTTGGCATGAGCGCCGCCCGCCGGGAAGCCCTGGTTCAAGCTGGTCGAGCTACAATGGCTGATTATTCCAACCGGCTGGAGGCGGCTGTAGCCGCCGGGCCGAGCTTCGCCGTGGATGCTGCGGAATTGGAGCCTGTTGCGGATCGGGTTGCTGCAAAATTGCTGGATCGGTAGACTTATCAGGGTTAATTGTTGTTGATTTGGGTGGTAAAGTTGCCCAAATCAACAACAAAATATCCTTCTCCTGGCCTTCCAACAACATTGTTCTTAGGCGCAAAACCATTTGTAGTATGATTGGCGGTCGATGATTGCCTCGCTGCGGACCCGCCTGCAAGCCACCTACATTTCCTATCCCTCTCAATTTTGGTTGATGTTTGCCGGACTGCTGGTTAGCCGGATTGGCACCAGCATGATCTGGCCGTTTTTGATGCTATACGCCAGCCAGCAGTTGGAGCTGCCGATGGCTACGGTAGCCAGCCTTTTGACGATCCACGCCGTTTCGGGGGTGGCCTCCTCATTCCTGGCAGGACCGGTTATCGATCGCTTCGGGCGTAAGTGGATGATGGTTGCCGGATTGGCGCTGCACTCTGCCACTTACCTGATGCTCAGCCAGGCGCAAACCCTGCCAGAATTCGCCGCATTGATGGCGCTCTCCGGGGCGGTTGCTCCGCTCTATATGGTAGGGGCAGACGCAATGCTGGCTGACCTGGTGCCGAAGGGTCGCCGGACCGATGCCTACGCCCTCATGCGGCTGAGCGCTAACGCCGGAATCGCTATTGGGCCGGCAATCGGCGGGGTGCTGGTCTCGACTTCTTATAACCTGGCTTTCTTTATGGCAGCAGCTGGTTTGGCAACCTTCAGCCTGTTGATGCTGCTGTTCGCTCGAGAGACACTACCCCAACGCGATGAAGCTGCACCCAAACTGGAGAGATTTGGCGGATATCTGGACATTCTGCGCGACCGCGGCTATATGAGTTTCCTCGTGCT
Organism: uncultured Chloroflexia bacterium; assembly: GCA_963706905.1. Taxonomy (GTDB): domain Bacteria; phylum Chloroflexota; class Anaerolineae; order Anaerolineales; family UBA4823; genus CAVPNY01. The sequence continues at coordinate 290,880 of CAVPNY010000009.1, read as the reverse complement.
GGTCACGCTGGGCGTCCTTCCGGGTGTGATGATCTGGACATTGCTGCCGCTTTACGCCAACTTGAATTATGGCGTGCCAGAGAGCCTGTACGGGTTGATCCCGACCACCAACGCGCTGATGGTGGTATTCCTGCAGCTGCCGGTGACGAGCTTTACCAAACGGTTCCCGCCACGCCGGGTGATGGCGCTGGGAGCCCTGTTTTACAGCCTGGGAGCCGGACTGGTGGTACTGGGACGGGGGTTTATTGGATTTTGGATCAGTATGGTGGTGATGACCTTGGGCGAGCTGGCTCTGGCTCCGACCTCTACCAGCTACGCTGCCAATCTGGCCCCACCTGATCGGCGCGGGCGCTACATGAGCATGTACAACCTGACCTGGTCAGTGGCGATGGGGATCGGACCGGTGTTCGGCGGGCTGCTCAATGACCGTTTGGGTCCTCAGGCCATCTGGCTGGGTGGGTTGATGGTGGGGTTGCTCAGCGTGATTGGATTCTTAAAGGGAAAGCAAAATTCTCCAATCGCGGGATAAAGTCCCTTTCTTGGGAATGCAAAGCCTCACCTGCCCAGGCAATTCACATTCGGGAAAATCCTGCTCCTGGGGCGCCATCCGGTTGCATTGAATGGCTACTTTGTCCCCCAATAACCGGCGTCTCGAATAACCTCCAGTTGATCCAGGGTCACCTTGCGGCGACAGGCCGGGCAAAAGCCGTAGAGATGCGCGCTGGCTGGCACTTGCGCTTGCAGAAAAGCCATCGGATCTGGGGCGTAAGGCTGACCACAGCGGGGACAGGGCTTGAGTGGAATGGTGGTGTTCCAGGTATGCAGCAGGCGCATGCCTCCCACGTCTTCGATGTGGATGGCTTTGGTCGGGCAGACGGCTGCGCAGGCGCCGCAGCCGATGCAAGCCTCGGAGTGGAGATGGAAAGGCGAGTCGACTTTGCGGTCGGACCCGCGGTTGGCAAAGCTGATCGCAGCCGCGCCAACCGCATCTCGGCACACGCGCACGCACAGCCCGCATAGAACGCACAATTCCGCTGGGTCCGAATTGGATGGGAAGCGGCTCTGTGTGATACCTGCTTCTTCCGCCAGAGTGCGGATGGTTTCCGATGTCGGGCAACGCGCCAGCATAAACTCCAGCATCATCTTGCGCACAGCCAGGGCGCGCGGCCCGTGGGTGTCGATCACCATGCCGTCTGTTGCCGGATACGCACAAGCAGCAATAACTTCCGGTCTCGGCTGGCTGACTTCGACCAGGCACAAACGACAGGCTCCATAAGGCGGCAATCCCTCCCAATAACACAATGTTGGGAGATAAACCCCCACCCGGCGAATCGCCTCTAACACGGACGAGCCATCTGTAACTTTGATAATCTGATTGTCAATAGTCAGGGTTGGCACGTCACACCTCCGCCGTCATGGGGCATTTGCCGGTTGGGCAGCGCCGCTCAAAAACATGCGCCTCGTACTCCTCCCGGAAATAGCGCAGGGTCGAAAGTACCGGGTTGGGAGCAGTCTGGCCCAGGCCGCATAGTGAACCTGCCTGGACGGCCTCTCCGATTTCTTGAAGCAGATCAAGGTCAGCGGGCACCCCGTTTCCTTGTGTGAGGCGGGTCAGGATGGTGTGCAGGTGGCGGGTGCCTTCCCGGCAAGCTGTACATTTGCCACAGGATTCCTGGGTGGTGAAATCCAGGAAATAGCGAGCGACATCCACCATGCAGGCGCTCTCGTCCAGGACAACCATCCCTCCGGAGCCCATGATTGATCCGGTCTCTTTCATAGCTTCATAAGTGATAGGGGTATCAAACAGGCGAGCTGGTAAGCAGCCGCCGGAAGGTCCACCTGTTTGCACCGCTTTTATGGCTTTACCATTTGGGCTGCCACCGCCGATATCTTCAAGCAGCTCACCCAGGGTCATGCCCAGCGGGACTTCAACCAGACCGGTGTTGGCGATTTGCCCCACCAGCGAGAAGACAATTGTGCCGGCGTTGCCCGGGGTCCCCAACCCAGTATACCAATCTGCACCACGTGCCAGGATTACAGGCAGGGTTGCCAGGGTTTTGACATTATTGATCACTGTCGGTTTGCCCCACAGGCCGGCAGTGGCGGGATAGGGCGGCTTGGGGCGCGGTTCACCCAGCCCACCCTCGATGGACGCGATCATGGCAGTTTCTTCACCACATACAAAGGCTCCTGCCCCACGGACGATCTCGAGAGTGAGGTCGAACCCCGAGTGGAGGATATTGGCGCCGAGGACTCCGATCTCCAGTGCCTGTTGGATGGCGGTGTGAACTCGTTCAACTGCCAGAGGATACTCGTCGCGCACGTAGATATAACCCTGGTTGGCGCCAATGGCATAAGCACCAATGATCATCCCTTCGATCACGCTATGTGGATCGCTTTCCAGGATGGTGCGATCCATATAGGCTCCAGGGTCACCTTCGTCACCGTTGCAGATAATGAATTTGGGCTCTCCAGATGCCTGGCGGGCGACCTGCCATTTGCGTCCCGTCGGAAATCCACCACCACCTCGACCGCGCAGTCCTGCACGCAATACCTCATCGACCACTTGTTGAGGGGTCAAGAACGCCAAAACGCGTTGCAGGGCGTGGTAACCACCACGGGCTATGTATTCTTCCAGGCATTCTGGATCAAGATAGCCGCAGTTGCGCAGGACGATCTTGTGCTGCCGTGAGTAGAAGGGGTCTTGGGAGAGCGCGGGCAGCGAGGCCAGCAGGGGCGGGCGGGAGAAGCGTTTGATCTGATCTCTGACTGGGTAATCTTCCTCATCGATCACAGCCCAGGCACCTTCCAGCGGGAGCTCTCCACGCGCCAGTTCATCGACCAGGACGCGGGCGCGTGGGCGCGTTACCTGCGTATAGATTACCCGCCCCTGACCCGGTAAGCGCACATCTACCAGCGGTTCTTGCTGGCAGTAGCCGATACAGCCAGTCTTGGAGAGTTCGGCATCCAGGCCGCGTTGCTCAAGGCGCTTGAGGATTGTCTCATAAATTTGATCAGCGCCAGCGGCCAACCCGCAGGTTGCCATGCCTACACTGATTTTGAGCCGATCTGGATAAAGGGTAGCTTCTCCCGCGGCCTGCAGGGAATCGAACTCGGTTGTAGAGAAGATCTTCATGTCCTTATCCGTGGATTCGAACCCTTGCAGGTCTGGCTTGCAAGGGTTCGAATCATTAATCTGAACCTATTCACGAAAACGCGTCAGGAGCGCGTCAAGATCAGCGGGAGTGACACGTCCGAGGGTCTCATCACCCAGGCGAACCACAGGAGCCAGGCCGCAGGAACCGACACAGCGCACCCTCTTCAACATAAATAGCAAATCCTGGGTGGATTGATCGGGGGCAATGCCAAGTACAGCCGAAAGATGTGTCAGGAGGGCAGCCGCGCCTTTCACGTAACAGGCAGTACCCTCACAGACCTGAATCTTATGTCGGCCACAAGGGCGGAAACTGAAAGCAGCATAAAAAGAAGCCGCGCTGACCATCTGGCTGAGCGGTACGCCCAGTGACAACGCGCTTTGTCGCAGCTCATCCTGGGGTAGGTAACCGCAGCGGGCGCTGATCTCGTGGAGTGTAGCCAGCACGGCTCCAGCTGGAGGTGAGTGGTAGTGTTGCGCGGGCAGCATCGTTTAGATCCCCAGCCCGGCGCGGCGTTCTTTAAGCGCCGCGACCAGCTTGGCGGCTGCAGTTTGTGGATCCGGCTCGACGATGAAATAGCCACCGAATAGATCTTTGGCAGTTTGGGTGAGTACCTGGACCACCAGCGGACTTCCGGTCACCGGTGGGACAACACCAACGTGGGTAGGCAGGCCCATCGCCACAGCCCAGGTGCCAATGGAAACAGCTTTCTCCATAGCCGCCTCGGGAGCGGTGGCCACCACCGGCAGTGCGCTGACATCGACGCCCAGCTTGTTGGCAAGAGCAGTGGCGATGCTGGCGGCGCGGGTGTTGTCGACGCAGGAGCCGGTGTGCAGTGCCAGTGGTAATGGACCTCCCAATCCAGCAGCCCGACCTAGGGCTGTCAGGACAGCTTTCAGACCGGGTCCAGCATACTTTTCAGTGGCTGCCGGGGTGAGCAAACCGTGGCGGGCAAAGCTGCCTGCGGCGCAGCCGGTACACAGAATCAGCACATTCTCGGCCACCAGGGCTTTGACCAGCTCCACGAAAGTCTTATCCTGGGTGATCTTGACATCGTTGCAGCCGGCAAACAGGCACACGCCCAGGATATTGCCGTTGACGATGTTGTCGAGCAGCGGCTTGAGCGGGTCTTCTGGGTCGACCAGGGCCAGTACTTTGACAATAGTCTCTGCAGACATGCCGGCCCAGGCATCGTTGACCACCGGCGGGATGTTGACTTTAGCTGGATCGCGCTTCTTGAAGGCTTCGATTGCCAGGCGGATGATCTCTTGCGCTTTCTGGCCAGCGTGCTTTTCATCGAATTCGAGGTGATGGGCGCCGGTGATCTTGGCGATCGACATGGTGGTGATAATCGCGGTATGGTAATGGCTGGCGACCATGGGCAGACTGGGCATGATGCACTGGTAATCAACCACCGCGGCATCCAACGCTCCGGTTAAGATCGCCAGCTCCTGGGAGAGCGAGTTGGTCGCGCTGGGTATGCCATGGCGCATCATCACTTCGAGTCCGGTGCAACAGATCCCGACCAGATTGATGCCTTCGGGAGCCCCGGCGGCGATAGCTTCATCCCGCATCAGCTCAGCCTGGGCGACGATCACCTCGCTAAGCACTGGATTATGGCCGTGCACAGCGATATTGACCGCGTTTTCCTTTAGAGTACCAAGATTGGCGCGTGCCATCACTGGAGCCGGAGTACCGAAAAGGATATCGGATAGATCGGTAGCCAGGTACATGCCGGTGTAATCTCCCACAGCGCACTTAATCGCTCCGAGCAGGATGTTGACTGCATCGGCATCGACGCCGTTGGTGGTGCGGTGCATCACTTCTGCCACAGCAGAATCAAGGCCCGGAGGGACCAGGCCAAGCTGTTCAAACTTCTGCATGCGGGCAGGGGTGATGGTGGTCTTTAGCCATACCGGTGGTTCTTCGCGCTCAGAAAACTCATCCAAGGCCAGTTGGGCTAGCTCACCGGCCAGCTCTTCATCGCTCTTGCCATCCCTGGTGATACCGACCCGCTGGAGCACAGCGTAGAATTTATCCTTGTCTTTGATGCCGTAATCAGGGGCTTCTCCCCGGCTGAACTTGAGCATGGTATGCGCCAGGTGCTTGGCGTGGGCTGAGTGTGAGGAAGTGCCGCCAGCAATGCTGCGCGCCAGGCCGCGCGCTACAATCACGTCTGCTGAAGCGCCACAGATACCATATTTTGGCCCGCTGACGCCAAATGGGTCAATCCGGCAAGGTCCTTGCAGGCAGTGGCGGCAGCACAGCCCGGTTTCGCCGAAACCGCACTGAGGAAGTTGGGCTTCATACCGGTCCCAGGCAGTGGTTACACCTGCTGTCTGGGCGGTCTTGAGTAAAAGGATTGAATCGGGACTGATTGAGCGTTCCATGGGTTATTCCTCCAGGGATTGGGTTATGGTGGTTTCGCGCAGGCTTTTGGCATTTGATAGGATCACGCTGGCGCGCAATCGCGATTGGTGAGCAAAGTCATCGCCTTCCAGGAATAGGATCGCCCCGGTCGGACAGGCGTCTGCGCAGGCAGGCACCGCTCGATCGGGGCACAGATCGCACTTAAGCGCCATGACTTTGCCGTCGAGGGCTGGGGCGCGGGCGATCATCCCAAAGGGACACATCATCACGCACATGCCACAGGCAATGCAGGCATGCAGACCACCTACATTGGTCACCACGCCTTCGACCGTGCGATACATGGCCTGGGGGATGCACGCAGCCATGCAAGGAGCGGGATCGCAGTGCCTGCAGGTCATTGGCATTTTGAATACATCAAAGTGTCCATTTAAAACTGCTTCGACGTACACCCGGGTATGGGGCGGGGGAGATTCCATCATCGCTCCCAGTAAATGCTTGTTCTTAGAATGCTCAACGGTGCAGGCAATCTCGCACGTCTTGCATCCAGTACAGAGCTCCGGACGGACAAATAATCGTTTCATAGACAACCTCCTGAGTTAGTCAGAAAATCATGTCGTCGATAGCTAGGATTCTTGACTGGTTTGCAGGATGAATGAATGAAGCTAACTTATTTATTTTTACGAAATCTGGGATTGGCAACAAATTTGTTTGTGAGTTTATTCACTTGGGTTAAAGTGTAGCATAATTGAGATCTGGATGTCAAATAATTTAACCACAAAAAAATATATATATTCAGGCAGATGGCTTACATCTATCGTGCTTCGAAAAGGATAAGCATGAAATACGATTTCGACCGTCAGATTAACCGCATTGGTACCCAGGCGATCAAATGGGAGTTCAGTGGGGAGAAAAGAAATCCAGTGCATCTCAGGCCGGCTGACATGTGTGCTGGGGAAGTCGGTGTCCTTCCGATGTGGATCGCCGATATGGATTTTCCCTGTCCGCAGCGGGTGGTGGATGCGCTGGTTGTCCGGGCAAGGCATGGATTCTACGGCTATACCGATACGCCTGATTCTTATTACGCCAGCATAGTTGGTTGGATGAAACGCCGCCATGGATGGGAAGTTGATCCAGAATGGATCTGCACGACTCCCGGGGTGGTACCAGCGCTTAACTTTCTGGTTCAGACCTTTGTGTCAAACGGAGAGCAGGTTTTGATCCAGCCTCCTGTCTACCATCCCTTTTTTAGCGCCATCGAAAACAACGGAGCCTTTGTTACAGGCAACCCGTTAGTTCTAAAGGATCGACATTACCACATGGATTTCAGTGATCTCGTAGAGCGAGTCAGCGACCCCAAAGTAAAGATGGCTATCCTGTGCAATCCGCATAATCCGGTAGGCAGAGTTTGGACGCGCCAGGAGTTGCTTCGTTTTGGCGAGCTATGTCTGAAAAATAACGTGCTGATCGTGTCCGACGAAATCCACGCCGATATTGTTTATAGGGGGAAAACCTTTACACCCTTCGCCGCATTGGGAGAGGCTTATACCCAACAAGCCATTATCTGCACTGCTCCGAGTAAGACTTTCAACCTGGCTGGGCTTCAGACTTCGAATATTATCATCCCCAGCCCTGAACTGCGCGCCCGCTTCCTGAGTACACTCGAGAAACAAGGCTTGTTTGGAATTGGTGTCTTTGGTGGTATTGCGCTAGAAGCAGCCTACCTGCATGGGGAAGAATGGCTGGAGCAAGTGTTGGTGTACCTGGAAGAAAACCTGAACTACCTGGAGAGTTACCTGTCCCAGCACATCCCCGGCATTCGCTTGATATGCCCCGAAGGCACGTTTCTGGCCTGGCTGGATTGCCGTGGATTAGGTCTGGACCAGCCAGAACTAAGCAGGTTAATTCTGGAAGATGCGCGCGTTCATCTGGAAGATGGAGCTGTCTATGGCCGGGAAGGGGAAGGCTTTCTGCGCATGAATTTCGCCTGCCCGCGCTCAACCCTGGTTGAAGCGCTTGAAAGGATCAGGAGGGCGATCGAAGGAATACAGGTAACGTAGCTAGATCAGGACATATCCCCCGGCAACCCTTCCATCACCATAATTTTTAACGCGTTGGTCGTTGGGCTGGGGCCAGGGCGGATCGTATAGTCGAAGACTAACCTGCCCGCCTCCACCTCGTCTCGAAAATGGTAATTGCTCACCAGCGGATTTTCCTCAGCCAGGCTGGTCAATTCCAGATCGTGGGTGGCAACGAAGCCGATGCCTGCCATCCCGGCTACGGTGCGCAGATAGGCGCGGCTGCCGATCAGACGCTCGCGGTTATTGGTGCCGCGAAAGATTTCGTCAATCAGGTAGAGCAATGGTTGTTCATCTTCGGAAAGTTCATCGAGCAGGCTTTTCAAGCACTTGACTTCAGCATAGAAGTACGAAAAACCGTCGGTGAGTGAGTCACTGATGCGGATGCAGGTATGCAGGCGGAAAGGCAGGCTGTGAAATGACTCCGCATCTACCGGCCCACCAGCATAGGCTAGGCACAGGTTTACGCCAATCGTTTTAATGAAAGTGCTCTTGCCTGACATGTTGGAGCCCGTGATTAGCGCCACCTTGCCTAAGGCGTCAACCTGGAAATTATTATGGATTTTTTGCTTTGCAGGGATCAGAGGGTGGCCAACTGCCTCTGTCTGGAATATGGGTGCCTCGCCTCGGCTGATTTTGGGAAAGGTGTAATCCGGGTTCAGGTGGGCGAAATTAGCCAGGGAGATCAACGCCTCCAGGTTTGACAGGGATCGGAACCAGACAGGCAGGGCTTTTCTTATTTCCTGGCGATAGGCTGCTGCCAGATAGGCGAAAATAAAATCCCAGGGCAGTACCAGGTTTATGAGCAGTCCTACAACCGGATTCATGCGCAGGCCAACCCCAGCAGTGGCCAATTGGATTTTACGTAATTGCTTTGAGGGACGAGAGCTTCCATCATGTAAAGATGCCAGCAGTCGTAACAGGCCTGGCTTGCCTTCCAGTGGATATTCTTCAAGAAGGCGCAGCAACGGGCGAAACTTGCTCAGTTCCCCATCCAGATTAACCACTGCCTCGAAAAATGGTTTGAAGTGCCCGGCGTTGAGATTATAGAAAATAAAGTACAGCGTGAGCGAGACAATCCAGTAAGCTGGCATTTGATTGAGGATATAAAGTACGAAGAGAACCAGGTTCACTGCTACCCACAAGCTTGCCACCGGAAGCAGCCATTTTATTCGATCAGCGGGCAGATCCTCAGCCAGCCAGCCGAGCAGCCGGGCCCCTTGTAATTGTTCCCGGGAGACTAGGCGAAACGTCAAAGACAACCGGTCGCGAAAAGGCACAATCGAGATTAATTCCTTTACTATATCCTGGCGTTCTGTGATCTGATCAGGATCAGCAACTGGATTTCCCAGCCAGTCGCCGAGTTGTTGGCTGCCCTCTTGCGACACCGCAATATCGAGTAGATGGTGGAGCGAGCGCGGCCCAACAAGATCAAGATCGATTGCCAGGGGACTGCGTCCCTGCAAACTTTGCGGTTCAGGCAGGCGCTCCCAATCCAGATTTAGACGCGCCAGGTGGGTCAATTTGATTTCCCGCCAAAGCCTGAACTTTTCGATCCAGCCCTCTAATCGGCGGTGAAGAAGGGCGACCAAGACAAATATCGCCAGGAAGGTAAAAAAGGTCCCCCATGCCCAGGCAATGTCCAGGCGAGTTGCAGCCAGCCAGGTCCCCAGGCCGCCCAGCAGAACGATCCCCAGGCGCAGCCAGGAATAGCGGCGGCTGAGCCCTTGTAAACGCACAAGACGTCGCTCGAGGCGCTGGATCTGGTTAAGGAGGGCTTGCTCCCGGTTTGCGCGTTTGGAGGGGTCCATCAGAAGGGGTTATTCATCGGGTAGCCTGCTGGGTCGCGCCCTGTCTGGTTGATAATCGTTTTATCCCTCGCCTCGGCGGATACGTCGTTCCCTTCGTCGGTCCGTGCTATCGCTGCCAGGTGTGCTTTCACTGCCGGCTGTGGTTGCGGCTGCGGCGCGCTGGGCTTTGAGCCATGCCATGCAGTTTTCATCCACGCCCATGAAGACATTCGCTGCCAGGATAGTTTTGCGGACGTGCTCTTCGAGTGGATTGGTGATAGCCGATGTGAGCCCGGCCGCGATAGCCATGGCCAGGAAAGTGGCGTTTAGGGTTGGGCGATCGGGTAGGCCAAACGAGATATTGGAGGCGCCGCAGATTGTATTGCAGCCGAGCTCTTCCTGCACCCGGCGCACGAGGGTGAACAAACTGGTGCCAGCGGCGCGCACTGCGCCGATGGGCATGGCGAGCGGGTCGATCAGCACATCCTCTGGTGGGATGCCAAATGAAGCCGCGCGGGTGACGATCTTCTTGGCGATGCTGAAACGCACCGCCGGATCCTCAGAGATGCCGGTTTCATCGTTAGTGATCGCAATCACCGCCGCTCCATATTGCTTGACCAGTGGTAAGACTGTCTCCAGGCGGTCATCCTCGCCAGTGACCGAGTTGACCAGCGCTTTCCCTTTGTAAGCTGCCAGCCCAGACTCCAGAGCTTTGACGATGGACGAGTCGATACTGAGCGGCACGTCGACCACACTCTGCACGATACGCACTGCCTCAGCCATGATGGCTGGCTCATCGGCCAGGGGGATGCCTGCGTTCACGTCGAGCATCTGGGCGCCGGCCTGCACCTGGGCGAGGGCGTCGGATTTTACGCGCTCGAAATCCCAGGCGGCCATTTCGGCTGCCAGGCGCTTGCGGCCGGTTGGGTTTATGCGCTCGCCAATGATGACAAACGGGCGTCCTGGGCCGATCTTGACTTCACGGGTGGGGGATTTGAGGATGGTGTCCATTTATTAATTAGCCTCTTCGGATTGAATAGTGTTTACGCGATGGGATTGCCAGCGGCGTGGCAGCAGGCCGGCTTCTTGAATAATCTCGGCGACGAGTTCCTCCTGGCGGTAAGCCATAACATGCACGCCGCTGACGCCAGGGATCTCGCGCACCTGCTCGATGATCTCAATGCACAGGCGCTTCCCTTCCCTGCGCTGGTTCTTATCCGGCACTCCCTTAAGGCGCTGGATGATTGCATCGGGGATATGGATACCAGGGACATGCGCGCGCATCCACTCAGCAGCTTTAGCAGAACGCAGCGGTCCCACTCCAACCAGGATGAAGGCTTTATGATGCAAACCGAGATCGCATACTGCGCGCATATGTTCCATCAGGCGGGGGACATCGAAGCAGTATTGGGTCTGGATGAACTCGGCGCCGGCCGCGATCTTCTTTGCCAGACGCAGCGGGCGGTAATCAAAAGGAGGCACGAAGGGATTATCGGCGGCTCCCAGGAAGAATCTGGGGGGAACTTCTAGTTTTCTACCGCTTAAAAACTGGCCTTTGTTTTGCATAATACAGGCCATTTTCAACAGGCTGATCGAATCCAGATCGAAAACAGGCTTGGCCTCCGGCTGATCGCCGGCCTGGACACCGTCGCCGGTCAGGCAGAGCAGGTTGCGCACCCCCATAGCCGCCGCGCCGAGTAAGTCGCCCTGGATGGCGATGCGGTTGCGGTCCCGGCAGGAAACCTGATAAACCGGCTCGTAACCAGCCCGGGTCAGCAAGGCGCACACCCCAACACTGGACATGTGCACATTAGCGCCAGACGCGTCGGTGGCGTTGATGGCGTCACACACTTCCGCCAGCACCAGGGCGCGCTCGTAGACTGCCTGGGGATCGGCGCTGTCCGGGGGATTGAGCTCGGCGGTGACGGCAAAGCGACCGGAGCGCAAGACGCGCTCTAGCCGAGATCCGCTCTGCACTGCTCCCAACCCTTGGGAGTCATGGCTTGTTGCTGGTGGAAGTCGTTGATCCATGCCGAAGTGTCGCGAAGTTGGAAATTCACTGGTGGCTGAACAAGATTGATCTCATCCCCGTAGACCGGCATGCGCCTGGACCGCTCCCACGCCTGCACCCAGACACAGGGCATCTCAGGTTTGATCTCGCAATGCCCATCCGGGCGTACGCCTCCACAAGGGCCATTGCGCAGATTCTTGGGACAGGTCATTGGACAGGTCATCCCGGTGCTGTGCAGGATGCATTGTCCGCACATCTGGCAGTCAAAAATGGCTCCCTTGCTGAGCTTTTCGAGCTGGATAAAGAGCCGCTCGCCTGGTGAGTTTGGCGTCAGCCAGCGCTGGAACGGCTTAAGGGCAGTAAAAGTCGCCTCGTAGAAACGCTCTAGAAAATGAGGGTGATCCTGTAATCGGCGAAACATAACAAGGTTAAGGCTTTTCGCGTCCTTCGTTTCTGATTAAGTTCTCCAGACGGGAAGGGGGGTAATCAGTTTCAATCTGGGCTACCAGATCATCAACATACCGCTCCGGATCTGGGTCACCTTCCCCGCTCAACCAGTCAGAAGAACGCCACTCTTCCAAATAATCTTCGGTAGTTGTGGCGCGACCCAGCATAGCAGCCGCGTCAATACCTTCCTGGAAACGGGGTGACAGGGAGCGCGAGATACGCTCTCTCCCGCTGCGCAAGCGCACCTGGGCGGGAATATCCCGCCAGTAGACGATCTGATAGGTATGGCTCATGCCTCAATTAACTCCTTCAAACGGGTCTCCAGTTTTCCGTAGCCAGTTTGCCTGATCTCCAGCGGCAGACCTAGACTGTCGGCAGCCCACTGAGCGCGCGATCGCAGGGCGGGGTCATCACGCTGGGCCAGGTAGACCACGCGCGTGTAGTTCTTGAAGTATTCATCTCTCAAGGCTGGATGGCGGTCGATCCCCAGGCCCTCCAGCACCAGATGGTCGAAGGAATGCACCAGGTAATCAGTCAGGAAGAAAGTTCCGGGCGCTTCAGCCATCAGGCTTTCAAACGTCCCATCCGCGTACATCTCATAGCAGTGGGGGCCAGCTACGCGCGGGACGTTTTCCTGCTCCAGCAATCGGTCGAGCAGCCCGCCGGTGCCGCAGTCGCCGTACACAACGATGATGCGATCGTACTCCGATCTGGCTCGGCGGATGCGTGCGGCTACTGCCTCTGGGATTGCATCTGGTCGATTGTGCAGCAGCGAAGGCAGGCCGAGCACATCGACCTCCCAAGCGTGCTTCTCTTTGATAGCAAGCACCTCGCGGGCCAGTGCGCCGCATACCAGGAGTGCGGTCTTAATCATCAACCGACCTGCAAAGCCAGGGCTTGAGCGATGGCTTTGATATGGTCCGGTGTGCTACCGCAGCAGGCCCCGATGATGCGCGCCCCGGCGTTGTAGACTTTAACAGCATAATCAGCCATATCTGCCGGGCTGGCACCGTACACCGGGCGCCCGCCGACCAGGGTTGGCACGCCAGCGTTAGACTTGGCGACCAGGATTGCCTCAGGTAGGGTGGTGTGCATTTTTTCGATCACGCCCAGGATCTCAGCCGGGCCGTTGCCGCAGTTGCCCCCCACTGCGCTGGCGCCAAAAGAAACCATCGTCGTCACGGCCTTCTCGGGAGTGACGCCCATCATGGTACGGCCGCGCGTATCGAAAGTCATGGTGGCCATGATCGGGATGTCCTGAGAGATCTGGCGGATGCCTTCGATGGCCGCCCGGACTTCTTCCAGGTCCGCCATGGTCTCTATCCAGATTAAGTCGACCCGAGCTCCGATCAGCGCAGCGGCCTGTTCGGCGAAAGCCTCGCGGGCTTCGTCATAGCTCATCTCGCCGTAGGGCAGCAGCACCTGACCGGATGGGCCGATATTCCCGGCGACCAGTACTGGCCGACTGGCTGTCTGCGCCACTTTTTGCAGCAGCTTCACAGCGGCGATGTTGAGCTCCTCGACGCGCTCCTCGGCCTTATGCAATGCCAGGCGGAAACGGGTGCCGCCGAAGGTATTGGTGAGCAATATCTGCGCCCCGGCGTCCAGATAAGCCTGGTGGATGGCAGCCACTTTCTCGGGTTGCTCCACATTCCAAAACTCCGGGGAGTAGCCCTGGGTCAGTCCTGATGCGAAGAGCATAGTGCCCATGGCGCCTTCGGTCAGGATATACGGGTTGTCTGCGAGCAGTGAGTGGATTACGTCCATGGTTTGCCTCAAGCCATCTGGCCGCGCTTGATCGCCACCAATTTCTTAGCGGTTTCAACAGCAATCGCGGCATCTCGGCAATAGGCATCCGCGCCGATCTCCTCAGCAAAGGCCTCGTTTAGAGGTGCTCCGCCAACCAGGACGATTAACTGATCGCGAAGGTTCTGCTCTTTGAGTGTTTCGATGACCACACCCATGTAAGGCATGGTGGTAGTAAGCAATGCGCTCATTCCCAGGATGATCGGCTGATGTTCGTGGATGGCCTTGATAAAGGTATCCGCATCGACGTTGATGCCCAGGTTAACCACATTGAAGCCGGCGCCTTCCATCATCATCCCGACCAGGTTCTTGCCGATATCATGGATATCGCCTTTGACCGTGCCGATCACCAGGGTGCCGATTTGAGGCGCGCCGGTTTCAGCCAGGAGCGGGCGCAGGATGTCCATGCCGGCTTTCATAGCCTTAGCGGCCATCAGTACTTCGGGGACAAATAAGATGCCGTCGCGGAAATCAACGCCTACCACGTCCATCCCAGCCACCAGGCCTTTGGTGAGCACGTCATAGGGGGTCATGCCACGCTGGAGTAACTCTTTGACGCTGGCGACCACTTCAGTAGCCAAGCCGTCGTACAGGTCATCCTGGATTAGCTCGAGAATCTCGCTGGTTTCCATCTGGGTGATATCGATATCGTCGCTCATGGTTTGTTATGCTCCGTGTGAAGAATTATAGTTATCCTATGCGGGATCTGATTCGGTTCATTCTATCACCGCCTGGGATCTCTCTCGGATCCGGTTGCGGTGCTTGCGTGGATCGTTAGCGGCTGGAGCGGGGAGAACGCCAGCCAGATGGGGGTAAGGTTCGCGGGAGTGGGGCAGGCCCAGAGCAGCCACGAACTCATCTTGAAAGGATGCCTCCAGGGGCATCTGGATATGCTGTACCCAACGTGCCAGACTAGCGGCACGCGCCCGCAAATGCTTGTTGAGCAGGGCAAAACGGGCGCCGTCCCCGGCCGCGTTCCCGACCGCATAGACACGCTCCAGATCGCAGTCCGGGATCAACCCCAGTACCATGGCATGGAATGGATTGATATAGCTGCCAAACGCCCCCGCCAGGACGACGCGGTCGACCTGGGCGACACCCTGGTAATTCATCAACAGCTTCGTGCCGGCGTACAGGGCGGCCTTGGCGAGCTGGATTGCACGCACATCGTTTTGAGTGATGATGATCGGGGAGCCTGTGGCGGTCAAAGATGTGTCAGCCAGAACATACTCGCCAGTGCGACTGTGATATTGCAGGCGGGTTGTACGCTGTGCAAGGTCAGCCACAAAGAGACCATCCGCGTTGAGCAAGCCAGAAAGGTACAGCTCGGCAACGGCCTCAATGATGCCGCTGCCGCAGATCCCGGTGGCCTGGCCTGCAGAGGTAAATTGCCAGCCCGGCTGGAGTCGATCCAATCGTCGCAGCCAATCACTTTGAAGCGCGGCTCGAGAGTCTCGGGATCAATCCGTACCCGCTCGATGGCGCCTGGGGCGGCGCGCTGCCCGTGGGTGATCTGAGCGCCTTCAAAGGCTGGCCCGGTAGGGCTGGAGGCGACCAGCACCTGCTGGCGGTCGCCCAGGGCGATCTCGGCGTTGGTTCCGACATCGATGATCAGCATCGTCTCGTCCTGTTCATATGGAGCCTCGGCCAGTAGCACAGCCACATGGTCAGCGCCTACATGCCCGGCGATCAGGGGTAAGACATGCAATCGCGCCGCCGGGTTGAGGCTCAGGCCGATATCGCGGGCCTTCAGATCCAGGGCTGAGTTGAGAGCCAGGGTAAAAGGTGCCCCGCCCAGCTCGACCGGATCGATCCCCAGGAAGATATGATGCATGACAGTATTCCCTACCATCACCATGTCAAGAATATCATCGAGCGCGATCCCGGCTCGGGCTGTGGCTTTCTCAGCCAGTTCGTTGAGGGTCAGGATGACTTGGCGCTGCATGCGGGCCAGGCCTTGCGGCTCGGCGGTGGCATAGCTGATCCGGCTCATCAGATCCTCGCCGTAGCGCACCTGGGGATTCATGGCTGCTTCGGTGGCAATGACGGCGCCGGTGCGCAGATCGCACAGGTGGGCGACCACTGTCGTCGAGCCGACATCAACGGCCAGGCCGTATGCGCCCTCGTGGTAGCCCGGTTGGACGCGCAGCACTTCCTGGTCTTGCCACAGGCTGACCGTGATGGAGAAATTTCCATCTCGCAGGGCTGCCTGCAAGGATGGCAAAGTTTTGCTATCGATGTGTAAGCCATCCAGCTCCCATTGAGCCTGCATAGCAGCTGCCAGGCGTTCCCAATCGCCGCGCGGGTCGTTCAACTCTGGGGGCTGCACCTCGACGTATACCTGGCGCACGGCTGGGGCGATCTCGATCGAGCGGTCAGAGGCGGCCTTGGCAATGATCTGCTTGCGCGCTTGGCTCTCCTCGGGGACATTGATGAGCAGATCGCCCAGGACTTCGCAGGCGCAGGCCAGCCGCCGCCCGCTGAGCTTGTTCTCATTAAAGAATTCGATCTCCTTGATGGTGAGCGGGGTCAGGTGGTCTTCGGCGGAGGTCAGGCCATGCTTGGGGAAGGTGCCGGTCTCGACAATGATCTGGCATTTGCCACAGGTTTGCCGTCCACCGCAGATCGATTCTAGCTCGACGCCCAGTTCCCGGGCAGCGTCCAGCAGGTTAGTGCCGCGGGGTATCATCCCCTTTCGCCCGGAGGGCATCAAGGCGATCTTGGCAGCTGTGTTCTTGGAGGGGTCTGGCTTCGGCATACTGGTTTGTAATTTATCCTTCGGCGATGACCGCGCGGGCGTGGCGACGGCGGCGGCGATCCCCACCTTCATCTTCGCTCTCCTGGCGGGAGACATGTTTCCAGCCCTCAGGCGTCGTGGCGTCACCGGCAACCAGGCCAGGGAAGGCCGCCCGTAGGCGGGCATCCATTTCTGGAGAGAAAACCGCCGGGTTGTCGCGGGTAAGGATCTCCTGAACTTTATGCATGGCGCGCGCCTGTGAGTCCAGCGCTCCACGCTCTTTCCACTGGGCGCGCGGGTCGCGGTCGGCGATCTCGGGCAGGAACATGGTCTTGCGCATGCGCTCAAGGGTGTGCTCCTCGCCAGCGAACATGCCGCCTGGCCCGACCTGGGCGATCAAGTCCAGGGCGAAATTGGCTCTCGCTGAATTCGAAACCCTGGCGCATGCGTTTGAGCATCAAGGCGATTTCATTATCGATCATCGCCTTGGCAAAGTCGAATGCCATCAGTGAATTGAGCAGACCTGCCATGTTGAAAATATCCACACCGCCCAGGTATCCGGCTGTCACCGACATTCCAGTCTCATAACCGGATTGGGCATCGTTGATCTTGGCATTTGTCAGCCCTAAATACCCACCAGAAGGGATGTTGTAGTAGCGTGCCATCTGGGCGCAGGCCATGTGCAGCATTCCGGTCTCGATGGCGCCCGGCGAATAGGCTCCGGTACGCATATCAGCGACGGTGGGCAAGGTGTTATAGATGACTGCCTTGCCAGGACGGATCATCTCGGTCAGGACTGCGGCTGCCAGAAATTCTGCATTGCACTGGACGAGGGTCCCCAGCATAGTCAGAGGAGAAGTAAGCCCGGCGTTGGGCACAATCGAGAAGTAGCTGGGCAGATCCAGCTCGCTGAAGAAGATCAGATCCTGCGTGGAGTTGAAGTCCATGGTCAGGGGCGAGACCACCGGGCAGTAATGATGCGTGATAAAGGGGTAATCGTGGAAGGCATCTTTGCCCCCGGCGATCAGGTAGGCCATCTTCAGAACCATCTCGGCCTCGTTGGGCGGAGTGTTGGCGCGCACCGGCTTGACCGTGTTCTTGATCGATGGGTAGTAGCGTGACAGGCTGAATTGGCCTTTGGGGGCGTCATCTGCCAGGGTAGAGATCGAGAAAACATCGTAACCAGGCATCTCGTTGACCAGAAAAGCGATGCGCGCCAGATCGTCAGAGCGGGCGCGGCGCTCGAAGCCGGTCACCGGGTCGATGATATTGGGCGCCGAGCTGCCGGTCATGATCAAAGGGCTGTCATTCGGGACAGTGCGGTTGAACCGGGGATCGCGTCCCAGGAAGGAAAAGGACGGCGGGAACATCACCCGGTATTTCTCGACAATCTGGCGGGGCAGCTGGACGTGCTGGGTCTGGTGGTCGACCTTCGCCCCGTGGGCGGCAAAGATCTCCCGGGCGCGCTCGTTGCGCACCAGCAGGCCTACCTGTTCCAGGATCTCGAGGGAGGCGTCGTGGACGCGTTCAACCTGTTCTGGGGTGAGGAATTCGGCATACTTTTTGATCATTGGGTGGCTCCTTATTTATGCGGTGGTTGTTTAGCGGTTGGCGATTGAAGTAGCCTGGCTCCGCTGAGTTTCCGGGTCGATGCCAGTCGCCGGATAATCGAGCGACGGAGAAGATTCGGGATAGGCCGGGTTGGTTCCGGCGTGTGAGTGCAGGTCGAAAGGCGCCGCGTCTGTGATGAAACGGAAGCGATCGCCGCGATAGCGGTCCTGACCGTATTCGACTGGCTGGTTTTCCTGGTTATAGGAAAGGCGTTTTTCCAGCATCAGGGGCGCGCCGGGTCGCACCTGGAGCAGATCAGCCTCGAATTTAGATGCCACAACAGGCTCAAAGCTTTGCCGGGCACGCGCGATGACGGAGCCGTATTCACTCTCCATCACCTCATAGATGGAGCGTCGTTCCAGGTCAAAGCGCTCCAGGCCCGGAAAGCGCCCCAATGGAATGGTGTAATCCTCCAGCAAGACCGGCTCTTGGTTAATCGTGCGCAGGCGGCGAATGCGATATGCCAGGGACGCGGTGGGAACAGCCAGTAAGCGGGCCGCAGCCGCATCCAGCCCCACCTGCTCAACTGAGATCAGCTGGGCGCCAGGTGTGTATCCGCGTGTCTGCACTCCATGCGTAAAGCGAAAGACGACATCCATCTGCCGTTCGATCTTCGGCGCGGTGACATAGGTGCCCACGCCATGCCGCCGCTCAATCAACCCTTGGGCGTCCAGAACGCGCAGCGCCCGGCGCAAAGTCATGCGGTTGACGCCTAGTTTTTCACTCAGGTCGCGCTCAGGCGGCATCCGGTCGCCAGGAGCCAGCTCCCCAGACTCAATCTGGGCGATCAGGCTTTCGGCGATCTGGATATAGAGGGGGATGGTGTAAGCTAAGGAGGAAGTGGTATACATCATGTATACCACTGATTATACTACATCGGCCAGAAAAATAGATGGTGTTTCTTTTATTCTGGGAAAATCCAGAACACGATCGGAAAAATATCCAGATTTTATGTCATTGTTCAGGGAAAATGACACCTTAACTGGCAAGCGAAAATGTCACCTTGGCAAAGAAGATGACCCGAGTATAATCGGCACAACCCCCAACGAGAAGGCGAGAGCGGCTGTGCAAAGCCATCTCGTCTTTTCATTTGGGTTCCTTAGCTGAGAACGAACGGCGCCAGGGGTGGTTGGGTGGGGGTTTCCAGGGCTGTCTGGGTGGCTTTGGCGCTGGGGGAAGGCTGATGACGGGCGCAGCCAGTGGCTGAAAGTGACCGACCCGAGGCGGAGCTGGCTCGGCTGGCTGGAAAGTGACCAAGGTCTGTCCCTGGTAGCAGATAGCCAGGCTTCCGTCCAGATCATGACGTAGTTCGACTTTGGCTTGGGCAAAGCTGCGCCGCTGGGGGCCAGGCGGGATCTGCAGGCGGTGCTTGTTGAAGGAGACGGTATTGTCGTTGGTCACTGTGCGGGTGTACTTGAAACAGAAATATTGGCCTGGCTCCTGGTCTTGCGGCCAAGGGATATAGGCCGAACCCGGCTGGGCAGCTTCGACCTGGAAGCGGGCGTTGTACTTGGGCAGGTAAGCCGCCAAGACCTGGTTCGCACTCGCCACATCGCAAGCCCCGGCTTGGCGCAGCTCCTTGACCAGGCGGTCTTGCAGCGTACCCCACAGCCGTTCGATGCGTCCTTTCGCCTGGGGACTGCGGGCGGCGATCAACTGGATACCCAATTCATCCATCAGGCGGCCAAACTGCGTGCGTGGCAGTTCACCTGCCAATTCCTGTTCTACCGTCGGCTGGCTGGGGCTCTGAAAGATGGTGTGCTGGTCAGCGTACAATGCCTGAGGCAAGCCTTGCGTCAGACATACCTGCTTCAGTACCAGGAAATAGCCGGCGGCGTCTTCTTCTTCCCGAAAACAGGCCCCCACGATCTGGTTGTTGGCATCGTCGATCATCCCTATCAGGGTCAACCAGGCACCTCTGCCTTCCAGCCAGTCGTGGCGGCTGCCATCGGTTTGCAGCAGCATCCCCACCTGCGCATAGCGCTCCCTCCGGCTGCGATAGCGCGGCGCCCGGCGTTTCCGCGGACTGCCTTGCCCGGCTGCCCGCCGGATGCGCCGTACCGTCGAGCGCGAAACCACGATCGGCTCCGCCTGTTCGGTCAGTTCTTCGGTGAAGTGGCTATCGTTGTAGTCCTGGTAGGTGGTTTTGGCCAATGCCACAATCTTCTGCCGCACGACGTCTGCGATGCGGTTGGCTGGGGTCCTGCCTCGGTTGCCATGTGCCAGGGCTGCCACGCCCCGTTTGCGGTATGCCGCCACCAGCCGACGAAATTGCCGCTTCGATATCCCTAGCAGTTTGGCGGCGGTTGGGGCAGGTACTTTCCCGGCTTCGTAGTCAATCACCATCTTCAACTTGTGCTGTTCTTTCATCGTCAATATCACCTGTGTGTTCATAGGGTGACATTATCGCTGAACACTTAGGGGGTGACATTATCGCTGAACAACAACAAATATCCAGATTTTATTGACTTTCCTCCATTTTGATCTATAATCAATTCAGTTTACACATCTGGTACCAAATTAAGGGAGGGAAGATGATCTCTACCGTTACAACATCCACTGTTTCCATCCTGACCACCGCTGCGCTGGCTGGGTCCCTGGCGTTGATCGGCATCCTGTTATTAATTTCATTGCTGATCCAGAAGGAGCTGGCGACCGCCTCAGCCGACAGCCGGCTGCACCGCCTGAGCCAGGCGCTCAATATTGGCATTGCCCCGTTGCTGATCGCCTTCGCCCTGATTGTGGTATTCAAAGTAGCGGAGGTCCTCAAGTAAGCTACCCTGTATGAATCAGAAAGGCTGCATCGTCTGACGATGCAGCCTTTTTTGTTAACCTGGCCTCAGGGCGGGCCCTTCGAAGCCTCAGGACGGGCCTGTGCCGGGGACGGCGCGGGGAGCAGTGTGGATCTGGGCGTGAAAGCTGCCCAGCCCCACTATTATCCTTCTGTTGGCGCTGGGGTGGGCAACGGTTGGGTGGGTTCTGGCGTCGGCGGGGGAGGCTCGGTCGGCGGCGGCTCGGTGGGCGCCGGGATTGAGGTAGGAATGGGAGGTTCGGTGGGGGAGGGTCGCGGCCGGTCGGTAGGGGGTGGGGTATCCGGGGGAGTGGCGGAGGGGCGGGTGGTTGGCTTGGGTGGGCGGGTCTCCACGGGCGGGGAGACCTTGGGAACATAGATCACCTGGCCCAGGGTGAAGGTGACCGGCTCGGGGAGGCAGTTGAGGCGCACCAGGCTCAGCGGGTCGATCTGGAAACGGTAGCCCAGGGAGGAGAGCGAGTCGCCGGGCGAGATGACATAAGGCACCCAACTGGAGGGGATCGGGCAGGGGGTTTGGGTGACGGTGGGGGTTGGGCTGGCGGCGCGCGCTGTACCAGTCAGGATTTCGGCCACGCTGGTCAAGGCCCAATTGGGGGCAGGCGTGGCGCTGAAGGCTGGCGTGGGCGAAGGGGTGGGGGTAGGGCTGGCGGTGGCTGGCAAAACCAGCTCGGGCAGCAAGGCAGTGGGCAGCAAGCGCCCAGCGGCGGGGGTGACGGCGGCAGCCGGGGCGAGGATGTCTGGCGGGGCGACGATTGGGGCAGCCGGCGGGGCTAACAGGAAGGGGAAGACCAGGTACAGCGAGATATTGGTTAGCCCGTGAGCCAGGGTGACTCCCAGCAACGATCCGCCCGGGCGTGGCACAAGCAGCCCGAACAGGATCGCCACGCCGAAGACGAAGAGCACATCCAGCACCGAGCGGTAGCCCAGATGCAGCACGGCAAAGATGCCGGCCACGTAGAAGAGCCCCCAGCGTCCGAGGTGCGTCCCGGCAGTGGACTGCAGCACGCCACGGAAGATCAGCTCCTCCAGGAAACCGGTGAAGATCAGCAGGCTGAGGGCGGGGAAGAGCAGCAGCTCCCAACGCAGGGCGCTGGCCAGCGGGGAGGGGCGCAGGATCAGGTACTCGACCAACCCGAGCAGCACGCCGAACAGGCCGATCACGATCTGCCAGGGCAGGTAGGTGATCTGCAGGCCGACCATGCGGCGGGTCAGGTGCGCCTGGCGGGCAGTCAGGTAGGTAGCCAGGAAGAGCGGCGCGCCCACCACCACGTACCAGTAGCTCACCGGGAACTCGGTGAGCGGCAGGGCCAGGCTGAGCACACGGATCAGGGGGGCCAGGGAGAGGGTCAGCAGGAATTTGCTCTGGGCGCCGTGCGAGCCTAAGGTGGCGTGCAGCAGCAGGAGCACAAAGATGACGGCGTGGGCGATCATACCGGCACGCGGGGCGATCAGGGTGGTCAACAGCTCGGCGATGGTCAGGTTGAGCAGGTAGATCCAGGCCGGCGTCCAGGGAGAGCTCAAGGCGAGGCGCCAGGAATGGCGCAGCGCCTGGGTCAGGCGGTCCTGGAGGGGGGTCTCAGCGGGCGGGGAGAGCTCTTGGTCTACCATGCGGGTATGTCAGGCTCGATCTGCCGAAGCAAGATACATGCCAGTCACAATGGGGTTCAATATTCCGCCATCACCGCCTCGATCAACTGGCGGATCTGCTCAAGGTCGGGGATCTGGCGGCCCTCAGCGTCCTGGCTGATCATGCCGGGGGGCACGCCGACCACGCTGAGGTTATCCCCGGCGGCCTGCACCATACAGCTTAACATGAACAACTGCTCGAGGCTGAGGTCGGTGGCCAGCTGGTTGTAGAACTGGTGGATCAGGGCGGCCAGCCTGGCCCAATTTTCGGGTTTGGACATCTGCTGTCGCAGCAGCTCCAGCAACGCCCCCCGGCGCTCGGGGTTGACGAACTGGTCCGGGTTGAGCTGGCCAGGATCCTGGAGCAGGCCCCCAAAATCCAGGCCCCCGAGCGCAGCCAGCGCCTGCAGGCCAGCGGCGATGATCTCCTGCCCCTGGCCGGTGCTGCCAGCCTGGGCATACACCAGCAGGGCGATGCCACTCAGGGTTTTCACCAGATCGGTAAAGGCGAGGCGGTTGATGGTCAGGTAATGATCCGGGGTGAAGCCAAAATTTTCCTCCAACGCCACGGCCAGGTACTGGGTGGCGAGCTGGGAGGCGACTTTCCCCTCAGCCGGGGCGGCCCCCCGGGCCTGTTCATAGACCTGTTTAAGCGTGCCAGCTTCCAACCCTGGCAGGGCCTGGGTGTTAACCCACAGGTCGGACGGGATGGATACGACGCTGACGCCGGGAGTCATGAAATCCACCCTGACCAGGCGGATGACGGCGGGGGCGGGATCATCCTGCGGACCTTCCGCCAGCACGAGCACGGTCATGACCCCCTCCCCGCCGCAGGTGCCGCGCCCGACGGGGGCCGGGTAGTACGGGACGTAGACCGTTTCTGGCTGCGATTCCGGCGGCGGGTAGGCGAAGGTGGGGGTGGCGGCGGGGGTGGGCTCGGGCGTGTCGGTTGGCAGAGCCAACGCCTGGGTGGCCAGCGGCGGCAGGGTCGGCAGGCCGAAGAAAGAGCTGCAGCCGGCGCTGGACAGCAGCACGCCGGCGACCAGCGCCAGTCCGATCAGGCGACTCCAATGGTTTTTGTTCATAGTACCCCTCCTTGGGTTTCTTGAATAATAGAAGTCACGCATTTGAGGGTGAAATCGGAGGTGTTACGGCGGAGCCCGCCCAAACACCCCCCTCCAACCAATTGTGTAAGTCCTGTATTAATGAAGCGGCCGATCCATTACCGTCATCCGATCACCCCCATGACTGGTCTCCCCGCAAGTCTTCAATCAGGGTTTTGAAGATCGACCGGTTGGCCGTTGTACTCGCCGGTGAGGGTGTAGGTACCGAGATTGTCGTCACGCAGGTAACTCAGCGTCCCGTTACCATCCCCACTCACGGTGACTTCCAGGGAAAACTGGCCAGCCTCGTAATCGTTGCCGCCGGTTCCTGAGAGGATAAATCCACGTGAGAAAGCACACTCATTCAGGGTCAGGCTATCCCCGACATCGTTCGCTTCGAAATGCAGCGTCCCGCCGAATGGGCAACCCACAGAGGTGGGAGTTAGGACATCCCAGTAATAATATTCCGGCAGATAGTTAATCTCGTCATCCGCCGAGATCATCGCTTCCATGGGATCAGCAAAATCCGCTGCATTTAATGGGGCGAGGGGTACATAGGGATTGAACATCACTCCTTCGCACGTGGTTTCCTTCTGATCCGGGGCATCACCCTCCACCAAAAAGGCGGTGACGAGGTCATCGGGACAGGCATCCCCGCGCCCGAAAATTACGTGCGCCCCACCCTGGGTGGTGATCTGGTAGCCATCGTCCAGGTAATTGAAGACATTCGTCCCATATTGAACCGGTGTGATCGGGTCTGCGGTTGCGCCGAGCACCAGGGTTTGAATTCCGTCAGCCTTCAAAGGGGCAGGTCGCTCAGCTAATCCAGGAACCGGCCAGAAAATACAGGGGATATCGCCGTAGAAGATCGAGCTCAGATAGGGCTGTGATTTTTCAAGCGCGTCCCCATCTCGCATCATGGCTTCACCACGCTCTTCAGGGCTGCCCGTGTAATAGCTGTAGTCATCACACGTTACTGTGTAGTAGACGCCGTCCGAGTAAGTTGGGTCTGGGATAGGCTCCAGGGTCTGGGGATCCAGATAGAGATCGACATAAAGAAGCCGGGTCAGTGGAACCAGATCGCCGCGCTGAGCCGCCGCCAGGGCGCGTAACAGCATCTGGCGGGAACCTTCCGTGTACAATTCACTGCTGACCACATACTCAAAGTCGGAGAAGGTGAACGGTCGCGCTTCTGTTTCGCCAGTTGGCAGCGGAAAGTTGACCGTTTGAGGGGCGTAGGAGATTTCAGCCGAGAGATCATCGTAGAATGCCAGTGCATCGCCGCCCAGATCCGTGGCGCAGTCCTCGTCAGCCGTGCAGGCGGCGAGCGTGTCGAGTAAGGTCTTATAGAAACTTTGCGTTGCCCCGATATAGTAATCCGGCCCGCTGAGCGTTAAATCAACCGTCCCATCCAGGAGCAATCCTGCCAGGTTATCCGGATGGGCGGCTGCGTACTCCTGGGCGTATTGGGTGCCGTAACTTTCACCATACAGCCACAATTGATCATCGCCGATTGCCTGGCGAAAAACATCCAGGTCCTCAACCGCCTGGCGGGTGCTGTAGAAAGGCAGTCGCTCCGTGGGTAAACCCATCTCCTGGACACAATCCTGAGCGAAGGTGCGGGCTGTTTCCAGAAAAGCAGCTTCCTGTTCAGGTGTGCCCGTCAGCCATTCGGCCCGGTAGAAAGCAGTGGCGGCTTCCACGCATTGCAGGCCGCCGGACTGCCCGATCCCACGCTGGTCAAAAAAGACGATGTCAAAGTGTTCCGGTATGGAAGGATCGAAGGCGCTGGTATAGTCATCGGCTGCCGACAGCCCGGCATAACCCGGACCCCCGGTAGCTGTTACAAACATGCCTTTTCGCTCCTCGCTGGCAGGTAAAATGCCGAAGACAACCTCGATGGTCTCACTGTTGGCGGGATCGAAATGATCCAGGGGAACGCTCAACGTGACGCAGGTAAAGTCGCTATCCGGGCATGGCTCGCCGCCCAAACGCTCGAGAATAGCGGCGGTATCTTCCGGCGCGGGCGTTGCGCTAGGCGCCTGGGTGGGGGTCAGGCTGGGCAGAGGGGAGGCGGTCGGTTGGGGCGTCGAGGTCGGCAAGAGCAGCGCCTGGGTCGGCTGCGGCGTGGGTTGGCTGTCGAAAACATCACAGCCCGCGCTGGACACCAGGCCGGCGACCAGCGCCAGCCCAATCAGACGGCTCCAAAAGTTGCGGTTCATGGTTGCCCTCCTCTGAGTTCAAGTAAGTAGTGAGCAGTTGGAAGTATTCAGTGGATTTGAAATGGGTTGCGGATGCCAAAAGAATTACTTACTTCCCCGATCATGAACAGAAGAATCATTTCCTTATAAGAGTTTAGAGTCTAACAATTTATCGCTCTTCTAACAATAAATCTCCAGAGACTGTCCCCGGGTGAATACTCAACAAATAGCGGGTTCCGAAAGTCAAGACAAACACCAATGTTATCCCAGCACCGATCAACCAGGCGATGGAGATACCCAGCAGGCCCCACAGCGGGGTAAACAGATATGCCAGCCCAAGCACGAGTACGGTCTGGAGACTCTGCCCGGCGATGACCAGGCGGAGTCCCTGATCGATGAGCCTGGCGCGGGTGTAAATCTGAACAGTGAAGCTGGCGCACAAAGCACCGAGCAGGAGCGGGGCCAGTTGCAGGGGGCTGATGGTGGCGTAGGCAGGGCCAAGGTAGGGCAGCAACCAGTTTGCCAGGATCAGGATGGCGACGATGGCTGGCACTGAGATGGCCGCGATCAGCCACATCCCATGGATCACAATTTTTGTGCTATCTGACTTACCCCGGGCGGCTGAGGAGAGGCTGGTCAGAGAGATAGCGGTTGGCACCAGCATGACCAGACCAGCAATGGTCCACATAGCGCCATATTGGGCGGTGGCGACTGGATTAAGCCACAGGATGATGAGCGTCGGGAGCAGGTTGGGGGCGATGATTCCGACCACATTGCCGAGGTAACTTTGCAGGGCGTACGGCGCCAAGGACCTTATCTGGGCAAGTGGCAGCAAGGGAAAGCTGGCGAAATTTCCAAAGACAGCTTTGTGCTGTAAAAGAACAATGGCGAGAGAAGCCAGAACAAACGGCGCGCTGTAGCTCAACAGAAGGAATGGCAGGGTCAATTGGCCGATGAAAAAAAAGCCGATTAACAGCAATATCCTGCCAGCGGCTACAGCGGCTGAACGGATGAAGAGAACCCGGCGGCGCCCATCCGCCAGCAACAGGCTTTCTGTGAGTGCGTGCCAGGCAAGGCCAAGGGCGGTCAGGAAAACTAGCGCTGCTATCCAGCCGTGCAGCGGGGGGAGCTGCATAACTGTTATAAGGCGGCCCAACATGGATAACAGCAGGACACCAGCCAGGGCGACTCCAGAGACGATTACCAGGCTGGTGCGCACCAACGGGGAAGCCAGCTCACCAGCTGCGGGAAAGTAGCGGATCACAACATAACCTGCTCCAAGATTGGCTATTTCTGCGATCAGTGTAGCCAGCCCCAGCGCGGCGACAAAATAACCGGCCTGCTCGGGTGGGGACCAGCGCAGGGCCAGGAACCACCACAGGGCGCCGCCCAGGGCGATTGCCAACAAGCCGCCTGCCACCGGGGAAGATTTGCGCCCCAGTCCGAACACCTGGTAAGCGAGGTGGGTGTTGTTAGGTTGCGGGTGAGAGTGGTCCATTCTATAAACAGGACAAATAAGAGAAACTGGTTGATGCAATTCTATTGAATTTATTCAGCGACTCGGCGGTATATGCGCGCTTCGGTATTGTTGTAGATAAGCTCCCAATCAGGACTTTCGTCAAGTGCCTGGAAAAAGCTGGGCGGCACACGACCAAGTTGAGTCCCATATCCGTTTATGCCTGGATAATCATTCAGCATTTGGGTGGAGAGAAATAAATAATCACCAGGTTGATCTTCCTCCCAAGTCCTGATCTGATCGATCGCTGTAGTGATTGTACGGGCGGAACTCTCCTGGTAGATTTCCTTCAGAAGTCGGCGGGTGTCTTCATCTCCCTGGCTGGTGATACCAAGTACTCTGAAATGACCATCAGCAATAAATGGGCCAGAGAGCCGAAAGTCTGTAAAAACGACATCGTCCTCATCCAATCGCTGGGAAAGCCAGGTATACCCTTCTGCCTCAGGCCAAGTAATGTAATTGGCAATTTGGGCAGCAGATGACTGTTTCCAGAAAGTAAAGATGCTTATACTTAGAATCAAGATCATCAGTGGATATATATACGCCCGGCGCTGATAACGAAGTTCGGTAATTACCGCCAGGAGTGCTGGAAGAATCAGATACTCAGCAGTCCGGTTGATCATCAGTGTAATATCCATTTTGATGATGAATACGAATGCGATGGCAAGAACAGCTCCTGCTGAGGCTACTGTAGCTGAGAGATAACTGAACTCGTCGTGGCTTTCTTGGTCTGTGGAAATTCGGGTTTTACCCAGTAAAGGGTCGATAATAAATTTAAGAAAGTAAGTCCCTTGTTGGTTTAATGATTTCTGTTCTCGATAATTCCTTGAAACCCTTCTAATATAGCGGACGGTAACTATTGAGATCGGGATCAATAGCAATGAATAAAGTATAAGATTTAAATATCGCAAGTAAACAAGTTCAGGATGGGTCGTCAAGAGCCCGCTGGTGCGAATTAAATCCCGCACAAGGAAATTAAGTGAGAATATGTCTTCAATCCCGCCAGCGATCGTGGAAAAAAATAGAGAACTCACGTACATTTGATAAGTGAAATAGAGAATTATTAACAACAGAGGGGAAAAAACTAATACTCTATTTATAGAGATGCTGCTAAATATCCATAACAGGATGAGATAGATTAGCAGAAAGAATCCAAAGGTATGATAGAAGGATAACCCAAGCATAAACAAAACAAGGATCAACCCAACTTTCCATGTAGGATTTAATTGACTCATAACCACAAGCGTAATTGCGAGAAACAGGATCCAGCCGTACGGAGAGTTCCAACCTGAAAGATAGGTTATTACAACCGGTGTTCCAAGCGTAACCATAGCAGAAACGATGACTATATCGATTATCCTGGGTCGGTTCACCCACCTCCGGAGCAGTAGTATATTCGCCAGAATGATGAGAACAGGTGTGAGGATCAACTGATGGATAATTTTAGGTTGGATTGAAAGAGAATAACCGATTTTTAGCACACCAGCGTAAACGATTTCCTGGAGGAAGATGCCCAATTGCGAATTTACGCCATTACTCCAAAAGGAAAACGTTGGTAAGCGTTCGATTAAGAATTTGCCTTGCTCAAGCAAATACATTCTTCTAAACATCAATGGGCCATCGAAGCCTGTTGGAAGATCCGAAAACATGCGCAGCGCATAACTTCTAAAGACAATTCCCCCAAAACCAATCGATACAAGGATCGAAAAAGAAACCAAGATAAAGACAACTGATTTAGCGAACTCATAATCGGAAGGAGTTTGCGCGAACAACCTTCCTTGGTTATTTGCTCGCCCGGTTTGTTGGGGTTGTATTGTTTTTCTAGGGCTCGAGGA
The DNA here is from genome assembly GCA_963706905.1 of uncultured Chloroflexia bacterium. GTDB lineage: Bacteria > Chloroflexota > Anaerolineae > Anaerolineales > UBA4823 > CAVPNY01. The sequence continues at coordinate 261,785 of CAVPNY010000009.1, read as the reverse complement.
TGGCTTGTCTAATTGTCTCACGTTGACTTTCACCCGAAGTCAAATAGATCTGGGATATCCATGATCATTGAAACTCAAAATTGCCTGCTGTACTTGTAATCTGCTCGTAAAAGGTGCATAGTTCTTCGCCGACTTCCGTCCAGGTTTTCACTGGGGGTGGATTTGAATGGGGTTTAGAAAGAGCATGAATAAGTGCGTTCGCCAGTGCCCCCACATCTCCAGGGGGCACAAGGATACCAGCTGTCTGTGGAACCGCCTCGGGTATTCCACCTACGCATGAAGCGACAACATATTTGCCAGCAGCGCGCGCCTCTAAAGCAACAAGCCCAAAACCTTCGAGTAGCGAAGGTAATACGAAGAGATCACACGCTGCAAAAAGCTTTCTTAATTTTAGATTGTCAACATAACCAAGAAGAATAATCCGATCCTCTATCCCGAGTTTCGTGGCAAGGTTTCGAGAGGACACCTGTGAGCCGGAACCTACGATTACAAGAGTGACTTCTATTACTTGTTTTATAAGTGCAAAAGAAGACAGGAGAGTTTCAATTCCTTTTCGGGGTTCCAGTCTCCCCACATATAGCAGCATCTTCTCCTTACTTAAACCGATTTCTTTACGAAGTAGAGCCAGTTCATCTAAGGGAAAAAGGTAATCTTCCTTGTTTACACCAGGATGGACAACTTTTATTTTCGTTGGATCTATTTTGATCTTGGCGATCAACTCGGATTTTGTATGCCCACTGTCCGCCACGAGGTAATCAGCGTGTCGATATGAAATCGATTCTAAATAGGGCACTAATCCGAGTTCATCTCCAGGGTGCGTTAGGCGATATTTGATTGAAGGTTTAACAACTTCAACGTGGGATCGAGCCAGGTGGTGGGCAGTGACTACTCGAGGTTCCGATGAGACCAATTTGCATAGAGTCAAATCGCTGATTCCATTACTGTGCACAACATCGAATTTACCATATCTACTAGAGATCCTTCGGATAATAAATGGTAATACAGCCCAGAAGGAAAGTGTTTTAAGCGTTGAGTATTTGACGATTGGCACACAATGGACGTGAATATGATTTTCAAATATATATTTATAGTGAGAATTTTTCCCTAAAGTTAATACATGAACCTCATGCCCTAGTTTGGCAATCTCGATTGCCAAATGATTGAATAAAACCCCGGCACCTCCGATAATATTGGGTGGGAATTCTGTAGTGATCAAAGAAATTCTCATTCGAGGGTTATCTTTGGAAGGAAAATGAGTTTATTTACTCCAATAGCTATTGTTCGCGGCTCTTAGCAGTTAAAATAAACCAACAATGTTAGTCGGGTTTATCGCAAGTACAAATCATATTCTCAGTCCATAAGGCCTGAGTTTTACCAGCCTCTATTAATCGAATAATGTTTACAGCGAGTTTGATCAAACTCCATAAAATAATTCTCACTCCCCCGATAAAACTTGTTGGTACTGGACCAGTCTCATAGAATCTTATTTTCTGAAACCCTGCAATAGTAAGTAATTGGCGGAGTGATGAGGGAGTGAAGATAGTTAAGTGAGTCAAATCTCCATAGATGTTCTGGCTTGGAAATAGCCCTTCACCATTCGGTGTTTGTAGAATAAGTTTTCCGTTCTTTTTTAGTGACTTAAAAATCAATTGAACAAGAGGAATTAGCTCATCTTTAGAAAAATGTTCAATAAAATCTAAAGCTATAATGACATCGAAGACGAAATCTTTCCCTTCAAGATAATCAAATACATCCGCGATTTCTACGTCATTTCCGCGGAGTTTAGCTTGTTCAACTTGCTCTGCTGATAAATCGATGCCTCTAACTTTTGTAAAACCGTTTTCTTTTAGGAATTCTATAACGAAACCCGCACCGCAACCAAGTTCTAGAATATCGCTTTCATATCCCAAGTATACAAGCAAAGGTAAATATTTATGTTTGAGCCACTTAAAATAAGATGGAAGGGAGTTGGATAAAACATCAATATCCCAATTCTTGAAACCTGAGACATAATTTTCATAAAAAATATATCTAAAATTCGAAGTCATGATGTGTATGCTGACGATAGACCCTTGTACACACTTAAGGTTAAACTTGCTGCCGCTTCCCAGTCGAACCTCTGAAGGTTCTCTTTCCCCAATTGGACAATCTCTTTGCGCAAATTTTTGTCCTGCATCAAATTTAATATAACATCTGCCATTTGTTTTGTGTCGGCGGGGTCAAAAAAGAGCGCAGCTTTCCCAGCAATTTCAGGCAAGGATCCATGCGAAGAACTCGCTACGGGGATGCCAACCTCCGATGACTCCAGAATCGGAAGGCCGAAACCCTCATATAAAGAGGGCATTACAAATATATCTGCCCAACTCATAACCATTGAAAATTGGTCATCTGGCAGATAACCAGTAAAAACGACATCCTTTGTGTCTAAGCGCAAATCACGAATAGATATCTCTATATCATTATTCCCATCAGGTAAGTGACCAACAATTACGAGTTGCCAATTACTCTGGGTCTTGGTCAGATTTAAGGCGTGTGCTTGGATTAACCTTGCAATATTCTTGTGTGGACTTTTACTACTTAGAGCGAGTAAATAAGGTTCTTGGATCCCTAATATTGCTTTGATATCGCTCCACTCTTTGTCTGCTGTCGAATATTTTCCACGAGGTTTTGGGGCTTCATGGATTACGGTGATTTTTTCTTTTGAAATCCCCAGGTATTTGATCAAATGGGTTTTGACAAACTCGGAAACAACGATAATATGGTCAACATGTCTTGCCGTTTGTTTCACGAAGAAACCCTGCACGCCTCTAGTGAAAGCTGTGAAAGATTGCGGGATCCACAAATAGTTTAGATCATGAATGGTCGCTACAGATTTGCACGGCAAGATCAGTGGGCTAATGTAGCCCAAGGAGTGAACTAGATCCAGGCGCAGGATCAATGCTTGCCATGGAAGAATGAATTGTTCCCATAAAAACCGGCTCCACCTGTTTTTTGCATGGATTGGACATTGTAAGATGTGAAAATTGTTTTTTGGTGGAAATTTCAAATTTCTCGATTCTTGATTGATTATAAGGAAATAATCGTTATCATTGTCTATCTCGCTCAATGCGTGGATTAAGGAGAATGAATATATTTCAGTCCCCCCCACTTCCTTTGGGATCAAGAATAGAAGATTCAGACCTATCCTCATCTTACTTGTTTATTCAAGCAATATTGTGATGTTGATGCTGCAACAATTTATAGATATTTATTATGAGTGTGTTATGCATCCAATGCATTAATATGTAGCATCGGGATGAAGTATGGCCTTTGATGATCTTAAAGTCTGAAAGGAATTGAGCACTTGCCGAAAATCCTGCTTTCGAGGTTGGATGAATGCGGAAAGATGCAAGATATAAATCCAGCACATGCCAAGGATGGTGCTGCCCAACTCGCAGGGAATAATCATAATCCATGGAATACTCTAAGGTTTCATCAAAGGGGCCGATTGATTCGACAACTGCTCTCTGCCAGAAAGTTGCCGGTTGGGAGATAAAGTTAAGAATCTGAAGAGTGCGATAGCCCCCCATCCGCAGCCAGAAGTTCTTATAGCTGGTGATTGCTTTCCGAATTTCCTTTCCATACTTATCAATGATGTGGCAGCGCCCGGTCAGCCAGGCTGCTTCCGGATTCTTGGCGAAGAATTGTCCCACTTTGATCAGCGCTCCTGGCTCGTATAGATCATCCGAGTTCAGAAAAGCCAGCACCTCGCCGGTCGCCATGCTGAAGCCTTTATTGATAGCGTGGGATTGGCCGCGGTCTGGCTCGCTGATCCAGATCAGCCGCCCATTGTACTTCTTCAGTATTTCAAGAGTCCCATCTGTCGACCCGCCATCCATGACAATGTATTCCAGATCAGGATAATCCTGGTTTAAGACAGACAGGATGGTTTGCTCAATGAAAGCAGCCTGGTTATAGGAGGGAGTGATGATGGATATGCGGGGTAAACGCTTCATTGTAAGTCAGCTTTATGGCACTCGCCTCTTGTCCTGATGCAGATAATCAGTTAACAATCCCCTCACCGAGTGCAAGATGATGCCGGTGGAGAGCAGCAGCATGCCGGTGATGCTGAGCAGCAGGCTGATCAGGGCATAACCGACGGCCAATTGGCTGGTGCGGCGGAAGATCTCCACCACCCAGGCGCCCCAACTGACCCCGATCAGCAGGATCAGCGCGCCGGGCAACCCAAAGAAGAGCAGCGGGCGGTACTGGCCGGTCAGCTTGAGCAGACCGTTGATCACCAGCATGCCGTGGCGCAGCACCGGACGCTTGGGCTGGTCGGTGTACAGGATGGTGACCGGCACCTCGACCACCTGCAGGCCGCGCTCGTGGGCCAGGAACTGCATCTCCAACTCGACCGAGAAGCCTTCCGAGTGAAAGGGGATGGCATCAAGGGCGCGAGCGGAGAAGGCGCGGTAGCCGGACTGCGAATCGCTGACGTCTACCCCGGAGGCCAGGTGGGTGAGCAGGTTGAAGAGGCGGTGGCCCCACAGGCGGTGGCGCGGCACCTGGCTGGCCTTGTCCAGGTAGCGCGAGCCGACCACCAGGTCAGCCTGGCCGCTGAGCACGGGCGCCAGCAGGCGCTCCATCTCCTCCGGCATATGCTGCCCGTCGGCGTCCAGGGTGACCACGGCTGCGGCGCCCAGCTGGCGAGCCTGATGCAGACCGGTGTTCAGGGCGGCTCCTTTGCCCTGGTTGCAGGGGTGCTGTAAGACGGTCGCGCCGGCCGCCTGGGCGATAGCGGCGGTGTCGTCCGCCGAGCCATCGTCAACGACCAGCACCTGCCCGGCAAACTGGCGGGCTTTGAGCACGGTGCTGCCTATGAAGCGCGCTTCGTTGTAGGCCGGGATGACCACTACCACGTCATGCCGGGCAGGCTGCTCCGGTAAACCAACCTGTAACAGCGTTTTGTCTTCGAGGATCATGTTACCTCCCTTATTTCACCACAGGCCCTGAGGCGTGCTCCGCCCAACCGACAATCCCCCGGCGGAGGAGACGGCAGGGCAGTAGCTGGCTTCAATTTTCAGGCAATGGCAGCCCGGGCGCGGCCAGGCGAGGATATTAAAGGATCAGTGCAAGGCGGGGAGGGCTGGAAGGGATAGCAGCGATGGCGGGAGTGGACCTGGCTGGTGAGATCATTTCAATGGAATGCCTATCTGCTGCGGTAATTTATGCGCCTGCCCCCCTTCCGTGGGACGGATAGCCGGTTGCCTGGCGGATGGCGTCAGGGGTCCCGAGCTGCTATGGGCATTAATCTTCTACTCATAATATTATCCCCCAAAAACGGCTATTTGTCACGTTAAAGTTAGCTTTGGCCAGAAATTAATCCTGAGGGGTGCAGGCTTCGCCCAGGCGAGCCCGGCACTCCTCAGTAAGGAACGCAAATCTATGGTTGATGGGGCTGTCTAGAAAGAACAGACCGGCGCCGGGGCCTGTACTGAGGCCTTGCGAAGTAACGGCGCAGGGAGCGGTTTTACGCCATGAATGGGTTAAGGGCGGACTTTTCGCGGCCCAGGATGGGGCCGAGCATGGCCTCCAATAGGCTGGCGCGGTAGTCGATGGCAGTGGCGACGTTGGCCTGGTGGATCTCGAACAAGGCACTGTCGACTTCTAAAACACCAGAAGCGCCTTTGCGCATGGGGATAACGGTCTCGCTGTCGGCGTCGAGCTTGATGATGGTGCGGGCGACTGGCCGGGCGGAGATCGAAATCCGGGGTCGAGTGCTGGAATCGATCTCGACGAATTTGGTGACGACTTCCATGGTGGCGGCGTCATCGATGTATTTCGCCACGCTGGCGGCGGCGTTCTTGAGCGAGGTCATGTAATCGGTTGCCATAAAATGTCTCCTGTTTTGTATCGTGTACGAGTTCATTAGATTTCTTTAACGCTAAGGCGCAAAGCCTGGAGAAGTAGTAATTAAATTCAGTATTCTGTAGCGTCCTCGCGCCTTTCGTTAAGCGTCCTGATCAAAGTGGGGTCTCGGCGATCAGCTTGTATTTTTCGATATCGGCCATGATTTCTTTAACAAATTTCCAGGCCACCGGGACGGCCAGCAGCGCCCCGCCAGGCGCCGTCAGCAGGACAGCCAGCTTGGCGGCGCTGCGCAGAGTGACCACGACTGCGTGCAGCAGGATATTACGCGAGGCCAGCGCCTGGCGCAGCGAGCGGTGGTGCAGCTCACGCTGCTCTGGGGTCAGGCCACCATGCCACAGCGTGTCCAGGTCGCCGCTCCAGCCGACCACGCTGCGCCCGATCAGCCGGCCGTCTTGCTCGGTTTCAACCCAGGCGAAATGCGTTACCAGGCGCAGCAGGTCATCCATATCGGCCTTGAACTGGTCGAAGGTCTGCTCAAGGCCGCGCTTTTCTTCGCCGGCAGCGTCAAAGCTGACCCCGATAGCAGGCATCTCCAGGGCGTGCAGCAGCTCCAGGGCCTCAGCTTCTGGCTCGGGCAGGGCTTCAGCGGAGGGTGGTGCAAAGGACAGCCCCACGCCGCCAGTTGCGCGTGCCTGCCGCACCAGGTTCTCAATGCGTTCCGGGATGTCCTCCAATGCCAGCTGCGAGGCGCCCAACACTTCCTGGCGCTCGGCGAGCACCATCTCTGCCAAGCTTGGATCGGCGGGCAGGTCGAGGCGCCAGACGGGGTATGCCTGAGCATGCCAGCTTCAGCGCCGGCCTCATCGATAGAGTAAGACATACCTGGGGCATCCGGGGCGGGCTGGAATTGCCAGGTCTGGAATAATCCGGCAGCGGAATCAGGGGATGGGGGGCGTGTCGCTCATAGGTTTTCCATCGCTTTATGGTGTAGCATCCTGAGCGGATACGTAACCAGGCGGAGTAGAAGTCGAAGGATGCCTCGACTTTGTATCTCCGCTACGCACAGTTTACCCTGAGCCATGTCCTGGGGCACGAAGGATCGCCGAAAGGCTCAGCATGCCTCAGGGTTTGAGCAGTCCGGTCAGGCCGGTGACCGCCGAGACGGCCGTCTTGAGTAGCTCGGAGCGGCTGGTCTGGGCCTGCTGGAGCATCTGCAGGTGGATGTTCCACAGATCTATATCGACTTCACCATCCTCCTCCGGTACGCACACGATCGTGTCGCCATCGATGTTGACCCGGGTGACAGCCCGCAGGCTGGCTCCGCTGAATTTACCGTTCTCATACTTGACTGCGGAGATGTTGTCGCTGACGTATGTGGAGACTTCCAGGCTGGTGGCGTCGTCCAGGGCCTTGCTGAGGAAATCGCCCAGCTTATTGCCTAATTGCTGCAGCCCGCCGCGCAGGCTGGCCAGGGTGTCTCCCAGACCGTAATCCACGGCTGCTATCGTGCTTGCCGCTGCCGTGCTCGCCACCGTGCTGCCTGCGACAGCCGTGCCCGCTGCTACGGTAGCTTCGACCAGCACTACGGCAGCGCCTGAAGACACTTGTGGGACGCGGCCTAACGTCTCGGTGATGCTGGCGCGCTCATTGGATGGGCTGGCCTGCTCGCCGGCCATCATACGCACCGCCGGGTCGCCGATCACCATGTAATTACGGGCGTCATGGTTGGCGGTCCACATGCCGGCGATCTTGACCACGTTCTGGGTTTCCTCATCGGTCTCGTCCAATTCGGTTGTCAGGTCGGAGGCCAGCTCGGCGTAGCGCGAGTTGAAGTGCTCGAGGGCCGAGCCGATCGGAAAGCCATCCATCAGGCGGGTGAGGGTGCTCTTGAAGGTGGTCAGGTCCTCGCCGACGCCGTCCCACACGAAGGAGTAGCCCCAGGCGCGCTCGACATGTCCGACTACCGCCAGGGCGCTGCCTTGGGGGTGGGCCAGCATGCGCGTGGGCAGCTGGCTGAGGAAGGCGCGCGGGGCGATCTCGCTCTTATCTTTGAAAGCGATGCGGCTAAAATCATCCAGACGCGGGGTGCCGGCACCGTAACAGGCGAAGAAAAAAGCCAGCGTGCCAAGCAGGTTGGCGTCGGGGCTCAGGTCTTCCCCGGAAAAGTAGAAGTCCTCCGGGATGCGCCCTTTATGGGCCTTCGGTCCGGGCCAGTCCTGGCACAGCAGGGCGCCCTGGTGGGGGTATTGGCGCGAGTCGCCGCTGGGGAATGCCATGCCGTGCGAGGCGGTGAACAGGAAGGCGGGGGCGTCTTTCGAGCGCAGCAACTGGTCGAGGTCTATCTTATAGGCCTTCTCAGCCTGGTTAACCTGCACCTGCCAGTCTGGCTTCTCGGTCTTGATGAACTCGGCCAGCGGGCCGATCAGGTATTCGGCGCTGAGCTGAGTGGCGCCGTCATCCGGGTTGGCCGCCCCGAAGAAGGCGGCTTTCTTCTTGAGCTGGTAGACCTGTTTTTCGGCTTCTACCACGCTGATGGCGTAGCGATAGTAATCCTCGTAGCTCTCAAAGAAGACGCGCCCCACCGCATACTGCACATCCAGCTGGTACTGGAATGAATATGGGATCTGCTCGGGATCGCCGGCGATCAACAGGTAGTATGGCAGCTTCTCCGGGTCGGCGACGCCCGGGCCGCGCCCGTGTAACTTAAGGAAATCGTTCTTGGACTGGCCGGCCTGGTAACCCAGATTGCCACTGCATTCCTTGTAGTAATGAGCCTTGGCTGCCGCGGCCTGGGCCTGACGGTGCTCTAAAAGGGGTTTAAGCGCCTCTTTGAGGACGGCCATCTGACGGACGTCCAATGATGCCGGGAAGATCACCCCCCATCCTGCCTGGGACAGATCCTTGGGGTCCTTGCCTTCCACCAATCCAAAGTGTTCGGTGGTCTGCAGGCTGCCGAAGGAGGCGATACTCTGCTGATCGACCGCCCGCCGGATTTGGATATCCTGCTTATCAGCCGCTTCGAGCGGCAGGCCGCGCGCCACCCTGACCAGATCTTGCGGACGCTGGGGGGGGAGATCGTACTCGCCGCTGGCGCCGTTTATGCCGTTGAGAATAAGTAAAGTTTCTTTGCTCATAAAATACTCCTCTGATGACGGGAGGTGAATTTCTTTCTAGCCGAAGTGCGCTCGTTCATGGCGAGTCTTCTCCCTCCGGGAACTGCTTTCAGGCGCGCGCTTTCCATTGGTCTGCATTCAGGTCCCACAAAATAACCGTGCCGGCTTGGCAGCTGGGTCGTAAGCCAGGGTTTGTATCGCCTCCAGATCCAGGTGAATCAGGGAAAGTTCTCCATGACCCAGGCGGATATCTGCGTCACTATCTGGCTGGCTAAAGCGAAATTCCACCAGGTATGACTCGGCGTCGTGACGGTGCAGGCTGATTTCAAGGTCGGCAGAAGGTTTCATAATTCCTATTTGTCCTGGTTAATCAAAGGTTCAGGTTTATAGAGGAGGCAATTCGGAATATTCAATTGTGCAGTACCTTTAATTAGGGGACAGCGCAGTTGGGCAACTACTCGCCAGCTCACCATTATCGACCCACCATTAATTTACCCACGCTATTTTTATAGCCATTACTTTACCTTAATTATCCAAAAATGGCAATGGCATTTATCTGAATTTGCTTGACAAACCGACTTGAAGGGTATAAATTAGATGTTATTCCTCTAATAAAGGTGGGTTTATGAGCTTCCGACCTCCATACGAATTCCAATGGCAAAATGTCGCCCTACGAAAGACGATCTATCCCTTCCGCGAGAAAAAACTGATTGATTTCTTGTTGATATACAAAGAAATTGATTTGTGGAAGACGATGAAGAACGCCCCGGTCGATCCTAAGCTGGCGGATGAATTAAAGCAGGAGCACGCTAGATTGCAAAATCAGTTGGCAGGGGCGCGCTCCAGCCGTGAGGCATCGCTAAAGGGGTTAGAGCTGGTCAAGCAAAAGCATCGTGAGGTGCTCTCGAGCAAGACGGTGCGCGAGCTGACTTATAAGAAGATCACCGTGCAGTCTAAGCTAAGCGGGTTGGAAGCAGCCATGAACTCAGTCAAACGGCGGCTGGAATGGTACACCCAATTTGCCCCAGACCACCCCTACCATGACAAGTTTAGTCGTGATTATCAAGTGGCCAAGCTGGCTTATGACCAGGCATTATCCGAATTAAAAACACTTGAAGCAGCTTACGCCAAGGAGCTGGCACCATTTGAGAGTGAGGCGAAATCGCTCAATGATCGCTTTAATGCCGCTGATGCGCAGATTCGCCAGACTACTGATGAAATTGCCCGCTTGCCTCTGCTCGATCGCAACGGGGAAGTCAACCAACGCGGGGCAGTACGCTGGTTGATCCTGAAGGAAGATCGGCAATTAAATCGGTACGATCATAATGAGCTCCTCAAGATGGTGCTCGACCGTTTCGAGGCCGAACCGGGGCGCTTCCCGAAATGGTTGCAATACATGGTGATCCATTTCTCTGGGATGCGCTACCAGAGCGCTCATGCTTCGTGGGTGGAAGCCCGGGACCTGCTTGAGTCGCTGAAGATCGAAGAGATTAAAGATAAAATTCGCGCCGCGGTCAAAGCCGACCTGGATCGAGATATCACCGCCGCTCTGTCTGACCTCCAAAAACAGCGCCAGGTTACCGGTGATCCTCGAGCGATCAACCTGATCGATCGTCATGTGGCTGCCCTGAAGAATACGTATACTGCTCAACGCAGCCTGCTTGAACTCCAGGTCGCCTCGATGAGTCAGGAAGTATGCGCCTTACCCGATCGTGATGTACTCACCCGTCTGAAAGCCATGCAAAGCCAGTTCCCGGATTGGGTTTGGCGTGAGATTGTCAGTCGCACTGATCTGCGTCTGGAAATCAAGGACATGAACTGGGAAACTCAAACCACCGTCGACGCCCAGGAGCGCTGGAAAGCTGAGAACTCCCGCTGGCGTTCGATCCTCGCTGCCTGGGAGAATAAGGACGTGACCGCATGGCGCGCCAAGCATGCTGCAACGCTAGGGTTGATTGTCACCCGGGCAGTGTGCAATGAGGTGGCTGAACACATTCAACACCTGCGAGGCTTGATCCCTGGCGGTGGTCTGACTGCCAAGCCGGATTGGTATCTTAGAAACCAGTCAACTCTGCCAGGCAAAGCTTATTTTAAACGACCGCAGACGACAGCCGACCTGAAGGAGGGCGGAAGCTTGCTCTTCTTAGGTTGGGTGACCTCTCAACCCAATGCTTGGCAGATCGCCAAGCCGTTGACAGCGGTGGATCTCCTGCCAGCCACGACCCGCGAGAAGACAGTCAACCGCCGGGATATAGTCAAAGGCAAGGGGGATACGTGGAACTATCGAGCGGAAGGCGGTTCCTACGTACGCACCGCCCAGCCTTATATCACCCAGGTAGTCACCCAGCCGGGTGGGCGAACGAACACAAAGGAGGTGCGCGGCCCAGAGATCAAGGAATGGCTGCGCTGGACACATGAAGCCACGATCGTCGAGGTGGCTGAGATGGCTGATGGCGCCTTTGTGGTCACCTTTGAAACCGGGCAGATCGGGATCAACCTGCGCCCCCTCAGCCAGATTATCAACCGATGGGATGTCTGTGTCGGGTACATGCCGCCTAACCCGGCTCCCCCACCAGCTCTGGCAAGTATGCTCGATTTAAAGCGTATCCTGCTGCTCAAGCCTGCCACACAAGTTGGATCGCAGCCCGCGATTTCTTTCAGCCTGTCAGAAGCAGCGGAGCAGGCAGTTGAACCCTGGAGCCTGCCGGATATTATCAACCATTGGCAGATGCTCACCCAACGCCAGAAGCAAGTTGTGGCCTTATTTTGCCAGGGTAACTCGACCCGCCAGATTGCTCACCGCTTAGGCGTGGCGGCAAGCACGGCCCGCTCCCATCTGAGCCGGGCATTTAATAAATTCGGGCTTGACTCGAGAGACGAATTATTTGCTGTGCTTGCGGATTGGGAATTTGACAGGTTTGCTGGGGAATAGAATTGGTTCCATGTTTGAACTGCAACCGTCGGAAACCGTTAAAGTCGAACCACTTTTTGAAGGGATGGGATACCACCTGGGGCTGTACGCTGTGCTCCACGGTGGTGTGTCGGGCGAGGTGATTGTTGACTTTCCCAAACATCCACACACGGCGCTGGTGAGCATCCACCAGCGCCAATTCTTTCTGGCGGGTTCTCTGCACGATTCTGCTTTTATAAAGGAATTACGCAACTTTTTCGCCGGGACAATTTACCCCAGGTTCTTGGAAAAACATGAAAAGGCATTCCTGGTTTATTACGTTTCCGGCGATTGGTCGGCGGCGCTTGCCGATATTTTCCCGGGTGCAGATCTGATCCATGCAGCGCGTCAATATTATGAGTATACCCACCTGCATCGAGATCGGTTTACCTCCTTGCCAGCCGGTTTCGAGCTGCGTTCTGTCGATCGAGTGCTCCTTGCCAGTCAAGACCTCAAGAACATGAATGCATTGGTAGAGGAGATGTGCTCAGAGCGTGGCTCAGTAGAGGATTTTCTCCAGAATAGCTTTGGTTTCTGCGTGGTCTACCAGGGCGAAATCGCCGGAGTGTGTCTTTCTGAATATAACTACCTTGATCGCTGTGAAGTGGGTATATTCACGATGGAAGAATTTCGCCGGAGAGGCCTCGCCACTGTAATGACCAGCACGCTGATCGACTATGCAGGTGGGAAAGGAATTAACCGAATCGGCTGGCACTGTTTTTCCAGCAATACACCTTCTATCGCCACAGCCCTAAAAGTCGGTTTTGTAAAACAAGCCGATTACCCGGTTTGTATTGTACGCATACCACCAGGCTGATCGTTGCTGGTATCCATGCCAAACGCCTCAGGATTTTATTCAGGGGACAGAGAGAAGTAAATTCTTGGCTTACACTTGCAACTTGCCGGCTCTCATTTCGTATATCATCATAGCTAACGCCTAACTGCTAACCAAATCCGGATAAGCGCTGCCCGTTTCGAATGGTGTTATGAAGGAGAGATTGCGATGGAGCTCTTGGAGTTTCTCTTTGGTTTGTTGATCGGCCTGATTAAGCTCATTGGCGGACTGGTGCTGGGAGGGCTGGGGATCGCCCTGGGTGCGGTAGGCTGCTCGTTGGGGCTGGTGGTCGCTATCCTGGCGATCATCTGTGGGCCTCTGATCCTGCTGCTTGTGACGATCTTTTGATGGTTCATCTATCCGATCGGATCTATCGCGGTCCGCTTAAAGCTGTGATTTTTGATTGGGCAGGGACAACGGTCGATTACGGTTCATTTGCCCCCACGGCAGTTTTTCTGCGCCTCTTTGAAAGCCGTGGAGTTCCGATCACCGCGGCGCAGGCGCGAGTCCCAATGGGATTGATGAAAAAAGATCATCTCCGGGCAATCAGCCGGATGCCAGAAGTAGTTAAGGTTTGGCAGGCAGTTCACAGTGCGCCCTGCACAGAAGCGGACATTGAAGCTATGTATGCTGAGTTTGTCCCTCTCCAGCTGGCTTGCCTGGCGGAGTATGCTGAACCTATCTATGGCACTCTGGAGGCGGTGGCTGCCATCCGGAAGATGGGCATGCAAATCGGTACTACAACAGGTTACTCACGCGAGATGATGGAGCTGCTCGTTTCGGAAGCTGCCCGATACGGCTACTGTCCAGATAACTGGGTTTGCCCCGATGATGTTCCCGCTGGTCGGCCTTACCCCTGGATGATTTACCTGAATGCGATCGAATTGCAGGCCTATCCGCTGGAGGCGCTGGTCAAGATTGGTGATACGCAGGTGGATGTCGAAGAAGGGTTGAACGCCGGGACATGGACGGTCGGGCTGGCGCTCACCGGCAACGGCATGGGGCTGAGCCAGGCAGATGTTCAGGCGTTGCCGGTTGAAGAACTGAGTACTCGACGGGAGTCAATTGCTTCCGGCTTCTACCAGGTTGGAGCGCACTATGTTCTGGATGGGATCTGGGATGTGCCAGGTGTGCTGGAAGAAATTCAGCGCCGGCTGGCGGATGGGGAAAGGCCCTAATCAGATTTTTGAACAGGATGTGAAAGCCAGCCGCGGATTATATTTTTCATCCTTCTAGGACTGTGGTCAGTTGCCAGATGTTCCAGGAGATTCTCCATTACCTCTTCCATCTCGGAACTCGAAGCAAATTGATGCCGGTGCTCCATGACCCATAAATAGAGATCCGTCTCTGTATTTCCTGGGAATTGGTTCAGGATGTTCGAAGTTCGGATCAATTTGATGAGGGGGGTATAACCATCATCGTACCAGCGCGTGACTGCTTCCTCCCAGTCGATCTCACATTTTTGATTCAAACAATAAGTGCACCCACGCGCGACAATGATATCCTCCAACTGTTTATACGCCCCAGGGCAGGTAGCCTCGAGTTTCGCATCAGGACGAAGGTCTGCCAGGTGGGTGTGCTGCAGGAAACGCGCTCTCTCAGCTTGTAAAATCAATGTTGGCAGATCTGTATTCGGTGTGATATTCACAGGCGTGGACAATTGAGTCACGTAGGCTTCCATGGTTGGGGCGCCAAGCTGCCGGGCAACTGACACCCGATGGTTGCCATCAATGACGAAGTACACTTCACCCACCTGATAAACGTCAATGGGGGGCATTCCTCGGGTATCCAGTGCAGTCGCAAAAACACCTTTCCAGCGCTCACGATCCCGGGTAAGGCGGGGAAGAAATGAACGACTGAACTCCTGGTATTTTCCTACGCTGCCTATGATGCGATCAATCGGGATTTGTTGCAGGCCCAGATCACGACTCGCTGCCAGGCCTAATGTGCTTCGAATGGTATCGAATGGCAGAAGGTCGGTTGGCTGGCCGCGCAGATGGGAGAACACATTTTCCAGGAAAGCTTTCTGTCGAGCGCGATCGAATGCCTGCTCTGCGGTCGCGCGATGGTTTGCGTAGAATGAATCACTCATGAGGTTCGATAAGGAATATTTCTCGTAGGGAAATAGTATTCGGACAATATTAGTCCTGATTATATGCGCCTAATCCTTGCTTGTCGAGAGAATAAGTCAGAAAAACCGTAAGTTCTTTCTAAACACAATGGGATCATAAAAGCGCCCAGCTAGTGTAGGCGCTTTTGTGATAAAACGAGTTCCAGGTAGGTGGTTTAGGGGATGTAAAGCTTCTGGCCAGCGAAAATCAGGCTGGGGTTGGGGCCGATGGTTTTGTAGTTGGAGTAGTAGATCTTGTCAACGTTCGCCTGCGACTGGTTGCCATAGAACTTCTGGGAAATGGTGGACAGACTATCGCCGGATTGGACTGTATAGCATGCTGCACCTGATTTAATGTCAGTTCGAGTTTTCATTTTTTCCTCTTTTTAGTAGCTGTATTTCTTAGCTGAATAGGTTCATCAAGCTGTTCCAGGCTGACGTGGCTGTAGAGGTTACTGTTCCAACCAGCTGGTTGGCGTCCTGATTGGCATTTGCCACCCATCCTGTCACGGTATTTGTGGCGCCTTTAGCCGACTGCATCGCGTCATCGATGAAGTTACCTGCTTTAATGTCTGTTTTTACCTTCATGGTTTCAGTCTCCTTGGGTTAACCGCAGACGCCGCTCATGTCAGTGTAAGCCGAACCGCTGCTCGTGCCGGGGTTGCAGTAACCACTCATATCAGTGTAATAGGTAGAACCGCCGCTAGAAGAACCGCCGCCAGAAGTGCTGCTCGCGCAGGTGTAAGGAGGGAACTGCAGCCCGGCAGGCGGGTATGAGCTGGAGCCATTGGCGTAGGTCTCCATCAGCTCGGCCTGCTTCTTCCAGCAGTCGCGCTGCACATCGCATTCTGCGAAGGTCGTGCCTGCATGGATATTTGATCGGATCTTCATTTATAAAACTCCTTATCGAGATTATGAAACAGGTGGTTGTCTCTCAGAATATTCCTTGAGATGGAGGATCATTGGTGAGAAATTATAGATCAAATTTCTTCTGGGCTTTTTCGTAGTAGTCGTTGTATTCATTCTGCCAATATTTCAGGTTTCTCTGGCAGTCCTCCAGGCTTTCCCCGCCGCGCAAATGGGTGCGTACTTGAAGCAAAGGCAGCTTTGCGGGCTTTCCTTCTGGGGCTTTTTCGGTCGGATTGATTTCTTTCATCAGTACCTTTCTCCTTTCTTGATCGATTATCCATATGGAAAGAAGTGCTCGATGTATTCATCAGAATTGTAATAGGAGTCTCTGGCTGTTTGAAGGGTTAATTGACTAAATGATTCGTGTGAGGTGTTTACGACAAATGACGTAGCAGGTGGCTTGATTAGAGAAGCTGCGGTTGTTGAACTTGTCATGGTCTGACGGGCCATTCTGCTGCCTGTGATTAAAACAAAGAGTCTCTTGGCGAGGACCTACTCTCCCGGGGGGTTACCCCCCGAGTACCATGGGTGCAGACGGGCTTAACGACCGGGTTCGGGAAGTTACCGGGTGTACCACCGTCGCTGTATCACCAAGAGACTGATTGAAGAAGGGAAGAATAGAGCGCGAGCGAGGAAGAGGTTTGAGTTCTCTGCGTCACGGGCAAGACCTCGGCCATTAGTACGGATTAGCTGAACACATTACTGTGCGCACACATTCCGCCTATCAAGCAGGTGGTCTACCTGCGGCCTTACCCCCTGACTTGCGCCAGGGATGAGGGACCTAATCTAGGAGCGAGTTTCCCACTTAGATGCTTTCAGCGGTTATCTCTGCCAGACATAGCTACCCAGCGATGCCGTTGGCACGACAACTGGCACACTAGAGGTCTGTCCACCCCGGTCCTCTCGTACTAGGGGTGGCTCTCCGCAAGTCCCTTGCGCCCACAGCGGATAGAGACCGACCTGTCTCACGACGGTCTGAACCCAGCTCGCGTACCGCTTTAACGGGCGAACAGCCCGACCCTTGGGACCTTATCCAGCCCCAGGATGCGATGAGCCGACATCGAGGTGCCGAGCGAAGTCGTCGATGTGAACTCTTGGACTTCACCAGCCTGTTATCCCCGGGGTAGCTTTTATCCGGTAAGCCACGGCCCTTCCACCCGGTACCGTGGGATCACTAAGCCCGACTTTCGTCTCTGCTCGACGCGTTGGTCTTGCAGTCAAGCTCCCTTATGCCTTTGCACTCTAAGGCTGGTTTCCATTCAGCCTGAGGGAACCTTTGGGCGCCTCCGTTACCTTTTAGGAGGCGACCGCCCCAGTCAAACTGCCCACCTGGCACGGTTCCCCACCCGGATTACGGAGTGGGGTTAGGGTCTAGACAAGGTCAGGGTGGTATTTCACCGTTGGCTCCGCCGAGGCTAGCGCCCCAGCTTCACAGCCTCCCACCTATCCTACACAGACCGTGCCCAAACGCAATGCCAAGCTGCAGTAAAGCTCCACGGGGTCTTTTTGTCCTGCTGCGGGTAACGCGCATCTTCACGCATAGTTCAATTTCACCGGGTCCTTCGTCGAGACAGTGCTCTGATTGTTACGCCGTTCGTGCGGGTCGGAACTTACCCGACAAGGAATTTCGCTACCTTAGGACCGTTATAGTTACGGCCGCCGTTCACCGGGGCTTCGGTTCAGAGCTTCGGCGCCTGCAAGCAGGCACCTAACCCCTCTCCTTAACCTTCCGGCACTGGGCAGGCGTCAGCCCCTATACATCGCCTTTCGGCTTAGCAGAGACCTGTGGTTTTGTTAACCAGTCACCAGAGCCATTTCACTGCGGCCCACCAGCGCCAAGATTGCTCTCACGCCAGCAGGCACCCCTTATCCCGAAGTTACGGGGCTAGTTTGCCTAATTCCTTAACGAAGGTTCTCCCGTTCGCCTTGGTATATTCTACCCGTCTACCAGTGTCGGTTTGCGGTACGGACACCCTGGCTTCATCGCTTAGGAACTTTTCTCGGCAGCCTGGGCTAAGCCACTTCTACCTCAAGGGCTCGCATTCGTGCTTCAGCTCAGCGGGCGGATTTACCTACCCACTTCACAGCCTAGACACTTACACCTGCACAACCAATCGCAGGCTGGCTTACCACGCTGCGTCCTTCCATCGCTCTACCTGGGTGGTTCCGGAATGTTGACCGGATGTCCATCGCTTACGCCTTGCGGCCTCAACTAAGGACCGACTAACCCGACGCGGATTGACCTGCCGTCGGAAACCTTAGACTTACGGCGAACACGGTTCTCACGTGTTTTACGCTACTCATGCCTGCATTCTCACTTCTGTCCGCTCCAGCCGTCCTTACGGTCGACCTTCCCTGCTGACAGAACGCTCCCCTACTGCGCCATCCGAAGATGACACCCATGGCTTCGGTGACCAGCTTAGCCCCGTTGAATTTTCCGCGCAAGGCCACTTGACCAGTGAGCTATTACGCACTCTTTAAAGGGTGGCTGCTTCTAAGCCAACCTCCTGGTTGTCTAAGTAGTCTCACATCGTTTCCCACTGAGCTGGCACTTGAGGACCTTAGCCGATGGTCTGGGCTGTTTCCCTCTCGACCACGAAACTCATCTCCCGTAGTCCGACTGCCATGCTATGGAGTACCGGCATTCGGAGTTTGGTTGGGTTCGGTAAGCAGTAAGCCCCCTAGCCCATCCAGTGCTCTACCTCCGGTACTGAACACATGACGCTAGCCCTAAAGCTATTTCGGGGAGAACAAGCTATCTCCGAGTTCGGTTGGCATATCACCCCTACCCACAGCTCATCCCCTAATTTTGCAACATTAGTGGGTGCGGGCCTCCACGAGCGGTTAAACTCGCTTCACCCTGGCCATGGGTAGCTCACCCGGTTTCGTGTCTAATCCTTGCGACGTGCGTCCGAAGACGCCAGGCCCTATTCAGACTCGCTTTCGCTATGGCTACGGGTGTCACTCCCTTAACCAGGCCACAAAGATTAACTCGCAGGCTCATTCTCCAAAAGGCACGCCGTCAGGCATAGCGGCGCACAACCGGCTTTCACCGGCGCACCGACCCGCCATTAGCCCTTCGACTGCTTGTAGGCTTACGGTTTCAGGTTCTATTTCACTCCCCTCACCGGGGTACTTTTCACCTTTCCCTCACGGTACTTGTGCACTATCGGTCGCCAAACGTATTTAGCCTTGGAGAGTGGACTCCCCAGCTTCCCACCGGATTAGCGTGCCCGGTGGTACTCAGGTACCCGACGGAAGTCCGTCAACTTTCGCTTACAGGACTGTTACCTTCTGTGGTTGGCTTTCCCATACCATTCTGCTAGCTGACAGATTGGTAACTCCCATATGTCGGGCCCTACAACCCCAGCCAGGCAAGCCTGGCTGGTTTGGGCTAATCCCCGTTCGCTCGCCACTACTAGGGGAATGGTCTCTTTTCCTCTGAGTACTGAGATGTTTCAGTTCTTCAGGTTCCCTTCACCGGCCCTATGTGTTCAGACCGGGATGCCGCTGGTTCGCAGCGGCGGGTTTCCCCATTCGGAAATCCCCGGATCGAAGCCTGTACACGGCTACCCGAGGCTTATCGCAGTGTCCCACGTCCTTCATCGGCGTTTGGCGCCAAGGCATCCACCGTAAGCCCTTATTATCTTGCTCACGTGATGCAGAGAAATCGAACCTCTTCACTTTCACTTTCGTAAATTTGCGCTCTATTCAGTTATTAAGGTGCGGTTCCGGCGGTCTCAGCCGCCCTCGGGTGCTCCCAACTCCTGTCTGTAGCACCCAACGATGGCTCACTCCCTGCCTTCACACAACAAGACCCGGCTCATCGCCGGGCCTTCTCTGGCTCCCTCGACGCGCCTGTAAAATTTCTTATTGATTTAGCACAATTGGCTTGCTCTCAACCAGATGAATATTCTCCTTGAGAAGAAACTAATCACTTATTACAAACTTATCTCGCTTCGCAGCCCAGGTGGAGATGAGGGGATTCGAACCCCTGGCCTCCGCCTTGCAAAGGCGGCGCTCTCCCAATTGAGCTACATCCCCAGTGTAGTCATCAGCCTGATAGTCTAGCAAACGCAGTTTGCCCGTAGTCTGTCGGTTTTTTGACTACTTGACTAACTGACTATTCGACTATAACTGTGGGCCTGACTGGACTCGAACCAGTGACCCCTGCGTTATCAGCACAGTGCTCTAACCAACTGAGCTACAGGCCCGTTTTTAAGGTGACCTCAGCAACTGAGGAGTGATAGGGAGGGGGAGAGGGGGGAGGGGGATCCCTGCTTGCGCAGGGTTTCTCGGCACAACGTCGAGAAAGAAAAGGAGTAGAGTAACCAGCCAGCCCGTCTGAGGGGGTGGAGGTACTCAGAGCTCCAAGAAAGGAGGTGATCCAGGCGCACCTTCCGGTACACCTACCTTGTTACGACTTCGTCCCAGTCACCAGCCCCACCTTCGACGGCTCCTTCCTTACGGTTAGGATACCGGCTTCAGGTGTTGCCAGCTCCCATGACGTGACGGGCGGTGTGTGCAAGGCCCGGGAACGTATTCACCGCACTATAGCTGACGCGCGGTTACTAGCAACTCCGACTTCATGCAGGCGAGTTGCAGCCTGCAATCTGAACTGAGGCCAGCTTTGGGGATTGGCTCCACCTTGCGGCTTTGCGACCCATTGTACTGGCCATTGTAGCGTGTGTGTAGCCCCGGATATAAAGGCCATGCTGACTTGACGTCATCCCCGCCTTCCTCCGGCACTAAACCGGCAGTCCTGGATGACACATGTAACATCCAGCAGGGGTTGCGCTCGTTACCGGACTTAACCGGACATCTCACGACACGAGCTGACGACAGCCATGCAGCACCTGTGCAGGCTCCCCGAAGGGTCGGTCCCTTTTCAGTTCCCTACCACCTGCATGTCAAACCCGGGTAAGGTTCTTCGTGTAGCATCGAATTAAACCACACGCTCCGCTGCTTGTGCGGGCCCCCGCCAATTCCTTTGAGTTTTAACCTTGCGGCCGTAGTCCCCAGGCGGTGGACTTAGCGCGTTAGCTACGGCACCGGCGGATTTGAACCCACCGACGCCAAGTCCACATCGTTTACAGCTAGGACTACCGGGGTATCTAATCCCGTTCGCTCCCCTAGCTTTCGCGTCTGAGCGTCAGGTGCAGCCCAGGAGGCCGCTTTCGCCACTGGTGTTCCTCCCGATATCTACGCATTTCACCACTACACCGGGAATTCCACCTCCCTCTACTGCCCTCTAGTCTGGCAGTCTTGAACGACCTCTCCCAGTTGAGCCGGGAGATTTCACGTCCAACTTACCAAACCGCCTGCACGCGCTTTACGCCCAGTAAATTCGGATAACGCTCGGATCCTACGTGTTACCGCGGCTGCTGGCACGTAGTTAGCCGATCCTTCTTCCTGGAGTACCGTCCTTGCTCTTCCTCCAGAAAAGCGCTTTACGACCCGAAGGCCTTCATCGCGCACGCGGCGTTGCTGCATCAGGCTTGCGCCCATTGTGCAATATTCCCTACTGCTGCCACCCGTAGGTGTCTGGCCCGTGTTTCAGTGCCAGTGTGGGGGGTCACCCTCTCAGGTCCCCTACCCGTCGTCGCCTTGGTAGGCTTTTACCCTACCAACTAGCTGATGGGTCGCAGGCCCCTCCCGAAGCAGATTGCTCTTTTCGTTGGAAAGCTTCTAATCTTCCCAACCACATGCGGTATTAGCAGCCCTTTCGAACTGTTATCCCACACTTCGGGGTAGGTCACCAACGCGTTACTCACCCGTTCGCCACTAGGAGATAGTATTGCTACAATCTCCCCGTTCGACTTGCATGTATTAGGCACGCCGCCAGCGTTCATCCTGAGCCAGGATCAAACTCTCCGCAAAAATTAGTGTCCGAAAACACTGTGTGTCTTTCTTTGGGGATGGTCTTACTTCCTCCCATCCCTCGCGGTGCCCTTCCTATCACTCTTCAGTTGTTAAGGTTCAGTCGAGCTTTGTCGCCTTTCGGCATCAGAGCGGGCTGGATTTTATCAGCCCGATATGGGCTTGTCAAGGGTTTGGCAGAACAAACCGCCGATGTTGGCGAGGTTTTCGCTGACATCGGCCGCCAGAATTACAGACCAGGCTTGGTCTCTGGGGGCTTGACCCCTATTGGTTTGTCATGATCTTCCCGTGGGGGTGAGATCTTTTAGAGCGACTGCGAAAGTCTATTATATGCTTTTTCGGGCGAGTGTCAAGGTTCCGATTTCTTAAAAAAATGCCAAATACAGTCGCTGATTACATATCGAGTCTAGTTGTCCATCTCCTGTCTGCCCGCCAATGCCCGCAGGAGGGTGTGCTGGTCAGCGTATTCCAGATCGCCACCGACTGGCAAGCCGCGTGCCAGTCGGGTGAGGCGTACCTGAAACGGCTGGAGCTGCTGGCGCAGATACATGGCCGTCGCGTCGCCTTCCATACTGGGGTTGGTAGCCAGGATCACTTCCCGGATCCCACCAGTGCGAACACGCTCGATCAGCGGACGAATATTCAGATCATCTGGGCCTATTCCTTCGATGGGGGAGAGAGCGCCGTGCAGCACGTGATAGCGACCTTGAAAGCCGTCGGTGCGTTCCAGGGCTAGTACATCCAGCGGTTCTTCCACCACACAGATCACAGCCTGGTCACGTTCGGCATTGGCGCAGATCTCACATTGCTCCCGTCCAGCCACTGTTATATTGAAACAGATTTGGCAGTAGGTAGTCTCAGTTTTCAAGGCGCTCAAAGCCTCTGCCAGATCCCGGCTGATCTCCTCGGGCGCATTGAGCAAGAAGAATGTCAGCCGGGAAGCGCTCTTTGGGCCAATGCCTGGTAAGCGGGAGAAGGCATTGATTAGATTCTGAATTGGGGCTGGGAGGATCATATGACGTTATTCTTAGGCGCGTTCACACAATTTTTCATTAGAACAACACTTCTTAATGTGGCCATTGTGTGTTCAAATTTTTGAAAAGATAATGACTAAAAAGGCAATCCACCAGCCAGAGGCCCGAGTCGCTCTGCCGCCATTTCGCGAGATTTATCCAGGGCTGTATTGACCGCGGTCAGGATTAGATCCTGCAACATTTCTACGTCTGCATCTTGCAACAAAGATGGATCGATCTCCACTGCACGGCAGTGCTGATCACCTGTCACCGTAACCTTGATCGCACCGCCGCCGGCGGTCGCCGTGACGGTCTCCTCGGCCAGTTGAGCCTGGGTTTGCTGGATCTGCTCCTGGAGTTTCTGGAGCTGCTGCATCATGCCCATTGAACTGGGGCTCTTTGGCGCTTTAAATCCTTTTGCCATGTCTTTTCTCCTGAAATGGGATTGGGGTCGGATTATTGGATATCGACGATCTCGCCGCCTAGGTCCCGCAAAGCAGCAGCTACCATGCCATCATCATCAACTTCTGTTGGAATGGAGTTGCGTTTAGCAGTGTTAATTACACATCGGACAGTGATGGGTTCTCCCAGCGCCTGCTGCAAGGCTTGTTGCACCAGGTCGAGATTCTCTTTCTTGGCCATCTGGTTTTTGAGCACTTCGCTGGCATAGCCCAATACCAGCACTTTACCATTAAGATGGCGAGAGCGGCAGGAGTTGAGCAATCCATAAACATTTGGATTCTGCTTGCGAACCAGACTGAGCACCTGCAGCCAATGCTGTTGTAAAGTGTGGGAGTCATCAGCAGGCAGCGATGTATTTTCCTCCACCGGTGCGGAGATGGGACTGGTCTCTTTAGCCGGTTTGGCAGGCGGTCGTGTGGCCTTCCTGGACTCGCTCTGGGGCGAATCTGTGGGGATTTTCTTAGTCTCGGTAAGGTCTTGCCCAGCAGGAATATCTCCGGTAGGCTTGCCTCCGGCAGGAATTTCCTGCAGGAAGCCACAGCTTTCAATGAGCGCTAACTCTAATGGCAGGGAGGGTTGCCAGGAGGCGCGCCCATCGCTGGCTGCCGAGTTGAACGCCCGGATGCAGCGTAACAGGTCGGGTAGAGAAAAAGCCTGGGCGTGACGTCCCATTTGGGCGCGCATGTCGTCTGTGGCGTTGATTTGATCGGCGTTGTTTGTGCGCATCAATAGGAGATCGCGCAGGTAATCCACCACTTGGCGGGCGAGCTGCCGGGGATCGCTGCCAGCATCCAGTGCTTGATGGATCAGCTCAAGGCCTTTAGCTGGGTCGCGATCGATCACAGATGCGACGATATCGAATATCGATTGAACAGTCGCCGTGCCAAGGACAGATTGGGCCAGCTCCAAAGTAATCATTTCGCCGGTAGAAGCCAGCTGATCGAGCAGGGAGATAGCATCTCGCATGCTTCCAGTGGATTGGCGCGCCACCAGGGTCAACGCTTCTGGGGTAGCCTGCAGGTTTTCTCCGGCTGCGATGCCTTCCAGCTGAGCGATGATGTCTCGAACGGGGATTCGTCTAAACTCATGCCGCTGGCACCGCGACAACACAGTCGCTGGTATCTTGTTGACCTCGGTAGTAGCCAGGATGAAGATCGCATGGGCCGGAGGCTCTTCCAGAGTCTTAAGCAGGGCATTGAAGGCTGCAGTAGAGAGCATGTGAACTTCATCGACCACATAAACCTTATATTGTCCCTGGTTCGGTGAGAAGTTGATCTTGTCGCGCAGATTGCGCACATCGTCGACGCTGGTGTTAGAGGCAGCATCGATCTCAATCAGATCCAGGAAGCGACCAGCATTGACAGCCTGGCAATAGTCACACTGGTCGCAGGGGCGCACAGACAGGTCAGGGTCCAGACAGTTAACTGCTTTTGCCAATAGCCGAGCAGCAGTAGTCTTACCTGTGCCGCGTGGGCCAGCAAACAAGTAGGCATGTGCAATGTGCCCACTGGCGACAGCATTGCGCAGTGTCTGGACGACGTGCTCCTGGCCGATCACTGCTTCCCATCGGCGAGGGCGCCACTTACGATAAAATGCTTGCGTCATGGGGTCTCCCTATTCACCCGGAAGTTTATCAGATGCTGCCAGGGAATGCAACTATCCAACCAGGCGCGATGTTTGGATAGTCTGGATTTCCGCATCCGGATTGATTTTGAGGCGCTGGAAGTGATCGGAAGGGACCTGTAAATTATAGTCAACGATGCGTTTGTTTAGAGCAGAAATCTGTTCCCGAAAAGTATCGAGAGCACGCTGCCATTCAGTCTCTACCCAGTCCGGGTCTTTGGCACCGTCCAGGGAATCACGTCGCCAACCCCAGGTGCGGCGCAGATCTGCACGCGCAGATTCGAGACTGGCTTCAATCTCGCGCAGGGTCTCAATCCATGGCAAAGTGAAGCCGGCGTTTTTCAAGAGACGGTGAGCTGTGCGCCATTCAGCATCTTCATGTGGATTCTCATCCAACTTTAGAGGTTTGCCTTTGCCTGGCAGATTGTCGAATTGACCCTCCGCCATGGCCCGTTGGATGATCTCATCGAGCGAGTTTGGCATTGACTGGTCTTCTCCCAGTTTCTCGGGTTCTCAAGGGATGGGTTATGGCACCCTGTAGGTGGCCTGTTCATTGCCCTGGTCATCCAGGAGGGTGACTTCATCGCCCGAGTCCCAGACTGGTTCATCAAGACCCCAATATAAAGCCACTACGGTCGCTTGTCCGGCTCGCGAATATACATTCACCGCGCCGCCTTCGAACAAGGTGAGCTGTGGGAAGACAAACGTCTTGCCATTCTCCTCGGCTAGCTGCCAGCCAGCAAGGGACAGTTCGCCGGGTCCGCTCCGTTTGAGCATCACTCTTTCGGATGCAAGGTCACCCGCGCCTACTACGCTTTCGATGATCACTGTAGCCGTCCCGCTGGCGGGCGGGGGTGTTTCACTCGGTTCTTGTGGCGACGCTTCGCTTTCAGTTGCTGTCGGTGTGAGAGTCTCCTCCGCCGGTGGGGGCTGACGGGTAGGTAGTTCTTCGGTTTCTCCCGGGATGATCAATACCACTCCAACCACTAACCGGTCAGGATCGGTCAAATCATTGGCGCGCATGATTTCGTCAACCGTCACGCCATACTTGACCGCGATGGCTCCCAGGGTATCCCCAGCCTGGATGCGGTATTCCTGTTCGCTGCGTGGAATTTGAGCGGAGGTTGGTTCCTCATCGGGTGGATTTTCGGTTCCTTCTATCGCTTCATTTGTATCCGCGGGAATCTCTTCATTTCCTGCCACTGGGGCAGCGCCAGTTGGATTGATTTGGGCGAGAAAGGGAATTTGTGCGACCACTGGCTCGATCGGGTTATAGCGTTGCCAGATGGTCAGTACGACAAGCATCGTACAGGCCGAGACAAACACGTTGATAGTAAGGTAATAGAAGAGGCGTTTCCAGCCGCGCATAGCAGGTCAGGTTTTTGGAAATAATTGGTGCGCCTTAGCCATAAGCCCCGGGTAGCGCACAGGGCAATCACTAGGGTAGATCATAGCACAAACTCCGCATTGACGCAGGTAAATTTTGTAAATACAATCAACTTGCGGTGTGAAATGCCCTTTATTATAGATGGCCATAACCTCATTCCCAAGGTCCCCGGCTTGCGCCTTTCAGAGGTAGATGACGAGATACGTCTGATAGAGATGTTGCAAGAATACTGCCGCCTGACGCGCAAACAGGTGGAGGTTTTTTTTGATAATGCTCCACCTGGCCAACCGCGCGCCCGTAATTTTGGCAGTGTCATTGCCCGTTTTGTACGCTCCGGGTATACGGCTGACCAGGCTATCCGGGAAAAATTGCGCCGCTTGGGCGGCGAAGCGCGTAACTGGACCGTAGTTAGCTCTGACCACCAGGTTCAGGCCTCAGCCAGGGCCACCCGGTCGGCGATCATCGCTTCAGAAGATTTTGCTCGTCAGATGGATGAAGTCCTGAACAGTGCACCAAAGAATTTCGATTCTCAAGAAAATGGACTTAGCGATGAGGATATCGCTGACTGGATGAAGGTATTTGGGATCGATGATGATCAGAATTCAGACTAAAATCATCTGGATTCTAATAAAAAATTAATGCAAATTAGACCGAAATAGTGTATATTGAAGACGCAGACATCTGCTTTCTCTTTTATTGGTATCTAGGTGTCTTGTCGCCGGATAGAGTGCATACAGCTCGTCCCCCTCGGGTTGTAAACTTGCCGGTGGTCCTCCTTAGATAAGCCGGGCGTGCCCTTCACGCCCGGCGCATCTTTAACTGCTGCCTCTGGGATAAAAATATCACTATCTGTTATTCTAGTCACAGCAAAATTTCCATCAACATCGTCGTAGAACTTATTCAACAACCCAACGCAGAATTAAACGCTGTTTAATCTTCCCTCTTTACTTCTTTAACACCACCTTTCCAGTTGACTGGATGGGTGGTGTTGATTTAAGGCGCACTTGGCGCGCAGAATGTTAGAATATACCTCTTGAACCTGATCAGGTTGACGCTCTAATTGATGAACCACAGCGACCACGTTGATCTATTAAGAGGTGGTGTCTCTGGACTGGGCGGGGTGTGGGCGGATTTTGGCGCTGGAAGTGGCGCCTTCACCCTTGCGTTGGCAGAGTTGATTGGTCCTGGCGGCGAGATTTTCTCCATCGACCTGGATGCAAAGACACTCCGTTCCCAGGAAGTGATATTCCGTGCCCAACCTGCCAATAAAAAACCGGTCATTCATTTCATGTTGGCCGACTTCACGGATAGGCTTCCCCTGCCTTCCCTGGATGGCGCGGTGATAGCGAACGCCCTTCATTTTCATCGTCGCAAAGATGACGTTATCCGGCAAATTTCCGCTTACCTTAAACCGGGTGCACCCCTGATCCTGGTAGAGTACAATGTAGAGCATGGGAATTACTGGGTACCTTACCCGATTTCATATCCCAATTGGGAGGCGTTTGCCCGCTCCTGTGGTTTGGTGAATACCCGTCTATTGGTTACCAAGCCAAGCCGATTCTTACAAGAGATTTATTCAGCAGTAAGCATCAAGCCAATGATGGCAAGCGAGTAGTAGTGTATGTTTAGTCTTTACCAATTGATAAATTCTAAGGGATGTCAATGAATTTTTCTAAAAACAATCCACACCAGGGACAACCAATATTACAGAGTGGCCTGCAGATTGAAAAAGCCAAAGCTGCCGTGCTGATGGTGCATGGAAGAGGAGCCAGCGCGGAGGATATCCTGACTCTGGCTGACGAGCTTGAACATCCTGATTTCGTGTACCTGGCGCCGCAGGCCTACGGAAATACCTGGTATCCCTATCCTTTTATGACACTAGTTCAACAGAACGAACCCTGGCTCTCCTCGGCGCTTGGTGTCATTGCTGCCCTGCTGGAACACCTGACGCAGAATGGTCTGCCGTTGGAGAAGGTGATCCTGCTTGGTTTTTCACAGGGAGCGTGTCTCTCGCTCGAGTATGCTGCCCGTCATACCAGGCGTTATGGCGGGTTGGTCGGGTTGAGCGGTGGTCTGATTGGATCGCCTGGCACGCGTTGGGATTACCCGGCCTTACTGGATGGGACTGCAGTTTTCCTGGGTTGCAGCGATCCTGACCCGCACATCTCCAGGGAACGGGTAATCGAATCGGAGCGGGTCTTGACCACACTGGGCGGCAGTGTGACAACCCGCCTGTATCCAAACCTGGGGCATACGGTCAACCAGGATGAACTGGAGTTTGTCCGAGAGATGATGGAGAATGTGGCTGGATAGAGAATCCTGATGGACGAGTGTTTAATTCGAAAGAGGATGATTAACACTGCAGTCATTGCTGCTCGTTTTGTGAGCGAAATCGGTCGCCGGGAGGCTGGATTGAGATTTTTGGAACCCCAAGGAATAATGGATCTTGTTTGACCACTTCGGCTTCTTGGCTCCCCATTATGAGAAGTTCATCCAGCCCAAGGATCCCCGGGAAATCCGAGAATTCGGTCAATTACCCACCAGCGGCGCGCTGCTGGACGCGGGTGGCGGCACGGGCAGGATCGCCCAGGCCTTGCGTAGCCAAGCTGGCATGATAGTGGTGGCTGATCTGTCGCTCAGGATGTTAGTGCAAGCCCAGAGCAAAGATGAGTTGAAGCTGGTGTGCAGCCACAGCGAGCGCCTTCCATTCCCCGACTCTTCATTCGAGCGGGTGATTATGGTGGACGCGCTGCATCATGTGATTGATCAACAACAGACTGCCGCTGAGCTTTGGAGAGTGCTCAAGCCGGGTGGGCGGCTGGTGATCGAGGAGCCGGATAGCCGGGTGTGGAGCGTTAAGCTGATTGCCTTGTTTGAGAAGCTGGTCTTGATGCGCAGTCATTTTCTATCCCCGCCACATATTGCTGCTTTCTTTCCTCACCGGCAGGCAGAAGTTTCTATTGAGACGCGGGGTTATAATGCCTGGGTAATTGTTAAGAGGCTTCAATAGTTTCCTCTTTTTCAAATCCAGGGAATATAAGGTTCAGCAGTGCAGAAATCCAAATCCAAACCTATTAAAAATAAGTCAGAGCCAGAACTGCCCAAAACGGTAAGCATTCTATACAGTGATGTGCTCCGCGAATATTTCCCTACCGAAGCGCAATACATCACCGAGAAAGACGCAGAACAAGATGCCCGGCTGATCGGCGAATATCTGGCAACCATGGGCATATCTGTTCTTTTATTCCCGGGCAATGCCAAGTTGCCCGCCCGGCTGCGTAAAAACCAACCTGAGCTTGTGATCAATCTGGTTGATTCGATCAAGGGTGTGGAGAGTCTGGCCTCCGCTATCCCCGGAGTATTGGAATTGCTAGACATACCGTACACTGGCGCCGATATCTTAGGCCTTTCCCTGGATACCAATAAATTCCTGGTCAAAAAGCTCCTGCAACAAAATGGGGTTCCGGTGCCGAATTATCAGCTCTTCAATGCACCGGATGATTATCTGGACCCTGCCATCCGTTTCCCCCTGATCTCAAAACTGAATGCCATTCACGGATCGGTAGAAATCACCCAGGATGCAGTTTCCGAGAATGAAAAGCAATTGCGAAAACGCTTGCGATATTTGATGCGCATCTACCGGCAGCCAGTGCTCGTCGAAGAATTTATTAGCGGTCGGGAGCTTACTGCCATCGTGTTGCATGATAAGAAGAAGAAGGTATTTCTGGCAGAAAAGATCTTCACCCATCCAGAGAGCAAATTCGTGTTCCTTACCTTTGAAGACCAGTGGCTGTCTGAGATGAACGCCGCCTTTCATTATGTAAAATATGAAGATCCCCTTTTAAGGGAATATGTTAAAAAAGCCTTCGATGTTACCAAAATGGCCGGCTATGCCAAATTCGATGTTCGCCTCGATCAATCCGGGCGTTACTTCTTTATCGATACGAACTGTAATCCCGCTTTGGGTCCTAAAGAGCTGGATGTCGCCATATCGATCATTCTGGATATGTATGGGATCTCTTTAATGAAATGCTCGAACGACTCATCTTGAATGTCATGCGGGAAAAATCCAGGAAAGAGCGGAAAACCCCGCTCATAGAGAACGGGGTTGTTTGAGCCAGATTGCTGTCGCTTCCCGATAATAGCCGCCAATTCTTCTTTTCCTCCGTGAAATGCTGGCGGTTGGCCTGGGTTCATTTATTTACGTCTATATTTCCACTGCTTTCTAAGTCATCAAGTTTCACCCTGCATTATAGGATCGACCTTAGCTGGCAAAGCGCGGCTCGCTTTCTTGAGGAATCGCGGTAGATTCTATTGCCTTAGCCTTGCGCGGTGGGTTGACCACCATCGAGAGTCCGGCTGCGAAAATGGCGGTGATCATGGCAGCCGAAAGGAAGCTGAGCATGCGTATCGAGAACATATTCAGCATGTACCACAGGAAGGCAAAGTCATAACGCAGGGTCTGGAAACCGAAAATATAGATTAGCCCATACACGACCAGGCCACCGAGCAGGAAGAACAGGATATCTAAAATTTTCCCGAACCTGCGCCGGCCGCCGATCAGGAACCAGAACAATAGAGGCAGGAAGAAAAGCAAGGAGAAGGGGTTTAGGATGAGCACGTACACTCCTCCCAGGCCGACGATGAGCAGTGCCAGGCTTTTGATGGCGCTGAATGGCGGGATGGGTTGATCTCCGGCGAAGCGCCGCACTGCCCAGCGCCCAATGGCCAGGAACAGGGCCAGGCCGAGCAGGAACAGGATCACGGCTGGCCAGCGAGGGTTGAGCAGGAGTGGGTCCTTGGTGGTGGCGGGATAGCGGGCAAACGCATCCATCAGCCGGATCTCGACGAGTATATACAGTAAGACGATCGAAGCCAGCAGCGGCAGCCAGAGGCCCAAGAAATGGGGCAGCGCTGTGCGCCACATGCGTAATTTCTGCGGGAAGGTTGTTCTGCCAACCATAAAAGTACCCAGGAAGAACAGGCCGACAAACCCGATAAAGAACAGCCACAACGGCAGGCCGCGCAGCACCTGCTGGCTGCTCTCGAAGTACAGATAAGGGCCGGACTCCTGTGGGTATGTCTCCATCGAGAGCAGCTGGCGGATAAGCGCCTCGGCTACCAGGCCAGCCTGGCCTAGCGAGGCCGGTGATTGGTGCTCCATCGAATCTTCAGGCGTGTGCCACCCTGCGTAATGCTCTTCAATATATTCTGGGGGCTTGTGCGCGGCAAAACCCAGAGCCGGGACACCGGCCGCTACGAGTGGGCCCTGATCCATGAAGGATACTGGCGCGGCCTGACCGGTGACCTGGTCGATCACGCCGGGTAAGTTGACTTGCCACAAGCCCTCAGCAGCATTGGCCGATTCCCGGGCAAGCAGCGCCAGCCACAGCGGGCTGAAGCGCCTGTATTGGCCGATTGTCTCCATGTTCATGGCGTCGTAGTAGTACTTGCCCAGGTTGTCCATGGTGAAAGCGGCGATGATGTTCTCTGGGTCAGGGTGCGTCTCAATGAATTGGCCAGTGCCGAGCATGCCATATTCCTCGCCGTCGGTGGCGACGAAGATCAGGGTGTAAGGCGGCTGCCCCTCTGCGGCGAAGATCTCAGCCAGTTGCAGCAGGATGGCAATGCCCGCACCGTCGTTATCCGCCCCTTCGATCGTGGTTGAGGCAATGTCGTGGTGGGCAATGACCACGATCTCTCTGGGAGAAGCGCCCGGCAACCGGCAGACCACATTGCGCAGCGGCGTCGGGCGGCTGTAGTTGACTACGCTCCACTCATCCGTCTGGCAGGATAAACCGTAGCCGGCGAATTGCTCCTCGAGCCAGGCAGCCGCTAAGCGGCTTTTCTCGGTGCCGCTCACCCGGTTGGGGAAGGATGTGACAAATTCATCCTCGATTTGATAAGCCTGTTCCCCGTCGAAGCGCAGGGTTGCCGGATCGTAGCTGGCCTGGAGATCTGGCGCCGCGCTGCAGGCGGTTAAAAATCAGCACGAGCATTGAAAGGACGAAAATTATTCGAGTGTTCATTGTGATTTCTCCTTGGTCTTCAATAATTTGGTACGCTGATGATCGCTGTTTCTTGCAGAGGGACTTTTTCTGCTCATTCTCTGGATGAGCAGTGGAAAAAAACAAAAATTAACCCGGCAAAAGCACCCAGACCAGCAGTCGGGACAAGAAACCAAAATATCAACGAAGTGATCTTCAAACTTCCCCGCCAGCGCATCCTGGTTGGAGTCAAATGTATATGGTGATCAGGTGAATACCAGGACTCCGATGATCGCACCGGTTGCCAGGGAATTCACGATAAAAGAAGTTTTTTCACCTCGAACATGATGAGCATTCCTTTTCCATTAGCCAAACGTTGCCTCCAGCCCGTTCAGCATGCCGTCCAGGATAGCCAGTACCTGACGGGCTTCGACCTCCTGGATGATCAATGGCGGCAGCACCTGAATCACGGAGGGGTCGTTATTGGCATAGATGGTCAACAGCCCCGCCTGGAATCCGGCCACAGTCATCCAGGGTCCGTAATAGGGCTCCGCCATCTTCAGGCCCATCATTAAGCCGCGCTGGCGGGCTTCTACCATTACAACAGGATGTTTTGCGAGCAGACCGGCAAACCCTTCCTTGAAGAGAGCAGCCATCGCCTGCACGTGCTCCAGGAAGCCTGGCTCCTCAAGGATGTCCAGCACCTCCATGGCCACAAAGCAGCCCGCTTCTGCCCCGCCGAAAGTCGAGATGTGGATAAATGGATTGTCGTGCAGGAAGGGGTCGAGGCGGTCAGAGTACAGCGTGGCGGTGATGGGGTAGATCCCGCCAGACAGCCCCTTGCCAGTAACCAGGATGTCGGGGGTCACGCCGTAGGTGTCGATGCCCCACACTGCCCCGCAACGGCCCAGGCCAGTCTGCACTTCGTCGATGATCAGGATCGCACCCCATTGATCACACAGGCGATGGGCACCAGCGAAGTAGTCCTCTGGTGGGATGGCGATGCCCAGCGTAGCGGGGATAGTCTCGAAGATCACCGCCGCCGTGTCCTCTCCCATGGCGGATTCCAACGCTTCCAGGTCGCCGAAAGGCACCTGGGTGAAGCCGGGCGAGAGTGGCTCGAAGGGCTTGCGGTAGGCTTCATCCCCTGCCGCCAGAGCCAGTCCGGTGTGGCCGTGGTAGCCCCCCAGGGCGGAAATGATCCCCGGGCGGCGGGTGTGGGCGTGCGCCAGCTTGAGCGCCAGGTCGATCGCCTCCCCACCGGAGACGCCGAAGACCACCCGGTTGAGGTCGCTTGGCGAGAGTGCTGCCAGGCGCTCGGCGAGCAGGGCGCGCGGCGCGCTCAGCAGGTGATGATTGCCGATGTCGTACCGTTCAAGGGCGCGCTGCATAGCAGCGATCAGGCGTGGGTTGCGGTGGCCCAGGTTAAAGACCCCGCCGTTACAGTGGCAGTTGATCAAGCGCCGCCCGTCCAGGTCAGAGAGATAGATGCCTTCCCGCTCACCCGCTACGAAGTCGATGCCAGCCGCGGCGAAAAAGTCGGCCTTCCCGCTGGATACGTGCCGGGCGAAGCACTCGATAATCTCTTTTCTGGTTTTGTCTTGTTCTTTCAGCATGCCACTCTCCTTTTATTTCCTCGAATTTAATCCCCTTAAACCCAGATCACCGGTGTGCCATAAAACAGCAGCGCGCGCAGATGGGAAGCATCCCATCCTGGGCTAACAGCTTGCGAAATTCCTGGTACTCAACTCCATTCCAGATCGCTTCAGCATGGGTCTGAGTGATATCACCGACTTCGTAATCACGGCAGGGTTTTACCTTACCATCAGCCCACAGTTTCATCCGGATCCAACCGCATCGAACAGTCTGGTGCCTGATCGGTTTTTGAGGGTAGCGATACCAATCTGTGATCTCCTGGCGGTTAAGAAAAGGATTTTCGACGACAACCATCTTCCCTCCTCGGTTTGAGATCCTGATTGACTCCAGGGAGTCGAGATAGGTAATCGACATCAATGGCGTCATTATTTATCTTCCAGCCAACATGGTCTCCGGCGAATATGGAGTAGTGTTCATTCAACTCTTGAACCATCTCGTCGGTTTGCATCCAGAGATGGTTGATGCTCAGTCCATCCACCCCCCAATCCTTGGCCAGCTCATACGTTTGGTGTAATTGATCGAAATTCATGTCGGAAATGGTAAAGCCGATGAAAATGAGGGGACGTTTCGAATGCTTCAGGATGGTTTCTAATCCTAGAACCAGATGCTCGAAGGAACTCTTCCCGCGAAATCGAGTTGTGTATGTCTCTAGGACCATCGACGGAAATGCTCAGCAGATCAAGACCCGATTCGCAAAGCTCCTGAGCTTTATTGGCGAGGTGCCAACCATTGGTCACCAATGTACATAAACGGCCTTTTCCCTTGGCGTAGACGATGAACTCAATCACGTTTGGATGAAGCAGAGGTTCACCGCCGGTGAAGGAAACCACCGGATGTCCTGGGATTTCATCCATAAATTTCTGGAAAATAGTAGGCGGCATATGTCCGACCTGATTTAAGCTAAAACCAGGTTTATCCGAATTGGCATAATGGCACTGCCTGCATCCCAAGTTACACCGATCGGTGATGAAGGCATTGATCACCTCTGGCGGATGACTCCAACCATTGAGATAACTGCCTCCCATTTTGTAGCGGAGCTGATGGCTTAAGTTTTTAGAGGCTACTGAAAGCAACTGGGGTTTTCTTTTTAATATATGGGTTAGGCCAATTACATTTGATCTGAACATCATTACCCTCCTTGCCGATGACTTGATCCCAATTCTTCCAAAAAACATTCTTCTTTCTACTTCTCCACTTCTTGCTCCCTTGATGAGGGAATAGGGAATCCACTTGACTAGGAGCAATCTGTCAACGGTTAATTTTTCCTGGGAGGATATACGGATACTCTCGGTGCAGCACCTTCCTGCGCACGAAACGGTCGAACTGGCGGAAGGAGAGATACAGGGACCAGATGATCTCGTCCTCCCGGTAGTAGTCTCTCACTTCCTTGGCTGAGATTTCTCGGATGCCGAGTTCAGAAGCCTCCTGGGCGATAAATTCATTGGATTTTGTGACTAAGCTCGGGACCAGGTCAGGTCGCTGCTCCTTGTAGAAATTGGCGATTAAATCAATGGTCACCTTGCGCGGATCGTAATAGCGGGTCATCACGTCTTTGATAAATAGTAAGCGCAGGATCCACACCAGGTAAGGCGGCGCAGAGCGCAAGAACAGTTCTGGGTCTAATTGTTCGACGCCAGCCTGAAGGTATATAGGTGAACTGGTATCCAGGTAGTACAGGGCAGCCGTCTCGCCCAGGCTGGGATGGCGCGGGTCGAACCCGCTGATCGCCCAATTCGAGATCTGTCCGTCGATGCCGACTTTAGCATCCGGATGAGACTGGTTGTACCGCCATACTTTGAGTAATTCCCGCAAGGCTAAACTAACTAGCAAGGTGATTTCTTGAGGCGTTAGCCAGTAGATAGCCTGATTGCCGATCGAGGCTGGCAGCAGGCGCTTCTGGATGATGTAGAAAACCGGGCGTCCGGCGTCACACACCAACAGGGCGTAGCCATATGGCGGCAGGTGCAGGCCGATGTCACTCTCCAGGCGGCGGTTGTATTCGAGATAATGATCCAGGTATACCTGGGCTTCCTCCTGGGTCTTGAAGATACACATACGCTTGAAAGCCAGGTCGTGCAGGCCTTCGGTGTCGATCCCGAAAACGGTGCTGATCTCTCCGTAGCCCAGGACATGGCATGGGATAGGATTTGCCTGCGGGTTGAGTGGATCCAGGCCGCTTTCGAATTCTTGGAGCAGTCGGCACTGGACTTCATAACCCTGGGGATTCTGTGAGCTGATTAAGGATGCATTGGAGTTCATGGGTACTCTCTGTAATTGGATTTTGATGTCTTTGCGTGCGCTCTCCGTGAAGCAATCGCATTTCCCTTTGAGCGCTCAGCAATGAGCCAGCAACTCTCCTGGTTATAATTTCCCATATTCAAACTGCCAAAACAAGCGGGGGAACTGCCAAAAAACGCCAACTTTTATGGGCCCTTTTTTGAATTCATGCTTTAAAGCAAAAACCGGCCAACCCAGGGCCGGTTTTTGTTGCGGATGTTTTCTACGACTTCAGGTGAGCACCGCTTCCATTTCCGCCAAGGCTCGGGCTAATGAGCGGATGGCTGAGCGCCGGGTGCGATTGAAAGTCCCCTCCGATATATACAGCCTCTGCATGATATCGCGGTTGGGCACCTCTTCAACGTATGCCTGGTTTAGGATTAAGTAGGGATACCATTCACGCGGCAGGTGGATTATGTGAGATTTTTGCTCCCGGGCGGAGCATTTCGACCGCTTCCAGCAGGACCTCATGAACCACCTTACCGCGTTCTAGGAAGGTTACCTGGCCTCGTAAAAGGCGTCTACCAACCAGATTTAGTTCTGCCAGTTGGGTATCAGCCAGGAATGCGTAATCGTACAGGTTTCGTAAGGCATCCTCCACCGTATCCACTGGGATCAGGGTGGGATGAGTTGCAACCAGGACACGTTGAGCCTCAGCCAGTCGAGCGATCTGGGTCAGGTTTTCTTCCTTGCGGCGAGCAATCAGGATGATCTCTCCCATGCGATCAGTCGAGTTAAGCAGTCTCTCCACATCTTCATCAGCATAGCGCAGACCGTTGGCAGGTCGCCCCAGGATCAGTGCTCCCAATTGTTCAGCCTCCGCATACAGTGGTACTAATAAGGCCGCTTCATCCAAAGGTGATTTGAGCTGTCCTGGCGCCAGGTGGATTACGTCATCCGCGATGAAGGCATCCGCTTTCAAATTCATCTCGTCCTTGGTCCAATGGCATTTGGCAGCCCAATGGAGGCTTCCCTGGTCAAAGATCACGATCAAACCATAAGCGGAGTGCATAGAATTACACAGGGTTTCCAGGGCGCGCCCCAGGTTCGCCTCCAATCCACCTTCCTCGCCAGATGACCGCAAGAGTTGGCGCAGGTTGGAGCGGAGCTGGCGCGTTTCGCCATGGTAGAACAACCAATCCGTCAGCCTCAGCAGGGGTATAGTCAAGGAGTGAGTTATTATCGCCAGCACCGGGACAAGTACCATGATCGCTGAAGGCGCGTGGTAGGCGACCACCAGAATCGTGCATGCGTACCAATAGATAAGGGTTACCAATCCGATGACCAATAAGTTGGCAAAGAAGTCGTGTTGCATGGTTCGCCCTTGGACAAAGGTGCTGTACCGTACCACGCCAATGCCGATGACCACTACCGCTGTCGCTAACAGGAATGATACGACCGCCATCGGGATGGGCAATCCCATTGCCAGACCGATAAGAGTAGTCACCCCGGTTAACCCAGCCACGCTGGTGGCGTAGGCCATAATAAACAATTGCTTGCGCACCAATGAAATCTGGGTTATCCGTGCTGAACGGACCAGGTTGAACACACAGGCTGCGGTCAGGACGATCAGGCCTGCTCCGAAGAGCGGGTACCAAACCCCTGCTTTCATACTGTTTAAGTAAAGTGGATTACTATGCTCGATCGCAAATAGAAACGGTGAATTGGTCTGTACAATAATTGCCAGAGCAGCCAGAAAATATCCGAATAGAATGCCTATCCATCGCCAGAACGTTATTTTCCCGGGAAGGATCAGTACGGTCACGTGATGCCAAAAAACAATGGCGGGTATTATCGACCATCCCTGGAGCCAAGCGCTCGTGCCGCTGGAAAGCGTCTCTTCTGGCCAAAAAGGGAAAAGGAAGCGCAGCCCGGGGAACCATATATCTATTTGAGGGGGTGGATTAAGTGCCAGAAGGACATTTAAGAATGTTCCGGCGAGTGACCATAGAGTGAGGGCAGTCAGCCAGGCGATCTGGTATCTAGGATTGCGTGATACCAGGTAGAGGCCGAGCCACAATGCCAGTATCAATCCCAGGTAGTTGACGTTGTAGGTGAACCAACGCAAATCAAGCATGTATATACTTTACAACCAGAAAATTCAAAGGTTAATACCCGGTTGTCTGAACAGCTGATTTCTATGAATGATATGAGTTTCGCAAATCATGTAAGTTGTGAGGCGGTCTGGGTGGGAAACACCCACACATATCCCCTAAAATGCTCTCAACAGTGTGCTTTCTTTATTATTATAGCATTATTGTCAACTCGCCAGCCTGGCCAGGCGTTCGGCTCGGATGAATGGCTCGCCGGTGGATGGATTAATCGAGAATTTCTCCCTCTACCAGGAATGGTATATCCCCGCTGATCTCATCGCGATCATGTTGATAAACTGCCCCTGGGATCAATACTTCCAGCATGCCTTCCAGATCCTCGAAGGACATCAGGTAGATTCTCTCGCCATGCTCGGCCGCGCTGCGCCGCCAGGTCTGGCGCACCCCAGCCACGCAGGCGCGCTGCCCAATCCTGGCAGCCGCCTCGACTGTGCTGATGGCGCCCGCTCTGCGGATGGCATCAGCCGCCAGGTCAAGTGGATGGGCGATCACACTGGCGCCCAACACCGCTTGTTGGGCAGCCATTTTCTCAGCTAACGACCAGTCTTCAACTTCTCCCGCGGCTCCCCAGGCCTGCATGTCAAACAGGGGCAGTTGCCCACCTTGCCAGCTGGCCTTACCAGCCTGGCGGAGTAGAGCCGGGATCGATCCAAAGCCTTCCAGGGCGCCGGACTGGATCAGGTTCTCAGCTTCGACCTGGCGCGGGTCGACCCGCGCCAGGAAGTCGTCCAGCGAGCGAAAAGGGCGTTCTTGCTGGATGCGCACTTGTGTTCGGCGGGTCAGGTCGCGCACCTGATCTAACCCCATAAAGAGCACTGGCTGTCCCTCCAGGTAGCTGACGCTGAACTCACGCTGGGCATGATTAATGTGCGGTGGGCGCAAGGCAAGCCCCAGGCGGCGCGTTTCGGTTAGATAGACACGTTGTCCATAGTACCCACCCCAGTTAGCCAGCACAGCCGCCATAAAAATTGCCGGTTCATGCGCCTTACACCAAGCCGCTCGCCAGGACACCACAGCGTAGGAAGCCGCGTGTGCCTTGGGAAACCCGTACCCCGCGAAAGCCGCCATCAATTGCCAGATGCGCTCGCTTACTTCTGGTGGCACGCCATTGAGTTTAGAAGCTCCAGCGATGAACCTTTCTTTCAGTGTGCGCATCTGCTCGCCTGGGTCAAAGTGGCTCATCGCCCTGCGCAGCAGGTCGGCATCTGCCAGGCTTAAACCTGCCAGCTCATGGGCGATGCGCAGCACTTGCTCCTGATACAAGATTACGCCATACGTGTCTGCCAGTAATGGCTCCAGCGCTGGGTGTAGCTGGGTCACGCCTTCCTCGCCACGGTGGCGGCGCACAAAGGCCTCTTTTAATCCGCCAGTGAGCGGGCCAGGACGATAGAGCGCCAGCGCCACCATCACATCGTCCACGCTGTGTGCCTGGATCTCTTTCAAAGTTGTCCGCATCCCTGGGCTTTCGATCTGGAAGCAGCCGATCGTGCGTCCGGCGCGCACCAGCTCGGCGGTAGCCGGGTCATGATCGGGGATAGCTTCCAGCACATCCAAGGTGCCCAGATATTTGGAGGGTTTTCGATTGTAAATAGCCTCGCTCACGTCACCGAGTACGGATAAGCCGCGGATGCCAAGCAGGTCCATCTTAACCAGTCCGAGGGCCTCAATTGACTCCAGGTCAAATTGGGTAATGATCACGC
This sequence comes from uncultured Chloroflexia bacterium, assembly GCA_963706905.1. GTDB lineage: Bacteria > Chloroflexota > Anaerolineae > Anaerolineales > UBA4823 > CAVPNY01. The sequence continues at coordinate 221,919 of CAVPNY010000009.1, read as the reverse complement.
CCTTGCTGGCCATCAGGGTGGGCGTGAGATCGGTCACTGGTCCAGGGGCAATCACGATCCCGCCTGGGTGGATTGAGAGGTGACGTGGCAGGCCGATCAAAGCTGCTGCGTCGCGAAAGATGGAAGCATACGGTTCTGCTGGGAATCGACCCAGCAGTTCTGTATAAGGAGACTCACCCTCTGCAGATGACCTTGGTCCCCACCAACGCTGAGGCAGCAGATCGACCAGGGCGCTGACCTGAGCTGGTGGCAGCCCATAGGCTTTGGCGGTCTCGCGCAACGCTGAGCGCCGCCGGAAACGGTTGACTGTGCACACCATGGCCACCCGCTCGGCGCCGTAGTGGTCGTAGACATGCTGAATAACTTCATCGCGCCGGCGTGAGCACAGATCGGTGTCAATATCCGGTGGTGTCACGCGCGCCGGGTTGAGAAAGCGCTCGAAGTACAGGTTGAGGCGCAGCGGATCGGGCGAGGTGATCCCCAGGCAATGAGCCACCAGCGACGAGGCTGCAGAGCCGCGGGAGGAGATTGGCACACCGCGCTGGCGGGCGTAGTTCAAGATCTCCTCCATCACCAGAAACAGGGGGGTATAGCCGCTCTGGTTGATCACCGCCAGTTCGTGACCCAGGCGGGCTTGAATCTCTGGGGTAAGGCTGCCGTAGCGCGCTTGGGCTCCGGCTTCGGCTTTCTGGCGAAGGACTTCCAGGACCGTCGTACCAGCTGGCAGGGGGATATCCGGGAAATGCGGCTCTCCCAGGGGCAGCTCCAGCCGGCAGCGTTCGGTGATTTCGAGAGTAGCCGCCAGCGCTTCAGGGTAGTCAGCGAAGCGGGTGGACATCTCCTGGCTGTCTAGGAAGTGGGCGCCAGGCGGGGGCAGCGCATCCTCACCAATCTCAGCCAGTGGGCGGTTCAGCCGGATCGCAGCTGCCAAACGCGCCAGATCCGCTTGCTCAGGGGCAAGATAGGCGGTGGTGTGAGATGCTACAACTGGCAGGCGCATGCGCTGCGCCAGACCAGCCAGGCGGGCGGCGATTTGTCTGTCGTCTGGGGTATGGATCTGAAGCTCGATGTACAGGCGTTCAGGGAACAACTCTCTCAAGCGGGAAAGCCATTCCAGGGCCAGTCGTTCCTGTCTCTGCTCGACCAGGCGGTTCAGCAAGCTGCGCCGGCCGCCAGTCAGGCAGATTAAGCCAGTTGTCTCAGCGCTGAAGCGTTTGTATGCCAGGCTGGTCTGGGGCTCGTCCCCACTCAGCAGTGCGCTGCTCAGACGGCACAGGCTTGCCCAACCCTGCCTATTCATTGCCAGCAGCACCAGTTCTCCAGCGGGTGTGTTCATCGGTACAGGTGAACTTACCGGGATTTCTAGCCCCAACACGGGCTGCACACCCGCCTTCTGGCAGGCCTGGTAGAACTCAACTGCCCCGGATAGATAAACCCGATCAGTCAAGGCCAGGGCGGGCATTCCAACCTGGCCAGCCGCCTCGACCAGCGCTTGTGGGGAGGCTAATCCCTCCAGGAAGGAGTAATGCGACCGGGTATGCAGATGGACGAACATGATGACAGCATTGTACCTGGAAAATGAGAAGCTTTGCTTGGTCTGGCCTAGATTAATGCTACGAGTGAATTGATTTTTGCTTGGCTTGTTGGTAGGGGCGGTATAATTTGTTCAGAAGTCACCCAATTGAGAGGTTTTGTGAGTGGTGGTCTGGTATTGCGCAACAAGGCCAATAAGCTCACGCCGACTCTGGATGTCTTATCGTTAATATACTGCGAGGCTTCTACATGCTAATAAAATGTATTGGATGCGATGTGTTGGCGCGTGCTATCTATTGGAGCGCAGCCCAATCTCCTTATATCGTTGATGTGCAGTTGCTCGAGCGTGGTTTGCATAATACCCCCGCAGTGCTTCGCAACAGGTTACAAGGGCAGATTGATACCGCTGCCAGCCAGGGTTATGATGCGATTGTGCTGGCTTACGGGCTCTGTGGGCAAGCCACTGCTGGGTTAGTCGCGCGAGGTGCGCCGTTGGTTATCCCGCGCGCCCATGACTGCATTACGTTGTTCCTGGGCAGTCGTGAGCGCTACAATGAACAGTTTTTGAGTCAGCCGGGTACTTACTGGTACACCTTGGATTACATCGAGCGCCGGCAGGATTCATCAGCCAGCCTGGCTTTGGGCTTGGGCAGTGACACCGATTTGCAGGCGGTCTATGAAGAATATGTGCAGAAATATGGAAAAGACAACGCCGAATACCTGATGGAGGTGATGGGCGCCTGGCAAAGTCATTATCAGCGAGCAGTGTTCATCGATCTGGGGATCGGTGATGGCAGCGTTGTGGAAGCTCAGGCGCAGGCGGAGGCCTCCCGGCGTGGCTGGGCTTTTGAGCGCATGGCGGGTGACCTGGTGTTGATCCGCCGCCTGATCCAGGGCGACTGGGGCGATGGGGAGACTGGCGATTTTCTGATTCTGCAGCCGGGTCAGGCGCTCAGCATGACGTATGATGACAACGTCATTGGTTGTGGCGAACAAAATTCGTAAATAACAGATTTTCGAGGAGTAATCATGGAATTTCAAGCCAAACAAAACGCAATTCATCACCTGCTCCAGACAAAGGGGTTAGATGCCCTGCTGATGCGCCGGGTGAGCAGTTTTGCCTGGGCCACGTGCGGTGGAAGCTCCTACGTTAATACTGCAACATCGGAGGGGGTTGCAGCCTTGCTGGTAACGCCATCCGGGTTGCACCTGATCACTGATTCGATCGAGGCGCCTCGCCTTGAGAAAGAACAAAAGATCAAAGAGCAAGGTTGGGAATTTCACATTCACCTGTGGCATGAGCAGCAGGAGCTGATCAGTCGTCTGGCGGGTGGATTGAAGCTGGGTGCAGATGTTCCCTACCCGGGCGCGGTCGATCTCTCGGGCGAGCTGGCCCGCCTGCGAGGGCGGTTAACCCCTGAAGAAGTAGAGCGCTTCCGCGATCTGGGTGGGCGTTGTGCGCAGGCGATGGAGGCGGCTATTCGATCGGTTAAACCTGGACAGACAGAGTATGAGATCGCAGCTCACCTGGACTTCGAGGCAGAACGGCGCGGTGCGCAGCCCATTGTTAACCTGATTGCTACCGATGATCGCATCTTCGCATACCGCCATCCCCTGCCAACCAGCAAGATCCTTGACCGCTATGCCATGCTGGTGCTGTGCGGGCGCAAATATGGTTTGGTCTGCTCGGTGACCCGCCTGGTGCATTTTGGTCGTTTGCCAGATGAGTTGCGCCGTAAGGCGGAAGCCACCGCGAAAGTCGATGCAGTTTTCTTTGCTCACACCCGCCCGGGACGGACGCTGGGTGATATTTTCCAGGCGGCAGTCGATGCGTACCGATCGACGGGTTACCCGGATGAATGGCATCTGCACCATCAGGGTGGGCTGGCGGGCTACGAACCGCGCGAAGTGGTGGCTGTGCCTGGTATGCTGGATAGTGTATTCGCCGGGCAGGTCTATGCCTGGAACCCATCCATCACAGGCACCAAATCGGAAGACTCGATCCTGGTCGGAGCATCGAACAACGAAGTTTTAACCGGCCTAGCTGGATGGCCTTCCATCGCGGTAACAGTATCCGGTCAAGAGATCGAGCGCCCGGCGATCCTGGAGATACTTTGATGGAAGCCTTACGACTACATGGACCGCACGACCTGCGTCTGGAAAATGAATTGCAGCCGGTTCCCGCGCCGGGCGAGGTTCTAATCCGAGTCATGGCAGTAGGGGTGTGCGGCTCAGATCTGCATTGGTTCGATGAAGCCGGTATCGGCGATGCTCAAATCACCCGCCCTCTGGTGCTGGGTCACGAGTTCTCCGGGGTGGTTGAGAGCCGCTCTTCCCCTCTGTACGGGCAGCGAGTGGCTGTCGATCCAGCCATCCCGTGCCAGGTTTGTGAGTATTGCTTGGAGGGGAATCCTAATTTGTGCGCCAACCTGCGCTTTGCTGGGCATGGCCTGACGGATGGTGGATTGCAGGAATTCCTGGCCTGGCCCGAGCGCTGTTTGACCCCTTTGCCGGATGCCTTGAGCAATTCCGACGGCGCCATGCTGGAACCGCTGGGAGTGGCGTTGTATGCCATAGACCTGGCTGGCTTGAAACCCGGTATGGCGGTGGGGGTGTTTGGCTGCGGCCCAATTGGATTGCTGATCCTCCAGCTTGCCCGTCTGAGCGGGGTAATCCAGATCATTGCCACCGACCGAATGCCGCACCGTCTGGAAGCCGCCCGGGCGTCTGGCGCCACGGAGGTATTTCTGGTAGATGACGCCTGGAATGATGAGCAGGTGTGGAGAGCCAGCGGGGGGCGCGGGCTGGCAGTGGCCTTCGAAGTCGCCGGAGACAACCAGGCGGTTGAGTCAGCCATTGCAGCGGCGCGTCCTGGAGGTCGGGTGGTGTTAGTCGGTATCCCTTTCCCGGATGTGACCACCTTCACAGCTTCCACCGCCCGGCGAAAGGGATTGACTTTGCAGCTGTGCCGCCGCATGAAATTCACCTACCCGCGTGCCATCCAGCTGGTTGAGCAAGGGCTGGTGGACGTGCGCTCGCTGGTCACGCATCGTTTCTCGCTCTCTCAAGCCGAGCAGGCTTTCCGCACCGCCCAGGCGCGCAATGGACTGAAGGTGATCATCGACCTATAAGAGTTTGGACCGTCAAAAGCGCAAAGATCGCAAAGTTTAGTTGGGAGTGGCGAAAGTTGCAACAGCAGATCCGAAAGCGGTAACATAGCACCTGGGCACTCCGATAGCGGCCATCCTGGACAGGTTTGCGCACTTTGCCCCAATCTTGGAAAGTCTTGTCTGACGGTTGGAGCAGGGTTGCGTCGATGAATTTCGGTTTTCCACCATTTATTGGCGGTCCGAAGGGGCAGGATAACCAGGAGCAGGTCGATTCACCTGCTGAGGATTGCCCGCCAGACTGTAATTACTGAGCCGACAGTCGCAGGATGCAGCAGGCGTGGCTATTAACCTCGACGCTGATATGGTCTTCGTAAACCCCTAGGTCGGTGTGCAGCCATAGATCGCGCACGTGCCATTTCCCTTCAATATCCAGGTCAGACCAGTGGACTTCTAGGATCTGGGTTGAATCGTCGCGGTTGAAGACGCCTACGCCCAGGTTGCCGCCCGCCAGGGGCTTGACCCACACCTCACAACGGCCCAGTCGGCAGATGCGATGACCTTGCTTGCCAAGTGGGTCCTGGTCTAAAGCGAGCACCTCGGGATTGGTCAGGATCTCCAGAGAAACCTGGTCAAGGTTAAGCAGGTCACAGCCCACCATCAGCGGAGCTGCCAGCAGGCACCATAGGCTGAAGTGGGTGCGATATTCCGTATCCGTACAGCCAGGACCCCCAATCGAACCCCGGCCGCGCAGGCCCACCACCAGCATGTCGGGGTCATTCCAGCCACCGGGTCCAGCGTAGGCTTCCAGGCCGCGCTGCTGCTCAAAGCCGATCGTATCGATGCCGTTCTGGGAGATGTGCGGCCCATCCCTCCAGCCATCCCAGATATCGCCGGTGGTGCGCCAAGTAGGGCCCCCGGCAGACCGCCCCCATAGCCAGGGGCGGTGGTGGCCCCACTCACAGATGTTAAACAGGATCGGGCGCCCTGTCTGGCGCAATGCAGAGCCCATCTTGCTATACAACCGCTCTGCTGTAGCGCGGTCGTCTTGAGCAAAGCAGAAATCATACTTAAGGAAATCGACCCCCCAACTGGCAAAAGTGCGGGCGTCTTGCTCTTCGTAACCCAGGCTGCCAGGCTCGCCGCCGCAGGTCTTGAGGCCCGCATCTGAATAGATACCGAACGTTAGCCCCCGAGCGTGGACATATTCTGCTAGGGCTGGCATGCCGGAGGGAAATTTTTCTGGATCTGGATATAGCACGCCGTGCTCGTCCCGCCCACCGTGCCAATGATCGTCAATGACCACATAGGTATAACCCGCCTCGCGTAGTCCTGAAGAGACAAGAGCGTCTGCCATCAGGAGGATGAGCTGCTCACTCACCCCCTTGCCAAAAGCGTTCCAGCTATTCCATCCCATCGGCGGGGTTGCGGCAATTCTGGCATGCTGGTGGTCGTCTAACATAAATCGTACCCCTTGACACCGGCCACACTTACTGCGCCATTTACCCCTGACCGCGTACAAATTTCTTGCCGGTTGCCAGCTCAACACACTTGTAAGCGCCATCGTAAACTCCTATACTCTTGTTCTTGATGATGCAACCACAAAACATCTCAAGCAGATCGCGTTCCTGAGTAAGCAAGTCAATAGCCTGCAGCGTCTGCGGGATGGAGCGGGCCTCCACCGTGCCATCACCCAGCTCGGCGCCGCGGATTGCGCCCCACATTTCGTGACCGCCAACTCGTTCATTAAAAATCTTAGGCACCGGGTAGAAAGCCAACTCGCTGGGCTTGGTGATCATCACATCCACCGTACGCATCAAGTAGTTGGTGGCATAGACGGCGTGAAAAATGTTATCGTACAGGAAGATATGCATCCCAATTGCCGGGCCATTGCGGATTGCATCCGTAAACCCCTGAGTGTCTTCCCAGGTGAAATGGGTCTGAAAGTCCGCCTTTTGATACGCCAGCTCGGCTTGCAGCCAGTCCCAATTGGCCTTGTGGTCGCCCAGGTTAACAAACAGGGCCAGCTTATTCTGCTGGAGAAGCGGTTTACAGTGCTCGATGATGGCTTTAAACAGCTCACGTTGCGCCCCGGCCCCTCCCATGGTCAGCAAAAAGCGCCGCGGCTGGTTATCGGCCATACGCTGCAGGCGGGCGTCGCAGTCAGCCTCAATGTTCTCAACCAGCTCGTGATCGACATGGTGCCCGGTGTAGAAGAGTGCATCCGGAGGAACAGGATTCAAGATGCGGTTGTCCTCGTCGAAGCCGCGCATTGTCCGAAAACCATAATAGCCAGAGGGAGATTGGACGCCGTGCTTGGCGCCTTCGGTGAGCTGGAAGGCCATCGGCCAGTTATCGAACATCATGTCAACTACATTGGTCATGCCGCCAGCCACTGCACCCATACAGTTCCACATGTGGGCAGTCAGCACGGGCATGTCTGAGGGCAGGGCCTGGTGAAGGTTGCGGAACAGCTCGCTCATCTTATAATCTTTGACATTTGTCTTCAGGAAGCGCCACGGCCACCCGACGATATAGGAGTTTAAGAACGCCGAGAGACCCGGCAGGGTAGGCTCACCGGTAGTGACCGCCTCCCACACATGTTTATTGAAGAAATGGCTGCGCTGCGATAGGCGTGAGAAGAAGCTGTAGTTATGGTTGCAGCGGTTGATGACGTCCGTAGTGATGCCAGGGATGGCGAGCAAGTCCAGCCAGTAGGGTGAGAAACCCATCGCCCGGGCGCATGAGACGCCCGCCATAGCGATGCGGTAATGGCCATAACCCATACGGATGGTGCTGCAGATGACCGCATTCTCGTTTTTGATCGCCTCTCCCCGATCGTTGCGAACAATATTTTTCAATCCGAAGATAGGGCCTAAATAAGGGTTGTCTTCCAGACTGAGGAAATACTTTTCATTTGGATCATAATTGAATTTCTTGACGAACATGTTTTGCCATTTGATGGCTTTATCCGAATGCGACTTTTTGATCGCATTCCCATAAACGACAAAACGACCGTTTTCCATCTTCATAAGTAGTAATCCTTTACGCAGTCAAGATGAACAGCAAAAGGCTCGCTACAGCCTTCCCCGGCGCAGAATCCTAACCTTTAATACAGCTAAGAAAGGGCGCTACCCGCTCCCAGATCAGTTCTTCATACCGGTTGTGGCAACACCTTCCACAAAGTAACGTTGGGCCAGCAGGAAGATCAATACGGTTGGCAGGATCACCAGGGCGGCGCCAGCCATGATAATGGGCGGTGAAGCATGATAGCCTCCCTGGATATCAGCCAGGCCCTGGGTCACCACGTAATTATCCTTGCTCTGGATAGCTACGAGAGGCCAAATGAAGGAGTTCCAGGCGTATAAGAACGAGATAGTGAACTGAGTGGCAATGGCTGGCACCGAAAGGGGGGCAAAAATGCGCCACAGGATCGTCCAGCGGCTAGCGCCATCGATCAAGGCTGCTTCCTCAAGATCCTTGGGAATACCTTTAAAGAATTGCCGGAAGAGGAATGTCCCGGCGGCAGTGAAGATCCAGGGAATGATGAGCGATTGGAATTTGTCCAGCCAACCGAATAATTGCATCTGTTTGTAGATCGGGATCATGATCACCACGAAGGGGATCATGATGGTGCTGAGGTAGATGCGGAAGAGCAGATCACGCCCGGGAAAATTAATCCTGGCGAAGGCATAGCCGCCCATCATAGAGGTGATAATCTGGCCAAGTACTACGCTGATCGTCACAAAGGCCGTGTTGAGCATGTAGCGACCCATATTGACGGTCTTCAACACAATCCAGTAATTTTCGAAGCGTAATTGCTCGCCAAACGGTTTCAAGATATCGGCAAAGACTTCCGGGCTATCCTTGAAGGAAGTAAACAGCATGAAAAGGAAGGGGTAGATGAAAAGCAACCCCAGAATCGACATGATGACGTAATAGACGATTTTTTGCCAATTGGTGGTGCGTTCAACCTGTCCCAGCATTGCGATCACTCCTCATAAACCCAACGGTTAGCGACGCGGAATTGCAGCGCGGTAATGATAAAGATCAATCCAAAGACGATCCAGGCCAGACTGGCTCCATAGCCCATCTGGAAGCGTTGAAAGCCCTTCTGATAAAGGTAATACACAATCGTCAAAGTGGAATTTGCCGGCCCACCCTGGGTCATGATATAGGGCTCACTGAAGATTTGTAAGACGGCGATGGTGTTGGTTACCAGGACGAAGAAGATGGTCGGCGTGATCATTGGGATGGTGATCTTGATCAGCGATTGATTGCGGGTGGCTCCGTCAACTGTGGCAGCCTCATAGAGATGGCGCGGGATGGCTTGCAGGGCAGCCAGGAAAATCACCATGTCATAACCGATGGTCGCCCAGCTGGTCAGGATGACCAACGAAATTAAGGAGTAGTTAGAGTCGACCAGCCAACCGATGATTGGCTCTGGAATTTCGAAGCCCAGGTACTGGGTGAGATTGGATAAGGAGTTCGCCAGGGAACCCAGGGCGATGTTCAGCACGCCCGAGTCGCGGTTGTAGATCCAAAACCATACCAGGGCGGAACCGACAATCGAAGCGACCACCGGAATGTAGAACATGCCTCGGAAGATTGTCATCCCAGGCAGCTTCGAATTAAGCAACCAGGCCAGAAAAAAGGAGGGGATGATGCACAGAATCAAGACGCCCACGGCGTACTGGAAGGTATTGACCAACGCAATCCAGAAGGTCGGGTCTTTTGGGACGATCAGCTCGCCCAGGGCTTGCCAAGTTGTAGCGCCTTGGGCAAGTGCGGCCTGATATTCCTCGGGGCGGATATTGAATCCCAGTGCGGTGATATAGTTTTGCAGTCCGATGAAATTGGGTGCCTGGAACAGGTTGTAGTCGGTAAATGAATAATAAAATGACACCGCCAGGGGCACGGCAAAGAAGATCAGAGAATCCCAGAAAATTCGGCAATAAGAACAGAAAGCCTTCTATTGCCTCCCGGCGCTGGTTAGCATTCATAGGCCATCTCCTCAGATCGAGATAACTAAAGACTACTTCGGTCAAGATCGGGAGAGGTTTTCGTGAGAAAGACACGAAAACCCCTCCCAAACGGAAAAAGTGTTACGGTTGCTTGAACAGTGGATCAGCGCCTTCGCAGGCGGCTTTGACGGCATCCTCTACGGTGGCTTTACCATACAGGATGTTGTCGATATTCGGTTGATATTGTCCACTGACGATATCACCCCAGTTGCCTGTGTATAGGGGGATTTCTGCCTGGGCATAGGCCGCGCCAGCGATGAAGGGCTGGTTGTCCTCAGGCGGTTTGGAATTCAAGAACGCATCCACGGCGGACTGCGCTTTGTTGGAGGGGATATTCGTGCCGAGTTCGGCGATGCGGGCCTGAACCTCGGGGCTGGTCAAGGCTTTCAGCACAGTCCAGGCCTGGTCGGGGTACTCTGCCGCGGCATTCATCACATACGGGCCCCAGAAGAGCCAGGTGGACTGAACACCGCAGTTCGGCATCTCAACCACACCCCAGTTGAACTCGGCGTTCTCACGCATCCCAGGAGTCATCCACCGTCCATTGGGGAACATGCCAATCGAGCCGGAGAGGAATTCGGTCTCGCCCACACCACCTTCGATCCCGGGGGGTGGGGCGACCTTATCCACATTGAACAGGTCGGACATGAATTGCAAGCCCTTGATTGAGTTCGGGTCAGTCAGGCCACATGCGGTGCGGTCAGCATTGAACATGTTGCCTCCATGGGAGTAGATGAACCAGCCCCAAGGTCCCCACCAGTTGCTCATGCTGAAACCGTAGACTTTATCGGCCTCGTGGGTGAGCTCTTTGGCAACGCGTTCGAAGTTTTCGCAGGTCCACTCGCCTTTAGCAAACAATTCAGCCGGGTCATCTACGCCGTATTTCTGGAACAGATCCTTGTTATAGTAGAGCACCAAGGTCGAGATATCGCGCGGCAGACCCCACAGCTTGCCATCCTGCTGCAGCTCTTTTATGGGGGCCTCATAGTAATCGGTGAGCTTGAAAGAAGAATCTTTGTTGATGAAAGGCATCAGATCGGAGATCACGCCCAGGCTGGAGTAATCAGCGGTACTGGCACCCGGGATCCAGACAATATCTGGGGCGTTTTTGGCTGAAAATTCGGTCGTGAGCTTGTCCAGATAACCGGTGACCGGGGCGGGATCATACTGAAGCTTGATGCCTTGCGCTTCGAGCTGGGTAGACAGCTCGTCACTGATCGCCTGGTAGACGTCCTGCTCCTGCTGATTGTCCGGGCGGGTACGCCAGCGGATCGTGACAGGTTCCGCCGGCGGTTGTTCCTCCGCCGGGGCTTCGGTGGCAACCGGCTCAGCCGGTGGTTGGGCGGGCGCACAAGCGCTCAGCACCAAGACGGCAATCAAAGTGACACTCAGCAAGATCCAGATCAATTTACGGTTCATGAAGGGTTCCTCCGTTTAGATTGGTTGGTTAATCGTTGATTTCCTGATCTAGGACATAAACATGGATTAATCGAATACAAACCTTTCTATCACCTCCTCTCGACATATGGTGCCGTAGAACTCCGCACCATCAGCTCGGCAGGCAGGAGCAGCTGCTGGGTTTCTAAAGCTAGATTTTCGACTGCATTCAAGAGCAATTGGGCCGCTTGACGGCCGAGTTGAAAGGTGTCCTGCCGCATGGTGGTCAAGGGTGGATCGAAATAAGAGGCCAGTGGCATATCGTCAAAACCGATGATCGAAACATCCTGGGGAATACGGAGATTGGCTTCCCGCAATGCCTGGATGGCCCCCACCGCCATACGATCGTTCTGAGCGAAGATGGCGCTGAAAGCCACCCCGCGCTCGAGCAGGGAGCGCACCGCGGTGTACCCTGAGGTGGCCGACCAATCGCCTTCAACCACCAGATCTGGGTCTGGCGCAATGCTGGCCTGACGAAGGGCCTGCAGATAGCCATTTTGTCGGTCTTGGGAACAGTCCTCGCAGGTCGGCCCGGTAATCGAGACGATCCGACGGTGATCCAGAGAGAGCAGATGCTGGCAGGCAGCGTAGCCGGCGCCCTCGTCATCAAGGGATATCGAATTGACCTGCTCATCGCGCGGCCAGGCGCCCAGATAAACCAAGGGGACATTCTTAGGAACATGCCGGAAGCGCTGATCGGTGTATGGGTTGATCACCATCAAGCCGTCGGTCCGCCGGCTTTCGATGAGCTGTTCGACCAGCAGGGCGAAGGTATCTTCATCATTAGCTGAGGCGCTGAGAAGGAAGTAGCCATTCTGGCGGGCTTCGACTTCAGCACCTTCGATAATGGAGGCGAAAGTATAATCTGTAAGGTTGGGGGAAAGGCAGGCCAGGGTATGGGTGCGCCCTCTGGCCATAAAACGGGCGATGGCATTTGGGCGATAGCTGAGCTCATCGATGGCAGCCAGGACCCTGGCGCGGGTCTCGGGGCTAACGCGCTCATTGTCGTTAATGACGCGCGAAACCGTCTGGTGAGACACACCTGCTTTGGTAGCTACATCCCGGATGGTTACATGGAGGTGATTGGTTACTGACATTGGATAGGATTGGAATAGGAGGCCTGATGTTACCGGTCACGTGACCGGTAACATCATTATATAGGATCGTTTTTACTTTGTCAATAAGGAAATCGGCCTGCCATAGGAACTACAACAGGCCGGCGCGATAGGTTGACCCAGGTCAGGAGATCGATTAAAATACCTTCAACGCCCTCGTAGCTCAGTGGATAGAGCATTTGCTTGCGGAGCAAAGGGCCGCGCGTTTGAGTCGCGCCGAGGGCGCCTATATGTAGGGATTAAACAAAAACCGACCCGTAAATATGGCGGGTCGGTTCGTTTTAATCAAGGTTACTGTGGTTTATTTATGGTTTATAGACCACCCCATTGGGATAATTCGGGAAGAACTATTCCGTCTCCCTTCTTTCCAACTTCAAGATATATTTCGCTACCTGACTTTATTGGTTGCATACTACATCGACGCGAGTGTTTCAAGCCACTTTTGTAAGTCGGCCATTCTAATGCGGACATTTCGGCCAATTTTGAAGTGGGGAATTTCCTTTCGCTTCACCAGATAGTAAATCTTGGCCTTGGAAATCTTTAAGTATTCTGCCACCATCGGCACGGTTAGAATCTCACTCGTGTCCATGTACCACCTCCATCAAATCGAATAATCTTCCAGCATGATGCCATTACGCTTGTAGAATTCTCTGATTTTTTGGTACTCTTCAATGTGTTGCAGGTAATCCACCACCGCGGCTAGATAGACACAGATAGCCACTAGCCGATGCCGGGGAAGGTTGGAATTGATAATCTCCTGAAAGGGGAAAGGAGGCAAGTCTACAATATCCGTCCCAGGCCGCAGGTGGTAGCGTTTAAACTCTCCACCCTTTATACAGTCGTCAAAACACTCCTCTGTCAGGATGGGCTTCACCCGGTTTAGTGGAGTAACCCAACGGGTGAATTTAGAATTACGAGTATTTATTGGGGGATTATTGGGGGTAACCCGGGGTAGTAATTAATGGGAGACAGTATTTCGAAAACTTAGCACTACCAGGTTGACTCTTCACCAAGTTTTTCTCGCCAATTTCAACTTGATGATCGCAAGACACAGCTTAAGCTATCAGAAATGAAAGTTTCCAAAAACACGTGATCTTTTAGTGAAATTTCGCGATAATTTAACTCTGGCCTGTGCATAAGCTTGCTGATGTTGTCGGATTTGTTCCTCGGTCACTTGAAATCTTTCTCTAGCCATGTCTTCATTGATGACTTTGTTCTACCTTGTAAAAAAGAAAAAGAGGAGGCTCTTTGCCGGATGGCTTCCATCTCTTTCAACGACCACGAAGATCCAGCCTTAAATTCCTTTCCATCATCGGTGACTACAAGGAGAGTGTAGCTCGGCGATCCATCACTCCAATCCTGCTTCTCGATGCGTAAGCTGGCGACATCCTCGAGCGGGAATTGCTTCGTCTGCCACCTCACTACAGGCGCTCCTTCTGCACAAGAGAAGGTTCCTTGATCTCTTGTCGAACCGGAGTTGAGAGTTAAGCCCTGCAATTGCCGCCCAAACCAAGAAGGCCGACAATGCCATCGCTCCCACTGAGATGATCAAGGCGATCAGGAAAAATACATTGAAATAATACTCCCAGTCTGGTTCGATAATGAGCTCGTAAGGAGCGATCAAGGGAAATAAAGCCAACAGAAGGAAAATGACCCTTTGCCCGGTTGGCAGCGTGGATTGAATTTCGAAGCTGTTTTCACTTTCTATAACGGTTAGCATATGCTTTGGGACTGCAAGCTTTGTGCGACACTTTGGGTCAGGCTTAGCCAACGAATATTAAAAACACATCCCTTGCAAGCTGGATGCGTGTACTCATCGTTTCCTTGTCATTGACAGGTTTAGTGAATTGTTCTACCCGCGAGACGGTAAACAAATCCCCTCCCGCTTGAATACTCATCAGGCGGGTTTTAGCCATCTGGTGCAGCCGGCTCTCGTTTAGAAACTGACGGGTACCCGCCGGATCAGGAGAACTGACAAGGTAGCGCCGCTCAAACTCTGGGCACTCCGGAAATCCGATTGGATTTCCAACCTTAGTAAAAATCCAGGTGAGGAATTTATTCCCCATGAATGAAAGTGTTCCTTCGATATCTGCCTTGGGAAAGACCATGAAGGTTGGCAGTTTCAGGTGAGGGGAAACTACCGCCAGGGCTCCATCTTCGGTGTAGCTGTCTTCATCCCCAGACCTGTTCAACAGGTCAAAGATGAACAGATCGTAGTCTGGCAGCCTTTTACAGGCAACATTCTGGAGCTGAAATTGGTCGTCGGCAGGAGGATGCCCGTTTTTCCGCAGGCCTTGGTAGAGCCGGACAATTTTTTGGATGAGCTCAGGTTCAGGATCGATTGGAGAAAACCCCAAAGATCGGCTGAGCTCAATTTTGGCTGTGCGACCTTTCCGCTCAGAGTAAATGATATAGACAACGAGCAGTCCGAAGAGCAGCAGGATACCCAGAACAACCAGGAGTTCTACACCCACCATTTTCTCTCCAATCTGTCACGTTAGAGCACTCGGGCACATGTTTTTTGTTTGCATCCCTTCGGGTATGTCGATATGATGCCTACTTTGCGCACTGCCCAATGGCACCCAAACACGATCAGACCCAGAAAAATACCTAACACGCTGAAAGCGAGAAGTCTCTGATATTCTACGCTCCTCATCCTGGATCGTTGCTTACAAATCGGCAATGTGGTGTGACCGGCGCCTGCTTTCTATCTCTGCCTTATTCCGAATGGCTTTCAGCCACAAGATCCGTATCCAACCGCTCCCCAGAGAAATGAGCTTCCAATACACCGCGAACTTGCGCCGAGTCTCAGCGTCTGGCGCCCAGATGCGGGTTTCGGTTGAGAGCAGGGATGTATTCCCCAAATCTTGAACGATCAGGTTGGCTGCTACCTTGGCATAATCCGTCTCCTGAAAGGCTTGATAAGCCTCCAGGTCGGCAATCTCCACTTCTTCTCCGCCATTTAATTTCCAGAATTGCCCGATCAAGCCGAAGACCACTTCCCTTCGCACTGCATCGTCAATCAGTGGGATAAAACCACCCGCATAAAGCTGCTCCAGGAATGTTTTATCTTGCGCTGGCTGGCTTCTGCTTTCATCTTGTCCTGCCAGGATTGCTGGCATTTGCCTGATATTCAGCATTGCATAAATCAGTGGAGACAGCTCCGACGGTTGGAGTTTTGTAACCGCCTGATAAACCTGATCAGGGGAGGCGCGCACGATGATCCGGTGCACTTCAGTGAAATCGTACCTCGGCAGGAACTCATCCAGCGCCAGCGGGTTAGAGCGATGTGCCTCAGCCCGAGCCTGGATACCCTGTAGCATCTTTCTTTCCATCAAGAAGTGGATAGGCTCAAGCACCAACCAGGAAAGGAGCCTGCCCAGAGTCTCCGGTTGGAGGTTTGCCCGCACCCGGATTAGCAAGCGTGTGGCAGTGGTGCCAATTGGTTCCAGGATAAAAGCCCATGACCAGTCTATATATGGAGTGCCCGGTTGAACTGCCCGGTCGATAACCTGGGCAGTGAATGGATTCATCACTGTATGCAGCACCAACGCCCGTTCTGGCTCGAGCGTGGCTACCTTAAGTGGTGTAATCGGGCTAATTGAGACAGTATCGCCGGGTTGGATGTTCTGCCAGGCTGGGACAACCTGGTCCGCGCTGTGTAATCCAATCAATCCAGCCTTCCGTTCCAGCCAATCATAGCTGTAAAATCCACCCCGCTGGTACCCGATCTGTGCGATCCAAGGCCAGACATCTTTAGGGGCAGAGAAAATTATGATTGCGCGGGTAGACTGGTAGTTGGGGTCTTTGATCAGGCTGTCGCCCGGTAATGACCGGCGCGTTTCCTCGCCGGTCGCACCCCAACGGAGAAGGCGCTTGCGAAGGAAGAGGGTATACGCGGCAATGCCCAGCGCCAGGACGGCTAAAATGGATAAACGTGTGGTTTTTCTTTTGACTGGCATTTGGTAATTTCGAGAAAAGACCGAGCTATAACTCATCGAGTGGGAGATGGATCCGCCACGAGGTGGGTCCATTTTTCTCAAACAGCACTTCATCAGGAAGTTGCGAGAGGCGGCTGTGTGGGATCCAGGTGTGGAAAAGATGCTCTAATATTAATTGCAGATTGGACTCGGAGCCTTCGCAGGTGAAGCATGCATAATCCTTCTCGTCAAGAGTAACATTGACTAGCCGGACCTTTATACGCTTTACTTTTTCTGCCAGTACACCAGCGAAGCACAGGCATCCGCGGGTCTCCCAATCGTGCGGGTAAAGGAGCAGCGCATATAGGGTGAGGATTCCCGATAACTTTTTTGTGGTAGGGCCTCTTTGCCCCGAATTCTGAAGTTCGTCGAGCACCCACTCCCAAAGCGGCGCAAAATCCGGCCTGCCTGGCGCGCTGGGGGACATCCAACCGGCGATTTCGATCTTAGGATGGCGGATTTTTTGGGGATACAGGGATAGACCCTCCAGGGCTGTCAGGTATTCAAGCGTGAAGCGAGGCAAATCTGGCGTGGATCTGCCCGTTCGAGCTGGCGAAATCGGCTGGGCTGGATAGCAAACATGCGCTGGAAGGCGCGCCCAAAGGCTTCGCTGCTGCCGAACTGGTAGTCGAGAGCGATATCCAGCACTGTGCGGCGGGTTTGCAGCAGATCTTGTGCTGCCTGAGAGAGACGTCTGCGAATCAAGTACTCGTAAGGAGTGAGACGCGCTGTTTGGTTGAACACCCGGCAGAAATGGTATACAGAATAGCCTGCTGCCTCCGCAGCCTCAGCAACCCGCACTGGCTGATGCAGGCGGTCTTCGAACAGGTCGATAGCCCGCAGGATGGACGCAAGAACGCTCATTCTGCCTCTGCTTAAGCATGGGTGGGTTGTAGAGGAATATGCACTTCGAGGGTTGAATTGTCCAACCAGTCCAGTCCTTTGAAGTTCTCATCATAGCGCTGGTAATTAAAACCGAAATCGCTACGGAATCCAGAACCAGGCAGCCAGTCCATGTAGATCTCTGTACCCCAATCGGAAACGATTTCCTGACCACGCAGGGTGAAGACAGCATAGGGGGCGGCGGGTAGGGCTTTGACGCTCAGGATGGTGGGTATTTGCTGGGGATCATGAATCAGGTGTCCAACGAAGACTTCGAACTCCCCCTTTTCGACCGTCTCCGGGTGGTAAATGTGAACTTCATAGGCTACGCCGGATTCCAATGCGGGTGGCAGATCATCCTGATGTTGGCTCATGTAAGCCATATAGCGCACCCACAGACGCCCAATTTCATTCTCTTCTGTCCAGCCGCTGTATTGTTCGAAAGGGTTGCCGAAGAAGCTGAAGCCAGCCAAAAAACGCTGCGGGTAAGGTTTGATCTTTGGTTGCATATTCGCCTGCTGAAAAAGTAATCCGGCAGTAGCCTGTTTCCCTGCCGGATTTCATTATAACAAAGCTAAACGGCAAACAGTTCTGCTTCGCCCTCTTCCAGACCGATGCCTTTCTCAGGCATCCATTCCGGCCAGCCATCCAGCCAGGCAGGGATGGTCGCCTTTTGAACCCGATCGCATACGGGGAAGTACGCTTTAAGGTCAAGGATTGGGGTACCATCGACAGCATCCAAATCAGCCACCGTCACCACGCCGCTGGCTTCATCGATCTCCAGCAGCTTGCAGGTGGTTATCATCAGTGGATTGGGGCGGATCGGGGAGCGGGTAGCGAACATGCCTGTAGTGTGCCCCGGAGCATACGGCGGTTCGCACTGCATGATTGTGCGAGTCTCAGGCGAGTTGAAGCGGTCAGCCCACCAGAAGACGATGACGTGGCTGAAATGCTCCAACTCGTGTAGGGCAGCGCGGTATGGTGTCTCGATCAGTAGCTGAATTTCGTCCTGAGTGCGCCGAATTACACCCAGGGGAAACACTTGATAGCTAGAAATTTGGTCCATTTTGCAACTCCTTTTTGCTTGGGCGGTGGGTTGTGGCCTGTATTTTTTACCTGCTGCCAGTATATATAGGTTGCCAGATGCTGTCTCGATGCAGGTTGCGGGAATTTTCGGTAATTTGGCTGGCAGAAGCTGGAAAACCGATCAAATTTGCGGTGCGCATTAAGGGCATCAGTGATAAAATCCGGTTCGAACCCAGGCTGTTACGCACATATCAATATCCGAGATGCAAAAGGGAATAAGCGATGCCGAGACCAACGAATAAGACTGACCTATTAGCGGCGATCGACCAGGAGCGTGGGGCGTTGGAGACATTCCTGGAGACTTTAACGCCCGAACAGATGGTCGCTACTGGAGTAGTTGGCGAGTGGTCTGTAAAGGATGTATTGGCTCATTTGATTGAGTGGGAGCAGATGTTGCTAGGGTGGTATCGAGCCGGGCTGCAGGGGGAGATCCCCGCCGTGCCAGCGCCGGGATATAAATGGAATCAGACGCCACAGCTCAACCAGATGATTTTTGAGAAGCACCGCCATCGACGCTTGAGCGAAGTGATGGAGCAGTTCCATGCCTCGCATCAGGAAATACTGACTGTGATTTGAGCGCTGTCCAATGAGGAGCTATTCACGGTGGGACGGTATGTCTGGACCCAAGGGAACACACTGGGCGCGTACTTTGTTTCCGCTACCAGCAGTCATTATCTGTGGGCCCGGAAAGAGATCCGCAAGGGGCTCAAGGCTAATCCGGGTTGAGTAGAATGAAAAAGTGAGCAAGCATGTCATACTATATCGACGCTGATAAAGTCAGTCTTGACGATTTGCGCAAACGGATTGAGTTGACCGACCTTGTGCCGAGCCGTGCTTCCCTTTTGGATGAGATAGCCAATAAAATGAAAACTCTCGAAAGTCACGGTATCCAGACGCTTGCACACCTCCGCACTGAGCTTAAGACCCCCAGACGCCTGGACGCAGCAGCATCCGCTACCGGTATAGATCCGCAGTATCTGATCTTACTCAGGCGGGAAATCGAGAGCTATTTCCCAAAGCCCTTTTCGTTGAAAGATTTCGATTGGCTGCCAAAAGAGGAAATCTCCAGGCTTGAAGAAAGCGGAATACGCGATACGGCTGCGCTGTACGAAGCGACAGCCAGCGCCGAGAGCAGAGCCGAGTTGATCAATTCGACCGGTGTGGATGCTGAGGTCCTCGATGCCCTCACTCTGCTGGCTGATTTGACCAGGGTGCAATGGGTGAGCCCGACGACTGCCAGAATGCTTGTCGCCGTGTCCTGCAACAATGCCTCAAAGCTAGCCGCGGCTGATGCCCAAGAGCTGTGTGCTTCTTTGGAGCGCATCAACGCCGGGGATAGGTATTTCAAAGGCAAGATCGGGCTCAGGGATATTAAGAGACTTGTCCACGCTGCGTCCTATGTCCCTGCTTGACTGGACATCGATGTTTTCGCATGGTTCATCCACTTTTTACAGGATGTGATTATCTTTGGCGGATTGTTTCTGGCAGCTCTGTAGAGTGTGAGAATTTACCAAACGTTAACATCCCTTATATTGCTAAATAAATCACAAATGATTAAACTCTTATGGGCAATTTTGTCGTCGGATCCGTCTCGAATATTGCTATGATTACCAAAATTCCTCTCCTGCTTCAGCTTCCCGCCCTCCATCCTGGTGAACGTGGGGTTTTTTGTTGAACATGCTATGAACAATTACGCCCGAAAGAAAATTATCATCCCCACTATCGGCACACGCGGTGACGTACAGCCTTACATTGCATTGGCGCTTGGGTTGCAAGGAGTCGGACACGCTGTAACCCTGGCGAGTCATCCAGTTATGCGCAGCCTGGTTGAGTTCTACAATATCCCCTTCGCTCCTATTGGGCCGGATATTGACATTGGTTACGAAACGGCACTGATCCGCCGAAAATCGCCGAACTGGATGGTGGGTTTCATGCGGGTGATGAAGTTCTCGTTTTCCATGCTCGAGAAGTCGCACACTGATCTGCTCAAGCTGTGTGGCGGGGTTGACCTGGTTGTTGTTTCGCACTCCGCCACCGGCAGCATGGAGGCTGACAAACTGGGCTTGCCAACGATCAGTGTCACGTTGATGCCGCAAGCGATACCCGCAAACGATCCGCAGAGGCGTTTCTTAAACGAGCAGTGACGAAGCTTGCCGGTGCAGGGATGGGATTGGTGATGACCCGTCCGCTGAACCAGGTTCGCAAACGGGTTGGACTTCCGCCCATGGGACCCACAGGCATTACCTCGCCGAGACTCAACCTGATTCCGATAAGCCCGCAGATAATTCCGCCCAACCCATTGTGGGAGCAGCGCCACCGCATGACCGGCTATTGGTACGCTCCCTCGCCACAAGGCTGGAAGCCGCCTGATAAGTTGCAGGCTTTCTTAGAAGCAGGGGACCCTCCGGTGGCGATCAGCCTGGGCGCAATGGCGATCAGTGGCGAAGATGCGCTGGAAGCAGCGCAAATCACGCTCGAGGCTGTGCTCCAGGCTGGAGAGCGCGCCATTATCCAGGGATGGGATGAACCCATGAACAAGCTTTCCATTCCACCGCCTGTTTTCCATGCCGGTTCAATTCCGCATGATTGGCTGCTGGAACGCGCCAGTGGGCTTGTGCACCATGGTGGATTTGGCACCACGGCGGCGGGTTTCCGGGCAGGAATACCTATGCTGGTCATCCCGCACATCATAGACCAATTCATCTGGGGGAAAAAAGTGGCCGAGCTAGGCATTGGTCCGCAACCCATCCCGCGCAATAAATTGAACGCTGCTCAGATGGCGGAAGCCTTGCGCCAAATGCGATCGCCTGAGATGCGCACTAAGGCGGGAGCATTGGGAGAAAAAATCCGCCAGGAGGAGGGAATCGAGCTGGCGCTTCGGCTTATCCATGAGAATATGGCAGGCACAAGGTGAGAGTGCTATGAAGCTTGAGCTCCACTGGCTGAACTGTTTTTGGTTGCTTGTGCCAATATTGATTTGGAATATTGCGCTGGCTCCCAAAATCACTGTAAAGGAAGTCATTTCTGACGCTTATTCACCAGCCTGGCTACTGATGGCGGAAAATATTGCGCGCATCCTGGTGTTTGCTTTACCGCTCTTGATGCCATTGCAGGTGAAGGATGATCTGAGCAAAACGGGGTTGATTTTCTACCTGGCAGGGACGTTGATCTATTTTGCTTCCTGGATTCCGCTGATCCTGGCGCCTGGTTCTGACTGGAGTCAAGGCGCTATTGGATTACTTGCTCCCCGGATAACACCCTTCCTGATATTTTTCGGGATTGCACTGATCGGCCACTCGCTTTCCTATGCATTGATTTCTGTGTTGTTTATTGTTTTGCACATCTGGCATGGGATACAAAACCTGACCGTATAGGACATTTAATCAACCTAAATCGATCATACCTGGCACCGTAAAATTTTATACGTTTCAATGGCGTTGATGATCATATAGAGGAGAATAATGAGCGCTTCAAGAATTGCAATTCTTCTCGCGCATGCTTTCATCATCTGGGCGCTATGTTTTGCGACCATAGGAATTGGCATGGCAGTCACTTCATTGGAAAATGCGTTGATAGCCCATGCCATCGCGGCGCCGATAATCACTGCAGGTATCTCGCTGGTTTACTTCCGCAAATTCAACTACACTTCCCCTCTAAAGACGGCAGCCATTTTCATCGCATTCGTAATTGCAATGGATCTCTTCGTCGTCGCTGTGCTGATCAACCGCAGTTTCGAAATGTTCACTAGCCTGCTGGGTACCTGGATTCCGTTCGCATTGATTTTCTTATCCACATATTTGACCGGATTAGCGGTTACTCACAAGATCCCAGGTACAGGATAGGAATGAGTGAGATTTCTCTGATCGTTTTCGGATTAATTTTGGCCTTGCTTGCCCATTTATTTGAAAAGGTCCATACCGGTTTCCGTAAAAACTTTCCAATTGGCGAGATGCCAAAACCGGTGTTCGTGGGCATTAACCTTACCCTGTACACATTCTGCTTTGTCACACTACTACTTGCCTGGCTTGGTCATCCACTTGCAATTCCCCTGGGATGGGTTTTTGCATTAATCATGCTGGTTAATGGGATTGGGCATATCGGGATAATGACGTACCGGAGGGCTTACTTTCCGGGTGGGATTACGGCCTTTTTATTGGTAGCGAGTTCAATCTATCTGATCCATTCACTACTCCGCGCAGGGTATCCTCGTTAATTACCTAGCTCGAAGACTCTGAAAGGGTTCGAATTGACAAATAACATCTGGTTTTATCTCAAAAACATCTTTATCAACCCTGCCAAGCTGCGAAAGCCATCTCGCTGGAAAAAAACCTGTGGCCACTTATAATCGTTTCATCGCTGCTTGGTATATTGCCATACTGGTTGATTGTGCTGCTCGGTTATCAGGCGCTGGGTTGGGGAGCTTTCCCTTATGAACAATATTACCCTTACTACTTTGACCCCTACTGGTGGGAGATGCTGGTCGTTCCCGTATGGGCGCTGGTGATCGCCCTGGGATCTCGGAATTCCCTGCTACTTTTTTGGTAAATTACTCGGAAGCAGAGCAACATTCCTACAGGTAATCGCAGTTGTGATGCTGGCCTCAGTAGTCTCGTTACCCGTATTCGTGCTGGTGGACCTCACCATGTACAACCCAAACCAGATCATTGAATTTGCAGAAACGGGCATTGCAGTTCAACCATATATATCCGGAGAAAACTGGATCGCCTGGTTCATACAACAGTCCTATGCCTATATTGCGATGGGCTGGCAGGCGATTGTGACTCTGGTTGGGCTGACCGTCATCCATCGCATCCGCTGGTATGCAAACATCCCTGGCATCGTTGTGGGTAATGCCATCTTCATCACCTTTTTGCTGCTGATTCTGTGATTACGTGGCATTGATCATATAAAAAGATGAAACGGGAGATAGCACTTGGTCGTTGCAGTCGAGACATCCCGGAGAGACCCATTTCAAAATGGAACAGCCTGAACAACCAAGCCGATGGAATATTCTGCGAGCATTACGAGTTTTGAAACATTTCGGGATTTTTGGAAATCATCACGGTAAATCCCAATGACCCACATTTCAGCATCTTTCGATAAGGAAACAACCGTGAATTCCAAACATATTTTGATCCTTGGTGGATACGGAAGTACAGGTCTTCCCATCGCGCGATTTCTTCTAACGCAGACGAATGTACTGATAACACTGGCTGGACGTAACCTTGAAAAAGCCAATAACGCTGCGGCGATACTCAATGCTGAGTGCGGCGGGAATCGTGTCAGCGGTGTTTATGCCGACGCAGGAGATTTGCAAAGCCTGCACAAGGTTTTCGCCGGAAAGGATATGGTTGTTGTCGCATCCAGCACATCTGAACATGCGGAGAAAGTTGCCAGGGCGGCTTTAGAGGCGAGGATTGATTACCTGGATGTGCAGTATTCGTCGACGAAGATGCAAATCTTGAAATCCATGCAAGGGGAGATTGAGCGCACCAGACTATGTTTCATTACCGATGGCGGTTTCCATCCTGGTCTGCCTGCCGCAATGGTGCGCCTGGGCGCCGAACGTTTTGACAATCTGGAGTCCGCCAATGTTGGGAGTGTGATAAAGATTAATTGGAACACTCTCGATCTTTCACCCGCCACCATGGAAGAATTCGTCGGCGAGTTCATGAACTTCCAGACGCTGCACTTTAAAGACAGGCGGTGGCAAAAAGTAAGCGCGCTGGCGATGATGATCCCAAGGTTTATGGATTTCGGCGGGAAATTCGGTCGCCAGTACTGCATCCCAATGTTTCTAGAAGAGATGCGTTCCCTACCGGAGACGTACCCAACTCTACGTGAGACTGGCTTCTTCGTTGGTGGATTTAACTGGTTCGTAGACTGGTTCCTATCGCCAATTATCATGATTGGTGTGAGGCTCTTCCCAAAAACGGGATTACGACCATTAAGCCGGCTCATGTTTTGGAGCTTGAATACTTTTTCGCATCCACCCTTTGGCACGCTTCTAAAATTAGAAGCCAGAGGTACAAAGAATAATGTCACCAGCATAGTGGAGGTGTTGATCTCTCATGAAGATGGCTATGCATTGACGGCCATTCCGGTTGTGGCTTGTTTGATGCAATACCTGGATGGAATTATCCGCAAACCAGGTTTGTGGTTCCAGGCGTGGATTGTCGAGCCGCAACGATTTTTCAAGGATATGGAGAAGATGGGAGCACAAGTTCAAGTGATTACCAAGCAAATGGAAACCTGAAATGAGAAATCTTGCTTTTTAGTTGCCCTTCAGGAGTTATGCGGCGTTGGTCATCTAATCATGGTTCGAGAAATGCTGAACCAGGAAGGAATTTAATCATGAAAAACAAATGGTTCAACAGCATGGAGTTATGGTTTGCGTTGGGCTTGTTGGCCCTCAACCTGTCTTTTGTGGTTGAACGCTATGTTCCAACGAGTAATTTGACCGCTTTTTTGCAAGGGTTACTACTGGGCTTATCCATTGCTGCGAATATTTTCGCCATCCTGCTATTGCCTGCCAGACTAAAACCGCGTAATTAACTCTTCGCATTACCTTGTCGATCGACAATGCCTGACAAAACGATATACCATTTCATGAAGCCCCTCAACGCCCGGATGGCGGCGAATTACAAACGCGGCTTTGGCCCGAGGCGAATGGTACTCCTGCTGACGACCACCGGACGAAAATCCGGGCTGCCGCGCATCACCCCGCTCCAGTTCGAGGAAGTAGATGGCGAAATCTATATCGCTTCGGCTCGAGGCCAGGAAGCCGACTGGTTCAAGAATATCATTGCCAACTCGCAGGTCCGGGTACAGATCCGGGACCGGGAATTTGATGCCAGCGCGGAGGCGGTCACCGATCCGAGGCGCATCGCTGATTTCATCGAGCTGCGCCTGAAACGCCATCCGGTCATGATCCGCCTCATCATGACCTTATTCGACGGTTTACCCCTGCGCTTAGCTCGCGCCGACCTGGAGAAATTCTGCCAGGAAAAAGCAATGGCGATCCTGCGTCCAATCAGGGAACAAGACACCAATCAAAGGATGTAAAGATGGCTGGCACGAATTCAAATCCCGCAATTTTTGTTGGTGGCGTTTTCCTGCTGCTGGCAGCTGCTTACATGGTGTTTCGAGTGATTGTTCGCCGGGAATATCATTTGCACGGACGCTTGACTGGCTGGTCT
Organism: uncultured Chloroflexia bacterium; assembly: GCA_963706905.1. Classification (GTDB taxonomy): domain Bacteria; phylum Chloroflexota; class Anaerolineae; order Anaerolineales; family UBA4823; genus CAVPNY01. The sequence goes on along the minus strand of CAVPNY010000009.1, from coordinate 196,556 downwards.
TCAATCCTCCAATTGCTTGTCTTTGCTGGGCTGATGGCTTTTCCATACTTATTCAACCCACCAGAGTGGGCCTTGTCCTGGAGGTTGGCAGGGCCAACCTCCAGGCAGCAGCAAATATTGGGATTGGTCATCATCCTATTGGGATTCCTTGTCGCATTTGGCACGATGGGATGGTTTGGAATGCGACGGGCATTCGGCATCGAGGCGAAAGGCTTGATAAGTACTGGACCTTATCGGTTTACAAGAAATCCCCAAATTCTGGGAGGGTATCTTATGGTCATCGGGGTAACAGTGCAATGGCCTTCCTGGTTCTCGATAATTTGGATTGTGCTTTACGGGGTGATTGTTCACTGGATGGTCATTACCGAAGAGGAGCATTTACAGGCCTCACTTGGAGAGGAGTATGTGCGCTATTGTCATCAAGTTCCCAGATATTTGTTTTGGATTGGGAATTCCAAAAAAATTTCGGAGTAGTGATGTGATTGGATATTTGATGGCCTGAAGTGCTGGAATCCTGGTTTTCGATTTGAGGAAGTTATAGTATGAAAATAATCTTGAATATCCCCCACCGCTCTAGCCATGGCATGTGCCCCATCAATGGCATCCGCGATCTGGTTGAATGGCGTTCGATCCGGGATTGGTCGAACGAATTTTTGTGGGGATTAGGGCAGGGCGGGGGTTTTGCCTATCTGCGCTTTAACGCAGCCGATCCGCCGCGTCAAATGTACACGGGCATTTCAACTCCACGCCAGCACAGGTATTTGGCTGGACTGTTGTGTGCCGATTTTGCTGAGATTGAGAACCGGGCTTTCAGGTTTTCCTGGGACAGGGCGAGGGAAGCTGTCGATAGAAATACGCCTCCTGTGCTTGGGCCGCTGGATATGTATCACCTGCTTTATTACCCGGAACTCTATCACCAGCGGCATATCCTGATCCATTTTGTGTTGTTGGTGGGCTACGACGAGGCGACCGCGTACGTTCACGATACCGATCAGGAGGCCGTTCAAGAAATACCACTAAATGAGTTACAACTGGCCTGGGATGTGAATGTGCCAGGCCTGGGCAAACGCAATCGTCTGGCGATCGTGGACATCCCCCAGATACTCCCCTCAGACGAAGCGCTCATCCGGAAATCCATTGCCGATCAGTGTCAATTGATGCTTCACCCTCCGGTCAGCATGGTCGGCATCCCAGCGATGAAAAAGATAGCCAGCGAGATCGCCCATTGGCCAGAGGAGCTGGGAGAGGATACGGCAGATAAATGCCTGCGGCAGGTACGCGAGTACCTGAACTCTCCCCCCGATCTGGAAGGAAATCACCTCACTGCCGGGCGCGACCGATATATCACTTTTCTTCAAGAAGCAGAGCCAATGGCTGGGTTGGATTTCTCAACCGCCATCCAAATGTTAGGTGCATCGATGGCGGTGATCCCAGAGTTGGCAGACGCCATTCGCAAGATGGACCTAAAAAAAGCTGCAACCGGCTTTGAGCGGGTCGCGGAAGCTGAGACCTCAGCTTATATAGAATTGAGCCAGATCGTGAGTCAGTGAATTTTCGATCGGCACTTGCCAGATCACAAATAAACCATTGCGGCTCATAGACGGATATGGAAGAGGCTTGTAGAAAATCGGCGATTATCATTTTCCATCCTAAGCTAAAAAAGAGAACAACCCATGAGACTCAGCAAACAAGCCACCAAAGGACATCTGATCGTCGGGGCGATCCTGGCGCTGCTGTCGCTCGGTGCGTTCATCGCCACATTCTTCTTCCAGAATAGCGTTATCTCATTCCTGATCTTCTTCTTTGGCGTTTGGGGCGGCGTCGAACTGGGGCGCTATCTCGAACACAGCTTGCAAAACGAGTGACCCTTAGATTGATTGCCAGACATTACGCCGTTCTCCTTCTGCCATTGGTGTTGGTCCTCAGCGCCTATTGGGTGTTCACTTCCCTTTCACGGCAGTTCGGAAGAGAAATAGGCTATCTGCTTGGTTTTCTCTTTTATTGGATGTTCTGGTGTCTACTCGTTCCGTTTCTATTATTAGGGAAGCAGGGTTTCGCCTCCCTCTTCGTGGACAAAACCTCCCTTCTCTCACCACCGAATTGGCTGGCTGCCGTTTTGTGGGCATTCATCACCCTGGTCACGATATTCATGTACGGCAGGGAATTTCTGCGCGCTCCGTTGAATCTTATTTTCGTCGCCATACCTGCCGCGACACTAAACGGCCTCTGCGAGGAAATTTTGTGGCGCGGATTGTACACCAGGATGTTTCCCGAAAACATCTGGCTGGCAATCCTATTCCCCGCGGTTGGGTTTGCGCTCTGGCACCTGGTTCCGCTATCGGTCTTTTCAGACGGGAACAAATGGGCATTTATCCTCTCCACATTCTTTTTAGGACTGGCGTATGGCTTTATCGCTTACCGCACTGGCTCAGTCACCTGGACAGCCATCTCACACAGTCTCAATGGTATCCTGGCATTAAGCGGTATGTTAGCTCCCAGTATTCTTCATTGGCTTGGCAGATAAACTGACAGAAATTGTCTCATACCTAGAGAGAACCTGGCAGGAGTAAAATGGCACACAAAAAATGGTTGTATCGCGGCGGGCGTCCCAACCCCGTTGCCAAAATGATGAATAACTTTTGGGCACTCCTGCACAGCCTGGGCATCGCCCACAATTACCTGGTGACCCTAGAAGTAATCGGTCGTAAATCAGGGAAGGTGATCCGTTTCCCACTGGTGATGCTCGTACAGGGAGAGGAACGCTATCTCGTCTCAATGTTGGGCGCCGAGGCGAATTGGGTGCGTAACATACGAGCAGCAGGCGGCAAAGCCACCCTGCGGCATGGCATTCGCGAAGTAGTGATCCTGGAAGAAATGGATATCCAGGAGCGAGCGGTGATCATCAAAGCCTATCTACAAATTGCACCAGGCGCGAGGCCCCATATCCCAGTGGATAAAGATGCGCCGATTGCCAAGTTTGAACAAATTGCTCCGAAAATCCCTGTATTTAGAATAAGAGCGATGGATTTATCCAAAGATAAAAAAAGGTTAGAGGCATTCTAAATGAACCCGACCCGTGCAAATATAAGCTACAGGCGCGAAGAAATCGGAACTAATAATGTAAACCCTTGCCGCCCTAAAATCCGGTTCAACTCTATAGCCTCGAGGAGGCTTTGCGGATTACCAGTAGGGATAATCTATTTGAGCATTAGTGTATATGAGCACCCTTTCCTGGACTATCTTTTCACTCGGTAGCATCACCATTCTTTTAGTTTCGCGCAAGTCGCTGCTGCATCCGCGCTCGCATGGATTTTATCGATTTTTCGCGTGGGAAATTTTGCTGGTCATGTTCGTACATAATCTTGGTGACTGGTTCCATAATCCGCTGGGGTGGAACCAGTTGATCTCTTGGGGTCTACTGGTCATCTCACTAATCCTGGTCATCCTGGGGGTGAGACTGCTACGAGAAATCGGCAGGAAGGATGTAGAGCGGAGTGACCCCGCGCTACTGGGGATGGAGAAAACCTCCCGGTTGGTGACGGTTGGCCTGTACCGCTATATCCGCCATCCCCTGTATAGCTCGTTGCTGTTCCTGGGTTGGGGTATGTTTTTTAAGTCGCCTTCATGGCTGGATACAGGGCTGGCGCTGCTTTGCACGGGATTTCTGGTCGCCACAGCGCGCATCGAGGAGCGCGAAAACATCATCTATTTTGGGGATGAATACCAAGAGTACATGAAACAAAGCAAGATGTTCATCCCATTCATTTTTTAGGGATAAGTATGCAAACCAATTCCAACTTGCAAGCTGTACTCGATGGGCAGATCGGTAAAGGCAACATTTACAATGTGGTGGCGGCTGTACATTCGGACGATCGGAAGGTTGATTTTGCCGGAGCTGCGGGTATCGCCGAACCTCAATCGGGCGAAGCGATGACCCCAAACACGCCGTACTTTATCGCAAGCGTCACCAAAATGTACACTGCGGCGATAATCCTACGCTTGCACGAGGAGAAGCGCATTGATCTCGATGCGCCGATCTCGCAGTATTTGCAGGCTTCGTTTATACGTGGGATTCATGTATACAAAGGTATAGATTACAGCGAACGGATCAAGGTCTACGAGCTCGTCAACCAGAGCTCCGGCATCGCTGATTATGAAGCTGACAAGTCGCGCAGAGGGAGGAGCGTCCTCGATGAACTGAAAGCCGGACGTGACCTCGAGATCGACACCGCGGAGGCAATCGAGATCACCCGTAGTCTATCTCCCCATTTTGCACCAGGCACACGTGGGAAGGCATATTACTCGAACACGAACTATCGTCTCCTCGGGGCGATCATTGAGTCCGTCACCGGAAAGCCCATGGCAACGAATTTCCAGGAAATGCTATTCGCGCCTCTGGGTCTTGAGCATACGTACTTATTTGACTGGCGCACGCCTCGCTCTGATGAGGTTCCGGCGGCAATTTACTTAAAAGACAGGCTCGCGAACGTCCCGAAGTATCTTTCCTCTAACATATCTGATGGGGGTCTGGTCTCAACCGCCCCTGAGTGTGTAATCTTTCTTCGCGCTTTTTTCGAGGGCCGGCTCTTTGACAAGGCGCTCTTTGAACGGATGATGAGTTGGAACACACTCTTCTTTCCACTACGCTATGGTTACGGTCTCATGTACTTCCGATTGCCGAGATTTTTCTCGTTGCACCCGCCCCCAGAGCTCATCGGGCACTCCGGATCGACGGGGTCTTTTGCGTTCACCTGTCCATCACAGTCAATGTACCTTGCTGGAACTGTCAACCAAATCGCTTCGCCAGCAAAGCCGTTCTTCTTGATGAGCGATCTTGTTCGTGTGGCGAATAGATTTGAGGGAAAATAAGGATCCACGCATTTGAAAGGCAAATGAAGAAAAATGGATGATTCCACATTCGTAACAATGGACAAGAAAACTTGGGTTGAGACTTTGCCCTATCCCAAGGGGCTTATCAAGTGGCTGTTCAAAGCACCCATCTTATTCTACAGGCTGGGATTGGGCTTCATTGTTGGGCGATTGTTCATGGTGATGACCACGATGGGACGCAGAAGCAGGCTACCGCGCCGCACAGCGATTGAATTTCACGAATTCAACGGGCGAAAATATGTTCTCAGTGGGTGGGGAACCAAGACTGACTGGTACCGCAACATCCAGGCTAACCCACATATCACCATCCAGACCTGGCGTGGGGCTGAAAGCGTGCTGGCTCGCCGCATTACCTCAGAAATTGAGTTAGGCGAGGCATTCAAATTCGCCATGTCTAATCCGACGGTGAGAGCAGTATTCAAATCTGCTGGCTTCAACCTGACCCTTGAGCAGTTTCTTGCCCAAAAGGAGCGCTTCACTTTCGTCACGTTCGATCCGATCGATCAACCCACGCCAGAGCCGCTCAAAGCAGACTTGATCTGGGTTTGGGTATTCGCACTAATTGCCATACTATTCATATTGATCCGGCATATGAAAAGGCAGGGAACTAAATGACACCAAGTAGAAAGACCTGGCAAGAGAAACTTGCGGATAAAAAAGGCTTGCCCAAGTTCGTAAAACTTGAGCGAGGATTTCCGTGTTTCAATGCTGTTCATAAAATGGGCGCTGAAGAGGGTGACGATATCGTTATGGTGAACCCAAGCGAAGTCGTCGGGTTCATGAAAAAAGTGCCTTACGGCCAAGTTACAACGATTAACGCGATGTGTAAAAGTATTGCGAAAAGATATCAAGTCAAGGGATGTTGCTCGCTCACCACGGGTATTTTCATCATGACGGCGGCGAATGCGGTTGAGGAAGCCAAAAAAGAGAACAGGGAGTTGGAAATCCCCTATTGGAGAACCCTCAAGGCAGATGGTTACCTGAACGATAAATTCCCGGGTGGTGCTGAAGCACATAAAGCGCTATTAGAACAAGAGGGATTTATCGTGGTGAAGAAAGGAAAGAGATATCGAGTTGAGAATTATCAAAGCTATTCAGTCGAAGATTTATGATATTAGACCGAGCTCCCTGATTATGAACAAACAGGTTGTCATTATCGGCGCGGGCATGGGCGGACTTACGACCGCGGCCTACCTGGCGGGCGCTGGGCTGAGAGTGCAGATCTTCGAGCAACATACCCTGCCCGGAGGCTATATCTCATCTTTTGCGCGTGATGGTTTTACTTTTCCTGCTGGACCGACCTCTTTTGGCTCCAATGGGATTGTTTTTCCAATCCTGCAAGAGCTCGAGTTGAAAGGAAAGCGCAAATTCATCCGTGCCGCACACCAACTAAGCTGGGGCGAGCACGATATTCCTTTCCACACTCCACGTCAGGTGGCGCTTGACCTGGCGAAAAGCTTCCCTGCCGACCGGCATGGTTTGGAGCGCTACTTCCGCTGGGTGGAGATCGGCGGCAAGGGGTTCAAAGATTTGCTCGAAAGCGGCACGATGTTCGGGCGCGGCATTGTCCCAACCATGCTCAAACTTATCGTACGCCATCCGCTCTTTCCCTGGGCAAGTTGGGTGGCGCGTGGCCAGACCAATCGCAGCCTGCACGCGCGTTATTTTCAGGACCCGTTCCTGCGCCAACTTCTCAACCAGCTGGGCTACCCGGTCATGGCCGGCCGGAATACGCTCGGCATGTGGATCACCTACCTTTACGATACCTGGGTTCCTGCAGGTGGAATGCAGGCTTTCGCTAACATCTTCGTGCGCTTCATCCACGAACATGGCGGCGAAGTGCACCTGGGGGAGCGTGTAAAAGGCATCTGCATTGAAAACGGACAGGCGCGGGGAGTGATGCTGGAGGCAGGAACTGAAATTCTCGCGGATTGGGTGATCTCTGCAGCCGATTTGCACCACACCTGTTTTGATTTGATCGGATGGGAACATCTCCCACCAATTATGGTTAGCAAACTGGGGCGAGCGCACCCCTCCGAGGCGGTTTTTGCAGTGTATCTCGGATTGCGGGGAAGTCCGGAACTTTCAACGGCACTGGCACGCTTCCAGGAAAGTCACGTCAGCTTCACCTGCACCGATGGTCAGTACATCCAACTGGTTTTATTAAGCAAAGACGACCCTTCGATTGCCCCGCCCGGCAAGCACGCCCTGTATGCCGGGATGCTCGTGCCTTATGAGGATTGGGAACCACTAAGTACAACCACGAAAGTATCTTAAGATAGAATGGATGGCATGAGAAAACCAATTCAAGTGCCTGCATTGGATGCGGAACAACTGACGGCTTTAGAGCAATTATATCGGAAGACCGATTTACCAAGAGTACGGACCCGGGCCCAAATGGTATTGCTATCAGCTGAACGAAGGCTAAAAGCAGAAGAAATAGCCGAGATCGTACGAGAAAGCGCCGTGACAGTACTCACATGGCTGAAGCGATATATGGCCGAAGGGCCAGAAGGATTGTTGGATGCGCCACGGGCAGGTCTCAGATTGGTCGTTACTGAGGAATTTCGGAAACAACTGTTAGAGAATGTTCGGCGACGACCAAGGAGTTTAGAACTGGAATATTCCATGTGGACCTTGCAGCGATTGGCTGATTATATGGCTGAAAAGACAGGCATCCGAGTATCCGATGAAACCATTCGGCGTGAGCTGGCAAAAGAGGGCATAGTGTTTAGTCGACCTCAACACACCATTTCCAGTCCCGATCCTGAATACAAGATCAAAAAAAGACGATTGAAGAAACCCGAGACGGGCTGAAAGCAAACGAAGTGTTCTATTATGCGGATGAGTTCAATGTGAGTTGGTTGCCCACCTTGCGCAAAATGTGGTCTCGGAAAGGGCAGCAGGTGATGATCCCAACGCCTGGTCAGCCCAAAACCCAATATGGGTTGGGAGCTATCAACTATCAGACGGGAGAAACAGTAGTGATCATTCGCAAACGTAAACGCAGAAAAGAAGTGGCTGAACTGCTCCAAGCTTTGCTTGACAAGCACCCGAAAGAGACGATTTATGTTGCTTGGGATAATGCCATTACCCATCAAGACGATGAGGTAGAGGCAGTCGTGCGAGGGGCAGCGGATCGGCTGATCCTGCTCTATTTGCCTACCTACAGCCCCTGGCTCAATCCCATTGAGATGCTCTGGCGTCATTTTCGTCGTGAGGTAACTCATTGTGAACTGTTCACCACAGTCAAGGAACTGATCGATGCTGCCTATAACTTCTTCAAACGCTTCAACAAAACCCCCGAAAGAACCTTGTCGATCATCGGGGCGATTTCAAAATGATTTTTGTGGTTGTACTTAGAACAACGCAAGGCATTGTTTGATGGGGTTTTGGTTTCTCCTACTAAAGTCACCGTCGAACAGTTTTTAAACCGCTGGATGGAAGACATCAAAGGGCCAACACTTAGGCCTTCCACCTTTAATCAGTCACGAGTCCATCATCCGCAATCACATCCTGCCCGAAATCGGCGGGATAAAACTGACTCAACTCACCCCGGCTCATTTGCAAAACTTATATTCCCAAAAACTGAAATCCGGTCTGTCAAAACGAACGGTCAAGTACATTCACACCATCATGCACCAAACTCTTGACCAGGCTCTCAAGTGGGGATTGGTGGTGAGAAATATTGCCGACGCTGTGGATGCCCCTCAACCTGATAAAAAACCTGTGGAGCCGCTTACGCAGTCCCAGGTGCAGCGTTTGCTCGAGGTTTTGAAGGAAGACCGTTTGTTCCCGTTATATGTGGTATTTCTGGGGTGCGGTTTAAGACGGGGAGAAGCGTTAGCCCTCACGACCGACTGCATAGACTTCGACCGGGAAGTTATATATGTCAAGAAAACTCTCCAGTCACTTAAAGGACAAGGATAGGTTATCGGAGAGCCCAAGAGCGAAACTTCGCGAAGAACGGTGGCTATGCCGGAGTTCGTCAGCGAAGTTTTGCGAAGACACTTAAATCGGGAAATTGACTCGCAGTATGTCTTTTGCACTTCGCGGGGTACTCCATTCGGACCGAGGAATATTGTCAGGCATTTTAAAAAAATGCTAAAGAAAGCAGGATTGCCGGAGACAACTCGGATCCATGACCTGAGACATACTTTTGTCAGTTTCATGCTGGCCCAGAATGTACCCCCGAAGGATGTGCAGGTCATCGCCGGTCACGCCGATTTTTCGACTACAATGGACATATACGGTCACCTCATGCCCGGAGCGCATCACGAAGCCGCCAAGAAAATGGACAAATTGTTCACCCCTTAACTGTGGCTTATTTATGGCTTATGGCTTAAATCTAGTTAGAAATATTAGACAGATTAGACATGAAAGCGAAAATTCTCCCCGTGGTTTTAACATATTTGACGTATTTTAGGCATTTTTCTTAAGAGCTTGGGCTTGCGGAGCAAAGGGCCGCGCGTTCGAGTCGCGCCGAGGGCGCTGGATAAGTGAACGACCCAATCATTGGTGGAATGGGTCGTTTTTATATGACTCGGGCAGATCGATGAACAAAGCGCTGATCTTGCTTTCCAGGGATAAATATTCGTTTAATAAGCTTGCCTATTTGGGGTGATTTCCGGTATGATCGGTCCGAATGAGTTTGGTTAAGAAGCTCTAGAATAAATTAGAGGAACATCATGGCTTATTGTGGCACTGGCAACATTTTACGCGTGGATTTAACGAGCCATGCGCTCAAGATTGAAGCCCTGAATGAGGATCTTTACCGGAAGTACCCAGGCGGCAAGGCGCTCGCCGGGTATTATCTTTTGTCTGAGCTGCCAGCTCATGTAGATCCACTTGGGCCGGATAACCTGCTGGTGCTGGCTAACGGGCTATTGACCGGGCTGCCGTTGGCGACGGCCACGCGCTTCACTGCCACAGCCCGTTCACCCCTTACCGGAGCTTATGGTGAGTTGGAGGCCGGCGGTTGGTGGGGTCCCGAGCTGCGCATGGCTGGCTTTGAGGCCATTTTGCTCACCGGGCAGGCGGAGCATCCGGTTTATCTGTGGATACAGGACGGGCAGGCAGAAATTCGAGGGCGGATCATCTCTGGGGGCAGGAACCCGAACAGGCCCAGGCGCTGATCCGCCAGGAACTGGGCGATGACAAGATTCGTGTGCTACAAATTGGCCTGGGTGGGGAGAACCTGGTTCGCTACGCTGGATTGACCAATGAGCTGCGCCATTTCAACGGGCGCACTGGTATGGGGGCGGTGATGGGCTCAAAACGCCTGAAGGCGATTGCCGTGCGTGGCCACCGGCGCGTGGTGGAAGGCGTGTTTGACTCGCAGCAAGTGAGTGAGTTAGGCAAGGGTCTGGCCCGCATGGTCAAAGATCATCCGCAGAGCTGGGATCTCTACGATAAAGGCACGCCGGGGTTGGTAGCTGGCCTGAACGCCGGTGGGATCTTGCCCACCCGCAACTTCCTGGAAGGGGCGTTCGAGCAGGTGGACCATATCAAGTGGGATGTTTATGAGAAAGAGCTACTGACGGCTCGCAGGAGCTGTTACGCCTGCGCGGTGCGTTGCAAACGGGAAGTGGCGTTGGATGACCGCTACCAGGTCAGCTCGGCTTACGGTGGACCTGAATATGAAACAGTGGCTGGTTTCACTTCAAACTGCGGGGTCGGTGATCTGCAGGCTGCCGCAAAAGCTAACGAGCTGTGTAACCGCTATACCCTGGACTTAATCTCGACCAGTGCTGTGGTCGCCTTTGCCATGGAGTGCTTTGAGCATGGTCTGATCGGGCTGGAAGAGACTGGCGGGATTGACCTGCGGTTTGGCAACGCGGATGCGATGCTTCAAATAGTGGAGATGATTGCCCACCGCCAGGGGTTGGGAGATCTGCTGGCAGAGGGCGCAGCCCACGCTGCCCGCCTGATCGGCGGCGAGGCTCCGTATTTTGCCATGCACGTCAAAGGCCAGGAACTGCCTATGCACGAGCCGCGGGGCAAGGTCAATGTTGGGCTGGGATATGCGGTTTCCGAAACAGGGGCGGACCATCTGGTTGCGATTCACGATACGATGGTGCAAAATCCAAGCTCGGTGCCTTTCCAGGGCGCCATGGATCTGGGTATTACCCAGGCGTTGCCGGCCCGTGACTTCAGCTCGGAAAAAGTCCGACAATATTTTATTTTTGAGAACTGGGTTAGCCTGGGAAAGGTGATTGGTCTCTGCTATTTTGGACCGGCTCCGCGCTCGTTTATCAAAATTGAGAATGTGATTGCTGCAGTGAATGCAACCACGGGCTGGGGCCTGGAGCTGGCAGACTTGATGAAAATCGGCGAACGCGCTACAAACCTGGCGCGGCTATTCAATGTGCGCGAAGGTTTCTCCCGCCAGGATGATCGCCTGCCCGAGCGATTGTTTACTCCCTTGCAAGCCGGGGCGCTGGCGGGAGTGGCGCTCTCCAGGGATGAGTTTGAACGCGCCTTGACAGACCTTTATTTATTGAAGGGCTGGAACCCTGACACAGGCGCGCCACTACCTGAGCGGTTGGAACAATTAGGCCTGGGCTGGGCTGTCATCGAACCCGAGGCGGCTGATTGAAGTTGCACCTTGGCGGTCATTTGAGCTTTTACGAACCGCAGCGTCGGGCGTGGATTGACCTGGCGCTGGCCGCGCCTCAGCGGCTGGACGATTTGTTGGCTGATTTGCGAATCCCAGTGACAGAGGTAGCGTTGGTTGTGATCAACGGGACTCTCGTTCAGGAGGATAAGCCGGTAATATCGGATGATGACCAGGTTGAGCTGTACCCTCCGATGGGCGGAGGGCAGGCATTTCTGCAGGAGCTGTCATGACGGATCAAATTTCAAGTGCGTTTGCTGGCCTGCAAGGGCATAGTTTTCTTGCATTGACCACATTTCGTAAAACCGGTGTCCCGGTTGTCACGCCAGTCTGGTTTATCCTTCAACCTGATGGGGTGTTGGTCTTTACAGGGCGCTCCAGCGGCAAGGTCAAACGGTTACGCAACAATCCACAGGTGGAGTTGTCCCCAAGCGATTTCAGAGGTAAGCCACTCGGCCCTGCTGTAACTGGCATAGTGCGATTCCTCCCAGAAAGCCAATGGCCTGATTGCGAGCGGGCATTTCAGAAAAGGTACGGGCTGCAGTATGCCTTCTTTGGTTTTATCGGCCGAATGATGGGAGACTCAGATCGAGTTTACCTGAAGATATCGCCAGTTTAGAGCTACCTGGTGCGGGGTTCTGAACTGTCTGGTTTGAATTTAGGTACTCGATTGATTATTGATTGACCCGCTTGCTATCCGATCCGGAGAATGTCCTGATGCAAAATTGCCTCCCAGCGGTGCTCAGTAATGTTAGAGAGCATATTGTCTTGCCAGTCATGCTCACACGTGCCTAGATCGCGTAAGACTCTACTCTTCGCGGTCCCAACAGCAGCAGGTCTACCAATTACTCAAAGGCAGTAGATAAAAAATCCACTATTAGTCAAGCAACCCGGCCATCAATTCAACCGCTGCCTGAGCTGGTTTATCGCCCTGGTAATGGCCTCGGATAATCCCTTGCCTGTCGACCATCATCAGTGCCACCTGATTGCCAGAGTTGCTGATACCGTAAGCGCGCGCCAGTCTGCCTTTCCAGTCTGGCAGCAGGATCAGATACTCAGCCGGTGTGTAAGGCGGCGGGATTTCCTTTATTGCCTGTTTGATGGCGCTCTCCATCCTGTTTTCAGCCACCCTGCGCGCAAAAGATGGCACAAAAAGCAGGTTGATCACATTAGCTACCACCACCTGTGAAATTTCTGGATAAGCTGTGCGTACAGCTTGTGAGATGTCGCGCACCTGCTCGCGAGTTTCAAAGGAAAGAAAAACTAGCAGCAGGGGAGTTCCTGCACAACGGGTCAAGCTGATCACTTGCCGGGTATAGATTGCAGTCAGCTTGAAGTCCGGAGCAGGAGAACCGATGGGGAGAAACCTGGAAGACATTTCAATTCTCCTTTCTGGCGAGCTCATGAGCTGTTGCCCTCAGCGAGCCCTGTAAAGTCAGGAAGCCATTCTCATAATAATGGATGTAAGCCTTGTGGCGAGCCGGGTCAGGCAGGTATACGGTTCGTGCCAGGCGCTCTACTGCGACTGACGCAGCTTGAACATCGGGAAATATCCCGCGGCCTGCGCCGGCGATCAAGGCAGCCCCAAGTAGCGTAGCTTCCGGCATGTCAAGCGCCTCCAGGCGGCATCCGGAGATATCGGCCTTAATTTGCATCCAATGCGGGTTGCGCGTGCCGCCGCCCGAGACCTTAATCTGTTCCATCCGCTCGCCGATTACGTCTTCGGCTACTCGCCGGATAAACTCGATCTCATAAGCTGTGCCTTCTAGCACCGCCCGGGCCAGGTCGGCGCGGGTGTGGATCGCATCCAGCCCGATGAATGCGGCGCGCACTCGCAGATCACTGTGGGGTGATCCGCTACCGGTGAGGTATGGAAAATAGAGGATACCCGTGGGGGTGGGATTTGTGTTTTCTAGTAAAGCCAATATGTCAGCATACGATAAAGCTGGGTCGCTCAGTATAGTTCTAAGCCATTCTACCGACCCCCCCGAGGCGGAGAGCCCACCCATCCAATAGTTCATGCCTGGGATGACATAGCAGCCGAAATACTAGGCCAGATTGGTAATCAGCTTCATTGAGCGGCCGCTCAGCAAAGACCCCTTCAATCGCCTCAGCCGTGCCCATCGAGTTCGAATACCTGTCCCGGCGACGACCCGACAGCAGCCAGGGCTGCGCAGACGTGATCATGGCCACTGATAGCCACTGGCGTGCCGGCTAAGAGCCCGGTGGCCTGGGCAGCCTGCGGGTGGACCCTTCCCAGCGTTTGACCGCTTGGTAATGCTTGAGGGAAGATATCTGGGTCGACTCCTAGTGAACGTAACCATGGGGCGTCCCAGGACTTCTGATCAATGCGGAATGCATAAGTACGCCCTGCGAGAGAGTAGTCAGTGGCCATGACCCCCGTCAGGTGGTAAGCCACTGTGTCAGCAGCTAAGAGCCAGGTTGACTTGTGTAGCAGGTTCGACTGCTGATCGCGCAGCCACAGGATCTTGGCGAGGCTGCATTTGAAATTCGGACGGATCCCAGAGCGGCAGAAGCGTTCCAATCCATCATCTGCCTTCTGCAGGATTTCCGCCTGGGGTGTGGCTATGCTGTCGAACCACGGGAGCAGCTCAGTGCGCGGCGCGCCGCTCTTCCGGTCGACCAGCATACCGGTTTCGGCCATGCTGGCAATACCGATCCCAATGATCTGTCTGGTTGGTACTTGTTGGGTCGCTTCACGGATCACCGCTACCACATTGTCCCAAAATGCCTGCGGGTCATAATAGAAAAAACCTTTCGCCGACTTCTGCGATTGAGATGAACGGCTGGCGACTCGTACCAATTGACCATGCTGGTCAAACAGCCCTGCCTTGCAGTGAGTTGTGCCGACATCGATCCCAAGAAGATATGTTTCCATGCAGCTCGTATTAACTGAGAGGTTAAGTCCAGAATGAAATGTCGCCCTCGCGGCTGAAAGTTGAATTATATCAAGGGCAAGCCGTCCTCGAGCTATGGTAAACTAACCGCGAGTTACAGAACGGATTCAATCTAATGAGAGATATCGATCTTATTATCATCGGCAGCGGGCCGGCGGGGATCTCCACTGCACTGCATCTGCTTCAGCAGGACCCTGGCTGGGCTGATCGGGATGATCATGATCGAAAAAGCCTCCCATCTACTGCCTTAGTTGTGCGGAGGCGGGATGACCCATCTGGGATGGAAGTTTTTAAGCGACTGAGCTTACAGTTTCCTCTACCCATTCTGCGTCAGCTATGAATTTGATCAAATACTAGAACAGGAATCGTATCGAACCGATTATGGGACAACGCCAAATTTTACTTACCAATGACGATGGCATTCGCTCGCCAGGATTGTGGACTGCGGCCCGGGCGCTCTCTGAGCTCGGGTTTGTGCATGTAGTCGCCCCGCGCGATCAGTTTTCTGGCGCTGGGCGAAGTATGCCGATCACCTCGGATGGATTGATCGAGGAACGCGCATTGCAGGTGAACGGCAAGCTCTGGACGATTTTTTCCGTGGGCGGTACGCCAGCCCAGACTGTGTTGCACGCTATCCTGGAGATCCTGCCAGAACGCCCAGACCTGGTGGTTTCCGGTATCAATTATGGGGAAAATCTGGGCACCGGGATCACAGTATCTGGAACGGTAGGCGCGGCGCTGGAAGCTGCTTCGTTGGGCATCCCAGCTCTGGCGATGTCCTTGGAGACGGAAAGTGAGTATCACCTGTCTTATTCGCCCCAGGTGGATTTCACAGTGGCGGGTTATTTTACGACTTATTTTGCGCGTTTGCTTTTCGAGCGTCATCTACCGGCAGATGTGAATGTATTAAAGGTGGATGTTCCGTCAACTGCGACCACTGATACCCCCTGGGAGATCACCCGTCTTTCCCGGCGCGTTTATTATGAGCCGCTCCGACCAGACCGGGAGACCTGGGATCAGCCTGGCAGGGTGGGTTATCGTGTCTCTGGTGATCCCAACCTGGATGAAGTAGATACTGATGTTTACGCGGTGCGCGCCCAGCGCCATATCTCAGTGACTCCCCTCAGTCTGGACATGACTTCACGGGTAGATTTCAACGATTTGGCCAACACGCTGCGTGGGTAGTAGATATCACAACCAGTATTCATCCGCCAGTGATTCACTATCGGTCGCGTTGGATCAGGGTGCGGGCTTCTGATTGAGGAATTTTAATACCTGAGGGTGGAGATTGGGATTGGCAGCCAGAATAGAGTGGGGTGGCAGCATATATTGAGGATCCCCCGACACCTTGGTAACAATCGCCCCGGCTTCTTCAGCGATCAGACCGCCTCCGGCGATATCCCAGGGGCTGAGACGCAATTCCCAGAAGGCGTCCAACCGTCCCACAGCCACATAGCACAGGTCTCTGGCTGCGGCACCCATGTGTCTGACCGCCTGGGTGAGTAGCGTGGCAGCTGAGTGATTCTCCAGGTTGTTGATCGGGTTACTGCGCACGTCATAGGGAAAACCAGTGCCCACCAGGCTGCGCCCGAGATCCTGGGCGACCGATACCCGGATCGGTTCGCCATTTAGCCAGGCGCCGCGCCCCCGCTCGGCGCTGAAACATTCATCCAGAATGGGATCATAAACTGCCCCCTGGATAATCTTGCCTTTATGGGCGTAGGCGATCGAAACGACGAATATAGGCACGCCATGCGCAAAATTAACCGTCCCATCGATTGGGTCAAGAAACCACTGCTGATCCAGGTTCCCCTGCAGAAGGCCGCTCTCTTCAGTGATAATCTGGTGCTCTGGAAAATGTCCCTGGATTTCTTCTAATAGAAAGGCTTCAGTGAGATGGTCGATCTCGGTTACCGGATCTGTCTCGCTTTTATAGTTCACCTGAAGCTGGGGCCCAAAACCCGGGCGTGGGTGGAAGTTTCTCCGCAAGATAGCGCCTGCTCGGCGTGCCAGATCCTCTAAGTCAGCTAAAGTGGGTTGCATGGGGCGGTTCCTGAATTACCCGGTCTTTTGAATATGCTCCAGACGATCGTAGATCTCATCCAAATCGTACTGGATCTCGTCGCGCTGTTCCTGGGCTTCCTCAAGCAGGGCTGAAAAGGCTGGTCTCTGCTCGGTGGGCAGGGTTTCTAACAGGCGTTCGGTACGCAGGATCTGGGTGTTTTTGTGGCGTAGCTTGACTTCCAGACGCTTACGATAGCCCAACAAGAACTCATTTTCCCCAAGTGGCGGCGCGGAGGTGTCTGGCTGGGAGGTGAGCACATCAGCTATTGTAAGCAGGAAGTCCTTGGTGTCAACGGGTTTTTCCAGAAAACGCACCGCCCCCAGGCTCAAGGCAAACTCTTTGTCTTCGGGGGTGACATAGGTGGCTGAGAGAAATACAATCGGGATATGCCGGGTATCAGGCTCACGGCGCAGGTTGAACGCCATGGTGTAACCATCCATTTTTGGCATCAAGATATCGGTGATCACCACCCGTGGGATCTCCTTAGAGATCAGCTCGAGCGCCTCCTGGCCGTTTCGGGCGCTGATGACGGTATATCCTTTGAACCGAAGGGTGACCTCAAGCAGCTCCAGGATGTTGGGAACGTCTTCGACGATAAGCAAAGGTCCAGGCTGGGTATCCATGCGCTCGATTTTAGCCCGAATCTTGCACCGGCTGCTCGACAGAATTGAAAGGCAATGCAAATATTTCTTGGCGGAGGCAGATGCTTAAAGTTCACCGCGCTCCTCAGCAGCCAGCCGGCTAAAGAACTCTGCCATAAATTGGTGGCGCTCTTCAGCAATGGCGCGCGCCGCGGCTGTGAAGAGACGGTCCTTGATGTGGCTCAGCTTGAAGATGTACTCGTGGTAAGAGGAATGCGGCTCGCCGGGTTCCTTCTCGCCAGTGGAAATAAAAAGCTGCGAGGGCTCAGAGTATACTGGTTGCCCGACGACAATATCGAAGGCGACAGTGCGCACAACCCCAATAGCGCCAATTACATCTAGCTTATCAGCGTCGAACAGGATCTTGGCTTCCAGGGTCTGCGGTGGTTCGGAGTTATCGCGGAAACGATGGGCGCGGATACAGTGTTGCACGGCGGCAATTCGCTCTGGGGGCCAATTCTCAGCTTCCAATATCTGGCGAGCAAATTCAGAGGAAGCGTGATGGTGATTGCTGCGTCCGATCTCGCCGCCAGCTGTAGCGCTACCCTCAGCATCGTGCAAGAGGGCAGCCGCGTGCACGATCTCAACATCGGCCCCTTCAACCAGTGCCAGGCGCTCGGCCATGCGATACACGCGTAACACATGGTCAAAGCCGTGCACGGGGTCGAGATCGGGGTACCAGTGGTGGGCTTGATCGATTGTTGGCATAGGGGTTTTATTCTTCGCTGAGGTGTAGGTGCTTTAGATTATAAGCTGCAGTCAATCAGTTCTTGTTCAATTCACCTGGGTGAACACCACCTGCCCTTTCTTGATCACCTGCCGCACCAGGTTTGTCCCGAAGCGGTAGCCCAGGTGCCGGTAATCAGGGATATCGAGAATGATCAAGTCAGCTTGTTTGCCAGGTTCGATTGAACCGATTTGATCAGTGCGGCCAATCGCGGCAGCGGCGTTGATTGTGGCAGCGGCGATAGCCTGTGCAGGGGTCAGCCTCATATACCGACAGGCCAGGGTTATGGCGAATTGCATATTTCCACCCCAGGCTGTGCCAGGATTCAGATCACTCGCCAGGGCTAGCAGCCCGCCGGCTTTCAAAATTTCCTGGGCCGGGGTGTAATGGGCTTCCGCCAGGCCGAAAGGTGTGCAGGGCAGCGCCACAGCAACTGTGTTGCTCTTCCCAAGGGCGATAATATCATCGGCGGAGGTGGTCACCAGGTGGTCAGCGGAGGTTGCACCCAGCTCAACAGCCAGTGCCGCCCCACCCAGGTTGTCAAATTCATCCGCGTGGATCTTGAGTGGAAAGCCCAGTACCTGGGCAGCACGCAGGATGCGTCGGGACTGCTCAAGGTTGAACGCGCCGGTCTCACAGAATACATCTACAAAGGGCATGGCATGATCAGGTGCATTGTTTTGCCACCATTCATAGACGGAAGGCAGCATGTTGGTGCACACCTGAGTGGTGTAATTCTCGGGATCCCCTTTGTATTCTGGGGCGATGGCATGAGCCCCCAGAAAAGTGATCGCCAGGTCCAGTGGCCCTTCCTGAACCAGGATAAGTAATGCTTGTAGTAGCTTGATCTCTGTCTCGATTTCAAGGCCATAGCCGGTCTTAGCCTCGGCGGTGGTGGTGCCGTGAGCCAGCATTGTTCGCAAGCGGGGGCGTGTTTCCTGCAGGACCGTGTCCAGGGAAGCCGCCCGGGTGGCGCGTACCGTTGAAAGGATGCCTCCTCCAGCGGCCAGGATTTCCAGGTAAGTTTTGCCTTGCAAGCGCAGTTCGAATTCAGCCGCGCGGTCGCCAGCCCAGATCAAATGGGTGTGCGGATCGACAAATCCAGGCATAACCACACAGCCTGAGGCGTCGATTTCGGATTCTCCAGGATGGGTGGCGCGTAGTTCCTCTTTCGCCCCTACAGCTGCAATTGTCTGACCTTCCACCAGCACGGCGCCATCTTCTATGAGCTCTAGCTGTCCGAGGGCCGACCCGCGCTGTGGGCCACCAGCCATGGTGAGTAATTGCGATGCGGAATGAATCAGCATGATCTTTTCCCAGTACCTGGCTTATTCTTCGAGCCCAATTGTACCAGAGGGCTCCAACCAGGCGTCTCGAGTATAATCCCATCAAGCTTGTCAGGTTTTATAAAATGATAATCAATCAGGAGGATATCACCGTGCCATCACCCTACCGCATTGAACGCGATTCGCTTGGAGAAGTGCAGGTGCCAGTTGATGCCTTGTACGGTGCGCAGACACAGCGCGCAGTGCAAAACTTCCCGATCTCCGGGTTGCGTCCTTGGCGGGCCTTTATCTGGTCCATGGCGACAATCAAGCGCGCCGCAGCCCTGGTAAATTGTGAGCTGGGCTTGCTGGATGCTGAAAGGGGGACTGCCATCCTCCAGGCTGCTCAGGAGGTGATTGATGGCAAATGGGAAGATCAATTCGTGGTTGATCCATTCCAGGCCGGAGCGGGTACCAGCCATAACATGAACATCAACGAGGTGATAGCCAACCGGGCAACGCAGCTTCTTGGCGGGGCATTGGGGGAATACCGCGTCAATCCGAACGATCACGTGAATATGGCCCAATCCACGAACGACATAGTTCCCACTGCCATTCGGCTGGGATGTCTTTGGCGGCTGGATGAGTTGCTCCAGGCGGTTCAGGGTCTGGCAGAAGCATTGCGCCAGAAGTCGGTTGAGTTTGACGATATCGTTAAGTCGGGGCGCACGCATTTACAGGATGCTGTGCCGGTGCGGTTGGGGCAGGAGTTTGGCGCGTATGCCTTAGCAGTTGAACGGGATGGCGAGCGCATTCGCCGTGCAGGTGAAGGGCTGCGCCGCCTGGGGATCGGTGGCACAGCAGTTGGTTCGGGGCTCAATGCGCATCCAGAATATCACCCCCGCATGGTGCAAAAGCTGTCTGATTTATCTGGGCTGAAACTGGTGTCCTCTGACAATCTATTCGAGTCGATGCAGTCAATGGCGGATGTGGCTGATTTTTCGGCTGCCTTGCGAACTCTGGCAATCACGTTAACCCGGATTGCCAATGATTTCCGATTGCTGGCCTCTGGCCCTTCAACCGGGCTGGATGAGTTGCGCCTGCCGCCTGTCCAGCCGGGTTCGAGTATCATGCCCGGCAAGGTCAACCCGGTGCTGGCTGAGATGCTCAACATGGCCATGTTTCATGTGCAGGGTTGCGATTTGACCGTATCATTAGCAGCCCAGGCCGGGCAGCTCGAGTTGAATGTGATGATGCCGATCATTGCGCATAACCTGTTTGAGAGCATGCAGGTAACCATTGGCGCGGTAGGAGCCTTCACTCAATTCTGTGTGCTGGGATTGCAGGCCAACCGTCCCAAGGCAGAAAGCTGGCTTGAGAAGAATGCCATCGTTGTGACAGCGCTTAACCCTGTAATTGGTTATGCCACCGGAGCAGCGTTGGTCAAGGAAGCCCTGGCGCGCAATATTTCCATACGGGAGGTGGCGTTAGAAAAGGTGGAGGCAGGAACTTTGCGCCATGCCCGTGAAGATCGGCTGGTGCGGGCAGATGAGATTGAGATAGCCTTAGGAGATCTACGTCGCTTGACTGAGGGCGGCATTGTCGGTCAAGGTGCCGGAGGTGGGGGATAAGAATGCTTGCGCTGCTAAGGCAGCACCGACGATACCGGCTTCATTGAGCATCTGCGCCGGGACAATTTCAGCCTGGGTTGTCAGGTAAGGAACAAAACGGTCATATTCCTTGCTGACCCCGCCGCCTAGAATGATCAAATCAGGCGAAACCAGTTTTTCCATCGTGAGAAGGTACTTGTTTAGATAGCGTGCCCATCTCTTCCAGGAGAGTTTCAAACGTTTGCGGGCGGCGTCGGTGGCGTATGTCTCCGCGTCCTGGCAATCGATCTCGATGTGGCCGAATTCAGTATTTGGAATCAGAATACCATCCTTGAAGAGTGCTGTTCCCAAACCAGTGCCAATGGTCAAGATGAAAACCACACCCTTGCGGTTCAGTCCAGCGCCGAAAGTCATTTCAGCCAGTCCAGCAGCGTCGGCGTCATTAATCATATAAGTCTGGCAGCCGGTGACATTGGTGATCAGAGTCGCCGCATCCAGGCCAATCCACTGCTTATGCACATTGGCTGCGCTCATTGTGAAACCATTCTGGACAATCCCCGGAAAGCCGCAGCCGATCAGACCCTGCCAGGTAAAATTCTTGACAATATTGGCAATGGTTTCAGCAACGGCCTGGGGCTTGGACGGGCTGGGAGTGGATACCCGGAAGCGTGGTGCGAGCAGCGCGCCGGTTTGTGTATCAACAGGAGCCCCTTTGATGCCGGACCCTCCGATATCGATGCCAAGGATCTCCATCGAACGCCTCCTAAGGAGTGAATTTGAAGCGCGTCTTCATGTTGCGCTGCTATCTTCCAGATAATTATTGACCGTCTTCAGTTGCCCGCGTGATTATATCCTCATCTGCCGGTTGAACCGAGAATTTTTCATCTGATTCCCAGGATTGACATCCATCCCCTAAACTCGTAAAATCGCACCATTATAGTGGGAAATATACCTGCCTTTAATATCTGTGTCCTACCAGAGGAGGAGCCATGGATCAGTCAAATAAACAAGATCAGATGGAAGGGGAGGTTTTCTTTCCATCACCGGATATTCTCAATTCAGCTCATGTCCAGGAATACGAGGCGCTGTATCAGCGATCTTTGCAGGATCCGCAAGGTTTTTGGGCGGAACGTGCTGAGGAGCTCGAATGGTATGAGAAGTGGGAAAAAGTTTTAGATGATAGCAACCCTCCATTCTATAAGTGGTTTACGGGTGGAGTGACCAACATCGTTCACAATTCCCTCGACCGCCATATGAAGACCTACCGCAAAAACAAGCTGGCGCTGATCTGGGAGGGTGAGCCGGGCGATGTGCGCACTTTCTCTTATTATTCTCTGAACCGTGAGGTATGCAAATTCGCCAATGTTTTGCGCAGCATGGGTGTTCGCAAGGGGGATATTGTCACGATTTACCTGCCACGTATCCCGGAACAGATTATTGCTATGCTGGCTTGCGCTAAAATCGGCGCGCCGCATAGTGTGGTGTATGGGGGGTTTAGTGTAGAAGCTCTGGCGGAACGCATTGAAGACGCGCAGAGTCGGGTGCTGGTGACCGCGGATGGCGGATGGCTGCGCGGCAAGATTGTGCCGCTCAAAGAGATTGCTGACGAGGCTATGGCCCGCCAGCCAACCATTGAATCCTGCATTGTGGTCAAGCGCACCGGCCAGGAAATTTTTATGGAACCGGGACGGGATTACTGGTACCACGACCTGATGAGCCTGCCAGTGGCCAGCCCTCTGTGTTACACCGAGCGCATGGATGCAGAAGATCCACTTTTTATTTTATATACATCCGGTACTACCGGTCGCCCCAAGGGTGTGCTCCATACCCACGGGGGATATATGGTCTACGTCTATACTACGTTGAAGTACGTCTTCGATCTAAAAGATGAGGATCGCTGGTGGTGCGCTGCCGATCCGGGCTGGGTCACTGGTCACAGTTACATTGTTTACGCGCCCCTGCTAAACGGGGCAACGAGTTTTATGTATGAGGGAGCGCCAACTCACCCGTACCCTAATCGCTGGTGGAGGATGGTAGAGAACTACGGAATTACAATTCTCTATACCGCCCCAACCGCGATTCGCGGCCTGATGCGCTTTGGCGAGGCGTGGGCTAATCGCCACGACCTGAGCAGTCTCCGCTTGCTGGGCAGCGTGGGTGAGCCGATAAACCCGGAGGCGTGGAAATGGTATCACACAGTGATTGGCAAGGGTCGTTGCCCAATCATGGATACCTGGTGGCAGACTGAGACGGGTGGCTTCATGATCACACCACTACCCATCACCCCTCTCAAGCCTGGCTCGGCCACGCGGCCTTTCTTTGGAGTGGAGGTGGATGTCGTCGATGAGCAAGGACAGCCTGCCTCGGTGGGAGAAGAAGGTTATCTGGTTATTAAGCGTCCCTGGCCTGGCATGTTACGGACAATTTACCGTGATCCTGAGCGTTTCCGCCAGCAATATTGGAGCAAGTTTGAAAATATGTACCAGACTGGCAACTCGGCGCGCAAAGACAAGGATGGTTACGTGTGGATCATTGGCCGTATGGACGATGTGATCAAAGTCAGTGGTTATCGCCTGGGGACAGCAGAGGTGGAGAGCGCCCTTGTGAGCCACCCGGCAGTCGCTGAGTCAGCGGCAATTGGCTTGCCTCACGAGGTCAAGGGAAACGCCATTCATGCCTATGTCATCCTGCGTACCGGCTTTGAGAAGAGCGATAAGCTGGCTGAAGAGCTCCGCCAGCACGTCGCCCACGAGATTGGCCCGATCGCTCGCCCGGAGGACATTACCTTTGTTGACAGTCTTCCAAAGACGCGCAGCGGCAAAATCATGCGCCGACTGCTCCGTGCCCGCGCGCTTGGCCAACCGGAGGGGGATATAAGCACTTTGGAGGATTAACGGCTTCGTATCCTGATCTAGATTTCTTGACAACCAGCCAATCCCGGATATACTCACCCAGTGAGTATATCCACCGTGGTTAAACCATCATCTACCGTCGGATCGTTTTCACCTGAGTTTCCGCTGTTGGGACTTCTGGCATTGCAGCCAGCGCATGGTTACGATCTGCATCACAGGCTGGCACTGGATCTGGGCGAAGTGTGGCATGTCAGCCTGAGCCAGACATACAATGTTTTGAACCGGCTCGAAGAGCAGGGCTTTATCACGGGCTCTTTAGAGGAGCAGCAGAAGCTGCCTGCCCGGCGTCGTTTCACATTGACGCCGGCTGGGCGAGAGCGTTTTGAATCCTGGCTGTATGCCCCCAGCCGCGCCACAGTCCGGGCCACACGCGTAGAATTTACCAGCCGGCTGTACTTCGCCCGCAGCATCGACATCATGCTGGCGCATCGGCTGATCGATGATCAGATTGCTGAAACAAGTGCCGGGTTGGCGCGTTTGCAGCAGCGGCTGGTTCATATTCCGACTGAACAAACTTTTAACCGCCTGGGGATGGAGCTGCGCATCCGCCAATTGACTTTTATTCGCGAGTGGCTGGAAAGTTGCCATATTGTGCTGGGGGAAATTTCATGACCCTGTCTTCCCCTTCTCGATCGCCGTCTTCCCTGCCGCCCCGACCGCAGATCAGCCGTCTTTGGCGGGTTCTTAGCCTGCCCATGCTGATTTATATAATCCTTCCATTGCTCGCTTTGTTTCTGCGCATCTCACCAGAGCAGCTGGTCGCCAATCTGCAGGAACCAAATGTGCTTCGGGCGATCGGTTTAAGCCTGACGACGACGATCGTTTCGACCTTGCTGATCATCCTGGGCGGCACACCGCTGGCATATGCCCATGCACGCCGCCAGTTTCGCTTCGGGCGATTGATCGATACGCTGATCGACCTGCCATTGGTGCTGCCGCCGGCGGTAGCAGGTGTGGCCTTACTGATGGCCTTCGGTCGGCGGGGACTGCTGGGCGGCTGGCTGGATTTGCTTGGGGTACAAGTTGGCTTCACAACCGTCGCTGTGATCATGGCGCAAGTATTCGTCGCCGCGCCGTTCTATATCAAGTCGGCTGCTTTGGGTTTTGCAAGTCTTGATCGAGAGCTGGAACTGGCCGCTTCTTTGGATGGAGCCAGCAGCTGGCAAATATTTCGGTTCGTGACCATGCCCCTTTCCTGGTCAGCTCTACTTGGCGGGAGTGTTATGAGCTGGGCGCGCGCTCTGGGCGAGTTTGGCGCAACAATTATCTTTGCTGGCAACTTCCCGGGTCGTACCCAGACCATGCCGCTGGCAATCTATATCGGTTTTGAGCTTGACCTGGATATCGCCCTGACTTTATCGGTGATCTTGATCCTATTCTCTTTCCTGGCGCTGCTGATCGCCAAGGGTATCCTGCACCGGGACTGGATGGTAACAGGTTGACCCCTTCCCTATCTTATGGCATAATCACTTTCAATATTATATCGAAAGGCGATGATGGAAACGAGTAAGCTGGTGATGACTGGCAGCGATCCCGGGTTCGGTGTGAGCCGGGGCAGTACCACAGGCTGAAAATCCTTCCGGAGCCGCAAGCTGAAATTAGTTGATTAGTCTGGTATTTTTATGGTCGTGTAGTTTAGATAAATATAATATCTGACTATGAGACCACATGACTGATTGACTAAGACTAAGTACGCCGGGCGCGTCTCCCGTTAGTCAGGACGTGGGCATTTTTGATGAATAACTGCTCAGCAAACGTGCCCAATGAAGTTGTCTGCGAGAACGCGGGAACCAGGGTGGTACCGCGGGAGGCGTGTCTTGTGTTAACCTCTCGTCCCTGATGTGGGATGAGAGTTTTGATTTAATTAGAAGAGGTGACGATGTTTAAAGAAGTTTCTCCCAAGCTGAATCTGATCCAGATGGAAGAGGGTGTGCTGCGCATGTGGAAGCACCGCCACATCTTTGAGAAATCTGGCGCGCTTCGCAAAGGACAGCCTGAGTATGTATTTTATGAAGGTCCGCCCACCGCGAACGGGCTGCCCGGCGTACACCATGTCCTGGCGCGCGCCTTCAAGGATGTATTCCCGCGCTATCGGGTTATGCGAGGCTACCATGTGATTCGCCGCGGTGGATGGGACACACATGGTCTTCCGGTGGAGATTGAGGTAGAAAAACGGCTCGGCTTCACAAGCAAGCACCAGATCGAAGAATACGGCATCGCTGAGTTCAATGAGGAATGCCGTCGTTCCGCTTTCGAGTACATTCAGGAATGGGAGAAATTGACTGACCGGATCGCCTTCTGGGTTGATCTTGAGACAGCCTATGTCACTTATCACAATGAGTACATCGAATCCGTGTGGTGGATTCTAAAGAACTTCTGGGATAAAGGTTTGCTTTACCAGGGTTTCAAAGTGGTGCCCTATTGCCCGCGCTGTGGCACCCCGCTTTCAGACCATGAAGTTGCGCTGGGTTACGAGGAAGCGGTTGATCCATCCGTGTTCGTGCGTTTACCGTTGGTGGATGATCCAGGCACTTCCCTGCTGGTGTGGACGACCACTCCCTGGACATTACCGGGCAATGTAGCCGTGGCTGCCCACCCTGATGTGGATTATGTGATTGTTGAGCGCCCGCTGTCCGAAGGCGGTACAGAGCGCCTGATCCTGGCCAAAGACCTGGTAGAAAAAGTCTTCCGCGACGAGAAAGTGCAGGTCTTTGAGACTTTTAAAGGCAAGAAGTTGAAGGGCGTGCGCTACCACCCACTTGTTTACCTTCATATTGCCGGATAAGCCCGCCTATTACGTTGTAGAAGGCGAAGTTCGTCACCACCGAAGACGGCACCGGGCTGGTGCATATCGCCCCGGCATTCGGCGCTGACGATATGCAGGCGGCTATGGAATATGACTTGCCGGTGCTGCAAACCGTAGCCGAAGATGGCACCTTCATCCCAGAGGTGCGCCCGTGGAGCGGGCAGTTTGTCAAGGACGCCGATCCCTTCATCTCGCAGGACCTACAGACACGTGGCTTACTTTTCCGGGAAGAGAGATACACACACACCTATCCGTTCTGCTGGCGCTGTGGGACGGCCTTGCTGTATTATGCACGCAGCACCTGGTACATCCGCACAACTCAGTACAAAGAGAAATTGGTTTCGCTCAACCAGCGCATCCACTGGTATCCGGAGCATATCAAAGATGGGCGCTTCGGCAATTGGCTGGAGAATAATATCGATTGGGCGCTCGGGCGCGAGCGCTATTGGGGCACGCCCTTGCCAGTGTGGGAGTGTGAGAGTTGCCACCACCAGCTTGCAGTAGGCTCGGTGGCTGAGCTGTCCGAGCATGCTGGGAAGGACCTGGCTGGGCTGGATCTGCATCGTCCGTATGTGGATGAGGTCCACTTTCCCTGTCCGGAGTGCAGTGGACAGATGGGGCGTGTCCCGGAGCTGATCGATGTCTGGTTTGACTCAGGATCCATGCCAATGGCGCAGTGGCATTATCCATTCGAAAACCAGGAAATGTTCCAACAACAATTTCCCGCTGACTATATCTGTGAGGCGGTTGACCAAACCCGCGGCTGGTTCTACTCCTTACATGCCATCAGCACCCTGCTCTTTGAGCAGGAGAGCTTTCGCAACGTGCTCTGCCTGGGATTGATCCTGGATGAAGATGCAAAAAAGATGTCCAAATCGATCGGCAATATCATAAATCCGTGGGATGTGCTCAACCTGCACGGGGCAGATGCCTTTCGCTGGTACCTTTACACCGCCAGCCCTCCTGGGCAAGAGCGACGCTTCTCGGTAGACCTGGTCGGAGAGGTGGTGCGCAACTTCACTTTGACGCTTTGGAATGTCTATTCGTTCTTTATAACCTACGCGAAACTGGACGGATGGACGCCTGACAACAAGGGTAATGCTCCCGCGCCTGCCAGCGACCTGGATCGCTGGTTGCTCTCTGAACTGCACACCCTGGTGCGGGATGTCACCACGGCTTTCGATACCTATGATGTGATCAATGCCACCCGCCCGATACAGACTTTTGTCGATATTCTCTCCAAGTGGTACCTGCGGCGCTCGCGGCGGCGCTTCTGGAAGAGCGAATCAGATGCCGACAAGCAAGCCGCTTACGCAACGCTCTACGAATCGCTGGTGACGGTGAGCAAGCTGTTGGCGCCAACTATGCCCTTCCTGGCAGAAGAGCTCTACCAGAACCTGGTGTGCTCCATAGACCGGGCAGCGCCCGAGTCTGTTCACTTGGCCAATTGGCCAGAGTTCAACGCAGATCGAATAGATGAAGCTCTGAACGCCGAGATGGAGTTGGTGATGAAGCTGGCCTCATTAGGACATGCTTCCCGTAACCAGGCAGCCATCAAAGTGCGCCAGCCGCTCTCGGAGGTGGCTTTCTCGGTTGGCAGTGCAGCCGAGCAGCGCGCCATTGTTCAGTATGCCGATCTCCTGACAGACGAGCTGAACGTCAAGCAAGTCCGGGCTTTGGGCTCGGCTGGCGAGGCGGTCGCCTATACCTTGAACCCGCTGCCCAAGCAGCTTGGACAGAAGTACAAGAACCAGTACCCCGCATTGCGCCAGGCCCTGCTGGCATTAGATCCTGAAACAACCGCGCAGGCATTGCTGAGCGGGAAGTCAGTCCCTGTTGATGTTGATGGCGAGCGCTATGAGGTTCTTCCAGAAGAGATTGAAGTTCGCGCTGAAGCCCGGGCTGGCTTCGTAGTGGCCTCCGAGGGCGCTTATCTGGCCGCGTTGAAAACTGATTTGACACCTGAACTGGTCAAGGAAGGTCTGGCACGTGAGTTCGTTCGCCGGGTTCAGGATCAGCGCAAGCAGGCTGGCTTTGAGATCGCCGATCGCATCCGTCTGTATGCCCTTGCTTCTGCGCAATTGGCGCAGGCTCTCGATGCGCACCGTGTGTACGTCATGGGAGAGACCTTGGCGTTAGAATTCAAACAAGCCACGCCGCCTGAGGGAGCTTCTACGGCTGAGTTCGAGTTCGATGGAGAGAGAGTTAAGATAGGCTTGGAGAAGTACGGCTAGGCTGCTCGGCTAACCAGGCGGTGATATCCGCCAGGTGATGCTGGTAATGCTCGCATGTGTTCTCGGCTAGCAACTGGCTGGGCGACCAGTCAGGGGGCATGTCGCGGAACCAGGCCGGCTCGTCCAGTGCGGCCTCCTCCAGATTTTCTAATTGCTTTAGTAGCTGTTGGAACACCTCAGCTGCCTCGTTGCGGATCTCCTGTAAAGACCGCTGAAGATTAAGTTGATAAATCACCGCATTCCGCTCATCGCTCGGCAGGTTCCACAAATCCGATCCTGCCAGGGCGCGCTGTTCGAGCAGGCCGATCATCTCGCGTTCGAACCAGGTGATGTGGGCCAGGATATCTTTGACCGACATCTCGCCGCTCGCGCCAGGCTGCAACATCAGCTGGTCAGAGAGACCTGCGATGGTGGAGTTCAGCTCGGCGCGGGTGGATTTGACGGATGAAAGAAATGTCAATTTGTCCATTCTAACCTCGCGGGCCTTTGCCTCTCAGCCTTCTATCTAATTCCCATAGGGCGGTGCGGTTGCCATCGAATTTCACTATGGCGGCGGCTTCCTGATAGGTCAGCCACCGGTATTCGCTGTGTTCGTGAGAAAGTACAATTCCTTCTTCTTTAGTCAACACCCCAAAACAGTATTGGGGGATGACATAGAGTTCATTACCCCACAGGTAGCTGTCGCTGAACTCGGTCACAGGCACAGATTCGATTGTATCCAGTTGAATGAAATCCGATTCCCTGGCGATTCCAGCTTCCTCGAAAGTTTCTCGTTTAGCTGCTTCTAGTGGGGTTTCATTGTCTTCACCGCCGCCGGCGATGGCCTGCCAATAGCCAGCATCTGATCGTTTAAAGAGGGCGTAAACAAAATCGTTTTCACCAACCCGGTGGTATGGGTAAACTAATACTTGAAAGGGAGCTCTTGGCATTCGGGGCTGAGATTTTACCTATAGAATTAAGTTTTACTGCTATCATCTGGAAAAATAATTCGTGCTTTTACACCATTTTGCTCTAACAAGTACAGCAATCCACCCCCGTCAATCATTTCAATTGGCTTATCTTTTGCAAACTCATACACGTCAGGACCATAATGACTAGTTCTGTTGACTAATTGAGGCCCTTAATGGAGCTTCATGTCAACATGTTATACAGCTCCGAGACAGATCAACGCGACACATTTTTATATCTCTTTGCTTGCAATTAGATCTTTCCGCAAGTATGCTGGCGAGGAGGCTAAGCAATTGCATCGTCCATCATCCTTGGAAGGAGTCGTTGTGGGTCTAACCGCAGCGGAGCCCAGTGGCGCTTGCTGCCGGAAAAGTATGGCAACTGGAATAGCGTCTACAAGCGTTTTGCACGCTGGTGCGAGCACAGCATCTGGGAAGATATGCATTCAACATTTTGCCGATGATCCGGATATGGAGAACCTGATCCTGGATAGCACGGTCATTCGAGCCCATCCGTGTGCGGCTGGCGCATTAAAAAAACGGAGGCCAGAGCGAACAAGCGCTCGGTCGCAGCCGAGGTGGTTTCAGCACCAAAATCCACGTGAGCGTGGATGCCTTGGGCAACCCTTTGCGCTTTCGCTTGACCGGTGGTCAGCGACATGACATTACCCAAGCGGCAGAGCTGGTGGCTGAACTGGATTTTGATCGCTTGATTGCTGACCGTTCGTATGATGCACAAGATTTTCTCCGGTTGATCCTCGATACAGGAGCTGAAGTCGTTATTCCACCACGGCAGAACCGCAAAGAGAGCCGAGACTATGACAAACACTGGTATAAGGAGCGCCATTTGGCGGAGTGTTTCATCAACAAAATCAAGCATTATCGGCGCATCTTTTCCCGCTTCGAGAAATTGGCCAGACGATATCTCGGACTTCTAGTTTCGTCGGCACTCTTATTTGGTTACGATGAAATGTCAACACATCCTAGTCAATAGACTGTTAAAACTTCCACGGCGTGGCGTTAATCCCTCCTTAGGTTAATGAAATCTTAAGCGCTCCCATCTGGCGGTTTGTAACAATCTAGTATACATTGAAGGACTTTTCCAAGAGAAGTATAGCATCGATTATTTAGCGGTAACAACCAGCTACGCTTCTAATCTATCCACCTTGCTATGTCCATAACAATTGCAGTGGTTAATGCTCTCTCCTGTCACAATCTTTCCTTCGCCGGTGTTTATTCTATGAGCGCGCAAAGGCAAGTAACTGGAGTACACTTTGGCTGTGACGGCAGATCAATTGCGAAGATCACCGGACCACGCCGCCGAGCAGGCAGCCTGGTTCGAGGCGGCTTTTAATGAACACTGGACGCGCGTCTACAGCGTTCTTTTCCAGCTGGTTGGCGAGCAGGCCGAAGCGGAAGACCTGGCTTTGGAAGTCTTCTGGCGCTTATACAGTCGGCCGCCGCGCTCAACAGACAACCTGGGAGGCTGGCTTTATCGGGTAGCCGCCAATTTGGGGCTAAATGCCCTCCGCGCCCGCAAGCGGCGGCTGGGTTACGAGCAGCAGGCCGGACAGGATGCGCTGGTTCTTGGGCATTCATTGGATCCCGTTGAGGAAACCGAACGCGCCGAGAAGCGCCGTCTGGTGCAGGCTACCCTGGCACAGCTTAAAGCCGCGCGCCGCGCGGGTGCTGATCCTGCGCCACTCCGGGTTAAGTTATGCTGAAATTGCCGCTGCCCTGCGTCTGCCAGCTTCATCGGTGGGGACTGTGCTGGCCCGTGCTGAGGCGGAGTTTGAGAGAGTCTACCGGCAGATCGGAGGAGAATAAGATGCACCTTAGTGACGGTGAAATTCGTGCCTTTCAAGACGCTTCAGGTAGCAAGACCGATGCTGAACGCGCTCGTGCTCACCTGGCAACTTGCTCAGACTGCCAGGAAAAGGCGGATCGGATAGCCGTGCGAGCTGGTCTGGTGGAGGCGCGTCTGATCTGTCCTGGCGCCCACCTCCAGTGAAACGCCGATGCCTGCTGGTCAGGCACGTGCCCATATGGAGTTGAAACATACCAAAGAGGAGGAGCTTACCATGTTCCAGAAGATCTTTTCACGACAGTACCGGGCTGCTTGGGTGGCTGGCGGGGTAATCGCCATCCTGGCAATCGCTTTACTGTTCCCCTCCGTGCGAGCGGTGGCGAACAGCTTCCTGGGGTTATTCCGTGTCGAGCAGTTCACCGTAGTACAGGTGAACACAGACGATCTGCCAGGGCAGCTTGGCTCGACTTCATCGTTCGAGAATCTGCTCGCGGATAATATGACAGTCGAGGAGTTGGGAGACTCGCAGGAAGTGGCTGATGCAGCTGAGGCCAGCGCCCTGGCGGGTATCCCGGTGCGTCTGCCTGGCAATGCGACCGGTGACCTGAAGCTGGAAGTCCAGCCTGGGGCAAAAGCCAGCTTCCAGGTTGACTTGCCGCGCGTGCGGGCTTTGCTGGAAGAGATTGGGCGCAGCGATGTCGTCTTGCCAGACGAGATCGACGGGGCGACGGTCGAAATAGAACTGCCTGCCTCTGTCGTGGCTGGTTATGGCACCTGCGACCAGACCTCCGAGGCGGCGCGGGAAGCCGGCGTTGATCCAGATGATCCTTCTTCGATCCGCCCCTTCTGCACCACCCTGGTTCAGATGGTCAGCCCGACAGTCGAGGCGCCTCCCGGCCTGGATGTAGCCGTGTTAGGGCAGGCATTTCTCCAATTTATGGGCATGAGCCCCGAGGAGGCTGTCCAATTTAGCCAGCAGGTAGATTGGACGACAACCCTGGTGATCCCTATCCCGCGCTATGGCACCACCTACGAGGACGTGATGGTGGACGGTGTGAAGGGGACGCTGATCAACCAGTCAATGGAGCAGTTTGCCCCGGAATTTCTGCTCATCTGGGTAAAGGACGGCATTGTCTACGCTCTGACCGGCTCGGGAGACGCAGCGCACGCGCTGGAGATCGCTAACTCGTTGAAGTAAGGTAAAATCTGTTGTAGGTAATCGGAGGCGTGGAATGGGATCACGCGATCCATTCCACGCCTCTTTGATTATTTGAATAAGGCTTTCCTTCAGATATGCCAGCCGCGATAGAAATTCACAGCCTGCGTAAGGTTTTCGGCGAAAAAGTCGCTGTAGCTGACCTCACCCTGACGGTCGAGCGTGGGGAGGTGTTCGGCTTCCTGGGGCCCAATGGAGCCGGCAAGACTACGGCGGTGAAAATGCTGCTGGGATTGATCGCTCCCACTTCTGGGGAGGGAAAGCTGCTTGGTTTTCCACTTGGCGATCACATGGGGCGTGAGCGAGTTGGGTTCCTGCCCGAACATTTCCGTTTCCACGACTGGCTGACTGCAGAGGAGTTCCTGCGTCTCCACGGGGAATTGTACCGGATGTCCTCCGATCGACTGAGGCAGCGCGTTCCGGAATTGCTGGATCTGGTTGGGCTGGCACCCCACGCTGGGAAAAGGCTGCGCACCTTCTCCAAAGGTATGTTGCAGCGCATTGGGTTGGCGCAGGCTTTGCTGAATGATCCTGAGTTGGTGCTCTTAGATGAGCCAACTTCGGGGCTGGATCCGGTCGGAAGGCGCCTGGTGCGTGATATCATCCACGACCTGCGAGAGGGTGGGACAACAGTTTTTTTGAATTCGCACCTGCTCAGTGAGGTTGAGATTACTTGCAACCGGGTGGCATTTATTAAGCATGGCGTAGTGTTGCGCACCAGCATCTTGCAGGAGCTGGTAGAAGGTGAGTTGACTGTGGAGGTGCGCGCCCGCGGCTTGACATCGGAAGTTCTGAGCGGGCTTTCCCGCTGGAGTCCGGGTGTCCGTGCTGACGGTGAGCATCTTTCATTGACCTTGGCGGGTGAAGCCGATCTACCAGATATCAACCGTTATCTGGTGGAGCGTGGAGTGGATGTATATTCCCTGAGCCCTCAAAACATCTCATTGGAAGATCTTTTTATCCAGATCGTTGGTACGGACGGTGGGCTGTGAGAACCACACTGGTAATTGCCCGCCTCACCTTCCGAGAGGCTGCCCGTCGCAAGATCTTGTTGGCAGCGGTGGCGCTGGGCGTAATTTTCCTGGTGGTTTATGCCATCGGTTTTTACTATGTAAATAAAGACTTAAGCACCTCTGGCAATGCGGGGCTGATCGAGCGCAGTGAAATACGCAACTTCTTCATGATGGCTGGGCTGTACGTGGTGAACTTCCTGTGTGTGATGATGGCTGTGCTGACTTCGGTTGACACGCTCTCTGGAGAGATCGCCTCGGGTACGATCCACACCCTGGTGGCCAAGCCGGTGCAACGTTGGGAGATTGTGGTGGGCAAAGCGCTGGGCTTTAGCGGAATGTTGACTCTATATGTGTTGTTAATGGGCGGTGGTGTGGTGGCGGTAGTGTACCTGTTGGGCGGCTACCAGGCGCCAAACGTGCTGCGCGGGCTGAGCTTGATGTGGCTGAATGTGATCTTGTTGCTCAGTGTATCTTTGCTTGGCGGTGCGACACTCTCCACCCTCGCCAATGGCGTGCTGGTGTTTGGGATGTATGGGATTGCCTTTCTCGGGGGGTGGATCGAGCAGGTTGGCTCTTTAGTACAGAATCAAACCGCCGTCAACATTGGGATTATCTCCAGCCTGATCATTCCCAGCGAAGCTATCTGGAGGCGAGCAGCTTACGAAATGCAGTCACCGTTGGTACAGGCCTTGGGTTTTTCACCCTTTAGTTCGGGATCTGTGCCCAGCCTGTTTATGATTGCCTATGCCATCGTCTACGCCGCGATCGCCTTACTGCTGGCTATCCGCCAATTCCGTAGACGCGATTTGTAAGAACCCTGGAACCGCGCTCCTTTGGGCAATCTTAACTGAATAGGGGGAGAGAGAACTGATCCATAGTCTGGAAAATCCAATCCCGCTAATTTTACGTAAAATTATCATAATTCTAATGGGAAAATGGTAAAATCTGACGAATATGGCCGGCGTTCTTCCCCGACAAACCTCAACTTTACGAATTCTACGACTGCGCTG
The DNA here is from genome assembly GCA_963706905.1 of uncultured Chloroflexia bacterium. GTDB lineage: Bacteria > Chloroflexota > Anaerolineae > Anaerolineales > UBA4823 > CAVPNY01. The sequence continues at coordinate 161,879 of CAVPNY010000009.1, read as the reverse complement.
GGTAAGTCTGGCAATTCTGGCCGGGTTATTCCTGGCTTTTAGTGCCTTACTCCTGCAACGCCAATGGCAGTCCGAGATGGCCTGGCAGTGGCTGATTCTGGCCTGCCTACCCACAGTTTACCTGTTGGGGGTTTTATGGCGGGGATTGGCGTTGAACTCCCGCCCAGGCGAGCCGGCATTGTTACCGGAGCTTGGGCCGGGGAATGGTTTAACATTCATGCGGGGGATGCTCACTGCTGGTCTGGCTGGTTTTCTGTTCTTGCCATTGCCCCCTGGTTGGCTTGCCTGGCTGCCCGGACTGCTGTACACGACAGCGGCGATAGCAGACTTGTTCGATGGTTATCTGGCGCGGCGTTTCAACCACGTCACTCGCCTTGGTGAGATGTTAGATATGAGCCTGGATGGGATGGGGGTGTTGATTGGTGCGATCTTGCTGGTGCAATATGATAAAGTTCCAGTCTTTTACTTGATGGTAGGTCTTGCCCGTTATGTTTTTATCGCCGGGATCTGGCTGCGCCGGCGTTTGGGTAAACCTGTATATGAGTTGGCGCCCAGCGCTTTGCGCCGTCCGTTTGCTGGGGCGCAAATGGGTTTTATTGGCGTGGCTCTCTTTCCATTCTTTACACCTCCCGGTACTGCCCTGGTGGCAGCTTGTTTTGCCCTTCCGTTCCTGATTGGATTCTTCCGGGACTGGTTAGCGGTTAGCGGTGTAATCCGCCGTGATATAAAAGGAAACAATCCTGCATCAGGTTCTGCGGTTCAATTTCTCACGACATGGGGTGCCTTGATTCTGCGCCTGGTAGTTGCCATTACTTTAGTTTGGTTGCTGGTCAGGTTCCTCATTCCTGGTCCTGGATTTGATCCGCTGGCTCTCTTTGCCATGATGATCTTTATGGGATTTTTAGGCGGGATTCTGCTGGTGCTGGGCGCGGCAGGAAGAGTGGCTGCATTGGCGGTCTTGTTTTCCTTAAGCATTCTGCTGCGCTTCACCCCGCTGGGTATTGTCGAAATCCTTTTAATTGTCGGAGCTTCGGCGGTGTTTTATCTGGGCACTGGGGCGTATTCTGTTTGGACGCCGGAAAAGCAGCTTATCAGCAAGCGGATCGGGGAAAGCTAAAGCAAATGGCTACCCAACTTGCCCAACCACCCCAGGAATCGCAGGGTATAAATAGTCCTCGGTTGCAGCGCAGACCCTGGTGGCTTCTGTTCTGGTTTGCCTTGCCGGTGGTTCTATGGTGGTCGTTCCGAAGTTTCTCCGTTGGCGAGATATGGACGACCCTGGGAAACTTGAGCCTGAGCTCGATCCTGGTGTTGTTTGTGCTCAATGCGTTTGTCCTGGTTTCCTTCAGCAGCCGCTGGTGGTTGATCCTGCGTGCCCAGGGGTGTCGGGTATCCTATTGGTCCCTGGTGGGTTACCGGTTGGCAGGTTTCGGGGTTACCTATTTCACCCCCGGTCCGCAGCTTGGTGGAGAGCCATTGCAGGTGCACCTGCTCATCCGCAGGAATGATATCCCTTCAACTGCTGCAATCGCCAGCGTAACCCTGGATAAGATGCTTGAATTGCTGGCTAATTTCACCTTTCTTCTGGTAGGTATCCTCACCATCCTGCTTTCGGGAGTTCTGGGCGAGGGAACCAATTATCTGTTGCTTCTTCTACCGGCGGGTCTGTTAGTTATTCCTGCTGGGTACTTGCTTGCCTTGTGGCGAGGTAGGCAGCCTGTGACAAAGATTCTACGCAAGCTGGCGCGCCGTTTCCCAGGCTCGCTGCGTCTGGCCAGGTGGCCAGACACCTTACAGGCTGTTGAAGAGGAAACCGGCCAATTCTTCCACGGGCATCCAGGAACAGTTCTGATTGCAATCTTGATTTCATTATTAATCTGGATCCTGCTTTTGTTTGAATTTGGGCTGGCAGTGCGTTTCCTGGGGTTAAGCCTCACCCTGACCGAAGTGATCATTCTGCTGACCGCCGCGCGTTTAGCCTTCTTGCTGCCAATCCCGGCCGGGATCGGCACACTCGAGACCGGACAGATGCTGGCGATGGGGATGATCGGTGCCAGCCCCATGATTGGGATCAGCTTGAGCCTGTTGATTCGGGTGCGGGATGCGGCGCTCGGTGGATTTGGATTATGGTGGGGAGGTTGGCTGACGCGTAATTGAGATTGGTATGTAAACTTGTTTTATGAAGGGTAGTATTTCTTAACCTCCAATTGCATCATCAGAACTGCAAATGTCATACAGGATAAGAAAACTACCTAAAAAGTGAACTACAAGACTAACTGACTGAAAAAGAGAGGATAAAATGGCTGCCACTAAAATGAAACTTGGCTCGGTGCAATTAGCAATCATCATCACAACCCTGATCACAGCGGTGATCCATCTATACATAGGAATTACATTACCTTCCACTTTGTTTGTACTGAATGGGATTGGTTATCTGGTATTGATGATCGGTTTGTTCGTTCCGATATCTCTTGCTCAGCAAAACCGTGCCCTGATCCGTTGGGGGCTAATTGGATTTACAGCGGTCACTATCCTGGCCTGGTTGGCAATCGGTGACAAGTCCTGGCCTTCAGGTGCCCTTGGTTACATAACCAAACTGGACGAGGTTGTCTTGCTGGCCCTCTTATGGATGGATCGAGGCAGAGTCTAAGCGGGATAGTTTGTGCAGTTGAACAGTTGAGCGTGGAATTGGGGGTGTTTAAGCAAACTGACCCCGCCGAAACACCCATCCACTCCCCGACTGTCTAGGATCTAAGTGTAATGAATATGGATATCATCATGGAACCGTTGATTGTAGAAAGGAAAGTGCAGGCGCGCATCCCAACCAGGGATGGTGAGTTCTTTTTGTACCTGTATACCAACAATTGGGACGAAAAGGATCATCTGGCGCTGGTTTATGGAGATGTTGATGGCAAATCGGATGTCCTGGTGCGGGTGCATTCGGAGTGTTTCACTGGTGATGTGCTGGGCTCGCAACGCTGTGATTGCGGTGAACAGCTGGAGGCGGCGATGAAGATGATCGCAGTTGCCGGCGAAGGGGTGTTGATCTACCTGCGTCAGGAAGGGCGCGGCATTGGCTTGCTGGATAAACTCAGAGCGTACAATCTGCAAGACCAGGGCTACGATACCGTGGAAGCCAACCTGGCCTTGGGCCATGAGGCGGATGAACGCGATTACACGATTGCGGCTCTTATCCTCGCTGATTTGGGGGTGGAGTTGGTGCGCCTGCTGACCAATAATCCGCTGAAAATTGAAAACCTGAAAAAATTGGGCGTGCCGGTAACCCGGCGCGTGCCTCTGGAAACGACACCCAACGCTGAGAATGCCGGGTATCTTTTCACCAAAGTCATCCGCATGAACCATCTTTTGAATTTAGAATCGGTGGAGATGGCGAGTGCGAAAAATGGCAACGGTTCAAACGGCCGATCCGGCTAACTCGATCCTCGACATAATTCAGCGCGGGCATCCTCGGGATGGACATCCTTTCGTTACCTTGGCATACGCGCAAAGTCTGGATGGCAGTTTAGCAGCCCGGCGGGGGGAGCCTCTGGTTATCAGCGGGCTCGCATCACAGAAGTTGACCCACCGATTGCGCGCCAGCCATTCCGCCATCCTGGTTGGAATCGGCACTATTCTGGCGGATGATCCGCAATTGAATGTGCGCTTGGTGCCTGGGGAGAATCCACAGCCTGTAATCCTTGACAGCCATCTGCGCACACCGCTGCAGGCGCGGGTTTTCCAATCGCTGCCGCCCTGGATAGCTGGGACACTCCCGATTGATCCTGATCGGGTAGCCGCTCTGGAAGGATGTGGCGCAAGGTTGCTGGTTTTCCCACCCCAGGAATGTGGGCGTGTGCCGTTGACCTTGCTGCTAAAACACCTGCGTGATTTGGGTGTTGAGCGTTTGATGGTGGAGGGGGCGCGGCGGTAATCACCGCCTTCCTGCAAGAAGACCTGGTTGATCTGGTTGTCCTGACGATTGCCCCCATTCTGGTCGGCGGCCAACCAGCCGTGGAGGCTCTGCTGGGAGAAGAGCGCTCTTTACGCAGGGATTTTCCCGTCCTGGGGAAAATGGCGGCCAGCCGGTTGGGTGATGACTTGATCGTGTGGGGTTACCCGCAGAGGTCGGGATAACTCACAGTATAATCGGGGGAAACTCATGGAAAGCCAGTCTCTATTCTTTGTTGCTCCTCATCAGGTTGAAATACGGGAAGAAGGCTTACCTGCGTTGCAAGCCGGGCAGGTCCTGGTGCGCACAGCCTGTTCGGCCATCAGCCCAGGCACAGAAATGCTTCTGTACCGCGGGGAATTTCCGGAGGAACTCCCTCTCGACGAAAAGATTGATGTTCTCTCCAGTGAATTCGCTTATCCACTAAAATATGGCTACGCAACAGTTGGGGAGATAATTAGCCTGGGGCAGGGGATCGATCAATCCTGGTTAGGGCGGCAGGTGTTTGCCTTCCAGCCTCACGTCAGCCGATTCATTTCGGCGATTGATCAATTGCTGCTTGTTCCTCAAGATTATTCTCTTGAGGACGCAGTCTTCTTGCCAAATATGGAAACGGCTGTGAATTTTGTCCTGGACGGCGCGCCGCTGATCGGTGAGCAAGTAGCTGTCCTGGGGCAAGGTATTGTTGGTCTGCTCACTACCGCTTTGCTGACGCAGTTCCCGCTGGCAAGCCTGGTTACGGTAGATCGTTTCACGCTGCGTCGGAATGCATCTTCTGATCTGGGCGCCAGCGCCAGCCTGGACCCGGGAGATCCAGGGTTTCTTGAAGCGGCGCGGCGCAGTTTGCAGGCAGATCGTCAATATGCTGGTGCTGATCTTGTGTTCGAACTGAGTGGTTCACCGGCTGCTCTTGACCAGGCGATTGCTCTGTGTGGATTTAACGGGAGAGTGTTGATCGGCTCCTGGTATGGCAGCAAGCGTTCTGAATTAAGCCTGGGTGGTCGTTTCCATCGCTCCCGCATCCAATTGATTAGCAGCCAGGTCAGTACGCTGATGCCCCATTTGAGTGCTCGCTGGGATAGAGACCGCCGCTTCGACCTGGCGTGGGAGATGTTGAGAGTATTCAAACCTTCTCGTTGGATCACCCAGCGCTTTCCGATCACGCAAGCCCACCAGGCTTACCAGTTGATAGACAAGAATGCTGAAGAGACAATCCAGGTTGTTTTCACCTATCCGTAAAACCAAAACATTTCTGTGTCTACTTTTAGTCTCTAATGTTTTAGTCTCTAACGAATGAGGAATCCCAAATGTATACAGTTGCCGTTCAGCGCGATTTTATTGCCCGGCATTATTTGATCGGAGGGGATTGGGGGCCTGAGAACCATCTCCATTCCCACCATTACCAGGTTGAGGTACAGCTCCAAGGCGCTGCCCTGGACCGTCACGGTTACCTGGTAGACATTGTCGAAATTGAGCAAAGCCTGGAAGCCCTGGTTGCCACCTTCCGAGACCAGACTCTTAACGAATTACCCGAATTTGCTGGACTAAATCCGAGCATTGAGCATTTTGCGCGCATATTCTGCCAGGTGTTCAGTGCCAGGATCCAGGCTGAGAACATCGCTGTCATTGCGGTTAAAGATCTGGGAAAACGCTATCGCCTGGGCGGAATACCGCCAGGAGAAATAATCCCTTTCCATGCGTATTGGACTGGTCATCTATGGCTCTCTTGACACCCTGTCAGGCGGGTATCTATACGACCGCATGCTGGTCGATCGCCTCGAAGCTGATGGTGACAAGGTCGAGATCATTTCCTTGCCAGGGAGATCATATCTGGCGAACCTGAAGGATAATTTTTCTGCTGGCTTGCTTCGAGGTCTGCAAAGTTTGCAGGTAGATGTATTACTGGAGGACGAACTCAACCACCCCTCCTTGTGGCGGATCAACCATCTCCTGCAGGAAAAAGCGAGGTACCCAATTGTTTCGATCGTCCATCATCTGCGATGCAGTGAGTTACGCCCTGCCTGGCAGAATCGCTTGATCGCCATGCTTGAAAGTCGCTATCTGTCCAGTGTCGATGCTTTTATCTATAATAGTCAAACTACTCGTCAGGTTGTGGAAAACCTGGCAGGAGTTAGCATGCCATCTGTAGTAGCCTTTCCGGGAGGTGATCGCTTGCACCAAGCGATCAGCGAGGCGCAAATTTCCGCCCGGGCAATTCAGTCCGGCCCGCTGCGGATCTTCTTTTTGGGGAATCTGATCCCCCGCAAGGGATTGCATATCTTGCTGCAGGCTCTAAGCACGCTCCCACAAGATGCCTGGATGCTGGCAGTCGCCGGTAGCCTGGATATGGACCGCTCATATGCAGCCACAATCCTGCGCCAGGTGCGTTCCGCCAGACTGGAAAGCCAGGTGCACTTTCTGGGGCCGCTAAAGGACGCTGAGCTGGTGCAACAATTTGTCTGGAGTCAGGTTTTGGCAGTTCCATCCTCCTATGAAGGCTTTGGGATCGCCTACCTGGAAGGGATGGGTTTTGGCTTGCCGGCAATTGCGACTACCCAGGGTGCAGCCTGCGAGATCATTACCCAGGGTGAGAACGGTTATTTGGTTGCGCCGGACGATCCCCGTGAGCTCGCTGAATGCCTGTTACAACTGGCTGAAGATCGTGAGTTGTTATTGCGCTTGAGTCTGGGCGCTCACCAGCATTTTAAAGATCACCCCACCTGGGAGCAGACTACGCTACGCATTCGTGACTTCCTCTTGGAGATGACTTAACCTGAAGCGGCCGAGGTTCTCTAGAAAATTATTTCTTCAGTTTGCGTTTTACCCCCTTGCGTTGGATCGAATTGAGGTTATTCATGGACTCGATGGATTATTCATTCATTCGCTACCTGTCAGCCAAGAGCACGGTCGATGACCGCGCCCTCAATCGCTACGTCTGGCAGACTCTGGCGGAAAATCTGCCGGGAGTTTCGCCAGGGCAGCCCTTAAGAATACTGGAGATCGGCTGTGGCATCGGGACCATGCTGACCCGCATGCTGGATTGGGGGCTTGTAAGCGGGGCGGAGATAACCGCGATTGATGCTCTGCCTGACAATATCGCCGCCGCTTCACATTACCTGATCAAGTGGGGAAAAACCCACAATTATCGTGTCCAATCAACCACAAGCGGCTTGGAGCTCATCGGGCAGGAACATAAGATAAAGATCAAGCTGGAAGCGGTTGACCTTTTTGACTTCATCCGACGCCGGTCAGGTCAGCAGACCTGGGACCTGCTGGTAGCGCACGCCTTTCTCGATTTATTGGATATCCCTACTGCGCTTCCACAGATCTTCCAGGTTAACCAGGCCGGGTGGGTTGTTTTATTTCAGCCTCAATTTCGATGGCGTAACCATCCTTGAGCCTGCTATAGAGCCATCCTTTGATGAGTTAGTCGCGCAGCTATATCATCGCACCATGGATGAGCGCATAACTTCAGGGAGACCTTCTGGCGATAGCCGGACTGGAAGACGGCTGTTTGCCCATCTCAAAAGCGTCGGGGCAAACCTCTTGGCAGCCGGCGCATCGGATTGGGTTGTCTACCCCGCTGCTAAGGGCTATCCTGCTGATGAGGCTTACTTCCTGCACTTCATCATCAACACGATCGCGGGTGCATTGGCCGATCATCCTGATCTGGACCCGGTTCGTTTCCAGGAGTGGATTGCCGTTCGCCACGCTCAGGTGGAGCGCAGCGAATTGGTCTATGTGGCGCATCAATTAGATTTTGTTGGCAAGTGGGATGGGTAGACGGGTTTATTCACCGTTGTCCGGATGAGAGCAAGTTGAATAACCCACAGAAAATGACATAAGGTACAATCAATATATGGAACAATCTTCGAAGCCTACTCTTTCTCAATATCTGCGTGATTATCTAATCCTATTTGCTTTTGCTGCTGTAATTCTCATCATTGATCAGACTACCAAATCGATGGTGAGGGCAAATTTAGCCTTGACGGAGTTCTGGTCGCCATGGGAATGGCTGGCGCCATACGCCCGCATCGTTCACTGGAAAAACACTGGCGCAGCCTTCGGCATGTTGCCAGGTTTTAGCGATGTGTTCACCGTGCTGGCGATTATCGTTGCGGCTGCGATCCTCTACTACTTTCCTCAAGTGCCGCGCGATGACTGGTTATTGCGCCTGGCGATGGGGCTGCAATTCGCCGGTGCGCTCGGTAATCTCATCGACCGTCTGACCATCGGCTGGGTCACTGATTTTATTTCGATTTGGATCATTCCTGTATTTAACGTGGCAGATCTGTGTATTACAACAGGTGTAGTTTTGCTGCTGATCAGTGTTTGGTTGAAGGAGCGCAACCAGCCTCAAACGAATGAAATGACGGACAACCCCGGGTCACCCTCAGAAAATCCATCCAAACCACTTTCCAAGGAAGAATTGGGTGAATGAATACTTTGCCCATTTCCTTTATCCGGGGGAAGGCGAGCAGCGGCTGGATAAATACCTGGTGGCATGCCTGCCCGATTTTTCTCGATCTCGTCTACAGGCTCTGATCAAAATGGGCATGGTGACCGTTGATGGTCGCCCGGCCTTAAAAGCGGGACAGATTTTAGATCACGAAGTCCAGGTAGATGTTTGTATTCCACCACCTGCACCAAGCGATCTGATCCCGGAGAGCATCCCACTCGACGTTCGTTTCGAAAATGAAAATTTCCTGGTGGTGAATAAACCAGCCGGGATGGTGGTGCATCCTGGTGCAGGCCATGCCACAGGCACCCTGGTTCACGCCGCCCTGGCGCATGCCCCGGATATCCAGGGAGTGGGCGGCGAACTGCGCCCAGGGATTGTTCACCGCCTGGATAAGGATACTTCGGGATTGATTTTGATCGCCAAGAATGACCAGGCCCATCGCTGGCTTCAGAACCAGTTTCGCAGCCGTCAGGTTGAAAAAACTTATCTGGCGCTTGTGGATGGGGAGCCGCCTACCCGCCGGGGTCGCATCGAGGCTGCTATCGGGCGTGACCCTGCTCACCGTAAAAAGATGGCCGTGGTGCCGCCGGGAAAGGGTAGATCGGCGATTAGCGAGTATCACACCCTGGAAACCTTTTCGGATCATACTCTCCTCGAGGTGCATCCAATTACTGGTCGGACCCACCAAATCCGCCTGCATCTGGCTTACCTCGGCTGCCCGATCACCGGAGATACAGTTTATGGGCGCAAGAAGGCAAGTTTGCCGCTGGCGCGCCATTTCCTGCACGCCGCTCGCCTGAAGATTCAGTTGCCTGGAGAGGAATCCCCGCGAGTTTTTGAAGCCCCTCTTCCCCTTGACTTAACGGATACGTTAAACCGCTTGAGAAATGTAGCTGGTTAGTTCTCAATCTATCTATCTTGTTGAGGTTAGCATGGATATCGTTGATTTGCGTTCAGACACCGTAACCAACCCAACCGAGGAGATGCGTGCCGCCATGGCTCAGGCTGAGGTTGGCGACGATGTGTATGGTGAAGACCCGACTATCAACCGCCTCGAGGAAATGGCGGCTGCCTTGGTAGGTAAAGAAGCAGCGATTTTTGTCCCATCCGGAACAATGGGAAACCTGGCAGCTGTGTTGGCGCACTGTGGCAGGGGCGACGAAGTCATCGTCGGAGACAAGGCGCACACCGTTTTGTTCGAAGCTGGCGGCGTCTCAGCTCTGGGTGGCGTGCATTCTCGCCAGATTCCCAATCAGCCAGATGGGACCCTGGCTTTTCAAGACATCCTGGGAGCGATCCGCTCGGATGATATCCATAATCCAATATCTCGACTGCTGGCGCTGGAGAACACTCATAACCGTTGTGGTGGTGTGGCGCTGAGCGTGGAGTACACGCGGTTAGCAGGAGAGTTAGCCCATGCGCAGGGACTGCAGGTGCACCTGGACGGTGCGCGCCTGTTCAATGCCGCAGTCGCATGTGGGGTGGAGGCGCGCACCCTGGTTGATTCAATCGATTCGGTATCGTTTTGCCTGAGCAAAGGCCTGTGTGCCCCCGTCGGTTCATTGTTGTGCGGGTCAGGCGAGTTTATCCATCGCGCCCGGCGTATTCGCAAACAGTTGGGCGGGGGGATGCGGCAGGCTGGTGTGTTGGCTGCTGCTGGGATTGTCGCTCTCGAAAAGATGATTGGCCGTTTAGGAGACGATCACACCCGCGCCCGGCGCTTGGCTGCTGGCCTGGTGGAAATACCTGGTCTGATCCTGGATCCGGGGACGCCTTACACCAACATGGTCTTCCTGGCATTGGATGAGTCGGTTCCGGTTGATGGAGCCTGGATCGCGGCTTTCTGCGCCCGGCATGGCGTGCTTGTTGGCCTCGTCAGCCAGCGTCGCTTCCGGCTGGTGACGCATTATTGGATTGATGATGATGGAGTTGGACGGGCTGTGGAGGCGTTCCGTCAGGCTGTTCGGGAGGCTATGATATAATCACCCTTGCCAAGGAGGGCATTATTGTTACCGCTCTTTGAACCGGGATCAAGCGGTGAGTCTCAGTTCGGGAGGGGTTAATTTACCTTTATGCAATTACAGGTAAGCGCCTTTCTGGATAGTTTGGAGGCCTCTTCGGCTTGTTCGAGAAGCACGCGATTAGCTTATGCCAGCGATCTGCGTGTTTTTTTGGACTTCTTACTAGACCTGCTTCAGCGCCCGGTGCAGATAGCTGATCTCGATGCAGGCAGGGTAAGGAGTTTCCTCGAGTTTGAACAACGCCAGGGGCGGAAGCCAAGCACCTTGTCTCGTCGCTTGTCTACCTTGCGCAAATTCAATCTGTACCTTTCAGGTGAGGGACTGAGCTCCGAAATCATGTTCATCCCTGCAGGCGGGCTGGCTGGTCTGTCTGCGTCTTCCTCATCATCTTCTTGTGTACCACCGCCATTTTTAACCCAGGATCAGGTTACCAGCTTATTTAGCCTGATCGGTACATCACCACATCCACGCGCATTTCGAGATCAAGCGCTCTTAATGTTGTTGGCCGAGACCGGTTTATCGGTGAGTAGTGTGGCTGCCTTGAATCTGACGGACTTGGATTTGCGGGCTAGGCGACTGCACTTGGTAAGCTTGGATGGGGAAGATATCTGGATATCACTTGGCATGGCTCACCCGGCGGTTGAACGCTATATAAGGGAAGGGCGGCCGGATTTGAATCACCGCCGCGACGAGCCGGCCTTGTTTATCAGCCAGCTGGACGGTCGGCTTACCAGGCAAGGTATCTGGCAGATTCTGCACGCCTGGGGACTGATGCTGGATCCACCATTGAATATTACCCCTCGGCAAGTGCGCCATACCGCAGTAATTAGGCTGGCCAGGTCAGGCAAGCCGCTTTCTGAGATCCAGACCGTGCTGGGCCATCGCAATCCATTTTCTACCCAGGCGCTTATCCGTCGCTTAAAAACGGCCGAGTTACAAGCAACTATGGAATCCAATGTATAAGGTGGTAAAAAAACGATGAGTAATTTTCTGACTGTATCCGATATCGATCGCACTGCTCAAGCATTGCGCGCCCGAATCAAGAGCGCCCCCCGCATTGGGATTATTTTGGGTTCCGGTTTGGGTCCTCTGGCGGAAGCAGTTCAGGATCCGACCGTGATCAGGTTTGGAGAATTGCCCTTATGGCCGGTCTCCACCGTACAGGGGCACGAGGGGCGTCTGATTATCGGTAAGTTGGAAGGCCAGGATGTGCTGGTCATGCAGGGCCGGATTCATTTCTATGAAGGATACAGCATGTCCCTGGTAGGGCTGCCGGTTCGAGTGATGCAGCGGCTGGGGGTCGAGATTTTGATCGTGACCAATGCAGCGGGTGCCGTCAACCCGGATTACGTCCCTGGGGATCTTATGTTGATCACTGACCATCTGAACCTGATAGGGATGACCGGCGAGAGTCCTTTGCGCGGCCCGAACCTGGATGAGTTTGGGCCACGTTTCCCTGATATGGGTCAGGCATATGACAGGGACCTGGCAGCGTTAGCTCGGGATGTAGCTAGAGAGAAGGGGATAGCTTTATGGGAAGGCGTCTACATTTGCCTGGCAGGACCTTCCTTCGAGACCCCGGCTGATCTGCGTTTCTTGAGGGGGATGGGTGCAGATGCGGTCGGTATGTCGACCGTTCCGGAGGTTACGGTTGCTCGGCAAGGCGGAACGCGCGTGCTGGGGATCTCTACGATAAGTAACAAGGCCAACCTGGATGGGTTGACTTTGACCACTCATGAGGAAGTACTGGAGGCTGGCAAGATCATTGTCCCCCGTCTGACGGCGCTGATTTCGGGTGTGTTAAATCGTTTGTAGGACGCATAACCCATTCAGCAGTTTATATATCGAAATGGATGAAGTACTGCGATTCTTTAGAGCTTACGAATTATGGATATACCTGACGCTGGCAGTAGGGGGACTGATATATGTCCGTAAGTTTATCCTGGCTTGGGAGGAGATGCGCGCGGCTGCTTTTGGCCTGGAACGGGAAAGCGCTCAATCCCGGCTTAATCAGTCTGCTGGCATGGCAGTGCTGGTATTGCTGATTGGGATAGCTGTTTTCGCAATGGTAACCTTCGTAGCGCCTTCCTTCCCTGAATCGAATCCACTCATGACTCCAACATTAAATCTTCTGGCAACGCCAACTTTCACTCTGGCTGCGGTAAATGAAGGCGATCAGGCCGCCGTGGAAGGAACCCAAATTGATTCAAGCCCCACGCCTGCTGCGGTTCAGCTTGTTGGAGAAGGTTGTGTACCTGATCAAATCATGATCTCGTCACCCCAGGAAGGGGTGGAGTTGAGCGGCGTGATTACAATCAAAGGCACAGCCAATATTGAAAATTTCGGTTTCTATAAATACGAAGTTGCCAGTCCAGATCAGGACGTATGGTTAACAATCCAGGCCGGCCGTGAGATAAAACAAGACAGCGATCTGGGTCAATGGGATACCCGCACCTTATCCCCAGGAGATTATATGCTTCGTTTGGTGGTGACTGACAACCAGGGGAATTCTTTGCCCCCATGTGTGATCCAGGTGCGAGTGAACAATCCGGTTGAAACAGCCGGACCTTAAGGAGTTCTGGAAAACCCGATGCCCGAAATTGAAATTCGACCAGCAATTGAAAACGACATCCCGGTTTTGATCCAACTCGATCACAGCTTTACGAGCGATCATGCTTGGCAGATGGAATACCGATTGGAAGCTGACCAGTTGGGAGCAACTTTTCGAGAGGCGCGCCTGCCTCGGTCTGTCAAGGTCGATTACCCGCGTTCACCAGGCGCTTTGGCTGAAAGCTGGCAGAAACGATCTGGGCTGCTGGTCGCTGTTCTAAACGGTGAGCCTGTAGGTTATGCCAGCCTGTCCCGGGAAACCCTCCCCTTTACTACCTGGATGACTGATGTAGTGGTGGACCACCGTTTTCGCCGTCAGGGGATTGGCAGCGGCATAGTCCTGGCAGCCCAGGATTGGGTAGCAACCCAGCTAGGTAGCCAGCGCCTGATCCTTGAAATGCAACCCAAGAACTACCCGGCAATTCAATTTGTCCAAATATTAGGCTTTGATTTCTGTGGATTTATTGACCATTATTACCCCAACCAGGATGCCGTCTTATTATTCTCCAAATGGCTTATATAAGTAGAGAGCTTTGTTTATCGGGGTAGCTGGTATGCTCGATTTGATCATCAAGGGTTTACAAACGGTTAATGAGCTATTGATTGCAGGCATTGCAATCACGGCTTTCTCTCTGTTGTTATATGCATTGTCGTTTAACCTGCGAGATCGGGTGGCGCGCACTTTTGCCTCCATATTGTTCTGTATGGTGATCGTTTCTGCTGGAGAGGCGATTGCAAGTGTCATAAACCCGGCGCAGGGGGCTGGATTTTGGTTGCACTTTGAATGGCTCGGGATCATCTTCCTGCCGCCTGCCTATTTTCACTTTTCCGATGCACTCCTCGAGACGACTGGACGACCCTCACGTGGTCGTCGCCGTCGTTTGGTCAGGATAGTCTATCTCTTATCGTTTGTCTTTCTGTTTGCTCTCATTGGCGGTTGGTTGGTTCGGTCGCTGGTGATGAACCTGGGGCCTGCTCCGTACCTGGGACGAACCTGGCTCACCTGGGTTTTCGCTCTTTTTTATGTGGTTATCACCGGGTGGGGCTGGATCAATTTATATCGCGCTTACCAGCGTACCGTCACCAGCACCTCCCGCCGGCGGATGCGCTATCTACTCCTAGGTGCGTTAGCGCCGGTTCTGGGTTCTTATCCGTTCTTGCTCTTCGGTCCAGGTACAGCCACGGCGCATCCACTGCTGTTTTGGGTGGCTGCTGTGGTAAGTAATTTATTGGTATCGGTATTGCTCGTGCTGATGGCTTATTCTGTAGCCTTTTTTGGCGTCTCCTGGCCAGATCGGGTGGTAAAACGCCGCTTATTTAAATGGTTGATGCGCGGCCCGATAACCGCTTCGACCGTCTTGGCGGTAACTACGATCGTCCGCCGAGTTGGAGACGCATCTGGCATTCCTTATCAGACAGCCATTCCGGTGATTATGGTGGTGACACTCTTATTAATGGAGCACATGATCACCTTGATTGCTCCCCTGTGGGAGCGCTGGTTGTTCTATAGCGGCGATCGTGATAACCTGGAGCTGATCCAAACCCTGGAAGAACGTCTGCTAACATCAGGTGATCTGCGTGACTTCCTTGAGTCGGTGTTAGCGGCAGTTTGTGACCGCTTGCAGATTAGCAAAGCCTTTCTGGTAAATCTGGGCAACGAAAGCTCCGGCATGCTCGTGACGCTGGGTGGCCCTAGTCCGTTTGGAGAGAGCGATTTACCTCAGGACCTCGCCGAGGCGGTTTCCAAAAGCGGAGGGCCGGGGGTACAGCGGACGGAATACGAGCAACTATTTCATTGGAAAGATTTTTGGGTAATACCGCTTTTTGAGAATGACGATGAAAGTGAGCGATTGATCGGTTTGTTAGGGGCAGGGCGCAATCCGGCAGGCGCCCTGGATGAAGATCAGGTCGAAGCGCTCCGTGTGCTGGCTCGCCGGGCTGCTATGGCATTGCAGGATCGGCTGATGCAGCAACAGGTATTCACCTCGGTGGAGGCCCTGACCTCCCAGGTAGGTATGATTCAACGCCTTCGGGCGGCGGCGCGCTATGATGGAGTGGAGGTGTTGACTTCCCCGCTCGTCAGCCTGGATGACCGTGACCTCTCTCGTTGGGTGAAAGATGCGTTAAGTCATTATTGGGGAGGTCCCAAACTTTCGCAAAGTCCCTTGTTGCGGTTGCAGATTGTCCAGCGAGCCATCGCCAATCATGAGGGCAATCCAATCAACGCTTTGCGGGCTATTTTACAGGAAGCGATCCAACGCACGCGCCCGGAAGGCGAGCGTCGCTTTACGGGCGAATGGATTTTATACAATATTCTTGAGATGAAATTTATGGAGGGGCGAAAAGTCCGTGAAATCGCCGTAAAGCTATCTGTATCTGAAGCCGATCTATACCGGAAGCAGCGTGTTGCTATTGAAGCAGTCGCCAAAGCCATCGCTGTTATGGAAAAGGAGGCTAGAGAGGAGCAATTTATTTCCAAACAAACCCAAGAAGTGCTAAACTTAAGGTATTAAGCAATCATTCTGGAGGACTGCTTTTCGCGCACTTTATCCTGAGAAGGTAGGGATTAATGGTGAACAAACCAATCTCTCGAACTTTACAAGAAGGGGGACCGCCGCCGATTGATGAATCGTGGTGGTCAGCGATCCTGGCAGAGGATAGCAAGCCAATTTCAAAAGATGTCAGGCCATCGCAACCGGGGCTCAATAAAGAACCTCGTCCATTGAATGTGGATTGGGATCATGCCCGCATAATCTACGAGCGTGACGAAACGGTAAGCTTATTAGTGACTGGCTATAACCGGGGAGGACTTCTGGTTGAAGGGGAGAACATGCAGGGCTTCGTTCCAGTCTCCCACCTGGTGAACATTCCATGCGAGAAATCGGATGACGAGCGAGACCGCCTGTTAGGACGTTATGTAGAATCTTCGCTTGTGTTGAAGGTAATTGAATGTGATCCCTCTCGCGGGCGGGTAGTATTTTCTGAGCGGGCAGCCCTGTCTGAACCAGGGCGCCGGACAGCCCTGCTGGATATGCTTCAGCCAGGTGGAAGAGTTTGGGGTCAGGTGACCAATATCACTGATTTTGGAGTCTTCGTTGACCTGGGAGGACTGGAAGGATTGGTGCATGTCTCCGAATTATCCTGGGGTCGTGTTCGCCATCCTGCCGACATGGTGAGTATCAGCGACCGGATTCAGGTCTTTATCATCAGTGTTGACCGGGAAAGGTTACGAGTAGCGCTCAGCTTGAAACGGCTGATTGCTAATCCTTGGGAGACTGCCGAAGAACGGTATACCCCTGGTCAGGTAGTGGAAGCCGAGGTCACTTCAGTCATGCATTTTGGCGCTTTCGCTCGTCTGGAAGAGGGATTGGATGGTCTGATCCATATCTCAGAGATGGACACACATAATGGGCAGGTCAAGCCGGATGAATTGATCCACGAGGGCTCGCGGGTGATGGTACGAATCCTACAAGTCGATGCAAGCCGGCAACGCCTGGGATTAAGCCTGATTCTGGAGCCGATGGACGTCTGACCCCTCAACTGGCTATAAATTCCGGGGAATTGGATTTTATGATTTAAGGGGAGGAGAATATGAAAACGTGGTGGGCTGTGGCTTTTGCTGTTGTGCTCACTTTCTTGGGCATAGGTCTGGTTTTTCTGATCACCAGACAGCCCAAGGGTGAGCCAATTAAATTAGCCCCTCCTCCCACCCTTGCTCCTTTATTGGTTCACGTCACCGGCGCAATAGCCAGCCCTGGGATGTATGCGCTTCCGGCTGGGGCGCGTACGCAAGATGCTTTGGTTGCGGCAGGTGGTCTTCTGCCTGATGCCGATGCAGGATTGATTAACCTGGCCGCTTTCCTTGAAGATGGGCAGCAGGTCTGGGTTCCGTGGAAGCAAGCGGTTCCTGAACCTACTGAGAGAGGGGAGAGCATTCCAAATCTGCCCGAGGGACAACCTTCGCTCGCCACACCTGATCCAGCTAGGCCGATTAACATCAATCTGGCTACTCAAACCGAACTCGAGAGCTTACCTGGCATTGGACCGGTGATCGCACAACACATCATCGAATACCGCCAGCAATTTGGACCCTTCGAGAATATAGAGGAGATTCAGGCAGTAAACGGGATCGGGGATGCAAAATTCGATCAGATTAAAGATTACATCACAGTAGGTCAATCACCCTGATCCCTTGCGGGTGATCGAGGTAAACCTGGATTACGGATCACTGCTTCAACCTGCCCGGTTGGCAATTTAAACAACCGGACCTGCTATTTTCCCTAGAGCTTTGGCAGAACAATCGCTTCCTGTTTCTGGTACTTGCCCTTCTTATCTGCGTAGGATATCTTGCAAACTTCATCCGCTTCAAAAAATAATACCTGTGCAATACCTTCGTTGGCGTAAATCCTGGCAGGCAGGGGGGTAGTGTTCGAGATTTCCAGTGTGACATAGCCCTCCCATTCCGGCTCAAATGGAGTCACATTGACAATGATCCCACAGCGGGCATAAGTCGATTTACCCAGGCAGACTGTCAGGACAGTGCGAGGGATGCGGAAATATTCCACAGTACGAGCCAGGGCGAAGGAATTCGGAGGGATTATGCATACCTCTCCTTTGAAATCGACCATTGATTTCGGGTCAAAATGCTTTGGGTCGACTACGGCAGAGAAAACATTGGTAAAAATCTTGAATTCGTCTGCCACCCGGATATCATAGCCATAAGATGATAATCCAAAAGAGATGACGCCATTGCGCACCTGGCTGTCTTCAAAGGGTTCGATCATATTATGCTCGTGTGCCATTTTTCGAATCCAGTGATCCGGCTTCAATCCCATATAAACCTCCTAAATTTTTATAAACTGTGTGATTCTTCAAGACGATTTACCACCCGCTTACCGCGAAGATGGTTCGCAATAGAACCGCGCTCTCCTCGGGCGTCATCGGGCGCGGCCGGGCATAATCCACGAAGACAATCGGGATCAATTCTGTACTGATGTAGCGACCTGCATAAAAGACATGCCGGTTGATAAATCCATCATCGCACGCATTGTCTGTGCAGAAATGATACTGGTCGAAGAATAAGTTCCCTAAGCCATAGTGGATAAAGGCATTTTCGTGGAACTCCATACCTTGAGGCTGGTGAGCCTGACTCCCGCTGACAATAACCGCGCCAGCCTCAGCCATGCCTTGAAAATCCCTGATCTGGTTTGGCTGGGCGGTATAGGTATAGTATTCAAAATGCTGGAAGGTCACAATCACCTGATACCCTTTTTTTGTCAGGCGTTTGATCTCTTGATGCATCCAATCGTAATCGCAAGCCACTGCTCCGGGCTGGGTCTCGCTGGCGGTAGCATATCCGCCCCCTTTTGCATTGCAACCGATAAAAGCCAGCCGGTTTCCGTTATGCTCGATCAAACGAGCCTGGCGAGCGTCTTCCCGGTTATACCCGCCGCCGTAATAGTCCCAATCGCGCTCCTCATACATCTCCAGGGTATAGATCATAGCCTCTGGTCCCCAATCCCCAAAGTGGTCGCCGGTGAGTTCGACGATATCGGTGCCGACTTCCTCGAGCAGGCCGATGTAGTCCGGGTCGCTGCAGAAACGCAGGCCAGGCTGGGTTGGATTGGGAGGTGGGCAGTCTGGAGTGAAAGGAATCTCGTTGCTGATATGAGTGATATCTGCTTCCCTGAGGATTTCACCAACGTCCTGCGCTGGATAGGTGATACCGTTGCGATGCATGGTGAACGCAGTGGCGCGCACCATGGCGGTGACACCAGTCAGGGCAACCGTTGTCAGTTGATCAGATTGGCGGTTTGTAAGCGGTGAGGTGAGATCAGCCGTGGCCTCGTTCCCGCCGGTTATCTTCGCGATTAGTTCGGGATCACCTTCAATAGAAAAGGGCACCGTCAGGGGGTAATCTTGGCTTACGAAATCCTTGAACAGCGGCGATTGATTGCCGACTTTCAATACCTTCCACCGGGGTTCCAGGTCTTCAAAAGGGACCAGTGCCCAGGTCGGGCGATGATTCCAGGCATACTGGAGAATCTTATCAGTTGCCAAAACCTTGGTTGCGTTCTGTGCTGGATTGCCCCACAGCGCGCTGAACACTATCAGGGTGCTTTCATCCAGGAGGATTGGCTGGCCCGAGAATGGCCCCTCATTGTTTCCCTGCCAGGCGTTTTTGATTGTCTTGGAAGAAACGCCGTCAGGAATTGTAGGGAAGGGAGCCACTAAGGCGTAAATCCAGTGACCGATTGGATTCACATCCCCAACGCTTACCTGTATTTGAGCCTGTTCAGCTGCATCTACCTGGCTGAATCCAGCTGCCAGGGAAAGGCTGTCCCGGAATGCATTTGGCAAGCCCGGATCGATCCAAACTGGTGTTGAGTCGAGTTGTGTGGATGTCTCCAGGATGATTGGAAGATGTGTGATATCTGTTCCTTGCGAAAGGGTTACCGCTGGTTGCTGGGCAGTTATTGTGGCGGATGCAGCCTGCGTTGCAGGTTGCGGTTGAAGTGGTGTCCACATTGCAGTGAGTGGAGTTTCAATAGCAGTACTAACTGCAGTCGAAAGTTGGCTCTCTGGAGCTGCGATAGTACATGCCGATACAGATAGGCTCAGAAACAAAATAGAAAGGATAAAGCCTCTGGCTGGCCACAGGCAAAAGGTGGACAGCCTCATACGATGGAAAGACCCCCTCGTCCAACGATTATCGTCTGTTTCTGGGCTTCCAGATCTATCGCACGCTGATCAAGGTGTTGGATTTGCTTGTTAAGAGAATCAGCCGGAGTCTTGTCTTTCAAGCTGGCGATGTTGATCCGCACATTGAGACCTGCACCCTTCAAAGCAGCCCCGGCCAGGGCTGCGGCTGAACCACCGTCGCTGATGGCGTTGATATTGCCAGATTCAATCACCTGGTATGCAAGCTCGAGCACTTCGACAGCCATGCGAGCTACTTCAAGAGGCACCTCAGCCGCTTTGAGAGTAGCTGACTCGAGCGCTGCCTCAAATGCGCTAACTTCGTCTGGGGTTGTCCTGGGCAATTGAAAAGTTGCCATCACCGCTTTGTACGCCGAGGCGTCTTCCTGGACGGCAGCGTTCAGTTTGGCCCGCAAATCTTCGGCGCGCTCGAGGATCGCCTTCATCTGAGGTTCGACCTGCACATACTTTCTTTTGCCGATGGTCAGACGTGCGACCATTGCCACCAGGGCAGCCGCCATGCTTCCAGCATAAGCCGCTGCTGATCCACCTCCAGGAGCCGCCGTCCCGGCTGCCAGTGCATCCAGGAACGTTGTGGAGTACGAAGCCTCTTGCGTCCCCTCGGCATTCTGTAATGTCGCCAGGCGTTTTTCGAGTATCTGCTCGGATTTGAACTGATCTAGTTGCAGGTGCCAGACGGCAGCCTCTACCAGGGCGTCTTCAGGGATCAGGCCTACGAGTTCACTGTGGTGAATCCCAACGCCGTAGCGGCTGGCCTCTCGGCGAATCAATTCCTGAACACGCGCCACCGGTGTCTTTCGGAAATCGGTCAGATTCATTGAGACCTGCGCCCGCCCGTCTACCAACAGCCCAAGTGCTTTCACATAGCGCAGCCCACCGGAGGAATGGCGAATTGCCCGGGCGATCTTCTCGGCGATGGCAACCTCATCGGTTGTCAGATACACATTGTATGCGATCAAGAAAGCCCGAGCGCCGATCACGGTCGCGCCAGCAGGACCGAGACGCGCCGGGCCGAAGTCGGGGGCGCGCTCAAGGTTGGTTTCAATCTCGGATTTCAAGCCTTCGTACTGGCCACGCCGTAGATTTTCCAGGTTTTGCCGGTCAGGGTGGGTGGCTGCCTCTTCGTAAAGGTACACAGGGATGCCTAATTCCTCGCCCACGCGTTTACCCAATCGGCGAGCGATCTCTATGCATTCCGCCATGCTTACATCGCTGACCGGCACAAATGGGACCACGTCAGTTGCGCCGATGCGCGGGTGTTCGCCTGTATGCTGGTCCAAATTGATCAGTTCGGCGGCGCATTTGATCGCGCGGAACGCTGCTTGTTCGACAGCCTCTGGTGGACCGACAAAGGTGATCACGGTGCGATTGTGATCCAGGTCGGAGTGACGATCCAGAACACGCACAGCTCGAACGCTTAGGATGGCAGCCTGGATGGATTCGATCACCTCCGGGCGACGGGCTTCGGAAAAGTTTGGGACGCATTCAATTAAGGGAGATGGCATAGTTATGATTTCGCAATTGGGTTGTTGGAAAGGTTCGCTGTTTTGAGCAGGCTGGCCCAATTATACTCTCGCAATCTGAGCCGGAAATGAAATTAAGGTTGAAATATCTTCGTTTTGATAAACAAAGACCCCGGGAACCGCTTGCTGGTAATCCCGGGGTCACGAAATTACTGGGTCCCAAAGTTACTTGCAGACATCCAGGACGACATCGTCGAGATACATGGCTGATTTTGCGTAGTCCCCATCATTGTAAGTTCCGAACTCGACCCAGATCGTGCGACCGATATGGTTAGATACATTGAAGGTGAAGTATTCCCAGGAGCGGGAATTGTGAAGATCGTTGTCCAGCACCTGGATCAGGTTCAAATATTCGTCTAATATGATGAGATACTGAAAATCATTGTAGTAGGATTCAGTTCCAAATGGTTTGCCTAGCTCCAGTTCAGGGCGCAGCGTTAACCACGGGCTATCGTCGCTCTTCGAGTACATCCAGAACTCCAGGGTGGCGCTTTGAGAATTACTGGGGAGGGTCACTTTCTGGCGCGCGCTGGAATAGCTGACGTAGCCTGACCCACTCGAATCGATGATGCCGGTGAGCATCGACCGCTCTCCTTGGTGGGATTTGGAATCCGTATATCGGGCCGGATATTCCGTGTCAGGAATAACCCAGGCATAGCTGTTCTCGAATCCACTGTTTTCAATCAAGTCGTTACAAATTCCCTCTGTGGGCTTCGGCGTGGGCTGTGGTTCGGCCTGTCGCTTATCCTGCAGCACGTAAGGAAGGTAGCCCCACGGTGTAGATGGCGGTCTCAAAGTGGGAGTTGGGGAAGGGGAAGGTGTATTTGTCTGGGTGGGAGTCGGTGTGGGGGTTGAGATCGGTGTTCCCTCGCCGATTTTCACGGATCCGTCCTGAGTAGTGCCACCCACGCTCTGGCCTTCGGTATCTCCAAAGGATGCCGGAGGGCTTTCCGCCGAGAATCCGGCTCGCGCCTCAACGGTGAATGGCGGGTTAAGCGTGCGTAGGATGACAGTCACCAGCGTGCTGTCGGGTAAAGCTGCCAGTGGAACCAGCGGGTCATAGATAAAACAATCGATCTCCCCATCAATATCTGTGACATCCGCCTGGCACGCCCCTACAAAGTCAGCTGGGAGAGTGAGGGTTATCGATCCTGGAATGCTTGAGTCGTAGCTTAAATAGGTTTCATCATAATCGATTGAAAAGACGGTACTGGAAACATTAAAACCATTCCCAGTGAACTGGACAGGCACATTGACAGTGCTATTGGGATAGGATTGGATAAGTAAGGGAATCGACAGCACCGGACCATCGAATGGGGCAGCCAGGCTGGCTATCCATCCGATCTTTGCTGATGCAGCAACTGATCCAATCAAAAGGATTAGGATTAATCCGATGATAAGAACGCGGGGCAATCTTGGGCGCATAATCTCTCCTTTGCTACGCGAGGAGCCCGGTGGGACCTGGAGCGCCGGGCCGGTCAGCCCGGACACTCCAGGGGTTATTAAGTTACAGGCGCTCGATCTCTGCCAGCTTACCGTCCAAATGTTACCGGCAGGTAGATCGAGTGATCCATATATGTGATCAGAACGGATCCATCAGTCATGACACCAGGCAGGCTTGTGCCAGCAGCGCTTCCGAAGGAAGCAGTCGGATCGGGTGAGGATTTAACCACAGCCAGGAAATCACCTTGGGGCTCGCCCGCAGTGAAAGTAATCGTGACGACATCCTGCACCGCCAGGGCTGGGGCATCCAGACCGGGATAGTAGATCACGAAATCCAGTTCGCCATCCACGTCCGCTGGGTCGTGTTGGACGGATGCCAGGTAGCCTTGTGGCAGGTTGAAGGTCGCTGTGTCATAAGTTAACCAGGATTGATCGTAGTCCACAGAGAAGACCATGCTGGATATCAGTGCGCCTTGAGGATCCAATCGGAGCGGTAAGGTCACTTGCTTACCTGCCACGGCTCCCTTCTCGATCGGCACACTCAAGGTGACATCTGTGTAGGCGGCTAAACCAGCGCTGAACGTTGATAAGCTCTGCGCGGCGCCCCCCATGCAGGCTGCTGAGCCGCCGCCCCAGATGATCAACACGGTGCAAGAAAGATCTCCCGCGTCGACCACCACATCCTGGTTGGGGTTGCACCCGACCGGATTGCCGGGGAAGGTGCCTCCAGGAGTATTTTCAGGCAGGACATCGTCGCCGTCAAAGATCTCCAGAACCAGGGCGCTCAGATCGCCGGCGTCCACCAGGCCGTCGCCATTGCAGTCACCCAGCGCACCAGGTAAGATGCGGACGAAGCCATCCGAGGAGTATCCCGGGATGCTCTGGCCGTAGCTGCCAAAGGAAGGCGCTGGATCGTTGGAGAAACCAACCCTGGCGTTATAGGTTGCACCAGGCGCCGCCGCGCAGGCTGATTTAACCTGGAAGCGCATGGTGAGCAACTGACCGAATGGGAGCGATGCGCGTGGCGCAGTCTGGTCGAAAATCGAGAAATCCAGTTCGCCATTCACGTCTCCGCCGTTGTAGCTCCAGTTGGCGATGAACGCCGCCGGGGTGCTGAATACTACCGCGTCGGGTGCAGCCGGATCAAACTTCAAGCAGGTTTCATCGAAATCGACCGAGAAAGTGGTAGTGTCGATATCCTGGTCATCCGGATCGAAGTTCACCGGCACAAAAACGAAATCGCCGATGCTGCCGGGGATGTTGGCTGGGATGCTCAAGAAGGTGGGTGTGCCGCGCTGCCCGTTGAAAGCAAAGACATCCCAGGCGCTGTTCGTATCGTTCGTCACCAGGTTTGTTGCCTCGGAGACATACGCGACGTGTAGCTCGCTGCTGTTCTGGGCGACAACCGGGACGAAAGACCATTCATTGGGTTCGCCACCGGAGTAGTTTAGCGAGATGCGTTGGGTGAGGCCGAAATCGTAGACGCCGCTCAGTGCCAGAGTGCGATCGTGGACGTAGACGTCCCGGCGACCGTTAAAGTCCGGCAGGTTGACATCCAGGTTATTGGCCTCGGAAGCGAAGGTGATATAGCGCCCATCTGCAGTGATCGAAGGCGAGTAAGAGTCGCCGTTCTGCGCTTCGTCACCGAAGAAGTTGACAGAGATATAGCTGATCGGTGGGGTGGCGGCAGGTGGAGTCCGGTCAAAGACGAAGATATCCGCGTCGTAGTCACCGGCAACTTCAGCCGGTACCAGGTTTGCCTGATCGAGGCTGTACGCGCGTGAAGCAAACGCCACGAAGCGGCTATTGCCGGATATAAACGGCGTGTACGAATCCCCGAGATCAGCCCCATCCAGGGCGACCGAAACCAGGGTTGTAGTATCGTTGATCCAATCGCGCAGGAAGACATCCCACAGGTCTGGGTCCGCGTCGTCGCCAGCTACCATGTTGGTGGCTCGGGAGGCGAAGGCGATCCATTGCCCGTTATTGGAGATCGTCGGGGTGGCGGACTCGCCATTCGACTGGGTGCCTGGGGCAGTCGGATCGGGGGTCGAGACGCGAATAGTGCGGATTCCATTCGTCTCGTCGAAAACCCCATCGCCGTCCGAATCGCGATTGTGCAGGAAGATGTCAGCCACTGTATTGGTATCGGTGGTGATCAGGTTGTTAGCGACGGAGCGGAAGACAACCATGCTGCCATCCTGGTTCAAGAAGGGCTGATCAGATTGGGCATTTGAGTTGCCGTTGAGGGTTTTATCGATGACCGAGGCGCGGATTGAGTCGCCAGTCCCCCGCTCATAAACAAACACATCTCGCGCCCCGTTGGTGTCATTCTGGACAATATTGCTCGCATCGGAACTGTATGCGATGTAAGCTGCATTGGCTGAGATAGCTACTTCCCAAGAATCAGCATTGGTTTGGGAGCCGTCGTAGCCTATCGATACACGCGTCGTCTGAACTGAGCCGGGTTCATCGAATACACCATCATTGTCGGTGTCGCGGTCGCGCAGGAAGACATCCCTGTGCCCGTTGGTGTCATCGTCTACCAGGTTAGTAGCTTCGGATGAGAAGACGACGTAACGGCCATTTCCAGAGATACCCACACTGTACATCTCGAAGTCCAGCCCGGAAGAGAAATTGCCCTGAGTATCATCGGTATGCAATGAGATGCGCTTGGTTTGGCCGCCCTTGCATTGCGGGAAGCCGAACCAACCGACTGCGGTGCGCCAGTCGGTGCCATTGGAAGCCTCGTTGTAATACATATTGGTGTACCAGATGATACACTCATCCAGTGGATCGACCGACATCTGGCTCTGGCGCCCCCAAGGACCATCATACAGTCCATCGCCGTCATATTGGGAACCATCGTAGACTGGGAATCCATTCACGCGGAAGACGGCCTCACCTTGGGCAAGGGTGCCAGTGGGATCATTCTTCAGCCGTCCGGCATAGCGGATCGCCGGGTTCATGTCGGATCGGGATACGCTGTATCCGAGAGCCATATTCCCGGCGCGGTCAACAGCCATGCTGCCCATCCAGCGGAAACGACTTTCCGGCTTGTAGGTGCCATATTGATAGAAGAATGGCACGCTATCCTCATCATGACGGATCTCATACCAGCGCATCCCTGTAGCTGTATCGCTGAGTACAGGATGGTTTGTCCATAAAGCCGGAATTCCGTCTACAATGCGGTATTGCAAGGGTGATCCAAGCCGCTCTCCATGAACATCCAGTCGCTCGCCTGCGCCGCTCTGCGGGACAATGTAGCCGATAGCCCAGATCGAGGCTGTATCTGTATCGAGGCTGAAGTTCGGACGGTGTGAATTATCGATGCCAAAGGATGGTGAGCTTGGCTCGTTCCAATCAGAGTAGAATTCCCAAATATGGAATTTGCCTGGCTGGATGGACGCAAAGTAATTCGGCGTTCCCGACGCAGGGGGCAGACCGATGAGATTGCTGGGCACCAGGTGCTCGTACCCCAACTGCTCGCTCAAATGAAAGTCGTGGTATCTGAAGTCCCCAGAGCCAACCGGATTTCCGCCCGCGATCAGGTCCTCGCGATTGAGCGCCCAGACTTTCACCCCGCGCGGAGTTCGGTTGAAGCCATTGTTGAATACATCCAGGGTGTCGATAGACAGGTAATATCCATCCGGCCATAGTCCCAGCTTGGGCGCATCCGGATAGTATTCGATGTTTCCCTGGTTGGTGCTCAAAGCATAATAGTACCAGTAGGGGGCATCGAAGTATTGGATCGCCGGATCGACAGCTAATCCGTTCGAGACTGCCACACAAACGAAGTAAGGCCCATCATCGATGTTCTCATAGGCCACATCCGCGACAACCCACCGCCCGGAGAGATGATCGAACATAACGAAAGGTTGGCCGTGGTGGTAGATCCCGGCATCCAGTGAGCAGAGGCTGTCGGTTGTGCTGTTGGCCCAGAAATTGGCAAAGGTGGAGCTGTGCACCAGGGTGCCATCCTTGCGGTAAAGCGCGATCATCTTGTTGACCGCTTGCATGTAATGTGTGAACCCGGCGGCGCCAGAGGTATCTGGAACTGCCCCCAGCACCCGTGGATCGTTGAGATTCGTCGGCGCTGCTGGGAAGATATCAGTGTCTAGCGGATCGTTATCTAGACGTTCCAGGCCAGGGAAGACGATGGTTGGCGCGGGCATCGCGTCAACGGCTGCTGGCTCTGCGGCGTCTCCCGAAGAAGCGAACGCCGCGGTTCCTCCCGGAAAGCCAATCGCGGTCAAGAGGAACATGCTGGCAATGATCAAATTTGTGAAAACAGTACGGGTCCTCATGTTACAAATCCTCCACTTAAGTTAATTGAACATCCGGTTGATAGAAATATAACCAAACGCCCCCTGGATTTATTTGCTCGTCCTCAATTCGGTTTCCTCCATGGTGATTTATGCAGTTTTGTCCCAGCCCTAAATAAAAAAACTAAATTGACAGCGAAGTAAATGGAATATGTATAGAAACCCGCAAAAATTTACGGATACTATCTATATTATAGACAAAAAGAATTTCAAAAGCAAATTAAAAAAATGGATCAATGGACTGCTTAACAGATTTGTAAGTTTTTGAGATGGATACTAAAGAATCTGTGAGCTCAGATTACACCTGATACCAGGGCCAATAGCACACCACCTGCGATCACGCTGGCTAGTTGGCCGGCTGTATTTGCTCCCATGGCATGCATCAGAATGTAATTATCAAAGTCTTCATCCTGGGCAACTTTGGCAGCTATCCGCCCTGCCATAGGGAAGGCGCTTATCCCGGCCGCGCCGATCAGGGGATTGATCGTGCCGCGACTGAGAAAACTAAGAATTTTCCCGAAAAGCAAACCGGCAACCGTGTCCAATGCAAACGCCACCAGCCCCAGGAGCAGAATCTGGATCGTGTCCCAACGCAGAAAGTTCGCCGCGCTCATCGTTGAACCGATCGTCACTCCCAAGAACAAGGTGACAATATTACTGAGTTCATTTTGGACGGAATTGCTCAGCCGGTCGACAACCAGGCTTTCCTTTAATAAGTTGCCCAGCATCAAGGCGCCGATCAAAGGGGTAGCTGCAGGAACCATCAGGCCTACGGAAATTGTTACCAGGATGGGGAACAGGATCAATGTCCGGCGGGAAACCGGTCGCGGAGTGTACTCCATCCGGATGCGGCGTTCGGCCGGCGTAGTTAGCAGCCTCATCATGGGTGGTTGAATGATCGGCACCAGGCTCATATATGAGTAGGCGGCAACTGCAATCGGTGCGAGCAGATAGGGAGCGATCTTCGATGCGACAAAAATGGAGGTTGGACCATCGATTGCCCCGATCACTCCGATGGCGGCAGCCTCGTTGAGTGGAAAGCCGATTAACACCGCAAGAATAAGGGTTCCAAAAATACCAAATTGTCCAGCCGCGCCGAGCAGCGCCATCTTCGGCTGCGCCAACAAGGGGCTGAAATCGATCATTGCCCCAATGCCGATGAAGATTAGCAACGGGAATAACTCGGTGCTGATGCCCGCCTGATACAGTATCCCAAAAAAGCCATCCGATTCAGATAGACCGGTGAGGGGGATATTGGCCAGTATGCAGCCAAACCCAATCGGCAAAAGCAACACAGGTTCGCTATTCTTGGTGATCGCCAGGGTAATCAGGATTCCGCCGACCAGGATCATCACCGCATTTCCAATCTGGAAACTGGCAAACCCCCGGGTTAGTTCGGCGAATAGTTGTGAAAAATCCATTTCTAATCTGCGAATTCCATCAAGACATCGTGGTGCCCGACATGTTGCCCAGGCGTCACTTTCACCTGAAGAATCTCCCCATTCCGGGTAGCTCGGATCGAGTTGCGCATTTTCATGGCTTCCAGGACGCAGAGCTCCTGACCAACAATTACTTGAGTGTGGGGTTGCACAGCAATTGAAATGATCACACCCGGGATCGGTGCGAGAACAGCTTTCAGGCTTTGATGCGGAGCCACTCTGGTTGTTGGAGTTGCCGACTTAGGTGATGAAGGCGTGGCAGAAGTGACTGGTTGTTTTACCGTCTGGATGGATGAGCTCTCGCTTGATTCAGGCCAAATTTCAAAAGACTCTCCATCTACATAAGCGATCACCGGTTGGGTGGTCAGGTCTTTAATTTCAACTTCGTACCATTGCTCTTCAACTTTAACGCGATACTTCATTTTAACGGACCTCGCCTTCTCAAGTGATTGGCGCGCGTCACAGCCTGCCAGGCGCTAACAATGGTTGTCTGGGGCAGAGGAAATGGCTGCGGTTTGCTGCTGGGTTGGTGCGCCAGGGCAACCGACACTGCGGCGATAGCTGCGCGTCGCTTTCGCTCATTTTGCAGTTCCTGTCCTGCCTCTGCACTCCTCTCTCTGGATGTCCAACGCATCAGTAAAGTCATTAATAGCCAGAGTAGCAGGATGCAGCCAAATACAACACTCATGCCGATCAGGGTAATTTGTAGTGCAATCCAAAGATCAGGATTTATAAAAGGCTCTGTATACTCGGTATGCTTCAGACTGGAATATTGCCGTGTTTGCGGGGTGGGCTGGATGCATACTTATCGTGTAATGCAGTCAGTGATGCAATGACTTTAGGGCGCGTTTCGCGTGGCTCGATTACATCATCTACATAACCAGAACTGGCTGCATGGTAGGGATTATTGAATTTTTGTCGGTATTCTTCTGCCAGTCGTTTGCGCTCTGCAGCTGGATCATCGGCGCTATCTATTTGCCGTCTAAACAGGATATTGACTGCGCCCTCCGCGCCCATCACCGCAATCTCTGCACTCGGCCAGGCATAATTCACGTCTGTGCCCAGGTATTTGCTGCTCATCACCACGTACGCGCCGCCGTAGGCTTTGCGGGTGATGATGCTGATCTTGGGTACCGTCGCCTCCGAATAAGCGTAGAGCACTTTGGCGCCATGGCGGATAATTCCGCGTTGTTCTTGTTCCATTCCTGGTAGGAATCCAGGAGAGTCGACGAAGGTGACTAGTGGAATATTGAAGCAATCGCACATACGCACAAAGCGAGTGATCTTGTCGGAAGCGTCGATATCGATTACCCCAGCCATGACATTTGGTTCTTGTGAGACGATTCCAACGCTGTGGCCGCCGATCCGCGCCAGCCCGGTGATAGCGTTTTCTGCCCAGGTCGGTTGTAATTCGAGAAAGCTGCCCTGATCAACCACTTTCTCTATGACGGTATGCATGCTATAAGGATCAACCGGATCGAGTGGCACAATTGAATTCAGATCATCGTCCATGCGCAGTGGATTATCGGTTGTCGGCAGATAAGGCGGGTTCTCAACATTATTGGATGGGAAATAACCCAAGACACGCCTGCATAACGCCAGGGCTTCCTGTTCAGTCGCTGTGGTTAGGTGGACGGTGCCGCTGAGGGTGGCGTGAACATCCGCACCGCCTAAAGTCTCAACATCCACTATCTCACCCGTGACGGCTTTGATCACCTCGGGGCCGGTCAAGAACATAAAAGAATGCTTCTTGACCATGATAATCATGTCGGTTAAAACCGGTGAATACGCCGCGCCGCCCGCGCAAGGGCCAAGCATAATGCTGATTTGGGGAATTACCCCGGAGTATTGTGCATTGCGCCGGAAGATCTCTGCATATCCGCCCAGGCTTTTTACGCCTTCCTGTATGCGGGCTCCGCCCGAATCGATCAGGCCAATAATTGGTGCACCGTTGCGCAATGCCAGGTCCATAACCCGGCAGATCTTATGGCTTTGCATATCGCTGAGCGTACCGCCATAAATGGTGAAATCTTGTGCATAAGCATAAACTGTGCGCCCATCGATCTGCCCATAGCCGGTGACGACGCCATCGCCTAGATACTTCTCCGAAGCAATCTCCATCTCGTCAACCGATGCTATGATGAAAGGTTCGATTTCATTGAAAGTTCCTGGATCTAGGAGTATATCCAGCCGCTCGCGTGCGGTGAGTTTCCCCTTGGCATGTTGTTTATCGATCCGCTCTGTTCCGCCACCGAGTCGGGCCTTCTCGCGCATGGCGCGCAGTTCTAATATTCGTGGGTCTTCTTGACGTTCTGGTTTATCCATACAGTAATCCTTATCTTATGTCAGAGCATCTGGATATGCCTGACTTAATGTCGTCAGGTGTGGCATCTTAATTGCACCCCTCAAAATGAGGATTTAATGATTATATTCATTTACTCTGGTAACTCGTGCAGTATTTCACACATTAACTATAATCTATTCTTCATCTAGATCAGGGTGTCTAATGTCACCTTGCATGGCGCGTTCTATAATAAATTCTGAGAAAATTAAGCCGTTCAGGCCTCCTTTTTCAGGATAAAATCAAATTAATGGCTAGTCGGTTAGCAACTCCTTCCCTGATCGTCCTGGCGGTTGTATTTGTGCTAAGTTCAATGGTCACATGTGTATTAATTGCAACCTTGGATCCGAGCGAATGGCTGCCAGGCGGGGGAGATCCGGACCCTGACACCGGAAAAGACCAGGCAGCGGTCCAGGCAATCGGTGGTCTTGCAATTGAACCAACCCAGATGCCGAAATTGACACCCACTCCTGACGCTCCCCATTCCTTGCCTGAGATCCGCACCCAGTCCGAGGAATACGTTGTTCAAGCCGGAGATTATTTACAGAGTATTGCTCAACGCTACATGGTCAGTGTGGCAGCAATTATTGAAGCCAATGATCTATCCTCTCCGGATCTCTTGGAGCCAGGGCAGACGTTAGTGATTCCTCCCGCGCAGCCGGATGAGAATGGACCGGCTTTCAAAGTGATCCCGGATGCAGAGCTGATCTACAGCCCTTCCAGTGTCGATTTCGATCTGGCACGCTTTGTTCAGGAGCAGGCTGGTTATCTGGCAAAATATCGGGAAGAGGTTAATGAGCGTAATCTGAGCGGGGTAAAGATCGTCGAGCGCGTCGCTCAGGAATACTCGATCAATCCGCGCCTTCTTTTAGCAGTTCTGGAATACCAGAGCGGTTGGGTGACGAACGTCCAACCAGAAGAAGATAGCCTGGAGTTTCCCATGGGTATTGCAGAGCCATTGAGGGCAGGTTTGTACAGACAACTTGCCTGGGCTGCTAACCAGCTTAACCGGGGGTATTATTTGTGGCGGGTGAATGGAGTGCCAGTATGGGATCTGGCAGATGGCAGCGTAATCTCGATAGACCCTACGATTAATGCTGGCACAGCCGGTGTCCAGCATTATTTTGCCCAATTGCTGGGTCGAGAGGATTGGAAGAAAGCTGTTTCAGAAACTGGCCTGTTCGCCACCTATAACCAGTTGTTCGGATATCCGTTTCATTCGGCAATTGAGCCACTGCTCCCCGCGGATTTAAAGCAACCAAAGCTCCAATTGCCCTTTGAACCTGATCAGTCCTGGGCATTTACGGGAGGCCCCCATGGTGGGTGGGGAAGTGGATCAGCCTGGGCTGCCCTGGATTTCGCACCGCCGGGGGATGCCCTCGGCTGCGTTCAAAGCGAAGCCTGGGTTGTAGCTGTCGCCGATGGGTTGATCGTCCGCACTGGGGACGGGGCAGTTGTCCAGGATCTGGATGCTGATGGATTTGAGCAGACCGGCTGGACGGTGCTGTATATGCATATTGAGAGTCGAGATCGGGTCCGAGAGGGGACTTTCTTGAAAGCTGGTGAGCCGGTTGGTCATCCTTCGTGCGAAGGGGGGGTTTCGACTGGCACCCATGTTCACCTGGCGCGCCGTTATAATGGGGAATGGATCCCGGCAGACCAGACTCTACCTTTTAATCTGGATGGCTGGAAATCAGTTGGAACAGGCAGTGAGTATGATGGCTACCTGAAACGAAACGGGAAAACCATTGAAGCCTGGGAGGGTAGTAGTTCTGCAAATGCCATTGAACGGTAAACATCGACCGATGCGAGTCTCGCTCAGGTACTTTATCGCTGGTTTACTCCTGTTGGCTACTAGCCTGGCGTGTGCTCTTTCGCCGCGTGCTGCCGAAGTGCCATATTTCACGCCGCCTGGATCCGAGAATATTCCAACCAATACATTTGATCCGGAAACTCTTCCAGTCGAATTCGATCCAGTTACAGCGACGTCGACCACCCTGCCAGAAGACCCGGCCCCAACCTCTACTCCGCCAACCATTGAGCCGACTCTGACGCCAACCGAGACCCAACCGCCGGTCAATACGACGCCAATCTTGTATTACACCCAGGCTGGAGATACCCTGCCAGTGGTGGCGGTGCGGTACGGAGTCAAACCGGAGGAGGTTGATTCACCTGAGCCCATACCTGAAACAGCTTTACTCAACCCTGGGCAGCTCCTGATCATTCCCAATCGTCTCGCAAACACGACCTCCTCACAGCATTTGATCCCGGATAGTGAGGTGGTATTTTCACCTTCGGCGATGGATTTTGATGTGGACGCGTACGTCGAGGAGGCGGGCGGTTTTCTCGGTGAGTATAAACAATTCTTGATGAGTACCGGTATGACCAGCGGCGCGGATGTTGTTAAGCGGGTTGCTATCGAAAACTCAATCAACCCTCGCCTTCTGCTCGCCTTACTGGAATTCCAGAGCAACTGGGTATATGGGCGACCAGCGGATGCAAAGAACAACGAATACCCCCTGGGTTATATAGATCCGTCGGAGAAGGGCTTGTACAAGCAGCTCACCTGGGCGTTGAATCAATTATCGATCGGGTATTATGGATGGCGAGAAGGGCGCTTGACTGAGATCGAGTTTTCAGACGGTATAACCGCCCGTCTGGCTCCCGACCTGAACTCTGGCACAGCCGCCTTACAGTATTATTTTGCCCAATTTTTCGATAGCCAGGAATGGCTTGAGACTCTCGATCCAGTCAATGGATTCCCGGCGTTTTACGAGCAGATGTTCGGAAGTCCCTGGGTGCGCTCTCAGCAAGTTGAGCCGCTCTACCCGCCAGATCTGGCTCAACCAGACTTGAGCTTGCCCTTCACGGTCGGTCAGGTTTGGGGATTTACTGGTGGCCCGCACGGGGCATGGGAACGCGATGGCGCCTGGGCGGCGATAGACTTCGCTCCAGGCAGCATAACCCCGGGTTGTGTCGAGACGAATGTTTTCACCGTGGCCTCCGCTCCGGGCCTGGTTGTGCGTTCCGATCATGGCGTGGTTTCGTTGGACTTGGATGGCGATGGGCGCGAGCAAACTGGCTGGGTGCTGATCTACCTACACATTGCCGAGAAAGGGCGCATCCCAGCCGGAACCTGGGTAGAGGCTGGAGATTCTCTCGGTCACGCCTCGTGCGAAGGCGGTTTTTCTACCGGGACTCACATTCACATGGCGCGCAAATATAATGGGGAGTGGATCGTCGCAGATGGCCCCTTGCCGTTTGTGCTCAGCGGTTGGCAGGTGCACGCGGGAGAGAAGCCTTATCAGGGTATCTTGACGCGTGGTGACAGAACCATCCTGGCCAGCCCGGTCAGTCCGTCCGCTTCGCAAATTACCCGGCGCAGCGACGATCCTTAGAGCATTTGTCAGCAGGGTTTCGACCAGCATGGGCGTCACCATCCGGTCTTATCACTTTCTTTCAAGACAGGGCTTCTTAGCTCTGCTTGGCTTGCTTGTGATCCTGATCCCTGTCAGGGGGTCTGCCCAGCCAAGCGCGCCTGAATACATTTACTACACCCAGGCGGGAGACACACCGGTCGCACTGGCAGCCCGTTATCGCGTTCGTCTGGAGGATATCCTCTTTGAGACACCTGTTGCGGCAGAGCAATTGCTCTCGCCTGGACAGGCGTTGGTCATCCGCGGCGTTCCAGCCGCGACTCCCCCGGCGGCTCGCCTGTTGCCTGATAGTGAAGTGATTTATTCACCATCTGCCAGGGATTTTGATGTCGCTGCGTATCTCAAGCAGGCAGATGGCTTCTTGAGCACCCACCGCGAGTATTTGCGCAGCACTGGCTGGACTAGCGCAGCGGAGGTGGTCAGCCGGGTGGCACTGGAGAACTCGATCAATCCGCGCCTCCTGCTGGCGTTGCTGGAGTACCGTTGCGGGTGTGTTCTGGGAGAACTACCCGCAGGGCAAAATCCAGAATTCCTGATGGGGATCGAATCTTCTATCCGGCGTGGGCTTTACCGCCAATTGGGCTGGGTAGTCAACCAGTTGTCCATAGGTTATTATGGCTGGCGCAACGGCCTGCTGACGGACTTGGTATTATTGGATGGCTCTACCTTTGTTCTGGCTCCAGACTTGAATGCCGGCAGTGTAGCTTTGGAGTACACGCTCGCCCAACTGGTCGATCGCCCTGCCTGGCAAGCCGCGATCGAGCCTCATGCAGGTTTTTGGGCTGTATACCAACGTATGTTTGGTGATCCATGGCAGCGCGCCAGCCAGGTCGAGCCGCTCTACCCGCCAAAGCTGGCTCAACCTGATATGAATCTGCCCTTCTTTCCAGGGGCCGTGTGGGGATTTACCAGCGGACCTCACAAAGCCTGGGAAACCACCGGAGCGTTGGCAGCCCTGGATTTTGCCCCCGGCAGTGTTGAAGAAGGATGTGTTCCCTCCAGCGCCTGGATTGTGGCGGTTGCTGGTGGGGTTGTTGCCCGCTCCCAATTCGGGGCAGTGGTATTGGACCTGGACGGCGATGGCTTTGAGCAAACCGGTTGGGCGATCCTTTATATGCATGTGGCGAGCTCGGATCGTGTAAAGCAAGGGACTCGGCTGGACGCAGGGGACTTGATTGGGCATCCCTCCTGCGAGGGCGGACCGGCAAGCGGCACACACCTGCATATCGCTCGTAAATATAACGGCGAGTGGATTGGAGCAGCTGGTCCGCTGCCCTTCGAGATGGATGGCTGGACTCCCCATACTGGCTTCCGACCTTATGAAGGTACCCTGAATCGTGAAGGGCAGGTGGTTGTAGCCAGCCCTTACACGCCCGCGGATTCCTTTATCAGTCGCCCGATCTCACCAGGTCTACCGGCTACTCGTCTGCAGCGCGATTTTTGGTGGGATGAATAAAGATCGGGTATACTGGCAGGGGTGAGGCGCGCAGCTATCAATTATCCCTACTCAGATTAAGATGTTTCATCGATTCTTCAATAAACGACTGCCCATTGTCAGTGCCTGGATTGCCGCCTTTTGGTTAGCTGGTGTGGCTTTGAGCGCCTGCCAGCCCGCGCCTGTGGTGATGCCTGCCGCTCAGGCTGCCTTAACCACCCCGCTTGATCAAAGTGTTCAGGAGATTGCCCCTGAGGTGACTCCTTTGCCAACTCGTCCGCCTTACTCTCCAGGTGAGTTGGTAGATTACACAGTCCAGACCGGTGACAATATGCCGGCTCTGGCGGTACGCTTCAATACGAGTATCGATGAGATCCGCCAGGCTAATCCGATCATTCCTCTGGATGTCACCACGCTCCCACCGGGGATGCCAATGAAAATCCCGATTTACTACGAGCCGCTGTGGGGCTCCTCCTTCCAGATCTTGCCAGACAGCCTGTTTATCAACGGGCCAGCGCAGGTGGAATTTGATACACAGGCCTTCGTCGACCAGTGGCCGGGCTGGTTGAACGGGTATCGTGAATACGCTGCCGATGCTAATCGCAGCGGTGCGGAGATCATCGACCTGGTGGCGCGCAATTTCGGTGTCAGCCCGCGCCTGATGCTTGCTTTGCTGGAATTCCAAGCTGGGGCGCTAAGCCAGCCAGACTTGCCGGAGCAGAGCACGGTTTACCCCTTGGAGATGGTCGACCGCAAGTATCATGGTCTCTACCTTCAATTAGTATTGGCGGCAAATAGGCTTAACAACGGATATTACCCCTGGCGCAGTGGGGAATTACAATCTATCACTCTACAAGATGGCAGCCTCGAGCGGCCTGATCCCTGGCAAAACGCAGCCACCGTCGCCCTGCAGTATTATTTTTCATTGCTTTACCCACCCGAGAAGTATCACCAAGCGACTGGCCCAGGTGGTGTTGCCAGTACATACCAGACCCTCTTTGGTGATCCCTGGCAGGCGGACCAGCCGCACATCCCCGGCAGTCTGACTCAGCCAGCCTTTCTTCTTCCTTTCGAAGTGGACACTACTTGGGCGCTGACCGGGGGACCACACACTGGCTGGGGAACCGGGGCGCCTTTCGCGGCCATCGATTTTGCCCCGCCATCTGTAAAAGGTGGTTGTGTGCCATCCCAGGAATGGGTCACCGCGGTTGCTCCCGGGCTGGTAATCCGCTCCGAACCGGGTATTGTCGTTCTGGATCTGGACAAAGATGGAGATGAGCGCACGGGCTGGGTGGTCTTCTACCTGCATTTGGCAACTGAAGGTCGGGCGGTAGTAGGGACGGAGGTAGAAGCCGGACAACCGTTAGGGCACCCCTCTTGTGAAGGCGGCACCAGCACTGGGACGCACGTCCATATTGCTCGCCTATACAACGGCGAATGGATCCTGGCAGAGGGACCGCTGGCCTTCAATTTGGAAGGTTGGGTAGCCCATAATGGCGCTGTGCCTTATCTGGGAACTCTGACGCGCTTTGGTCGCACGGTGACCGCCTGTGTGTGCTCTAACCAGCCCAGCTTCATCACTGCAGGAGAGAGAGAATAACGGGTCTGGAATAGAGCTTGAGTTGGGGGCAATCAAAAATCTCAAAAGTCAGTATCAAAATATAAATAATTTCAATATTATATTTGATAATATTGAAAATAGTCTCTTGACAAATTTCTTATATTGACTATAATATCGAATATAGAAGAGAAACAACCTGGATTTTCGAGACTTCATCTCGGGTTTCCGGGTTCGTGTGCCTAAACTTTAAGAAGGACATGAGCTATGCAGACCTTACCCCATAAATGTCCCCTGTGCGGTGGTGAAGTTGTGGTCACCCGCCTGCATTGCCAGGAATGTGATACGACTTATGAAGGCCGTTTCGTTTCTGGCGCTTTCGAGCGGCTGACCCCGGACCAGCTCAGTTTTGTGGAGACGTTCGTGCGCTGCGAGGGCAAGATTAATCGCATGGAAGACGAGATTGGATTGTCGTACCCGACCATCCGCAACCGCCTGCACGAAGTCATTCGCGCCCTGGGCTATGAACCTGGCGGCGAGGAACCTATCCGCATGTCAGATGATGAGCGGCGCAAGGTGTTGGAAAGCCTGGAGCAGGGTAATATCTCTTACGATGAAGCCATGCGCATCTTGCAGGAAGGTGAGGCGTAATCATGGAGAAAAAATCCATGCCAGCCACCAGCCATCAGAAGGTGGTTCTGTGGATCGATGGAGAGTTGACTCTTAAGGGCTCGGATGAGCTGGCAGTCGTTGGCATGAGCTCGTCAGAGTTTGATGTGACCCTTCAACAGCAGGGTGAGGAGATTTGGGTGCGCTGCCAAAAAAACTGCACAGTGCGCGTACCCTATGAGGCTGACGTGCGCATTGAGCGCGTCAGTGGCAATGCCACCCTCAAATCAATTGAGGGTACTTTGCTGATCCAACGCGTGGATGGCAACCTGACTTTGCGCAGCGTGGGAACCGTTTCTCTGGAGACTGTCAGTGGAAACCTGGCGGCCAAGAATATCACTGGGGATCTAAGAGTTGGGAAAGTCGAGGGAAATGCCAGCATCTCAGATGTTCAGGGTAATTTTGTGGTCGAGAAGGAAGTCGAAGGCAGCCTGTCGATCAGCGATCTGGATGGCAATGGATCAGCCCGAGCAGAGGGCAATCTCA
Source organism: uncultured Chloroflexia bacterium (assembly GCA_963706905.1). GTDB lineage: Bacteria > Chloroflexota > Anaerolineae > Anaerolineales > UBA4823 > CAVPNY01. Next base: position 123,461 of record CAVPNY010000009.1, on the reverse strand, counting down.
CCCTGAACCTGGATCCAGGGCCTGGCAACTCCTATAACTTCACCGCCGGGGGCAATCTGTTTTGCCGCATCCCTGCGGATGCCAGTGTGAAAATTAGCATCCCTCGAGCTGACTCGCTTTCCATCAAGATCCCGGATCTGGAGCTGGTGGACCGGCTCACGGCGCCGTTCAGCTTTAATTTGGGTGACCAGGAAGCTGAATTAACTCTTTCTGCGGAAGGCAATCTTGGGATCGGCGTACTCCCAGCAGATTGGGGCATGCAGGACCTGGATGTCGAGATCGGCGAGGATTTGGATAGCATGGCGAATGCTATCACCGAGCAGGTGACTCAACAAATTTCCGCCCAAATGGAGATGCTTGAACAACAGATTGAAACGCAATTAGCCAACTTACCCAAGATGGTTGGGACGATCGGCCTTTCTGCAGAGGAGTTTGAGCGCATTAATCAGCGGGCTCGTCAGGCCAGCGAGCAAGCAGCTGCCCGCGCCCACGAGAAAATGCAGCGTGCTCAGGAACGTTTGCAGCGTAAGCTGGAATCCGCTCGTCGGCGCGCAGAGCTGAAAGCGCGTTCTGCAGAGATGGCAGCCCGCGACCGGCGAAGACGACCGGAGCCATATGAATGGGCGTCTCCCCAGTCAGAACCCCCTAGCCAACCGGTATCTGATGAAGAACGATTGCTCGTCTTACAAATGCTGGAACAACAGCAGATCACAATTGAGCAGGCTGAGCAACTATTGGCAGCTCTGGAAGGCAAGCAGGCATGATGGAACAAAAAGGTGAGCAGAATCCGCACATGCAAATCCTGTCGATGATCGAAAGCGGGGTTATAACAGCCGAAGAAGGTGCTCGTTTGCTCCAGGCATTCGAAAGTGAAGCAGACCAGGCAGATTTCGAGGATGTGCCCCCACCGGAGACGGTTCCTGCCGGCAGTCCGCCACTAGGAGGTGAGTCCCCTGCAGCAGAGACCGGTGAGGTAATCGATGGACGGTCTGGTCCACCGCTTGGTGAATTCGATGAGCAGATTGATAAATGGCGGCGTTGGTGGCAGATTCCCTTGTGGGTAGGGGTCGGCATTACTGTTCTTGGTGGCCTCTTAATGTTCTGGGCTTACATGGCATCCGGTTTCGGGTTCTGGTTCGGGTGCGCCTGGTTACCCTTCTTGCTGGGAGTCGCAGTGATGGCGCTGGCTGTCAGCAGCCGGACCTCCCGCTGGTTACACCTGCGGGTTCACCAGAAACCGGGTGAAAGACCGCAGACCATTGCCATTAGTTTCCCATTGCCGTTACGCTTTGCAGCTTGGTTTGTACGCAATTTTGGTCGTTACATTCCAAAGTTAGACCAGACTGGGCTGGATGAGATGATCCTGGCCCTGGGGAATACCACAGGCCCTGAAGCGCCTTTCTATATCGAAGTCGATGAAGGCGAAGATGGGGAGCAGGTTCAAATTTATATTGGATGAGATAAGGATGGAGGTGCTCACATGGCAACCACAGAAGAACGCATGAAGATCTTGAGCATGATCCGGGAAGGCAAAATTACCGCTGAGGAAGGTGCCAAACTGCTCGCTGCGTTAGGCGGCAGCCAGAAAAGCAGTAAAGGCAAACTTGCTGTCCGTTCAGGCGGTGAGGCGCGCTGGTTTCGGGTACGTGTCACGGATACCAACTCAGGAAAAACCAAGACTACAGTCAACATTCCACTCGGCTTGATGGAATGGGGCATGCAGATCGGAGCGCAGTTCGCTCCAGAAGTGGGCGACTTGAAGACCGAACAGTTAATGGAAATGCTTCGCTCTGGAGTAGAAGGGAAAATCGTCGATGTTGTAGATGAGGAAGATGGCGAGCATGTCGAGATTTTTATCGAATAACTAACTGGGCTGCTTGAACCTTTCACACATTCCTCAGGTATTCATCATGGCAATCATCCTGATTAGGAGAATTGTTTAGCAGTACTTACAAAAGGATCTGGAAAGGATGGAAAGTATGTTAACTGTCGGACAGCGTAGCAATCCATCAGTTTTAAACCTGGTTCTCATTGTAATCATCACTCTGGCGATCATCATTTATACGATTATTTCTTTAGGCACAGGAGATTGGATGTGGTTCTCGAACCGTTTTGCCGAGACTCCTAATGGAGTGATCGTGCATTGCTTTGGCAATACAATTGAGTTCAATCCAGGCTCTTATCACTTTGGCGCCCTGGCTAAAATTTTGAATGAAACTATGTCGGGCGAGAAACGCTATGATCCACTGAGTATGTCGTTTGAAACATACCAGGACTACCAGCAAAACCCTGGAATGGTTGCCATTGAGTTCTACTATCCAGCTGCTGTTCGTGTGCATAGCGGGTATAAGTTCTTTTCGAGCGTAGATAACCTGGTAATACCGCTGGAAGGGCGCCATGCCCAGACGAATGCTATATTTGGTCAAAACAACGGTGTCCCGACTGCTGGCTCCTTGCATGTTGACTCTACTGAGGCCTTGAAGCAGTATCTGCGCAATCAGAAAATTTGCCAGGTGGCAGCCAGCGCTCAATAACCTTCGATGATGCAATAAAAACGAATCTAAGAGACTATCCGCCATGCCCTTTCGTCAGCCTCGAGGGATGTTCTCATTCAGTATTGTCTGGATTGGACAGGCTGTTTCACTGCTTGGCACGTCCATGTCGGCTTTTGCCTTGACCATCTGGGCTTACCAGATGACCGGAAAGGCGACCTCCCTGGCGCTGGTGGGATTTTTCCACGTGACGCCGCTGCTCATTTTTAGCCCAATCGCCGGGGTGATCGTCGATCGCTCCAATCGTAAGCTGATGATGATGCTCAGCGACCTGGCATCTGGCCTGGCGTCAATCGGGATTTTAGTACTGTATCTGACTGGAAATCTGCAAATCTGGCATCTCTATATCGCCAGCGCGATCACCGGCACCTTCCAGACTTTCCAATGGCCAGCATATTCGGCAGCCATCACAATGATCGTGCCAAAACAGCATTACGCCCGCGCCCATGCCTTGAATGAGCTGGCTGGAAATTCCTCGGGGATTTTTGCCCCTCTGCTGGCAGGTGCTCTTCTGCCGTTAATTGGCCTGGGTGGGATTTTATCGATCGATATCGTCACCTTCGTTGTAGCGGTAGGAACTTTGCTGATCGTGCATATCCCCCAACCAGAGGCAACTGCTGAAGGTCAAGCCAGCCGGGGCAGTATTCTGAAAGAGGCCGCATATGGCTTTCGTTACATCTTTCAGCGCGCCAGTCTCCTGGGGTTGCAGCTGGTCTTTATGGTTGGTAATTTCTTTGCCACGCTGGCTTTCACTTTGCTCGCGCCGATGATCCTGGCGCGCACCGGGAATAATGCCTTGATCTTTGCCAGTGTTGAAACGGCTGGGGCGATTGGTGGAGTTATTGGCGGGCTGGCCATGAGCGCCTGGGGGGGTCCAAAGCGGCGCGTGGATGGGGTGCTCTCCGGCTGGACCTTGTCTGGCTTGTTCGGTGCCACTCTGATCGGGCTGGGCCGTGCCTTACCACTGTGGGCAGCAGGTAATTTCATCAGCGCGTTTCTTATCCCGCTGATCAACAGCTCAAACCAGGCCATCTGGCAGGCTAAGGTTGTCCCCGATCTCCAGGGACGGGTTTTTGCTACCCGGCGTTTGATTGCCTGGTTTGTCACTCCGATTGCAACCTTGCTTGCTGGTCCGTTGGCGGATAATGTCTTCGGCCCGGCGATGAATGGGGATACACCCCTGTCTGCCGCGTTCGGCTGGCTGGTGGGAACCGGTCCTGGCGCGGGAATGTCGTTGATTATCGTATTCTGTGGGCTTGCAATGAGCCTGGTAGGATTGGGCGGCTATGGAGTTCGTGTTGTCCGCCAGGCGGAGACTCTCCTGCCGGATCACGATGTCATTGTCGAAGGCAGTCTCAATCCTGGCACACCGGCGGAATAGTTATTGGAGGCCTCCTGGCACAAGAGCGCCTGCTCTCCTGCTGCTCATTGCGCGTGGTCTCTGAAGGAACCCGGCTGAGTCTGTCCGTCAGTCGTCTATAGAGGCGTGGGAGTAAATTCCCCGCTAGTGACCAGCCGGCGATCTGCTCCCTCTGCCTCAAAGATCTGATAATTCAACTCGATCGGCATGACCTTGCTCAGCATTGCCTGCCCTGGACAGTAGCGTGTGGCAGATAGCTCAATTGCCCGGCGAACTGAGGTCTCACTCACTCCCTGACCGGTGATCACATACTGGATAGTGGCTCGGGTGAATACCTTGGGGTGTTCGCTGGCTTGCTCGGCAATTACCTTGACCTCGAAATTCGTGACTTCTTCTCGTTTCTTTAGCAGGATCGAGATCACATCCATGGCTGTGCAGCCCGCCAGGCCGGTAGCGATCAATTCCATTGGAATAAAGCCATCTTCATCCCCGCCCACGCTTGTACTTGCCCCCAATGGAACTGTGAATCCGGTCTCCGCGCTGCCGGTAAAGCTCATTCTTCCATGCCAGGTTACTTTTGTTTCCATGATCAATTCTCTATGATAGGGGTGATATAACTTTGATGGTGCTCCCAGCTTAAGACTCCCGACCGGTTCTTTCTATATTTTTCGATCGATCTAGTTTGCACGCAGTGACCTGAGAATCTCAGCCAGCAGTTGATCTTCCGGAACGGCGCCTACCACTCTACCTGCACCGTCATTGATCGTGGTTTGCGGTACACCGCTGACTGCATGGCGGCTAGATAGTTCAGGAAATTCGGTAGCTTCGATCGTTTCCGCTTGAATCCAGGGGCTTTCGAGCGCCATCTGGTGAGCGAGCACCACGGCTCGCGGGCAGTACGGTCAGGTTGGTGTGACAAAGACTTGCAGGGTGACTGGCTTGGTTAGCTTCGTCAGGTGATCGCGGGTTTGCTGGCTCAATCCGGAGTTGCGACCTGATACCAGGATCAAGTCTTGTATTAGCGAACTAAACTCATGTCCGGCGGGTATGCCGGCGTAACGAATCCCATAATCAACGACCTGGTCGCCATCTTTGGCTGCAATCACGATCCCCGGGACTTTGTCAACATTGTAGTGTCGGGCAAGCTCAGCGTCGTCGGTCAGGTCGTGAATCCCCATTTCGATATGCTCGGAGAGCGAGGAGAGTTCTTGAAGTAAAGACTGCGTATCTTCACAGTATGGACAGTCTTCCTTTTGACTGAAAAACAGCACTTGCACGGGTTCTTTGAGTTGTTTAGCAAATATGCCTCGCACTTGGTCTTGAATCTCTTGCTCGAGCAATGGGGACATAAAAGATAGTTCTCCTTGTCTTATTGAATATAACACCCCACCGGGGTGAGTGCTTGTTATCAGGTAAAACACCCCGTCAGTGTAAAGCCGCATTTTGGACAGCTCAGGTTGAGCAAGCCATCAAAATCCAGGTGTCCCACTTGACACCTGGGGCAAAGCTCGCTCGGGTGCAATTTGGGTGGCCTGTTTAACGCGCCAATATTGGTTTTTTCAATCCCGCTGGGGCCGGGTTCGTAGAAATTAATAGGGGCTGGCGGAAGGCGGGTTGTCATTATCTGATTGGATGCACAGCCGGCGAAAAGGTTACGTGCTCAGAAATTCATCTAAGTCTAGACGATGGTAGAGGCGCTGGCGAATGTCTTCTGGTAACTCAGTCGAAGTGGTGGTGACTTTGTACAGGTATATTGTTTTCTTTAGTGTATCAACGACAATTTGGCAATTCTCGCAACTGGAGAGGTGGCGCTCAAGTTCTGTGCACAGCTCTTCGCCGAGTGTGCCATCCACGTAATCCGAGAGCGAGCTCAATAGTTCACGACAATTTTCTTGGTGTGCCATAGTCTTACCCTAATAACCGTTCACCGTAATAAGTCGACAAAGTTTCTCGCAACTGAAGGCGGGCGCGCGATAAACGTGTCTTTACTGCCATTTCGCTCAGAGTGAGCACCTCAGCCGTCTCGCGCGTAGATAAACCTTCAATATCTCTTAACAAAAATACCACTCTCAGACTGGTTGGCAAGCCCTCGACAGCTTTATCCAGATATTCTCGTCCTTCCGCCGACATCAATTCTTGCTCTGGCATACAGCACCAGTCCACGATCTGCAGGGGTTCTTGTGGCTCGGTCTCACCTGCCTGTGGTTCATCGAAAGAGATCGTGTCTGGTCGTTTCCGGCGCATTGCCATCAAGGCTTCGTTCGTTGCAATGCGATACAGCCAGGTTGATAGGCTGGAACGCCCATCGAAATCTCCCAGGTGTCGGTAGGCCTTGATAAACGTTTCCTGTAGCATATCCTCGACATCTTGCGGGTTGTCTAACATCTTTGATCCCAGGCGATAGATCATCGGGGAGTACTGCTCTACTAGGCGGGCGAACTCACCCCGATCCCCTTGCTGCAGTGCCTCCAGTGATACAGGCTCACGCGAGAGATCGCTACTCATTAGATGCTTCCTGACGGGAAAAGTTACCCGTTTCAGTGAGTTGGTCGGGATCAGTGGGGTGATCGGGAGTGTTTTGCAAATGCTCAATTTCAGCAGTCAGCGCTTCCAGTTGCTGGGCGAGATGGTGAAGATCAGCTTTGCTCGGCGCGCCGTATTCAGCAAGTAGCTGAGCAAGCGTTTCTTGATCGAGGGAGGGCGATTGATTGGCATTCTCTGGTTGTTGGGCAAGTAGCTTATCTCGCCAATGCCGGGCTTCTTCCTCTGCCAGTTCGCCCCGGCTGATCAGGCTCTGGATGCGTTGATCGATTTCTGTATCAATCTGGTGGATCAGATCATGGGAATTGATGAAAGATTGACGCAGTGAACTCAAGGTTCTACCGCCCGATTGCACCAGTCCAGCCAGGATGGTGCTGGGCACAAACCCGGCCTGTTTTTTCTCCTGTTCCAGGATGATCTGCGTTAATACTACAGCCGTCAGATCCTCCCCGGTGACGTTGTCGATCACCTGGATTTCCTGACCATCGCGAATCAGACCGGCGATCTGTTCCAGGGTGATATAGCTTTTAGCTTCTGTATCGTACAATTTGCGATTTGGGTAGCGTTTGATCACCAGCATAGGGTTATTCCACAATATTTCCAGAAGATTGATTATAAGCAATGATGTGAGAAATGGTCAATCGGATGATATGAAAGCAAGAATTGCAGTCAACCTGATATAATAAATTTAATCTTTCCCCACTCACTAATAAACTATGCTTGTCCGTCCACGTTACCTCCGTCGCTATCGCCAAATTGCTGGAATCCTGGCTGATTATGGTTTTGGAGCCTTCTTGGCTCAACTGGGTTTAAGTGAGCGGTTAAAATCTCCCCAGGCGTTTCCGTAGTCGGAAGTTGCCCGAAGAAACAGAAATCTCCTTACCCCGGCGGTTGCGCCTGGCGATTGATGAGCTGGGTCCAACCTTTGTCAAGTTCGGACAAATCCTGAGCACCCGACCGGATCTTCTGCCTCCTGATTTTATTGAAGAATTGAGCTACCTGCAAGATAAAGTAGCGCCAGTCTCCTGGGAAAAGGCCCGAGCAGTGCTGGAGGAAGAACTGGGGGTTCCCATCTGAACAGGTCTTTTCCTGGATTGACCCAACGCCAATTGCCGCCGCATCTTTAGCCCAGGTGCACGTGGCTACACTGATGACCGGTGAGCAGGTTGTGATCAAGATCCAGCGTCCGGATATTGAAACAATCATTAACACGGATCTGGATATCCTCAACGATTTTGCTAATCAAGTGCAGCAACGTACTGCCATTGGGGAGCGTTACAGCGTGGCCGATATTGCCGAAGAGTACGCCGTGGCTTTGCGCACCGAACTGGATTTTCGCCGGGAAGCCCGCAGTGCAGAAAGGTTTAAGGCTAATTTCAGCAAGGATTCCCACATGTACGTCCCAAGCATATATTGGGATTTCACCTCGCGACGCGTCCTTGTCATGGAACAGATCAGTGGAATCAAAATCGATGATCTTCCTGCTTTGGAGGCAGCCGGTTACGACCGGCACCGGCTGGCAATTTACTGCGCCCAGTTTGTTCTTCAAGAAGTACTCATCGATGGATATTTTCACGCCGACCCGCACCCGGGCAATTTACTGGTGATGCCTGGCGAGGTGATTGGGGTGCTGGACTTCGGCACGATGGGTCGGCTGGATGAGCGTGATCGGATCAATTTGGCCCGCCTCTTTGTTGTCGCTGTCCAATTAGATGTAGAAGGGATTGTTGATCAATTGCAACGCATGGGAATTGCAGATTATAAGGTTGACCGAGCAGGTCTGTACCGTGATTTGCGACGCGTATTAATGCAATATTACGGCTTACCAATTTATGAGTTCAACGCCTCGGAAATCCTACAAGGTCTCCAACCGATTATCTATGAATATCACCTGCGGATACCTGCCGATTACTGGCTTCTGATCAAGACGGCCGTCATTATGCAAGGAGTTGGTCTTGCCCTGGATCCAGATTTTGATATCTTCGCGGCAGCCCAACCCTACCTTGGAAAGATCTTCCGCCAGGTATGGTTCCCTTCATCCTGGGGGCCCGCTGTGCTCCGCCTGGGGATGGAGTGGAAAGATCTGATCACTATTCTACCCAGGCAGAGCACGCGCCTGCTAGACCAGTTGGAACGCGGGGATTTCACGGTGAAAGCCGAGCTACCCCAACTGGAGCCAATCATGCTCCAGGTCGACCGGCTGGTTAGCCGGATTATTTACGCATTACTGTTGGCCGCGATGTTAGTCGCGCTTGCATTTCTCATCCCGCGTATCGATCTCACCTGGCCTTGGAAGCTGATAACCTGGTTGATCCTGGGCGGGTTTGTTTTACTGCTTTTCCTGGCTGCCAGGCTTGCCTGGCTAACCGTCCGGAATGTCTCACGACGGTAGTACTCAGGCTAGATTAGCCTTGCGCTTTCTTCAATTCGTCCACTTTCTTTGACAAGGCGCTGATCTTTTCACTTAATACGTCGATATCAGCCTTGGTGGGGACATCCATGTGGTCAAGCATCTCGCGCATACGAGTGCCGGCTATTTCTTCTGCCTCACCGGTTTTCTTCTTGCGTTTGTCCATCAGCTCAGCATACAGTTTCTTGCCTTCCTGCTCGGCGATCTCGCCTCGTTCGACCATCTTATCGATGAATTCTCCGAGTTCCTCCTTGGTTACAGCAACTACGCCGATGCTTGCCAGCAGGACTCGCCGCATGCTTTCCATAAGCCCGCTGCGTTCTTCGCCCGCAGCACCCTCTTTGTGAGGCATTTCTACGACAGGTGGTTTGGTTTTGGTAGCCATTCGTTTTTCTCCATATTTTTCTTTGTTAAGATTACGACGCACTGCGTCATAACAAATATACATCATTCCTCTCCGACCGTCAAGTTAGCTGTACGTTTGTTGACTGGAATTTTAATTTATGTTAATATCATCCCGCCTGGAAGTATAAAAATCCAGCAACTGATCTCTTAATTAATTCTGTATTCTGATGCGATCAATCCCGCCACCGATTGGCTTAGGATAGCTGTGGAAGTGTTCTTGAGAAAGTAATTGGAAATATGAACTCAAATACCAAACCGCAACAACCGGCTGAAACTGAACAGGCCAGTCATACTCCCATTGTGGTTACACCCCCAGACTCGACCGTCACGACTAGCGAAACAGGGGTTGGATCGATCAGGCTGGCGTTCCGTCTGGCGTTGGGAAGTTTAGTTCTCGGAAAGGATGAATTGGAAAATCGTTTCCAGCAGAAACAATCCCAAATGAGCCGATATTATATCCCTCAGACAACTATTAAGCCTGATGAAAGCCCGACCGATCGCGCCAGATATGCAATCGAGGGCGCGCTGGTACAGACTGCTGGAACGCTGGATCGCGGTGTTAAGACAGTGGGCAATGTCGCCAATCGAGCTTTTAACCTGGTGTCCAGCTTGGCAAGCCCAATGACGAACAGCCGTATCATGGGACCTGTCAGACGGCAGTTTGATCGCTTTGAAGCGCGCGGCGAGCAGGTGATGCAGACCTGGATCAATACCGGGCGCACTGAGGAATACCTGAGTCGGGCGTTGGTTCAGGATACGACCACGGAAATTATCGAGGAGACGCTGGATTATATGGCTACCAGTCCCGAAATGGATCAACTCGTACAGCAAGAGTTGGCGGATATGGCCGGTGAGTTAGTTGAAGTGATTCAGGAGAGGACAACCCGGATTTTTGTGTTTCGTGAATGGTTTTACCGTCTTCGATCCCGGTAAGGAATCCCTCCTAACTTGCTAAGGTGAAGGGAAACAAATGGGGATGACCCAACCTACCGCTGGTTCTTGGAAAAATCCTGAATTGAAGACTGTGTCGTTTGAGTTGGAACCACCTCAAAGGAGATACTTAGACTATTTCATGGAAGGTGTTTCTCGGTCATTTGCTATAGTGGTGTCATTCCTGGAATCTCCTTTACGCGACTATGTTTCGGCGGCATACCTGATCTGCAGGGTGATTGATAACATTGAGGATTGTCACCAACCGTTAGGTTGGAAAGCAATGCGTTTCAAGGAAATATCCCAATTATTGTCAGAGCCTGACCAGGCTGCATCCATCTTGAAAACCTGGGAGCGTGAAAACTGGCCAGGATTGGATAAAAATCAAATGCGGTTGATGGGTGTAGAAGAAGGCCAAACACTTTGGCAGATCTACGCACTGATCCCGGAGGCTTCCCGATCCAGCATTCAACGATGGGCGCAAGTGATGGCGAATGGCATGGACCGGATGGAGGATCCCCTTGTTTCGCCCGATTGGTCTACCAGGGAAAACATCCGTCTCCTGCATCGGCAACAGGATTACAACGAATACTGTTATATCGTTGCTGGGACAGTCGGTCACATGGTTACCGAATTGGTCGCGCAACACTATGGATTTTCGGAGAGTGTTGTAAATGAGTTGAATGCCTCGGCCGAATCATGCGGGCGAGGGTTGCAGAAGACGAATATCCTGAAAGACTTTGCTGAGGATCTGGGACGGGGAATCTGTTATTTGCCGGAGGAATGGCTGGTCGAGGCGGGTTACGCGCCGTTCTTCCTCGAGGGTGCACCAGGGAACTGGAAGAAGAAGATCATCGATGATGTGATGGGCGAGCTCCAAGGTTCGATCGGTTATATCCTGGCCTTGCCTTATCCCGCCGTAGGGTATCGCATGGCCAGTCTGCTCTGCCTGCTGCCTGCCATGCAAACGGTCTCCCTGGCAGCTCAATTGCAGGATAGATTATTTACGCCGGAACATCACATTAAAATATCCCGGCAGGTGATGGCTGAATGCATTACGGATGCCCAAAGCCTGCTCCATGATAATGAAGGCATTCTGGCATACGCCAGTTCAATTCAGGAGATGATCGATGCGTGCTTCGATTGATCTCTCTCGACCATGATCCACACGATTGAAAACAGCGCACTCCAGGTGAATATCAGCCCTCAACTGGGCAGGTGGAATGTGCAAAGCCACCTGAGAAATGGGCCATCGATTGATGGGATCCAGCTCAGGGTAAATTACCGGGATAGTTTCACCCACTATCAAGCGCTCAACTCATGGCCAGCTGCCAGTGTTTCCAGGCCTGAGTCTGTACCATCGCCGCATGGACCCCTTCAGCAGCTTACCATTCACATAGGGTCAGACAAGGATGCTTTGCGGTTTATCCTGCGATTTGCGCTCTCAAAAGAATATCCGTTGTTGCTTTGGAAATTGCAGATCGAGAACCGGGGCGGGCGAACAGTGCAGATTGACCAGATCGAAATGCTCACGGCTGGTTTTATTTATCGCCAGTTTCCAGGAATGTACGGGAAAGTGAACCTTTCACCGAAGAGTCTCAAGTCCACCAACGAAAGATCGCGATCCGCGCCATCATTCCAGGATATCGCTTTATTCTCAAACGGCTGGCAGTCCTGGTCCTATACCGGCGTGTACTCCTCCCAGGAGCGCTATCGCCAGACTCGCCTGGGTCTGCTGCGCACTCCAATGACCGCCAATCCGGGCACCCCGCGGCCTCGCCGGCGGGGTCTTTTTGGCAGTGATATGTTTGCTGTGCTGGGGGATCGTAAGAGCCGCAACGCCATCTTATTGGGATTTCTCAGCCAGCAACAGCACTTTGGCTCGGTTGAAGCATGGACCGGAAGCTCGTTGCCGGCCCTGAGGGTGATCGCCAACGGCGATGGTGCCCGGCTTGAGCCGGGGAAATCAATGGTCACGGATTGGGCCTGTCTGCAATTCTTGCATATAGATGCAGTTGATCCCTTAGGAGAGTACCTCGAGGCAGTTGCCCGAGAGCATCGCTTGGCTGCCTTAGCACAGCGCTTGAAGGACTCTCCGGTTGGGTGGTGCTCCTGGTACCAGTTTTCTACAGAGGATTATGTGGGTGCAGTGACTGCCCAAGACATCCAGGAGAATCTAAAATCTATCACCGCTATTCGTTCTGGCTTACCCTTGGATATCTTGCAGATCGACGACGGCTTTGAAGGGCAAATCGCAGATTGGTTTGCTTTCTCCCCGGGTTTTCAACACGGCGTTGCTCCCCTGGCCAATGAGATCAATCAGGCTGGCTTGTCGCCTGGGTTGTGGCTGGCCCCGTTCATTGTAAATCCTAAATCACGCCTGGCTCGCGACCATCCAAATTGGTTATTACGCGGCCGCCTGGGACGCCCGGTAAACGCCGGATTCAATTGGGGTGTATTTGCGACAGCCCTGGACCTTACCAATCCCGAAGCCTTGGGGTATGCAGCCGATGTGGTGCGGGTGGCTGCTCAGGAATGGGGATTTTCCTATCTGAAACTGGATTTCTTGTACGCTGGGGCTTTGCCTGGTCGTTTCCAGGATGCAAGCAAGACGCGTGCCCAGGTGCTGCGTGCCGGTCTGGAATCCCTGCGGTTGGCGGCCGGCGAGGAGACAATTCTGCTCGGCTGTGGCTGCCCCTTGGGATCCGCAATTGGTCTGGTGGATGCCATGCGTATCGGGGCTGATACTGCCCGGCGCTGGCTGCCTTCATACAAAGGCATCCAGGTTTTCTTTCACTCTGAGCCAGATTTCCCCTCGGCGCGCAATGCCAGCCATAATGCCTTGACGCGCGCCGCGCTCCACCAGCACTGGTGGATCAATGATCCGGATTGTCTGCTTTTGCGTCCGCAAACCGAGTTAACTCTGGAGGAAATCCAGACCCAGGCAACTGTCGTTGCCCTCACCGGAGGCTCATTCTTCCTCTCAGATCATCTGCCTGATCTGCCTCCCGAACGATTACGGATTGCTGAGGTGCTGCTCCCTTTGATAGGCAAGCGTCCCTTTGTTCTGGATTGGTTTGATAGCTCTACTCCTGCCCATCTGCAGCTCGATCTGGAAAGCGCTGTGGGTCATTGGCACTTGCTGGCCGTCTTTAATTGGGCTGATGAAGCTTGTCAAAAATCTGTGCAGTTGAATGATTTTTACCTGGAGGCTTCCCCTGAATATGTCGCCAGAGAGTTTTGGAGCGGAGGCACATTCCACGTTTCATCTCAAGAAGATTCATCCGCCAGGATTGAGTTGGGAACGATACCTGCTCATGGTTGTGCCCTCTTAGCCGTCCGATCCTTTCAATCGCATCGCCCACAATATGTAGGGGGAAACCTGCATATCTCGCAAGGACTTGAAGTGGCGACCTGGGAACAGGCGGGAAATGGGTTGGCTTTCCGTCTGGAGCGACCAGGTCAGAGCCAGGGATATATTGACCTGAGTTTGCCGCAGACGCCTCGTGTGGTAAGCCTGAACCAGCAGGCCACCAGTTGGGAATCAGTCGGCGAGCGCTTGTTCCGTATTCATGTGAACTTCGATCGCCACGCGCTCATCGAACTGGATTGGGGCATGCCGTGAACCAGCCCGATCCTTCTCTTATGCCCTTTTTTACTCCGGCAGGGGTGGCAATTGTTGGGGCCTCCCATGATCCGACCAAGCTGGGTTACGGCCTTTCGCGCAATTTGATGCGCAGTGGTTATCGAGGTGGGATTTACTTTGTAAATATCAAAGGGGGCAGCTTGATGGGGAAGCCTGTGTATGAAAGTCTGGCGTCGGTTCCTGATCCCGTCGACCTGGCGGTGCTGCTCATCCCTGCCGGTGGGATGCCTCAGGCCTTGGAAGCCTGCGCCGAGCGCGGTATTCGGGCTGCGATCATCGCAGCCGGCGGCTTCCGCGAGATCGGCCCGCAGGGCGCGGCCCTGGAAGCAGAGTGTCTGGCAATTGCCCGTCAGCGCGGCCTGCGCCTGCTCGGCCCCAATTGCATTGGCCTCCTGGATACCCACCTGCCGATCGATACAACTTTCTTATCTCCTCCGGGTCCCACCCCTGGGGATGTTGCTTTTATTTCCCACTCAGGAGCCATTTGCGCAGCCGTGATCGACTGGGCGCGCGGACAGGGCTTTGGACTGTCGCGCCTGGTTAGCCTGGGCAATCAGGTCGATGTCAATGAGACAGATATGCTGGCGCCGGTTGCGGATGATCCATATACCCGTGTCCTGACCCTATATTTGGAGGGGGTTAGCGATGGGAGGCATTTTGTTGCGCAGGCCAGCGAAGTCAGCCGGCGTAAGCCGATCCTGGCTCTCAAGGTGGGGCGTTATGCCAGCGGGCAGCGTGCGGTGGCTTCTCACACCGGAGCGTTGGCTGGGACAGAGAGCGCCTTCAATGCCGCCTTTCGCCGGGCGGGGGTGATTCGCGCCGAGACAACTGAAGAATTGTTTGATTGGGCGCGGGCGTTGGCCTGGTGCCCCTTGCCAGGCGGGCGCCAGGTGGCTGTACTGACGAACGCGGGTGGTCCTGGGGTCACTGCCGCTGACTCTCTCGAAGCGGCAGGTATGTGCCTTGCAAGCCTTAGCGAGACAACTCGGGCAGCCTTGCGAGAAATCCTGCCTCCTGCCGCCAGCCTGCACAATCCAGTGGACATGCTGGCGGCTGCCTCTCCTCAACAGTATGCCAGCTCCCTGCAGATCCTGCTGGCTGATCCGGCGGTGCATAGTGTGATGGTCATTCTGCCGCCTCCGCCCATGCATACTGCCGGTGGGATTGCCAAAGCAATTATCCCTGTCATCTACACCGCTGAGAAACCAGTGGTGGTCGCCCTGATGGGCGAGCGATTAATCCAGGAGGCCGTCGAGCATTTTCGAGCCGCGCACGTGCCAGAATACCGCTTTCCTGAGCGGGCCGCCCAGGCGTTGGCGGTGTTGGCGCAGCGATCTGAATACCTGGCGGCAAATGGCGCTGTTGCCGCAGAAGCCTCCCGCCCTGATGGCACGGACCAACGTGCCGCGCGGCAAGTGCTGGCCATTTGTGCGTCAGAAGGCTGGCTTCCTCAAGAGCAGGTGTTTGCCTTGCTCGAGACATATGGTATCCCCGCTAACCGGCCTCACCTGGCGCGCACGCCAACTGAAGCAGCCGCACTGGCAGACCGCCTAGGTTACCCTGTGGCATTGAAGGTCGCCTCTCTGGATATTGCCCATAAATCGGAGGCCGGTGGGGTGTTACTTGATCTGAGAGACGCACCTGCTGTCCAGATCGGCTTTGAACAGGTGCTTGCCAGTTGCCGGGCAGTCACGCCTGGGGCGATTATCGACGGGGTTTATGTCCAGCGTATGGCGGTGGATGGGCAGGAAGTGATTGTAGGAGCGATCCAGGACCCGCAGTTTGGGCCGCTGGTTATGTTTGGCTCCGGGGGTGTGGAGGTGGAGGGCTTGAAGGATGTGCAGTTTGCCCTGGCGCCGCTGGGTGAAGAGGAAGCGACCAGCCTGCTGGATAAAACCTGGGCTGGGCAGAAACTGCGCGGCTTTCGCCACCTCCCGCCAGCCGATCGCCAGGCGGCGACTCAGGTTGTGCTGCGCCTGGCGCAGCTTGTAGCTGATTTTCCCGAATTGGCTGAGATCGAGATTAACCCGTTAAGGGTAATGCAAGCCGGGCAGGGAGTTTTGGCGGTGGATGTGCGGGCGCGGGTGGCTGGCTGATCCTGGTTAAATTCTGTATATCCCCTCAACAATATAGCTGAGTTGCTTCAATCCCTGAGTCAGCGGAGAAGTCAGGATAAATTCCTTGAGCGTGTGCGCCCCGCCGCCTGCAGTCAGCCCAATGCACACCGCCGGTAGCCCCAGGCTGAGCGGGATATTGGCATCGGTCGAGCCTATGTTAAGGGCTGGCGTCAAGCCAACCATCTCAAGACTGCTCATCGCCACGGTAATCAGCGGGTGCGTGACAGGCAGCTCCCCAGCCGGGCGGTCGCCGATCACTCTGGCGCTGATGTGCACATTCGGCCTGCGACTTTCCTCGACCAGTGCTTCGACCTGAGAGCATAAGCTCCTCAGTTCGGCGATCCCTTCGGACCGTAGATCGAGTTCAAAATGCGCCTGAGCGGCGATGGTATTGACTGAAAAACCGCCAGCGATCATTCCCACGTTGAGCGTGGTGCGGGGCTGTTGAGGTAGCTGGATGGAATTCAACCGGGTGACAAACGCAGCCAGTTCGTGGTTCGCAGAAGGTTTTCCGTAGTCTACCCAGGAGTGCCCGCCGGGGGTTTGAAACTCGATTTGATAGCGGCGAACGCCTAACCCACGGTGGTAGACCTGTCCCAGCGCCATGCCTTCCAATACAATATACGCCAGGGGTCGATCCTCGAAGCGGGCTACTATCGCTCTCATCCCGCGTAGATCGCCCAACCCTTCCTCGCAGACATTGGCGACCAGCCATACATCGCCGGGCAAACGGGCGTTACGCTGCTGCAGGGTCCACAGCAGGCCGAATAATCCTGCCACCCCCAGCGAGTTGTCGCCGATGCCCGGGCCGTAAATGCGATCGCTCTGGCGATCTATGTGTAGATTGGTATTGGCTGGGAAGACTGTGTCCATGTGCGCCGATAGGACCAGTGGACGGGCCTGCCCGTCGCCGGCAAGCCGTCCGTAGACATTCCCGGTCTCATCCTGAAATACATCTGTTAATCCTTCTCTCTGGAATAAAGACAGGATGAACATTGCCCGGTTTTGTTCGGCAAATGTCGGAGCGGGGATCTGCTGGATTTCAACCGCCAGGTCAAGCATCTTGTTGGTTGGGAGGGAGAGCATCGTTAAACCTTTCGAACAGAGTGGCGTAGTGAATCCAGGCGCGCCTGGGCGAGTCCGGGCAGGGCTTCCAGGGCATAGTAGGCTCCAAAACCCTCCATCACCATCGATGCAGAGATATTGCCATGTAGAACGGCCATCAACGGGTCAAAAGTGCGCTCGTACCCAGCCTGAAAGCCCCCGCAAAAAGCGTCGCCAGCTCCAGTTGGATCGACCAGCTTGATTGGGTAAGCAGGGATTTCCCAGCGCGATCGGGTAGTCTTGTCGTAGAGTAGCTGACCACGCTCGCCGCGTTTGATCACCACCCATTCACAACCATACGAGGCGGCGATTTCGGCCATTTCCCACAGGTCATCGCTTCGTCCCAGGAATAGCATGCGCAGCTCTTCCTCGGCTGGTAGAAAAGCATTCAGCCCGGTAATCAGCGACGGCACATCATCGCGGTAAGCAGGATTCATGTAACCAGCCGCTGGTTCTAGCGTTACGAATGTAAATCCGGCCTGGCGCAGGACAGCCGGTAATAAGCTGTGGGTCAGGTAGTCAACCGGGCAGATGTGTGCAGCCGTAGCTTCCATATATGCGGTGGGGAAGTCGCCCTGGCGAATGGAAGTTGGAGATAAACGGGTGCGGCTATCGGGTGTTGATGACCTGGCCTGGTAATTCAGCAAGATTTTTGGAAATTGGAGCCCCCGCCGGGTGAAGAAGGCGGCAGGATCCTCCTCGATGCGGGTGCTCTGCTCAGAATAAGCAATGAACGCACGCAGGTCAACCGGATGTGTCAGAACATGGACACCCCGTCGATCAAATCCTTTCCTGGCGAAGGTGTCCAGCCATTCTTCAGGGTAATCTTCACCGACTCGCGCCACCAATCCCGGAGGCGGGTCGGGTTCCCAGATAGCCAGACCCGTGGCGGCGTACAGTACATTCCCCCCGGGCACATCTAGATGAATCTCACCCGAAGGTAAGACAATATAATCCCGCTTCAACTGGCCGGCAATGAGAAAACGCGGTGATGGTTGGCTGGTATCTGCATCCACGCTATAAATTATATGCGAGGCAGGGAATTAATGGAATTGTTAGCTCACCAGGTTGATCCTTTTGGTGTTCCCCCGACTAGCATGTATAATTCAGTGCGGAAATGATGACCCTTCGAGCTCTCATAAAAACGATGCGCCCACAGCAGTGGCTGAAGAATATCTTGATCTTCGCCGCGCTGGTATTTGACGGCAAATTGGGGGTTATCCCGGACCTTGTACGAACATCCATTGGTTTCCTGCTTTTTTGCTTGGTATCCAGCGCAGTGTATATAATCAATGATTTGGCTGATGTGGAAGCAGACCGGCTTCACCCCAAAAAACGATATCGGCCGATCGCAGCTGGAGTCTTGCCTGTTTCCGTAGCCCGGTCGGCAGCGGTGGTCATCGTTGGTCTATCCTTCCCGCTGGCTTACTTGCTCTCCCCATCCTTTGCTCTGGTTTTATTATCGTATTTTCTGCTCAACCTGGCATATTCGAAATGGCTGAAACATGTGCCGATCATCGATGTGTTTGTGCTGGCGAGTTTCTACGTGCTCCGGGTGGTGGCTGGTTTGACTATCATCCACGTGGCGCGCTTCTCCCCCTGGTTGTATGTTGTCACGACTTTGCTGGCATTATATGTCGGCTTCGGCAAGCGCCGGGCTGAGCTGGCCTTGCTGGCCGACGAAGCCAATTCCCACCGGAAAGTTCTGGATGGTTATACCATCCCTTTGCTTGACCAGTTCATCACTATTGTATCGGCAGCCACGATCGGCGCTTACAGTCTGTACACCTTCTCTGCCGTCAATCTGCCCGGAAATCACGCCATGATGCTGACCATCCCCTTCGCCATCTACGGCATCTTTCGCTATCTTTATCTTGTCCAGATCAAACAGGGTGGTGGGGCGCCGGAAGAAGAGCTGTTCCGTGATCGGCCGTTGCAGATCGCCATTGTCTTGTGGGGGTTGGCCGTAGTTCTGATTTTATATTTGTTCTGAAAACCAATGCCAGCCATCAGCGCTACTGCGCCGGGTAAGGTCATTTTGTTTGGAGAGCATGCTGTCGTCTATGGGCAACCGGCCATTGCCGCTCCGGTTGCTCAAGTACGGGCTCGGGCAGTGATCATGGCTGAGCCACGCTTCCCATCTGGTAGCCTGCGCATTCAGGCGCCAGATATCGGCGTAGAAACATGGTTCGCCGATTTACCTGAAGACGAGCCCTTGGGGGTGACGATCAAACAGGTACTCGCAAAAATTGGCGTCGAAGACCCGCCAGCGCTGACCGTGCGTGTAACTTCGAGTATCCCGCTAGCTGCTGGTCTGGGTTCAGGGGCAGCCGTCTCCATTGCGGTGATCCGAGCGCTGGCTGGGTTCTTGGGTCGCCGCTTGCGCGACGAGGAAGTGTGTGCCCTGGCTTTCGAGGTGGAGAAGATCCATCATGGCACTCCCTCAGGGATCGACAACACGGTGATTGCCTATGCCAGGCCGGTATACTTTGAGCGTAGGCAGGATGGCAATCTGATCGAGATGTTCTCGGTTGCCAGTCCGTTTACGCTCGCCATTGGTGATACCGGTGTTCGCGCTCCGACACTAAACACGGTCGGCGATGTCCGCGCTGCCTGGCTTGCCGATCCCGAAAGGGTTGGGAGCCTTTTTGAGCAGATCGGGGCCCTGGTCCGGTCAGCTCGCCAGGCCATCGAATCCGGCGCCATCGAGTCTTTAGGTTTTTTAATGAATAAGAACCATGCATTGCTGGCTGAGCTAGGGGTTTCTTCACTCGAATTAGAAAGGTTGGTGGCGGCTGCGCGCCAGGCTGGAGCGCTGGGCGCTAAACTCTCTGGCGGCGGGCGAGGTGGCAATATGATTGCCCTGGTGTCAGCGGAAACGGTTGAGCCAGTGTGTCAGGCCATGCGCGCGGCTGGTGCCATTAACACGATCGTGACAACTATCAAATGAATATGACGTACACTTCACCCATTCCAACCCTTCAATTGATTAAGTTAGGTGGGTCTTTGATCACTGTCAAGTCTCAGCCTCGTACGCCGCGCCTGGATGTGCTGGCTCGTCTGGCGGAGGAGATCGCCGTCATCTGGCGGCAGAATCCTGGCTTTCGTCTGATCGTCGGACATGGCGCCGGGTCATTTGCACATGTGCCCGCCAAGAAATATGGCACTCGCCAGGGTGTGCACACTCCAGCAGAATGGCTCGGATTTGCTGATGTTTGGTGGGAAGCTTCTGCCCTGAACCGGCTTGTTATGGAAGCTCTTCACCTGGCTGGGCTTCCGGTCATAGCTCTATCGCCTTCAGCAAGCGTTATCGCTCAGGGAGGTCAGGTAGAGCGTTGGGACCTTACTCCCTTAAAGTCAGCTTTGCAGGCAGGGCTGCTGCCAGTTGTGTATGGCGATGTCATCTTCGACACGCTGCGTGGTGGGACGATCCTGTCCACGGAAGATCTGTTCTCCCACCTGGCGCGCCAGCTGCACCCCAATCGCCTTTTGCTGGCGGGCATTGAGACCGGGGTGTGGGCAGATTATCCTGCTAATACCCGGCTGGTAACCGAGATCACCCCGCACAATCTGGGTGAAGTGGCTCCCGCCCTGGAAGGCTCCTCCGCGACAGATGTCACTGGCGGTATGGCTAGCAAAGTACAGGAGATGCTCAGCCTGGTCCAGGAGATCCCTGGCCTGGAAGTGTTGATCTTCAGTGGCGAAAGGCCGGGCTTGGTGCAAGAAGTTCTCTGTGGGGCGCAGGCGGGGACTGTGCTCCATCGTGGAAGGAAATAAAAACATGTACATCACCAGACTAGAGCTCGAAGAAAAAGAAGAAAAATGCCTGGCTCCCTATGGTCTGCACAGCAGGGATTCCAGAGGGCGAGTCTACCCTGAAGACGAGCCTGAATATCGCACCGCCTTCCAGCGCGACCGGGATCGCATCCTGCACACCACAGCTTTTCGCCGCCTGGAATACAAAACTCAGGTATTCATCATCCACGAGGGGGATTATTATCGCACCCGCCTGACGCATACCCTGGAAGTGGCGCAGATTGGTCGGACAGTGGCGCGCGCCCTGGGTGCCAATGAAGATTTAGAGGAGACCATCTGCCTGGCGCATGATTTGGGCCACTCGCCCTTTGGTCATTCCGGCGAAGTAGCCCTGGCTCGGTTAATGAAGGACCTCGGTGGTTTCGATCACAATAAACAATCGTTGCGCATTGTCACCGAGCTGGAGCAACGCTACCCGAATTTCCCCGGCTTGAATCTGACCTGGGAGACGCGCGAGGGTATTGTCAAGCACGAATCGGAATATGACACCGCCGATGCCTCCGAATATAATCCGGATCTGCGTGGACATCTGGAAGCCCAAATCGCCAACGCAGCCGATGAGCTGGCCTACACCGCTCATGACCTGGATGACGGACTGCGTTCGGGGATGATCACCCCCGATATGCTCTCTGGCATCAGCTTGTGGGAGATCTTGGCGGAGAGTATCGGATGGAGAGGACAGGCGTTAGACGATCTGACTCGCCACCGCCTCATCCGTCGTCTGATAGGGCTGGAAGTTTCAGATTTGGTCACCGCGACCGACCATCGCCTGCGCGAGAGCGGTGTGCGATCGGTGGACGAGCTCCAGCGCTTGGCGTATAACGTGATCGGCTATAGTGAAGAGATGCACCGCCGCAACCGCCAGATCAAGGATTTCCTCTACGCCAACATGTACCGTCATCATCGCGTGGTGCGCATGGCAGTCAAGGCTGAGCGGATCATCACCGATTTGTTTGAAGCCTACCGCGATGAGTTCGCAATGCTCCCTCACCATGTGCAGGCCTGGATTGAACCGCGTGGCCTCGAGCGAACGATCTGCGATTACATTGCTGGGATGACTGATCGTTATGCCTTACAGGAGCACGCAAAATTATTTGATCCTTCAACCTTACCGTAATTAACTTGCTTCGCATGTTTTCTGTCTGGTTTTCTGAAACCATTGATCGATTCTCCGGTATAATACCAATTTCTGGAGGAAGCTTATGGCTGAGCAACAATACCTGACTGCAGCCGGCGCTGAGCGCCTGCGTAATGAATTGGCAGAGCTAAAAGGCCCGAAGCGCGACGAATTAGCCAAAAGGTTGCGCTCTGCTATTCAAATGGGCGACCTGTCTGAGAACGCAGATTATCACGCTGCCAAGGAGAGCCAGGCTTTCCTGGAAGGCCGCATCCAGGAGCTGGAGTACCTGCTCAAATACGCGCTGATTGTCGAGGAAAGTGAGGCAGAGCGCGACACCGTTACAGTTGGGGCTCGTGTTACTGTCCAGGAAGAGGATTTTGACCCTGAGGTTTTCCACCTGGTTGGCGCCAAGGAGGCCGATTCGCGCAATGGGCGCATATCGAATGAGTCGCCGTTCGGTATCGCCTTGCTGGGTGCTCGCGTTGGCCAGGAGGTCGTTGCCGAAACTCCCAGTGGGCAGGTGCGGCTGAAAATTTTGAAGATCGAATAGATCCGGCAACCTATTTACTGAATCGCAAAGCGGTGGTCATCTCAACGACCACCGCTTTGCGATTCGCTAATCAGGACTTCGTTTTTAGGTTGCTTGCCCGGCATCTTGCCCTAATGAGTATTTGCGCCTACCAGGACCTCACTATACTTTGGACCAGGCGACCAGTTCCAGTGTCATCCGGTCGAAGTAGCTCTCTGTGGGCAGCGCGCCCATGCCGTAGGACATATCCACAACCCGTGCCGTCAGCCGCAGGGTTGCCGTCTCCAGCACCATCTCGCGACCTGGGTCAGCCGGCACCGGCTCGCCTTTAGCAGCTAGGCGCTGACGGATGGTTTCATCGGTAAATGCATGCCGGCTCATCAATACCTTGGTGACAGTTTGGATATCGTTCTTGTCAAATAACCACACTTCGAACGCGGCGACTTTCTTGGGATCGCCAACGCCGATCGTCTCGGAGATGCCCACACCGCATTCGCCGAGGAATTCACCAGCTTGTGAGTCGATGCTGAAAGAGTCATCATACAGATCATTGCCGCTCTGATAAGTGGTCATGAACTGAGCCAGTGGGGTCTCCTCGCCAGTTGCAGTGTACTCGGGATAGACTGCCTGTGGGGCTGGTTCTTTATGGGCTTTTGGCAAATTAAAGTTGATCGAGCGGTTCCGCAGGAGAAAGACCGCCACCAGGGCTAGCGCAAGCACAAGTGTTATCAGGCAGAACCACGGCAGTAATTTCCGGGCGGTGCTGGTCGTACCGGCTGCCTCTTCGGCTGGCGGTGTAACCCCCGGGGTTACTGCCGGCGTTTCTTCAGCCGGTGGGGCTTCTTCACTCGGAGCTGGCATACCAGCAGCCTCGCCTGATAAAGAGACGAAAGTCTGGATCGAATCTGGGTTCTGTGATTGAGGATCGGCGGCGATCTCAGCCAGGATCTGCGGAGCATCAGTTCCGATCTCAGCAATTCGCTGTTGAGCGACAGCTGTATCCGGGCGCAGGGTGTATTGATCGATAGCCATGCGCAGGTAAATCTCCTGGAATTCAGGCCTCAAGTCCGCTGGCGCCGCATCGGTCCATTGGACCGGCCATAACCACCAGCCCAGTATCACCAGGCCAATGAACAGGCCAACGATAAAAGCCGCGATTCCTACTACGAGGGGCTTGTTGAATTGTTCACGTATTGCGTCCATAGGTCTTTTACTCCGCTGATGAGGGCTAATCTATGCCATCCTGCATAAATTTTAGCACAAAAGTACGAAAATCCTCTCGGTTTTTAAAAGTGCAAAACTCGTGCCGGATTTGTCAATCAGCGGCGACTTCCTCGACCGTAACCTGATCCAATGAGAATTGCTCCTCGCAGTCCAGGCACTGTGCGGTAGTCTTATTGGCAACCACCAGCATGCCGCCGCATTGAGGACAGGCCACGGAGAGAGGTAATTTCCAGGAAGTGAAATCGCAGTCCGGGTACTTGGCACAGCCGTAGAAGGTTCGCCCCTTGCGGGTTTTTCTCATGACAATGTCTCCGCCATCCTTCGGGCAGGCAACGCCGATCTTCTCTAACCAGGCCTCTGTATGGCGGCAGTTTGGGAAACCACTGCAGCTGATAAATTTACCGTACCGCCCCCAGCGGATGACAAGATCAAGCCCGCACTCCGGGCAGGCGCGCCCAATCGGTTCCAGCTCCATTTTCATTTCGGGCATCAGCGCTTCAGCCCGGGCCATGTCAATAGAGAAGGGACCGTAAAACTCGCTGATCACCGATACCCAATCCTGGTCACCCGTTGCAATCCGGTCCAGGTCTTCCTCCATTCGAGCCGTAAAACTTGTGTCCAGGATGTCCGGGAAATGCTCTATGAGCAGGTCATTGACGGTAAACCCGATATCCGTTGGGATCAGGCTGCGGCCTTCCCGTAGCACATAGCCGCGTTGCTGGATGGTCCCCAAAATCGGGGCATAAGTGGATGGCCGGCCGATGCCGAATTCTTCTAATGTGCGCACCAGGGTAGCTTCGGTGTAGCGGGGCGGCGGTTGGGTAAAATGCTGGGCAGGGATCAGGCGCACCAGTCGCTGAGCCTGGCCTTCCTCCAGACCTGGCGGTATGCGGACTTCCTCTTCTTCCGGGGCTGGCTGATCTTCATCCCGGGCTTCTTCATAGACGATCAAGAATCCCTGGAAGCGCAGGGTAGACCCCGAAGCTCTTAACAGGTATTCGTGTTGCGCAGTCGTTCCGGTGACCTCCACCGAAACTGTGTCATAGACCGCTGGGGACATTTGGGAGGCCAGGAATCGTTGCCAGATGAGTTGATACAGCCGGTACTGGTCTCGCTGGAGAAATTCCTTGATCGCCACCGGCTGGCGGAGTACCGAGGTGGGGCGGATCGCCTCATGCGCTTCCTGCGCACCTTTTGACTTGGTGCGGTACTTCGGCGCTTCGCTCGGCATAAAGCTTTCACCATACCGACCCGAGATGAATTCGCGGGCTTCCGCCTGAGCTAACTCTGAGACATTCGTAGAATCGGTGCGCATATAAGTGATCAAGCCCACCGCACCGCCCTCGCCAATCTCGATGCCTTCATAGAGCTGCTGGGCAAGAGCCATCGTGCGCCGCGCAGTATAGCCCAGGCGGCGAGAAGCCTCTTGTTGTAGCGTGCTGGTGGTGAAAGGTGCTGCTGGGCTGCGTCGGCGCTCGCCCCGCTTGATCTTGGTGATGGCATACGCCGCGATTTCCATATCCGTCAGGATCGGTTGAACCGTCGCTTCGCTGTCCAGGACGGGTTCCTCTCCATCTCGGCGCGCCAGTTTGGCGAGAAAGGTCTGTTTCTTGCCCTCCGGCTGAAATTCAGCTTCGATCGACCAGTATTCTACTGGAATAAAAGCATCGATCTCGCGCTCGCGCTCTACCACCAGGCGCAGGGCGACGGATTGCACCCGTCCGGCGGAGAGACGGCTGCGCACCTTTCTCCAAAGCAGTGGGCTGATTTGATAACCTACCAGGCGATCCAGCACGCGGCGTGCCTGCTGGGCATCCACCAGGTCCATGTTGATCTCGCGCGGTTGGGAAAACGCTTCGGCGATTGCTGGCTCGGTAATCTCATGAAATACAACCCGCCGGGTGTTCTTCGGATCAAGGTTGGCGGATTCTTTTAAGTGCCAGGCGATAGCCTCGCCCTCGCGATCAGGATCGGTAGCCAGGAAGATCTCTTCGTGAGTCTTTGCCAGCGCTTTGATCTCATTGACCACTGGGCGTTTCGCATTCGGTACTCGGTACTTTGGCGCAAAGTTGTTTTCCACATCGACTGAGAGTTGGGAGCGCAGCAGGTCGCGAACATGGCCAACAGAGGCCTTGACTGTATAGCCCTTACCTAAAAAGCGCCCGACGGTGCGGGCCTTGGCGGGCGATTCAACAATCACCAGCTTGCCAGAGCGCTTGTTTTTTCCGGCTACGATCGCCGTCGCGTCCAGGTTGGCATGTTCCGGGGTGCGTCCCATGCGGAAAAGCTTTGTGCCGCACACCGGACAGATGCCCCGCGTTCCTGGCGTGCCAGTGGATGTGAAATCGGCTTGCGGGTTATCCATCTCCCGCTTGGTCTTGCATTTTACACAGTAAGCTTCCAAAGCAGCCTCCTCCCTGATTCAGTCTTAAACATAATGCTGTCCGTCTCGGCTGAGTTGGTTGACCACCTGTCGCACCTTTTGCGCCTGAGATTTGTGGCAAACCAACAATACATCGCCAGTGTCTACAACAACCAGATCATCGACGCCGATCGTGACGATTAGCCGGTGTTCTTGATTGACATATACGAGTGAGTTTCTTGTATCCACCGCAATATGCTCTCCGCCCATAACGATATTGCCGGATTGGTCAGCAGGCAACACGTCAAATAACGAATCCCAACTGCCGACATCGCTCCAGTTCAACCCCTGGGCAGGGATCACGGCTACCTGGCGAGCGCCCTCCATCACGCCATAATCAATTGTTTCGGGCTGGATGGTTGGCCACACCCTTTCCAGGGTAGATTGGCAACTGGGAGTATCCCAGACTTGCCCAATCTCGGCTAGCTTTGCCGCCAGGTCAGGCATCTGACGGGCGATTTCTTCCAGAATCTGGCTCACTTGCCAGACGAACATGCCCGAATTCCAGGCATGGTCGCCGGATTCAAGCATGGCGCGCGCCTGAGCATCATCTGGTTTTTCCTTAAAACGCATCGCCCGATAGACTGGCTGGTCTCGATAAGTGCCTAGCAACTCGCCCTGCTGAATATACCCGTAACCGGTAGCTGGAAAGGTCGGGGCGATGCCGAGCGTGACTAAATAGCCATCCAGGGCGACCTGATGGGCAGCCCGCAGCAGATCCTGATAGCGTTCCTGGTTGCCGATGAAATGGTCAGAGGTGAGCACCGCCATAATGGCTTGTGGATCCCGGTGTTGCAAAACCTGCGCAGCCAATCCAACTACAGAAGCGGTGCCGCGTGGCATCGGCTCGAGCAGAAAGTTCTCTGCTGGGATCTCTGGCGCTTGCTCGCGAAGTTGAGCGGCCTGTTCAGCCACAGTCACAACCAGGATTCGCTCAGGCGGTAAGATCCCATTCACACGGTCAATGGCTGATTGGAACAGGCTGCGTTCTTCGATCAGGCTCAACATTTGCTTGGGACGCGCTTTGCGAGATAGCGGCCAGAGACGCGTCCCACCGCCCCCGGCCATGATGACTCCATAAAAGTGTTCGATCATATTCGTTTCATTCCCCAACCTTGTATTCTTCCCTGGCTTCACGCAGGGCGACGTAGCTCATCCCGCCGACTTGGCGTACCATGCCTTTCAGTTCCATCATGGCCAGCGCGGCGGTGACTTTTTCGATCGGTAAGTCTGTGCGGGCGCGGATCTCGTCGATATGGATCGGTTCGCGGCTGAGCGCCTCGAGCAAGCTGGCTTCGATCGCATCCGCGGGTAAGATCACCCGGGCTGCCCGTTGCTCGGTGACCATGGTCAGCTCCAGCGTTTCGAGCAGTTCCTGTGGATCGAGCAGGGGTCTGGCGCCATCGCGGATTAGCCGGTTTGTGCCCTGGCTGTGCGGGGCGTTGATGTTGCCCGGCACAGCGAAGACCTCTCGTCCCTGGTCGGCGGCAAAGGCAGCCGTGATCAGTGCACCGCTAGTTTTGCCAGCTTCTACCACCACAACTGCCATGGAAAGGCCCGAAATAAGCCGGTTGCGGGGTGGAAAGTTGGCTGCATCAGGTGGTGTCCCGGGTGGGTAATCGCTGAGCAAGGCCCCCTGGCTGATCATCTGCTCGGCCAGACGGCGGTGTTCGGGCGGGTAAATGTGGTCCACACCGCAGCCCAGCACTGCCAGGCTGCGTCCCCCTGCGTTAAGGGCAGCCTGATGCGCGACCCCGTCCACGCCGCGCGCCAGCCCGCTGATCACCGTTACGCCGCTGTGCGCCAGGGTAACCGCGATTTCCTCAGCCACCTGGCGGCCGTAGGGTGTGATGCGGCGGGTGCCGACTACGGCCACAGCCCATTCGTCCTCTGGGTATAGTCTGCCGCGCAGGTAAAGCACTGGCGGCGGCTGGTCGATCTCTTTCAAACGGTGAGGGTATCCCTCGTCTTCCCAGGTCACCACGCTGATGCCTTGGGCCTGGATGCGTTCCCATACTTTTTCCGGTGAGATCGAAGCGCGCACCTGAAGCAGGTTCTCGACGATCTTGCCGCCCAGTCCGGCGGAGCGCAATGCGTCTACGGGCGCGTTCCAGGCAATCTGTGGGTCGCCGAAGTGATCCAGCAAGGCCTGGAAGCGCACGGAGCCGATGCCTTTGACTAGTGAGAATGCTACCCAGTAGGCGCGCGGGTCAGTCATGTCAGCCTCCCCCAGTAAAGACTGAGTTCTTCATTATTAACATGGGCTAGAGAATACCACAATCCTTTTGACGATGTCAAGGTGGTATTCACCACCTGTATGGATTGCAAGCTCTAAGATTGGCTGTCAATCAGGATTTAGTTGTCAGGCAGCAGGCCAGGGAGCAGGTGAACGATGATTTGCCCTTGCGCAAGGTCAATGGAACGCAGCACCGAATCAATCGCTGGCAGCAGAATCTCTTTGCCCTGCTCGGTCTGGACAATATACACATCGTTTGCGCCAGTTTCTAGAATTTGCTTCAAACGACCTAACTGGATGCCGTCCTCATCAACGACCTGTAATCCGAGTAGTTGATGATGGTAGTATTCCCCTTCGGGCAAGGGCGGGCGATCAGAAGCGTGTACCTCAACGTACTGGTTGACCAAACCGCTGACTTCCTCCGGGTTCGTATAGCCCTCAAAGGAGACCAGTAAATTTTGGTTGTGCCAGCGCCGGCTGCGCAGGCGGACAGGCTCGTGCTCTTTGCCGGCATATAGAATCATGCCAGTCGTCAACCGCTCGGGGAAGTCGGTCAGCACTTCCATGATGATCTCGCCGTTGATGCCATGCGGGCGGTGCAGCTTGCCAACCGCCAAGAAGACAGGCTCGCCCTCATCTGGCGAGCCTGGGATGATCTTGTTTTTTTGAGCAGCCCGGATCGAGGTCATCGAGGTTCAAGAATGTCCAGGGTGGCGCGCTTGCCTTCTCGAGCCGCAGCCACTTTGAGCAGGATGCGCATGGAGTTGGCGACCCGCCCGTTCTTGCCGATCACGCGCCCCATATCCTCTTTGGAGACTTGCAGACGCAGCTCAACGTTCGGGCCGCGTTTCGTCTCGCTCACCCGCACCTGTACCGGGTCGTCGACCAGGGATAAGGCAATATATTCAATCAAATCTTGCACAGCTCACCTCCTGTGCGCTACATCTAGAGATAGTGTTTTTTAATTTTCCTAAAATAATGGCATTGCCCTCAATTTAGGAAAATAATCCCCAAACTTTTTTAGAACTTATTTGACAGTAGCAGTCTGGCTAGTCTTTGAACTGCCACTCCGCGTGGCTGCGGCGGCCTGGGCTTCGCCAGCCAGAGTCTCGGCAGCCTCTCCCTTTTTGTAGCGCTCGAAGCGCTCAAGCACGCCAGCGCTCTGGAAAAGTTGCCGAACCGAGTCGCTGGGTTGAGCGCCTTTACTCATCCATTCATAGATGCGGCTTTCATCAAGCACTAGCGTAGCTGGTTCGGTGCGGGGGTTGTAATCGCCCAGGATCTCCAGAAAACGGCCATCACGGGGGTTTTCCTTGTCTGCGGCCACGATGCGATAGCTGGGCTGTTTTTTCCCACCGACACGGCGTAAACGAATACGAACCATAGATGTATCACTCCTTCGAATTTCGAATAAGACTATTTTAGCACAGCCCGAAAAAACTAGGCGGCGTTTTCAATTTAGGTTTCAGTTTTGTGCACATTGCAGATCTCACCCGGAGGTTTACAAGAAAATGCACAATCCGTTATTAGTTTACCCGAACAGGCGTGGTAAGCCGCGCGGTCCGGATTTCTTCAATGTCTTGAAGAGGCGCTGGGCCTCTTGAAACTGCCGGATCAACCGGTTGACATCCTGAACTTCTGTGCCAGAGCCACTGGCAATTCGCCGCCTTCGGCTGGCATTAAGTACTTTAGGGTTGCGCCGCTCGCCAGGGGTCATCGAGTTGATGATTGCCTCGGTCATTTTGAGTTGCTGTTCGGCATCCTTGGGGTTGATCATCTTGGCCATCTGCCCGGCGCCACCCGGCATCATCTCCAACAACTGGCCGATCGGTCCCATCCGTCGCACCTGTCGTAACTGGTCGGCGAAATCCTGCAGGGTGAACTCGCCAGACATCATGCGCTCAGCCTGTTCGCGAGAGGTCTTTTCGTCGTAAGCGGCCTCCGCGCGCTCGATCAGGCCGAGCATATCACCCATGCCCAGAATGCGCGAGGATAAGCGGCCCGGATCATAGACTTCGATGGCTTCCAGAGCTTCGCCTGTGCCGAGGAACTTGATCGGCACGTTGGTGACCGCCCGGATTGAGATGGCTGCGCCGCCGCGGGCGTCGCCGTCCATCTTGGTCAACACCAGGCCAGTTAGCGGCACCACCTCGCGAAAGCCGTTGGCAATGTTGACGGCTTCCTGGCCGATCATCGCATCTACCACCAGCAGTACCTCAGCCGGCTCAACGCGCCGGGTGATGGCGCGCAGCTCATTCATCAGGTCGTTGTCTAACTGGGAGCGCCCGGCTGTATCCAGGATGACAACAGTAAATCCGCCATTTTGGGCCTTCTCGCGTGCCCGGGCAGCCAGTTCTGGCGGGGGCACCTTATCTTCGTAATGCACCGGCACGTTCAAGCGCTCGCCCAAAGTCTGCAATTGTTTAACGGCAGCCGGGCGGTAGGGGTCGGCAGCCACCAGCATTACTCGCTCGCCCTGGGCGCGCAGCAGGCGGGCGATTTTGCCGGCCGCCGTGGTCTTGCCCGAGCCCTGCAGCCCGACCAGCATCATCAGGCGCGGTTTTGGGCCGCTCAAGTTCAGGCGTTCCGGCTGGCCCAAGGTCGCGATCAGCTCTTCATTGACTATCTTGATCACCATTTGGGCTGGGTTGAGCGCCTTGGAAACCTCTGCGCCGATGGAGCGCTCCCGCACCCGCGCGATGAAATCCTTGACCACGCTGTAATGCACATCGGCTTCCAGCAAAGCCAGGCGCACCTCGCGCATCGCGACATCGACATCAGCTTCTGAGAGCTTGCCGCGCCGGCGCAATTGGGTGAAGACGTTGTTTAGACGTTCGGTGAGGGTTTCAAACACAGATGATCAGCCTTAAATAGTTAAAATTACCTTGGTTCGGGATAACGAAAAAAACACCATCCCGAATGCGTGAAAGATTAATGGCAAGGGATTGTACTAAGGTAAAGGGGAATGGTCAAGAGGAACTTAAAGAAAGTGTTGTTGTTCAGCGATAATGTCACCCCCTAAGTGTTCAGCGATAATGTCACCCTATGAACACACAGGTGATATTGACGATGAAAGAACAGCACAAGTTGAAGATGGTGATTGACTACGAAGCCGGGAAAGTACCTGCCCCAACCGCCGCCAAACTGCTAGGGATATCGAAGCGGCAATTTCGTCGGCTGGTGGCGGCATACCGCAAACGGGGCGTGGCAGCCCTGGCACATGGCAACCGAGGCAGGACCCCAGCCAACCGCATCGCAGACGTCGTGCGGCAGAAGATTGTGGCATTGGCCAAAACCACCTACCAGGACTACAACGATAGCCACTTCACCGAAGAACTGACCGAACAGGCGGAGCCGATCGTGGTTTCGCGCTCGACGGTACGGCGCATCCGGCGGGCAGCCGGGCAAGGCAGTCCGCGGAAACGCCGGGCGCCGCGCTATCGCAGCCGGAGGGAGCGCTATGCGCAGGTGGGGATGCTGCTGCAAACCGATGGCAGCCGCCACGACTGGCTGGAAGGCAGAGGTGCCTGGTTGACCCTGATAGGGATGATCGACGATGCCAACAACCAGATCGTGGGGGCCTGTTTTCGGGAAGAAGAAGACGCCGCCGGCTATTTCCTGGTACTGAAGCAGGTATGTCTGACGCAAGGCTTGCCTCAGGCATTGTACGCTGACCAGCACACCATCTTTCAGAGCCCCAGCCAGCCGACGGTAGAACAGGAATTGGCAGGTGAACTGCCACGCACGCAGTTTGGCCGCCTGATGGATGAATTGGGTATCCAGTTGATCGCCGCCCGCAGTCCCCAGGCGAAAGGACGCATCGAACGGCTGTGGGGTACGCTGCAAGACCGCCTGGTCAAGGAGCTGCGCCAAGCCGGGGCTTGCGATGTGGCGAGTGCGAACCAGGTCTTGGCGGCTTACCTGCCCAAGTACAACGCCCGCTTCCAGGTCGAAGCTGCCCAGCCGGGTTCGGCCTATATCCCTTGGCCGCAAGACCAGGAGCCAGGCCAATATTTCTGTTTCAAGTACACCCGCACAGTGACCAACGACAATACCGTCTCCTTCAACAAGCACCGCCTGCAGATCCCGCCTGGCCCCCAGCGGCGCAGCTTTGCCCAAGCCAAAGTCGAACTACGTCATGATCTGGACGGAAGCCTGGCTATCTGCTACCAGGGACAGACCTTGGTCACTTTCCAGCCAGCCGAGCCAGCTCCGCCTCGGGTCGGTCACTTTCAGCCACTGGCTGCGCCCGTCATCAGCCTTCCCCCAGCGCCAAAGCCACCCAGACAGCCCTGGAAACCCCCACCCAACCACCCCTGGCGCCGTTCGTTCTCAGCTAAGGAACCCAAATGAAAAGACGAGATGGCTTTGCACAGCCGCTCTCGCCTTCTCGTTGGGGGTTGTGCCGATTATACTCGGGTCATCTTCTTTGCCAAGGTGACATTTTCGCTTGCCAGTTAAGGTGTCATTTTCCCTGAACAATGACAGAGGAACTTAAAGAAAGCCATCATTGGTGAGTTAGAAAGTTAGGTTTTTAGTAACTTTGCAACCCAGCCAGGGTTATCTCATGTGCAGCAGAGAAGTAATTCTTATCTTATTTGAAATCATCCATATCTTGAAAGGAGATGGCAACCATGTCAAAAGTGGCGATTGTAACCGACAGCACCTCCACCATCCCTGAGGAGTATTTGAAACAGCTTCCGATCTGGGTCGCGCCGCAGGTGTTTATCTGGGGAACAGAAACCTTGCTGGATGGGGTCGATATCCAGCCAGGTGAGTTCTATGCCCGCCTGGCCAAAGACCCGATCCATCCAACCACATCGCAGGTCACGCCAGCCAGCTTCCAAAAGCTCTTCACAGAGCTGCTTGAGCAGGAGTACGAAATTCTGGCGGTGCTGATCTCCCCCAAGCTGTCTGGGACGATGGAGTCAGCCGTTATGGCCAAAGAACTTTTTCCGGGTGCAGCGATCGAGCTGGTCAACTCCGAGTCGGTTGCCATGGGACTGGGCTTCCATGCCTTGATGGCTGCCCGGGCGGCAAAGGATGGTGCCAGCCTGGAAGAGTGCAAGCAAGTTGCTGAAAAGGCGGTCAAGCAAACCGGGATTGTGTTCACCGTAGAAACGCTGGAGTACCTGCATCGCGGCGGGCGCATCGGCGGTGGAGCGAAATTCTTGGGCACAGCCTTGAACATCAAACCGATTTTGGAAATCCGCAACGGGGGAGTCGAAGCGGTTGAGCGCATCCGCACGCGTGGGAAATCGCTGATGCGGGTGGTTGAGCTGGTTGAGCAACAGGTGGCCGGGCGAACCCCGGTGCGTCTGGCGGCGCTGCATGCCAATTCACCGGTTGACGCCCAGACCATGCTCGATGCAGCCAGCGCCCGGTTGAAACCAATAGAGACGATTTTCTCTGAACTCAGCCCGGTGGTTGGAACGCATGGCGGGCCAGGCACGGTAGGCATCGTTTATATGACTGGCATGTAGCTTCGTTCGAATCATTCCGAAATCCCTCTTCTTGTAAAGAATAAAGAAGAGGGATTTCATTTTCAATCTTTTTGACGGGCGGGATAATCTATGGTAGATTAGGTACAGGCTCGGTGGGCATTAGAATTAAACCTTACGCTTCACCGCCCTTGGGTGTGCCTGGATTTCCCCTACAAATTCATTGGGTGGCTCGCACAAGGATAAGGAGGGTGATGGTGGACAAAATCATTGCATTAGCCGAAGCTGCTGCCCTGATACCGGACGGTGCTACTCTCTCCTTCGGTGGTTTCACAACCCAACGCCATCCAATGGCATTTATCTATGAATTAATCCGCCTTCGGCGGCGCAATCTCTACCTGTTTGGACATTCGCCCGGTGGAGACTGGGATATTTTGATTGGCGCCGGCTGCGTCAAACGCGTCGAGTTAGCTTACGAAGCGGACGAGGCGTTCAATACAATCGGTCCTCGCTGGCGATTGGCCGTGGAGCGTGGGCAGATTGAATGGGAAGACTATAGCAACTTTTCGATGGTGTCTCGCTTCACCGCTGGAGCAATGGGCATTCCTTTCATGCCTATTCGTAGCTTGCTTGGCAGTGATTTACTGGCTTATCAAACGCTGAGCGATGAGCAGCGCGCCTGCGATGATCGCACCTCGCCCAAAAAGCTGCATGTCATGGAATCCCCCTTTGACCCGAAAGAGCGGGTGGTATTGGTGCCAGCCATTCATACCGAGTTTGCCGTGCTTCATGTCCAAAAAGCTTCTGCCAATGGCACGCTAAGGATCGAAGGGCAAACATTTGCTGATGTACAACAGGCCTTGTGCGCAGATACGGTGATCGTGACAGCAGAAGAGATTGTCGAGGAAGAAACCTTGCGCCAGGAGCCAGAGCGCAATCCACTCCCTTACTTTGTGGTCAACCATGTTTGTCATGTGCCCTTCGGCGCGCATCCTTATGCGGTCTTCAACTACTACGACTACGACCCATACCAGCTTAAGTTGTATCACGATGCGGCTAGAGAAGACGCAACCTTTCAGCAGTACCTCGACAAATATGTTTTTCAAATCAAGGATCACGCCGAATACCTGGAAGCCGTTGGTGGTGCATCTTGTCTGGATAGCTTGAGGGCCGATCCTGCATACGGTTATAGGCCGGACTTGCGCCGGAGGAGATTGGTGTGATGGCGGATTACTCCCTGACCGAGCTGATGGCAGTGGCTGCTGCCCATGAGATTCAAGACGGCGAAGTGGTCTTTGCTGGGACCGGTCTGCCGATGCTGGGCGCCATGCTGGCCCAGCGGACGCATGCTCCCGACTGCTGTATCATTTTTGAAGCGGGTACGGTCGCCAGCCAGCTCGCTCACCTGCCAATGTCAGTTGGAGATCCACGCGTGATGCGCGGGGCTGCGGTGGCTGCTGGTTTAAGCGAAGTTTTTACCTATGTGTTGCAGGCTGGGCGGGTAGATGTCGGTTTTTTAAGCGGAGCCCAAATCGACCGATTTGGGAATATCAACAGCACTGCCATTGGACAAGAC
This sequence comes from uncultured Chloroflexia bacterium, assembly GCA_963706905.1. Taxonomy (GTDB): domain Bacteria; phylum Chloroflexota; class Anaerolineae; order Anaerolineales; family UBA4823; genus CAVPNY01. Next base: position 88,032 of record CAVPNY010000009.1, on the reverse strand, counting down.
CCTCTTCATCCAAAGGTGCGTTTCGCTGGCAGTGGTGGATCCTGCGACATTGCTTGCCTGGCTTGTCGCACTGTCATCATTGCCAAGCATGAAAAACGGCGCTTTCCTGAAAAGGTTGATTACATTACCAGCCCCGGCTGGCTCTCGGGAGGGGATAGCCGGGAGCAAGCGGGGCTGGTTCGAGGCGGGCCGTCCGTGGTCGTGACCACCATGGGCGTGATGCGCTTTCAGCCCATTACCAGGGAAATAGTTTTGGAGAGCTTCCATCCTGGCATCTCAGCTCAGGCAGTTGCGGACGAAACCGGCTTCCCCTTGAACATTGAAGGCGCAATTGAGACCTCCACCCCCTCGCCGGACGAGTTGTACATCCTGCGCGAGATTGTAGATCCGGAAAGGATTTTTCTCAGATAATCCTCGGGTAGAGGCGTGATAGACGAAAAAAGGGGGATGATGAGCGGCAGTATCGCCCATCATCCCCCTTTTTTATTTTCGATCGTTTTGACTGCCGGGATGATCTATGGTAGGCTTATATCTACCAATAGAGTCCAAATTTGAGAGAAAACGATGCTTGAACATATGCCGCACCTGGCCTTTGTGCCAGTCGAGAAGCTATTAATCCATGAATGGCACGATGACCAGCGCACACCGCCCTTGATCGAGCGCATTCTGGCCAGCCGGGTATTCCGCAATCCACCCATCGTTTCGCCCCTGAATGATGGCAGCGGTCGCTATATGGTTTTGGATGGCGCCAACCGCACGACTGCCTTGCAGAAGATGGGTTACCCGCATGCCCTGGTTCAGGTTGTCAACCCGGATGACCCCGGTCTGAAACTATTGAACTGGAACCACGTGGTGTGGGGATTAGCCCCTCAGGCTTTTCTGGAGGGCGTGCAGGCCATCTCGGAGGTCAGGCTCTTACCGGGAAAGGCGGATCGTGCCAGCCTGTGGGGGGAGCGCGATCTGGCTATCGTCCAGATCGCAGATGGCGAGCGCTATTCAGTTTGCACCGATACTCCGGACCTTAAGCGGAGAGTCGGTCTGCTGAACGCAGTGGTGGATAGCTACATTCAACGAGCCTCTTTGGATCGCACCAGCGACTGGAGCGTAGTGCGCCTGGTGGCGGCCTACAAGCAGTTGAGCGGGCTGGTGATCTTCCCGCGCTTTGATATCAATCAGGTTTTGAGCCTGGCAGGGCAAGGTTGTTTATTACCCTCCGGCATTACCCGCTTCCAGGTCTCACCGTGTGCTTTGCATGTGAATTACCCGCTCGAGGCATTGGCTGCCGATCAGCCGCTGGAGGAGAAGAACGCGGCGTTGCAAGGGTGGTTACAGGCGCGCATCGAACGCAAGGGGGTAAGGTACTACTCAGAGGCGACTTTTTTGTTTGATGAATGACTTAGTCGTGGTGGTTGGGGGAAAGTGGTAAATCTTCTCAGGTCAATCAGGGCAAGGCCTATAAAATCCTGCTTGTTGTATAATCATTGTATGGATGCTGGACAGATAAACTTGGGGATTTTTGACCTGGTTGGGGTGATCATGCTGGTCCTTGCGGGCACCAGCTTTATATACCTGCTACGCGTTGGAAATAAATCCCGCTCGACGTGGATGTTGCTCTGGTTTTTCCTGTGCGTGGTCCTGTCATCCGGCGCCACGATCGTTACCAACATAGGGACTGCCTGGGATTACGCTTTTGCTCCCTCTCAGGATGCATTTCTCATCTTGGGGGGGGTATTCTTGGTGAGATTTGCTTATTTATACCCAACCATGGATCAACCGAGGGAAGCTCGATGGGTGGCAATATTCTTCAGTATTTTGGCGTCGGTTGCTTTGATCTACGCATTCAGTTTCGCGATCTGGTTTTTTGCTAATCTCCCTGCAGATCACAGGGAAAATCAACTTTATTATCTGCTCACACCCATTGCGATCATCTTAGCGGTCTTCGTCTTCTTCAGGCGCTCGATTTATTTTTCTTATCAGACGCCCTTATCAAACGAGACAGTTTCGCACCGAAATATATCCGCTATCGAATACCTATTTAAACCGAACAACCGATCTTCATTCGCTTTAAGAAGCTATGGATTATCTCTGGCGATAAGTTTGGTGCCTGCGCTTGCCTTGATCGAATGGATTGCTCTGCCTCAATTAGTTGCTTCTTTTCTTTTCAACTTTGGTGCAGTAGCCGCTATCTCTGTCCTGATGCTGACTTACTTAAGCTATGCCCCGGAATCAGTCTCCGTATCTGCGAAATTGGTGGGCATATCTTTGGTGAGCGTGTTGCTCATCATGGGTTTCGCTGGTGTCACGCTGTACCACACAAATCCTGGTTTGGATGAACATAGCCTGGTTTCGACCTTTATTACATTGGTTTTAATAAGCAGCATCCTGATCATACTGACCTTCCCCTTATTCTTCCGTACAGCCTTGCTCGATCCGCTGGCAAGGTTGTTGAGGGGGTTAAGACCGCCAATGATGGAGATCTGAGTGTACAGGTTCCCGTACAGTATGTGGATGAGATTGGCTTCCTGACACAATCTTTCAATCGCATGATCAGCGCACTGAACGAAGCAACCCAGACGTTAAAAAATGAATCGGTACTATTAGAGCAGCAGGTTGCTGAGAGAACAGAAAAGCTGCGTAGATCTAATGAGCAACTCATCAGCGAAAATGCTGAAAGAAAAGAGGCGCAGGCGAGAATTGACCGGCAATTGCGTTACGAAGAGGCGCTTGCCAATTGCTCACGATCACTGCTCTTGATTGCAACGGACGACAACAGCCAGCGGCAAGTGCTGGAACAAGCGCTGGAGTATTTGAGAGTTGCGGCGCTCGCCAGTCGCGCATACATCTTCCGTAACTTTGAGGATCCTGATCTGGGGCTCTGTCTAGGTATACTGGCGGAGGTTTGCGCCCCGAAAATCCCAGCTGTAATCAATAATCCCGCCAACCAAAAGGTTCCGTGGTCCGAGTTCCCCAAGGAAATGTTCACAGCACTTGAAGCCGGCAATCCGTATGGTGGTTCAGTTGAACAAGCCTTCGCCAGCACCCCTGATTACGTAGAAAGCTTTCTACAGCAATCACCACCGCTGCTCTCGCTGCAGACCTTCCCGATCTCCTACAACAACCAGTGGTGGGGTTTTGTCGGTTATGATGACTGCGAGGCTCCCCGCCAATGGGATGAGATTGAGATCAGGATGCTGCGCACAGCTTCAGAAATGATCGGGAATACAGTGAAGCGCTGGCAAGCAGAAGAACTCCTACACCAGACTTTGAATACCCTGGAACAGCGCGTTCAAGAACGCACCATTGAATTTGCCCAGGCTAATGCAGAGCTAAAACATGAAATCTACGTACGCCAGCGATTCCAGAACGAATTGGAAGAGAGACTGAAGATTGAAAAAGCTCTGGCAAGCATCTCGGCTCGTCTGCTAAGCCCAATGGATCTAAAACCAGCTATCCAGGAGACTCTGGGACACCTGGGCATGATCATGCAGGCGAGCCGGATCACCTTCCTCCAACTGCTGTCCGATTTGATTGATCGATACTGCTGAGATTATCGAATGGCGCGCGCCTGATGCGCCCCCTCTTTCAAAAGATCAGGAGCAGTACCTGAACGCCATCATCTACGCCAGGTTTCGCAATCAATTGGCACGCAGTAAATCAGTCTATCTTCCTGACCTGTCAGCGCTGCCATCCGAAGCGCTACCAGAGGGAGCTTTCTTCAAGCTGGGGGAGGCTAACTTCACTTTTGTTGGTCCCGCTAATAATGGAAAATCACCTGGCGGGTGCGATCGTATTCAGCAACCCGAACCATCAAAAAGCCAGAACCCCAGAGAATGTCCAATCGGTAGAGGTCGTCGCAGGTATGCTGGGAAGTCTGTTAAACCGCGAGCAGTTGCTCAACAAGCTTGAGGAGAAGGTGGCTGAGCGCACCCGAGAACTCTTCGCTTTTTTTGATCTAGCGATGCTGGCTGGTGAAACTCAGGAAATTTCGGATATCCTGCAACCGGCGCTGATGAAGATTATGGAAATTAGCGCCAGTCAGGCAGCCATTATTCATCTCTACGATGGAGATCAACTTACCTTGGAACTGGTTGCCCAGCGGGGCTTCCCCAAAGACCTTCTTTTGCATCTTCAGACGATCCACCTAAATGATTCGATGATGACCTGGGTTGAAGACATTGGCATCGGTGACATTGCTGGGTCGTCTGGATCCACTGGAATCCCCGCTGAGTTTGTGTTTCCGGGATTTTTCTCTGCCTACCACATATCGCTGCGCGCCAGGGGTAAACTCCACGGCCTCTTAAGCTGTTACCGGCTGGTTGAAATTCCTTTTGATCCCTATCAAAGCTCTTTCCTGAACGCAATTGGCGAACAGCTTGGTATGGCTATTGAGAACTACCGGCTGCGCCTGAAGGCTGAAGAGATAGCCACCATCCAGGAGCGGCAGCGTCTGGCGCGTGAGCTGCATGACGCAGTCAGCCAGTCACTGTACAGTTTGACGCTGTTCGCCCGCTCTGGCCGCGACGCGCTCGAAGTTGGGGATCAGGCCAAACTGTTAGACAGCCTGGAGCAGCTTGAGATAAACTCGCTGGCAGCGTTGAAGGAAATGCGTTTATTACTTTACCAACTCCGTTCCCTGGCTCTCGAAAAAGGCGGCCTGGCGCAGGCTATTGAAACACGCTTTAATCTCGTGGAGCGCCGATTAGGCACCCATGCAAGTATTACAATGGATGAGAGTATTATGTTATCCGACCGAGTTCGAACAGGAGCTCTTCCTGCTTGTTACCGAAGCGCTCAACAACGCACTTAAGCATGCTGGCGCAAGCCAGGTATTGGTCAGCATACAACCAGAAAACGAGCATATCATCATGGTCGTATGGAATAATGGTAGCAGCTTCGATCCAACTCAGGCAGTGGGTGGAATGGGATTAGAGAACATGCGCGAACGAGCTGATACACTGGGTGGGCAACTCAAGATATCCAGCCAGCCTGGGAGCGGTACCTCGATTCGCGTGGAGATACCGCAACCATGAAATCCTGCGAGGCATAGCCAAAATGGGTGAAAAGATCCGTGTCCTGGTCGTTGATGACCATAACGTTGTACGCGCAGGGCTAAGCGCTCTTCTCTCAGCTGAGAAATATGATATTGATGTGGTCGGCGAAGCAGGAGATGGGCGGGAGGCTATCGAAAAAACGCGCTCGCTCCAGCCTGATGTCATCATGTTAGACCTGGCAATGCCAGGGATGGGCGGGTTGGAGGCGATACCCATCATCATTCAAGAAAATCCAGAGATGCGCATTTTGGTCTTAACCAGCTACGCAGATGACGATCAGGTTGTGCAGGCAATTAGCTCTGGCGCCCTGGGTTACCTAAGGAAAGACTCATCCCCCGATGAATTGGTGAGCACGATCCATACCGTCTATCTGAACCGGATGTCATTACCCCCGGACTTGGCGCGCAAAATGATGCTCAAACCCCAAGACTCTGTAAGCACGCCTTCAGCCAGTGGGTTGACCGAACGCGAGCTGGATGTGCTACGCTGGGTCGCGCAGGGGTACTCGAACAAGCAAATTGCGCTCGAGTTATCGGTCAGCACAACCACCGTGCGCACCCATATCAGCAACCTGCTGCGAAAACTGAACCTGGAGAATCGCACCCAGTTGGCTCTCTATGCCCGTCAAAATAATTTGATGTGAGGTCTGGATAAAGATATCTTGTTGTTGATTTGAGCTGCTTCGCTGCCCAAATCAACAACACATAACCCGACCTCATCTTTTTGGATGAAAGACCCCTGCAAGAGGGGTCTTTTTGTATGAGAAGGTAATCAATCTCTCGTCCGATGCGGGAACGAAAGTCTCTTGATAGACTTCGCGTATGAAAAGCAAGTTGCTGTCCGAATGGTGGATGGGAGCAGATTGATATGACGGACATGCATGACAAGCAAACCAAGGTGGTGATCGTTTCTCTCCCCGGCATGTTTCAAAATATGCTCAAGGAAACTTTCACACGGCGGGAAGATGTGGACGTGGTCGGGGTTGCCAATGGTGGTTTATCGGCTATCGACCTTATCAGGAAAAAATCGCCAGACCTGGTGGTGATCGATTCTAACTTGCCCAGAGTGGAGGCGAGTGAGTTGATCAACTGGATAAAGAGCGAATGCACCCGAATTTGTAGCCTGTGGCTGGTGGAAACTACCCTTCAGTTGAGCGAGGCTGGCACCTCCGGAGCGGATGTCACTTTACGCTCATATTCCTTTCCGGATAAGCTTGATATGGTGCTCGGCAATTTGAAAGAAAAATTTACAGCAAGCAACGAATAAGATCAAGAAAGGATCGGAAAACACCCTATGCCATTGCTTATCTTGCTGATCTTTGCCGTTGTAGTGGGATACTGCTGTCTCGCAGCCGGTACCACACAACTATCGACAAAGCTACATCGGCTGCGGTGAGGCAGCCCAAGAATTGGTGGAACCGAATTGCCCACCGCTCTGAAGGCGGCGGACCGATCGTAGAAGATTCAGATCAAACTAAGGAGAACTAAGTCATGGGAATCGTCAGTTGGATTGTTTTAGGCGGCATCGCCGGCTGGTTAGCCAGCCTGATCACCAGGCGCAATGACCAGATGGGCTGCATCACCAACATCATCGCCGGCATCGTTGGCGCGGCGGTTGGCGGCTGGGTGTTCAGCCTGTTCGGCGGCCAGGGCGTGACCGACTTCAACCTGCCATCTCTGCTGGTAGCCTTTGTCGGCGCGGTCATCGTGCTGGCAGTAGTCAACTTAATCTTCAAAAGGAAATAAATATGAACAGGGAAAGTATTTTGAGATATGGTTTAAGTTTTCTGTTTGGCGCCGCTTTCGGCGCGGCGGTAGCGCTGTTGTATGCACCTTCCTCGGGTGAAGAGCTGCGTACGAATATCAAAACTCAGGCGGATACCCAGTACGCCAGGCTGCGGGACGACTGGCAGAAGGGGTTGCATGAGATGCAGACCCGCATGGACAAGATGAGCAGCGATCTGCAAGCCATGTCAAAACAGGCCAAAGAGACCGAAAAACCAGCCTGACAAATTTGCGGTAAACATATAGGGTCTGGCAAACCACCGTCCAGGCCCTTGTCTGGAATGATCTGTCTTGTAATCAATTGTCTTTAGGAATTAATTATGGTGAACTGGTTCCGTTCCCGGCCGAAGCTAAGCATCTTTCTTGGGATATTGGCCGGGATCATAATCTTATTGTTTATTTTCGCTCGAAAGCCGTTTTCTTTGAGGGAGTCGTTTACCCCTAACCCGGCGAAGAGCTATGAAGAAGCTCTGGCACGCATCGAAGCCATCCAGGCGGAGGAAGCGAACCTCGACCTGCACGCGGAGTGCGCCACCCAGTTGCAAACCCATGGAGAGAAGACGGATACGGTCATTGTCTTCCTGCACGGCTTTACCAGCTGCCCGCAGCAGTTTGTTGAGCTGGGCAAAGAGTATTACAGCCGCGGTTACAACGTGTATATCCCGCGTACCCCGCGTCACGGGTTCAATGACCGCCGCGGCGAGCCTTTGAAGGACTTGACCGCCGAGGAAATGGCGGAGTTTGCCCATCAAACGGTGGACATTGCCCAGGGATTAGGGGAGCGTGTGATCGTCTCGGGTCTCTCTGGCGGCGGTGTTATGGCGACCTACTTATCCCAGGAGCGAGAGGACGTCGATATCGCCGCACCCATATCACCTTTCCTGGGAATCGGCTTTATCCCCCGCCCGCTCAACCGCGCCTTTGCCAACCTGTTCCTGACCCTGCCTGATTTCTGGCAGTGGTGGGATCCGGTTCACAAAGAGAATAATCCAAATACCGCGCCGTATGCCTATGCCCGCTACCCCCTGCATGCCTTATTGGAGAACATGCGCCTGGGGTACACTGCCGAAGCGGATGCTAAACGCCATCCCCCGGCGACAGGCAAGATCACCATGATCACAAATGACAACGATGATTCAGTAAATAATGAGGTGATCACCGGGCTTGCACAGGTATGGAGAGAGCATAGTGATACGAACCTGGTTGAATTTCAGTTCGAGAAATCGTTGGGGTTGCCGCATGACCTGATCACGCCAACCCGCCCTGGGGCGCGCATCGACCTGGTTTACCCGAAGTTATTGGAGCTGATTCAGTGAGAGAACCTGGGAGTAGCATTCTGACTGAACTCCACTGTTCCACAGGATGCTATCCTGGGAATGATTGGTCTGAGCGGTTGTGAAAAAATGAGAGGAGGTGGTGCGGACCACAGTATATACCGGATCATCGATCGTTATCAAAAATTTTTATAAAGTGAAATATCGTATCAAATCAAAATAACTTTTTAAGGAGAATTGTCATGAGTATATTAGCATTAATCCTCGGGGTAGTGATCGGAGCATTGTTCTATGGTCTGGTCATTTGGATTGTGGGCAAGCTGAACCTGGGGCTTGAGGTCAGTGGTTTCGGCCCCGCTTTCATCGCCGCCATCGTCATCGCAATCCTGGGATGGCTGATAACCTGGCTGCTTGGGTTCCTGGGCATCACCATCGATAGTGGTCTATTGGGAGCTATCATCGGTTTGGTTATCTCTGCCGTCGTTCTGATGGTAGCTGGTAATTTCGTAAAGGGGCTGACTGTCAAGGGTTTCGGTGGTGCCATTGTGGCTGCCATCGCAATTGGCGTTGTGACCTGGTTGCTCCATTGGGTTTTCGGGCTTTTCTTGTAATGCGCTACCAGATCAGGGAGTGGGGTGCCCACCTCCTCCTTGATCTTTTTATATCTTACGAAATCAACCTGTTTTCCTGCCAGATGAAAGTTGACCTGGGAATTATCGAACATGAAAATTATCTTTCGCATCATAGCAGTACTTGCAATGATCGTGGCTACGCTCTTCTTCCTAGTATATGTCGCCAGCATTGCCGGACTGTGGACGTTGAATACACCGACAACCTCTATTTTGACTGGCGCCCTCACTGTCAGCGACGAGTTGCTCCTTGAGACCGAACAGGTCATGGAGACGACAGACAATGTTCTCGTGGAGGTTCTTCAATTGGGGCAAGAGGTAGGTGCCGCCATCGACAGCGTGCAGAAAGAGCAGGCTGCCGATGCACAGTCTCTGCAGCCTGTGCAGGGTGCCACCGACCGGTTCAATGAGTTAATTACTCAGTTGGAGGGCAATCTGAACGAGTGGCGTGGCAAGGCGCAGGCAATGGAGCAATCCGTGGCTTTGTTGATTCCGCGCGTTCCTGTCTATATTGATCTGATGTGGATTGGGATCACGCTGGTACTACTCTGGTTGGCGCTCGCCCAGGTTGCCCTTTTTTATCTGGCTTTGGTCTACCTGCGGACAGGTGGCCTGGGTTGGACGAAACAGGTACAGAACCCAGATATCCAAGCCATACCCCTGACTGCTGGTCTTTGATCGAGTACAAACCATACCTTTAACATTGTAAAGGGACATTCTTATGTTAATAAAAACGCTTCTCATTTTGATCATTACCATTCTTCTGGCATCTTGCAGTGCTCTAAGGAAGATGCCTGCTCCTACAGCGGAACCCACCCAGCCGTTGATCGTAGAACCAACCCTGCCATCCCCGACAAAAGTGGCTCCGACAGAACCTGCTAAGGTGGCAACAGAAGCCTCAGCAACAGAAACCGGCAATGAGACCGACACGGCGAATGTAGACCCGGATTACCTGGTCTACCAGACCCTTGCTGAACAAAATCTTGCCCAGGTATCTGGCGTTATATCTGCTGAGTGCCCGCCTGGATCGACCGTATTCCCCCTGCCTGATCCGGATACAGACACGAAACGGCCGCTGGACTTTACCCCCTTTAACGAAGCGCTGGCTGGTTTTAGCGCAGAGCAGGCAGCAACAATGGACGCCGCCTTGGCCGGAAAGACCCTACCTGAAATTCAAGAAATGCTGAACAAGGACGATTTCACATCTGAACAGCTAGTCTTGTACTATCTGGATCGCATTCAACGCTACGATGTGGACAAACTCAATTCGGTCATGGAGCTGAATCCCGAGGCGCTCACCATTGCCCAGGCGCTCGATGCGGAACGGGCTGATGGCGCCAACCGCGGCAATTTGCACGGGATTCCGGTGTTGTTCAAAGATAATATCGCCGTCGCCACGCCGCTGCATACCACTGCCGGAACGTACGCGCTCAAGGATTGGCAGGCGGACCGGGACGCCTTCCTGGTGCAGCAACTGCGTGCAGCTGGAGCCATCATCCTCGGCAAGGCTAACCTGTCTGAATGGGCGAACTACAACGACCCCTGCATGCCCAACGGTTTTAGCGCCATTGGCGGTCAGGTCCGCCATCCCTGGGGACTCTATGATCCGCTTGGTTCCAGCACCGGCTCGGCCGTTTCCGTCGCCGCCAATCTGGCGCCGGTCAGCGTGGGCTCGGAAACGTCCGGCTCAATTACGGCACCAGCACGCTCCAGCGGGGTCGTCGCCCTGCGACCCAGCCAGGGGGTGATCAGCGGTGATTACATCATACCTCTAGAATCCAACCTGGACACTGCTGGTCCCGTAGCTCACTCTGTGACCGACGTGGCAATCATGCTCACAGAAATGGCCGGCACGGATGCGAACGATCCCAAAACCGCCAATGCTGTAGCGCTCGCTGAGACCGACTTTACACAGTACCTCTCGATTGAAGAAGCGCAAAAGCTAAAAGTCGGCGTTGTGCAGTTCGATCTGGCTGGACTCCAGACCTTCGTCGCAAGCGGAGGAAAGATTACCGAAGAAGAGATTGACGCACTGACGCCGGAAGAATGGCAGCAGCTGTCTGACCAGTTAGCTGCTCCAGCTTATGGAGCAGCCACGCAAGCAACCATCGACGCGCTCGAAAGCCAGGGTATCGAAGTGGTGGTGATCAAACAATCGGAATTGCCGCCATACATACAATCTGGGGAAGCAGGGATACTCGACTTCGGTTTCCAGAACTCGGTCAATGCATTTCTGGCCGGCCTGGGCGATGTTGCGCCACTTTCCTCGTTAGCGGAGGCGGTTGACATTGTGAATGAGGACCTAGCCAATCGTGCCCCTTACGGGCAGCGGTACGTTGAATGGTCTGTTAACACGGAAACGACCGCGGAGGAGTACGAGGCGGCCGTACGCGGCGGACGAAGCTATTACACGGCATGGATGCAATGGTTCAAGGATACGCACGATGTGGATGTGATTTTGATGGGTGTGCTCTATCAGAATGCCGGATTAGCCAACATCCCTGCCCTCACCATCCCCACGGGTCGGGCCGTAGACCAAAACGGTCAGCCTGGCCAGCCAACCGGCGTCTTGATCAGCGGGCCGTACCTGTCGGATGGGCAGGTGCTCGCAGTGGGCTTTGCCCTGGAGCAAGCCTTGAATGTCAACCAGCAGCCGGATCTGGATGCGACCATCCAGCAAATTGAGGCTGTGACGGGGAAATAATACTTCCGGATAGCTGGCAGTGTACCCTACCCTGCCAGCTATCCGCCAGTATCAAACCACCATCCGTATTACTTAGAAGCACTTATACAGGAGAAAAAATGAAAAACACTAATCAATGTCCTAAATGTAATTCCGATGAGATTATCCGGGTCGAGGGACAAGCCAAAGGCTACGGGGCTGGAAGCAACATCCCCACCGGTGCGACAATTTTTCAGGCGACACTGGTCACCCGTTACGTGTGTGGCAACTGTGGATTCATCGAATCCTGGATTGACTTACCGGAGGCGATCGCAAAAGTTAAAAAGAATTATGAAAACAAATAACCATAAATCTTTTCACACAGAGGGGCTTGGTTTTTCCGTTGAAAATATGGATCCCACTGCCAATCCGGCGCAGGATTTCTATCGTTTTTCGCTCGCCGTAAAGTCTTTCGTTGTGGATGGAACCCAGGTGGTTGCGGACATTGTCGCTCAGGGACCGGGGATGTCCACTGCTGCGCAAGCTGGAATGTGCAGTGGTCTACTCCCTGGAAGATGGCCGGCTGGTGGAGCAAAGCCGCACAGAGCTCAATAGATCTCCCTGGATGTCTTACACCTGCCGCTGGTCGTCTGGTCTGGATCAAACCGTCATTCCAGATACCGAAATCACCCTTCACTTCGAGATGTCAGATCAATGGCTTCGCTGGCTGTAATGATTATTCCGGCACGGTCAGTAGCGGAGAGTATGGGCTGAACAGCTTAGAAGTCAGCCCGATCGCCGCGACGCAATCGCTGTGTCCCGATCCGGTTTCGGCTCAGGAAAACACCTATCTCACCCGGCTTGGAAGCGTGGAGTTATGGCATTACGATTACGGCCATTTGTCGCTCGTCTACAAGCTGGAGGAGGACGTTTTCGGGGAGCTGCAATTTACCCCGCAGCAGGAAAATATGACCAACACAAACCAGATCAAACCAAACGAGGTGACTGAACTGGAAGACGCCTATGGCGCGCCGAGCCAGGCAGGCTTTGGCAGCGCCGTGTTCTATGAGCAGCTGGAGCCGGCTGACGATCTGGGAAGATGGCGCTCGAGAAGTACAAGTATTTCGTCGGCGAGCTGTGGGAGCGCTACAGCCAGGATGCCTGGATGGGGCCGTGGAAAGAGGTCTACGCCCGCCAGAGCGATGCACAGCATGACATCGTGACGGAACTACGCGGCATCCAGGATCCGGACGCGGCGATTTCCGTGCCGATGATCCTGGACAATATCGAAGGCGCAGAAAGCCCGCCTGTACCTGTTGGCAGCCTATGACTATCCCGCGATGAAAGAACTCCGGGTGTATAACCTGGGGGATGGGGGTGCGATGTCGGGTCTGCTGATCGCCGGTCGGAATAATGAAACCGGAGAAGCCATATTTTGGTGTTCCTGTTGGACTGAGATTTTCTCGCCCAGCTTGCACCACTCGTTTTGTTATCTATTGAGTTGGAAGGAAACTATGAAAAGAAGCGTTCTTTATACAATGTTGATCCTGAGCTTGCTGCTGGCAGCCTGCAGCGGTGGAAGCAAGACGGCCACAATCGAACCAGCAGTTGTTGCCCCGCAAGCCACAGACACCGCAGCTCCCGCCATTGCTCCAAATCCAACTAGGAACAGCCCGCCGCGGTGCTGCCACCGGAAGAGAGCTGGCTATGCTGCGGGCAAACCTCTGGCAGTGGGTGTCTTTCACCAACCCGGTCGAGCAGTACTCGGTCGATAGCCCGCAGAACTATGTCGTGACCTTTGACAATGATGCAACTATAAATATCGTGGCAGATTGCAACAACGCCAACGGCTCGTATGTCATCGCAGGCACCAGCATCACCATCCATGTCGGTCCCATGACCATGCAGCCTGCCCACCCTAGTGCGTAGCGACGACTTTGTCAAATACCTGAGCTCTGCAGCCATCTACTTCTTGAGAGGGAACCTGTTCATCGATCTGATACTGCGGGCGATGGAGTTCGCCCCAGCGCCGGTGTCTGAACTAGCTCCTCCCGATGGTGAGAGTACAGTTGATGAGGCGTTGCCCGAAGATGTGACCGCCCAGCTGGATACGTTTCTGCAGTCCCAGATCTACACCGAAGGTGGGATCCTGCGCTGGACGTGCCGGTTTTGGTGCTGCTGGTAGAAACGCCGGAAGGCCGCTACCTGAAAGCCGCCAGCGTCGCCAATCTTGATGACGGCACACCCATGCAGGCAGATGACTACCTGCAAATCGGCAGCAATACCAAATCTATGACCATTGTCCTGCTCATGCAGCTGGTGGAAGAAGGCTTGCTCTCACTGGATGATCCGCTCAGCAAATGGCTGCCGGAACAAGCAGCCATGCTGCCAAACGGCGACCAGATCACCATCCGCCAGATAGCGCAGCACACAGCCTGTCTTTGGGATTACGCCGATGCCATAATAGGCGGTGGGCTAACCGATCCAGCGAAACTGGAACAAAGTTATACCCCTGAAGAACTTGTCCAATTTGCTGCCGATAACGGCACGCCTTACTTCGCCCCTGGTGAAGAAGAGCAGTGGAAGTACAGCAACACCGGTTACATCCTGTTGGGGATGATCATCGAGAAAGTCACTGGTGAAAAGCTGGGCGATCTGATGCAGAAACGCATCTTCGATCCCCTGGAAATGGAAAGCGCCGTGCTCATCGAGGGCGTACCGCAGGAAGGAGAGATCACCACCCATGGATATATGTGGACAGAGGATGGCGAGAAGGTTGATACCACCAACTGGAATGCTTCTCAGAGCTGGTAGCCGGGGCGGCGGCCATGACTGCCGCAGATCGCACCTATGCCAAAGCGCTGGCGGCAGGCGAGCTTTTCCAAAATCCGAGACTCTGAAGGAGATGCTGGTTTTTGATCCCAGTGCCAAGTTTGTGGTCGGCTTCCCCTATGGACTGGATTGGGAGATTTCGCCGGAGATGGGTCAGTATGGGGCACGCCAGCCAGACGCTGGGATTCCATCGCTGTGGTATACCAATCCGGAAAAGAGATGCGAGTTGTCGGCCTGACCAACTCCGCTACCTACGAAGCCTACGCCTTTTTAAGTGATCAATATTCTTGAGGTGATAGCGCCTTGCCGATTTCCCCAATCACTTTGCTCCCGCTTGGCGATTTACTTCCTACAATTTGGAGATGGACGCAGTTTATCAATCCGGCGGGATCGACTGATATTGATGAAGAAACTGTTCTAAATCTGGAAATCGCCAAAGAACAGAGCGTCACCGTAAACAGCAGTGACTGCGGCTCTGGCCTCCGGCGCCTACACCGTCGGCAGGTCGAGTACCATCGACTTCGAAATCGATGCTTCTACCCTTACTTGTGATGCAGAGTTTTTGGCCGCGGAGTTTGTGGGGCATCTCAATGATGCTACCCGCTGGTATTTCGCCAATGGCAGTCTGATTATCGAGCTGCCTGCGGATAGCGGCTCGCTGATTTTTGAGTTGTCCCGCCTCAGTGATCTAGCGGCAGCATCGGTCGTGGAGAGGTCCGGAGACACCCATCTCCGGGCTCTCCGCGATGTTTCATCGGAAGGATCGGAAGAAAGGATGAATTTATGGAAGCTAAACCTGAAGACAAACGATTATCTTTAGCGATCAGCATGCAAAACGCCAGCCTGGATTTCAGCGGCGGAGCGGGGGTCTTCGACCTGAACATTAACCATGCCGCAAAGCGCCATCCTGGCATGATCAGTCCCAGCGGGTGTGGCAAAACGACCACCATCCGCCTGCTGAACGGCATCTTTGGACCCACTTCAGGAGAGTGCGGGTGTTCGGTAAAGATCGATCAATTTTAATGAAGCGGAGAAAGCCAACATTGGTTATATCCCCCAGCAGTTTATCCTGTATCTCACCCTGAGCGCGGAGAGAACTTGCATTTCCTGAGCGGGATATACGGCATGTCAGCCAGCGAGCGCAAAGCGAAAATCAAGCCTCTGCTGGAGTTTGTCGATATGATAGAGGCGCAAGCGCCTGACACGCAAACTGTCCGGCGAGATGCAGCGCCGCCTGATGCTAGCGGGCGCTTTGCTGCACGAGCCTGACTTTTTGATTGCCGATGAACCCACTGCGGAGATCAACCCGATCCTGCGCGCCCGCATCTGGGAAAATTTCCGGTCATCTGCGCGACCAGGGGAAAACCTTGCTGGTCACCACGCAGTATGTCAGCGAGCGGCCTATTGCGACCAGGTCGCCATCATGCGCAAAGGCTGCCTGGTGACTGTCGATACCCCCAAGAGCTTGCAGCACCAGGCGATGGATGGAGAGGTGATCCACATGCAAATGGAGCCAAGCCAGGTGGTGGAATGCATGCGTTTCCTGCGGATTTACCCCGGTATCCAAAGCGGAACACGTCCCAGGCGAACCAGATGGATGTATGTCTTCGTGGAAGACGCCGGGAAAGAGCTGCCCAACCTGCTGGCGATCCTGAGAGAGCAGCGCGGCATCACGCCGGCTGTCGCCTACCGATCTACCCGCCTTCGATGAGGTCTTCGTACGACTTGATTTGAAGTCTGAGGAAAAGCAACATCTGGAGGTGCGCTATGATCGCCTATTGATTAAAACCTTCTCCTTCTTTGTGAAGGAATTCCACGATGTCCGGCGCCAGCCAGCTTTGATGCTGAGCCTGGTGGTGTACCCCTGCTGGTGCTGGCGGCCTTTGGGCGACTTTCCGCAGCGCCAACCCTTTTGTTTCTACACCGTGCTGTGGCCCGAAAAGAGAATCCCCGGTATCGATCCAGGATCAGGCGGTCGAAATTTATCAGCAGCAATTTCTACCTGGCCAAGGTCACCTTCAGATAAAGATGAAGCCATGCAAATGCTGGATCGTCGGTAGCCGATGTCGTGCAAGTCGTTCCCGAGTTCGATTTTGACCCCGAGGATACCAGCCACCCGGCCTGAGATCCAGGTCTTTTCACGGGCCATCGACCCTAACGCCGAAGCCTGTACGTGCTCGCTGGCTTTTGGAGATGAATTTCATCAACCAACAAATCCTGGCTCAAGAAGCCAAGCTGGCGTGGAGAAAGCTTGCGACGTGGCCGGTCAAAGGACAGCGTGGAACAGTACATTTAACCAGTTGAGTGAGAATTTAAATCCCCAGAACATCGAGCTTGCCACGCACCATCAGCCTGGAATTAAACATGTTGCTGGTTGAATTGCTCGCCGTCTTGCCGCCCGAGAGCCTAGCACAGGCCAATCTCTCACCAGAGTTGAGCAAGCTTTACCGGGATATCGAAGTGCTATCCGATGATTTGCAGGAATTGAATTCAGTTCTGGCCAGGGAGAGCTGGCTACCCAGATCGAGCGTCTCAACAGCACCACGGACGAGATCGAGATTTTCCAGGGGAGTGTGAATACCTTTGTGGTATATCCCGCCGAGAACATCATCTCCCCAATCCGGTAAACCTACACCAATTTGCGCAGCAGTGCCTACAGCATAGTGTCTTCTATGCCCCTGCGGTTCTGGCATTGCTGGTCCAGCAGCTGGCGATCACCCTGGCCTCGCTCGGCCTGGTGCGCGAGCGACAGATGGGCTCCTTTGAAATGTTCCGGTCTCTCCGCTGAAGTTCTCGCAGATCCTGCTGAAAAGCGCTGGCGTATATCCTGTATGTGACCATTGCCGAGCTTGTCTTGACTGCTTTATTGGCGTTGCTAAAGGTGCCCCTCCCGGCTTACCCTGTTCAGTACCTGGTTCTGCTGGTATTGCTGCCACCGCGCGGTAGGCATCGATTTCTTGATCTCGGCCGTCTCACGCACCGACAGCCAGGCCATCCAGCTCACCATGCTGTACTGCTGCTGTCGATCTTCTTCACCGGCTTTTTCCTGCCGATCACCGGTTTACCTGGCCAGCCTGATCATTGCGCTGCTCATCCCGATGACGCACGCCATTGAGGGTTTTCAGAATTTGATGCTGGCTGCACTCCGGCTGCAGCGGTGTATGGATCGGCCTGGCGATTAATCATGCTGATCGCCTATGGCTGGTTTCAATCGTAATGCGGCGCCAGTACCGCAAGGTGTTGGATTAGAGCGAGTGCAATGTCTACAAGCATGAAACAAGAAAATATCCACGCAGTCACCGGGGCATTCGGCTACTCCGGAAAGTACATCGCCGAACGCCTGCTAGCCGAGAGCAAGACCGTGATCACCCTCACCAACTCCCTTCAGCGGGAGAATCCGTTCGGGGATCGACTGGGTGTAGTTCCCTTTAACTTCGACAAGCCCGAAACGCTCGCCAAATCCCTGCGTGGAGTTTCTGTTCTGTACAACACATATTGGGTGCGTTTCAATCATGCGACCTTCACACACTCGGATGCTGTAAAACACGATGATACTTTTCGAAGCTGCCAAAGCGGCTGGAGTTGAGCGTGTGGTGCACGTGAGCATTACGATCCATCTGAGGACTCACCGCTCGAATATTTCAGCAAAGCAAGACTAAACGCGCTCTAGCAGAGAGCAGCCTATCCCACGCAATCCTACGTCCTACAGTACTTTTTGGAAGGAAGACATCCTAGTACAACATCGCCTGGTCTTACAGCACCTGCCCGTGTTCGGGTCTTTGGGATAGCCAATACAAGCTCCAACCCATTTATGTAGACGATCTTGCTGAGCTAGCCGTGGAACAAGAAGAGAGAGAAAGAATATAGTGATCGATGCGATTAGCCCGAAACCTTCACTTACCGCGATCTCGCTACCGTCGTGAGCGAGATCATCGCAAAGCGCCCAATCCTATCCGTTCCACC
This sequence comes from uncultured Chloroflexia bacterium, assembly GCA_963706905.1. GTDB lineage: Bacteria > Chloroflexota > Anaerolineae > Anaerolineales > UBA4823 > CAVPNY01. The sequence goes on along the minus strand of CAVPNY010000009.1, from coordinate 69,837 downwards.
TGCGCTTAGCTATGCAGTTGTGAGTGATTAGAAACTGGTTGGAGATGTGCTGATTACTAGAAATCTGTAGGCGATTTCTTTTGCCTCTCCGCTATGGATACGCAGCTACGGATGGCTAGAGGCGTGCCTCCTCGCTATGGATACGCATACGTGCTAGAGGCGCTGGGCAGGCGGACAGAATACCAGAGCAACTAACGATCGCCAGCAAGAGAAAATTAGATTAAGGCACGGTAGATTCTACGTGCCTGAACGCGTTTTTTGGACGAACTGATCGAGAGAATATGTTCTTATTTGGTGAATATTCAAAACCGCGAATGTTGATGATAAACTTTGAAAGAAGATTTGATACTTTATGGATTATTGATCGCTGTAGCAATCGTTATTATCTCCTTTTTCATCTGGATCGGCAAGCTCCGCTAGCTGAATGAATAGCTTCGCAGCGCCTTTCTTGCCATTGTCATCACCGTTTCCATTTTACCTGCTGCTCAGTATGCGCTCCAACAACAATAGCTTTATTGTGATTTATCTACCTATCATCTCAGCCATCTTCCTTGATCAGCAGCAATCCGCCCATTTATCTCCTTTTTACCGCTTTTCATCCATCTCTATCAGCGCTTTACTTTTGCTTTTCTCAATTATCCACACACCCTTCTTTCCTATCCTCTGCTCTCTTTACCAAACAATACTCAAACACCACATCTATCACCATACTCACCAACCATACTTCTACTCATACACCACAAAACAACACACATCTCTAAAACTATAATAAATTAAACCTAAATAACCGTGTTTATATAAAATCCTACTCACACAAAAAAACATTCATCTTTCTGGGTTTATTTCGAATCATATCAACATCATTCAAAAGGAGAATGGAAATGACTATCTTAGGTTTAATCCTCGGGATCTTGCTCGGAGCATTATTCACCGGGCTGATCATCTGGATCGTCGGCAAGCTGGGCCTGGGGCTTGAAGTCAGCGGCTTTGGTCCCGCTTTTATCGCGGCCATCGTTATCGCCGTGGTGAGCTGGGTGATCACCTGGCTGTTGGGTGTGCTGGGGATCACCATGGGCAGTGGCTGGTTAGGCGCCATTATCCACCTGATCGTTGCCGCAGTCGTCTTGATGATCGCGGGCGGCTTTGTCAAAGGGCTGGTGGTGAAGGGCTTTGTTGGAGCCCTGATTGCAGCCGTAGCCATCGCAGTGGTTTCCTGGTTACTTGCCTGGGTACTCGGATTATTTCTCTAGCTAATAATCACCAATGGGTGTGGGGCGTTTGTCCCACGCCCATACCTTTCCTTAGAAAAGCAGATAGCTTAGCCTAAAAAAAGTAGATGTATATATGATTGCACTTGTTTTAATAATTCTTTTGGTACTGGCAGCGTTAGCGGGTGGATTGATTGCGGTTTTTGCCGGGCGCAGGTTTTATGCGCTTTGGCTGGGTTTGGCGGCCTTCTTTTTTACCTCGCGCGTTTTGGATCTGGCTTTATTCCGCACCCCGGATGTCGTCCGCAGCCTGGGCGGTCTGGTGATCGCCATCCTGGTGGTTGTAGGGATCGTTGTGCTGCGCGATCGAGTGGTGCGCTATGTGCCACCAATCGGGGGGTTCATCGTCAGCGCGCTCGTTGCTGAGCGTTTGTTAGGCATCCTCTTTCCGGAGGCTGGGAAGTTCCTTTTCTTTGCTTTCCTTTTAGCGGGCGGGCTGTTCGGCTTTTTCTTATTCCGAAAGATCTTGGATTTTGACGATGCCATCATCGTGCTCTCGGCGGTGTGGGGAGCATCGTTTCTCAGCACAGCCATCTTCGACGTATTCGATGTTTTTCTGATCTCTGCTGCCGGAGCCCTGGGTGGCATATATGGGGACTATTTATCCGGTACTCAATTTCTAAAGACCCTGCTGTGGATCGGACTGGCCGCTATCGGGATCTTAGTCCAGCGCAGGCAGAGCTATAAACCTATTCCGGTGGTTGAGAAAGTGCCTACAGTAGAGCCAGTCCCGGAATCTCGCCCAACAAATCGCAGGAATTGGATCATTGGCGGTTTGGTGAGTGGCCTGTTGATCGTCTTTCTGCTGGCGATCTTTGCCGGGTCGAATAACAGCCTGTCGAAAACCTTGCGCAGGTCGCTTAAAAATCTTGAGCACACCTTAGGGCTGGAGGCAGAAGCGCCTGGAGACGCCCCCTGGGAGTGGGCAGCTACCTTGCTGAGACCGCAGATCGAGTTGCAGCCGAACGATCGCATCCTGGTGTTGGCGCCGCACCCGGATGATGACATCCTCTCAAACGCTGGACTGATCCAGCAAGCCTTGGAGATGGGCTTGCCGGTCAAGGTGGTGCTTTTCACCAATGGCGACTACAACGAGACTTCTTTTGCGCTTTACCGCAAGGAGATCACCCTGGATTCGACAGATGCGCTGCGTCTGGGAGAGACCCGCCGGCAGGAAGCGCTGGCTGCCCAGGAAATCCTGGGAGTCAAGCCGGAGCAGGTTGTCTTCCTCGGTTATCCAGATGGGGGTGGCCTGGCAATCTTTGAAAAGTACTGGGGCGAAAGCCAGCCTTATCGCGCCCTGCTCAGCAATCAGACTGAAGTGCCTTATACTTTTGCGCAAAGTCCCAATTCACCATTCAAAGGCGAGAGCATCGTTGCTGATATCGAAAAGGTCGTGCGCGATTTTAAGCCAACCAAAATTTTCACCTCCCACCCCGGCGATGTACACCCCGATCACCAGACCTTGCCTTTATACCTGCAAATTGCCCTATGGGATCTTGAAAAGGAGATCGTCCCCGAAGTCTATCACTTCATCACCCATTACGGGCGTTGGCCGCAACCGCGCGGCTACCAGCCCGAGCACCCCCTGGAGCCGCCTGCGCAGTATGATGTGGACAACCGCTGGCACATCCAGCCGATTACACCTGAGCAGCGCGAAAAGAAGCTGCAGGCGCTGCAGGCCCACAAAACCCAATGGGGTTCGGGTCAGCCCTACCTCGAATCAGTGGTGCGCGCCAACGAGCTGTTTGATATCATCGACGAGATCCCCATCTCACCCGGCGAGGAAGTGCAAATTCTGCCGGCCGAGACAGCCTTCAGGGGCGAAGCCCTTTACCTCCACCCGGAAAGCGAGCAGGATGCCTTCACCGAGGCCGAGGTGCGCTCGGTAAAGCTGGAAGGCGATCAGCTTGTCTTTGCTGTTGCGCTCGAGCAACCTCTGGCGGGCAACGTGCACGCCAGAGCCTGGACAATGGGTTATCGGGGAGATACCCCCTTCGAGGAGATGCCAAAAATTTATCTGGACCTGAGTGCGGATGGATATAAGATCTATGATCGCGGCCAGCAGCTGCCGGCGGATGCAGTGACGGTTTCTGGGACACCTACCCGCAGCGAGGTGCGCGTGCCTCTGGCTTTATTGGGGGATCCAGAACGAGTCCTGGTATCCGCTCAGACCAGTATCGACGATGTCCCCCTGGACAATATTCCATGGGTGTTCTTAAACATCAACCAAGAATGAACGGAGAGACAAAATGGAACTAATCATCCTGCTGGTCGTGGCGGGAGTGGTCGGCTTCTTTATCGGAAAATCCCGCCATCCGAAAAGCAGCCCTTCAGCCAGCCAACAAATCATCGACGCACAGGCCAAAGAACCTCAAGACGTCGAGAAGCCTCCGGTATAATTTTTTACCTCCTGGGGCAAATATATACTTACTAGATGAAACGCCTGGAAGCAATTGACCAATTCCGGGGTTTTGCCATCCTGCTGATGATCCTGGCTAATTACATGAATAATGTCCAGGTCATCCCACCCTGGCTCAAGCATGCCGCTGACGTTGGTTACACGGTCATCGATCTGATCGCGCCGATGTTTGTGTTCGCTATGGGGCTAACCTATGGTCGTTCATTTCGTAGGCGGCTGTCCGACGACGGCGCCTGGAATACCTACCAGCACTTCCTGACCCGCTACCTGGCGCTGCTCGGCCTGGGATATATCATCACCCTGATCTGGGAGCTGTCTGGCATCCAGCCGCCCAGCGTCAACTGGGGGCTGCTGCAGGCGCTGGGCGCAGCTGGTTTGTTGGCGCTGCCATTTATCCGGCTCTCGCCGATCTGGCGCGGGGGGATCGGTTTGGGTATGCTGGCCGTGTATCAGCTGCTTTTAGACCGGTTTTGGCTGGAGGAGGTTCTTGTTGCCCCCCACAACGGTCCCTGGGGGGCGTTAAGTTGGGGGGCCATGCTGATCCTGGCAACCGCCCTGGCAGATCTGTATCATGACGAGCAGGTCAACCGGTGGGCTTATCCCCTGATTTTAGCTGGCCTGTTGGTAGCCGGCCTGGCGCTGACGTTGCTGATCCCAGTGAGCAAGGATCGCGCCTCGGCCAGCTATGCGATCATCAGCCTCGGTCTGAGTGGGCTGGTGTTCTACCTTTTCGATTGGATGCAGGAGCGCTGGCAACTTAAGTTGCCCATCTTGACCGATTGGGGCCGCAATCCGCTTCTACTTTATTTATTACATTATGTCTTATTGGCAATCTTTGCATTACCAGCGATCCCGGCATGGTACGTGCAGGCTCCCTGGTGGTTGGTGGTGATGCAGATCTCGGCTCTGATCGGCATTCTGAGCTGGGTAGGTCACTACCTGAACCAGCGCAAGATTTATCTGGTGCTTTGATGGGAACTTGAAGTCTGCAACGGATGGATAGTTTATGGGTTTAACAATATAAAGCGCAAATTAACCGATCAGGCCTGGAAGTAAGATTTGCGCCAGGTAAGCTTATTGCCAGAAAGGAGTGAGATGCCTATAAGATGATGACAATCGATGGAACGATTGCATGGATGCTTGCATAGAAGTTCTAATTCAAAATCGTACCATGATCATTCTAAAGGAGAATTAACATGAGTTTTCTAACTTTAATCCTCGGGATTTTGCTCGGTGCTTTATTCACCGGTCTGATCATCTGGATCGTCGGAAAGCTAGGCCTAGGGTTGGAGGTCAGTGGCTTTGGCCCCGCGTTCATCGCTGCCATAGTTATCGCAGTGGTGAGCTGGGTGGTGGTCTGGTTGCTTGGCGTGCTGGGTATCACCATCGGTAGTGGCTGGTTAGGCGCCCTTGTCAACCTGATTGTCGCGGCAGTTGTCTTGATGATCGCGGGTGGCTTTGTGAAAGGGCTGGTGGTGAAGGGTTTCCTTGGAGCTCTTGTCGCTGCCGTTGCCATCGCCGTGGTGTCGTGGATACTCGTCTGGGTACTCGCATTATTCGTCTAGCTGGCTTTCACGATACGGTTAAGCAAAAGAGTTGAAAGGTTAATGAATTGGCCGGCTTTGCCGGCCAATTCAATTTCTTCTTATAGCTGTTTCATTTACTGTGGTGCCTATCCCAAGTTAGTCTTCTCCCAACGCTTTTCTCAACGCCGCCACACTCTCGGCCACACTGGAAGTCTTATTGTAGACAGCCGATCCAACCACCATTACACTCGCCCCGGCCGCTGCGATCTGGGCGATGTTGCTGGCCTTGATCCCGCCATCTACTTCCAGCTCTACCTGGCTCAGGCCGCGTTCGTCCAGTATCTGGCGCAGGCGGGCGATGCGGGCGGTGCTGCCGGGGATGTAAGACTGTCCCCCGTATCCGGGATTGACCGACATAACCAGTACCAGGTCGACATCTGGTAGGATCTCTTCCAGGGTGCACAGTGGGGTAGCCGGGTTGAGGGTCACGCCGGCCTTTACACCCAGCTCCTTGATTTGCTGGACGGTTCGATGCAGGTGTGGGCAGGTCTCAACATGCACGGTCAGGAATCCAGCCCCGGCTTGAGCGTAAGCGGGGATCAGGTTTTCTGGTCTCTTGACCATCAGGTGGACGTCCAGTGGCACGCCAGCCGCCCGCGTGATTGGGTGCAATGCGGCGACGATCATCGGCCCGAAGGTCAGGTTGGGGACGAACTGACCATCCATGACATCAATGTGAATCAGCTCGACGCCGGCGTCGATGGCTTCTTGAACCTGGTCGCCCATGCGGGTCAGGTCGGCGGTCAGCAGGGAGGGGGCGAGTTTAGTGGGCATCAGGCACGCTCCATGGTGCGGATTCCGTCCGCACCGGCGATGATAATTTGGTCAGCCAGGTCGAGGAAAATCCCGTGCTCGACGATCCCGGGGCGCTCGTTCAACGTGTGGGAGAGGGCATAAGCATCCGCGATACCGCCTTCAAACCAGCAGCGCACCAGGTAGTTGCCGTTGTCAGTGATCACCGGTGAGCTGTCTGCTTCCATCCACTGTTCGGCGCGGCAGCCCAGACTGTTCAGCCAGGCGATGTGGATAGCGGAACTCGAATGGGATGATCTCCACCGGCAAGGGGCCGCGTCCCAGTCTGGTGACGATCTTGGACTCATCGACGATGACGATAAAGCGCCGGGCGTGCATCTCAATGATCTTCTCACGGAGCGCGGCGCGCCCCAGGCCCTTGATCAAGTTTAATTGTGGATCGACTTCGTCAGCGCCGTCCACCACCAGGTCCAGGACAGGTTTTCCGAGTTTCTCTGCTAGTTCTGACAGCGAGGTCAAGGGAATGCCCAGGGCACGCGCCCGCAGGGCGGTGTCTTCAGAAGTTGGCATTCCCACGATATCCTTGAGCGCTCCGGCCTTGACCTTCTCCCCTAGCAAATAGACAAAGATAGCAGAGGTCGAGCCACTGCCCAGGCCCACGACCATATTATCCTGAACGAAACTTAACGCATGCTGTGCGGCTTGTTCTTTGAGGTTCATCCTTGTTTTCTGCCTGGTTTTTATCCTTCTTAGATTAATGTTAAAAAATTGGTATCCGATTCACCTTGTGATTATTTAAGACTGCGGTATAATTTTTTCGCACTCCTGGCTAAACGATACTCCCTGGTAATTTGCACATTGGTTTTTATTGTGATTAGTGGGCGTTGTCCCACAATTTCTAGAATACCTGATCCGCCATTCCCTGGAAGGGGGCGAGCAAGTGAAGTCAAAAGAGCGTCTACCGGTAAAGGCCAAAATACTCTGGATTGAAGGGAAACGGGCTGACGGCCCGTCTTTTATCCTTGATCTGCGCCGTAAGGGCTTTACCGTAGAGACCGCCTCGACTGGCAAAGCCGCTATCGAGCGCCTGGCCGAGGCGGACATCGACCTGGTCGTGATCAACGCGGCCTCCTTCCGTACCAGCGGCAAACGAATTTGCCAGGATGTGCGTAATGGTCGGGAGAAGTTACCCATCCTGATCATCGCTAACCTTGATCACCCGATCGGCAAAGAAAACTGTGCCGATGTTGTTCTGATGCTGCCCTTTACCCTGCGTAAGTTGATGAATCGCATCCTTCCGCTCTTACCCGTTATCAGCAATAACTTGTTGCAGGTGGGTTTGATCCGCCTTGATCTGGAACACAATCTGGTGCGCTGTCAGGTGAAAGAGTCACAGCTTACGCCTAAGCTGACTCGGTTGTTAAAGATCCTGATGCATCATCCTGCCGAAGTGGTCGAGCGCGAGGACCTTTTCCGTCAGGTGTGGAACACCGAATACATCGGGGATACGCGCACCCTGGATGTGCATGTGAGTTGGTTGCGGCAGGCGATTGAAATTGACCCGCATAAGCCGCAGTTCCTCAAGACCATCCGGGGTGTTGGCTACCGCCTCGACGTTGAATAATTCTTGTCATATTATAAAATAGCGGGTCCTGCCCGCTATTTTTATTTCCATAAAGTTCTAATCTTTGGCGAAGGACTGCAGGGTCTCCAGGTAATATTGCGGCAGGCCGATGTCAAAGCGCTTCCCATCCATGATCAATCCCACGAAACTGTGCTCTTGCCTGAGGCGGTCAAGCGCTGAGGTGAGTTGGAACTCGCCACGCTCGCGCACGTTATTGGAAATGTGCTCCTCCAGGTACTCAAACAATTGCGGTTGGATAATATATTGCCCAAACACGGTCAGGTACTCGTCTTCCGGTAGGCCCGGGACGCGCAGGTTGCTGCGGGCGTAATCTACGGTGGGTTTCTCGGCAAACTCGGTGACGCTGAGCAACCGTTCCTCCTCGAGCCATACGCCGGCGACCGTACCGAAGTTCGCGATCTCGCTTTCTGGCGTGCGCCGCAGGCCGAGTACATTGATGCCATGCTGCTGGTATGCTTCCATCAATTGTCCTGCACAGGACTGATCCCCATTGGCGCGGTACAGATGATCGCCCAGCATGAGCAAGAACGGCTCATCGCCAACCGCTTCGCGGGCGCAGTAGATCGCATGCCCAAATCCTTCCTGGGTGGATTGAACGACAAAGGTTACTTTCCGGCCGATTTCCAGGATGCGGCGGGCGAATTCCTGAAAGTGGCGCGGCAGTTTGTTGTAATTCTCAATCGAGATCTGGGTGTTAAAGAACGATTGAAAATCCTCCAGGTCATGTTCCTGGACGATGATGATCACCTCTTGAATGCCGGCCTCCAGGGCTTCTTCAACGATCAACAGGATGGCTGGCTTGGCAATTCCGTCCCGATCAATGATGGGAAAAAGCTCTTTCTTGGTAGCCTTGGTGGCGGGGAAGAGTCGCGTGCCAAAGCCGGCCGCTGGGATGATCGCTTTGCGAACTTGCTGGCCAGGGCGCAAGGTAAGCTCCAGGCAGCTTACCCCCAGATCGCGCTCGATGATCTCGATCACGGCCTGCTGATCCGCCGCGCTGCGGGTGATGAATTGAGCGGTGCCATCGCCTTGTGAGCCTACGCCTTTGCCGCCCCAAATATGCGGTTTGAGCGCTTCGTAATTCAAGACGCGGTGTAGTTCCGGGGCGGTTAATTCTTCCGGGCAGGCCGGGGTCGCGTAGCGGTCAAAGAAGGCCTGGGCTTCGACCATCAGTGATCCCAACTGTTCACCATTAGATTCGCGCAGCGCATCCATCGCCTGCACGGTTATGCGCTTATTGATCGGGCCGAGCAGCTCCTGAACGCCGCGCTCGATCTTGTTCTCGGCGAACGGATAGCAGCGGTTCAGGCGGTTGAGAATCTCCATCGTGTCTTTTTGGGCCTGGAGATCGACGAGCACAAAATAAAGTTCGCTGTCAACTTGCATTTCGATCGTGTCCAGACGATCGCCATCGAAGACCATTAAAACCGGACGGTTGCCAAAGGCGCAGCCCTGGTCCATCCTGCCGCACCGCGACGGGGTAGTGATCTCGCCCTGGTAAGCCGCCTCCATCTCACCGCGGATGGTCATTTTCAAGTCGTAGACCCGATTAAAAGCCCGCGCTGCCAAAACACAGATCGCCGCTGATGACGAGAGTCCTTTCTTGACTGGCAGGTCGGTCTTGTAATTGTTGATCACCAGACCGCGCACGTGGTAGTTGGTCAGCACCTGGTAAGCCACACCAGCGATATAACTCCAGAAGCCGCCGCGTTGGGCTTCTTCCAGCAGGGCTTTGGGCTGCATCGGGATCTCGTATGGGCCATGTTGGATTCCATCCGGCGTCGTGGAAGACAGCACCAGGGAGGTTGGGTGCGATTCTACTTCGGCGTAGATGCCCTGGTCAGTGCCGCAGATCAGGGTGTAGCCTTTTTCGATGTCGGCATTAATCCGGCGATATCCGCCGGCCCAATCAGAATGCTCTCCGAAGAGGCAGATACGTCCAGGCACGAATAGTTTCACGATTGAGTCTTCTCCAGCGTGACAAAGGATTGTGAGCCATCAATCTCCACCAGACGCACACCGATCGGGCGGTCCTGGTGCAGGCTGGGCAAAGCGAGCTGCGCCCGGATGGGCGTTTTCTTCAATGGCCGGACTGCCTGGGCTGCGCTTCGGAAGATCTGGCCATCCCAGGCTGGATCGGCTTCCCAAAAATCGAGGTTATCCAGTTCATGTTGGGGTAGTTTAATCTCTGTCCCGCTGAGCTGGATGTCCACCGGCTGATCCTTAAAACGCATAATCGGCGCACTTGTTTCACGTTGCAGCAAAAATGGCTCGGCGCTCGCTTCCACCAGCCGGCAGCGCGTGATATGCACCGCCCGCCAGGCGCCATCGCTGGCAATGAAGCGCCTGCCCAGGCGGGCTGCCGTCACCGGTAAGGTGCCCGATCCACAGAAGAAGTCGGCCACCCGATCGTTGGGATTGGAGCTTGCCAGCAGGATGCGCTCCAGCAAACCCGCCGGTTTTTGGGTAGGGTAACCGGTGCGCTCATTGTGCAGCCGCGCCACCACCGGGAAATACCACCAGTCTTCTGGCACCTTGCCGCGTTTCAGGTCGGGGATTTTGCCAAAGCCGGCTTTTGGTGATGACTCAAAGGTCTTCACTGTGTTGGGATTGTACGGCTCGCGCACCGCATCAACATTGAATGTGTATTCATCGCTCTTGGTGTAAAGCAGGAGTGTGTCGTGTTTGCGGTTGAAGGCGCTGCGCACCGGGGATGGGCCGTGGTAGACCCAGATAATCTCGTTCAACAGGCGCTCGGGACCGAAGATCTCATCCAGCAGCAAGCGGGCATAATGGTTGGCGTGCCAGTCCAGGTGCAGGTATAGGCTGCCTTTCGGCGAAAGCAGGCGGTGCATTAAAGCCAGGCGCGGGTAGAGCATATCCAGGTAAGCATCGATGTCCGGCCAGTGATCGGGGTAGCCCTCGGCCAATCGCCATTCTTTGGGGCGCCGCGAATCTTCCCCGCGCCCCACCCGTGCCGGGTAACGTCGGTTGGTGAAAAAGGGTGGGTCGGCGTAGATCAAATCGATCTGCCCCTCGTATTCTGGCAGCAAGGCTGACATCACCGCCAGGTTATCCCCATAGATCACCTGGTCCTGCGGGACTGCGCCCGGGTAGCCAGCACTTTGCGGGTAGACCACGCTATCCGGCTTAAGAGTAGCCGGGATGGGTTGCGGAGCGGTCTTGGAGGCCCAGGTGAGGCGAGGCATAGATCTTTCCAGGGGATAAGGGATAGGGGTCAGGGGATGGAGGAGTGCCCCCTTTATCCCCTGACCTCTTTCCCCTTTATTTAGTGAATTTGGCCTTGAGAATCTCTTCCAGCGTGGGCTGGCCGATCTCCTGTAGCTCGTAGCGCACGCGCTGTGTGGGCTTGTTGATGTGTAGCAAGCGGGCCAGGTCGATTGGGGTGCCGATCAGCACCAGATCGACTTTGGCATTGTTGATCGTCTCCTCCAGCTCGCGTACCATCTCATCCCCATAGCCCATGGCGGGCAAGATAGCGCCGGTGTTGGGATATTTCCGGAAGGTCTCGCTGATCGAGCCGACCGCGTAAGGCCGTGGATCGACGATCTCGGCCGCTCCAAAACGGCGAGCAGCCACCCACCCGGCCCCATAGGCCATCTCGCCGTGGGTCAGGGTCGGGCCATCCTCGATCACCAGCACCCGCTTGCCGCGGATCTGCTCGGGATCATCCACAAAGAGGGGTGAAGCGGCTTCGATCACCTGGGCGTTGGGGTTGAGTCTGTGCAGGTTGTCGCGCACGATAATTACATTCTCCGGCAGGGCGGTGTCTACCTTGTTGATCACAAAGACATCCGCCGCTCGCACGTTGGCCTCGCCGGGGTGATAGCTGGTCTCATGTCCGGGACGATGTGGATCAGCGACCACGATATTCAGATCGGGTACATAAAATGACAGATCGTTATTGCCTCCGTCCCACAGGATCACGTCAACTTCCTGCTCGGCCTGGCGTAAGATGCGCTCGTAATCGACCCCGGCATACACCACCACCCCGTTATCGATGTGTGGCTCGTATTCCTCGCGCTCCTCGATCGTGCACTCGTGACGCTCCAGGTCTTCATAGGATGCAAATCGCTGCACTGCCTGCTTGACCAGATCCCCGTACGGCATCGGGTGCCGGATCGCTGCGACTTTATAGCCCATCCCTCGCAGGATGGAAGCCACCCGCCGGGTTGTCTGGCTCTTGCCCGACCCGGTGCGCACCGCGCACACCGCCACCACCGGCTTGCTCGACTTGACCTGGGTGGACTTGGAGCCCATCAGGCGGAAGTCCGCCCCGGCCGCCAGCACCTGGGAAGCCTTGTGCATCACGGTTTCGTGGGGTACATCGCTATAGGCGAAAATGACCTGGTCGATCGCCTTTTCCGAGATCAGGCGGGTCAGGTCACTCTCAGGGTAGATCGGGATACCTTTGGGATAGCGCTCGCCAGCCAGCTTGGCTGGATAGGTGCGGCCTTCGATGTTGGGGATTTGGGTGGCGGTGAAGGCGGCCACCTCGTAAGCTGGATTATCCCGGAAGAAAACGTTGAAGTTGTGGAAATCGCGCCCGGCGGCGCCCATGATCAGAACTCGCGTGGGGGGCATAGTTTGAGATAAGCTCCTTGTCATAAAGATTTAATTGATTTTTAAACTTATCAGTAAACCGCAGGCGTTGTCCCGCGGTCTACCTGGTTTTTTACATTACTTCTGGCGCCACGATCCCCAGCAGCTGCAGGGCATTGGCGATCGTCTGGCGCGTGGCGGCCACCAGCCGCAGCCGCACTGCCCGTGTGTTCGGCTCAGCCTTGAGCACCGGACAGGCATTATAGAAATCGTTGAAAGCCCGCGCAAGCTCGTAAGCCAGGTTGGTGATCGCTAGGGTCTTGTATTCTTCAGCGGCGCGCTGCACCTCAGCCGGGAAGCGTGAGATCAGATCGATCAGTTGGATCTCGGTGGGATCTAGCTGATATTCCGGCCGGATCGATTCTGGCAGAGGTTCCTCCAGGCGGCGCAAGTATGCTGTTGGCGCGCACGTGGGCATACTGGATATATGGGGCAGCCTGGCCGTTGAAGTCTAAGGCGCTCTCCCAATCGAAGGTAACGATCTTGGCATTGTCGCGCGCCAGCATCGGGTACTTCAACACACCCAGACCGACGGCTGTCGCCACCTCTTCTTTTACCTCATCCGGAAGAGTGGGGTTCTTCTCTTCGACAACCTGCTTGGCACGCTGGGTAGCTTCCCCCATCAGGCCTTCCAGCAGAACAACTGTCCCTTCTCGCGATGCCATCACCACATTGCCCGGCAGGTTGACGATCTCATAAGGTAGGTGCTGGCAGCGTGTTGCAAATGGGTAGCCAGCGATCTCCAGCGTCTTGAAGACTTGCTGGAAGTGCAGCGACTGGCGCACATCCACCACATAGATCGAGCGGGCCAGGTCATAATCGCTGAATTTGCGGATCGCCAGCGCCAGGTCTTCGGTGGAATACAGGGCTGTGTTGTCCGAGCGCAACACTACCAGCACCCGGTACTTCTCTTGCTTCAAACCCAGCAGATCGTCAATGCGCACGATCACTGGCCCGTTCTGCGGGCGCTCGTCGACGGCGATGCCCTTAGCGATCAGCTCATCAACCACCTGCTTGCCCGGCTGCTCCACTTCAGAGGGGTAGTACCAGCGGTCAAAGTGGATGTCGAGCACGTCGTACATCTTTACGAAGTGATCCAGCGACCACTGGCGGGTTTCTTCCCACAGCGCGTACACTTCCGGGTCACGGCGGTCCCAGCGTGCGTATAGTTCGCGCAGCTCGGCTTCCAGCTCGGGGTTCTCCTCCAGCCGGCGATTGGCTTCCGCATACAGTTCGCCCATCCAGCGTGTGGTATCGGCGGGGGGTTGCTCTCCGGCGTGGAACTTCATATAGTTCCATAGCCACTTGATCACGTGCAGGCCAATATCGCCGATGTAATTGGCGCGCACTACCTCAAATCCGCTGAACTCCAGGATGCGCGCCAGGGCCTCTCCCAGGATAGCACTGCGCAGGTGCCCGACATGAAAAGCCTTGTGTGTGTTGGGCTGGGAATATTCGACCATCACCTGCTCGCCCCGGGTTGGGCCGCTCCCAAAGCGTTTGCCAGCTTCCAGCACGCTGTCCGCGACCCGCTGGGTGAATTCAGCCGGCGAAAAATACAGGTTCAGGTAGCCTTTGACTGCTTCGACCCGGCTGAAGCCGGCCGGCTTCCCCAAATAATCTGCCACTCCGGCGGCGATCTCTTGCGCCCGCTGGGGGACGATCACCGCCTTACCAGAGCGGGCTTCCTGGGCAGCCAGTTGGAAGAACGAGGTCGAGATCCCCCACTCGCCTGAGAAGGGGATCGGGCTCCATTGAAATGAGTTGGGTTTAGGGAGCTGTTGCTCGGCGCAATAAGACCGGATTTGCCCCTCGACAGCCTGTTGTTCGCCTTCAAACATTGTTTATTCCTGAGAGGATTGCGTATTGTTTATTTTGTAATTTGCGGGTGTAGCCCCGCAGATTACAAAATAAAATCAATACCTTCCCTGAGAGATGCACTCGGAGATTATAACACGCTGATTTTTGCGCTTAAGAAAATAAACGGACATATGCGATCCTGATGCTTTGCACCGACATCGCATATGTCCGCTGAAATCAGTATTGGATTAGGAAACGCTTACGCGCTCTGCTTTGTTTCCAATGCCGCCAGGTGCTTCATCAGGCGGCTCTTGCGACGGGCGGCGTTGTTCTTGTGAATTACGCCCTTCCCGGCTGCCTTATCCAGCTCGCTGATCGCCTGAAGCGTGGCCGTGCGGGCCTCATCCAGGTTCTCATCGGCGATCTTCTCACGGGCGTTCTTGACGAAGGTGCGCGCCCGGCCGCGATACACGCGGTTTAGCACGCGGCGTTTCTCATTTTGCTTGTTGCGCTTGATTGCAGACTTAATATTAGCCAAGATCATTCCTCCAAACGGTGTTACCCTGCTTATTCCATAAACGAACTGCCAAACTAACGGCGCGTTATTTTACATGATCGCTGCAGTTTTGTCCAGTTATCCAGGCGTTGATGTTAGCGCAAAGTAGTACCTTGTTTTTGCGCAAACAGACGGCATTTCAACTTTTTAATGCAAACACAGGCGGTTTCTACTCGGAAAATGCTTCTGAATAACTGACTAAAGACAGAATCCGGTATCATCGGAGAAATTGCTTTTGACTTATTGTCTCAAGGAGGACTCCGATGACTGTCGAAATTGGTTTTACCGAAGAACTGACTAACTCGCAATATGCGCCACTTGCGGCATTGAGTGCATATTACCAACAAAAGAACCTGCTTGATCCGCTGGCCAGAACGGAAATTCCAATGCGGAAGCGAGATTTTACTTCGGCAGACAAGCTGATCCAGGTTCTGCTGAGCATTTTGGCGGGCTGTCAGACGCTTTCCGAAGTCAACAGCAGGTTGAAACCGGAATTGGGACTGGCATGTGTGTGGGGTTTCGAGCGGTTTGCAGATCAATCTAGTCTGTCCCGGACCCTTGATGCGCTAACTCTAAAGCATATTGAGCAACTACGGGGTAGTACGACCAGGATTTGGCGTACTCGCAGCCAGATCAGGGAACACGACTGGCGCAGCTATCTGTGGTTAGACTTCGATCTATCCGGTCTACCCTGCAGCCCGCAGGCTGAGGAGAGCCAAAGGGGCTATTTTAGTGATAAAAAAACACCACTGGGCGGCAGTTAGCCCGGGTCAGCGTCGTCGATTACCATGAGACCATTTGGTCCGATGTGTTCCCTGGCAATCGACACACGGTGCAGTGTCTGGAACCAGCTGTTCTGGCGGCAGAAACTGCTTTAGAGTTATCCTCAGAACAGCGAAAGCGCACCGTCTGGAGGCTGGATGGAGGAGCAGGAAGTGATGAACACATACGCTGGCTGCTTCAGCGAAATTACCACATTGTGGCCAAAGGAATGTCCCACTCTCGAGCCGAGGCGCTCTCCAGACGTGTCACCCGCTGGGATGTTTACGAAGGGGTCTGGTTAGGTGAGGTCAAACCACCAGTCGATTACGGCAGACCTGTCCGGGTCTTCGTCAAGCGCAGGCTAAAGGATGGTGCTTTTGTCCATAGCTACTATGTCTTGACCCTTATCCTTGCCGTCCAAAGGGCTGTTTATGGCCAAATATGATGCACGCGGCGGGGCAGAAGTTGAACAATTTCGCAACGACAAATCCGGTTTGAGCCTGGAAGCCCGTCGCAAACGCAGTTTCCTGGGACAAAAAGGATACATTCTGCTCACTGACCTGGCGCACAACCTGTTGTCCGATTTCTATCACCGGGCTTTGGTTGGAACCCGATTTGAGAATTTCGGTCCCAAACGGATCGTTCGTGATCTGCTAACCATACCTGGTAAGCTCGTTTTTGAGGGAGATCGGCTTGCCCGAGTTGAGTTGCTAACTCAAAAGCAGTTTTCTGGAGATCTGGCTATTTGCTTGGAAAGGTACCGTTCAGGCGGCTAAAATCGAGTAGAAATACCTCCTGTTTGCGTTATCGAGTAAAAAGTGCCTGTATTTGCGCAAAAACAAGGTAGTAGAGTCCCCTTTTTGCAAAGTTAAAAAGTCCCCTTTGAAGGGACATGAAATGGACAAACTACTAGCAATGAGCAACCGAGAAATCACCCGATTAGAAGCCATGCAACGGATCAAAGACAAACGCTTGACACAGAAAGAAGCAGCCCGGATGCTGAATTTGAGTGTGCGGCAGATCAAACGGTTGTATCGAGCATATAAAGCGCAGGGTGCTCGAGGCCTGGTGAGCCAACGGCGCGGCAAGCCCAGCAACAATCGACTGGATGTGGAAACGCAGCAGAAAGCCATCGACCTGATCTACGAGCACTACCGGGACTTTGGACCCACCTTAGCCCACGAGAAACTGACGGAGAAACACAAGCTGCGGATATCGCAAGAAAGTGTGCGTGGGATCATGATCGCAGAAGGGATGTGGAAGCCAAAACGGGCGAAAAAGCCATCCACGCACCAGATGCGAGAGCGGCGGGCTTGTTTTGGGGAATTAGTGCAGATCGACGGCTCGGATCACGACTGGTTCGAAGGGCGCGGGCCGAAGTGTACCCTGCTGGTGTATATTGACGATGCCACGGGGCAACTTTTAGAGTTATGGTTTGTGCCGGACGAGACCTTTTTCGGTTACTGCGAAGCTTCCCGGCACTATTTTGAGCGTTACGGCAAGCCGGTGGCCTTCTACAGCGACAAACACGGCATCTTTCGGGTCAATCAAGAACAAACCATCGGTCTAGGGAGTGGCCTGACCCAGTTTGGGCGAGCCATGCAGGAGCTGGACGTCCAGATCATCTGCGCCAATACGCCCCAGGCCAAAGGACGCATCGAACGCGCCAACCAGACCCTGCAGGACCGCCTGGTCAAGGAGCTGCGCCTGCAGGGTATTTCCGACATCGACAGCGCCAATGCCTATCTACCCGAGTTCCGCCTAGACTTCAACCGCCGCTTCGCCGTGGCTCCCCGCAGCAGCCATGACGCCCACCGACCTTTGCTCAAAACCGAAAATCTGGATATCATCTTAACCCGCCAGAAAACCGCTACGCTATCCAAAAACCTCACCGTGCAAGCCAACAAGGTGATCTACCAGATCCAATCCGACCGCCCTGACTATGCTCTGCGCAATGCTCAAGTCACCGTCTGTGAGAATGCCAAAGGAGATGTCACCATCCTCTACAAAAACAAACCCCTTTCTTACACCATCTATCACCAGCCTACCCGCCAGGCCGAAGTCGCAGATACCAATACTCTCGATCGCCAGATCAAGCCGCCCAAGTCGCCTGCTCCTAACCATCCTGGCGCCAGTATGGCCACCATCTCAATGGCAAAACCATCCAGGAGACCACTCCCCATGGCGTAGACTAATCTGGATCAGCCTTTGAGTTTTTCGCTTTTGGCCGAAAACAGGGCAGAAACCAAAGAGCAGAGCCCGCTTAGCTCTGCCCTGTCTTCGGCCCCGTGTCAGCGCTCAGAGCCTGTCCTGAACGTAGTGAAGGATCGCTCTCCAGCGTTGCCCTATCCTCCGCACGAGTGTCACCAGTCTACCAGATCAATTTATCCTTCCCTGACAAAGGGGACATCTCTACTTTGCACAATAGGGGACATTTCTACTTTGCATTGACAGTTATCCAGGCGTTGAATTTCTTGTATGTACGTACAGGTGACGTGTTTGTGTAGGGGCGGGTCTCAGACCCGCCCCTACATGATGCAAAATGCATCCGATCCAAAATTCAACCCGACCCGCCCCTATCGGGATATCACATCCGGGTTTTCGGTGTCCCGATC
Source organism: uncultured Chloroflexia bacterium (assembly GCA_963706905.1). Classification (GTDB taxonomy): domain Bacteria; phylum Chloroflexota; class Anaerolineae; order Anaerolineales; family UBA4823; genus CAVPNY01. Next base: position 51,807 of record CAVPNY010000009.1, on the reverse strand, counting down.
CCATTGGGATGGGTTATTGCGAATATATGCGCTGATCCGCTCTAATTCAGCCTCGTTGCGAATGATATGTTCGTAATAATTGCGCTGCCAGAATGCGGTTCCAGAATCGCCATGCAATTGATTGACCCGCTGGGCAGAAAACGATTTCAACGCACGTACGATTTCTGGTAACCCTTGCCGGGTCAATGGTTTGTAGGGGTGGGTCTCGTAGGGGCGGGTCTCGTAGGGGCGGGTCTCGTAGGGGCGGGTCTCGTAGGGGCGGGTCTGAGACCCGCCCCTACAACCGGCATCATCATTGTCCGTCAAAAAGATAATCCCATGCACATGGTTAGGCATGATACAAAATTCCCCTAAAACCACATGTGGGTAATGCCTGGGCAGATCCTCCCACGCCGCCTGAACGATCTTGCCAGATCGATTTCAGATTTATACCTCCACCTGAAATCGTTCCTAACCTGCATTCGCGCCCCTGGACGACAATTGTCACGAAATACGCCCCAGCCTGGGTGTAATCATAGCCTTTCAGGCGTATGGATCGGCGGTAGTGTCCGTTATTCATTATTTTTTGGGGGGTACTGCATATTAAAATCAGGTCGGGATGGTTTAATTATATCGCTACCCCCGTATCGTGCACACATCGAGGTAGGGGCGGGTCTCAGACCCGCCCCTACCATTAAATATAATGCATCCGATCAAAAAATCAACCAGACCCGCCCCTACCGGATTTGACAGGCGCGCCCTTCAATAGTATGATGAAATCGCCACAGGCAGGCCGGGTGGCCGCGGCTAAGTAAGCATTGTGCGCAAGCACAATGCGACAGAGTCGAGGAAAGTCCGCACTCCACAGGGCGCGGCGCCGGGTAACCCCCGGGGCGAGGTGACTTGCCGGATCGGGCCACAGAAACATACCGCCGATGGAGGTTCAATCGCAAGATTGACCCTCACAGGCAAGGGTGAAACGGTGGGTTAATAGCCCACCGGCGTTCCCAGCAATGGGACGGCCAGGCAACCCCCGCCGGGAGCAAGGCCAAGCAGGAGCAATTGGGCGCTGGATATGAGGTTGAGGTTTATCCTCAATCAGTCATCCAGAGTCTACGGAGGCGGCCCGTCTCCGCGCTTCTTACGAAGCGAGAGCTCCGGGTAGGCTGCTAGAGCTGCACTGAGAGGTGCAGCCCAGAGAGATGGCTACCCAGGCGGATTAATTCCGCTGGACAGAATGCGGCTTACAGGCCGGCCTTTGGCACAGAGCAGTTGGTGATCAACCGCTCTGTTCTTTTTGATTGTGCCTTGTTGATTCTACAATTTGTTGACATAATCCTGCAATTGATAGGATAATCTATTGATTACCTTTATTGATATACGCTGTGCCGGGGGAGAGCCGGTTGCTCGATGCCTGGCGAGATAAGCAGGTGAACCCTTAGCGGTATTGGGTGTATTGGTCTAAATGGATACTTGTGCACACGATAAAGGAGCATCCGATGAACGAGCCAAACCAGTCTGAAGAAAAATCCGATGAGAAAGATCGGGAGAAGCGGGAGGAGAAATCCGGTGATGAGAAGTACCGGCGTGATCCACTGGGCGCCATCATCTGGGCGCTCATCCTGATCTGGGTTGGGGTTGTGTGGTTGGCTGACAACCTGGGCTACCTGGATCAGATCCGCTCAGCCCTGGCGGTGGAATCCCCCGCCTGGCTGGAGCGCATCGGCCTGGGCGCCTGGCCGTTAGTATTTATTGGAGCTGGAGTTATCCTGCTTTTTGAGGTGCTGATCCGCTTGCTTGTGCCGTCCTATCGCCGCTCGGTGACTGGCACGATTATTCTTGCCGTCGTGTTCATCGGGATCGGCCTGGGCAACCTGACCAATTGGAACCTGATCTGGCCGCTGATCATCATCGCCATTGGTATATCGATCGTCTTTCGGGCGCTTTTCCGCCGCCGCGCATAAATCGATCCGGGGCTCACGGAGAATCATCCTCTAAATTATTTACAGCCTGCCCAGGTTTAGCGTGGTGAACTCCTCCCAGCCGTACTGCAGGGGAGTCCACCATTCATCGCGCCCAATGCAGCGGTAGTATGGAGGCTTGACTGCCAGGATAAGATCGCCGATCCGGTAGCGCGCCAGGATCGGTGTGGAGACCACCAGGCTGCCCATCTCGCCGGGCTTCATCTCGTGCAGCATCTTCATCCCACCCCGCGTGTGTACCTCAAAGAAAAACAGGTCGTAATTGGGCGTCCAGGCCCGCTTCTCGTCGCGTTGCTGTCCAAACATGCCTTCCGTTGCGCCGTAAATCTCGCGGATGGCAGCTGGGCCATACAGCGCGTTGAGCGCCGGCTGGTGTTTGGTGTTGATCCCGGGCACCGACCCCAGGGTCATGATCTGGGTTTTCCACAGGTCCTTCGGATACACTTTGTGTGCCCGGTGCAGATAGCGGGCGAAGCGCAGCGCCGTGGGGCATACCCCGCCCACCAGAGTGACATTTCGATCCTTACACATCTCATAGGCCAGCTCGAAGCGCCGGTCCCAATCCCGCTCGGACTTGCCGCCTCCTAAAGCGTCGATCTCCTCCTGCGCTGGCACAGAGCGGATCGGTGTGAAGGTCGAGACATATTTGGTGTATATGCCGGAGCTGTACCCAAATTCCACTTCCTGCTCGCCTACTTTCACTTTGCCCACCACAGAAGGAAAATTAAGGTTGAGATTGACCCCAGCGAACAGGTCGAAGCGCTGGGTGGACGCCACATAATTCATCATCGCCCGCCCGGCGTTGATCCGCATGCCCAGATCGGTGGCTGTCATCGGGATGAATTTAAATTCACCTTTTGTCGTGCCACGCGTGATTGCCCAGCCGACCGGCGGCTCCCACAACAACAGTTCCACCTCCCCAGCCATGACGCGTTCGATCAGCGGTTTATAACTCTCGTAACTGGTCACCGGAAAGGCCTTGCGATAGTCCCCCAGGTTTTGAATATGCTCTGCGCCGTGCTGCCGGCCGTATTGGGTCTTGGCATAATCCTGCAGCAAGCGATGGAGCACCTCTTCCTGGGCTTTGGCTGGCTCTTCCACAGCGGAGTGCCAGGGTTGGAGATACGCCTGAAGAATTTGTGCTCCGCTTTGCGGATCAAGGTTTTGCATGCGCTGGACCTCCGGGAGAATTTCGATGAATTCCCTCCGATTCTACAGGTGATTTATCCTCGAATCAAGATGAAAAAGCCACATCGGCAAAGGATGTCCGCAGGCTCGTAAATCCATACTTGCTCCGTCTGTCTCGCTTTGATATACTACGAGGATTCATGGGGAACGCATGCATTTGATATCCTGATGATATATTCACTGATCCGTTTCTTAATTCGTCTGCTGGCTCCAGTGGTGATGCGCCTGGAAGTGTTTGGGAGGGAAAACCTCCCGGCGAGCGGAGCTTATATTGCTGCTGCCAATCACCTCGGTGTTTTGGATTCGCTCCTGGTCTACTATTTGCTCGAGCGTCAGGATATCATCTTGATCATTGCCGAAAAGCACACGAAGTATGCCTTCACCCGTTGGGTGGTGCGTAATCTGGATGCGATCTACATTGACCGCTTTAACGCCGATATGGCGGTGATGCGGGAGGTTCTCAGACGACTGCGTAAGGGGGGAGTGCTGGTGATCGCGCCGGAAGGGACGCGCAGCCAGACCGGCGCCTTGCTGGAGGGTCGCCAGGGGGCCAGCTTCCTGGCTGCCAAGACAGGTGTGCCAATTATCCCGGTGGGGGCCACCGGTACACAAGATTGGCTACTCCTGGCTAACTTGAAGCGACTGCGCCGGACGCTGGTCAGGGTGCATATCGGGGAGCCATTCCGCCTGCCGCAGCTATCCAAGGATGGTCGGGATGCAGCCCTTCTGGCAGATACCACTGAGATCATGTGTCGCATCGCCGCCCTCCTGCCGCCTGAGTACCGTGGCTTTTATGCCGATCACCCTCGGCTCCAGGAGCTGCTCAATCGGCCTGCTCAGCAGGATTTGTAACCTTTTCCAGGATGCTGCATCTAATCTTAGGGATATCGCCAATCGCTATTTTATGAGGTTCAGGAGCAGCCATGCCAATTTTTGAATTTGTATGCGACGAGTGCGGCGCCTCGTTCGAAGAGCTGGTGCGCAGTGCCACCACCCTCGAAGGGGTGCTCTGCCCATCTTGTGGCAGTGACCAGGTGAAGAAGCAAATCTCGACCTTTGCAGCCCGGGTAACCGGTGGTAGCCCGACGCGCGGGTTTTCCAGTGCTCCTTCGTCATGCAGTAGTGGTAGTGTCTGAGGGTTTTAAGAGTTTCCGGCCGTGCGCCGGTTTGATTTCTTGATTGTGCGAAGTGAAGAAAATTGCGGGTTCAACCCGCAATTATTTTAATATAAGCAGCAGCTCGTATTTTTGGCAGCGCCAGGGGCAGAACCATTCTTACCAGTATAATTCAGGCATGTTAACCTCCTCCGGTCAGCAGACCGCCCGTCCCTTCTTGAAATGGGCGGGTGGGAAGGGTCAGCTCCTCACTCAGCTGGAGGGGTTATTCCCGCCAGCTCTGCGTGATGGTTCGATCCAGCGATATATCGAGCCGTTCGTCGGCAGTGGTGCCCTCTTTTTCAAAGTCAGGCAGGCCTACCTCATCCGGGAATACCTGCTGGCAGATGTTAACCCTGAGCTGGTTCTGGCCTATAAAACTATCCAGCAGGACGTGGAAAGCCTCCTGGCTGACCTGGGCGACCTTGAGAGGCGCTACTTGCCTCTGGACGAGGGAGAGCGCAGGGATTTCTATTATCATATCCGCCAGCAATACAACCTGGGGCGGGGGCAGTTGAGCTTAGAAGAATTCCAGCCTGCCTGGGTGAATCGCACTGCCCAGATGCTCTTCCTTAATCGCACTTGCTATAATGGGCTCTTCAGGCTGAACGCCTCTGGCGCATTCAATGTCCCGTTTGGACGCTACGCCAACCCGCGCTTGCTGGATGCGGAAAACTTACGCCTCGTCTCCCGCCTTCTTCAGGGAGTATCGATTACCTGCGATGATTTCACCGCCATCGAGTCACAGGTGGATGCTACGACCTTTGTCTATTTTGATCCGCCTTACCGTCCGATCAGCAAAACTGCCCATTTCACATCCTACTCCCAACACAATTTCGACGACGCCCAGCAACTGCGCCTGGCAAATTTCTTCAGCCGTCTGGATGGCTGTGGCGCCAGGCTGATGCTCAGTAATTCTGATCCGCACAACCTGGACCCAGGGGATAATTTCTTTGAGCAGGCTTACCCTGGCTTCCGGATCGAGCGCGTCTGGGCCGGGCGGAATATCAACAGCCAGTCAAAAAAGCGCGGCCCGATCTCCGAGCTGGTCATCCTGAACTATTGACCAGGGTATAATCCTCCGTATGCCTGCCCGGAAATGGATCGATGACGGTTACGTCTATTCCGAAAAACGCAACCTCTCTGCCATCCGGCGAGTGTTGATCCTCACTATGTTGTTGAACTTCGTCGCCACCGCCATTAAACTGGTGGCGGGGATTGCGACGGGCGCGTTGAGTGTGGTAGCGGATAGCCTGGACACCCTGTTCGATGGATTGTCCAACCTGGTTGGGTTGATGGGCTTGTGGGTGGCTTCCAAACCGCCAGACGCTGATCATCCCTATGGTCACCGCAAATTCGAAACCGTCGCCGCGTTGAGCATCGCCTTCCTGCTCTTCCTGACCGCCTGGCAGTTGTTGCAAGCTGCCTGGCAGCGCTTTGGTAGCTCCGAAATCCCGGTTGTGAATCGCTGGGTGATCCTGGCAATGGTGATGGGCATGGCTATCCAGGCTGGGACGAGCTATTATGAGCTGCGTCAGGGGCGCAAGCTGCGCAGTGAGGTGCTGGTAGCGGATGCTCTTCACACGCGCGCCAGTGTCCTGATCTCGTTATCTGTGCTGGTTGGCCTCTTGTTGGTGCGCCTGGGATTCCCCAAAGCTGATCCGATCCTGGCAGCTTTTGTGGCATTGATGATCGCCAAGATCGGAGTGGACATCCTGCGCGAGACTCTGCCAGTATTAGTCGATCAAGCTGCCTTCGACCCGCGCAAGATCGCCGGTATTGTAGAAGGGGTGGGCGGGATCGAGTGGTTTAACCGGGTGCGCAGCCGTGGTGCATTAGGCAACGCGGCCATCGATTTGCACGTGCGGATTTCTCCCGACAAGACCATCCGGGAGGCCAACGCCATCGCCGACGAGGTACAGCGGCGCTTGCTGGCGCTGGAAGGTGTCAGTGATGTAACTGTGCACCTCGAAGCCCAACGCTTGCCTGGACCGGACGCAGCCGATCTATTTGCCACAGTTAAGCACGCTGCCGGAGAGCTGGGCTTGATCGTGCATGAAGTCTGGGCGCACCGCAATGATGGCAATCTGTATCTGGATTTGCACGTTGGTGTAGAGCCGGACCTTACCCTGGGGCAGGCTCACTCCAAAGTTGACAGATTGGAGCGGGAGGTTCGGGAGCGCTTGCCTGAAGTTGTTGGGGTGCAAACCCATATTGAGTTGGGCACCACCCAGGTATTGACCGACAACCCCGAATCAGCGGAAATGCAGGCTCAAGTTGAGGAGGAAGTAGTCCAGGCTGTTGCGCAGATCCGGGGGCTTTCATTGCCGCACAACCTGCGTTTGCGGCGCAACCCTGCGGATGCCAATAAAATCTATCTTTCGTTGGAATGCGCCGTCGCCCCAGACACCCCCATGGCCGAAGCCCACCACCTGGCTTCTCTGCTGGAGCAGGAGCTCAGCCGCCGGTTACCCGACGTGGCCAATGTGCTGGTGCACCTGGAACCGCCCGATCAGGTGTAATAAAAAACTCGGAAGCATCTCACCACTTCCGAGCAATTCTCTTCACTGACGACTACCCACTAACTACTTATTAATTCCTGGCCCCGCACGAAGCGCAGGCATGGCTGGCGCAGCTGCTGCAAGTGGGGGCGCTCTCGGCAATCGATCGTCCGTCGGAATGGGCGAAGAATAATGAGATCACCCTGGCGGTGTGCTCGCCCTGGCAGTTGGTGCAGGCAATCGGCGAATCGGCGTCCTTGATGGCGCGCAGAGCATCAAAGCGCGTGCGGCAGTCCTGGCAAAAATACTCGTAAAGGGGCATAAGGCAATAGGATTAAAGCCGAAGGATAAGGTAGAGATAGTATAGCACACGAAGCGACGGCGGAGTCAGGTTAATTAGAAAATTTTTATACTCGAGGTATCCTGAGCGCAGGCGTTCTTCGCCGAAGTCGATCTCTATGCGTTCAATCTCTCTTGCCAGGTCTGCACCCAGCCCGCATCCAGCCGGATTAACCGCTTCTTCTTCAAATTCTCTTTCATGATCCAGCGGATATCTGGGTCTGAGCTGTTGATCCACTTCTCCATCAAAGCCTTGCCAGCCTCCGGCGCGGCCGCCACGACAACGCTCCAGCAGTAACCGAGAGCCTGGCGAAGGACTCTGTACTCCTCGTCTTTGCGATCCTCAGCTTGAGCGACGGAGGCAGTGATTTCGTCCAGGATTTCCAGGACGCGCAGGTTGTTTCGCTCATCGATCAAGAGCCCTGGCTCCGACAAGCCAGCCGCAGTGGCGCGCTTTTCCAGCCAATTCCCCATGCTCCAGGTCTCCATTTCCTGCAACAGGCCTGTCATGTCGGCTTTGCCCCACTGCTGCAGCGCCATAGCAACCGCTTCTCGAGTGCGCCAGCGCGGATCGCTGGCATAGCCGCGCAGTTTAGGCAGCAAATCAAGCTGTCCCTGGGCGATAAATTTTCCCAGGCCTAATACACCACAAAAAAAGAGGAACTCACCCGGGGTATTGGTTGGAGCTACGCAGGGATCATAGGTCAGAAAGTGGGAGAAGCGCTCTAGATCGCCTTCCTCTGCCACAATGGTTGCCAGCTCCAGGTTGCCGCGCGGCCCGGGCAGCCTCAATTCCTGCATCAGGTAAGCGTCCCAATCCTCTAGTGTTTGCAAAATTGCTCGGTATGAGTCTGGTGTTGGCATGTTGTCCTCAGCAGGCTGGTTTCGTCAGGCGCTGAAGCAAATCTGCCTTACCCAGGCCGAAATAGGACAGCAATTGCCCGTTTACGACGATACTGAACACCCCGTAGGCGCAAGGCGCCAGGTCGCGCACCTCCTGGCTGCTCTTTAGCTCAATCACCTGGCTTGGGATGTCGGCTTCTTGTGCAGCTTCGAGAGCCGCCGTGACAGCGTTCTCGATATAGGGGCACTGGTCGGTGCGGAAGACTGTCAAGCCTGTGCCAAGACGATCCATTTTATCTTGCCAGCCACTGGTAAAAGCCGGCGATGGCGCCTCGCTGAATTTCAACGCTCAGCAACTCAAACGCAGGCGGAGCCTGATCAATCATCTCGAAACCCAGCTTGAGCAAGGGTTTTTTGTCAACTAACCAGTTTCCTCGGCTGGTGACCATTACCACGCCTTGCATCCCGGCTTTTTGGGCATCAGCGATGCACTCATTTAGCAGGAGTGTTGCATATCCCTTCTTTTTACTCCGCCCGACAATCCATAAGCAGTGAATAAACATATACCCGCGCGCATCGACCGGCCTCCAGGCATATTCCCCAGGGATGTATTCGATGAATCCGCGCTCGGGAAGTCGGAGCATCTTGATCCGCATCCCCTCAGCAAAGCGCGCTTTCAGCCAGTGAAGTTTCCGTTGATACCCTTCGCTTTTGGGCTTGCTCATGTAGCAGAAAAAACCAGCCTCTTCTACATTCAGAGCATCAACTTCGATCAGGTCGATCTGTTGGGACATACGGGGGTACTCCTCAATGCCAGAATCTACTTCTAGCAATCCTTCTTGTTGATAGCGTGCGAAACCTTTTTCTGTCAGAGAAGCTAATTCGGCAAACAATGCCGGATCGGTCGCCTTAAAGTTGAAGCAGGACTTGCCCTGCATCCGTTTCTTCAGTTCGGGCGATGCGCTGTCGAGCAGGTCTGGGAAAACATAAACCGGCATCAGGTAGAAGCTGACATAGTTCTTCTGAGCCTTAACCGAGCCGAAGAACAGCGGCTGTTTGTTCTTCATCTGATGGCGTGTTTCCAGGTAATAATCCCCTCCCGGGCCAGATTTGACCACCAGGTGTTTTTCGTAGGGCTTGAGGATGGCTCTGAGTTGATCCAGAACTGTTATGAATGGTTCTGTTTGTGGGGTCATTTTCATCTCTCCATACCAACAAATTTGGGCAATTTTCCAACCAATGAAATCCTGCTTAATCTGTCTTCACTTTATATTGCTGTGATTATACAACCCGATTGTTTAGCTCAGGTCAGCTCCTGGCTTCCAGGCTGGCTTTCCCGGGCAGGCCGGGCGCGCTCCAGCAGCGGCAGCGTGGTCCGCCTGGTTGGCATCACCCCAGGCGGGGCGGCGTAGGCCGCATTGCTAAACAGCCACTGGCGCAGCAGGTCCTCGCTGATCCCAAACGGCTCCAGCATTGTCCCCGCCGCGCGTAACAGCAGCTCGCTGTAGCGGGCGGCATCCAGGCTGGCCGGGTCGGGCGCCTGCGGCAGATCCCAGGCTTGCACCCCAGGATCGCCTCGTGTGTATAAAAAGCGGATGCGCTGGCCGGGGCTTGTAGATTTGCCCGCGGCTTGTAATTGGGCGGCGGCGCGCGCCACTGGCGAGGGTGTGCGGAACTCGTCCAGCGCCCGGCTGAGTTTCTGGGCCACCAGCAGCGATTCGGGCGGCGGGCTGCCCTGGCGCAGGGCCTTTAGCTGGCGGCGCAGCAGAGCCAGCACCTGCCCCAGGGGCAGCTCCTGCGGGTCTCCGTGATATGCCTGGGCCAGGGCGGCCAGGATAGCCAGTTGGGTCTGGGCGATGAAAGGCGGCGTGTCGCGCCGGCGGGCTTCGATCCCGCGCAGCTTCACCGAGCCGTCCTGGAAGACGCCGAAGTATCGGTTGGCGACCGGCACGCGCTCATTGACCCGCGAGGGCAGAAAGGCCACCCAGCGGTAGATGCCCTCCAGGGCGATCGGCAGGCCGGTACGCTCCAGGATCTCGTCCAGCAAAGGCTGCAGGTCAGCGGCGCAGGAGGCCCCGGGCCGGGTGACCCACAGCCCATCCACGTACATATGCAGCACGCTGAATCCCAGGTCCTCGGCCGCCTCCTTGGCGCGCAGCAGGGCCTCGCGGCCGAAGGCAGTCACGGCCTCGTGGGCCTCGATCCGCCCGAAGCGGGCGTTCTTGTATCCCAGATAGCCGAAGCAGGTCACCAGCAGCCATTTGTGAGCAGAGGCGCGTGCCTGGTAAGCCTTGCGCTGCGGGTGCCAGGCCGGCAGGGTTGCCACGCGCCTCTTGAGAGTCAGGCGCTTCTCTAGCAGAGGGGCCAGGGTCTGCGGCACCAGGCCAGGCGGTTGGGAATCGGGCGACCCGCGGTCGCACGGCGTGCCCAACTCCAGAGCGGCCTCGGCAATCGCACGGCTGGAGCCAACCGTCTCCGGCGAGATATTGAAGCGCACCATGATGCTGGGGTACATCGAGATAAAATCGATCTCGGCTACATCGTGGTGCAGGCCGACAGTGGGCTGGTAGACCAGCCCACCCTGGTCGGCGCGCAGCAGGTCGAGGGCAGTCTTTTGGCGTTCAGCCTGCTGTTTGTGCCAGGGGATCAAGATGCCCAACCGCAGGGCGGTCAGCATCTGCATGGCCGAGATACCGCTGCCCGGCGAGACCCGCGCCGCGATCTGAGCGGGCAAGGAAGTGACCCGCGCCAGCTCCAGGATGCCGTCCATGCCATAGTCGTGGAACAGCATGGCGTTGTAGCGGTCGATATGCCAGCGCCCGGAGAGCAGCACCTGGCGCCCCTGGTAGACCACCTGTCCGTAAGAGAAATAAGTGCGCTCTGGGCGGTGCTCAACTGGTCGATCAGGCTCGCGATTGAGTGGCAGGGGCAGGCCGGTCTTTTGGGACAGGTCGAGCAGGTGAGGCAGCAGCCAGGTGTCGCCCCAGGAGCTGAGCAGCAGGTCCGGGTCGTGGCGCTCCAGAATGGCGCGCAACCCGACTAGCAGGGAGCGTGCCGGCGCCAGCGGCAGACGGTATTGGCTGCGCTCACAGCGCAGCGCCACGCGAGTCGGGGTGGCGTGCGCTGGGTCACTGTCTGGCTCCAGCGACAGGACGCGCAGGGGCGGCGGGACTGGATCGAGCTCCCAGGGCGAGTCCAGGGCGGTGATCTGTTGCACCTGACCCTCCGGGCTGGTCAGCACCCGGCAGCGTGCCAGCGGGAAGACTCCCTGCGCGGCCGCGTAGCGCAGGGTCAGGACCACGTCAGCGTCGTAGTAGCTCAGGGCAGGAAATTCCCGGCTGACCTGTTGGAAGAGGCGCGGCTGGGCGGCCGGCTGGCTGACCTGTATGGCCAGCACGGCCAATGGATCAGGCTGGAACAGATCCCGACGCTCGGCGCGGGCCAGGGTTACCGCAACCGGCTGGGTCTCGAGGTAACGCCACAGCGCGCGCAAGAGTGGGGCTGGGCCGGCTGCATAAAAAGTGACCGGGAAGGGCTGCCACAGGCGATGGCGGGCGCCGTCATCGCCCAGCACCCACAGCACCACTTCCTCTGTGGGTCCAGCGTACATGTCGAACAACCAACCGGTGATCTCTGGCATCAAGCTCCCCCGCCTGGGAGGATAGTATGATTATACTAGAAAATATGTTCTATATTGACACTGCCTGTCCCCTGTGTTATCGTCGCGTTCATGTCTCGCCTCGATTAAAGCCGTAATCTATCTGGTTTTAGCGGTATCTATCGTTTCCTGTAATCTTCCCGGAAGGATATCTCAAGAGTCAGCGCCGGAGTCGCTGGCGACCGCCCAGCCTTCTGCTACACCCACCATCACGCCCACACCCACACCACCTCCTACGCCCACACCGCTGCCTGCGGCCCGCGTTACCCTTGGCGATCAGGAGCTATTCTATGGGGATTGGGAAATGGCTTTGAGTGAGTACCAGACTGCCTTGGAAACCAGCCTGGACCCTGAGGTGCAGGCCGCTGCCCGTCTGGGAATCGGGCGCACTCACTTCCTGGCGGGTGATTATGAGCAGGCTCAGGGTGTGTTAGATGCCCTGACGATTGATGAAAGCGCGTTTGCCTATTTGCCGGAAGCGTATTTCTTCCTGGCGCAGACTCTTGAGGCGCAGCAACGATACAGCGAGGCTGCCGAAGCGTATGCTCGTTATTTGGAATACCGGCCTGGAGTGATCGATAGTGCAGTGCAGGCGCGGCGCGGGGATGCCCTGTTTAATATCGGTGATTACCTTGGGGCAATAGACGCTTACCAGGCAGCCATCCAGGCGCCGCGCATTGAACAGGGCAAGGACCTGGAAATTGGCCTGGGGCGGGCTTACGAGTTGTCGGGCGATCTGGCGACTGCTATGGTTGTATACCAGGATATTTTCGACCAGACTACCGATGACTATGTCAAGGCGCGCATGAAGCTGTGGATAGGTGGTCTGCATGCTGCTCTGGGGGAAGAAGAAGAGGCCTATGCAGCCTACCTCGAAGCGGTGCAGAATTACCCCCGTTCATATGACTCCTATCTCGCCTTGTTGGAGTTGGTCGATGCCGGTGTGCCGGTGGACGAATTTCAGCGCGGCCTGGTGGATTATTACGCCGGACAATATGCTGTCGCCGTGGCTGCCTTTGACCGTTACCTGCAAACCGATCCGGATGATGCTGATAAGACCCTCTTCTATAAAGGGTTGGCTTCCAGCGGGTTGGGTGAGCATCAAGCGGCGATCGAGTTGTGGGACAAACTGATCCAATCTTACCCGGAGTCAGAATACTGGGACGAAGCCTGGGATGAAAAAGCCTATACCCTGTGGTACCAGTTAGATGAATACCTTGCAGCAAGCCAGGTGTTGGAGGATTTCGTGAAGGCGGCGCCGACTCATGCCCGCGCCGCGGAGATGCTTTTCCAGGCTGCCAGTGTGGCGGAACGTGGCGCCAAGCTGGAGCGCGCCGCCAAATTGTGGAAACAGACCGCTGGAGATTACCCGAGTTCAGAATACGCCCAACGGGCATTATTTCTGGCTGGCATCACCCGCTACCGGCTGGCAAATTATGCAGCTGCCTATACAATGTTCCAGGATGCCGTGGTCCAATCTACTGAATTGGGAGATCGCGCCGCGGCCTATTTCTGGAGCGGGAAATCTCGCCAGGCGCTCGGAGAGGCGGATAGCGCTGAAGCAGATTTTCAACAGGCGGTTGCTCTCGATCCCACCGGATATTACAGCGAGCGCGCCCAGGATGTGTTGCAGGACGTTGAGCCTTTTACACCGCCGCAGGAATATAACTTCTCCTTCGATATGCAGGCCGAGCGTGAGGAGGCAGAGGGTTGGGTTGTAACCGTTTTTGACCTGCCAGAAGATACGGATCTGTCTGGCCCAGGATCACTGCTCAGTGATCCCCGTTTCGAGCGCGGTAATGAATTTTGGCGCCTGGGATTATATGAAGAAGCCCGCGCTGAATTTGAAGATTTACGCACCTCGATCGAATCGGACCCGGCCAGCACCTTCCGCCTGGCCAATCATTTGATCGACCTTGGGTTATATCGCTCGGGTATCCTGGCTATCCGGCGCGTGCTGACCCTGGCTGGGATGGATGATGCCGCCTCACTGAGCGCGCCGCCTTATTTCAGCCATGTCCGCTTTGGCCCCTATTTCAAGGACTTGATTATTCAAGCCAGCCAGACCTATAATTTTCACCCGCTATTCTTACTGAGCATGGTGCGCCAGGAGAGCCTCTTTGAAGGTTTTGTGCGCTCTTCGGCTGGCGCGCGTGGCTTGATGCAGATCATCCCGGCTACTGGGGAGGAGATCGCAGCAAACCTGGGATGGCCGCCAGATTTTACATCTGAAGATCTTTATCGACCGGTAATCAACCTCACCCTGGGAAGCGATTACATAAACCGTCAGCGTGGTTTCCTGGATGGCGATGTTTATGCTGCCTTGGCAGCCTACAATGGCGGCCCAGGCAACGCCGCAGCCTGGAAAGCGCTGGTGCCGCCCGATCCAGATCTATTTCTGGAAGTTATTCGCTTTGAGGAAACGCGTAATTATATTAGGGGGATCTACGAGATTTTTACCATCTACCGGGAATTGTATGATCGCACGCCGTGAAAAATTCCCTGATCGACATCGCCTTTTTAGGGAAGGGAAACTGTTCGACTAAGGAGTTGGTGTATTCTCAGCTGGGGCGCGCCCGGCAAGTAAGAACCATTGGGGCGCGGTGACCAGGCGATCGCTTGGATCATACAATGGCCCCATAGTGACTCCCTGAACCTGCTCATCCACCGCATAATTGTAAATTGGATAAAAGAGTGGCAGGGAGGGCAGCTCGCTGGCAAAGCGCACCTGGAAATTGTTGTAAAGCCGGGTGCGCTCTTCGATATCCACCTCAATACGGGCTTGTTCCAGGTATTCGCTGGCCTGGCGGTCGTCCCATTTTGCATAGTTTTGACCGCCTGTGATCTGCGCCTGGTGCCAGAAGGGGTAGGGATCAGGGTCGGGGGTTCTGGAGAAATTCAAATCGACCAGGGCTGCCTGGAAGGCGCGCGGTTCCAGGTACGCGCTAACCACCTCTTCATAGGGCATTGGATTCAATTCAACTCCAACCCCAATCGCGCGCCAATCGCTGGCGATCGCCTGTGCGATTGGTTCATAGCTCGAATCTTCTGGATAAACCAGTTCGATGTTTAACGCTTGGCCTTCCTCGTTTGTTCGGACGCTTCCCCCAGAAGCTGGGATCGTATACCCGGCTTCTCTCAAGATCCTGATGGCGCCTTCCGCATCATATGGCACGTGTTCTATACCGGCATAATAGGCCCAGCTATTTGGGAAGATCGGTCCATGAGCCAGAATTGCTTGGCTACCCAGCAACGCATCAATCATGTGTTGCCGGTTAAGGCCCATATAGAGTGCACGGCGAATACTGCCATCTTGAAGAAAAGGCGCTTCTGGATTATCCAGATTCAGGAAAATCATTGACAAGAGCGGGATGGGTCCTGAATACAGGTTAAGCCCAGGCGCTTGCAGGGCGGCGGGAAGGATTTCGTTTGTTATTCGGCTGATTCCTTGGATTTCGCCTTCCTGGTAGGCTGTGACTGCTGTTTGGTGGTCAGGGTAATAACGAAAGATAAATTCTTCGATAAAGGGCGGTTCGGCATAATAATCCGGATTCGGTGTCAAGACCACTCCGCTGATCTGATCTCCCTCGCCAAGTATGGAATCGAACTTGAATGGTCCGCTTCCAACTGGTTGCAGGTTAAACCCAGCGTCAACCATTTCACTGGCGGGGATATCACCGAGGAGGTGTTTAGGGAGAATGCCAAAAGTCAGGTAATCCTGGAACGGGGAGAAAGGTTCCGGCAAGCGAAATTGTAAGGTGTACTCGTTTAAAGCCTCGACTTCCACTGTCTCCCACAAAGCGCGGATATCCTCTGGAACCGGTAGATCCGGGGAGCGCAGCATCTCGACGGTAAAAACAACATCCTCGCTGGTCAATGGTTTGCCGTCATGCCAGACGACATTCTCTCGAATTGAGAAATTGTAGATCCGACCGTCCTGGGAGATGCCCATCGATTCGACCAGATCGTGGACGGGTAGACCGCGATCATTGAAGCGCAGTAGGCTGCTGAAAAGCAGGCGATCGACATCTCGATCGGGTTGGTTATAAAAATCTAGTACTGGATTGAGTCGTCCAAGCGAACCGATCAGTCCTTCCGCATAAATCCCCCCTGTGGTGGGTTCAACCTCTGGAGAGGTCGGAAGTATGTTGGGTTGTTGACCGATGAGCAATACGCCAATTGCCACCAGGGCCAGCACCAGGATTAAAATCTGCCAACGCATTTTTTTCATAGCTGCAAACAAAAAGGGCGCTCTTGGCAGCGGCCGCGAGTCACCCTCGATCTATCGAACTATCCGGCCTTAGTCACCCTGTCTTATAGGTCCTATCCAGTCGCCATGACTGTGGCAATCGCTAAGGAGAAGAACAGGACGCTCAGACCGATCGTAATCTGGAATAGTGTCCGCTCTACACCGCGTCGAGCGGTATATATACTCCCGGTATCCGCGCCTGTAAAGCCACCCAGGCCTGCGCCTTTACTTTGCAAGATCACACTAGCAATCAAGGCAATTGACGTTATAATCATCGCGATGTCCAGGTAGAATTCCACACTTGCCTCCAGAAATATTCTAGCCTATTCTTACTTAAGCAGGCGGATTATACCTTCCGTTCCTGGTTTCGTCAAATCATCAATGCACGAACTTGTCATCAACTTACACATGCATACCTCCTACTCGGATGGGAGCGGCACCCATGCCGAGATCGCCCAGGCAGCCTTGCGCGCTGGACTGGATGCTGTGATCGTTACAGATCACAACGTTTTAGTAAGCGGGCTTATGGATTATTATCGTGATGGGGATCGCCAGATGTTGCTCTTGATCGGTGAAGAGATCCACGATACCCGGCGTGACCCGCAGAAGAATCACCTGCTTGTCTTCGGCGCCAACCGGGATCTGATCGGTCTGGCGGAGGATCCCCAACGGCTGATCGATGGTGTCCACAACAGCGGTGGATTGGCCTTTATCGCGCATCCGAATGACCCGGCTGCGCCGGCCTTTGGCGAACCGGATATTTCCTGGGTCAATTGGGAAGTTCAGGATTTCACCGGTATCGAGCTCTGGAACGCCATGTCTGAATTTAAATCGTTGATGAAAAGCAAATTCACCGCGCTTCTTTACGGACTGAATCCAAGACTGGTTGCTCGGGGACCGTTTCCGCAAACTTTGCGTAAATGGGATGAGTTACTGGCAAAAGGTCGTCCGGTGGTTGCGATCGGCGGCTCTGATGCGCATGCCTTCCCCATTTCGTTGGGTCCAATCCATCGCAAGATCTTCCCCTATGAGTTTCACTTCCAGGCAGTCAATACCCACCTCCTGGTGCCTGAGCCGCCCAACGGAACTCCAATGGATGACCGCCGCCAGATTCTGGATGCGCTGCGCCTGGGACATGCTTTCATCGGTTATGATCTCCCTGCCTCTACGCGTGGTTTTCGTTTTACCGCTCAAGGTGAGGATGGGTTGTTTTACATGGGGGATACTCTTTCCCTGGAGAAAGGCGTTACCCTGCAAATATCTTTACCTGTTCGAACCGAGTGCCATTTACGAAAGGATGGCGAATTGGTTAAAACCTGGCGCAGCCGGGATGTCTGTACATTTATCGCCACCGAACCCGGCGTTTATCGGGTTGAAGTGTTTCTCTCTTATCTAGGCCGCCGCAGGGGTTGGATATATAGCAACCCTATCTATGTGCGGCAGTGAGCGCTTGCCGTTTTCAGGTAACCGCGATTAAAGATAAGGGAGATAGAGGTTAGATCTACTCCTGGTTTAGGAGGCATGTATGCCGAAGCGTTCACGCCTGGTTGCCCTGGCAGGTTGGTTAGGTTTGATTTGGTTGTTAACTGCTTGCGGTTTTCCATCGTCTGCTGCAACACCTACCCGTGCGACTCAAGATGAATTGGCGACGATTGTGGCAGCTACCCAAACCGCTGCATCGCTTGCCATCAGCCCAACCATCCCCATAATTGAATCACCCACCGCTTCACTTCCACCGTCAGCCACTCCCACCGTGGAACCAACCGCCACACCATCCCCCAGCCCGACTCCTCTGGAGAACAATCTTTTTGGAAAGATCTGCTTCCCCGGAGAGTCTATCCCTGCCATGACCGCGTTTTTCGAAAATACTGAGACGGAAGCCCTGGTAGAGTTGCCAATTGCCCAGGAACAGGAAAGTTATGAGCTAAAGCTCCCTTCTGGAACGTATATCGCCTATGCCTGGTTGTTAGATTTCTCACAGGGAGGGCTATATTCTCGGGCAGTACCCTGCGGGCTGGGTGAAGAGTGCGATGACCATTCTTTGCTTCCCTTCACGGTTATGGAAAACGAGATTACCCAGGGGATCGATCTGTGTGATTGGTATGCGGGGCCATTTAATGTTCCTTATCCACCAGGCAAAGAGCAGACCGACATAACGGGGGTGATCTCGGGTAGTCTGTCGTACCCGGATGGAAATGCAGTCGAGTTGCGCGTGGTGGCATTTAATGTTCGGACAGGCTACTGGTACTGGGTTTTTGCCCGCTCAGGAGCAGCATTTTACTCGATCACTGAGTTACCGCCTGGGATCTACAACGTGGTGGCCTATGATCCAGACGGACAGGCCGGCGGCTATGCCAGTGCCAACCACAGTTTGCTCGATGTTACTGTCGAGTCTGGCAAAGTTTCCGAGGGCATTAATATCAATGATTGGAATGCCCCCGCTGGGGCATTCCCGCCCGATCCAACGAGGTAATATGGAATTCAAGCTCCACGCCCCTTATCAACCAACTGGTGATCAGCCGGAGGCTATCCGCCAGCTCAGCGATGGTATACAGAAGAAATTTTCCAACCAGGTATTGCTCGGCGCAACCGGAACTGGTAAAACGTATGCCATCGCTTCATTAATCGAAATAGTCCAGCGTCCGACCCTGGTGATGGCGCACAATAAAACCCTTGCCGCCCAGCTCTACGCCGAGTTCAAGGATTTTTTTCCGGAAAATGCAGTTGAATATTTTGTCTCATACTACGATTACTATCAACCGGAAGCCTATGTCCCCCGGCGTGATCTCTATATCGAAAAAGAAACCGACATTAACGAAGAAATCGAGCGGCTTCGCTTGGCAGCTACAACTTCCTTGCTTTCCCGGCGGGATGTAGTCATCGTTGCCTCGGTCTCTTGTATTTATGGTTTGGGCAACCCGGAGGCATACGGGCGGGTAGTGATAAACCTGGAGACCGGGAATGTATACCGGCGCAATACTTTGCTCAGGCAGCTTGTTGATAGCCAGTATGAACGCAACGATATGGAGCTTCGCTCTGGTACCTTCCGCGTGCGCGGCGACACCCTGGAAATTATTCCTGCCTATCAGGATCGCCAGGGTTACCGGATCACTTTTTTCGGAGATGAGGTAGAACGCATCGTCGAATTCAACGCTATCACAGGAGAGTTGCGCCATGAGCTCTCAACGATTGCTATCTACCCTGCCAAGCACTTCATCACCGAAGAGGAGAAACTCAAACAGGCTATCTCGGACATCGAAACCGAGTTGAAGGACCAGCTGACCTACTTTAAATCCAACGAGAAACTGCTGGAAGCCCAGCGTTTGGAGCAGCGTACCTTATATGACCTGGAGATGCTGCGTGAGGTAGGTTATTGTTCTGGGATTGAGAATTATTCACGTCATATGGACCAGCGCGCCCCGGGCACCCACCCCTGGACCTTGCTGGACTACTTTCCTGCCGACTACATGCTGGTGATCGATGAGTCGCATATGACCGTGCCGCAGATCCGCGGGATGTATAACGGCGATCGCTCGCGCAAGACAACTCTGGTCGAATATGGATTCCGTCTACCGTCGGCATTAGACAACCGGCCGCTGACTTTTACCGAGTTTGAAGAGCATATGGGGGTAACTATTTACACATCGGCTACGCCAGGTCCTTACGAAATGGGGCGGGCAGATCAGGTAGTAGAGCAGATTATTCGACCAACCGGTCTGGTTGACCCTGAGGTTGAGGTGCGGCCGGTCGCTGGGCAAATTGATGACCTGATTGGCGAGATCCGCAGCCGTGTGGAGCTGGGTGAACGTACCCTGGTAACCACCTTGACCAAACGCATGGCTGAGAAATTATCGGATTACTTGATGGAATTGGGTATCAAGGTTCACTACCTGCACTCAGAGGTTGAGACTCTGGAACGGATTGGCATATTGCGGGATCTGCGCTTGGGCGTGTTTGATGTAGTGGTTGGGATCAACTTGTTGCGCGAAGGGTTGGACCTGCCGGAGGTCTCGCTGGTAGCTATTCTGGATGCTGACAAGGAAGGATTCTTGCGATCGGGGACTGCCTTGATTCAAACCATCGGGCGTGCTGCCCGGCATGTGCATGGCAGGGTGATCATGTATGCTGATGTGATCACTGATTCGATGCGCCGGGCCATCGATGAAACCAATCGCCGCCGCGCCAAGCAGGTTGCCTATAATCAGGCCCATGGAATCGAACCGGTGAGCATCATAAAGGCGGTGCGCGATTTGACCGATCAGCTCACCGTCCGCGCAGTGGCCGAGCCGAAAGCTGAATATCGGGCAAGAGGCGCCAGCGGTCTGCCCAAAACGGAAATGCAGCGTCTGATCTCTGAATTGGAGAAGCAGATGAAGGAAGCCGCCCAGAATCTGGAGTTTGAGAAGGCAGCTGTGCTGCGCGACCAGATCTTCGAATTGCGTGGCATCTTAGCGGAAGAGCAGAACCTGACACCTTGGGAAAGAGTCCGTTTACTGTCCGGCGATGAAACCTGATCTCGAAAGTTCACAATACATTCGTTCCATCTTCACAACTTCTTCACATCGCTGCATTATCCTTTACGCAGGTTGTTAAGACAAAGTTCAAGGCTAAATAAGTTCAAGGAGTAGCAAAAATGAAGAAGTTATTGATTATTGGTGCAGTGCTTGCGTTAGCGCTTGTTGCTTTCGGGGCAGCTGGCCTGGTCTATGCCCAAACACAAACCCCTCCGACTCCTGAAACGCCGATATTTCCTGGCTATGGCCCGGGTATGATGGGCGGTCGAGGCGGTATGATGGGGGGCTTCCAATCAGGTAGTTTTGGGGCGATGCATGATTACATGGTGGAGTCCTACGCGCAGGCGCTGGGTATTACCGTGGAGGAATTGCAGGATCGATTAGCCGGTGGCGAGAATATGTGGCAAATCGCCTTGTCGTTGGGGTTTAGCGAAGAGGCCATCCCTGGTCTGATGATTGCTGCCCATACCCAGGCCTTGAATAAAGCCGTCGAGGATGGTGTCCTCACCCGCCAGCAGGCTGATTGGATGATCCAGCGCATGGCTCAGATGCAGGCGCAGGGGTTTGGCCCTGGTGCCGGGGGATGCGGAGGATTTGGCGGTCGCATGATGGGCGGGTGGCGCTGGAATAACCAGCCGTAATCACCTTCGAAATCAGCTTTTGTGGACAGTCGACAGTGGGTAGGGTACAATGACTACCCACTGTTTCTTATAAGGTTAATCTGCAATGCCTACCATCCTGATTATTGAAGACGAGCCTGAGCTGGTTAAAGTGTTGCGATCCTACCTGGAACAAGCCGGATTTAACGTGCTTACCGCTTACCGGGGGGATAGCGGGTTGTCTACCTGGGAACAAAAACGACCGGATCTGGTTATTCTCGATCTAAACTTACCAGGTATGGACGGGCTTGACCTTGCTCGTGAGATTCGCCGTAAGGGAGATACACCATTGATTATGGTAACAGCCAGGGTTGAGGAAACCGATCGTCTGATCGGTTTGGAATTGGGGGCGGATGACTATATCCCCAAACCATTTTCCCCCCGTGAGGTAGTTGCCAGGGTACGAGCAGTATTGCGGCGAGCCACTGCTACCCCCATGACACCGTCTATCTTGCGGGTCGGCGATCTGGAGATCGATCTCGATTCCCATATTGTAAGCAGCCAGGGCGCGGCGATCGACTTGACGCCTACTGAATTTAATTTACTGGCTACCCTGGCAGCTCAGCCTGGACGTGCCTTCACCCGTCTGCAGTTGCTGGAGACCACCCAGGGAAATGCTTACGAAGGGTACGAGCGCACCATCGACGCGCACATCAAGAATCTTCGGGCAAAAATCGAAAAAGACGCCAAAGCGCCGCAGTACATCGAAACTGTATTTGGAATCGGGTACCGCTTCACTCGGGGGTAAGGTTTGTGATGCGCTGGCGTCTAATACTCTCTTTTATTTTCATTGCGCTGGTTTCAATCGTCAGTGTCATTCTTCTTGCCCGCCGTGGAGTGGCAAACGAG
This sequence comes from uncultured Chloroflexia bacterium, assembly GCA_963706905.1. GTDB lineage: Bacteria > Chloroflexota > Anaerolineae > Anaerolineales > UBA4823 > CAVPNY01. Next base: position 29,892 of record CAVPNY010000009.1, on the reverse strand, counting down.
GTCTACGCCTATATGTTTCGCGGTGGGATGACCGGGAGCGAAGCCCTGGTCGACGCCCTGGAGGCTTATTACCGGGACAACCAAACTTGGCAGGGCGCTGAATTGATCTTGCTCTCCTCAGGACATGGAATGGGCAGGTCAGGAGGAAATCAGGGGATGATGCAGGCCATGATGGGCCAGCGAGTAAGGCTTGCGAACACGCAGGGACAGGTCCTCGTTGATTCCACTGATCTGGGCTCTGCGAGTTCTCTGAATGCCGAGGAGATAGAAAACGCCATCCCTCTCCGGAATGGGCAGGATGTAGTTGGCTTTTTGCTGACCGAAGGGGGAATGCGGTTCAATCAATCGGATCAAACCGCCTTACTTAATCGCCTGAGTCGGGCTGGATTGATCGCTGCCCTGGTGGCAGTGGGGATCTCCACCGCGCTGGCGCTATTCTTGAGCTACCGCCTGTTGGTGCCGGTGCATGCCTTGACTCAGGCGGCAGGCCGCCTGGCGCAGGGTGATCTAAACCAGCGCGTCCAGGCGAAAGGCAATGACGAGTTAGCCCAGCTAGGTCATGCTTTTAACCACATGGCAGCCTCTCTTCAGCAATCGGAGGAGAACCGCAGGGCTATGACTGCGGACATTGCCCATGAACTGCGCACGCCGCTGGCTGTGCAGCGCGCCCATCTGGAAGCCTTGCAGGATGGCATCTATTCGCCTACTCCTGAAAACCTGGCCTTGGTTCTGGATCAAAATCTGTTATTGACCCGGTTGGTCGACGATCTACGTACGCTTGCTCTGGCGGAATCCGGGCAGCTCAGCCTGAACTTTCAGCCAGTTGACTTGATCGCAACCATCCAGGGATCGATTGACCAGTTTACCCCCCAAGCAGATGCCCGGCAGGTAAAAATTCAGCTTGATTCACCAGGCCAATGCCCGAAAATTATGGCTGATCCAGCCCGATTGAGCCAAATATTAGGTAACATCTTGTCGAACGCATTACGTTACACCCCCAACGCTGGATCGATTGAGCTTGCAATTGCATGTCAGGCGGAAAAAGTCCAGATAATTATCCATGACAGTGGCTCTGGCGTTCCGGAAGAATCGCTGCCGCACATATTTGAGCGGTTTTACCGCGGAGATCGTTCCCGTAGCCGATCTGAAGGCGGCAGTGGGTTGGGATTGGCGATTGCTCGCCAGTTAGCACAGGCTCATGGCGGTGAATTAACTGCTGCCAATCATCCATTGAATGGTGCGGTCTTCACTTTGACTTTGCCTTATACCCAATCCAAGGGATTTGAATGATTAAGAATAACGTCACGCGATTATTGGATGCACGCGGTATCTCTTACACAGCTTATGAATTACCTGTTGAAAAAATTGGTGCGGTGGAAACAGCTGACCTTCTTGGCGTCGATGCCAGGCTGATCTTCAAGACCATCGTCATCGTCCGCGATGGCAAAGGGAAACCGATCCTGGCCGTGATCCCAGGTGATAAAGAAGTCGACCTGAAAGCATTAGCGCAGGTAGCTGGTGAAAAAAAAGTTCATCTCTCCACACAGCGTGAGGCTGAAAAAATAACTGGTCTTCAAGTCGGCGGTATTTCACCGTTGGCCTTGCTTAACCGTGGATTCCAGGTGATCCTGGATGCCTCGGCGCTAGATTTTGATGAGATCCACATTTCTGGTGGGCAGCGCGGGCTGAATCTGCGCCTCCCGACAACTGCGCTGATCGATCTGACGACGGCAAAACTGGCGGTAATCTGCAAATAAGCAGGGTGAGTCGGATAATATGAGCATATCGTCCACGATAATTGCTTGCCCAATCGGCATATTGAATTTATAATTCTCCCATCACCCTGCCAGACGGAGATTGAAATGATAAATCACGATACCAGTGATGGGCCGATTATTATGTGCCGCGAAGTACACAAATGGTTTGGCAACTTTGAAGCCTTGCGCGGCATTTCGATGGATGTTTTCAAGGGTGAAGTGATTGTTATCTTTGGGCCTTCCGGATCGGGAAAGTCTACATTTATTCGTACCTTGAATTGGCTGGAAGAACACCAGAGAGGGCAGATCATCATTGATGGGATTGAGCTAACCCGGGATGTGCATAACATCGAGCAGGTTCGCATGGAAACCGGGATGGTTTTCCAGCAGTTCAATCTTTTCCCTCATCTGACGGTGTTGCAGAATATCATGTTAGCCCCGTTGCACGTGCGTAAGTGGCCGAAGGACAAAGCCGAGCAAGTCGCCCGGCAGCTGCTCGAGCGTGTCGGAATTCCTGAACAGGCTGGCAAATATCCGATGCAGCTCTCTGGCGGTCAGCAACAACGCGTTGCCATCGCCCGCGCGCTGGCAATTCAACCGAAGATAATGCTATTTGACGAGCCGACTTCAGCTCTGGATCCCGAGATGATCAAGGAAGTCCTGGACGTGATGATTGAGCTGGCCAGGAGTGGGATGACTATGCTGGTAGTGACCCATGAGATGGGATTTGCCAAGGCGGTTGCACACCGCATGTATTTCTTCGACGAAGGTCAAATTGTCGAGAGCGGGACTCCCGATCAAATCTTCACCGATCCGCAAGAGGATCGCACTAAGTTATTCTTATCTCAGATTTTGGCCCATTAAGGGTTGATTTCGCCCACAGGTTCACCATTTACAAGCACTGTATAATTTCCGCTGGAGTAGCTTCCTAGCGGGATATTTGACTCAAATTTTTCCAGCACCTGGATGCAGATCTCAGCCGGATCGACCAGCGAGTAAACATTCACATTAATCTGGTCATTATCATCTGGCTCGGAGATGGTGACACGCAGCCGGTGGCATGGGGTGGGAAGCGTCCCTGAAAGGGAAAGCATGTACTGGACTGGAAAGCTCTCTAAAGCCAGGAAATCTGTCTTAGTGAGAGTAACTTCTCCTTTGATGAGAAGATCATCTCCCGCTGCTGGTTCCCAGGATGCTGGGTAGGGCTCCCCTGGGGCAGGGTAAGGTTGGCTGATCAGTTCGCTGCAAGCGGTCAGTAAAAGACTTAAAACGACGATTAGATATCCGGTTTTTCGAAACAAGGTCTCCTCCAAAGTGCGGGTTTTCCATAAGACGCTTTATGCGGCTGTCATGTTCCACAACTAACCTTTAATGACGGCTACTGGCCTTAATCGGGCGACTTTGCGAGCGATCCCGGCATTCGAGACCGTCTCAACCACGGCATCAACATCCTTATATGCCTGAGGGGCTTCCTCAGCCAGCCCGGGTAGAGAGCCGGCGCGCACATGGATGCCGCGCTCTTCCAGTTCTGTGCGCAGTTCCTCTCCCCAGATAGATTTCTTGGCCTGGCTGCGGCTCATCCTTCGTCCGGCGCCATGGCAGGTGGATCCAAACGAGCGCTCCATGCTGCCCTCTGTGCCTACCAGCACCCAGGAGGCAGTCCCCATGCTCCCTGGGACCAGCACTGGCTGGCCGATCGGCCGGTATTCCTCCGGCAAGCCCTCGAATCCTGGACCAAAGGCCCGCGTCGCTCCTTTACGATGGACGCAAACTCTCAGTTCTTTCCCGGCCACCTGATGGTTTTCGACCTTGCCCATGTTGTGCGCAATGTCGTACACCTGATGCAGGTGCCAGTTAGGTATTTTGCCAGCCAGGGCTTGTTCGAAGGCTTTACGGGCGTAATGGGCCAGGACCTGGCGATTTGCAAACGCATAATTCGCCGCGCCGCGCATGGCGGATAGGTAAGCTTTACCTTCGGGAGAATTCAGCGGGGCGCACACCAATTCACGGTCGGGCAGGTGGATGCCGTACCGGCGCACCGCGCTTTGGAAATCTTTGACATAATCGGTGCAAATCTGGTGACCGAAGCCGCGCGAGCCACAATGGATCATCACAACCAGGTTATCCTCTTGCAGCCCCATTACCCGGGCAGCTTCTGCATCGAAAATCTGATCGACCAGGTCAACCTCAATGAAATGATTGCCAGCGCCTAATGTTCCGATCTGGGAGCGTCCCCGCTCTTTAGCGTGTCGACTGATTTGAGCCGGGTCCACCTCACTTAGAACACCGCCTTCTTCTGTGCGCCGCAGGTCTGCTTCGCTGGCATAACCGCCTTTTAGCGCCCAGCGGCTGCCTTCCCGGCAAACTTGGTCGAGATCTTTTTCGGTAAGATGGATGTGGCCTTTGGTGCCAACCCCGCTCGGGCAAAAGTGATTGAGAGCAGAAGCGAGATCTGCAAGGTGCGGCTTAGCGGCTTCGTACGGAATCTGCGAGGCGAGCAAACGGACACCGCAGTTGATATCGTAGCCGATAGCTCCCGGGGAGATCACCCCATCCGGCAGCAGCGTCGCTGCGACGCCGCCGATCGGAAAACCATAGCCCTGGTGCATATCTGGCATCACCACAACATGACCCACCAGGCCGGGTAAAGTTGCAGCATTAACAGCCTGTTCCAAAGATTTATCATCCATGATTTCTGAGAGCAGTTGGCGGGTTGCAAAGATGCGCACGGGCACGCGCATGTCCGGCCGGAACGACTGCGGGATTTCCCACTCAAATTTACTGATCTCTTTGATGTCGTGGAAATTGATCATGTTTACATCTCCTCAATCCTCACCAGTGATCGTTCAGACATCGAAGACGATATTGGTCTCTAGACCGGATGCGGTGTTCCGAATCGCCAGGTTGTGATAAGTGACCGCTTTGATCTCTTTAGCGATTGATTCTATTGGCGCGCCAGAAAGATCTGCGATTAACCGTTCACTCTCGATCTGTAAATCGAAGGTATCAAATCCAAGATTTTCAAGCTCACTAAGTAGAAGCAGTTCAGCCAGAAAGGATACCAGCAGACTCTCATAGTCCAGATACTGGATCTCAAAACCTCGCCTTTGTCGCGGGCTGGATTGAAGCCGGGCTGCCATTAAAGAGTACATCCCTCGCGCTGCCTGTTCGAGCAGCGTATTCATATCAGCAGCCCACACATACAGTTCCCAATCAGCCATATGCGGGATTTCCTGAAAACCAGCTGGTGTTTCCATAGCATTCTCCAGTATACCATTTGGATTTGGCTGATTTTTTCAAGGCTTGCCGGATCACCGTCTCTCCCCTATAATAATCCCGAAAACCATGGGTATTTTAAAGTTGACATTAGACCAGCTAGAGTCCCGTCTACAATCCTTAATCGAAGGCGGGGCTGAGCGCTTGTTGCCGTCCCAGCAAAGGCCAGGTGGCTTTTCAGATAATCTAATCCTGGCAATGCAATCCGGCATTCATTTGGATAGTAGTGGGAGACGGATGGCGCCCAATCTCTATAGCCTGGATGTTCACCCAGCATTAGCACAAACGCTGCGCGAGAATCAGGATCTCCTGGATGAGCTTGCGAATACAATCTGGCGCGCGGGTCTGAGTGAAGGACTTTATTTTATTGCCCCTCCCATCATTAAAATCAACGCCGATCCGGATTTGCCATACCAGCAGATAAATGTGCGTGCCTGGATTGCTCCCCAGGAGATAGAGGAGACAAATACCCTGGCGCTGACTGGTACAATGGATACACCTATTCCCTCCCACGCCTATCTGATTCTTGACGGCAAAAATATATTTGCGTTATCTCAACCGGTAATCAATATCGGGCGCAGGGTAGATAATCATATTGTGGTCGAGGACCGGCGAGTTTCTCGATTGCACGCCCAATTGCGAGCGGTTCAGGGTCTCTATGTGATCTTCGATCTTGATTCTGCGGGTGGGACGTTTGTGAATGGGGTTAAATTGCAGCAATGTGCTCTTTTCTCAGGAGATGTGATCTCGCTTGCTGGAGTGGAGTTGATCTATGGGCAGGATACATCGGAGACAATGCCCCCTCCGCCCGGCGCGACTGAGCCGATTACGCCGTTTCCCAAGTGAGTATATCCATTGAGTGGAAATATTTTTTTAGTGTTGCGGTTGGCGCTGATCGTGGCTCTGTATGCCTTCCTGTTTTGGGCGGTGTACACCATGTGGCGTGAATTAAAGCGCCAGTCGGAAAACATAACCGCTGAGGAAATCCCCATCATTGAACTGGGTTTGGAGTTGCCAGATGGATGGACTACTCAGCGATTTGCAGTGGCAGAAATTCTCATTGGTCGCGATCCTGCTTGCGATTGCCAGTTGGATGACATGACCGTGTCTGCCCAGCATGCAAAGCTTGAATTCCACCACAGCCAGTGGTGGGTAGAAGATTTAGGGTCAACCAACGGGACCTATCTCAATCAGGAGAATGTAAATACCGCAACTGTTCTGGCGACAGGCGACGAACTCCAAATTGGACAGGTAAAGCTTAAGGTTGACCTTGGAAAGGAGAATTTAAGTGGGTAAGCTTGGAGTCATTGGTGGGTCAGGCCTCTATAATATGCCTGGGTGTGAAGATGTCCGGGAAGTCAATGTGGATACCCCGTTTGGGGTGCCCAGCGCGCCTGTTTTAAACGGCTATTTGGAGGGTCAGGAGGTCTGTTTTCTTGCCCGGCACGGCATCGGGCATCATATCTCACCCTCGGAGATTAACTACCGCGCCAATATCTTTGCTCTGAAATCACTTGGTGTTGATCAAATAGTCAGTATCAGTGCATGTGGTTCGCTTCGGGAGGATTTTGCTCCTGGCGATTTGGTGGTCCCAGATCAGCTCTTTGATCTTACCAGGGATCGTGAACGTTCGTTTTTTGGCGATGGCATGGTAGTTCACATCAATGTCGCTGATCCGTTTTGTCCTGATCTATCTAACCAGCTCTACCAGGCAATTCAGGAAACCGGGGCGAAGGTCAATTGGGGTGGAGCGATGATCACTATCGAAGGTCCGCGATTTTCGACTAAGGCTGAATCGAACACTTTTCGCGCCTGGGGGATGGCGGTTATCGGCATGACGACCTCCCCAGAGGCATTTCTTGCTCGTGAAGCGGAAATGTGCTACGCGGTCATGGCCCATGTGACCGATTATGATGTCTGGCATATCAGTGAGCAGCCAGTGACGGTGGAGATCGTTGTCGAAATCTTGCAACGCAACACCGCCATTGCTCAACAGGCTGTGCGTAATCTGGCCAAAAACATCCAATCAAGACGTGCTTGTCCGTGTCCAAACGCCTTGGCGAATGCATTGATCACAAATCGAGCAGTCATTCCGCCCGAAACTCGCCAGCGTTTGGGACTGCTCGTTGAAAAATATTTGAAGGAGTAGAGGAAATCACCCTGGGGGCTACTTGACGGGTGCCACTATCAGTGCAAGCCTTTATTTCTGTGCTCCTAAAAGATCGTATCCAGGCCCGCTTGTTGCTTCTGGCAGGCCTGTTCCTTGGGTTATATTCCCTCGCCTTAACCCTCTCACCAATTGTCCGTTTTCGATCTTTTGACGAGGCATATCGCTGGCAGCATTGGCTGGGCTTCCTGGTCTGGTTATGCATTTTTGCAGTAGCGTATTATCAGGTGCGTCACCAACTCCCTAAAAGTGATCCTTACCTCTTGCCGTTAGTTGCTTTGTTGAGCGGGTGGGGTCTATTAACAATCTGGCGGCTCTATCCAGATTTCGGGTTACGGCAAACGATCTGGATGATCGTTTCTATTGTTGTCTTTATACTGGGTGTACGCTTCGCTGGTTTGTTAACTTTTCTGCGAAGATATAAATATCTCTGGCTCACCACGGGTCTCCTGCTGACTGCGCTGACACTGGTCTTGGGCACAAATCCGATGACAGGTTCTAGCCCGCGCTTGTGGTTAGGCTGTTGCGGGGTATATTTTCAACCCTCTGAACCGCTGAAACTGCTCTTGATTATCTACCTGGCGGCGTATTTTGCCGACCGTCAGCTTGTGGTTAGCGTTCTTCCACCTGGAGAAAGTGACTCTGGCAGGGCGATTCGATCTAGAGAGACATCCACCTCGGGCTCTCAGGCCCCGCTCCTGCCGCTGATTGCTCCAACCTTGTTGATGATTGGGGTGACATTGCTCCTGTTGCTGGTTCAGCGCGACTTGGGAACCGTCATCATTTTTATTTTCTTATTTTCCATAATGACCTATCTGGCTACTGGGCGGGGGCTTATCTTGTTAGTCAGTTTACTGGTGATCGGGCTGGCGGGGGCTGCCGGGTATGTTCTGTTCGAAGTAGTGAGCTTGCGGGTGGACTCCTGGTTAAATCCCTGGCTTGACCCCAGTGGTCGCTCCTATCAGATCGTACAATCTCTGCTGGCAGTGGCCAACGGTGGTCTGGTAGGCAGAGGACCTGGATTAGGAAATCCTATCCTGGTGCCAGTCGCCCACTCGGATTTTATCTTTGCAGCGATCGTTGAAGAAGGCGGTTTACTTGGAGCATTCGGGTTAGTCCTGCTCCTGGCTATCCTTGTAACCAGAGGGCTGCGCGTTGCCTTACGCGCTCCGGATGTTTACCAGCGATTACTGGCTGGAGGGCTGGTTGCATACCTGATCGCGCAGAGCATTTTAATAGCCGGCGGAAATCTACGCTTGTTGCCTTTAACTGGTGTGACTCTGCCTTTTGTTTCCTACGGAGGCTCCTCGCTGTTAACGGCTTTTGTGTCCCTGTTGATTCTGTTGAAGATCAGCCAACAATCCGAATCACGGCCTGTCTATCTTCCTGGGACCCGGCCTTATCTTGTTTTAGGTGCAATTCTGCTGGGCGGGCTGGTCGCGATTGCCATCGTGTTGGGATGGTGGGGTTACTATCGAGGCCCTGCCTTATTAGAAAGAACCGACAACGCCCGCCGCTCGATTTCTGATCGATTTGTGCCTCGTGGTAACCTGCTTGATCGGGATGATTCTCCCCTGACAATGAACTCTGGCACAACGGGTGATCTGACCCGCGAATACCTCTATCCGCAACTCAGCCCACTGGTAGGGTATAACCATCCTGTATATGGGCAATCGGGTCTGGAGGAGATCCTGGACCCATATCTACGCGGTTTGCGCGGAAACCCGGTCTGGACGATCTGGTGGAATCATCTCCTCTATGGCCAACCTCCCGCAGGAGTGGATGTCCGTCTCAGTCTCGATCTGGATTTGCAGGAGCAGGTTGATGCTCAGTTGGGTGACCGGCGCGGCGCGGCGATATTGCTTAACGCCGAAACGGGTGAGGTGTTGGCGATGGCATCTCATCCCGCCTTCGATCCCAATCAGCTCGATGAAACCTGGGAAAAACTGGTCGCCGATCCGCTCACTCCGTTGCTCGATCGGGCTGTCTTGGGACAATATCAGGCTGGGGCAGCGATCGCACCGTTCTTACTGGCTGCGGCCACCGAGCAGGGGGTTTTGCCTGCACCTTCAGAAAATTCGATATTAACCATCGAGAATCTCAAATTGGATTGCGCCCTGCCAATCGGAGAGCTTACCTGGAGCAGGGCGGTTGCGGCTGGCTGTTCAGACGTGGTTGGCGAATTGGAAAAAGAGTTGGGGACTGGTCAGTTGGAAGATCTTTATCAAAAGCTCGATATATCCGTGCAAGAATCTGGGCTGGCGGTTAGCCCCATGCAAATGGCCTTGGCAGCCGCCACATTGAGCTCGACCGGCAGTCGTCCAACTCCACAGCTTGCCTTGGCCTTCAAATCCCCTTTGAATGGATGGTCTCGTCTTTCAGATGAAACTATCTCACCTGAAACGGTTTTCTCACCTGCGGTAGCTGCCCGCCTCGCCGGCGACCTGGCAGAAGACAGCCTGCCGATCTGGCAAAGCCTGGCTGTCTCGCCGAATGGTCCGGATCAATGGGTAAGTTGGTATCTGGGTGGCACGCTGCCAACCTGGGAGGGCGCGCCGTTGGCTCTGGTTGTTCTGCTGGAAGAAGATAATCCGCAACTGGCTGAGTCGATCGGACATGAAATTTTCCGTGCAGCCATGCCAGCTAAATGATTATTAGTCGGATTTCTGCTACCTGGCTTTTTAGGTTGTAGAGCGAGTGAAGGTGTTTGGTTTGTAGGCCGGTTTTACCAATTCACACAACTTGAATAATCTAATCCTCTTTAGAGGACTTTTGAGATGAGTCTGGCTTGGGTGCAACCACTTTTTGCAGCTCAGCATTGACTTGTTGCAGGATGGTGAACAGTTCACTGCGCATCTTGGTCTCGACCTCACCGCTGCGCACGCGTTCGTGGAAATCACGGGCATCTTCCTTGAATTGCTGTCCGGCGGGGCTGTCTTTGATCTCGGTGAACGTCTGGTTCAATGATTTACCAAGTTCGTCAATACCGGCCACAATCTCCTGCTGCAGGTTCTTTCTCTCTGCACTCTCCCAGACATTCTGGATGATATTCTTTAAATTGTTGCCCAGGTTGCGGAATTCATCCGTAATATCTTCGCCTGGAACTTGATTATTGGATTGAGATGGATCGGTCATTTTGATACTCCTCCTCTGTTTGTAGATAGATGGTCCATTAGATAGCCCATCTATTCTCAGCCAATGGGTAACTTTAAGATCAGCTTTAGATCTCTTGGTTGCATACGATTTTACCCCTTTATTAGTTGCATGTCAGGCCGATCGATTGGATTAGAGCATTACCCCGGTGAGTGCGCTAATTGAAGGCGGGACCTCTTTGGATGAAGAATCAGGCGAAAAGGTATAAAATAAAGTCAGTGTCATGGTTCATTTGCTGCTGCCGGCTTTGAAGAGGTAGAGGTAGTCTCTTTGTAACCAAAGTTTTTACTTTCTGCACAGGAGGATACTGGATTGGCAGCAATTCGCCGGCAAATCTTTCCGATAGCGCTCGTTTTGACTCTGCTCACCATGGTCGTCTTGACCTGGGTGGGAGAACCTTTAACCACTTCGGTTGCGCCAAACGGGATTGTTTCGTACGAGTTCGCTGGCAGTGTCAGCAGGGCGAGAGAGATTCTAAATTCATGGGGTGAGACTGGTAGGTTGCATGCAGCCTTCAGTCTTGGCTTGGATTTTCTCTTTATCGTTGCCTATGGTACCACCATAGGCCTGGCATGCGCGTGGGCTGGGGAAATACTCAGTAAGCGCCGCTGGCCATTGTCGGGAGTCGGCTTGCTTTTGGCTTGGGGTGTGTGCTTGGCGGGAGTGTTGGATGGGATCGAGAATGTGAGTTTGGCTGTAATGCTATTGGTAAACGTATCATCACCCTGGCCTCAGCTGGCTGCTGCCTGCGCGGCGGTAAAATTTCTGTTAATCGCTCTTGCACTGCTCTACGCCGCTTATGGGGGATTGGCCTGGGTGTCCGGTCTTAAGCGTTCCAATTAATAAATGTCCCGGGAAGAGTTGCTTCCCGGGACATCTTCTATAACCCAATAGTGCTGGATTAATCCAGCGCTTTGTAACCAGGGCCTTTTTGGAAATAATCGTAATTGGGTTTGATATCCGGCGTGAGATCGACTACTTCGCCGGCCTTTAAGGTACGGACGTGATCCAGGTGGACGGCTTCTTTGTGATGGTTTGTGCCGTCGTAGGATTCATCGAAACCGGCCGTCCCAGCTGGCATGCTGACCTGCTCGCCGCCTTTTGCATCATACGACGATGGAACTTCATCTTCTGTGAAGATGGCTTCGAACGGACATTCTGGGATGCAGGCCCCGCAGTCGATGCAGGTATCTGGGTCGATGTAGTACCAGGGCCATTGATCCACTGGTTTGCCGGGGACAATACATTCCACCGGGCATACTTCTACACACCCAGCATCGCGCAGGCATAAGCTGGTAATAATGTGGGTCATTGTTAGGAACCTCCCGAGGATTGATAGATTATTTGCTTAACTGCCGTGAGTTAATTTTACCTCAACTCAGCAGGACAGAACGCCTTTATCTAGATTACTTTACCGCTTTGTAGCGCCGCGCAACTTCATCCCAATTGACAACATTCCACCAATTGGAGACATAGTCGGGCCTGCGATTCTGATACTTCAAATAATAAGCATGTTCCCAGACGTCAAGCCCTAGGATGGGGGTTAGGCCTTCCATCATGGGTGCATCCTGATTAGGCATGGAGAGGACGGTCAGCGCTCCGCCTTTCATTCCAAGCCAGGCCCAACCACTGCCAAAGCGGCTGATTGCAGCTTGAGAGAAGGTTGTCTTGAAGGAAGCAAAATCTCCGAATCCAGCAGCAATCGCATTGGCCAAATCGCCAGTTGGTTCTCCCCCGCCTTTAGGTGACATAACTTGCCAGAAAAGTGAATGATTGAAGTGACCGCCGCCATTGTTGCGCACGGCTGTTCGAATGTCTTCCGGGACACGATCGATTTTTGTGACTAGCTCTTCCAGCGACATACCAGTAAGTTCGGGGTGTTTCTCTAACGCTGCATTTAGGTTAGTCACATAGGCATTATGATGCTTGTCATGGTGGATTTCCATTGTCATAGCATCAATGTAAGGTTCCAAGGCATCAAATGCGTAAGGTAGTGAGGGTAGTTCGAAGGCCATTTATTACTCCTTTGTAATAGGGATGGTTGGGAGATTAGGGTTGACGGTTCAACCGATTGTGATGTAGCATTGCGGGAATTCCGCCTGTGGAAGATTGTATACTTCGCTGCACCCTTTGTCAAGTGAAAGCCCTCGAGAAGCATGCTGCCAACCTCTGATCGTCGCCCGATTGTCTCGCCATTGATTGCAATCACGATTGGTATTCTGGCAGTTTCAACTGGCTCGATTTTTGTACGTTACGCCCAGGATTACGCCCCTTCGCTGGTCATCGCCGCCTGGCGATTGTTTTTAGCTACTTTGATCATCTCCCCGGTTGCTCTGACCCGCAGTCGGGTGGAATTGAGAAATTTACATCGAAAAGAGGTTGCCCTGGCATTGCTCTCCGGGGTTTTCCTTGCCCTGCATTTTGCGACCTGGATCAGTTCGTTGGAATACACCTCGGTAGCCAGCTCAGTTGTATTTGTCTCGACCGCCCCATTGTGGGTGGCATTGTTCTCTCCCCTGCTTTTGGATGAACCAATAACCCGGCCGATCCTGATCGGTATGGCGCTGGCATTGTTGGGTGGTTTGATCGTTGGCTTAAGTGATTCATGCAGCCTGGGAGCATCGGGTCTTTCGTGCCCACCTTTTTCTGAGTTCATCCAGGGAAGGGCCTTCCTCGGTGATCTCCTGGCATTCGCGGGTGCCTGGATGGCGGCTGGGTACCTGATCATTGGCAGGCGCCTGCGCACTGGGATTTCCCTCGTCCCATATATCTTTGTGGTGTATGGTATGGCGGCGACCATCCTGATTGGGATTGTGCTGGTTCTGGGACTGCCCGCAGTAGGTTACCCGGCGCAGGTCTACCTTCTGTTCCTGGCATTAGCTTTGATCCCGCAGTTGCTGGGACATTCAATTTTCAATTGGGCGCTTGGATATCTGTCGGCAGCTTACGTCTCCATCACGCTGCTGGGGGAGCCAGTCGGATCGGCGCTGCTGGCCTATTTCTTCCTTAAAGAGATACCCAAACCCCTGATGATATTTGGTGCTATACTTATTTTGATAGGCATTTATGTTGCTTCGCGTGCTGAGTCAGGCCGGAAGAAACGTGATTGATTTAAATGGCGGTGATAGGCAAGATTCCTTGAGGGGCGAAACGTTCTGAGTTCCAGAATGTTTTAATAACGTAGGACTTACGCAGTTGGTGGGTTTATGGGGGTGTTTTGGCGGGCGTAGCCCGCCAAAACACCCCCACTTCTCCCTAGAACTGCGTAACTTCTATAACGGTTGAGTTCAGGAATGTCACTGTGAAGAGAAGGTATTCTAAACAAACTATCCGACCAGATCGGGCAGCGGGTTCTGATGGCTCTCGTATAAACTTGGATAGCACGCTGCGCTTTTTAACCAATTTCCAGCGGTTTGCCTGGGATTTTGGTGGTGTGGCTGTACTCGCATTTGGTGCAATGACTCTCCTGGCGTTATTTGATCTGACTGGCGGGGTCGTGCTGTCTTGGTGGGGGGATTTCTTACGGCGATGGTTCGGTTGGGGTAGTCTGTCTGTGGTTTTGGCCGCGTTGTTTGCTGGTATTTGGATGCTGCGCCATAGAGCAGATACGCAGGCCCCGATCAGTTGGGGGCGAATTTTGATCTTGGAAGTAGCTGTGTTTGGCGGAATGGCGCTGCTGACGATCCTGGGAGGAGCCTCGGTAGAGCGCGCTGAAGCTGGTCTGGATGGGGGTCTGGTTGGTTGGGGGATAGTTGAACTTTTGGGGACCTTCATTAAGCCACCCTGGCTCTTGGCAATCCTGTTGACGCTTGTAACGGCAATTGCTGTCCTGGTTGGTTCTGGTTGGGCGCGTACCCTGGCTGGGATGGCGCAAGATCGGTCAGAAATTTCAGCCAATGCGGAAGAACAATTCGGCAGTTTCCCAACCACCAGTGGTGGGGTACAGACACCTGCTCTGGGGGCGAGATCGGATGATGCCAAGAAGAAGATTCCTCAGCTCCCGGCCGAGTTTCGCAAAAAGTTCAAAATCCAGGTCAGCGAAGAGAAGAGCTCCAAGCCCGTAATTCGAGACGAGCGCCTTCCAGGACTTGAGCTGCTTGTAAATGAGCAAGCTGTGCGGCAGGACGAGCACAACATCAACCTGACTGCCGGTTTGATTGAAAAAACTCTGGCCGAATTTGGGATCCCTGCCAAAGTGGTTGGTTTCAGAGTAGGCCCAACGGTTACGCAATTTGCGGTAGAGCCAGGCTTCGTGGAAAAGGCGGCTGGAGAAGAAGAGGTTGTTCGACAAAAGGTCCGGGTAGCCCAGATCGCCAGTCTCCAGAGAGATCTGGCCCTGGCGCTATCTGCTTCCAGCCTGCGCATCGAAGCTCCGGTGCCAGGGCGTCCGTATGTTGGGATCGAGGTTCCGAACACCCAGTCGACTGTTGTGCGCTTGCGTCCCATCCTGGAGACTGAAGCGTTTTATAAGTTTGGCACTCCATTAACCATTGCCTTGGGTCGAGATGTCTCCGGGCAGGCGGTAGTTGCTGATTTAGCGAGCATGCCGCATCTGTTGATCGCCGGAACTACCGGTTCGGGTAAGTCGGTTTGTATTGCCGCGTTAACCGCCTGTCTGGTGATGAACAATACCCCGCAGGATATGCGCCTGGTGATGATCGATCCAAAGATGGTTGAGTTGGTGCGATTTAATGGATTGCCGCACTTATATGGGAAAGTGGAAACCGACCTGGAACGCATCCTGGGCGTGTTGCGTTGGACTGTGGTGGAGATGGATCAGCGCTACAAGCTGCTCGAATCGACTCACTCGCGCAATATCGACACCTATAATCGCAAAGTCCGCCGTCGGCGAGGTGAAGATCCACTGCCTCATGTCGTGGTGATGATCGATGAACTGGCTGACTTGATGATGTCAGCGCCGGAGCAAACTGAGCCTGCTCTGGTACGTCTGGCTCAGATGGCTCGCGCCACGGGTATTCACCTTGTCGTGGCGACCCAGCGCCCCAGCACGGATGTTGTTACCGGTCTGATAAAAGCGAATTTCCCGGCACGCATATCCTTTGCCGTAGCTTCCTCTGTGGACTCGCGAGTGATTCTGGATTCAACTGGTGCTGAATTGCTGCTCGGGCGCGGGGATATGCTCTTCCTGCCGCCCGAGGCTGGTAGTCCAATTCGAGCCCAGGGCGTAATGGTCACAGATCAGGAAATTGAGCGTCTCATCAATTTTTGGCAGAAAACCCATCTTCAGGAAGAAGCTGAGACACCCCCCTGGGAAGGTTTACTGGAGGAAGAAGCCCTCCTATCCGAAAAGGATGACTTGATTGAAAAAGCGATCTTTGTGGTTCGTGAAACCCAGCGCGCCAGCGCTTCTCTCCTTCAACGACGCTTGCGGATTGGATATCCCCGTGCAGCTCGCTTGATCGATGAGCTGGAAGATCTGGGAGTTGTCGGACCTGCGGTCGGTGCGGGACGTGAGCGGGAAGTGCTCATTGAACCGGATGACAGAGGATGTCGCTTGACAGCCTTCCTGGCATAGGATAGCATACCGCAGATATCCTCATACTTAACAAAAGGCGTGATAAAACCCGTGGAACATGCAAATAACAAAACCAGGCTGACATTTACCGATCAGATGCGCGTCCGCTTTAAGGGCCTGCTCGATATGGTTGGGGAATTCTTTAACCGGATCGGTTTGATGCCGAACACCATGACGATTCTGGGGCTTGTCGGCAACACGATCGGTGCAGTTTTACTGGCACGTGGATACATGACGTGGGGTGGTTTATTAATCTTAGCGATGGGCCCGGTTGATGCCCTGGATGGAACCATGGCTCGTTTGCGCGGTGAGCCCAGCGAATTTGGCGCTTTTGTTGATTCGGTCACCGATCGTTACTCTGAGCTGATCATCTTTGGGGGTCTATTGTACTTTTATGCTCAGAAAGGCGATTGGCTTGGAGCTTTGGTCGCCTTTGCGGCTGCTGGGGGTTCTGTGCTCGTTTCCTACGTTAGAGCTCGCGCCCAGGCCTTGGGATACGATACGAAGGTTGGGATATTAACCCGTATGGAGCGTTACCTGGTGCTTGCGCCAAGCCTGGTTCTGGGCTATCCAATGATTGGTTTATGGATTATTGCAATTTTTGCTAATATCACCGCTCTGCAGCGAATCTGGGATATCCGTCAAAAAATCCATTCGCAGTGAGGCAATAGGTTAAGGAGATTTAAACGAAATGGGATTTGAGATCGGTCCGCTTACTATCCGGTATTATGGGATTATTATTATGTTGGGGGCAATCGCCGCGGCCTGGTTGGCTTCTCGCGAAGCGCGTCGCCGCGGGGAAAATAGTGAGCTTGTTTGGGATGGTTTGGTCTGGGCTTTGATTGGGGGTATTATCGGTGCGCGCATCTGGCATATCCTCACTCCCCCTGCGTCGATGATTGAAGTTGGGATTACGACAAGATTTTATCTCACCCACCCCCTGGACGCGCTGGCCATCTGGAATGGAGGGTTGGGAATTCCCGGCGCTGTTATCGGTGGAGTGTTTGCCCTGTATTTATTCACTCGTAACAAGAAACTTAACTTTGCTGTCTGGATGGATATTGTTGCACCTTCCCTTGCATTAGGGCAGGCAATTGGCCGCTGGGGAAATTATTTCAATCAGGAATTGTATGGGCAGCCAACCAGCCTGCCCTGGGGAATCCAGATCGATCCCCAATATCGTTTACCTGGTTATGAGGACCTGGTAACATATCACCCACTTTTCCTATATGAATCTCTCTGGTGTTTTGGTATAGTTGCTCTGCTATTATGGCTGGGTCGCCGGTTTCAGGATCGTTTGCTTGACGGTGACCTTTTCTTGATCTATCTGATTGCATACCCACTTGGGCGATTCTTGCTTGAATTCCTTCGCCTCGATCCATCTCGGATTGGGGGGATTAATATTAACCAGATGGTAATGTTAGCTGTGGCATTGCTTTCTGCAGCCGGATTGGTCTGGCGGCATGTACGTCAGGGTAAATCCGCCGCTGAGCCAGTTGAGGCGCAAGATTAGCTTTCAATGATTATCACTGAAGATCTGAGCAAACACTACGAGGATATCTGTGCTGTCGATGGAGTGAACCTGGCAGTGCAGGCTGGTGAAGTGTTTGCCTTGTTGGGTCCAAACGGGGCGGGTAAGACAACCACCGTGCGTATGTTATCTTCCATCTTACAACCCACGCGGGGTTGGGCTCGGGTGGCTGGTTTTGATGTGGTGGAACAGCCGGACAAGGTTCGGGCAGCGGTTGGTGTATTGACAGAGCAACACGGCCTTTATATGCGCATGCCCGCTTTGGAATACCTAGATTTCTTTGGACAGCTTTACGGGTTGGATCTGCCCACTCGCCAGAATCGCGCCCGCCGTCTGCTTGAGAATTTCGGATTGTGGGAGCACCGAAACCGGCGCATCGGCCAGTACTCTCGGGGGATGAAGCAGAAGTTGGCGCTAGCTCGGGTGATGCTCCACGAACCTCCAGTCCTATTACTCGATGAACCGACCTCTTCAATGGACCCTGAAAGTGCCATGCTGGTCCGGGATGCAATCCAGGCTTTGCGATCGGCCGATCGTGCCATCGTGCTTTGTACCCATAACCTGGATGAAGCGGAGAAGCTGGCTGATCATATTGCGATTATCCGTCAAGGGCGGATTATTTCCCAGGGCTCGCCCAAAGAATTGAAGCAGCGCTTGTTAGGCCCGAGTGAATATGAGATCCGCTTCGATGATGCTCACCGAGATATTGATTGGCGTTTACCAGATGGAATCGAGATCAGCAGTCGAGGACAGGATTGGTTGCGCTACCGCGCCCAGGTAGCCGCAGAAGTTAACCCACTTATTTTACAGAAACTGCTTGATCAAGGTCTGCCGGTAATCAGTCTCCAAGAAGTACCGCGTAGTTTGGAGCAGGTCTATCTGGAAGTCATGAATGGGGTGGATGATTATGAAAAGTTCGATGTTCAATAGTATTCAGCCCGCCTGGATCATTACCCGTCGGGAGATCAGGGACCAGAGCCGCGATTGGCGCATTGCTGGACCGCTCATCTTATTGGCGCTGCTTTTTCCCCTGGTTATGCAGTTTACTTCTGGGCAACTGATTAGTTTAGCGGGTCGATATGGGGCGACCATTCAAGGGGATCAACTGATCCCATTCTTGTTGATGGTGGTTGGGTTCTTTCCAGTGACGCTTTCATTGGTGATCGCCCTGGAGAGCTTCGTTGGAGAAAAGGAACGTAACAGTATCGAAGCGTTGCTCAGCAGCCCATTGGCTGATAAACACCTCTATCTGGGTAAATTGATGGCCTCGACAATCCCTCCTTTGGGGGTCAGTCTTTTGGCAATGGCGATCTACCTGGTCGTAATTTACCGCCAGGGAGGCTGGACACCTGATCCGGTTATGGTGCTGCAGATCCTGGCTTTGACCACCTTAAATGGCTTGATCATGGTATGTGGAGCAGTGGTCATCTCGACCCAAACCACATCCATGAAAGGGGCAAATTTGTTGGCTGTGTTTATAATCTTGCCTATGGCTTTGCTCTTGCAAGGTCAGAGCATGGTTCTTGTCTGGTCGAGCCAGATGATCTTATGGTGGATACTCCTGGGCGAGTTTGTTATCGTTCTGTTGTTGATCCGGATGGGCATTGCTCACTTCAACCGAGAAGATCTGCTCGGTCGTGAATTTGACTCGCTCAACTTGCGCTGGATTTGGTTTACGTACTGGGATGCATTCCTGGGTCAGGCTCGCTCGCCAGTCGGATGGCTGCGGGATGAGCTCAGGTCGACTGTTCGTCGGTTGGCTCTACCGCTCATCCTGATGACTTTAGTGGTCCTGGTGAGTGTGTTGGTTGGCGCGGCGCTCTCGAATCGCTTTTCCCTGCCTGTTGAAGCTTTTAATCGTGAATCACTTGGAGAAGGTAGCATTCAGGGGCTCGAACTCGGTGCGCTTCTTCGAGTCGAATACAGTTCCAGTAGTCTGGTTTCATAATCTGCGTACCATTTTGTTGGCTACTCTAGCCGGCTCTTTCTCGTTTGGTGTTCTGGCGGTTGTCATCTTGCTGGTTCCATTCTTCCTGATAGGTTTCTTCACTGCGATGATGAGTGGGGTGGGGATTGCGCCTTTGACTTTTTTAATTGCGTTCGTATTGCCTCATGGAGTGTTGGAGATTCCTGCCATTATCTTGGCGGGGGCAGCAATCTTGCATCTGGGAGCCTCCCTGGCAGCTCCGGCGCGCGGGCGCGGCATCGGTGAGGCCTGGTTGCAGGCGTTCGCTGATTGGACGCGGATTATGGTAGGGTTGGTTATCCCTATGCTGTTTGGAGCGGCAGTCTTGGAGGTATTGGTCACTCCGAACATCGCTCGGTTGATCTTTGGTTAAGAACGCGATGATTCCAGTGGTAAATCGATAAGAGGTTCGTAAATGCCGAAATTGGTTGTTCTGGGCTCTTCCAATGCCATTCCGGACGAGAGCCATGAGAATACACACATGGCTTTGGTCGGCGATGGAAAATTCCTGCTGATCGACTGTCCGGGGAATCCAGTGGTTAGGCTCAGAAAGGCCGGGCTCGATCTGGACCAGCTTTCTGATATTATCTTGACCCATTTCCATCCAGATCATGTCTCAGGGATAGGGTTATTGTTGATGGATTTGTGGCTCCTGGGTCGCAAACGCCCCCTGCGTATCTCAGGCTTGGACGATACGCTGAACAAGTTCGAGCAGTTAATGGGTTTATTTGGTTGGGGGGATTGGCCAGGCTTTTTCCCGATACAGCTCAATCATCTACCACTAGAGGAAAAGGCATTTGTTCTGGAAGATACCGAGTGGCGGATTTATTCCTCGCCAGTATTCCACTTTATCCCCAATATTGGTTTACGGATAGAATCAACTCTCTCGGGTAATGTCTTGGCCTACTCAAGTGATACCGAACCCTGCCCTCAAGTTGTTCGACTGGCACACCGGGCGGATATTTTGATCCATGAATCTGCCGGGGCTACCCACGGGCACAGTGACTCATCTCAGGCAGCCGAGATCGCTCAAGAGGCCGGCATCGGCAAGTTGTATTTGATCCATTATCCCACAGGGGGCTTTGCGGATGCTACCATGCTGACCAGGGCGAGTGAACATTTCGATGGTCCCGTCGCCCTGGCTGAAGATTTTATGGAGATTCAGTTTTAACATCCGTAAAGGGAAAAAATGGGGTCATTGTTGTTGGTTTAGGCGGCTTTCTGCCCAATTCAACAATCCGCACAGCGCTAGTCCTACCAGCCTTCGATATAAGGAATCCAGTTGTCGTTGTGCCCAATGTGGCGAGAGAAAATATACACAGCAGTTGATGGCGGTTCTCCAGGAGCGCGCAACAAACGCATCTGGGCTTGTTCTGCTGTCCGGCCGCCTTTGCGGTGATTGCAGGTCGGACAGGCGGCTACCAGGTTCTCCCAACCGTGCGGTCCGCCTAGTCTGCGGGGGATGACGTGATCGATAGTGAGGTGAAGAGTCTGGTACCCGCAATACTGGCAAGTGTAATTATCCCGGCGCAGGATCTCCCGCTTGGTGAGTTTCACTCGCGGGCGGGGACGCCGCACCATCTTCTCCAACCGGATGATGGAAGGGCGAGGAAACGTGCTCGATACGGTCTTGATCACCCCGCGGCCATTGAGTACCAGGCTGGCTTTCCCTGTCAGCATCAGCCCCAAAGCCCGGCGTGTGTTGCAAATATTGATCGGCTCGAAGTTTGCGTTTAATACCAATACAGGCTCCTGCATGGTCTCCTCCGCAACATTTGCGAATTATAGCACGGGATCTTGGATTGACAGAAGAGATGAGCGTGAGGGGCTGAACTGGGTATGGGAAGTAAGTGAAATTCATCTTTTCCTGGATCCCGAAATTGATTTATAATCCGCCTGATGAACGCCGAATTGGTGGCTCGCGATTTCCAACCTGAATTGATCTCCCGCCGCGGCGAATGGATCGCCTGGTTAGGTTGCCTGATTGTAGGAGCGGCATGTTTGATTCTGGCTGCTTCTGGTCAGGGAGTAAACCTGTTGATCTCCATCGTTTTCATTTTGCTGTTCCTGGTGGCTGCCAGTATTAGCCTGGGGAACTGGATGGATCGTAAAACCCGCTTAAGCCTTGGGCCAGATGGGGTTGCTTATCACAATGGACTGCGCAATGTGAGTTTGAACTGGGCCGAGATCCAGGAAGTCCGTGTCTTGCCAGCCCCGTGGGGTAGGAAGGTGCAGGTCCTTGGCGAAAAAGTTTATTTTGGTTTTTCAACGCTTGGCGAAGTCAAGGCCAACGATCGCATCATCGGGCGGACTGGCTTTGCAGATGGAGAGATGATCTTGCAGCGGATTATTGCGAATGCACATCTGAAAAATGTTCAACCCGCTGAGGTTGGACTGCCTGAGAACAGCTATTATTACGCCCGAAAGTGATCGTTCCTCTGCGGAGAGCACTGCGCGTCCTCCTGCAGAGGGCGCGTTTTGATTCAAGTTATATGAGAAGGAGGAAAAGAAATGATGGATGTTGATGAACAGGTTGCGCTCCTGATGCGCGGAACGGAGTACGGCGACGAGACCCTCAAGCAAGCCATGGCAGGTGAGTTGCGCCAGCGTTTGATGGAAGCACAGCACGAAGGCCGTCCGTTACGGGTTTACTGCGGCTATGATCCTCGCACCACTGACCTGCACTTGGGGCATACCATCACCATGCGCAAATTACGCCAGTTTCAGGAGTTGGGGCATGAAGTGACCTTCCTCATCGGGACTTACACTTCATTAATTGGTGATCCCTCTGACAAGGATCAACTTCGTCCGCAACTCACTCCCGAACAGGTTGAGCAAAATGCCCTGACCTATGCCCGGCAGGCTTACAAAATCCTGGATGCCGATAAGACCATCATCCGTTACAACGCAGAATGGCTGGCGAAATTGAACTTTGCCGACCTGATCCGGCTGGCCTCAAACTTCACTATCCAGCAATTCCTCACCCGCGAGAACTTCAAGCTGCGCTGGGAGCAGGGCGACGCGGTCTACCTGCATGAGACCTTCTATGCCCTCATGCAGGGCTATGATGCCTACGCCATGCGCTCTGACGTCCAGGTAGGCGGCACGGACCAGCTTTTTAACATCGTCACCGCTGCACGCAAACTAATGACCTTTATGGGTGAGAAACCCAATATCGCCGTCATCATGGGGATCTTGCCAGGCACCGATGGCGAGGTGCGCATGAGCAAGTCCTTAGGTAACCATATCCCGATCCTGGCGCCCCCCGAAGACATGTACGGCAAGGTAATGAGTGTGCCTGACAAAGCCATGCGCGATTACTTCCGGTTGGTCACGCGCTGGTCCACTACAGAGATCGCTGAGCTGGAAAGTGGCCTGGCGGCAGGTCGCTTACACCCGCGCGATGTAAAGATGAAATTGGCCCGAGAGATCGTTGATATTTTCCACGGGGCAGAAGCCGCCGAGCGAGCCGAGAAGGATTTTGTCCGCGTTTTTCAGCAGCATGACTTGCCGGGAGATATCCCCGATTACACCCTGCAGCCTGGCGAGACTGTCCTGGATGTGCTTGTGACAGGTGGGTTAGCGCCCACTCGCAGCGAAGGCCGGCGGCTGGTCTCCCAGGGTGGCGTACGCCTGGAAGGGGAGGTGCTGTCCGATCCAAATCAGCTTTTCCCTCGACCCGGGGTTCTGCAGGCGGGCAAACGGCGCTTTTTAAAAGTGCGTTGATTTTTACCTCTCACCTTGACTATTCTTCAAGGTGGGAGATTTTTTCCTTGACACAAGAACATATGTTCTGTTACGATCTACCCTGGCTTTCCGACTTAGTGATTGAAGACCTGCATCAATGTCGCTTTGGCAACGCTTGCTCAATGCCCTGGGATTCCCGGTCGCCCCGCGCCTGTCCTTCCATACTGATGTGGAGTTGATTCAATCCTTACAGGCGGTGGCTGACCGGGAGCAACGCCACACGGACGAGGTGGCGAATGCTTTGTTATCTTCTGCTTTAGCTCAATGGCAAGCGACCGATCACAACATGCTGCAATGGCGGGCGCTTACCCCGCGTGAGCAGGATGTCACTGCACTGATTTGTCTGGGTTTCACCAATCGTGCCATTGCCGATCGCCTGGAAGTCTCACCGGAAACGATCAAGACCCATGTGCGCCATATCTTGCACAAGTACGCGGTGAGCAATAAAGCCGAGCTGCGCCAGGTATTGGATGATTGGGATTTTAGCGCCTGGGTCGATTAGGATCTGGCAATCTGTTGTCCGGCTGGCAGATCCGCCATATCCCCCTCTCTCTCACCCCTGTTTGCCTGATTCACCCATCGGGTTACTCCCACTGAGCGCCTGAAATACCCCAATAGGGGATTGTCATCGCCTTTGAGTTGCGCTAAGCTGGGTGTATGAATGTGTTACTCAACCCCACTACTGGTCGCTTATTGCTTGTGATCGCCCCGCACGCCGGTGGGGCGATCATGCTGGGCCTCATTGCCCGCCTGGCCTGTCGCGGCCCATTGCGCTTGCTCGATGGCGGCAACTGTTTCGATGTGTACCATTGCAACCAGGCCATTTCCCGGATTTTACAGGGGCAAAAAGATCAACTCCCAGCTACCCTGGAGCGCATCCAGTTGGCGCGCGCCTTTACTTGCTATCAGATGGCGGCCTTGTTGAAACAAACCTCAGGTCGGTCGGTTCCCACTCTGGTGCTGGATCTGTTGTCCACTTTCTACGATGAGAGTGTGCCAGTCGCAGAGAGCCGCCGTCTGTTGCAGGAGTGCATTGTGCAGTTGCAACGCTTGAACAGCCTGGCGCCCGTGGCGATTAGCGCCCGCCCTGGATTGTCTGGTAGCCGGCGTGAGCTGCTGGAAACGTTGCAGTCTGCTGCCAGTCAGGTGTGGGCGCTGGAGCCTTATTCTCCCGAGCCGCCAGCCCGTCTTTTTTGAGATTATGTTATGGGGCGCACCTTACCGTCTATCACTCAGGCTTTCCTGCACGAGCAGGAATCATTTGCTCGCTTTCGGCGCGCCTTACGGCGCAGCGATCAGTTGGCCCTCGACGACCTGTTTGCTGCAGCTCATCAGCACCTGGCTGCAGCGGCCTATGCCTCGCATGCGCTACCTTTCGAGACTTTCCTGCTCGCCATGTTGTTGGAGGAGCACAAGGAAGTCCTGCGTCTGCGTCACATTGTCGAGCGCTGGGGGCCTCAGGAGGACAGCTAGCTGGAATTGCAATGTTTTGACAAAGAGACCTAACCATGTTAAACTCTGACCGCTTTTGACTCTAACGCTCTCCGTTGGAGGGCGTTTTTTTGTGGCTAATATGCGGACCGTTGAATGGGACTACGCCCGCCAGCAGGTGCGATTGATTGACCAACGGCGGTTGCCTGGAGAGTTTCTGGTGGCGACTTATGACGACTATCGCCACCTGGCTGAGGCGATCCGCTCGATGGTGGTGCGAGGTGCCCCGGCGATTGGGGCAACCGCTGCCTTTGGTTTGGCCCTCGCAGCTCAGCAGTCATTGGCAACGGATGTGGCTGGTTTATTGGCCGATTTGCGCCGGGCAGCGCAGGTTTTGCAGGCTTCCCGGCCGACCGCAGTCAACCTGGGGTGGGCAATCCAGCGGGTCTTGCAGGCAGTGGATGATTATCTGGCGGGCAGCTTGGCGTCTCGCGACGTGGGCGATCTCCGGAAGTTTGTCCTTGGAGAAGCGCAGCGCATCGCTGATCAGGATGTGATCTTAAACCAGCGTATGGCGCTGCATGGAGCTGCGCTTGTTCAGGATGGGGATACAATCATCCATCATTGCAACACTGGCGCTCTGGCGACTGTGGATTGGGGAACAGCGCTGGGTGTGATCCGCATGGCGCACGAGCAAGGGAAGCGTTTGCACGTCCTGGTTGACGAGACCCGGCCGCGCTTGCAAGGAGCACGCCTGACTGCTTGGGAGTTGGAGCAGTATGCTATCCCCTATGAGATCATCAGCGATAATGCCGCTGGTTATTTCTTGCGCTCGGGGCAGGTCCAAAAGGTACTGGTAGGTGCAGATCGGGTCGCGGCGAATGGCGATGTAGCCAATAAGATCG
This sequence comes from uncultured Chloroflexia bacterium, assembly GCA_963706905.1. Lineage (GTDB taxonomy): Bacteria > Chloroflexota > Anaerolineae > Anaerolineales > UBA4823 > CAVPNY01. The sequence goes on along the minus strand of CAVPNY010000009.1, from coordinate 4,423 downwards.
GCACCTATATGCTGGCTCTGGCGGCTGCTGACAATGGCGTCCCATTCTATCCGGTGGTTCCAACCTCCACCATCGATCTGTCTCTGTCGGGTGGAGAACAAATCCCTATCGAGGAGCGCGACCCCCAGGAGATTCTTGCCATCCAGGTAGATGGGGAGCGTGTGGCGCCGTTGACGGCGGCGGCGCGCAATCCGGCGTTTGATGTCACGCCTTGCCGTCTGGTCACAGCCATCGTAACCGAGCATGGGGTGGTTTATCCGCCCTTTGAGCACAACTTGCCAGGATTTGTTCGCAGTAGTTTGAAATAAGGAGTTTTGCAGGGATGGAAATTGTTCTGACCGGCTCAATTGCCTTTGATTACCTCATGAAATTTCCTGGCTATTTCCGGGATCACATCCTGCCAGATCGGCTGGAAACCTTGAGCCTATCGTTCCTGGTAGAGAGCATGGTCCGCCAGCGCGGTGGGATTGCGCCCAATATTGCCTACACCATGGCTTTATTCGGAGAACGGCCCCGCCTGTTTGCAACCGCCGGAGAAGACTTTGAGGAATACCGGGTGTGGTTGGAGAGCAAAGGGGTGGACACCTCTGGCGTGCGCATGATTCAGGGAGAGTACACTGCCAGTTTCTTTGCCAACACTGATCGTGCCAACTCTCAAATCGCCAGCTTTTACCCCGGGGCGATGGCATTTGCCGGAGATTTATCTCTGCTCGAGCTAACCGGTGAGCGCCCCGATCTGGTTGTGATCTCACCCAATGATCCCCAGGCGATGAGACGCTATGTGCCCGAATGCCAGCAATTGGGGATTCCCTATATTTACGACCCTAGCCAGCAGATCCCGCGCTTGAACGATGAAGATCTCCACTCTGGATTGGATGGCGCCCTGGCTCTGTTCGTCAACCTGTATGAGTTGTGTATGATCCAGAACCGGACGCAGCTTTCTTTTGAGGCGATTCTCTCCAGGACAAAATTCGCAGTGGTGACGCATGGTGAGCAAGGATCGATTGTCTACCAGGCAGGGCAGGAATATCCGATTCCGGTTGTGCCGCCTGAACGGATCGTCGATCCGACCGGTGTAGGTGACGCCTTCCGCGGCGGATTTCTGACTGGTTATGTACATGGCGTTGACCTCGAATCATGCGGCAGGATGGGCTCCCTGGCGGCAGCTTATTGCCTGGAGCAGCAAGGGCCGCAGAGCCACACCTTCACGCCAGGTGAATTTGTTGCCCGTTACCGTGTGCACTTCGACGATGGGGGTCAGCTGGATAAACTCCTGCACGTGCATGCCAGGCTGGGGGGAAAGGGATAGCGATCAAGGGGCAGGGTTTGAACGCTGATTTCGCACAGATTAAATCAAATAATCATCTTAAAGACGAAGAAAGGTTTGGAGTTATCAATGGAAAAGTACGATGTTAAGGATATGAAGTTGGCCGAAGGAGGTCGCCGGCGCATCGATTGGGCCGACCGGGAGATGCCGGTATTAAAGTTGATCCGGGAACGTTTTACCAGGGAGCGTCCTTTGAAGGGAATGCGTATCGCTGCCTGTTTGCATGTGACGACGGAGACCGCCAATCTGATGCAGACCTTGCAGGAAGGCGGTGCGGAGGTGGTGTTGACAGCCTCCAATCCTCTCTCAACCCAGGATGATGTAGCTGCCTCGCTGGTCACCCATTTCGAAATTCCTGTCTACGCTATCAAGGGCGAAGACAATATTACCTATTACAAGCATATAAATGCGGCTCTGGATCATAAGCCCAATCTGACCATGGATGATGGGGCTGATCTGGTCAGTACCCTGCACAAAGATCGTCGCGAACTGTTGCAATACGTGGTTGGAGGCACCGAGGAAACCACTACCGGTGTGATCCGCTTGCGCGCCATGGCTGCCGATGGCGCCTTGAATTTTCCCGTGATCGCCGTCAATGACGCTCAAACCAAGCACTTCTTCGATAACCGCTACGGCACTGGTCAATCCACCATTGATGGCATCGTGCGCGCCACCAATATTCTCCTTGCGGGTAGAAATTTCGTGATCGCTGGCTATGGTTGGTGCGGCCGTGGCCTGGCTATGCGGGCGCGCGGTATGGGCGCCAATGTGATTGTCACTGAAATCGATCCCTTGCCAGCCATCGAGGCGGTGATGGATGGTTTTCGCGTCATGCCGATGGCCGAGGCCGCCCGCATTGGTGATATCTTCGTGACCGTGACAGGCGACCTTAACGTGATCGATCGCCATCACTTTGAAGTGATGAAGAACGGCGCGATTATTGCTAACTCTGGTCACTTTAACGTTGAGATTAATATTCCTGCCCTGGAAGCCATGTCCAGTGAAAAACGGCTGGTCAGGCCGTTCGTCGAGCAGTATTACCTGCCAGATGGTCGCACTCTCAATCTTCTGGGAGAGGGTCGTTTGATCAACCTGGCCGCTGCCGAGGGTCATCCAGCCAGCGTGATGGATATGTCGTTCGCCAATCAGGCTCTGAGCTTGGAGTACATGGTGCAGAACGTTGAGAAATTCGAAAAGAAGGTCTACAGCGTTCCGGGTGAGATCGATCGGGAAATAGCCCGCCTGAAATTGGCCGCTATGGGCATCACCATCGATAACCTCACTGCAGAGCAGACAGCTTACCTGAACTCCTGGGAAGAGGGCACCTAGCAAGATTAATTATTGGACGATAATATCGATATAGATCGGGTCCCCAAACAGATTGCCCTCTAGATCTTGGGCTTGCCAGGCGCTGCGGTACGCTCCGGGTTCCTCCGGTGCGGTAAAGATTATCTGCACCATGGCCTGTGTCCCGCTGCGTGCTGGGTATAGCGCTTGTTTGTCGGGAGCCCCGAGCTGCGGCCCGCCTATTAGGACCAGGCTGTATTGCACATCCCAATTGCAGCTGCCGTTGTTCTCAGCTCGCCAGCGCTTATCGAGTTGTTCGCCTGGCGCGACAACTGTCCCGTCTGGGACAGTTAGGTCTTCGATGTACAAAAGATTGGATGTGCACGCCGGAGCGCTGGTTGGGATAGGTGATGTCGCCGGCTCTGCTTGAATAAGGGCAGGGTCAGTCGCGGTTGGCTGCATTAAACTGGCAGATTGAAGCCCGCTTCCTGGGGGTAGGAAATATTCGAGTTGGCGTCGCCTTGCCCGAACAGGCGGACAGGATCAATGAGAGTAACCCCAATGAGAGCCAAAGAAGTTTTCTCACGCCTGGCCTTTTCGCAGTTTTATTCCTCGTCTTCAGCGAAGTCAAAATCATCTCCTCCGCCGCCGCCTAATGGCAGCGGAAGATCGCCGCTCAGGGCTTGCTGGCGCAGTGACAGCTCGATCTCGTTCATCAAGTCAGGATTTTGTCGCAGAAAATCTTTGGCATTCTCGCGCCCTTGACCCAGGCGGGTATCAGCATACGAGTAGAAAGAGCCGCGCTTCTCGATGATATTCAGTTCGGTAGCCAGGTCGAGCACATCTCCAGCCTTCGAGATGCCTTCGTTGTACATGATATCGAATTCGGCTGTGCGGAACGGCGCGGCTACCTTATTCTTTACCACCCTTACTCTTGTGCGGTTCCCGATGATTTCTGATCCTAATTTGATCGATTGAATTCGCCGCACATCTAAGCGGACGGAAGAATAGAATTTAAGCGCCATCCCCCCCGTAGTCGTTTCTGGATTGCCGAACATGACCCCGATCTTCAAGCGCAGCTGGTTGGTGAAAACGACTGCGGTGTTGGTTTGCTTGATCACACCAGAAAGCTTGCGCAAGGCCTGAGACATCAGGCGGGCCTGCATGCCCATCGGTGAGTCGCCCATGTCGCCCTCGATCTCGGCGCGCGGCACCAGTGCCGCCACCGAGTTGATCACCACCAGATCCACTGCCCCAGAGCGTACCAGGGTTTCCGTGATCTCCAATGCCTGCTCGCCGGTATCGGGTTGGGAGATCAACAGGCTTTCGACATCTACGCCGCATCGGGCTGCATAGGACGGATCCAGGGCGTGTTCCATATCGACGTAGGCACAGGTGCCTCCCAGGCGTTGCGCTTCGGCGACAATATGCTGGCAGATGGTGGTCTTGCCAGAGGATTCAGGTCCGAAGATCTCGGTGATGCGTCCGCGCGGGATGCCGCCAACGCCTAGGGCGATATCTAGCGATAAAGAACCAGTCGGGATGATCTCAACGTTCATGTGTTGCGCTTCGCCAAGTCGCATGATCGTGCCGTCGCCGTAGCGTTTGGTGATATCGCCCAGGGCTCTATCGAGCGCGGCTCGCCGGGATTCGTCCATATTACTATATACTTGGGGGGGTGGGGTATTCTTACGGGCCATGGTTAAGTTTTCTCCTTGAGATTCGATTCCGATAAGAAGCTGTGCATAGATTATAGTCCCCTAAGTTTAGCACAGATGTTCTGTGTGTCAAGGATTTTTTTCAAACTGT
>CAVPNY010000008.1:0-18631 GCA_963706905.1 uncultured Chloroflexia bacterium | reverse complement strand
AACCAGTGCCGCATGCATGACGAAAAAGCATTGCGCCAGTTGTGCCAGCCGATCCTGCAGCGCTGCGGCGCTGTCCCGGCGGAAGTCGTCCTTCTGGCGGACGACAGCTCCCTGACACGCTTCGCCAATAATGCCATTCACCAGAACGTGGCTGAGCGCAACCTGACCGTCTACCTGCGCGTTTTGCCCGGCCTGCGCAGCGGGACAGCCTCCACAAACCGGACGGACTCAGCTGTGCTGGACGAGCTAACGGAACAGGCGTTGACCAACGCTCAGGCCAGCCCAGAAGACCCTTCGCAGCCGGGACTGGCCGAGCCCGCCGCCTACACGGCGGTGGAATGCTTCGATGAGGATACGGCAGCGTTATCGCCCAGGCACGCGCTGAAGCAGTTGGGGGGGTGTGTAGCGCCGCCCAGGAGAAAGAGCTGAACGCCTCGGGCGCCTTCTCCAGCGGGGCGCACGCCGTGGCCGTTGCCAACAGCCAGGGGCTGTTCGCTTACCACGCTTACACTGAAGCGGATTTTCAGACGGTGGTGATGGGCGCCGACAGCTCGGGGCGCGCCCAGGCGTCAAGCTGGAAGGCAACTGAGTTACCGGCGGCCTCCCTCGGGCAGGAGGCAATCTGGAAGGCTGAGCGGGGACGAAACCCCCGCGACATCGAGCCGGGCGAGTACACGGTAGTCGTCGATGCCTACGTCACTGAAGACCTGCTGCACATGCTCAACTTCTACGGGATGAGTGGACTGGCCTACCAGGACGGGCGCTCCTGGATGAATGACCGCCTGGGCCAGCAGGCAATGAGCCCGCTGGTGATCATTTGGGATGACGGGCTGGACCGCAGCGGTTTGCCGATGCCCTTCGACTTCGAGGGAGTCCCCAAGCAGCGGGTGGAGATTGTAAGTCAGGGGGTGGTGAAAGGGCCGGTCTATGACCGCGCCACCGCCCACAAAGCCGGTCTGCACAGCACCGGGCACGCCCTGCCCCCAAACCTGGGCGCGATGGGACGCAGCCTGGGGCCGATCGCACTCAACCTGTTCATGGCGCCGGGGACATCCAGCGTGGAGGAGATGATCCGCTCAACGGAGCGCGGCCTATACATCACCCGCTTCTGGTACACCCGACTGGTGCATCCGCGGGAGTGCGTAGTCACCGGCATGACCCGCGATGGGGTATTTCTGATTGAGAAGGGAGAGCTGGCTTACCCGGTGAAGAACCTGCGCTTCACCCAGGCATACGTGCAAGCCCTGGCGGAGGTGGAGGCAGTCGGGCGGGAGAAACGGCTGCAAAAGAGCGAGTTCGGCAGCCAAGCGATATGCACCCCGGCGCTAAAGATCAGCCGCTTTAATTTCACGGGCACGACGGTGTAATCGGGATGATCGATTGGTTTAACCTGGGGGCTAATGCGGTGTGGATAATCGGCTGCGCCGTCGTCCTGGCGGCGCTCAGCTATGCCAGTTGGGAAGCCAGCGTGAACCAACAAAGGTTCAGCGAACGGCTCAAGCAGCGCTCGATGCTGCTGGCAATTAACGCAGGCGGTTTGTTGATCTGCGTAGGCGCGGCGCTCACCCGCGGGGAATGGTGGTGGGTGGCTTTGTGGGGGGTGCTGGGGGTGGTATGCCTGATCCAGGTGGTGCGAATTATTAGGAGGGGGTAATTGAGCGCCCAGAGGGGCAGGCTTCTTCGACATCAGCTGCGCTGCCGCTCAGAATGACGGCCACAAGGGCCTAGACTACACGGCGTTTTCCGAAGAACGGTCACAGAGTCCAGATTACACGGCGTTTTCTGAAGAGCGGCCACAAGGGCCTAGACTGCGCGGTGTTTTCCGAAGAGCGGCCACAAGGGCCTAGATTACTCGGCAGTTGCAGAGTCAGTCGGATTGGGCAGGGCGGAGCAATTCGTCGCGTTTGATTTGAAAGACATCAAAATCACGCGCCACGTTCACCTGGGGAAAGACAGCGCGCGCCTCAGCCAGCACATCCCGCTCGCGGTAACGCCGGGAGATATGGGTCAGCACCAGGTGCTTGACCCCGGCCTGAACGGCCAACTCGGCGGCCTGGAGAGCGGTCAGATGAGCGAAGTCGGCGGCCATTTGGACTTCTTCCTGCAAGTATGTGGCTTCGATGACGAGCAGATCGGCGGACTGGCAGACGCCGCGCAGATTGTCCGTGCGCCCGGTGTCGCCCACATGCACCAGGCGCGTGCCCGGGCGGGCAGGGCCGAGAACCTGATCTGGATCGATGTGGCGACCGTCGGGGAGGGTCACAGCCTGTCCATTCACCAGATCGCGCCGCCAGGGACCCTGGGGAATATCCAGGGCGTCGGCCTGCTCCGCCAGGAAGGGGCGGCGAGATTTTTCATCGAACAGATAGCCGTAACAGTCGGAGCCGCGGTGGTCAACCGGAAAGGCCGAGACGCTGAACTCAGCATCCTCGAAGATCACCCCAGGGCGCACTTCCACCAGGTGGAGAGCCATCGGCGGCCGCGCCCCACGCAACACGACACCAAACAGCAGGTCGTGGATGCGGTCCAGAGCCCACTTGCCAGCGTAGATCTCCAACTCGTCGATCGCTTCCCAGCGGGAAAAAGTGGAGAGCAAGCCGGCCAGCCCAAGAATATGATCCAGATGCCCGTGGGTGATCAAGATACGGTTCAGGCGCTTGAAGCCGATACCGGATTGAAGGATCTGGCGCTGGGTGCCTTCTCCGCAATCGATGAGGAAGCGAAATTCGTCGTGCTTGACGACTTGGGCCGAAAGCCCGCGATGGACGGAGGGAGCGGAGGCTGAGGTGCCTAAGAATACAATTTCGAACAAGGGGGATGCCTCTCGAGGCGCAGGGTAGGGGTAATCACCGGGAAGAGAGGGCCCTGCGCTGGGTGAATTGTACCTTAAAACAGCACCCGCCCTGGAATTCTAAGACCGACCATTTGTGCTATAATCCTCATTCAGTCGAACAGGCTTGCAGTCTCATCGTCTACGAGTTCGAATTGCAGGGCTACGCCTGCAATTCACGAAAGATTTGAGACACAATCTGACCTGCTATTCAGCGAGATCTGAATGCCTGCCAGCAAATCAAAAAAACCCCCCGCACAACCGGCCAACAAAGCCAAACACGCCGCCCGCGCCGCCACCCAGTAAAAACAAACCAGCGGTCCGCCAGAAGGGCAGCACCCAACCTGCAAGCCGGACAAAAACCGCAGCGCCGAAGCCCAGCCCGAAGCCGAGGCGCCCGTCTGCCTGGAGCAGCCTGTCTGTGGATCGCAAGGTGGATATCCTGGGGATCAGCATGGCACTGGTGGGTTTGCTCACCTTACTCAGCCTGATCTCACGCAACCAGGGCTGGCTATCGGGAGGCTGGCTGACACTGCTGGGGCAGGGCTTCGGGTGGGGGATGTACCTGCTGCCCCTGGGATTGATCGTGATCGGCGTGTGGCTAATCCTGCGCCACTTCGACAGCCTGCCACGCCTGGAAGTCTCACGCATAATTGGCCTCATCCTCATATTCATCCTTCTGCTGACCTGGATGCACTTCTTTTTGTTCCCCACCGACCAGGATGAGAACTTCGTCCTGGCCAAACAGGCCGAGGGAGGCGGTTACCTGGGTGGAACGATCCTGGCCTTGCTGCTACCCAGCCTGGGGTGGCAGGGCAGCTTCATCGCCCTGCTCGCCGTGACGCTGATCGCCCTGGCCCTATCGCTCGACCTGTCTGTGACAGAGATGTTCGCCTGGGCTGGCCCGCTGGTAGCCCGCGCCCAGGCCGCCTGGGAAGGATGGTGGGCGCAGAAAAGCGGAGCCAAAGACAAGCCAGGCAACGTGTCGCAACCCGCACTCAACCCGCTACACCCGATTGACAACCTGACTTCTGAGCCAGCGCAGCTCCATTCAGCCGCCTCCCCAGAGCTGGCAGCACAGACCGGAAGCCAACCGCCCAAGGTCTGGGTTCTGCCCCCACTGGATGCGATCCTGGAAAAAGGCGGGGAGGTCAGCCACGACGATGAGATCGACCGGCAGCGCGCCCGGTTGATCGAGGACACGCTGAGCTCATTCGGCGCGCCGGCCAAGGTCGTTGAAATCAACCGCGGGCCAACCATCACCCAGTTTGGAGTCGAGCCAGGATTTATCGAGTCGCGCAACGGGCCGATGCGGGTGCGGGTTAGCAAGATCGCGGCCCTGGCGGATGATCTGGCGCTGGCCCTTTCGGCCAAGCGCATCCGCATCCAGGCGCCGGTGCCCAGCAAGGGGTATGTCGGCATCGAAGTGCCAAACGATGCGATCGCCCTGGTAGCGCTGCGCGACACGATCGAAAGCGAAAACTTCCGGCGGATAAAATCATCGCTACGATTCGTCCTGGGCCAGGATGTCGCCGGCAACCCGGTAGCAGCCGACCTGGCGGCCATGCCGCACCTGCTCATCGCCGGAACGACAGGCTCGGGCAAGTCGGTGTGCGTCAACTCGATCATCTGCTGCCTGCTGCTGCTCAACACGCCCGATGACCTGCGGTTGTTGATGGTCGATCCCAAGCGGGTGGAGCTGACCGGCTACAACGGCATCCCGCACCTGTTGGCCCCGGTGGTGGTCGAGCTGGAACGGGTGGTTGGGGCGCTGCAGTGGGTGGCGCGCGAGATGGACCAGCGCTACCACAAGCTGGCGCAGGTGGGGGCGCGCAACATCAACGATTACAACGCCCGGCTGGCGGCGCGCGGCGAGAAGAAGCTGCCCCATCTGGTGGTGGTTATCGACGAGCTGGCTGACCTGATGATGCTCTCTCCGGACGAGACCGAGAGGCAGATCACGCGGCTGGCACAACTGGCGCGCGCGACCGGCATCCACCTGATCATCGCCACCCAGCGCCCCTCGGTGGACGTGGTTACCGGATTGATCAAAGCCAATTTCCCAGCCCGGGTTGCCTTCGCGGTGGCCTCGGGCGTGGACAGCCGGGTGATCCTGGATCAACCGGGCGCCGAACGGCTGCTGGGACGCGGCGATATGCTCTTCCAGGCGCCGGACGCGGCCGCGCCGGTACGCCTGCAGGGCGCCTTCGTCTCAGAGACGGAGATCCAGCTGCTAGTGACTTACTGGCAAAACCTGGCTGGCGCGGTCGAAGCCGCCCCGATGGCGACTGGCGGCACGGTGGACGCGTTGCCAAGCGGCATCCCACTCAAACAGATGGCCATGTGGGAGGAGGATAGTGCAGAGGATCAGGATCCACTGTACGCCGAGGCGGTCGATCTGGTCAGGAGGCAGGGACGGGCATCAATCTCGATGCTGCAGCGCCGCTTGAGGATCGGCTATACGCGCTCCGCCCGCCTGATCGAAAGCATGCAAGAAAAGGGGATCGTCGGGCCTAACCAGCCCGGCACGCAAGGCCTGGAGGTGCTGGATTACGGCCCGGCGGCGCCGCCCATTGAGGAGCGGGGAGATTAAATGGGACGCGGATGAGATAGGACGCGGATAAACGCGGATTTACGATAATTTAATCATATGGCTGCGCCGCTGATCGCGGAGAGCAGGGAAATGAAGGGGGACGCGGATAATCCTTCAGCTGCGCTCAGGACGGGACGCGGATTTTTTATAATTTGTGGCACTGCCTTATGGTTACACTGCCACTTGAGAAGCAGGGGGATTATATAGGACGCTGATAAAAGCTGATCTGCGCCGATATCTTCCAGTTACTAGAAACCTTCACGTCTAATTTGAGGCTTAAGTTACCTCTCAACTCACTGAGGTATAATCCGCCACATGCGAAAATGGCTGATCGGCCTGCTGGCGGCGGGGCTTGTCCTGACCTGCCTGGCAGGCATTGTCATTTATAACCTGCCTCCGGTTCACGATCGACTGGCCTGGCGGGTTGACAACCTGCGTACCCAGATTCGGCGGGCAATCAACCCTCCCGAAGAAGCGGTGTTCGTCCCCCAGCAGCAACTGGAGGCGGCTGTTCAAGCCACGCTGCTGGCCATGACCAGCACGGCCCCTACCCAGACAGCCACCATCACTGCCACGGCTCCGCCTGCCAGCACCGCCACGCCACAGCCTTCGCCTACGCCGACGTCCATCCCTGGCCAGGTCAGCTTGAGCGGGATCAGGCACGAATACCAGAGTTTCAATAACTGCGGCCCGGCTAACCTGGCGATGGCCCTGTCTTACTGGGGCTGGCAGGGCGACCAGCGCGATACGGCTGCCGTTCTGCGGCCGGGGGAATACGATAAGAATGTGATGCCGGCTGAGATGGTCGCATTTGTCGAGGAGAATACCGATCTTAAAGCCGTAGCCCGGGTGGGGGGTGATCTAGAAACGATCAAACGCTTCATTGCCGCCGGCTTCCCAGTATTGATCGAGAAGGGCTACGACCCGGAGCACGACGATTGGATGGGGCACTATCTGACCATCAACGCTTACGACGACACACAACGCCTGTTCACGGTTCAAAACTCGCTGATCATGCCGGATTTCCCACTGCCTTACCAGACAATGGAGGAGCGCTGGCGCGATTTCAACTCTGTTTACCTGATCGTCTATCCACCAGAGCGAGAGGCTGAGGTGATGGCGATCCTGGGCTCGCAGGCGGATGAGACCCGAAATTACGAAGCGGCTGCCGAGCGGGCTTCTCAGGAAACGGGTGAATTGAGCGGGCGCGACCTATACTTTGCCTGGTTCAATCTAGGCAGCGATCTGGTAGCGCTTGAAGATTATGCCGGGGCTGCTCAGGCTTTCGACAGCGCCTTTGCCGTCTACCCGACGATCCCCGAAGATGAACGCCCATGGCGGGTGATGTGGTACCGGATTGAGCCCTACGCGGCTTATTACCACACCGGCCGCTACCAGGATGTGGTCAACCTGGCTAACAACACTTTCTTTGCACTGGGAGAATACACCCTGGAAGAATCGTTCTACTGGCGCGGGCTGGCCAACCAGGCATTGGGAGATCTCAACGTGGCGACCTTCGATCTGCGCAAGGCACTGGAGCTGAATCCGAATTTCACACCGGCGCGAGAGGCGCTACGCGAGTTAGGTATAGAAGTACCTTAATATATTTGATTGACTATTGCTGTTCGATTTTTAGATAAGGAAAAATGAAACGACGTGCTTCTTCCATCGCACTGACAGCCATTTTTGCTTCTTCAATAGAGACTTCTTCACCTGGATAGCGAAATTCAACGGCATACGGATTCAAACGATCCAACAAATCGCCGATCATCTCAAAAGTGGGATCGAGAGACAAACATATCTTGTGTAATTCAAGCAAGTCGTGAGTCTCTGGGAAAATGTACTCCCTGCATTACCAAATAGGCTTTTAAGTACTTTTCAATGCACTGCTGGCAATGAAAACCGACTACATTAGGTGTCGGTCGCTTCCGCTTACGACCTAAGGTTATACCCGCCTCATAATCTTCTTCGGCTTTGCGGATCCATTCCCTTAGATACTCATTGCTCATAGAGTATCCTACCTCTCTCCAATATTTCCCGGATAAATTGGTCACCCATCGCCAACCTGTGTTGGATCTCCTCTGGCGTTCGGACCAGAATATCCATTGGAAATGGCCTGGGTCTCAATACTCTAGAAATTTTTGCTGCGCGCTCAACCGGCCGGTCATCGCTTTCCATCACAACCAGTAAATCCACATCACTATCTGGTGTCGGCTGTCCGTAGGCATGGGAACCGAAAAGGATGATTTTATTCGGATTAAAAGCTTCCACTATTCGGCTCGTAACATCTTCCAAACGATCTTCCACTTGTTGCTCCACAATAGTTACTCCCACTACGATTGGTGAGAACTTATTCATCTTATCACTTTCATTATTATAAGAGCAATTTTGTACATTTCAGAATGATATAATCGCGCCCATGCGCAACCGGGTCATCTTAATATTAGCGATCGGTATCCCCCTCGCCTGCCTGCTGAGTATTGTATTCTACAACCTGCCGCCAGTGCATGATCGCCTGGGCTGGCGGGTGGATGAACTGCGCACGCGCATCAAATATGCGCTCAACCCACCAGAAGAAGCGGTCTTTGTGCCCCAGGCGCAAACCAGCCAGACCCAACTGGCGACACCCGTAGTGCGGATCATCACGGCAACGCCGACAATTACCCCCACACCACCGGGACCTACCGATACCCCCACCCCTTCACCAACCCCGACGATGTCACCCACGCCCCTGCCGGAAACTGTAGTGTTGAGTGGGGTCAAATATGAGGATCAACACCAGCGATGGAATTACTGCGGCCCGGCAAATCTCTCGATGGCGCTAACCTTTTGGGGATGGGATGGAGACCGGGATGTGGTGGGGGAGTATGTCAAGCCGGAAGACAAAGACAAGAATGTCATGCCTTACGAGCTGCAGGATTTCGTTGAAACCCAGACGGAAGGCATGACAGCCCTGACCCGCAACGGGGGTGATATCGAGGTGATCAAGAGCCTGATCGCAGCCGGCTTCCCTGTCCTGACAGAGAAGGGCTACTACGAGCGCGACTACACCGGCAAGCTGGGCTGGATGGGACACTATCAGTTTATTAATGGGTACGATGACGCTCGCCAAGCCTTTACCGTCCAAGACACCTACATCCAGGGGGGCAAGGATCACCGGCTGCCCTATGATGAATTAATCGAGGGCTGGCGCTCGTTCAATTATTTATTCATGGTAGTCTATCCCGTAGAGCGCGGCGAAGAAGTGCAGCGCCTGCTGGGATCCTGGGCGGACCCGGTCTGGGCAAACAACCACGCTCTGGAGAAAGCCCAGGCTGAAGCAGAAAGCCTGACCGGAATTGACCAGTTCTTCGCCTGGTTCAACCAGGGCACCAGCCACACCAACCTGCAACAATACCCTGACGCCGCCGCCGCTTATGATCAGGCCTTTGCTTTATACAACAACCTGACTGACGACTTCCAACGCCCATACCGGATCATGTGGTACCAAACCTGGCCTTACTGGGCGTATTACTACAGCGGTCGCTATCAGGATGTGATCAACCTGGCTAACACCACGTTGATCGATACGATCAGCGAACCGGTTCTCGAAGAGAGCTTCTACTGGCGCGCCCTGGCGCGCGAGGCGCTCGGCGACACGCAAGGAGCGATCGACGACCTGCGTGAGGCAGTCCGCCTGAACCCCAATTTTGGCGCGGGCTGGGAGCAACTCAGCCGCTTAGGGGGATAAATATGCCGAAAATCCTGCACTTTGCCGACGCACATATCGACATGGCTAACTATGGACGGCATGACCCGCAGAGCGGTCTGCCGCTGCGGGTGATCGATTTTCTCAAATCCCTGGATACAATTGTCGATACGGCCATCCAAGAACGTGTGGATGTGGTATTGTTCGCAGGCGACGCTTATAAAGACCGGAATCCGGCCCCGACTTTCCAGCGCGAGTGGGGGCGACGGATCATCCGCCTATCCCGAGCCGGCATCCCCACTTTGCTGCTGGTGGGCAACCACGATCTTTCCCCGGCACTGGGGCGAGCGCACGCTATCGAAGAGTTCGCCACGCTGGAAGTGCCGCATGTACGGGTGCTCGACCGCCCGACATTCCTCCAACCGAATGACCTGGAAGGCCTGGGCCTGAAAGGCCCAGGCTTGCAGATCATCGCGCTGCCGTGGGTCTCACGAGCCGGCCTGATCGCCCAGCTAGGGCTGCGCACCGGTGAGCCAGGCCAGGTCTTCGAGGAGATAGAGACCCGCCTGACCGAGCTGGTACACGCCTGGCTGGAAGAGGCTGACCCCAACCTCCCAATTGTGCTGACCGCCCATGCCTCTGTCCAAGGCGCCAAGTACGGCGGGGAACGCACAGTGATGCTGGGCAATGACCTGGTGCTACCCGGTTCACTGGTGCGCGATCCTCGCCTGGATTACGTGGCCCTCGGGCACATCCATAAACCACAAGACCTGAACGAGAATGCCCACCCGCCGGTGATCTATCCGGGATCGATCGAGCGGGTCGATTTTGGCGAGGTCGAGGATGATAAATTCTTTATCGTGGCAGACGTGCAGCGCGGCCAGACTCGGGTGGAATGGCGCAAACTGACCGGGATCCGCCCATTTATCGATCGCCAGGTTACATTGAAGTCGAAAGAAGATCTCAACGAGCGGCTGCGCAAGGCACTGCCCGCCCAAGCGAAACTAGAGGACGCGATCGTGCGCCTGACGGTGGAGTATCCGCACGAGTGGGAGCAACTGATCGACGATGCTGCCCTGCGCGAGTATTGTTCCAAAACCTTTGAGTTCCACCTGGTCAAACGCCCGGAGATCGAGGGGCGGGTGCGCTTGCCGGGCGACCAATCCATGGGCAGCCTGTCCCCGCTGGAACTGCTGGAGATCTACTGGCGCGCCAGTCACACCGACCAGGCCGAAATGGAAGCGTTACAGCGCCTGGCGACAACGGTGATCGAAGACGTGCAGCGCGAAGCCTTTACAGTTTGAACCAGCCGATAACGTTATAAAACCCAGCTACCAAATTGTGTGCGGATTCATCCAGCGCGGCGATGAGGAAATCCTCAACCCAGGCGTTTTACCCCCACCAGGGTGATATCGTCTTCTTGCTCCCACTGGGCGCCCGTGAAAGCCTTCAACTCAGATAAGAGGCGGTTGATGAGTGAGTCGCCATCATCCAGCTTTTCCGCCATCAACTGTTGCAAACGGGGAAAACCAAACAACTCCCGCTCGGCGTTGTGAGCTTCAATGAGCCCATCGCTATAGAATATAATGCATTCTCCCGGCTCAAGCGAAGTTTCTTCCTCAACATAGCTGACACCAGGCAGCATGCCGAGCGGAAAACCGGTGGCGCGCAATTCAGCTATGCCCTGTTTGGTGCGGCGATAAGGCACCGGATGACCAGCATTGGCATAGCAGATTATTCCAGTCTGCGGGTCCAGGATCGCATACAGGCAGGTCACAAACATCCTGGCAGGCATATCCGGCTTGAGCAAGTCATTTACCCGGCTCAATACCCAGCTAGGCGAGGCGCCTTCCAGGGCAACGGCGCGCAGCAGAGTTCGGGTAAGCGTCATCACCATGGCGGCTGGGATGCCTTTATCGGTCACATCACCGATAATGATACCCAAACGTCCATCAGCGAAATTCAAGAAATCGTAAAAGTCGCCACCAACCACGCGGGCAGGCTGATAATAGGCTGCCATGCGCCAGCCATCAATCAGGGGGAGTGATTTCGGCAGAAGGGCATGCTGGATCCGGCTGGCAACCTGCATTTCTTGATTCATGCGCTCACGATCTAGCAGCTCAGCCTGCTGTTGGGCAACCAGCTGGGCAACCCGGACTACCGGCGCGGCCTGAATAGCCAGATTTGTCAGCAAGGTACGATCATCAACCGAGTATTCTTGCCCGCTGCGGCGTGGCCCAAGCCCTAACCAGCCGATTAATTCTCCATGCGTGACCAGCGGTACAACCAGCTGGATACCAGAGGCGGTCAGGTGGAGCAAACCAGGAGAATCGAGCTCCAGATTACCGATCGGCTCAGCTCCCGGCAGGCGGTCGAGGTGCAAAACAAGAGGATCCTGGGTGGAGATCTCAGCGGCAGATCGAGAGACGGGGGCAGGATTGTCACTCGACTTATCGGGAGCAGCGCTCAAGGAGTAAACAGAACCGGTGTGCAGCCAGGTCTGGATCTGGGAAGGCAAAATCGTCTCCGAGATTACCGCTTCCAACCGTTCGATAAGAAGATGCAGATCAACCTGGTCACGCAACGATTGGCTGAAAGTCTCCAGTGTCCGGGCCAGATCGTATTTGCGGCGATAGAAACGACGATCGATAAACCTCTGCACACGTCGACGCAGGGGGGTAAACAAGGCGACAATGGCCAGGGTTGCCAGCACTACGGCCGGTTCCGAAGTCCATCCGGTGATCGTACCAAATAACAACTGCAGAACCAACACCAGACCAACAAAGACCGCACCCAAGAGAACGGTCAAGATGGTATATACCAGGGTACGATTGATAAAGACATCGAGATCCCACAAGCGGTAGCGCAGGATAGCCAGGCCGACTGCCAACGGGAAAATTAACAGCAAAGGCAAAAAAAGGGCAGGCTGCCAGCCTAAGGTCAGCTTGAATAGGGGCGCCAGCATCCAGAGGCTGATGGGCGCAAATGCCATTAAACTACCCCACAAAACAATACGGGCTTGCTGACGAGCGACTGTCGAGGTGGTGGTGAACTGGCGGTAGAGAGTCGTGGCAATGAAGAACAGGATTGCCAGAGCGGTGTAAGTATAACTGGCACGCCAGCCAGCAAAGTAAGCCCAGGGATCGGGGTCAAAGTAGAGGAGGTACAGTCCCCATATGCCGATTCCCAAAGAGAGAAGGTAGGGCAAGAAACGCAACCGGGAACGCTGTCTCACTGGCGACCATTCCGCCGGAAAGACCAGAGCCAGGCTGACCAGGGCGCCACCGATCAAGCTCAGGGCGAGGGTCCAAATGGCTGAACCTGCATGGGTGGTAACCAGATCGAAATAAGCGCCAGTTGTGATGGCTGTGGTGACACAGAAAAAAGCAAAGGCACGACCTGGAGCGGTGTCCCCGCGCATGACCAGAATCCAGAACCCAATTATCAGATAGGCCAAACCGATAGCATAGGGCAGCCAGAACAAACGCGCCAGATCGTACATTGAAAAGGTTTGGAGCAGAATGGAAGGGTAAATATGAGCGACACCAGCCCGTGATAATGATTTGATTTCGACCGACTGACCCACGGTTAATCTGTTTATGGCGAGGCGAAAATCTTCCGAAGTGTGGACTGCTTGTCCTGCAATGTGAGTAATACGCTGCGGATGATCAAGCCCAGCGTTTATAGCACTCCAATATTCGCCCTGTACATCTGAAATCACCAGGGTTGGCTCAACAACAAATCCAGGAAAGGGCTTATTGCTCCAGTCTATGGCCAGAATAGGTGCATCCAGGAAGACCAGAAAGGCGATAGCAAAGGTGAGATAGATCAGCCATTTGGCCAGATCAAACTTGCGGATTGCATCCAGCAATTTCCCCAAACCGCTGGACGACACAGTGGGTGAGTTCATTTTTTCTCTAAGGATTCCACGCCTATATTAGAGTATAGCTCTCATTATTATCCAAATGGTGCAAGTTGGCAATACAAATTTTGCCACAAAAAGTGATAAAATCCAGACGAGATTCTCCATGGAAGCGGAAATATCCTTCGGTAGGTGGCTGCGCCAACGCCGAAAAGCTCTGGATCTCACCCAAGAGGCGCTGGCCGATCGGGTGGGTTGCTCAATCTCAGCCATCCGTAAGATAGAAAGCGATGAGCGCCGACCGTCCCGCCAGATCGCGGGATTGCTGGCAGAGTGCCTGGGTGTTCCCCCGGAGGAGCGAGAGGCCTTTATGAAGGTCGCCCGGGCCGAGTTGCGCGTCGAGCGACTCAGCCCGTCGACGATTACCATTCTACCGGCCGATTCGCTCAACGCGCTCGTTGGTCTCTTCAACCGACGACAACCCTTCCCGAAACTGAAACTCTGGTACGAACGCCAACTGTCAGCCTACCATCCCCGCCCACCCCCCTGATTGGGCGTGAAACGGAGCTGGCAGCCCTCAGCCGGCTACTGGGCGATGCACAGTGTCGTTTAGTGACCCTGTCTGGCCCTGGCGGGATCGGCAAGACACATCTGGCGATCCAGGCGGCTTCCAACCAACGGGGGAATTTTTCGGATGGCATTTATTTTGTCCCTCTGGCACCGTTAAATTCGGCCGAATATGTCCTTCCAACCATTGCAAATAGCCTGTCTTTCTCCTTCTCCGGCACCAGGGAGCCGAAGACTCAACTGCTGGATTTCTTGCGAGAGAAGGAGATGCTTGTGGTGCTCGATAACCTGGAGCACCTGGTATCAGAAGCAGGCTTCCTGGCGGAACTTTTGCAGCATGCGCCCAGGATAAAACTGCTGGTCACCACGCGAGAACGATTGAACCTGCAAGGAGAATGGGTGGTGGAGCTAAACGGCCTGCCCGTGCCACCACAGGAACAGCCTGGCGAACTGACCGATCCGCGCTCGCCGCTGATTTTAGAAGAGCACGGCGCAGTGGCTTTATTTGCGAACCACGCCCGGCGAGTACGCCCTAATTTTCAAATTGACTCGCGCAACCAGCCTGCAATCATTCGAATTTGCCAGTTGATGGAGGGCAATCCGCTGGGGATTGAGATGGCAGCGGCCTGGGTAAGGGTGCTTTCGTGCCAGGAGATTGCGACGGAGATCGAGCACAGCCTCGATTTCCTGGAGAAACCCTTCAAAGACATCCCTGAACGCCACCGCAGCCTGCGGGCGGCCTTCGATCACTCCTGGAAACTGCTGACTCCCGAGGAACGCATCGCTCTGCAACGGATCTCTGTATTTCGATATGGATTCCAACGAGCAGCAGCCATTCAAGTGACCGGGGTAACGCTGGCAACCCTAACCGCTTTAATCGATAAATCCCTGCTGAGGGTAACGCCTACCCGCCGCTATGAACAACATGAACTGGTACGCCTTTACGCCTCAGAGAAACTGCAAGCAGACCCGGAAGATTTCACGCAAACGCATGCACGGCACAGCGAATACTACCTGCAGTTCCTGCAGGAGCGAGAAACCCGGATCATCCGCGAGCGCAGCGCAGTTGAAGAGATCCGCAACGAATTGGAGAATGTCCGTTCTGCCTGGCAGTGGGGTCTGGTCATCAATCAAACTGCAGCGCTCCAACAAGGATTCAAGGGGCTGGCGGGATTTTATCGCCTGACCGGGCTGTTGAGAGAGGGGGAGAAGGTGTTCACCGAAGCCGCTCAGTGGGCGCAGAGCTCCGTCCCCAGCAACAGATCGGTTTTGTTAAGCCAATTGCTAGCTTGCATGGCTGGTTTTCTGAATGACCAAGCCAAGTACCCCCAGGCGATCGAAGCCGCTCAAAGGGCAGCAGAACTGGCCAGAACGCTAAACGATCCCCCAACCGAAGCGCTGGCTCATCTGGAATGGGGTCAGGCTCTCCGGCTGCAAGACGCATATTTTTCAGCCCGGCAGCATATCAACACGGCTTTATCCCTGGCTCGGGCGAACGGCCTGACCCTGCTCGAAGCCGAAAGCCTGCACCTGCTAGGGAATGTCGCCATGTTTCAAAGGGATTTCCCAGAAGCGCTAGAGTATCAGGAACAATCCCTGCAACTATTTATGCGGAGCGGCGACCGGCACGGTGAGAGCGCGGTGCTCAAAAGTCTGGGCAATCACTATTACCTGAGTGGAAATTTGATCAAGGCTCAAGAATACTACCAGACCGCACTGGGCATTTTTCGGGAGACAGGCGACCGGCGAGGAGAAAGCCATGCTCTGAACAACCTGGGAGCTGTCACCGAGGCACAGGGCGAATATCTGGCGGCGAAAGATTATTACCGGCAAAGCCTGGCAATTGTGGCTGAAATAGGAGACCGGGGGGGAGAATGTGCGGCAATCGCGAACCTGGCCCATACAGCTTATCTCCTTGGAGACTTCCAAAAGTCGATAGAGAGAAACGAACAAGTAATCGCCATCACTCGCGAAATTGATCTGGGGGGCACCGAGGCAGTGGCCCTGTCCAATCTAGGGTTGATCGCCTATCAGATGGGGAATTATCAGGCTGCGCTGGATTATCAGCATCAGGCGGAGCAGGCCTATGAAAAGCAGGAAATCTCGCCGGCGCTCGCTTATATACGCTTCCGACAGGGGAGAATTTTCTTTGCCCTGGGTATGTTAGATGAAGCTGGCGAAGCTTACCAGGAAGCCCTCGAATTGCGGCGAGGCCAGGGACACCATTCCCTCATCCTAGAGTCCCTGGCTGGACTCGCGGAGCTGTCTTTACACGATGTTAGACTATTCCCAGTTTGGCATGCACGCGGAACAAATCTGGGCTTCTCTTGCCAAGCCCGAGAGCGATATCCTTAACGAGACGGATGACGCGTTCTGGTTATACCTGATCTGCTACCGGGTGTTCAGCGCCAGGCAAGATGAACGTGCTCCCGCAGTCCTATCAGCCGGCTACGAACAACTGACCAGGTCAGCCGCACGGATTCCTGCGGAAGCCGAGCGAGAAATTTTTCTAAACAGCTTCCCTTCTCACCGGGAGATCGGTCAGACCTGGTCTGAGCAAATGCGGCCTCGTAAATTACCAGGCCGGTCAATCGTTTCTGAGGCGTAAATTTGGGATAAGAAGAGTTCGGGGTAGGTCAGGGCGGCGTTGCGCCCCAATCTACCCCGAAAGGACTCATGCGGATGACTGGAAGAGGAGAGTTTTCCTGTACTCGCGTTAATCCGAGATGCGCGGAGCCAACCAGAAGGCTTCATCTTCACTGGGTGAGCCGTTGGCAGACACCCTCAGGATGAATTTAACCTTTTGCCCGGCCAAGGAACTCAGGTCGAGATCTATCTTGGTGAAATAGTCATCATATACCTCGTGGGTTTCCCAGAGCGTGACGGGGTCGCCGTCGCCGATGCGGTAACGCACCTGGAAAATCACATCGCATTTCTTGGCATCATCCAGGCAACCCACTACCGCCTGGAAACGGTAATCTGATTCCACCTTGATCTCGGGGTATTCTCCTGAGATGAATCCATCGTTGGTGTACTCTGGATTGGTCCACAAAGCAGGCTCATTCTCCAGCCGGCCGTCTTCGATCACGGGATTATCAAGCAGAATCACGAAACCATCGTCATCACCCACCTCCCCTGGACAGGAAAGGGTACCGGCGTCGCTGCGCCAGCGGGCGGAGCAGTAGCTCAACGCGAAATCAAGCGGGTATTTATCATCGGCAAGCACGTTGATCTCCACCCAGAAGCTGTCCTTTGCCTTTGAGCCAATCCCAAATAACTGACCGGAGGGTGTGCTGAGCTGCCAGAAGCCGCGAAAACCACCAGGCGAGTCCGGCGAGATCAAGTCAACTGAGACATCGACCGTCTCGCCTGGATCAACAACTTCATCAATGGCAACCAAGCGGGGACCAGACATGCGCTCGCCACTGACAAATACAAGCTGGTAATCGCGCGTCCAACTGCAAGTACCGATATTGCGCAAGCGCCAGATTTTTTCAAATGCGGCGTTGGGCGGAAAAACGGTGCCATCCTTAACGGTGACGTCCTCAACAAATTTTACCCACAGGCATGGCTGTGGAGTAGGCGTTAATGTCGGCGGCGGCGAGGTCTGGGTTGGCGGAACAGCGGTGTTGGAAGGCGTTGCAGTGGGCGCCAGCGCGGTATTGGTGGACAGAGGCGTAGATGAGGGTGGCACGCCAGTTAATGTTGGGGGAAGTATGGTGGCGGTTTGGGTCAGTTGAGCGACAAAGGTTTGGGCGGCCTGGGTATAGAGCGCATCCGGGCCAGCCGGAGTAGCGGTCTGAGCCGGCCGTAAGAAGTAGATCACCCCGCAAACAACACCCAGGGCAAGCAGGATGAGCACAAAGGCGATGCCCAATCCTATGGCAAACCAAGAAACATTGCGTTGCATAAAATTATTCCCTTTCGCTTAGCGGCCCTCAAGATGAGATCTACATCTGGTTGAGGGCTATCATTTTGCCGGATAACCTGCATGACGCCAGGCGACCCCTGCCATCACCCGGAATGCGGCTACCCGTTAATACGCTGGTATTTAGACGTCATTACGGTGGTAGATTGTTCCCTAAAAACAGGAAGATGAAAATGCTTAACAAGGGTTATACTTCGTCAGGCATCTCTATGGCTAAACTTAACTCACCATGAACAATCAAACCGTGATGATAACGGGAGCCACGAGCGGGATCGGCGCGGTGGCAGCCCTGGAATTAGCCCGCAAGGGCGCAAGGGTGGTGGGGGTTGGACGCAACCCGGAAAAATGCGCGGCTGCAGCCAGCCGCATTGCAAAAGAGACCGACAACCTAAACGTGGAGTATCTGGTCGCCGACCTATCTTCCCAAGATCAGATCCACCGATTGGCAGAGGCTTTCAAAGCAAAATATACCCGGCTGGACGTGCTGGTCAACAACGCGGGAGCTTTTTTCAGCAAGCGCCAGGAGAGCGTAGACGGCATCGAGGTGACTTTGGCGCTCAACCACCTGAACTATTTCCTGCTGACCAATTTGCTGCTGGACACCTTGAAAGCCAGCGCGCCAGCGCGGATTATCAACGTCTCTTCTAATGCACACATGGGCACCCAGATCAACTTCGCCGATATCGAGAGCCGGCGGCGTTACATAAGCTGGACAGCCTACGCACAGTCCAAGCTGGCCAATGTGCTGTTTACCTACGAGCTGGCACGCCAGCTGGAGGGTACGGGGGTGACCGCAAACGCCCTGCACCCGGGCTTTGTAGCAACCGGATTCGGCCAAAACAACCACGATCTGGTCGGCTGGGGCACGGGCATCGTCCAGAGGATTGCCGCTCGCAGTCCTGAGCAGGGAGCGCGCACGATCATTTACCTGGCCAGCTCCGCGGAGGTGGATCAGGTCAGTGGTAAATACTTCGTGGATGAAATAGAAGCGCGCTCTTCGCCAGCTTCATATGATGCAGACACTGCCATGCGCTTGTGGGAACTGAGCGCAGGGATGACAGGTCTAAAAGGTGACCTTTCTGCTGAAAAGTTGAGCGCAGCGTAAACCTGTTCAAGTCATTCAGGTTGTTCCGACTATATATCATTTCTTAGTAAAACCTAAA
>CAVPNY010000007.1:0-101479 GCA_963706905.1 uncultured Chloroflexia bacterium | reverse complement strand
CACAAATGCAGGTCTTTTTTAGGAACCGAGTTTTTTGATTACGCTTTGATTATCTAGTAGTATATGCCAGGGTTTCGATCCGCAGGGAGTTCAGCCGATCCCGAATAACCTGGGCAATTTTGATCATCATCAGATAACCAAATTGGCAATCTTCATCAAATGTCTTTCGTAACTCTGTGGCATCGAACGCCACAACCCGGGATGGGATGATCGCTTTAGCCCCTGCAGTGGCAGTATAGGGTGGGACTAGTGCTGACCACCCGAATATGTCGCCAGGTCCTAAGGTGTTGATTGTGACCTCTCGGTCTTTTTGAGGTAGTCTTGTGATGAGAGATATCTCCCCTTCTAGAATTAAATAAAGAGCATTTAACTCTTCACCTTCATGGTTGAAATAATGATCTCTTTGAAATATATTTTCTTCAGCAATTTTGGCCAGGAAAACAATCTGGTCCAAAGAGAAATTACTGAAGAAGGTAAAGCGACGGATCAGCTCCGGTGAGACCATAAAACCTCCTCTGTTTAACCTTGACGAATCTCGTCCAGCACCGCCTTGGTGACCAATGGTATTGCAGCAGCTACGGCAGGTGTAGGCTGTTCACTAAACTCATCTACGTTCTGGACATGAATAGCATAGATCGTGATCTGTCCAGGCAATCGCAATCCCAGTTGCTTGCCAGATTCAAGCGCCGTTACCAGGCTGGCATCATGGGGCGATGCACTGTTTTGGGTAGGACTTACCAAACGCAGATCATCCAGGCTCATCTTGCGAAATGTACCGGGGATCCTATCCTGGCTGAGATATGAGTCAATCAAAATGACCCGATCGTAACCGATCATGGACTCCATCAAAGTCAGCCCCCCAATACTGACTTCGCTGATATCGACGGGTGCACTCTCAGGTAGCAAAGCGCGCACCTCTTCGGCTACTCGAACACCGACGCCATCATCTGTCAGGATGGGATTACCGAGGCCTATGATTAAGGTTCTATTCACACGCGATTCTCGATCACATGAACTGGCTTAAACGCTTGATAATGTTCCCGCCAGCATCCTTGATCAAGATTTCTAGGGGCATCTGGCCGGGAAGTGAGTGTGTAGCGCAGGACATACAGGGATCATAAGGGCGGAAGGCCATTTCTACACGGTTGAGTATTCCCTCGGTAACTGTGCCTTTGTGGATTAATTGTTGTGCGGCTTTTTTGACAGACATGGTGATAGGTGCGTTGTTGTTCGTTGTCCCAACAACCAGGTTGACTTTGGTTAGGATTCCATTCTTGTCTGTCCAATAATGGTGGGTGAGAGTGCCGCGAGGTGCTTCAACAGAACCCACCCCTTCGTCTGGAGTGTTGGTGACGACCACACGCACATTTGGATCGGTGATCTCGGGATCGGTCACCAATTCGAGCATACGCTCCGCAGCAAAAAGTAACTCAACCAGGCGAGCCCAGTGGGTCGCAAGTCGCTGGTGGACAGGTTCGTAGCGACCGTCAACTTTTTTACTTCCCAGCGTGGTATAGAATCGTTCAAAGGCCTCTTGAGCTCTGGGAGTTGCCATACCATCGGCCGCGTTCAGCCGGGACAATGGTGTGGCGCAGTAAACGCCGCTTTCCATGCCATCCTCGAATCCCTTCCAGCCAACGCTCTTCAGATAAGGGAATTTGAGATAGCTCCACGGCTCTACATGCTCGGCAATGTGCTTGGCATAGTCACGTGCGTGGTACTTAACAAATTCCCTGCCTTTCGGATCAACGACCCGGATCATCCCATCATAGAAGTTTATATGATTGTTGACATCTACCGTCCCCATATAGTAAGTCTTATGAGTGAAGATGTCCGAAAGGATCAGGTCTACATAACCTTGGTTGGCTAGCACGATGTCATCGAAGATTTTCAGGCTGAATAAGGCAAAGTCTACATTTTTGCGGGCGATCGCCTCAAATTCCTCGCGCTCTTCTTTGGTGATAGCCTTGCTCCACCCACCCGGTAAGCCAGCTGCAGGATGGACCCCCCGTCCGCCCATTGTCTTGATGACATGATGGTTACGTATTCGCGTGTCGATCACAGCCTTGCCGATCTCAACGCCAACCTTGTGGATAACTCCGAGAATGTTGCGTTCTGCTGCAGGGGCATCTGGGCCCAGGATAAAATCAGGCCCACCCAGGGCATAGAAGTGGGTGGTGTGGTCGGTTACATAGAAGGCGGAGTAAAACAACTCGCGGATTTTTTTCACCACCGAAGACGGCTCGACATGATATAGCTCGTCGAGGGCTTTCGTGGCTGCCATGTGATGGGCTTCAGGGCATACACCACAAATGCGATTGGTGATGCGCGGCATTTCCTCGGCAGGGCGTCCGACGGAGAATTGCTCAAACCCGCGTAATTCCGGGATTTGCAGGTAAGTATTAGCGACATCTCCATCTTCGTTAAGGAAAATTTCAATCTTGCCGTGCCCTTCCAGGCGGGTGATGGGATCGATGGTAATTCGTTCCATTTGATTAACCTCCGTTCGAACCGTTTCCACTCACCTTAACTCGGTGCAAGATTGAGTGAGCCATGCTGAACCTGTAGAAAGTGCCAGCTGGATCGGCCAAAGTGTCCATCACTTCACCAATCTTACGGTTCAGCTCTGCTTCTTCTTCGCCGGCCTGACCTACACTGACCACAGAGGCAATTGCTGATAGCATTTTGGCGCCTTGATCGATCACTCCATCAAGAGGGCCATAACAGCCTTCACAGCGCATGCCGACCTGCGGGCAAAGTGCTCCACACCCAGAACGTGTGGCTGGACCCATGCACACAATGCCTTGTTCGAGTAAACACAAGCCAGGTTCCGGGATGATATCCTGCGGGCGGTAGAAGCGCGTAATCGTTTTAACATTCTTTTCCAGGGGGCATTGCTCGCATACGGCCACATTTCCGGCTCCAATGACCGATCCTGCTGGTGGAAGTGGACCGCCATGAAGCAATGCATTGACCACCACCTCTAAAACTGCCCATATCATCTCTGGCTCTGGTGGACAACCTGGGATGTAATAATCTACAGGCACCACTTGATCAAGGGATTTTACAGTATTGTAGAAGGCAGGTAAGGTTAATTCCCCTTCTGGAACTTGATAACTCTCTTCTGGTAGGCGTCGATCTGGATTGTCAATCGATAGATTGTCGAAGTAGACGGTGTTGAAAGTAGCATCCTTAGATGTCAAATTTGACAGAGCTGGGATACAACCTTCATACGCGCAAGAACCAAATGCGACCAGCACTTTGGATTTCTTGCGTAAGAGGTGAGCCATCTCTTCATTATCAGAGTTCCGGATAGCGCCATTGTATAAGCATACATCAATGTATCCATCTGGATAATTGATCACATCCTGGGTTTTGAAGTCGGCGATGCACGGGAAGAAAGCCAGTTCAAAAACTTCGTCGACGATCAGGATCTTATCCCCGATATTGAGGGTGGAGATTTCACATCCTCCACAAGCGGCACCCCAGTACATGGCGAGTTTCGGTTTATCGGGCATATCACACCTCCTCAGGAACTGGGGTAGTCTGGATAGGGACCACCTGACTGTGCCCATTAGCACCTAGCACCGTCTCGCGCCAGTTTAAGGGTCCCAAGGCTCGCACCTGCTCAGTCATGCGGTCGACTGCTGCGGCAAGGAGATTTCCTTCCGATGCTGAAGCCCAGACCAGCTGAACGCGCTCATCTTCCACACCCCACTGCTTGAGTAAACGTTTTAATAGGATGAAGCGACGGAGTGTTTTTATGTTTCCATCCACATAATGGCACTCGCCTGGGTGGCATCCAGCGATCATGACCCCATCCGCGCCTTCGCTTAATGCTTTTAAGACGAACTGCGGATCCACACGACCACTGCACATGACGCGAATAGGCCGCATATTGGGGGCGTATTTGATACGCGATGTGCCAGCCAAGTCAGCTGCCCGGTAAGAGCACCAATTGCACAGGAAGCCAACGATTACGGGTTCAAATTGTTCGCTCATTTCATCCTCCTGATCAGGCTGGCACCAGTTGTCGTTCCCGCACGTCCCAGAGGATGCCTTCTATCTCGGAGAGCACCTGTTGGTTGGTGAAGTGGGCACCGGTTATGGCTGCGCTCGGGCAGGCTGCCACGCAGGTACCGCATCCCTGGCATAATGCAGTAATGACTTCGGATACTTTGCGATCTTCGTGGAACACGATGGCGTTGTAAGGACACATGTTGTTACATATACGGCAGCCAGAGCAGGCCTCTGCATCAATGTGGGCTCGTACCGGTTCCATCATCACCGTTGCACGACTGATCAGTCCCGCGACGCGGGCTGAAGCGGCAGCGCCTTGGGCGACCGAATCCGGGATATCCTTGGGACCCTGGCAGGCACCAGCAATAAATACGCCTTCGGTCATGGTTGCAACTGGGTCGAGTTTCGGGTGACGTTCTACAAAGAAGCCCTCAAAGTCGCATCCCATTCCAAATAAAAGGGAGATATCCTTTGAATCGTGGCGAGCTTCGACGCCAGCGCTCAGAATGACCATGTCCACTGGAATGCGACGCTGCCGTCCGATTAACGTATCCTCCGCCTGGACAATGAGCTTGCCTTCTTCGCCAGGGAGTCGAGCTGCATCGGTTATTTCAGCTACTCGGCCGCGAATGAAGTGGGCGCCTTCGTGCAGCAGGCGGTGATAGAACTCCTCGTAGCCTTTGCCGGGAGTACGCATGTCAATATAGAAGTTATATATTTCCGCATTTGGCAGGCGTTCGTGAACCAGGTGGGCAAATTTTAACGAGTACATGCAGCAAACTTTAGAGCAGTACTCGTTGTAGTTCTTGTCTCGTGAGCCGACACAATGTACGATGGCGACTGATTCTGGCTGCGTAACACCATCTCGAAGCATGATCTTTCCACCAGTCGGGCCAGAAGCGTTAACAAGCCGTTCGAACTCGAGGCTGGAAAAGACATTTGCCAGTCGGCCGTAACCATATTGGGAAATTCGGCGGGCATCAAACAGATCAAATCCAGTCGCCAGGATGATGTTGCCAACCTGGATTTGCATGAGCTCGTCTTGTTGCTCAAAATCAATCGCATTTGTAGGGCAAAGGATCTGGCAAGCTTTACACTTACCGCGTTCAAAGTATGTGCAGTTGGAAGGATCGAGTACCGGGTATTTCGGCACAGCCTGCGGAAACGGTCGATACACCGCTTTTCGGTAAGACAGACCGGCTTCAAATACCTCGTCGACCACCTTGCGCGGGCATTTCTCTTCGCAGATTCCGCAACCTGTGCATAGACCTTCGTTTACATAACGGGCTTTCTTGCGCACAGTGACGGAGAAGTTTCCAATGTACCCGGAGACATTCTCTACTTCGCTGTAGCTCCACAGGGTGATATTGGGGTGCTGGCCAACTTCGACCATTCTGGGAGTCAGGATACAAGCTGAGCAGTCCAGAGTGGGGAAGGTCTTATCCAATTGCGCCATATGCCCGCCGATGGAGGGCTCGCGTTCGACCATGTAAACGTGATAACCAGCATTTGCAAGCTCTAGCGCC
Organism: uncultured Chloroflexia bacterium; assembly: GCA_963706905.1. GTDB lineage: Bacteria > Chloroflexota > Anaerolineae > Anaerolineales > UBA4823 > CAVPNY01. The sequence continues at coordinate 95,933 of CAVPNY010000007.1, read as the reverse complement.
GCTGATATTCCGGCGATGCCCCCGCCCACCACCAAAGTATTCGGATTGATCTCGACCGGGATAGGTTCTAGAGGTTGGTGGTGAATCACTCGTTCAATCGCGGCATTGACCAGCGCTTTGGCTTTCTGGGTAGCCATCTCTTTGTCATTGGTCGCCCAGGAGTCGTGCTCACGTATATTGGCCATCTCGAACAGGTAGGGGTTCAAGCCGCCATGTTCTGTAGCAGTACGGAAGGTTTTCTCATGCATGTGCGGTGAGCACGACGCGACAACAATACGTGTCAGGTCATGTTCCTTGATATCCTGTTCAATCAGCTCTTGCCCCAGGCTGGAACACATGAACTTATAATCCCGCGAACAAACTACATTAGGTTGTTCACCAGCCCATTTGGCTACATCTTCAACATCGACAACACCAGCGATATTTGTCCCGCAGTGGCAGACATATACACCAACGCGTTCTTTTGGTTCTTCGCTCATGGTTTAACCCTCCTCCGGCATGCGTGGCATGGGTAGCTCTTCTTTGGTCGTTTTTTTCTTTTTGCCAGCATCTTCAACCGGGACTTCAACACCGATCTTAGCCAGTGCTTGACGAGCATCGATAAATTCCTTACCGATACCCATTTCCGTGGAGGCCATCCCGAACGCCAATCCCATCAACTGAGTGAAGTATAGTATTGGGATATGGTAATTCGTTTTCATATATTTGTTCATCGCATCCTGGTATGCATCCAGGTTCAACTGGCACATCGGGCATAACGTTACAATCACATCCGCCTGGTAATCTGCTGCGTTCTTGATGATCCGGTGGATTAAATCAAATGCAACACTTTCACTGATCTGCGTCATATGTCCACCACAACATGAGGCTTTGAGAGGAAAATCAACCACTTCTCCCCCAAGCGCTTTCATTAACTTGTCGAGCGTGGTGGGGTATTCCTCATCGTCAAAGGGTTGCTGGTAAGCCGGGCGCACGATCATGCAGCCATAATAAGGCGCGATACGTAACCCCTTTAGTGGATGTGTAACTTTTTCAGCAATGGCATCGTAACCGACATCATTGACGAAAACGTCGAGCAGGTGGCGCACACGAAGGTTTCCTGGTTCGTAATGCATTCCGCCAGCTGCCAATGCGGTGTTGATTTTAGTAGCAAATTCTGGCGATCGTTCCAGATAAACCTCTGTTTTGCTCATATTTAGATAACATAAGCTGCATGGACAAACCAGTTGGTGTCCATTTCCAGGTAACTCGGCAGCTTTTGCCAGATTGCGCGCCACCAACGCGAAGGAAGCCATCATATCGAGGGCAATGTATTCCGTGGCACCACAGCAATTCCAATCGTCGATTTCGGCAAATTCAACCCCCAGGGGTTTTGATACTGCCATCGCCGATTTGTGATAGGAGTTTGCATTGCGTTCCAGGGAGCAACCGGGGTAATAACCGTACTTCATTCATCACCTCCGATTTCCTTTGCTTTAGCAAGGATTGCCTTTAGTTTGTCCATTTCCCTAATAGACCTTGGGGTGAGATCCAATCGTCCTCTACGAAGCATTCCCATCCCGAATGGCGCCATTTTCATGACTTCAAGGGGGTGTGCAGAGAGGTGATATCGGGTTGCTACCCCTAACTCAAAACTTCGACCATACCCCTCAACAAAGTCAATGAACATCCGGGAGAAGCTGGGTGCGTCAGAAGCCGTAGATTGGCGATAGTAACCTCCCTTGAGCGCCATCCGCTTCAAGGTGTACATGATATCTGTGATATGGATTTCCTGGGGGCAACGCACCGTGCAGTAATAGCAGGATACGCAATACCAAGGTGTATTGCTGCTCAAGACTTGCTTCCGCATATCTGCCGAAATCATGCCAAAAATTGCGCGTGGAGTGTGTTCCATGTCCGGGCCAGAAGGGCAGGATCCTCCGCAGGTGCCACATTGTAAACATAACTCCAGATGAATTGGACCTCCTGGGGTGGCTGCTACCACTTCCTCGAAGAATGTGGGTGCCCGCGCATGCGCAGCGGTTGCTGTCATAAATGCCTCCTTGTTTAATTATTCAGAAATTACGCTGTTTGAACAGCAAATTGCTAGGTTAATTATTTGGTTGGCTAGAATTAAGCTGTCACCATCATTCGGGTGGATACCACAAAATGTAATTCAAACAGATTTATAGGTCGGTGATTCCTCCATATTTTGTAAAGAATACCTGAAACCTCATACTATCAAGTATCTAAAATTCGATCTGAAATGCCTAGTTACAAAAAGCACCGGTAACTGTGACAAACGTAACTATAGGCTTTCTTGTATGAGGACTGACTGAATATCTCCCGAAGATCCAGGTAGAATATGCTAAACTTCGTTAGCTGTCTGAAAAAGCACGAATTTATCGTTTTATCACATGGAGTTGAGTATGAAATCCGGAACGCAGGTTATCCGATATCGACAATATCGCGCTGGCAAGTGGGATATTGTCGACTCGGGAATTATTGTTGAATCAGAGGTATCTCTAACGGTTAATGGTGAAGTGTGGATGGCTTTTATGTGTACACCGACCGATCTTGAAGCCCTGGCGGTGGGGTTTCTTTACAACGAGGGATTGATCGACTCTGTCAGCGAGATTGCGAATGTACACCTATGTGAACATGGGGATAACGTTGATATCTGGACGACCCATGCTGTGGAAAAACCAAAAGCGTGGCGGCGCACTTCTGGCTGTACTGGAGGGGTAACTGCTGTTGAAGAAGAGTCCACTCCACCGGTTAAATTAAACGGCTTTTCCATTCCTCCACGGGAGATCAATCTGCTCATTGGTGAATTATTCGAATCGCAAGAGTTATATCGGAAAGTTGGCGGCGTGCATACCTCAGCTTTGAGTGATGGAAAGAACATTCTCGTCACAGCTGAGGATATCGGACGGCATAATTCGATTGATAAACTTGCAGGGATTTGTCTGCTGAATCAAATTGAAATGCCGAATAAGATCATGTTGACTACCGGGCGGATCAGCTCTGAGATGTTGCAGAAGGCTGCCCGCCTGGGCGTGGCAATCGTGATTTCACGCACTTCCCCAAGTTCGCTTTCTATTGAATTGGCAGAAAAGCTGGGGGTTACACTAATCGGTTATGCGCGTCGTGATCGGTTTAGCGTCTATGCTCATCCAGAAAGGATTTTATCTGAACGTATTCTGGATGATGTATCCAGATCATCTTCTTGAACAGAATATTCCAGCTGCCTTCGCACTGGCTCAACTTATCTATTATTTTGATTGGATGGGCTGTACCTGAATCTTCATCACGCGATTTTCTTGAAGGCACCGAAATGCGCCAGAAATTTTTAGGCATTTAGGAAGAGACCATGAAAAAAACGATAGCGATCATTGGGACCCTGGACACAAAAGGGGCTGAGTTTGGGTTCTTGAAGAAAGAGATTGAGAAGAGGGGCTGTCAAACATTTGTGATCAATGTAGGGGTTATGGGTGAGTCTCCCTTTATGGCAGACGTCACGGCTGAGGAGGTAGCCCTGGCGGGAGGCGCTGAATTATCCGAGCTGGTGAAACGCGCCGAGCGAGGCGAGGCGATGGCAGTGATGACTGCCGGCGTCGCCAAGGTCGCGGTGATGTATTATGCAGAAAGTAGGTTTGATGGGATTATCTCCATGGGAGGGGGAGGCGGCACCGTGATGGCCACCAGCGCCATGCGGGCCTTGCCAGTCGGCGTACCCAAATTGATGGTAACCACGATCGCCTCCGGGGATACCAGCGCATACGTGGGAACCAGCGATATCACCATGATGCCTTCGATTGTGGATGTGGCCGGGCTGAATCGGATCAGCCGAACAATATTCACCAATGCGGCTGGAGCCATCTGTGGAATGGTCGGCGGTGAAATTGAAAAAGCGGTGGATGAAAAACCCTTGATTGCTGCAACTATGTTTGGGAATACCACCCGTGCAGTTGAGAACGCCCGAAGAATTATGGAAGATAATGGGTATGAGGTGCTTGTCTTTCACGCTACTGGCACTGGCGGAAAGACTATGGAGATGCTGATCGACAGCGGTTTCATCAAAGGGGTAATGGACATAACGACCACAGAATGGGCAGATGAGCTTTGCGGTGGCGTGCTCAGCGCCGGCAGCGCACGCCTGGATGCCGCCACCAAGGCTGGCATCCCGCAGGTTGTGACCCCTGCTTGTATCGACATGTGTAATTTTTGGGCGCCTGAAACCATACCAGAGAAATACAAAGACCGTTTGTTTTATAAATGGAATCCCAATGTCACCCTGATGCGCACCACACCGGAAGAAAATGCGGAAATGGGCAGGATCTTTGCAGAATAACTAAATGCATCACAGGGTCCAGTATCAGTGCTCATCCCGATGGGCGGATTTTCAGAAGTCGATGCACCTGGTAAACCCTTCTGGTGGCCTGAGGCAGACCAGGCTTTTGTCGATGGGCTGAAAAGCCAGCTCCGGTTTGATATTCCGGTGGTGGTGATGAATAACAACGTGAACAACACCGAATTCTCGGCGAAAGTTGCCCAAACTTTGTTAGAAATGCTTTCATAAGGATGTACAAAATGGCTATTCCACGCAGTGAAATTCTCAAGAAACTCTATGAGCAAGCCCGAAAGGGGATCCCGATCATCGGTGGAGGCGCCGGGATGGGCATATCGGCAAAGAGCGAAGAAGCCGGCGGCATCGATTTGATCGTGATTTATAACACCGGCCGCTACCGCATGGCTGGGCGCGTGTCGATCACCGGCCTGTTTGCTTACGGTGATGCGAATGCGGTGATGATGGAGATGGCTGGCGAGGTCCTGCCGGTGGTCAAACATACCCCCGTGCTCGCTGGCGTCAATGCAACCGATCCTTTCCGCATGATGCCATACTTCCTCAAGCAGGTCAAAGAGATGGGTTTTTCGGGGGTCCAGAACTTCCCGACCGTCGGCTTATTCGATGGGATCATGCGTGAAAATATGGAAGCCACGGGGCTCGGGTATGACAAAGAAGTGGAAATGATCCATCTCGCCCATGAAATGGATCTGCTTACTACGCCTTATGTTTTAATGAAGACGAAGCCCAGGCAATGGTAAAGGCGGGTGCTGACATGATCGTAGCGCATGTCGGCCTGACGACTGGTGGGACAATCGGGGCGGCCGCTTCCAAGTCTATGGATCAGGCCATTGATATCACCATGCGGATCGCGGAGGCCTCGCGTAAGGTGCGCAAAGACGTTCTGGTGATCTGCCACGGCGGACCGTTCGACGAGCCGGAAAATGTGGCCGAGGCCATGAAGCGTATGCCGGAGATTAACGGTTTCTACGGCGCGACCAGCATGGAGCGCCTGCCCGTAGAGCGCGCCATTAAAAGTCAGGTGCAGAAATTCAAAGAGATGAAACTTAAACCGATGAGCAGCTAAGAGGAAAAAAAAGACAGTTAGAACTAGAATTTTAGATAAGATGTCAGGAAAGGCTCCGTTTCACCAGCGGAGCTTTTATATTCTCATTTAGAATTTCTACACTATTAAAACCCTTGATATAGCAAAAAGACCCTTCCACAAAGAGAAAGGTCTAGATATGCTGGGTGAGCGACGGGTCTCGAACCCGCAACCTTCTGATCCACAGTCAGACGCTCTGCCAATTGAGCTACGCCCACCATACGCTGCGGGATTTTATCACGAAGGAACCGGGTTATCAAGCCTTTGGCGGATGGCGGCGACGGCAGCTGAGCGCGGCACGCTGAATTGCTCGCGGTTGCGTAAATCCTTGATCGTGACTTCGTCTCGTGCGATTTCGTCTGGACCGTGCAATATCACAAACTGGAAACCAGCGCGGTCAGCATATTTGAGTTGCTTGGCAAGTTTATCCCCGGTGGGATAGCAGGTGATATTTAATCCTGACTTGCGTAATTCTGCAGCCAGGGAGAGAGCGTCTAAAATCCGATCCTTATCAAAGACTGTGACAAGTACGGGAGAAGCTGGGCGGTTAAGTCCATCTGGGACGAGTTTTAGCTCTTCCAGCAAGAGGCTTATCGCAAGATCGCCCATTGCAAAGCCCGTCGCCGGCATGGCTTCGCCGCCCACGTCGGCCAGCAAGTCATCGTAACGACCACCTCCGAGCAGCGAACGGCGCAGATCACCCCTAATAGCTTGAGCTTCGAAGACAATCCCGGTATAGTAATCCAGACCCCGAATGATGTCCGGTGCAAAGCGGACATATTCCTGCACACCCAGCGCTTCGATGGCAGGAAAAAACTCACAGAGGTCCCCAGATTGCTCCCAAAGGTCATTGTTAGAGACCATCCGAATGAGACCATCGATCTGCGCGGTGGATAATCCCAACTCGGACGCATACAATGCCCAGTCCGGCTGGCTCATCTTGTCCCGACGGTCAACCAAGCGGAAGACAGCCTTACGCCCATCGCTGGCAATTCCAAGCCTTTCTAATTCTTTTTCTATTAGTTGCCGGTTGTTGACCAGGATAAGTGTATCCTGAGGTGTCAATCCCACCTCACGGAAGAAAGTAGCCAGCACTGCCACCACCTCGGCATCGGCAGCTGGATTAGCGGCACCGATCAGATCAACATTCCATTGAAAAAACTCCCTAGTGCGCCCTTTCTGTGGGCGTTCGTAACGCCAGAAAGGACCGAACGACCACCAGCGTAGCGGAAAGGACAGCTGCCCCTGCTGCTGGGCGATCATACGCGCCAGGGAAGGGGTCAGCTCTGGGCGTAATGTGATCAGGTTGCCGCCTCGATCTTCGAATACGTAAGACTGCTCCTTGACTAACTCCTCGCCCGATTTGGCTGCATACAGATCGATCGATTCCAGAAAAGGGGCGTCATACTCCTGGTAGCCAAACGACTCGGCAACCTTGCGCGCGGTAGAGTACAGCCATGATCGAACTGCCATTGCTTCCGGATAATAATCACGGGTCCCTTTGACGGGTTGAATGATATTCTTCATAATGCCTGACTTCTTATGTCGACAGATATAGAAACGCTGATTTTACCATTAACCGTCAACCCGGTTATCCAACTGGACCAGGAGTTCAGCAGGTGTGTTTACGGGTTGATTGCACACGAAGGATCGACAAACGTAAGCGGTTGGCAGTTCCTTCTGCAAGGGGCGGTTCTCCAGTAATTGTGGCGCGCCCACGGGTGGCGGGTAGGTAGAACTTGCCACGACAGTGTTGGGACGGTATCGGGACCAAATTGCCCGATGAAGGGCTTTTGTCTCTGCCAAATTTGGATTACCAAGAATGGCGATTTCAGTTTGGTCTGCGTGTGTTAGGTCAATTGCGCATAGCCACCGTGAAAACGATAGAGGATATTTATTCGCTAAATCCTGTACTTGCAGTAGGGCAGATTCGGCAATGTCACGCCACTTGCCATCCCCCTGGAAGGCGGACAAGTAGAGTAGTGCAGTAGCTGCCAGAGCATTTCCGGAAGGGATTGCGTTATCCTGAATATCTTTTGGTCGGGTAAGCAACGTCTCATGGTCATCCCGGGTATCAAAAAATCCACCTGCAGGATCGAGAAAATGATCGATCATTGTAGTTGCCAGTCCAACAGCAGAATTGAACCACACAGGATCGGGATCGGTTTGATAAAGTGAGATCAAGGCCAGACATAACGATGCATAATCCTCTAAGTATGCCTGATGCGCAACTTTGCCGCCTCGGTACGATCGATATAACAGACCATCCTTCAGCAGTGTATTAATCAAGAATCTTCCATTGCGCATAGCCAGTACTTCATAATCACTACGATCAAGATATCTAGCTGCCTCAGAAAAAGAAAATAACATCAGTCCATTCCAGGAGGTGAGCGCTTTATCGTCTGTCCCCGGTCTAATTCGCAAATCCCTTGAAGCCAGTAACCGCTGATGAAGGTGAGACAGTTTGAATGGTATCTCAGATAAGTCTAGATGAAACTTTTCCGACAAAGCTACATCATCAAGCGATCTTTGCAGAACGGTTTTCCCATCAAAATTACCATCTGGATTAACACCGTATGCATTGATAAAAAATTCGATGTCCTGGGGATCACTTAATACTTGCTGAATCTCTTCATATGTCCAGAGATAATATTTCCCTTCTTCACCCTCTGAATCAGCGTCCAAACTGCTATAGAATGCCCCAGATGGGTCTGTCATCTCCCGCGCGACAAAATCCAGTGTCGATTCACATACCTGTCTGAAACTATCTTTTCCGGTGAGCAGATACGCATGCAGATAAGCATTGGAAAGCAGAGCGTTATCGTAAAGCATCTTCTCAAAGTGGGGGACTAGCCAACGATCATCCGTTGAATATCGAGCAAATCCGCCACCAATCACGTCATACATCCCACCTCTCGCCATTGCTTCGAGCGCGTGTACCGCGATTTCCAACGCTAATTTGTCGCCATGGACAGCCTGTCTCAAGAGATACTCAATCGCCATTGGTTGAGGAAATTTTGGAGCCCTCCCCCAACCACCGTATTTCCAATCGTAGGATTGTGCTAAAGTCAATGCAGCTTGTTTTAAAGTCGCCTCGTCCAGAGGCGCTTTATCAATTGATCCTATTGTATTTGAAGACAGGATGTGTTCCGTGATTTGGTCGCCAGATAATAAAATTTGTTCACGATCGTCTGACCAAACTCGAGCAACGCTCAGCAGGACATCTCTAAAAGCAGGCAATCCATGCCGTGGCACTGGTGGAAAATAGGTGCCTCCATAAAAAGGTTTACCATTAGGCGTCAAGAAAACGCTCATTGGCCAACCACCTTGCCTGGTCATGGCCACAACTGCACTCATGTAGATATTGTCCAGGTCTGGCCGTTCTTCGCGATCCACTTTGATGTTTACAAAGTAGCGATTCATAATCGCAGCGATCGTTTCATCTTCAAAAGACTCGTGCGCCATGACATGGCACCAGTGGCAGGCCGAGTAGCCAATACTGAGAAAGATAGGTTTCCCCTCCTGACGTGCTTTTTCCAAAGCTATTTCTCCCCAGGGATACCAATCCACCGGGTTGTTCATATGTTGTAGTAGATAAGGAGAATTGGTTAATGCAAGCTGGTTCACCACTCGGGATCATTCTCCGAATTCAAGCTCTATTTCTGTATTGGAGTTCCAGTCTTCGGCTGGCTCGAGTTGAATATCCCCAAAAATTATCTGTTGTTGTACATTAACATAGTGCAGTTTTATAAGCTCGAGCATAGCAAGGAATGTGATCACAATTTCGACCCGTGAGCGATCATCCCCAAGCATGTTCCGGAAAGATGACCTGCCTTGTTTGCGCAAGAGACTTGCAATCAGACTAATCTTTTGACGGATGGTTACTTTTGGAGCAGCTACGACGTTGTCAAAGTTAGCGACAAGCGCCGATCGGTCTCTGGCAAAAAAAACATTTCTGGCTGCTGAAACCAGATCATCCAGAGTTATCCCACTTAGATCTAGGTGTCCTTCGATCTTTCGCTGAGATGCGGTCTTAAGATATGTCCGCGAGCCTGATTTCTGTTGTCCATCAAATATCTCTGCAATCCTCTTGTATTGGCGGTATATCTGCAACTGCCAGGCCAGCGCCTCGCCAGGATCTTCCTCTCCAGGTTCACGAACTGGCGGTCGAGGCAACAGCGCTTCTGATTTTATCTGGATAAGCTTGGCCGCAATCACAAGGAACCCTGAGACTTCTTCTGCAGATAATTCGGGGAGAAGCTTAATATGATCCAGATATTGGTCAGTGACAAGGGCAAGGGATAATTTGGTAATGTCTAATTCAGCTCTCTCAATTAATTGCAGTAGCAAATCGAGAGGGCCTTCATATACCGGAGTCGCCACCTGGTATGATTGGGGGTGGATTAAAGCGCTAACCATTTCAAGGATTATACCTGACAAAAAATTTGCGACATGCTATACTTGGTCGTACTTGCTATTCAACCAATCCAATGTCAAGCCAATGGAGTAAAACAATGACGATTGATGAACCTATCCATGTTACCGATTCCGCATTCGAAAAGACTGTTCTCCAGTCCAAGATCCCGGTGATAGTCGATTTTTGGGCGCCATGGTGTGGTCCTTGCAGGATGGTTGCCCCAACCCTGGAAAAACTTGCCAAAGAAAATTCCGGCAAATTATTGGTTGCAAAGGTTAACACAGATGAAAACCCGGAATGGGCAACTCGTTATCAGGTGCAGGGCATCCCTACCATGCTCTTCGTTGCCGATGGCAAGATTGTCCACCGCCAGGTTGGCGCGTTACCCGAGCCAATGCTGCGAGAAATTGTGACTGAATTTATGGATGTTGTTGCACCAGTGAAGCCAACTGAGGTTTCCAATAATTAAACCTCTACTTTGATGCTAATCCATCAATCTTGAATCCGTTCAATCCGCGCCCCCAGGGCGCGGAGTTTTTCATCAAATCGCTCATAACCCCGATCGATCTGGCTTACATTGCGTATCTCGGATGGTCCTTGGGCTGTCAAAGCAGCCAGTACCATTGCCATACCAGCACGAATATCAGGACTCTCCAGCTTTTCTCCAAACAGAGGTGTTGGTCCCTGGACAATACTTCGATGTGGATCGCACAAAACTATGTGCGCTCCCATGTTTACAAGCTTATCGATGAAGAACATGCGGCTGGGATACATCCAATCATGGAAAAGAATACTTCCCTTGGACTGTGTAGCTACAACGATAGCGATACTCATCAGGTCGGTTGGAAATGCGGGCCATGGCATGACGCTGATTTCAGGAATTGCATCCCCCAAGTCAGGTTCCACAAGTAGAGCTTGATCTTCTGGCACGACTACATCTTGTCCGTCGATTTCCCAGGCGACCCCCAGACGACGAAAGACAATCGAGATCATATCCAGATATTCCGGTCCTGCTTGCTTGATCCGGATCGAGCCTTTTGTAACGACAGAAGCACCGATGAAGCTCACTACTTCCAGATAATCTGGACCAATTGTGAATTCGCCACCTGTCAAGCGGGGAACGCCCTGGATATGAAGCGTGTTGGAACCGATATTCTCGATCTGGGCGCCTAAGAGCTTGAGAAAGTAACATAACTCTTGTATATGAGGCTCTGAGGCGGCATTGCGTAAGATAGTTTGTCCTGGCGCTAACACAGCCCCCATAATGGCATTTTCAGTTGCGGTGACACTCGCCTCATCAAGCAGGATATTTGCCCCGTGTAAATGGCTTGCTCGGAAGTGAAATACTTGTCCAGCGCGATCATAAGCTGCTGTAGCCCCCAAGGCCTGTAAAGCCAAGATATGGGTATCCACTCTTCGTCTGCCAATGACATCTCCACCAGGTGGGGGAAGCTGTAGCTCACCAGAGCGAGCTACCATTGGCCCAGCTAGTAGGATTGATGCACGAATCCTGCGACAAAGTTCTGGGTCCAGATCTGCTGGACGGACCTGTTTGGCATGGATTCGCCAGGTATGGTTGTCAACTGTTTCTATCTGAACGCCCAGGCTTTCGATTAATAGACGCATAGCCTGAACATCACGTATCTCAGGAACATTATGCAGGATAACTGGTTCATCGGTTAACAAACAAGCAGCCAGTAATGGAAGAGCCGCATTTTTATTTCCAGATGGTGTCACTTCCCCGTGTAGTGGGACACCGCCTTGTATGATTAATTTTTCCATTTTTATTTACCTGATCTTTTTAGAATCAAGGGCTCGTGAAGGGCAAGTCCGAGAAGTTGTTCTGCTCGAGCGGCATATGATACGATTTCGATCAATCCAGAGCTACCAACCAGAAACCCACACTTGCCTTTATCCAGGTCTGAGAAGGTGTTAACCCAAAGTAGTTTTTCTCCCGATGCCAGTTGAAGGACAAAATCATCTGGTGAAAAAAGCGTGAGATCTGCCTGGCTAGATTGAAAAGGAATCCAAGGCTCGAACCTGTAACGCTGTGGTGCATACTTGACAAATTTTCCCAGGCTTGTCACTACATTACCAAACCGATCGGCGAATAGGGTTTCTCCGGCCATGTGTCCTTCTAGGGTGAATTCTAATTTCGGACTATCCAGATGAACAAGCTGTGAGAGCTCTCTTCCGATCGATTTTGGCTCTACACCGAGTGCGGTATGAGCTGCCACCGGCGCAAACACATCTCTACCTTGAAAAGTAACACTTTGTTGAGGCAGCAGATACTCTTGATTATTTATTTCCCATGCCTTATCGCTGGGTGTCATGACAAATGTAAAGAGACCATTATCTGGACCTATAAAGGTCTGGCCGGAAGAAACAAGAATAATCCCGCGTCGCGCAGAGCCTACTCCTGGATCGACAACACATGCAAAGATTGTCCCCTCTGGGAAATAAGCCCTGGATTGCCATAAGTAGACTGCCGCTCGCATGATTTCTCCAGGTGGAATCTCATGAGTCAGATCCACAATTGGTGTCACAGGGGAAATTTTGCTGATCACAGCCTTTAGAATACCAGCATACGGATCAACCATACCAAAATCGGTTAACAACGCAATCAAGGGAGCCTTGCTCATGGTCTGGACATTGTAATAGAAAAAAGATAAGCTTTGCAAACTTGTATGGCCACTGGTATTGATGTGTGTACATCAAATGCTATAATCCTCGATGTGCTAACCATAATCCTGTTATTTTTACTCGGATGGGTGGTCGGAGCTTTCATTAACTATATTTCTGATGTGATGCCAATCCGCCGTAGACTGGTCGCACCGTTGTGCCAGGCTTGTGCTAGTCGGATACCCTTGTTGAACTACTTCATTTGGCCACGCCGGTGTTTAAGTTGCGGCACCCACCGGGCAAGGCGAGTATGGGTGGTTGAAATACTTATAATCCTGGCAACCATTTGGCTTTGGACTAACCCTTCCTCTAGATTAGGTTTCATTCCTGGCTTGATAGTGCTGGCTTACTTCAGTATCGTCGCTGTTATTGATCTGGAACATCGACTTATCTTACATCCAATCAGCCTGGTTGGGAGTATCCTGGGTATTATTATAGGTGTCTGGCTGCACGGATGGCTGTCAACATTAATCGGCGGGCTGGTTGGTTTTGGAATCATGCTCGCTCTGTTTTCTATTGGAGTAGTCTTCGTAAGAACAATTATCCGTAAGAAAAGACCTGGATTCGATGATGAGCCTCTTGGTTTTGGCGATGTGATATTAAGCGGAATACTCGGATTGTTTGTCGGCTGGCCAGGGATCGTTCTATGTTTGATCGTTGGAATCCTGATTGCTGGTTTAGGTGCCTTACTTTACATTCTGGGTAGGATGGTGACTCATCACTACCAATCATTTGATTTCGTGCCCTATGGCCCTTTTCTCCTAACCGGAGCTTTTATCTTGCTTTTCCTGCGCGACCACTTGGTGGCCCTTGCAAGTCCCTGATTATCTGATTAACCTCCAAACATTTCTTTGACAACCCGGTTTATTTCTTCCCATACCGGTAAAAGTATTTGAGCACCATCAGAGGTTGTTGTTGGAGTAACCATCTCACGGGAAATGACCCGGTTATCAATTCCGGCAGTTCCAGTTCGGAGAAAAGTCATAGCCAGGCGCGGCCACTGCCATATAGGGAAATTGGTGTCAACTAAATCATTCCATGCTCGAAGTACATTAGGCAGGCGTGACCAACTTCTCGGATTGATCAGCTGCTCGACCAGCTCCTTAAGAAAGAATTGACCCTGGTTCATCCTAAAGAAGTCATCTGTGCCAGATCGATCGCGCACAAATGCGAGTGCCTGATCTCCGTCAAGATGATGGCTACCAGCTGGATATCCGGCCATTGGATTTTCTAATTCGACATCTAATCCACCCATGGCGTTAATTATGTCTACCAATCCATCGAAGCGAATTCTGAGATAGTAATTAACATTAACTCCAAAATTTTGTCGAATTGTTTCCAGACTAGCTTGAGGGCCACTACCAGGATTGGCGCTCTCGGCAAAGAAATGCGCTGTGTTGATGCGGTTTTCACCAACATCCGGAATTGGTACCCACAAGTCCCGTGGAATAGATAACATACCCAAATACGGTTTTATGGGATGGTAAGTCATCAAGATATTCGTATCACTGCGACTTGCATCCGTTCCTTCAGGTGCACGATCGATACCGAGGATCAGCAAATTCGTCCGCCCCGGCAATAACATGAATCCTATCCCAAAGATGATCACACAGGCTAGAATTGCAAGCATAATCAAACAGCCAATCTCAAAGGCCCGTTGAAAAGCCTGCTTCCGGCGGGTGTGTTTCTTATCACCCCAGAGATCGACGCCATAATGGGGGCGGGTTGGTGCAAATGGATCAGTATTCATAATCTTTATATCTTCTTCGCTTAAGAAAACCGGAGCGGGCTTTGACGAGCCAATAGCGCTCGACAAAACCCGCCGGGGTGTTTGTCCTGAATTGATTAAGCAGCCGCTTCGCTTTGCTTTCCTCTACCAAACCAGGTGCGCCACTCGCGTTTTTCCCAAACAACCAGAATTGGAGCGGCTATGAAGATCGAGGAGTAAGTACCGCTGAAAAGTCCCACAAGTAGGATTACGGCAAATTCACGCAACGTGACACCACCGAACAATGCCAGTGCTAACAACATGAATTCAACGGTCATGAGCTGAGTATTAATCGAGCGCTGAAGAGTTTGGACGATCGAATGGTTTACAAGCGTTTCAAAGGGCAAGCGCCGGTAGATATTCGTGTTCTCGCGAATCCGGTCGAAGACAACAATTTTATCCTGTACAGAAAAACCGATCACAGTTAATAATGCAGTAAGAAAGAGGGCATCAACCTGCCATCCCCAGAGGATGCCGCCAATGGCAGCAAGACTGATCACGATCGCAACGTCGTGGATCATGGCGATGATAGCGCAAACCCCATAACGAAAAGCGTGTGGTATACCACGAAAAGCATAAGTGATATAAACCACAACTATCACCGCAGCGATTGATACTGCGATCGCAGCTCGGATAGCAACCTCCCGACCAATTGTCGGTCCCACACTATCAAAGCGGAGAACAGTGACTTGTTCTTCGAAAGTGTCTCCGATTTGCTGAACGATTGCTGCCCGGGTTTCATCATCGATGAAGCTGGAACGCGCCACAATTGTGTTTTCTCCGGTGGTGGTTACCAGGACATCATCAATGTTGAACTCATTGTAAATCGTGATGATATCCGCCGGAAGAGGAGTATTCCCCGATTCAAACTGGAACTCCAGCAGGGTGCCCCCAGTGAAATCGACAGATAAATTCAACCCCTCGAAAATTGCCAATAGCAATCCCGGGATTATGATCAAGAGGGAAAGAATAAAGAAGAAATAACGTCGGCCTAGGATGTTCATGCTTTTACTCCGGCACTATATGCCGAACCACCTGGCATAGTTTGAAATCTTAACATTGTTAAGCACCAAATTCAGAAATGTTCGGGTAACGACAATGGCCGTGAACAGGCTGACACACACACCTAAGGCTAAAGTGATAGAAAAACCTTTGACAATCGTGGCCCCATATGTGCTCCCAAACCAAAACAAGATAGCGCATGTGATCAAGGTGGCAATATTTGAATCCCGAATGGATGGCCAGGCGCGCTTCCAGGCGATATCAACAGCCTGGCTTAGTGAACGGCCATCTCGCAATTCTTCCTTCAGCCGTTCAAATATAAGTATGTTTGCATCTAGTGCGGAGCCAGTGCTGAGCATGAAACCTGCTATTCCAGGCAATGTCAAAGTGACAGGGATAAAGCGGAATAGCGCCAGCGTGATTAAGGCGTAAATGATAATGGCGACGTCGGCAAGAATGCCGGGGAGGCGGTAATATAATGCCATAAAAAGGATCACAATGGTGAAGCCAATGGATAAAGCTAACAGGCTTTTTGAAAGAGAGTCCTGACCTAAAGAGGGACCTATTGTGCGACTCTCGACAACCTTTAATGGGATAGGCAAGGAGCCGTATCGCAATTGAAGAGCCAGAGCATTGGCACTTTCAGAAGTGAAGGATCCACGAATAATGCCCTCCCCTTCAGTGATTGGTTCGTCCACCTGCGGGGCAGATATGACCATCTTGTCAAGGATGATCCCGAGGAACTGGCCTGTATTCTGTGTTGTATAGTCGGCAAAAGCGCTTGTACCTTCGGGTTTGAGCGTGAATTGGATTACATACTGGCCCGCCTGATCTCGAGCAACTTCAACCGTATCAATGACCTCTCCGGTCATTACTGTGTGGAGTACTTCCGTATCGGGGGAAGCGCCTTCGGGTAGAGTTACCGGTTCACCAGCCGGGGAATAATCTGTTACAACCGGCGTGCCATCCGGGAGTGGATTGTTCGCCATGTGGACAAACTCGAGCAGACCGGTTTCCTTGATTGTCAAGATTGCCTCTTCGGGATTTTCGGCGCCTGGCAACTCAACCACAATGCGTCGATCACCAGCCTGCTGTACCAGAGCATCAGTCACCCCAAGCATGCCATTTGCTCGATTCCCGACAATGGTAACCGCGGTGCTCATTTTATCTTGTGGGACTTCCGTATCTTCAGGATAATCCGCCTCCAATAGAGCCTGGACGCCACCTCGTAGATCTAATCCATATTGGGTCTCGATTTCCCTGTTTAAACCTGGGATTGGTATCCTAAATTTGGAAGGAACATCGATCCAAATAGCAATCAACATCACTACCACGATCAGGATCAGCATTCTATATTGTCTCATTCAGCTCCTAATGGCCTCCTGTTCAAACAAATGCCAGCCTAAGGCTGGCGAGAACCTAGGCATTATACTCCTGAAGCTAAGGCTTGTCCATTATTCATGTTTTCATTGAAATTCGGGGATTATGCAGATTTCTTTGCCAGGAAATCCTGCACTTGCTCTAGAACCTCTTCGGGATTTAAACTCATCTGTATTTAATATGAAATCAGCATGTTGGCGGGAATGCAATAAGCGTTCTAATTGTTGCCCGAATTCCTCACTTGACATACCCAATTGGCGGCGTCGCATAGATACTTCATAAGACACTTCCAGATATATTAAAACATCTGGATCTGTAATCCGCCTCCACATATCTGGCACAAATGAATGCTCCTGGGCTATATGGCGCGCTGTAAAACCCTGGGCTCTGAGTCCCTGGATCAGTGTGGTTTTCCCCGCAGAACAAGGGCCGACTATACCAATAAGCGTTTTGCCCTCCTGATTCTTGTCTGGAAAATCAATCAATACCTAATGGTAAACGGATTGTCATGCGACGTATGGAATCCCCCATTGAACCGGTAACCCTCAACACCACAACACTGATATCATCAACTGGACGACCTCGATCCAGATGAATAGCATGTTCTAATATCGAATCAGCGACTGATTGAGCAGGTGGGTCCTCTTCATCAAGGAGGGCTTGCAGGTTTGTGGGCACATCCATCGATTGACCATACCTGTCGCCTGCATGAACCAGCCCGTCGGTGAAAATCATTGCGGTCAGGCCGATTTCGAGGGGGATCTCGTTAATGATCGGTCGTGTTCCCCGGTAAAGACCGATAGGGATGCTGGGTTCGTCAAGGGTTTGGATTGCTTCATTCCGCGCCAGAATCACAGCGGAAGGATTATTTCGCGTGATAACCACGGTTTTTGTCTGATGATCTACGGAAAGAATATTCAACGTAGACGATACTTTACCTCCCCGCTCAGTATACAGGTAATCAGAGGCGGCTCTGGCAGCTGCTCCATCTCGAACACCCTCAGCTAACAAGGCGATCACTTTCCGAACTACCAGGGTAGAAACCGTTTTTGCTCCCCGACCAGAACTCTGACCATCAGCCAGAACAACTGATAAACCCCCATTCGGACGCTCGACAACTTCGACAGTATCGCCACTTTCAGAAACCGCGTACTTATTTATCTTCGAAATGCCGACATAAATTTCCATGCATTTATTTTACACCCACCCAAGCATCCAAAGTTTCTTAATTTGCATGAAGATTCACTTTTTCTGCAAGCAAGATCAAAACACGGCTAGTTTGCAAAGTGACATGGTTATAGGTAATACCATAGCCAAGCTGTTGTGCGGCATTTACTAATCTTCGGATCCATTCTTCGTGGATGCCGGAAGGCGCTTCTCCATTTGGAGACAGACTGGGTGCCTGCCCGGTCACTCGGAAAATCCAGGCTGCCAGCTTTTCCAGCCAACTATTGCCAGTGATCCATGCATAGGGCAGGATAACCAGTCGCCCATTTGGCTTCAAGACACGCATAATCTCGTGCAGAGTTTGGTAGCTTGCTATATATTCAGTGGGAAAGGTTGCCACGACAGATCCGAAATATTCACTTGGCAATGGAATGTCAAACGCAGTTCCTCGGACAAGAGGGGTTGAAACATGAGCTCTTCTAAGTCGATTTCGGGCTATCTTACCCATCGAAGAGCTTAGATCCAAGCCGAAAGCCTCTTTCTCTGATTTTAACAATGCCAGCTGTAGATGTCCCGGTCCATGGCCAATTTCAAGAATAGGCCCATTAGGAAGGAATGGAATCACAGTTCGGACCCATTCATTCCAGCTGCCCAGGGATACGATCCAGGCAACCCAATCGTATGTCCAGGCAAATGGGTTATACAATAACCAAAAGAATGATTTTAACAACCAACCAAACAGTGAATTAATCCAGGAGCGGCGATCTGATACGGACATGCAATTTTGCTGGTAACGACCCTTCACAAACTCCTATGGCAGTAGAATAGGCAACCGCTCAGGGATTACGCTGTATTCCAAATTCGTTATACTGGTCGAAAAAATCTCTCCATCTGCGTGGGCTGGTGTGGGTTGTTCAGCCTGCACTCTTAACCAGGTGGTAGATATTTCATGAACTGCTGGATGCTCCACATAACTACCTTCCAAAGGTTTCATCGTGCGCGGCAGCAGGCGCAAGATTGCGGAACGTGTGGGCATAAATGCGTGCACAAAGGTGAGTTTACCATCGAACGGATCGGCATGTGGCGTCATATAAAACACGCCGCCAGTGCGGGGAGAGTTTCCTACCGTGACAAGGGTTACCGGACCATCATAGGAGCCCCCTTCCCAAGTGAGATGCATGGTCCATTGAGGGTTATCCTTGATTCCCAATAAGGCCGCGACAACATAGCGCAGCGTTCCTTTCAAGCGAGTAATGCGTTGCTGGATTAATGTGATATAAGGTTCCAGACCTATTGCCGCATTATTATCAAAATAACGTCCGTTAACCTGGCAGATATCCATAAATCTGACATTCCCAGAAGCGATCACTTGGGCTGCTGCGTTCAAATCCTTCGGTATTTTCAGGTTGTCAACCAGATCATTAGCTGTGCCAAGCGGTATCACACCAAAAAACGGGGTATTTCCTGGTTCACTTGCCTGTAAGATACCATTGATCACCTCGCTGATACTTCCATCCCCCCCAGCAGAGATGATCGGATTGTAACCCTGGTGGACAGCCTCACAGGCCAAGCTGATACCGTGTCCTGGTCCATTGGTTTGCTCAAACTCAAAATCGACATTTGCGGCCTTCAAAGCAGCTTCTGCTTCTGCCCATCGTTGCCGGGCAAGCCAGCGACCGGCATAAGGATTCAGGATTACTTTAGCTTTCATCGTCAACCTCCCACCTGACATAATTTCCCGCAAGACTCAATCTGGTAGTTTATTTAATGAGCCAGTAGAACTTGCCACAGCCAATTGACCACAGCCTGCATGGATATCGATACCTCTACGAATACGGATCGTGCATGGGATTCCAAGCCGTTCGAGCTCTTTCTGGAATTCATTTGCCCGTGCTTGAGTCGTTGCCGCACCCGTATATCCACGGGTCGGATTAAGTGGAATCACATTTACATGGCAAAGCAGACCGCTAAGCAATCGACCTAACTGGTGAGCTTGCTCAACGGAATCATTTACATCCTGAATTAAGGCCCATTCAAAAGTTATCCGGCGGTGTGTTTTATCGACATATTCTCGACAAGATTTGAGGAGTTCTTCCAATGGATACTTCTTATTGATTGGAAGGAGACGTTCCCGAGTTTCATTATCCGTAGCGTGCAAGGAAATTGCCAGATTTACCTGACGATGCTCATTAGCAAAACGCTTGATCATTGGCACCAGACCTACTGTAGAGATAGTAAACCGTCTGGCGCCTAACCCAAGACCTTCTGGGTGATTCATTCGATCGATAGCAGCCATGCATGCATCATAGTTATGGAAGGGCTCGCCCATCCCCATCAACACAACATTCGTGATAGCCTGATTGGCTTGTCTGAGCTGGCGCGCATAATAGATTACCTGCTCGACAATCTCGCCACTACTTAGATTTCTCCGAAAACCCATCTGACCGGTAGCGCAGAAGACGCATCCCATTGCGCAACCAGATTGAGTGGATATACATAGTGTGTTCCGCTCTTCATAGCGCATTAATACCGCTTCGATCGCGTAATTATCAGGCAACCGGAATAAGGTTTTGATTGTCTCTCCATCTTTCGATTGCAGAGCAGTCTTAGGTTCAAGATGGGAAAATTGAAAATACTCATTAATTTGGTTGCGCAATGTTTTTGGGATATTAAGGATTTCACCAGGTGTCGCAACCAAATTCCTGTATTTCGCTCGCCACACCTGTTGAGCGCGATAAGCCGGCTCTCCCCAAGATTGAAGAATTTCTGATAACTGCGTGAAATCCAGATCGTAGAAGTAGGGATTTATTTCCATATAGCGAGTTTACTGATCAAAGAAGTCAGATCTGATTCTATCAATGTAGGACCAGGGTCTGCAGATTCGGCTGCTTCCTTCGATGAAACGCCAGTCAGAACTAGCGCAGTATAACAGCCGGCTGCCTGTCCGCCGACAATATCGGTTTCGAGCTGATCTCCGACTACAAGCGCCTCCTGCGGACGAACTTCCAACCGGGAAAGTGCAAACTGAAACATATCCGGAAATGGCTTCCCGATCACTTTGGCATGCTTTCCGGTTGCCTTTTCCAAAGCAGCTAGAATTGATCCTGCTCCAGGAATTAATCCTTCCGGCGTGGGAAGCGCCCGATCAGGGTTTGTCCCTATAAACAGACTACCGGAATTGATAAGATGGGATGCTTTTCGCAATTTCTGGTAGGTGAGGGTGCGATCCAGGCTGGATATCACGGCAACTGGATTTTCTTCAGAAAGATAAAAGCCATATTCTTCGAGGGTGTTCAACAACCCTTCCTCCCCGATAACATACACCGGACCTCCCGACGGGTATATTAATGACAAATAATAGCTGGTTGTCGTTGCAGTCGTCACGATCTGGCTACCCTCTACGTCTACCCCAAAACTCTTAAGTTTGTCGACATACTGCTCAGTAGATTTTGTGGCGTTATTCGTAACTAAGACAACGCTCCATCCATTTACCTGAATGGTCGAGAAGATCTCTCGAAGATTACCGATCGGTTGGGTTTCCCGCCATAATACCCCATCCATATCGAGAATCAAGGCTTTAATCTGTTTTCCAATTTCTAGAATTCGGTGCTCATCCATTCTAAAGATCCATGCGGGGAATGTATCAATTATAAGGCCGGATGGAAAAGCATGCCATCCGGCCATTAAAAGTAATTCAGTTGAATTAATCTGGATTACTCAGGTTTCGCCTGGGCATCCAGAACCTGGTCGACAATTCCGTAATCAACGGCCATCTTTGAATCCATCCAGAAATCACGCTCCGTGTCCCGTTCTATTGTTTCAGTCGGTTGACCGGTGTGGTGAACTAGGATTTCATTCAATTTTGTTCGAAGGCGCAGGAATTCTTTAGCCTGGATTTCAATATCTGTAACCTGGCCTTGAGCACCCCCCAAAGGTTGGTGTAAATGGATAGTCGCATGGGGAAGGGCATAACGCTGACCTTTCGTCCCAGCAGCAAGAAGAACTGTACCAAACGAAGCCGTTACACCGACAGCAACCGTGCTGATCGGATTTGAGATCATTTGCATCGCATCGTAAATTGCTAATCCTGCATATACTTGCCCACCAGGGGAATTGATATACATGTTTATGGGTGCTTCCCGGTCTTCCTGGTTGAGGAATAAAAGTTGAGCAACAATCAAGTTTGCTACTTGATCGTTGATCGGAGTGCCGAGAAATACTAAACGGTTTCGCAGCAACAAGGAGTATATATCGAATGCTCGTTCGCCACGACCGGTGGTCTCTATTACCATCGGGATTAACGATTGAATATCAAGCGGGTTCATCTACTTTTCCTTCCTTACTTTTTCTTTTTTGTGTGGTTTGTTTCTTTGATTTTGCCTTAGGAGCCTTCTTTGCCTCTAAAGCCTGGTCTGTTCCTGGTTCTTCAGTTGCTGTATCTTTAGAAGAATCTGATTCACTCCTGGCGATTGAGCGTAGCAATTCAAGAGTCTTTTCAACGCGCATTTCTGCCATGATGTTTCCAACCATATTGGAGACGTAATTCTGGTCGGAAGTTAACCGGCGCATCTGCTCTTTATCCATATAACTTGCCATAGCTTCAAGTGTGCGCTCTGTCTCTGCCTGGAGCTCATCCTGCTCAACTTCAATTTTTTCTTCAGTGGCAATTTTATAAAGTACCAAAGAACGTTTGATGCGCGTCTCTGCAACGGGCTTAGCTTCTTCATGTAGGACTTGATCGTCAATTCCACGCGTCTTTTTATATGTCTCGAGATCTAGTCCTTGGTTTTCCAGCCTGTGACCCATTTGATGGAGCACCTCGTCGGTCTCATCATCAAGCATCTGTGGAGGAAATTTCACAGTTGATTGAGCAATAATCGTGGAAACAACTTGTTCATCGAACTCATTATTATAGTTTTCAGTGGCCTGCCTGCTCAATGTCTCACGGACATCATTGAGAAGGGCTTCAAAATTCTCATAATCACCGACCGTCTGAGCGAATTCATCATTTGGTTCTGGGAATGTCCGAGATAGAACGTCCTCAACTTCGACTTCAAATGTAGCAGTCACCCCTCGCAGAGAATCGTAATCGGTCTCTTCAGGGAAAGTGTATACCAATGTTCGGTGATCGCCTTTCGTCATGCCAATCAGTTCCCGAGAGAAACCAGGAAACGGCCACTCACTACGATTATCTTCGCTTTTTAAGGCTATCAACAGGTTGTGGCTACGCTCTGATATAAGCGGTGAATTGCCACTTCCATCTTCGTTCTGTCTAAATCCTGACAATCGCAAATGAGCTCGATCGCCTTCACCGATAGGGCGATCTACTTTTTCTTCGACGGCCATGCGCTGGCGGAGGTTTTGGATAACCGCATCAATTTCCTGCTCCGAAACAACTGGCTGTTCATATGGAAAACGTACTGATCGATAATCGCCCAATTCTACATTAGCCGCCAGGGGGACCACAAATTCCAGGATCAGCGGATCCATACTACGGATGTTCTCAAGTTTCCCCGGTCCATATGGATGGATATCTGCTTCCTTTAAGACTTCAGGATACTGGTCGTTGATCAGAATTTCTACCCCTTCTTCAACAAGCACCTCGTCACCAACATGCCTTTGAACGATGTTGTATGGCGCTTTTCCAGGACGGAATCCAGGTATCTTAGTTCGTTTGGCAATTTGCCGGGCTGCCCGATGTTTGGCTTGCTCTAGTAGCTCGGGCTCAAATTCAACAACCACCTTCACCTGGTGGTCTTCTAATGGTTGGGATTCAATTTTCAAGATTGGCTTCCTTATACCGAATTGATAGTTGGGTGATTATATCATCCAACTAATCCGCAACGATTCCAGAAAAAGATCTGGCTAGTTCATAAACAATAAGCTCAAGACCTATGAGCCTTGCTTTGTCAAAAGCACAGATGAGAATGGGGAAGGAGGGACTTGAACCCTCACGCCTTTCGGCACGTGATCCTAAGTCACGCCTGTCTGCCAATTCCAGCACTTCCCCGTAGCAGCGCATTATACGCAATAGAGTAGGCTACGTCAATAATCGGATATAATATTTCGACCTGATGGACATAGATTTGCGTATAGCTATAATCAATAGGAGGTTAATTTGAGTCGTGTTATCCAAATCAATGGGGTCGGGAAAGAACGCAACCAATTGACCCGCGCAACTGTTCTAGCGCTTCGAGAACTTGCTCAACAATCTGAACCAAATTTGAAATCACAAGATTTGGTTGCGTTTATGATCATCACATTAGAGCAGATCAATCAAACGGTGGAGGATTCTGTCCTGGCCTGGGAAAAGAGAGGTTATTGGATCAAAGCAGACCGTTACCGCTTGGACTGGAGCTGGACACTCAAGATTTCCAAGGATCTTCGTCAGGCTTTACAGGGAGAGGATTGGGAAAAAGTTGCTCAATCCTGTGTTGATTTAGCTTCAAAATTGAATTCAGTAAAATTACCTAAACGGCACGCGTTAGGTACTCCATGGGATGGCGCCTGGGAAAAGCTCGCTGCTCGCCAGCATTAACTCACTTTACCTTCCTCTGATTTTCCAAACCCTCCGCCTCCTGGAGTCTCAATGCTAATCACATCGCCCGATTGGAGATCGATACTACCTTTTCCTGGCAGGATAATCTCTTCACCGCTGCGGATCAATTTATTCTCTCCCCGAGTTCCTGGTTGGCCACCTGCAATACCGTATGGGGATAACCGGCGACGATCGGTCAATAAGGTGAGTTGGGCAGAAGAGAGCACCTGCAACTCTCTGATCAATCCATCTCCTCCCCTAAATTGACCTTTTCCACCAGAATCAACCCTAATCGCGTAGCGGATTGCCCGTAACGGGTAGGCATATTCCAGAGCTTCAATTGGTGTGTTCAGTGTGTTTGTCATGTGTGAGTGGATCGCGGATACACCATCTCCCCAAGGTCCCGCACCCGTTCCGCCGCCAATTGTCTCATAATAAGTAAAAGCCGCACCTCGATCACTATCCCATCCTCCAATGGTGAGATTATTCATGGTTCCCTGACTGGCAGCTGGGACCTTTGCAGGCAGCGCTTTGGATAATGCTCCTAACAACACATCAACAATCCGTTGAGAAGTCTCTACATTCCCACCCGCCACCGGCGCTGGATGAATGGCATTCACAATTGTCCCAGGTGGAGCAATAATTTCAATCGGCGCCAGGCAGCCTGAATTATTAGGCACATCCAGGTCTAACAGACATCGAAATACGTAGAAAACCGCCGATAACGTGATGGCGTAAACTGCATTCACACTACCTTGTTGCTGAGAGGCAGAACCAGTAAAGTCAATAACGGCATAGTCATCACTGATTGTGATCGATACAGTGATTGGAATCGGGTGGTCACAAAGTCCATCGTCATCGAGATAGTCAGTATACTTGTAAACCCCATTTGGAATATTTGACAAGAGTTGGCGCGT
The DNA here is from genome assembly GCA_963706905.1 of uncultured Chloroflexia bacterium. Lineage (GTDB taxonomy): Bacteria > Chloroflexota > Anaerolineae > Anaerolineales > UBA4823 > CAVPNY01. The sequence continues at coordinate 70,630 of CAVPNY010000007.1, read as the reverse complement.
CATTCTCTCTGTATAGGAAAGCAAAGCCTGCATAATTGCTTCGAGTTCAGCCACGCCATACTTTCCAGCGAACTCACGTAACCTTTCCACTCCTCGCTGATTGGCTGCCAGTTGCGCCCATAAATCGCCGGCGCGTTCTTCTGGCGTCCGTACATTCGCCAGGATTAAATCCCATACAGATTGATTGATGTTTCCCGCTTCAAACAGTTTAACTGGCGGGATAATTAGACCTTCCTGGAAAATCTCTCTCGCAACTGGCATCGATCCCGGAGTCATTCCCCCCACGTCAGCATGGTGAGCCCGATTGGCAACAAACCCAATCATCCTCGGGCCTTGATCCAGGTTTTCTCCAGGTTCGGGATCGGTAAAAACAGGTGAAATGAAAGTAATATCTGGGAGATGTGTTCCACCATGAAATGGATCGTTGAGTACGATTACATCACCCGGCTGGAATCCCACCTCTGTTTGATAGAACCTGTCAAGCGCTGATCGCACTGATAAAGGCATTGCTCCCAGGTGGACAGGGATGTGCGCAGCCTGGGCGATCATATTTCCTTTTACGTCGAACACAGCACAGGAAAAATCGCGCCGTTCTTTAATATTTGGGGAATAGCTGGCTTTTCGCAGTAGCACACCCATCTCTTCTGCTATGGATGCATACAGTAGTTTGAATATTTCGATCTGGATAGGATCAAATACAGACATGGCCATTCAAGAAAGTACCAACTTAGTTGATATGCTTTTTCCTTCATGGATGAGGTCAATAACATCCGCCAGGTGAGTAGCAACAGAGATAACTTCAATCTTTGGGTGAATTTGTATCCCCTCAGGGAGGGGTATCGTATTTGTCACTACAAGTTTCTCAATACGATCATTTTGCTCCAGGAGTCTTATAGCACTGGGAAGCAGAATGGGGTGGGTGATCGCAAAAAAGGCTTTCCCCTCTGCCCCTCGATCATACAGAACATCGATCTGTTTCAGAACACTACCCCCGGCCATAAGATCATCAATGATGATCGGTCGGCGTCCTTTGATCTCTCCGACAATGTGAGTGGTTTCTGCGGTTTGAAAACTCGTCCTACGTTTGTGCATCACAACCAGAGGAAGATCAAGCTGTTCGGCGTATTTTCCAGCCAGACTGGTGCGACCCACGTCAGGACTGACGATGGCAGCATTAGCAAATTCAGGCTTCCGGAAGTAGTTTGCCAACAGCGGTAATGCTGTCAGAGGATCGACTGGTATATTAAAAGATCCCTGGATAGCGCGGTTATGAATATCATAGAAAATCACTCGACTTGCCCCCATACTTTCGATCAGATTAGCGACCACTCGGGCGCTGATCGCCTCTCGTCCACGTACCATCCTGTCCTGGCGTGCATAGGGGAAGTACGGAATAACAGCACTGACGCTGCTCACGCTGGCCCGGCGAAAAGCATCCAGATAGAGTAATAGTTCCATTAAGTTGTCATTTACCGGGACACTGCAAGGTTGAATGAAAAATATGTCCTGTTCGCGCACAACCTCTTCAATCATCACATGAATTTCAGAATCAGGAAGATGGACCGTAGTCGCCCGGCCAAGAGGAATTCCAATAATGCTGGCAATTTCTTGAGCCAGTTCAGGATGCGCTGATCCCGAGAATATTCGATACGGTCTGATTGCCATTGCTTAACCTCCAATCTCAAGGAGAATATTTCCAGATACATCCACCTTGGCTAAATCTCCGCTATTAATCAGGACGGTTGTATCGGATCTAATCACAATCGCAGGACCATGGATCTGATTTCCTGCCGCGAGAATTTCGCCATTAAAAACGGGCAGTTTAGTCGGTATTTGCGATAGATATACATTTTGGGAGGCGATCAAAGCGTGGTTCGAATTGGAACCGCGGTCAGACTGAGTATGATTTGGTAAGGCAGGAATCACTCCCATTGCACGCAGGCGGATATTCACAATCTCCACCGGTGCTCCATAACGTGCATAACCATACGTGTTCTTGTGGATATCGTGGAATGCTTTTAGAAAACCCGTTTGGTACGGAACAACCAGCTCGTAGGATTGACCTCGATACCTCATATCCAAGGTTGGTATCAGGACAATCGAATTCGGTTCAAATCCCTCGTTGACCAAATCCATAACTCCCCTTTGGGCAAGTAATTCTAGAAATTTAATAACTTCGGATTCCGAATGATCACTCTCCAACATAACGGTGCGTGAATAGTCCTTGATCACATCTGCTCCCAACATCCCATATGCTGATAAGGTCGACGCATAAGATGGAATCAGTACATAAGGGATGCCTAATTCTCTTGCAAGTTCGCTGGCGTGCAATCCACCGGCGCCGCCAAAGGAAACCAAAGTGAAATCCCGTGGATCATGCCCGCGCTCGACGGAGATCAGCCGTAAAGCCCGCGCCATATGAGCATTAACAACCTTTACAATACCCAAAGCAGTCTGTATAGGGTCAAGCTGGAGAGAAGTTCCAACCTTCTGCAGAGCGTTAAATGCCCGGATGTGATAGAGAGGCATTTTACCTCCCAGAAAATATTCGCTTTGCAACCGCCCTAGTACCAGGTTGGCATCCGTGACTGTAGGCTGATCAAATTTCTCATCTCCGCGACCATAACAGGCTGGCCCTGGGTTTGCACCCGCGCTCTGCGGACCTACTCTGAGTGCCCCTCCAGCATCCACACTGGCAATCGAACCACCGCCTGCACCAATAGTATGAATGTCCAGGACAGGAATGCCAATGGGATAACCACCAACCACCGCCTCGGTTGTTATGCGCGGTGATCCATCAATGAGCGAAACGTCCGTCGATGTACCGCCCATATCGAACGTGATCACTTTCAAATCTGATGCGCTTCCAGGATTCACCTGGGAGTATTGCCGGGATACAATTTCAGCGCCGATGATCCCACCCGCGGGACCCGAAAGGATACAATGAACTCCACTTCGCCGGGCCTCTCCTATGCTGATATTTCCTCCATTCGATTGCATCACCTGAAATTGAACCCGACTTGCTCGCCTTGCAAGCGCTTCGTCCAGGCGCGCTAAGTAACGATCCAATATCGGTGAGACATAAGCGTTGATGACTGTCGTACTGGTACGTTCATATTCACGAAATTCCGGCAGGATTTCGGTTGATGGTGAAACAAAATAGCCGGCCTGGCGAAGACGAGCTGTGATGGCATCTTCGTGATCTGGATTAACAAAAGAGAATAAGAAGCAGACAGCAACTGATTCGATGGGAAACTGCGCCAAATTCGAAATCAGCTGATCAAGATGATCTTCCTGAAGAGAATTTAGCACCTGGCCCGTATGGTCTATTCGTTCTTGGATTTCAAATCTCAACTTACGGGGGACAAGAGGATGGAGAGGCGAAAAATCAAAACGATATAATTCTGGACGGTTCTGCCGTCCAATTTCTAGTACGTCCCGAAATCCGTAAGTTGTGACCAGAGCGGTCACTGCGCCCTTGCCCTCAAGGAGAGCATTCGTGGCAACTGTCGAGCCGTGGATCACCTTCAATAATCCGTTCGGTGTAGGGAATTGTTCTAGAATAATCTCTATACCCTGCAGGACTGCAATTGAAGGATCGGATGGGGTTGATAATAGTTTGAAACTTTCAATTTTTTCCGAATCAGAAGATATAACCACAAAATCGGTGAAGGTCCCGCCAATATCGATACCGATTTTTAAAGTGTGATCTAATTCAATCGACATAGATTAACGAGATAATCCGAAACAGAGAATGATACATGCCCTGCTGCCTTGGTCAAACAATTATATCGGATTATCCAGATGGAAGAATTTCAGGGCTGGGATTAAAACATGTGGAGCTGATGAGATGGCTGAAGACCAGATAGTAGTATGTAGGGCAGAGCTTTTGTAGGATTAATTCCAACCCGGCGCAAGTCTTCAATAGTTCGAAAAGGATTGTTACGCCGAGTTGAAACAATAGTATTGGCGCCCTTGGGTCCTATTCCAGGAATGCGCATCAATTCATGACGGTCAGCGAGGTTAATCTCAATTGGACGTTCAAGTAGATTCTCCTTCGCCCAGGCTTGTTTGGGATCTTGCGAACTAGGAAGTAATCCATCCTGATCGAATGGCATATCTTCAATCGAAAATCCGTAATCCCTGATCAAAAAGGACGCCTGATACAAGCGATGCTCCCTTCGAGCAGACGTGGGAGGAAGTTCTTCCAACGGAGTACCCTCAATTGGATTGAACTTCGAATAATAAGCTCTTCGTAGGCCAAGGTTTTTATACAGATACTCTGTCGTTGAGAGCAGCTCCAGATCGCTTTCACCTGCCGCACCTACCACGAATTGGGTGACAGAGGATGGCCAGTGCTGATTCCAGGCTTGATTGGGTTGCTGATTTTGGCGTATAACCTCAATCCACTTCAATGGTTGCATCAACTCTTCAACAAATTCCTTGCGCGGCGCAAGCCTGGTTAACCGTTCCGTATTAGGCGCCTCCAAATTTACTGACACCCGGTTTGCCAACAGCATCGTTTGCTCCACCTGAGCCTGTTCTGCTCCTGGCATCACCTTCAGGTGTAAATATCCTCTGTAATGAAAATTCTTGCGGAGGATCTCGGCCGTGGCAATGATCCTATCCTGGGTGTTCAACCCACCACCAATAATCCCCGAGCTGAGGAACATCCCTTCGACAAGCCCGGCTTGATGCAAATGCATGAAGGTGTTGGCCATCTCGTCTGGCTTCAGGGTTTCGCGCCGGAAATCACGACCTGCCCGAAATGGGCAGTAATAACAATTGCGCTCGCAGGCTGAGGTTAGCAGTGTTTTGAGTAATTTGATGCTCTTCCCATTTGGCATTGCGGCCTGGTAAACCGTACCGGCGAGTTTATCCTGGTTGTCAATCTTGGGGCATCCGGTTTCTTCGGTTGGCTCCAGATGCATTTGAGAGGATAACGACTTAAGCGTGTCTATGGAAAGGCTGGTCATGGTGAGTAGGAAGAAAAGGTGGGACTTATGGAAAATATAGAACAATTGTACTATTAATCGTTTAATCTTACAAGTAATTTTATAAGCCTGATTTCGAGGAGCTTCGGGTGTTTTGTCAGATAGTGTAAGCCGGGGAATCCGTTATCTCGAGAGGTTAATGAATTAGGACTTACGCAGTTGGTGGGAGTGTGGGGGTGTTTTGGCGGGCTACGCCCGCCAAAACACCCCCGTCCTCTTGAACTGCGTAACTTCTAAGAATAATACACCCCCTGTAAGATGACAGTGGGTGTATCGAATTGGAATAACTTAATTTAGTGGGGTGGGTAGGCTCATTCTGTTCGGAGGATATGCGTAACGATCGTTGCGCCACTTCCGCCAATATTCTGGGCCATACCAATCCGAGTTCCTTCAATCTGGTTTGCACCAGCCTGACCGCGGAGCTGCTGGACTACCTCAACAATCTGGTAAATGCCAGTCGCGCCAACCGGGTGACCACGTGCTTTTAAGCCGCCCATAGTAGCAATCGGAATGCGTCCGTTGCGGAATATCTCGCCATCACATCCCAGCCTAGGCCCACTTCCACGGTCGGCAAAGCCACAAGCTTCTAACGATAGTGCTGACATGATAGAAAACGCATCATGGAGCTCGAAGAAATCAATCTCAGCCGGCGATAGGCCAGCCTGGGAATATGCTTTCTTAGCGGATAGCTCGGCCGCGGATAACCAGGTCGGATCTTTTCGGTCATGCACTGCAATTGAATCTGTCGCTGAGGCTGAGCCTACAACTGTGATCCCAGGATAAACTCTTCTAGAAATTGTCGTGTTGAGATTATCCAAAGGGACGAGAAATACGGCGGCTGCTCCATCCCCAATAGGGGAAGCGTCCAGCAAGTTGATTGGCTCGGCGACCATACGAGCTTTCTGGTAATCTGCCTCGGTGATAGCGAATTGCAAGCGTGCATTGGGGTTGTTAGCCGCGTTCGCATGGGCTGCTATCGAGAAAGGCGCAAAGTCGGTGTGCCTCCAACCGTACTCATGCATATAACGCCGCATTACGAGTGCATTGATCGCCACGAAGGAAAGTCCTTGAGCAGCTTCCCAATCGGCGTCCGCTGCCGCTGCCAGCGCTGCAGTAGTCTCAGCCGGCTTGGCATCTGTCATCTTTTCTACACCAACCACAATGGCGCTATCCATTTCGCCTGAAGCAACAGCTATCAGTCCGCTTCGAAATGCTGACCCACCAGAGCCGCAAGCGGCTTCTATTTTAACGGCCTCAACCTTGTGTAATCCTACCCAGTCGCTGATTAGCGTTCCCAGATTTCCCTGTCGGTTGAGAGAACCAGACATCATATTTCCAACGAATAGGCCATCCGCAGTATTTCGACCTGCATCCAGCATCGCTGCAAAGACAGCCTCACCAGCGAGTTCTTTTAAGGATTTATCCCAGTGTTCGGATACTGGCGTTTGGCCGATTCCAATTACAGCAACCTTACGCATAAGTAATTTCCTTTCGGGGTCGTGATAAAACCCACGAATGATTTCCACGAATTATAACTTGGAGACCTCTCAGAAGCTATCAACTAAAACGTTGTCCAGGCTCAAACTGGAAATTCAAATGATGGGCCACTAGCGCGAGGCTTTGGACTTGGAAGGATTATATCCATTCGCCGGAAGGTTAATAAGCCATCAGGGAACTGGAAGAGAAACACATATGGGGGAGGGGTTCTGAAAAAATGCAACAAAATGAGGTACCCGATGTTGGGTATATCGTGTATGTTTACTATGGGATAACAAACCATCGGATTGACGAACAGGAACATTACACTTCGACGATATCTGAATTAATGAGTAGGGGAGCAGGATTCCTTGACAAATCCATATTCAGATGTTATGCTTTCGTTAAGTATCATTAACACAAACAATAGGATCGCTCATGAAACCTACTATTAAAGGGTCTACCCCCAATCTCCTGAATTATTCCATCCAGAATTATCTTGAAAGTGTAACCTTGTCCAGGAGCGCCAACACCGCTCGGACCTATCTCTATGCCCTCAACACCTTCCAGCAAGTTTTAGATGATCACGACCTCCCCCCATCAAAAACTCCGGTTTCAGCGCTGACCGAAGATTCCATAGCCTGGTTCGCCTCTGCGCTCAAGTCTTATTCCCCTGCCACCGAACGATTATATTTAACCGCCGTGGCAGGTTTCTTCGAGTACCTGGCTGCCGAACGGCTTGCCGATCCTAACCTTCCCCGTGTTCGACTGCTCATTCGCCAGCGTTCCCGGCGCACCGGTCAACGTTTGCCGCAGTTTCCACGAATAGCAATTGAGGATGTACTTGAATATGCAATAAATCTTACATCCACACTAACCGATGACGAAACTGAACGACTGCGCGAACTCCGTGACCGGGCATTTCTAGTCACTCTGGCCGATACGGGATTGCGCGTCCACGAAGCATGCGCCTTGCGGCGGGGCGACGTGGATTGGAATGAAGGCAAGGCTGTGATCATCGGCAAAGGCGATCAGCAGGCAGTGGTCCGATTTTCAAAACGCGCCATGCATACCCTGCGCGATTACTTTGCTGCCCGAGCCATCCTGGATGGCTCATCCGGGAAACCCCTCACCTCCCTGCCCATCTTCGCCCGCCATGACAAAGGCGCTGGTAAGAAGATCAAACCCATCACTACTACCACCGGACGCAACATCGTCGCCCAACGGGTCACCGAAGCCCTTGGAGCGGAAGCAGTTGGTACCATCACACCCCACTCGTTCCGTCATTATTTTGTCACCACAGTACTGGTCGGCTCAGGCGGCAATCTCAAGCTGGCCCAGGAGCTCGCTCGCCACCGCAATATCGCCGTCACCCAGCGCTACGCCCACCTCTCCGCAGACGAGCTCGATCAAGGTTATTGGGAAATCTTTGAAGAAGCACATTGATCGGGGCTCCGTTTAAGTCCGTTTAGAGTTGCTCAAGTTATTCGCAATACATTACCGTTATAATTGTCGCATGCGAACTAGTCTGACCTTCCGTTGGTTTCTCTTGCTTTTGCTGCTGGTAGCATTTCTGAATCCTACCGCCAATCTTCCTACTTTCCTGCCACAGCCCCAGAGTGTTCAGGCTGCTGAAGTCGCCGCCTATGACTTGATCATCGCCATGAACGGCCTGCGCGCCGCCTACGGCTATCGCCCCCTAGTGGAAGACCCCATCATCAATGCCGTCGCTCAGTCCACCGCCGAGATCATGGCTGCCAACCAGATGTCGAACCACATTGGCGATGTGCGTGGGCGCATCGCTGCTGCTGGCTACGGCGGCGGCGGTAAAGTTTGGGCTACTGAAAATTTTGCTGCGGGTGGGGATTACTCCATCGACGAGATTATGTTAGCCTGGGCTGACCCGGATCATATGCTCCCAGCCACTAATTCAGCTTACTGTCACGTTGGTGCAGGTATCGCCGAAGCGCCCAATGGCCTGACTTACTACGTGTTACAAGCCGCCTATGTCTCTGGTGAACCCTGTGGAAAATATACCGCCCCCCCAGGCGGCGATGGTGATAACCCCCCTGCGGTTGGTGTGCCTCAAATCGTCATACCTGTGAAAATCGCTGCGCCCGATAAAGAGGGCCGGGTTTTTCACGTTGTCGAAGCCGGCCAATCCTTGTGGGCTATTGCTATCGCCTACAAAATCACCGTCAAAGATCTGGAAATCTGGAACAATATCTCTAAAGAATCCAAACTGCAGATCGGACAACGCCTGTTCATCCCGGGAAGCAATACCGAAGGCTATGCCACCCCAACTCCAGTGGGCATGGTCCAGATCAGCAAATCCGATAGCAGCGGAAAAATAGTCCACGAAGTCCAGGTATACCAGACCCTCACCACCATCGCTCAGGCTTATGATATCAATCTCGATCGCCTCCTAAGTCTAAACGGTATTCAAACCGATACTATTCTATCCGTCGGTCAGAAATTACTGATCGACCCTGGCTCTGTGACACCCAGCGCAACCCCTCGCCCTCTCACTTTGATCGAGAAACTTACACCGGAGAGCGACGGAAAGTACTACCATAAGGTAGCGAGTGGGGAAACCCTATCGTGGATCGCAAATCTATACGAAATTAATATGAGTGATTTGATGGCATGGAACGGATTAAATTCGGCTTCTATCCTGCTGCCCGATCAAAAATTAATTTTACAGGTGACTCCGCCTGCCACTCAAACTCCAACCCCTGCGCCTGCAACAACCACAGCTACTGCCACGTTAGAACTATCCACGTCGACCCCTACCCAGAGTCCAACATCAGCGATTATCAGCCCCACTCCTACGATTAAATTGACTGCAACCGGGAATGGAAAACCCGTAGTCTGGCTTGCCTCAATTAGCCTGGTCGCGGTTGGCTTATTCTTAGCATTCCTCTTTTATAGAAAAAGAAGCAGCTGATTGTGTTGGGTTTCCAACCTAAAAGTATTTCAGCTATTCAGGGTTGTCTGTGTCCTAAATATTGGAATTCAACCAGGTAGATTAATAATATTCTTATACATTCCTCTGGACAAACCACCCACCTTTCGCTATAATAAGGCCAAGAATAATCTCATCGATCTCGCACACAGGCAGATCGCTAACAACTGAACATAAAAGACTGTAATCGGTCTGGCGACCGGTGCCTACAAGAATCAATCGAATTGGCATCGGTGGCTTTTTGTCTGTGATGCGCAGGATGTTGACTGAACCTTAACAACTGAAGAGTGATAGGAAGGGCACCGCGAGGGATGGGAGGAAGTAAGACCATCCCCAAAGAAAGACACACAGTGTTTTCGGACACTAATTTTTGCGGAGAGTTTGATCCTGGCTCAGGATGAACGCTGGCGGCGTGCCTAATACATGCAAGTCGAACGGGGAGATTGTAGCAATACTATCTCCTAGTGGCGAACGGGTGAGTAACGCGTTGGTGACCTACCCCGAAGTGTGGGATAACAGTTCGAAAGGGCTGCTAATACCGCATGTGGTTGGGAAGATTAGAAGCTTTCCAACGAAAAGAGCAATCTGCTTCGGGAGGGGCCTGCGACCCATCAGCTAGTTGGTAGGGTAAAAGCCTACCAAGGCGACGACGGGTAGGGGACCTGAGAGGGTGACCCCCCACACTGGCACTGAAACACGGGCCAGACACCTACGGGTGGCAGCAGTAGGGAATATTGCACAATGGGCGCAAGCCTGATGCAGCAACGCCGCGTGCGCGATGAAGGCCTTCGGGTCGTAAAGCGCTTTTCTGGAGGAAGAGCAAGGACGGTACTCCAGGAAGAAGGATCGGCTAACTACGTGCCAGCAGCCGCGGTAACACGTAGGATCCGAGCGTTATCCGAATTTACTGGGCGTAAAGCGCGTGCAGGCGGTTTGGTAAGTTGGACGTGAAATCTCCCGGCTCAACTGGGAGAGGTCGTTCAAGACTGCCAGACTAGAGGGCAGTAGAGGGAGGTGGAATTCCCGGTGTAGTGGTGAAATGCGTAGATATCGGGAGGAACACCAGTGGCGAAAGCGGCCTCCTGGGCTGCACCTGACGCTCAGACGCGAAAGCTAGGGGAGCGAACGGGATTAGATACCCCGGTAGTCCTAGCTGTAAACGATGTGGACTTGGCGTCGGTGGGTTCAAATCCGCCGGTGCCGTAGCTAACGCGCTAAGTCCACCGCCTGGGGACTACGGCCGCAAGGTTAAACCTCAAAGGAATTGGCGGGGGCCCGCACAAGCAGCGGAGCGTGTGGTTTAATTCGATGCTACACGAAGAACCTTACCCGGGTTTGACATGCAGGTGGTAGGGAACTGAAAAGGGACCGACCCTTCGGGGAGCCTGCACAGGTGCTGCATGGCTGTCGTCAGCTCGTGTCGTGAGATGTCCGGTTAAGTCCGGTAACGAGCGCAACCCCTGCTGGATGTTACATGTGTCATCCAGGACTGCCGGTTTAGTGCCGGAGGAAGGCGGGGATGACGTCAAGTCAGCATGGCCTTTATATCCGGGGCTACACACACGCTACAATGGCCAGTACAATGGGTCGCAAAGCCGCAAGGTGGAGCCAATCCCCAAAGCTGGCCTCAGTTCAGATTGCAGGCTGCAACTCGCCTGCATGAAGTCGGAGTTGCTAGTAACCGCGCGTCAGCTATAGTGCGGTGAATACGTTCCCGGGCCTTGCACACACCGCCCGTCACGTCATGGGAGCTGGCAACACCTGAAGCCGGTATCCTAACCGTAAGGAAGGAGCCGTCGAAGGTGGGGCTGGTGACTGGGACGAAGTCGTAACAAGGTAGGTGTACCGGAAGGTGCGCCTGGATCACCTCCTTTCTTGGAGCTCTGAGTACCTCCACCCCCTCAGACGGGCTGGCTGGTTACTCTACTCCTTTTCTTTCTCGACGTTGTGCCGAGAACCCCTGCGCAAGCAGGGATCCCCTCCCCCCTCTCCCCCTCCCTATCACTCCTCAGTTGCTGAGGTTAATTTGTAATATTATTAGCTAAAGAATATTTAGGAGAAATACCAAGTTCGTGAGATTGGTTGTTGGATTTATTTTATAAGTATATTCAGGCGCGTCGAGGGAGCCAAAGTAGGCCCGGCGATGAGCCGGGTCTTGTTGTGTGAAGGCAGGGAGTGAGCCATCGTTGGGTGCTTCAGACAGGAGTTGGGAGCACCCGAGGGCGGCTGAGACCGCCGGAACCGCACCTTAATAACTGAATAGAGCGCAAATTTACGAAAGTGAAAGTGAAGAGGTTCGATTTCTCTGCATCACGTGAGCAAGATAATAAGGGCTTACGGTGGATGCCTTGGCGCCAAACGCCGATGAAGGACGTGGGACACTGCGATAAGCCTCGGGTAGCCGTGTACAGGCTTCGATCCGGGGATTTCCGAATGGGGAAACCCGCCGCTGCGAACCAGCGGCATCCCGGTCTGAACACATAGGGCCGGTGAAGGGAACCTGAAGAACTGAAACATCTCAGTACTCAGAGGAAAAGAGACCATTCCCCTAGTAGTGGCGAGCGAACGGGGATTAGCCCAAACCAGCCAGGCTTGCCTGGCTGGGGTTGTAGGGCCCGACATATGGGAGTTACCAATCTGTCAGCTAGCAGAATGGTATGGGAAAGCCAACCACAGAAGGTAACAGTCCTGTAAGCGAAAGTTGACGGACTTCCGTCGGGTACCTGAGTACCACCGGGCACGCTAATCCGGTGGGAAGCTGGGGAGTCCACTCTCCAAGGCTAAATACGTTTGGCGACCGATAGTGCACAAGTACCGTGAGGGAAAGGTGAAAAGTACCCCGGTGAGGGGAGTGAAATAGAACCTGAAACCGTAAGCCTACAAGCAGTCGAAGGGCTAATGGCGGGTCGGTGCGCCGGTGAAAGCCGGTTGTGCGCCGCTATGCCTGACGGCGTGCCTTTTGGAGAATGAGCCTGCGAGTTAATCTTTGTGGCCTGGTTAAGGGAGTGACACCCGTAGCCATAGCGAAAGCGAGTTCTGAATAGGGCCTGGCGTCTTCGGACGCACGTCGCAAGGATTAGACACGAAACCGGGTGAGCTACCCATGGCCAGGGTGAAGCGAGTCTAACCGCTCGTGGAGGCCCGCACCCACTAATGTTGCAAAATTAGGGGATGAGCTGTGGGTAGGGGTGATATGCCAACCGAACTCGGAGATAGCTTGTTCTCCCCGAAATAGCTTTAGGGCTAGCGTCATGTGTTCAGTACCGGAGGTAGAGCACTGGATGGGCTAGGGGGCTTACTGCTTACCGAACCCAACCAAACTCCGAATGCCGGTACTCCATAGCATGGCAGTCGGACTACGGGAGATGAGTTTCGTGGTCGAGAGGGAAACAGCCCAGACCATCGGCTAAGGTCCTCAAGTGCCAGCTCAGTGGGAAACGATGTGAGACTACTTAGACAACCAGGAGGTTGGCTTAGAAGCAGCCACCCTTTAAAGAGTGCGTAATAGCTCACTGGTCAAGTGGCCTTGCGCGGAAAATTCAACGGGGCTAAGCTGGTCACCGAAGCCATGGGTGTCATCTTCGGATGGCGCAGTAGGGGAGCGTTCTGTCAGCAGGGAAGGTCGACCGTAAGGACGGCTGGAGCGGACAGAAGTGAGAATGCAGGCATGAGTAGCGTAAAACACGTGAGAACCGTGTTCGCCGTAAGTCTAAGGTTTCCGACGGCAGGTCAATCCGCGTCGGGTTAGTCGGTCCTTAGTTGAGGCCGCAAGGCGTAAGCGATGGACATCCGGTCAACATTCCGGAACCACCCAGGTAGAGCGATGGAAGGACGCAGCGTGGTAAGCCAGCCTGCGATTGGTTGTGCAGGTGTAAGTGTCTAGGCTGTGAAGTGGGTAGGTAAATCCGCCCGCTGAGCTGAAGCACGAATGCGAGCCCTTGAGGTAGAAGTGGCTTAGCCCAGGCTGCCGAGAAAAGTTCCTAAGCGATGAAGCCAGGGTGTCCGTACCGCAAACCGACACTGGTAGACGGGTAGAATATACCAAGGCGAACGGGAGAACCTTCGTTAAGGAATTAGGCAAACTAGCCCCGTAACTTCGGGATAAGGGGTGCCTGCTGGCGTGAGAGCAATCTTGGCGCTGGTGGGCCGCAGTGAAATGGCTCTGGTGACTGGTTAACAAAACCACAGGTCTCTGCTAAGCCGAAAGGCGATGTATAGGGGCTGACGCCTGCCCAGTGCCGGAAGGTTAAGGAGAGGGGTTAGGTGCCTGCTTGCAGGCGCCGAAGCTCTGAACCGAAGCCCCGGTGAACGGCGGCCGTAACTATAACGGTCCTAAGGTAGCGAAATTCCTTGTCGGGTAAGTTCCGACCCGCACGAACGGCGTAACAATCAGAGCACTGTCTCGACGAAGGACCCGGTGAAATTGAACTATGCGTGAAGATGCGCGTTACCCGCAGCAGGACAAAAAGACCCCGTGGAGCTTTACTGCAGCTTGGCATTGCGTTTGGGCACGGTCTGTGTAGGATAGGTGGGAGGCTGTGAAGCTGGGGCGCTAGCCTCGGCGGAGCCAACGGTGAAATACCACCCTGACCTTGTCTAGACCCTAACCCCACTCCGTAATCCGGGTGGGGAACCGTGCCAGGTGGGCAGTTTGACTGGGGCGGTCGCCTCCTAAAAGGTAACGGAGGCGCCCAAAGGTTCCCTCAGGCTGAATGGAAACCAGCCTTAGAGTGCAAAGGCATAAGGGAGCTTGACTGCAAGACCAACGCGTCGAGCAGAGACGAAAGTCGGGCTTAGTGATCCCACGGTACCGGGTGGAAGGGCCGTGGCTTACCGGATAAAAGCTACCCCGGGGATAACAGGCTGGTGAAGTCCAAGAGTTCACATCGACGACTTCGCTCGGCACCTCGATGTCGGCTCATCGCATCCTGGGGCTGGATAAGGTCCCAAGGGTCGGGCTGTTCGCCCGTTAAAGCGGTACGCGAGCTGGGTTCAGACCGTCGTGAGACAGGTCGGTCTCTATCCGCTGTGGGCGCAAGGGACTTGCGGAGAGCCACCCCTAGTACGAGAGGACCGGGGTGGACAGACCTCTAGTGTGCCAGTTGTCGTGCCAACGGCATCGCTGGGTAGCTATGTCTGGCAGAGATAACCGCTGAAAGCATCTAAGTGGGAAACTCGCTCCTAGATTAGGTCCCTCATCCCTGGCGCAAGTCAGGGGGTAAGGCCGCAGGTAGACCACCTGCTTGATAGGCGGAATGTGTGCGCACAGTAATGTGTTCAGCTAATCCGTACTAATGGCCGAGGTCTTGCCCGTGACGCAGAGAACTCAAACCTCTTCCTCGCTCGCGCTCTATTCTTCCCTTCTTCAATCAGTCTCTTGGTGATACAGCGACGGTGGTACACCCGGTAACTTCCCGAACCCGGTCGTTAAGCCCGTCTGCACCCATGGTACTCGGGGGGTAACCCCCCGGGAGAGTAGGTCCTCGCCAAGAACTCTTTGTTTTTTTATGGGCAATCAGAAATATTTTTGTCTAAAAGCGATTTTCCTTACCAACCTACTGAGCACGGCCTCAATATTCGCTCCATTACAGTCATAAACTATTAACATTACTTGATTGTCTGGATGTTGGGCTTGCTATGGCAAAGACTGTGTAGGAATATTTATATTTGTTTGTAAGTTGTTATTGGTATTGTAATGGCTATGCGCATTATTGTGCTTTAGTCAATCTTGTCCGAGACTTCTAATTTGAATTAGAATACATTACCCTGACTGCAGTGAAATGACCATGATCGTGAATTTTAATCATTCATTTCTTATTCAATTCAATAGGATGAAATTCAACTAGGGCAATCCAGCCTTTCTCAATTACAGGAGAATAGTTCCTTATGAGCATTAGCCAACTTGCCAGATCGATTGCAGATTCTCCAACTCTACGCCTCAACGAACAAGCGCGTCTCTTGCGCGAGATGGGTCAACCAGTAATCCATTTGGGTATTGGGGAACCCAAGAATAAAGCACCTATTACCGCGATATTGAGCTCTGCTTCAAAATTAAACACAGGCGAAGTGAAATACACCCCAACTGATGGTACCCCATCCCTTAAGAAAGCTATTGTCCGGTATATGGAGGAAAACTACAACCGGATTGTCGCGCCAGAAAATATCATCGTCACGACAGGCGCGAAGCAGTCCTTATACAACATTTTATTCAGCATCATTAATCCACAGGATGAAGTGATTATTCTCTCACCTTATTGGGTCAGCTACCCCGAAATGGTCAAGATGGTGTATGGGATACCAGTGATTGTTACCCCCAAGGATGGAACATTCTACCCCAGAATGGAGGATATCCTGGAAGCGGTGACATCTTATACCAAGGCGATTATTGTAAATAGTCCGAATAATCCATCTGGGGTTGTGTTCCCCGATGAATTTATCGCACAAATCGTTGAGTATTGTGAAACAAAAGGCATCTACCTCATTATGGATGATATCTATCATAAGCTCGTCTTTGATGGGATCAGACCTGTACCTGGTTATCGCTTCACAAAAAAGGATCTGGAGTCGACAAAAATCATAGTTGTCAATGGAGTTTCAAAACTTTATGGTATGACAGGTTTCCGCATTGGGTGGGTAGTCTCAAACAGGAAACTGGTTGAAGTCATGACGAATGTCCAGGCACAGATTACATCCAGCCCAGCGGATGTAATGCAATCAGCGGCCGAAGGTGCATTAAATGGGATGCAAAGTTATGTTGAAAGCCTAAGATTGACTATGGAGAATAATCGCAATGTGGTAATGCAAGAAATAAAATCTTTCACTGGCGTCAGAATTACCAAACCACAAGGGACATTTTATTGCCTGCCAGATTTTCGTGCCTACTTGCGCAGCTCCGAGGAACTGGCCAATTTTATATTGAAAAAAGCTCTAGTTGTCACTGTCCCTGGTAAGGAATTTGGAATGGAAGGGCATTTGAGGTTAAGTTATGCTGGTACAGTGAAAGATATCACTGAGGGAATAGCTCGAATGAAATGGGCATTGGATCCATCCTCTCCCAAGGAAATTTACATCGGTGACCGCAAATTAGTCAGGGATTGGCTATGAACAATCTTCTCAACATCAAAACGCCAACTGAGGCTCAAGCACGTGTACTAAAAAGCGAATATGGTCTCGAAAATCACGGTATCAGGAATCTGCGCGCCCAATATTGGAATTTAACGACAGAAGCCTTGTATGAAGAGATCATCTTCAGAGGCGAGGGCCGGCTAACTCATCTTGGTCCCATCCTTGTTGATACTGGTAAACACACCGCCAGAGCTGCAAGTGACAAATTTATTGTTAATGAAGCATCTTCAACCGAAAAGATTTGGTGGGGACAATACAATCGACCTTATAGTGAGGAAAAATTCAACGAACTCTACTCTCGGCTGCAAGGTTTTCTCCAGGGACGTGATGTTTTTATCCAGGATTGTTATGGCGGTGCCGACCCCAATTATCGTTTACCGATCCGCATTATCACGGAATACGCCTGGCACAGCCACTTTGCCCGCAACATGTTCGTGCGGCCTGAAACAATTGAAGATTACCGATGGCATGTGCCTGAGTTCACCATTATCTGCGTTCCATCTTTTCAATCATTTCCTATTTTTGATGGGACACCAACACAGACATTTATTATTCTAAACTTCTCCCAGCGTTTAGGAATTATCGGGAACACAGCTTATGGCGGCGAAATTAAGAAATCCATATTTACAGTACTAAATTACCTGCTCCCTCTGCAGGGTGTGATGCCGATGCATTGCTCGGCAAATGTCGGCGCATCCGGGGATGCTGCCCTATTCTTTGGACTGTCTGGAACTGGCAAAACTACCCTATCCGCTGACCCCCTGCGCCGATTGGTAGGTGATGATGAACATGGTTGGAGCGATGAAGGCATCTTCAATTTCGAAGATGGCTGCTATGCAAAAGTAATTCAACTATCCCCATCTGCAGAACCCCAGATATTCGCTTGCACTCAGAAATTTGGGACAATTCTTGAGAATGTTGTCTATGATCCGGTCACCCGGACAATCGATCTGGACGACGATGCCATCACGGAAAACACTCGGGCATCATATCCACTAAGTTATATTGAAAATTCTATTCCAGAAAAAATCGCTGGACATCCCAAGAATATTATTCTCTTGACTTGCGACGCCTCCGGCGTAATGCCTCCGATTGCCCGACTGACAACCGATCAAGCTTTGTATCATTTCATTTCCGGATACACATCAAAAATTGCCGGCACCGAGATAGGACTGGGGCAGGAACCCGAGATCACATTCAGCGCCTGTTTTGGCGCTCCATTCATGGTTCACCATCCAAGTTCATATGCTGATTTGCTGCGAGATAAAATAGATCGCTATGGCGTTAACTGCTGGTTACTTAATACGGGTTGGGTCGGGGGGACGTATGGAGTAGGAAAACGAATCAGCATCCACTATACCCGGGCCATGCTAAATGCAGCTTTATCGGGTGATTTATTAACTGTCGATTATTCAATCGATCCAGTTTTTGGTTTTCAGATCCCCAAGAATTGCCCCGGCGTTCCGGATGATGTTCTTCGCCCGGCTTCCGCATGGCCCACGCAGGAAGCCTATATGGAGAAATACCGTGAACTTGCCTCACGCTTTATCGACAACTTCAAGAAATATGCCCAAGAATGCTCGCCGGGTGTTCAATCTGCCGGCCCCAGCCTAAATTCATAGAGCCCAGGCGAGTAAGATCCCAAGGATTGCTATAATAATCCCCAGGTGAAGCAAGAGATTGGTGTCACTCACCCAGCCGCTTGCTGGGATAAATTGAAGAATTCCATTAATCAAAACCAGGACTATTCCAATAAGCGGCAATAGTCCTTTTCTCTGTGCCAGAAATTCAGATATATGGTCAAGTAATCGGTTGAATTTCTGAAATCATTGACTACGCCCAGGGCTTGATGTTCTTGTTTCGAATGGCTTGAATCTCGCCAGCAATCTTCCTGGAACTCTTCCTTGCAGGAGCACCCCCCCCTTGCCATGCTCAATCCTGTCGACGATCCCTTGCTCATGAAATAAAGAGATGAGCGCGCCTTCCTGGTAGGGTAATTTAACAGAAATTGTGGAATAATTCTCGAACAACATTTCATTGACTGCATTGAGCAGCTCGGGAATTCCATCCCCACTTAGTGCAGAAATGGCAACCGAATGTTCGAGTTCGACCAACGCCTGCCGCGCTTTTTCAGGATTACCCAGCTGATCAATTTTATTCAATGCGATTAAGACTGGGATTTGGTCAGCTCCAATATCTTCTAAAGTTTGATAAACCGCCTTAGCTTGCGCATGAGCATTTGGGTGAGTAATATCAACAACATGGATTAACAAATCAGCCTCAGCGATCTCCTCCAGGGTAGCCCGGAAGGCTGCAACTAACTCTGTAGGGAGCTTTTGAATAAAACCTACAGTGTCTGTGATGAGAGCTAAATGGCCGCCACTTAATTCAACCCGCCGGGTGGTCGGGTCAAGAGTCGCGAAAAGCTGGTTTGCTACAAACACTTTCGCATTCGCTATGCGATTTAATAGCGTCGATTTACCCGCGTTCGTGTATCCCACCAGAGCGATGACAGGGATTCGAGATCTTTTTCTTCGAGCGCGATATTGCTGACGATGAGTTCTCACTTTTTCCAACTGAGTTTTTAAGGTGCTTATCCTTCTCCGGATATCCCGCCGATCGACTTCAAGCTGTGTTTCGCCAGGACCTCTTAACCCCACACCTCCAACCCCCCCAGCCCTTCCTCCCCCACCACCGGCTTGTCGCGCCAGGTGTGTCCAGGCTCTGGTCAGGCGAGGTAGGCGGTACTCGTATTGAGCCAGTTCCACTTGCAATGCGCCTTCACTGGTGTGGGCGTGCTGAGCGAATATATCCAGGATCAATGCAGTCCGATCCAATATCCGCACCTTTTCTCCAAAAATCTTCTCGAGTTCCCGCAAGTGCCGCGGCGACAATTCATCGTCAAAGAGAATAACATCGGCCAAGAGTTCCTCGACCAATATGCTTACTTCATCCACCTTGCCAGGGCCGATATAGGTTTTTGGATTGGGCTTATCTAATTTTTGTGTAATTGCACCAACGACATCCAGACCTGCAGTTGAAGCAAGCAATTCTAGCTCAGCAAGGGAGTCATCCAAGGACAACAAACTATCCCCATCGTGGAGCTCAACACCAATTAGCAGGGCACGCTCTCGTGGAGCAGCAGTTAATTCTGGTTCCTTCATATATTTCTAATTCCGACTTTTAAAATCAATTCCTTCAGCCATAAGGAGGATCTTTATGCTGAGGCAACAATA
This sequence comes from uncultured Chloroflexia bacterium, assembly GCA_963706905.1. Lineage (GTDB taxonomy): Bacteria > Chloroflexota > Anaerolineae > Anaerolineales > UBA4823 > CAVPNY01. The sequence continues at coordinate 50,834 of CAVPNY010000007.1, read as the reverse complement.
CATGAAATGTTGCTCCGGGAAACTGCTCTTCATCATACCCGGTTGACTCAACCCAAATTGAGCCGCCGTGAGCTTCAATGATTCCCTTCGCAATCGTCAAGCCCAATCCTGGACCGCCACCTTTGTATTTTACCTTACCGCTCGAATGTAAATCTGCCTTACCTATTCGACCAAATTTCTTAAATATTTGGGTTTGATCCTCTGGGTCAATCCCTATTCCACTATCCATCATAGTTACTTCGATGAATCCAGTTAGTTTTCTGCCTGCAATCAGGATTCGACCGCCATCTGGGGTATATTTTATTGCATTGCTGAATATCTTCGTTAATGCTTGATACAGCCTTTCCCCATCATAATAGTATGGCTCATTGCTACCATCAAACTCCTCAATCTCCAGATGTTGTTTTCGCGATTCCAACGCTAAGGAAAAATCATCGGCGATCATCCTAATTATTCGATTGATCCAAACTGGTTGGTAACTTAGTCGGAGCAGACCATTTTCTATCAAGGATACATCGATCATATCATCGATGATCTCACGAAGTCTTTTTGTCCCAGTTACAAGTCCATTAACCATTCTCATTGATTGCGGGTTCACGCCTGGCATTTCCTGAAGCATCGCAGCATAACCTTCAATGAGTGTCAATGGAGTGCGCAGTTCGTGGGCGGTAACATTAACAAAATCAGACTTACTTTGATCAAATTTTGCTATACTCTTTTGGGCTATTTCCAACTCCTTTTGAAGTGATGCAATATATTGTTGTGATACAACCTCGGTTGAATATGATAGTGAGTGAGAATAAGGTAGAAGCATTTTCCCAAGTAGCTCTACCGCCTCTTCTGGTGATAATGATTCCCTTGCTTTTTGGAATACAGTTATGAAGATCCTATCCAAAATTCTAAGGATAGTGTTTCCCTGACCCAGGAAGCCTTGTTGCGTCGCAGACTTAATCCACTCTAAGAGAACTGTATCCAACCAGGCTGGGTCGCCCATTAGAATTGACTGCTCTAATAAATCGAAGAACCTTCTAAGTTCGAACTTGAAGCTCTCCCGAACTTCTTCCCCGTGGGCGAGCTCTTGCGATAACGATTCTATACACGATTCCCGAATTCGAGAGAGTAATTCGGTGTTGATCATAGAGGAAGTGTACGCCAGATTCAACTATTTGCCAATTCTTCAACACCTTGCAAGTTCGTTATGAAATTCAAGGAGTTGACACATCCACGCCGCTTGCCCCTCGGATCAACCATTGCCTGAGAGTTTCGCCAACTGTCTTCAAGCTAACGGGAGAGACTTTTTCCAGTGTATCCATCGTGGTATGCCAGTACGGATAATTAAAATCAATAATATCCACCGCCTTAATACCTGCTTCCAAAAATGGAATGTGATCGTCAAGAATGCGATGATTTTCGAGAGGAATAAATTGCCCTGAATACGCTAAATCATCAGCAATACTCCATATTTCCTTCGAGAGCTCAGGATCCGAATTCTTCTCGTAATAAATGTTGAGATCGCTATCACCTATCATGTCCACTATGATTGCAGCATCGGGTTTTTCCTCCAACCTCTCAACAAACCCTCGAGATCCTAATATCCAATCCCAGCCTGGAATATTCCCATTATCCTCTCCATCAAAGAATATCAACCACACATTTATTGGCAAATCTTTCGGTAGAACCCTGGCTAATTCGAGTAAAACGGCAACCCCAGAGGCACCGTCATTTGCACCAGGGCCTGCCTGAGAGCGTAGTTCGCTGTCAGGATCACGGTCAGCAACGAGCCTTGTATCGTAGTGCGCTCCTAGAATAATCCAAGGTAGATCAGATCCGTTCTCGACATCCCGCCGACCGATAATATTCAATATTGGATGCTCCAAACTTGTAAACACTTGTTGTGTTGTATTCCACCCAGCCTTACTTAATTCGGTTTCAATCCATTGCGCAACCTTTGCATGCGCCTGGCTCTCAGGGATTCGCGGTCCTAACGAAACTTGATACTTAACATGCTCAAAGGCTCTATTCCCGTCGAATTGTAGATCGACCGATTGAAAATCTTCGTTCATATAGAGTCTGTAGGCAATAACTACAAAGAATGCCAGGATCATAAAAAATGCAATATAGATATTCTTTTTTTTCATAATACAATCAACGTTCCATGTTAAGATAGTGACTATGCGCAATTTACAGAGTCTAACATTTCGCGGCCTCAAATCTCTTACCGAATGGCGACAGTTCGTGATCGCCTTTTTGGTTGATCGCCCCATCATAACACTGACAGTACTATTTCGTCCAAATTCGACGGGAATTTTGACAAAGATTACTTTTTCTTCAATTTCTCACTTTAGTGAAAGATTAATCTCCGAACATCACCATGCATTAAACTAAAGGTATAATATCCTTACTTAATTTGTAAGTAACCTGAACAGGAGATTTGAGAATGTTTCAACAATTTGGTCTCCCTGAATTACTAATTATCCTGGTGATAGTGGTGGTACTCTTTGGCGTCGGTCGGATCAGTAAAATTGCCGGCGAGATGGGCAGTGGAATTCGTGCATTCAAAGATGGACTGCAAGGTCAATCAGAAAAAGATACTGAACAAGATCCCAAGAATAATGACCAAGACACTCCATCTACACCTAGTGCTTAACTACGCGATGTTATTGAATTGTTAACCGATCTGATTATTTCATTGTTTTTAAAATGATTAGCTATGGGAGCGTGGCTTGAGTGGTCTCCATGCCCCAACTTGCGATTGACTCTGACCTTTCGATATACTATAGAGACGAAAATCCAACAGGATTTCCCACCATTGTATTGCTTCATGGACTAGGTGTTTCAAGTGATTCCTGGATCTTACAAATACCGGCCTTCACCTTGGCCGGTTTTCGCGTAATTGTTCCAGACGTGCGTGGTTTTGGAAAATCTGGCTATCATGATGGACGGGTAAGTATCACCACACTATCCCATGATGTGAGGCAGATAATCCGCACTTTGGAAATATCACCCGTCTATTTAATTGGCATCTCGATGGGAGGCACGATTGCCTTACAAACATTACTCGATGAGCCTGGTGCCGTTAGCCGGGTGATACTGATCAACACCTTCGCTCGTCTACGTCCTGAGAGAGCAAGAACCTGGTTGGTCCTATTTTCGAGGTTTGCAATCTTATCTCTACTGGGATTGCCAGCTCAAGCGCATTGGGTAGCACATAGATTGTTCCCAGCAGAAGACCAGGAATATTTGCGGGTTGCATTCTATGATCAACTCCTTCAAGCAAATCCGGAGGCGTATCGCAAGACAATCCAGGCATTAGCCCGATTCGATGTTCGCAAACGCCTGTCAGAAATCCAGATCCCTACATTAATTATTAGTGGAGAGAATGATTCCACCGTTCCAATAAGTACCCAGGTGAAATTAGCCCAGGGAATTAAGAATTCAAGACAAATCATTATTCCTTCTGCTGGACATGGAGTGACGGTGGAAAGACCAGATCAGGTTAATACCAGTATCCTTGAGTTCCTCCGCGCAGGTAATGATTGGGAGTTTTCCTATGACCACTGATTTGAGAATGTCTGAAATCTTAAGTTCAATACCATGGTTCTCAGAGCTCGATCACGAACAGAGAAATGGCATTGAAAAAATTACAATTCTACAAAACGTGCCTGCCGGTGAAAATATCTTCCTTGAAGGCGATTTAGAGGATTACCTTTACATCCTGCTTCAAGGTCAGGTAGCGATTGAGATGATGATTCCCGGACTTGAGCGAATATGTGTACATCTTGTCGAACCCAATGAACTCATCGGTTGGTCGAGTGTAACACCCATCATCCGCCAACGTACTGCTTCAGCTCGAGCTACTACAGCTAGCCAGCTCCTGGCGATCGATTTAGTCAAACTACGAGAGCTTTGCGATGATGATCATGATATGGGATATTTTTTAATGCGGCGTCTGGCTAATACTATCGCCACCCGCCTTCTATTAACCAGACTTCAACTTGTCGAAATAATAAAAAGAAATCCAACTTAAAATTTATTTCAATCGAGTTTCCACGCATTCGGTTTTTATCTTTCCATAGTAGGTCATATCTACTAATTTGAGAGTAATTGTACGATTTTGGGGTGACTTAATACACTATTGCAATTCTGCAACTTATGTTATCAATGTAAGAACGAGTTTAAATTGATGCATGAGTTGTCTGTTACTGAAAGTCTTCTTGAAATCGCTATCCGGCATGGCAATTCTGCTGGGGCGAAGAGAATATCCCATCTTTATCTCGTCATCGGTCAACTATCGTCAATAGTAGATGATTCCGTCCAGTTCTATTGGGATATAGTCTCAAAAGATACCATAGCAGAGGGAGCTTTGCTTCATTTTCAGCGGAAATCCATAGAACTCTCCTGCGAGAATTGTGGGCATCAATTCACTCCCATACAATCCGATATGACTTGCCCTTCGTGTGGAAGCAATCAAGTTAAGGTAATCTCTGGCGAGGAGTTCTATCTGGAAGCAATAGATGTGGAGACTTGATGACCCAAAAAGTAGAGATATTAGAAAACATCTTTAGCGCAAACGACCGTTTAGCATCAACGAACCGAAGGATTCTCGATGCCGCCGGCGTATATTCGGTTAATCTCATGGCTTCTCCAGGAGCTGGTAAAACATCCTTAATCGAGCTTACAGTTGAGAAATTAAGGGAGGAATTTCGGATTGCAGTAATCGACGGCGATATTGCGACCAGTCTGGACGCAGATCGAGCTGCATCAGCTGGCGCTCTAGCAGTCCAGATAAATACTGGAGGCGAATGTCATTTGGATGCTGTAATGGTTAATGAGGCATTGCCCAGGATTAAATTAAACGAGACTGATTTCTTGATTGTTGAAAACGTGGGAAATTTAGTTTGTCCAGCCAGCTTTCTGTTGGGTACCCATACCAATATTTTGGTTGCTTCCATCCCTGAAGGAGACGACAAACCATATAAATATCCGGGCATATATCGCGGTGTGGATGCCCTCATCATCAACAAAATTGATCTGCTGCCTTATGTTGATTTTCGAATGGATTATTTTAAGCGCGGGGTTGAAATGCTCAATCCTGGGCTGATCACATTTCCATTGTCCTGTCGAAACCAGGAAGGAATCCAGGATTATCTTGATTGGCTGCGTGTACAAATCAGGAAACATCTAGTTTCTTTTCGAAATAAGTAGATTTGCAGGTATTGATTTGGATCATCTCAAGAGCGCTCACATTTGGATAAGTGGCATAGTCCAGGGAGTTGGATTTCGACCATTTGTTTACGGTCTAGCTACCCAACTTGGGATGAAGGGTTGGGTAAAAAACACTTCAGCCGGGGTGGAGATTGAGATCGATGGGACAATTCATGGGGTGCAGTCTTTTATTGAATCCTTGAGGGAAAAAGCACCCCCATTGGCACAGATCGACGAATTCCTTTGGGAAGAGAAAGCTGTAAACGGCTATACCAGCTTCGAGATTCTCCACTCCGAATCCATCCCAGAGTCATTCCAGCCAATTTCACCCGATATCAGTATTTGTCCAGATTGTTTGAGAGAATTATTCGATCCAAACGACCGTCGGTATTTATATCCATTCATCAACTGCACAAACTGTGGTCCTCGTTTTACGATTATTGAAGATATTCCGTATGATCGTCCTAAGACAACTATGGCAGATTTTGGATTGTGTGCAGATTGCACTGCTGAATATACCAACCCTCTTGACAGGCGTTTTCACGCCCAACCAGTTGCCTGTCCGGAGTGTGGGCCACGGGTTTGGCTAGAATTAGGTACAGAGACGCTGCTCGACAACGCTATTTCAATAACACAGTCATTGCTCAAACAAGGTAATATCCTTGCCATTAAGGGGATCGGTGGATTTCATCTGGCATGTGATGCGATCAACGGTGAGGCTGTAACTGAATTACGCAGTCGTAAACTGAGAGTCGACAAACCATTTGCATTGATGATGCCAGATATCGCCACCATCGATTCTCATTGCTACCTAAGTGAGGCTGAAAAATTATTGCTTAAATCAAGAGCCCGTCCAATAGTCATCCTAAACAAACGAAAAAACTCTTCAATTGCCGAAGAGGTGGCGCCGGGTCAAACCACCGTGGGCGTGATGCTGCCGTATACACCTCTTCATTATCTTCTTTTTCGTGACATATCGGTGAATAATCCCTCAAAAGGAGAGGTTCTACCCTTTGAAGCCCTGGTAATGACTAGCGGAAACTTGAGTGAAGAACCAATCGCATATGATAATGTTGAAGCTCGTCAGAAGCTGGCATCATTAGCAGATGCTTTCTTAATGCACGATCGGCCAATTCATGTGCGCTGCGATGATTCTGTGATGAGGGTTTTACATCAAGACCAATCGAGATCAAGGAATAGTCGAAGCTCGTCAAACCATGAAGGGAAAAACATTGAGGTGACCAGCTTGTTGCCAGTTCGACGTTCGCGCGGCTACGCACCATACCCGGTTCTATTGACCACCAAGACTCCACCAGTGCTTGCAGTAGGTGGAGAGCTTAAGAATACTTTTTGTATCACTCGTGATAGCTACGCATTCCTAAGTCACCACATTGGGGATTTGGAGAATTATGAAACCCTCACATCGTTTGAAGATGGTATTTCTCATTTTGAGCAATTATTTCGAATAAAACCAAAAGCCATCGCTTATGATCTCCATCCCGATTACATGGCTACCCGATATGCTTTGAAAAGAGGTGAAGACGAGGCTATTCCAACTTTTGGCATTCAGCACCATCACGCTCATATCGCTTCTTGCATGGCAGAAAACGGCCGAATGGAGGATCGGCCTGTGATCGGAATTAGCTTTGACGGCACTGGTTATGGCGATGATGGAGCTATTTGGGGGAGCGAATTTCTGATTGCAGACTATAGCCATTACAAGCGAGTAGCTCATCTAATGAACATCCCGCTCCCTGGAGGGGATAAATCATCCAGGGAACCCTGGCGAGTTGCTCTGTCCTGGCTGTATCAAACGAACATCCCATGGGAATCCGATCTTCCTCCTGTAAAATATGCTATCGCCCATTCAAATCTCCATTACGACCTAACTTCAATCCTGCATCACCAGCTTCAATCTCGCGTCAATGCACCATCCACCTCGAGTATGGGTCGTCTCTTCGATGCTGCAGCCTCCCTCATTGGCGTGAGGCATGTAATTAATTACGAAGCCCAGGCAGCGATCGAGCTAGAGGCAATTGCTGATGCTTCAGTTGAAAATGCATATCCATTTGAAATTAGAACAGTGGATAGCGATTCACAGGTAAACCGCTCAGATCAAGCGTCCTGTTTCATCATCGATCCTTCTCAGATCTTTCTTAGGATAATTCAGGATTTGCATTCCCACGTTCCCCTTGAAATCATCGCTGCGCGCTTCCAGAATAGTATCGCTGAGATTGTACTGTCCTCTTCCTTGGCTATACGTAGTTCGTCTTCGTTATCCGAAATTGCCTTAAGCGGAGGAGTTTGGCAAAATATCAAACTCCTGTCAAGAGTATTAAGAATCCTAAAAAAGGCACAATTTCAGGTTTATTTACATTCAAAAGTCCCTTGTAATGATGGCGGTTTAGCACTTGGTCAGGCTGCAATCGTTGCAAATCGTTTAGGCGTTTAGTCGCAAGCAGGAGGTCAGTATGTGTTTAGGGATCCCAGGAAAAATTCTTGATATTTACGAATCAAATGGGCTCAGAATGGGAAAAGTCGATTTCGGCGGCGTAACGCGAGAGGCATGTCTTGAATATACACCCGAAGCCGAAGTCGGAGCGTATACATTAATCCATGTTGGTTTTGCTATCAGTGTGATTAGCGAAGAAGAAGCCCTCGAATCCTTAAAGTTGATTCGCGAGATCGTGAATTTAGAGGAAGAGTTGGGAAATGAAACACGTAACTGAGTACCGTGATGCAAAATTGGTACAGCATACCATCACAGATATTCGTAAGTTAGTTACTCGGCCATGGGTACTGATGGAGATTTGCGGTGGGCAAACCCACTCAATCATGCGTTATGGTCTGGATCAAATCATTCCAGATGAAATTGAACTGGTCCACGGTCCGGGATGTCCAGTCTGTGTTACCTCCTTGGAATTAATCGACAAAGCCCTGGCAATAGCTTCTCAACCTGGTGTGATTTTTACATCTTATGGAGATATGTTGAGGGTTCCGGGATCTGGTCGAGATTTGTTCTCGGTGCGCTCAGAGGGCGGTGATGTACGAGTGGTTTATTCCCCCCTAGATGCAGTTAAGATCGCCCAACTAAATCCTGATCGCGAGGTTGTGTTCTTTGCCATTGGTTTCGAAACCACCGCACCGGCAAATATAATGAGCGTTGTACAAGCAAAATCCCTGGGTTTAAGAAACTATAGCATCCTAGTCTCCCATGTACGCGTCCCTCCGGCAATGCGTGCCATCCTGAGATCTCCGGATAATCGTGTTCAGGGATTCCTGGCAGCGGGGCATGTTTGTGCCGTAATGGGTTACTGGGAATACCCGCCCATTGCGGAAGAGTTCCAGGTGCCAATCAGTGTCACTGGCTTCGAACCTCTGGATATCGTTCAAGGCATTCTTGCAACGGTTAGACAACTTGAAAATGGAAGTGCTTCAGTCGATAATGCATATTCTCGTGCAGTCACCTTTGAAGGAAATCAGGCTGCTCAGTCGCTCATTCAAAAAGTCTTCATGGACTGTGATCGTAAATGGCGTGGGATTGGAATGATTCCACAGAGCGGCTGGCGTTTGCGTCCTGAGTTCTCGGATTTCGATGCAGAAAATAGGTTCTCTGTCGAAGGAATTACCCCTGAAGAATCGCCAAATTGTGTGGCAGGAAAAATTCTGCAAGGTCTTCTGAAACCGATCGATTGTCCTGCATACGGCACATTATGCACCCCGCAGAATCCACTTGGTGCCACAATGGTATCATCGGAAGGTGCATGTGCAGCTTATTACCATTATTCAAATAGAAATTATTATGGAACTCCCCAAGATCAACCTATGACCGAACCAGAAGAAGCCATTTCACTACAGGGTGCCGTTTGCCCAATTCCATTGGGCCATAACCAGAAAATTGTTTTAGGTCATGGTAGCGGCGGAAAGATGAGTCACGATTTGATCTCCAGGCTATTCATGCCTGCCTTTGATAATCCTATTCTAAGAGCTGGAAATGATGCTGGTGTTTCTGAGCACACCTCCGGCTTCCGCCTGGCAATCAGCACCGATTCGCATGTTGTTTCACCCTTGTTCTTCCCGGGAGGTGATATCGGTAAATTGGCTGTGTGTGGGACCGTGAATGATCTGGCAATGATGGGTGCAGTCCCAACTTGGTTAACTGCAGGCTTCATATTAGAAGAGGGGTTGGAGTTATCGATACTGGAACGCGTGATCCAATCTATGCGCTTAGCTGCTGAAGAAGCCAATGTTCAAATCATAGCTGGAGATACGAAAGTAGTCCAAAGAGGCAAAGCCGATGGTCTGTATATCAACACAGCTGGAGTTGGAATCCTTCAACCAGAGATTGCTATTGGAGGAGAAAAAGCTAAACCAGGAGATGTAGTGATCATCTCAGGCTATATTGGAGATCATGGTATAGCTGTTCTTAGCGCTCGAGGAGAATTGGGATTTGAAGCAAATATTGAGAGTGACACCGCCCCATTAAACCATCTTGTCTCAAGAATGATCAAAGGTGTTTCTATTCAAGATGGAACCCCCATACATGTACTAAGAGATCCAACTCGGGGAGGGCTCGCGACATCTCTAAATGAAATTGCTCAACAATCCAATGTAGCAATCCTGATCGATGAAAATCAGATCCCAATCCGAACCGAAGTTGCAGCTGCTTGTGAGATGCTCGGATTCGATCCGCTGTATGTTGCAAATGAAGGCAAGCTGATCGCCATCGTCCGAAGGGATTCCGCTGACCAGATTCTCTACGAAATGCGTCATACAAAATATGGAGATAATGCTCGGATCATCGGGGAAGTCCGAGAAACTCCGCAAACAAGGGTTCTAATGCGTACAACAATAGGAACGACCCGGATTGTGGATATCCTGGCTGGGGAATTGCTTCCTCGGATTTGTTAGGTTCGAATCTCGCCCTTCAATACACAGATACTAATCTCTAAGACTCTTGACGAAGCGACAAATTCCTTAGAGCTTTTTGCTTGCAGAAAAGCCGTTACCTAGATAAAATTAGATGTCCCTTATCTGTTTATTATGATAAGCAGCGCAAATGACGATACAGATCGCCTCCCGCTTGTTTGTCCGCCAGAATGTACTGGTAAATCCACTCATGACTGATTTGGATGGCATGCTGCCGTCTCAACCACCCAGAAACTTGCTCTGGACTCCAATCCATTCGCAGCTTCGTCTCGATCAGCTCCCAGGTCTCCTCCGAGATACGCTTGCGGCTGTGTCGACGACGGCCGAGCGCTTGGTGATGCGCTTGCTTGGGCCGGTAGCCTCGCAGTCCGATGTTGCGGCCCAGCTCGCGACTTATGGTGGATTTATGCGTGCCAATCACTGCAGCGATCTCCGTTTGATTATGTCCCATTTTCAACAAGGCATATATCTGGTATCTTTGTTCCTGGGCAAGCTGTTTGTAGCTCATAAGCACTCCTTTGACTTGGCGGTCTTGAGAGGCTTATCCTACACCAGCTTGCCTCTTTCAACCATCAAAGTTGCACTTGTGAGTTGAATCTACGTATGCTAAATTCTCAATTTTGGCTGGAATTTTTGTCTATATCACCTGGTTTACGCTGATTCCTAACCCGCCGATATATTAAGGAAAGCTATGAGTTGCTGGATGAATAATAATCGTGTTGTAATCGTTCATAATTGACATGCATAGACACCTCTCCGTGGTACTCCTGATTTTTATCATACTGATCACCTTTTCGATCTTTGTGTATTCAAATGGGACTGCCGCATATTTTCAATCTGATCCAACCTCAATTGAAAACAACAAACATACCAACACCCCCCGCCTGAAAAACTCGACCCAAAGCCCCACACCGTCACCATCGAGTACCCCCTCTCCATCACCCACCATAACTTTTTCGCTTACACCTCCATCTCTTCCAGCTGATATCCACTTACCCGTTGTGCTCAAGGCGGTTCAGCCAACTGCCACACCAACCCCAACAATCACCCCAACACCAACGTCTCTCCCTGAGGATCAACTTGTAAAAATACTCATCTGCAATAAACATAATCAGGAAATCCCAGACGATAACCCAGATGGCGTTACCAGCCTCATATCCATTGACGACCCGCGCTTCATCACTGACATCGATGTTCGGTTAGAGATCGACCATTCCTGGATCGGAGATTTGACGGTGAGCTTCACCCATCAAGAGACTGGGAAGGTAATCTCCTTGATCGATCGCCCAGGTTACCCAGATGATTCACTCGGGTGTAAGCTTCCAAATATTGTGGGGATATTGGATGATGACATCACATTACCTGCGGAAAGCGAATGTTCGACTTGGCCTGCCGCTATTTCTGGTATCTACCTCCCCGTTGAAAACTTAAACAGATTTGATGGTGACACCGCTGCCGGGAATTGGTTGATTACTATCGCGGATCATAGCCAATATGATACTGGAACACTCGATAGTTGGTGTTTCTATGCCACGGTAAATGATTATCCAGTGCAGCCAACCCCGACTCCAACCGTTGACCCGCTTCCTGAGAGTGCGATCATATCGGGTGTAACTGGCCAACGACAATCGCTCCCATTAGATTGTGAATCGCGTTCGGCAGTGGATTGGGCAAATTATTTCGGGGTTTCAATTGGCGAAATCGATTTCTTTGAAAACCTCCCGGAATCAGACAATCCAGATCTGGGCTTTGTCGGAAGCGTTTACGGACAGTGGGGACAAATCCCACCTGACCCCTATGGAGTTCATGCAGAACCAGTTGCTGATTTGTTGCGCGACTATGGGATGAATGCCTACGCGCATCGTCCATTCAGTTGGGATCAATTACGGGCAGAAATTGCCCAAAACCGGCCTGTTATCGCCTGGATAGTGGGGAATTATGACGGAAGTTATGATTATGTAGTTAATGGGATTCCGGAATTCTACAATCCGACTGAGGGTTACCCTATGGTAGTCGCTTCATATGAACATACCATTATAGTTACTGGATACACTTCCGAAAAGGTATATTATTTAAACGGTGCCAACATTTACCAAAAAGACATCAAACAGTTCTTAGAATCCTGGTCTACATTAGGAAATATGGTGATTACTACTCAACCTTAAATGCGTATTATCCAATAGTGAGTTATGCCTGGTAATTGAGGTAGTTAGGAGTAATATAGTATCTAAAACTCATCATCATCAAGCCAAAGCTCGTCTTCTTCGTCCTCGACCTCGATTTCCTCCCACTCTTCAAGCTCATCCTCTTCTTCTTCCCATTCTTCCTCAACCAGATCGTCTGCGCGGGAATAGGTCATACAACCGACATCTGGATCGAGTTCCACGGCAGCGGCACCACAATACCCATCATCCAAAAAAACGCAATCAATGTAGTGACAACGAATACGAGGCATATATTCCTCCTAAATTACAAGTAAGATTTGGCGATTTTTACATTCCCTCACTTACATCACCTATTAACCATGCTTCGACCTCGGCTCCAGACGGCAGCGATTTTACCTCAGACGGGATAATCAGTAAAGCATTTGCTCGAACTAATGAGAGCAGATTTCCAGATCCTTGATGGCCGACCGGGCGAGCCTTCAAAACTCCTGACTGTTTTTCTACGATCCCGCGCAGATAACTTTCACGACCATCCGATTCAATCGGCTCAGACAAAATTGCCCTAACATGTTCTGGAGGACGAATCCAACCACCTGAAAGTTTCTGGAGCGCCGGCCTGATAAATACTTCATATCCAACGAATGCTGAAACAGGATTACCAGGCAGTCCAATGAATGGCACTCCCCGATAATGTCCGAAAACAAGCGGTTTACCTGGCCTGATATTCACTTTCCAAAATCCCAATTCACCATTTTGTTCTACGACTTCCCTGACAAAGTCAAAAGCTCCAACACTGACACCTGCGGTAGTAACAATCATATCGACGTTCAGTGAATATGCCTGCTCAAGTAACTCTTTAACGGATTCTCTCCGATCGCGTGCGATCCCGAGATAATAAGGCGTACCACCATCTCTTATTATCTGAGATGAAAGCGTATATGCATTCGAATCATGAACCTGCCCAATTTGTATTGGTGTCCCGACTGCAACCAATTCATCTCCTGTCGAAATCATGGCGATTTTTGGGCGACGGTATACCTGAACATCGCCAACACCTAACATAGCCAGCAACCCAACATCTTGGGGTTTAAGGTTCTTCCTGGTGTCAGGAGCAGATCGCCTTTGTGGATATCCTGACCTCGAGGTCTAATGAAATCTCCTTTTAAGACTTGCCGGTAAATTCGTACATTCTCGGGCAGTTCAAATTCGAATTGCTTGTTATTCTTAAATTGGTCAGTGTATTCAACTGGAATGACTGCGTCTGCACCTTCTGGAACCACAGCACCAGTCATAATCCTGGCAGCCTGACCTGGTCGAAGAAGTGTTGCCGGGTTTACACCAGCAGGAATGTCGGTAACCACTTCTAAGACGACGGGGTTCTCCAGGTTGACACCAAGAAGATCGGAGGATAAGACAGCAAATCCATCCATGCTTGATAGCGCGATGGAAGGATATTCGCTTGGCGAGGAGATAGAGGCTGCCAGCACCCTACCCCCCGAATCGATAACCTGGATTAATTCAGTATCAACTTGATATATTGATGCAAGGATTTTTTCTTTAGCGTCGGAAACGCTAAGGGAGAATGTATGTGTATCTTGAGACATCAGCCCCGTATTTTATCACTATTATCCAGGTCGTACCCTCTGAGCTTCAACTACATTTGCCAGGTTTTCGAGCTTATCGAGAATTTTACTCAATTCGGCTAAATCTCTCACCTCAAGGACAATATCAAAAACAGCCAGATTTTTTTTATTTACGTCCACACTGACTTTAACCATATTGATCCCCTCTTCGGTAATTAATGTAGATACATCTTTCATCAAGCCATTCCGATCATATGCCTTTATCCGCACTGGTACTGGATATGTGCTTTTAACTTCTCCCCAGGTTACTCTCACCAACCTTTCTCGATCCCGAATGCGCATGATATTGGGGCAGTCAGAACGATGTATGGTTGCCCCTCTACCACGAGTGATATAACCAACAATTGCGTCGCCCGGCGTTGGATTGCAGCATTTTGCCATAACAGTTAATAATCCCTTGAGACCCAAGACAGTTACATTGTCTTGGGAAACCGCCAACGATTTACTCGGTGGGCGAGTCAACTGCTCCAGATCGATCTCTTCTTCCTCCTCCGTTAAGGTCAGGTGATTGACAATCCTCCCCACTGCCAAGTCGCCATTGCCAATAGCTTCGTAGAAATCATCAACATTCCGCTGTTCAAATTCTCGTGCAAGTCGGTCAATATTGATATTTGTAAGACCTAACCGTCGCAATTCCTTCTCAAGAAGAGTTTTACCTTGATTGATGTTTTTCTCACGGGCTTGCCGTTTAAACCATCGCTTGATCTTGGCACGCGCTCTTTGGGTTTTCACCAATCCTAAGTTAGGATTCAACCAATCAAGACTCGGACCGCCTCGTTTCGCAGCCAGGATTTCCACTTTTTCACCCGTTTTTAATACGTAGTCGAGTGAAACGAGCTTACCATTGACTTTCGCTCCCCGGCAGCGATGGCCAACATCTGTGTGCACGTGGTAGGCAAAGTCGATTGGGGTTGATCCAACTGGAAGATCAATAATATCGCCACGAGGTGTGAAAACATACACCCGGTCTTCGAAAACGTCAGATTTTAACCCATCCACAAATTCCTTGGCATCCTCAACATCTTGCCGCCACTCCATTAAGGATCTCAGCCAAAGAATACGACGCTCGTATTCTTCATCTCGACTGAATTCTTCTTTATAACGCCAGTGAGCAGCGATACCATATTCCGCGCTCTGATCCATTTCCGGAGTACGGATCTGAACTTCGAGGGTTTTGCCGTCGTCGAATAGTACTGCGGTGTGAAGCGATTGATAAAAATTATCTTTCGGAGCGGCAATATAATCATCAAATTCATTGGGTATCGGTCGCCAATGAGTATGGATCAATCCTAAGGCAGTGTAACAACTTTGAATGTTCGGGACGATTATTCGCACGCCACGTACATCAAAAACCATTTCAAACGGAACACCTTTACGATACATTTTCTTATAAATAGAATATATATGTTTCGGTCGGCCAGAAATATCGGCATGGATACCGGCTTGGGAAAGGATTGCCTGCAATTTGGCAATGATTGTCCGCATCTCTTGTTCCCGATCAATCCTTCTTTCAGCCAGGTTCTGGGCGATATCCTTATATGTACTTGGATCAATAAAACGGAATGAGAGATCTTCTAATTCCCATTTCATCTGCCAAATGCCTAATCGATTGGCGAGAGGAGCAAAAATATCCATTGTTTGCTGGGCAATCCTTTTCCGTTTCTGTTCCGGAAGGTGTCCCAATGTCCGCATGTTATGAAGCCGATCAGCCAATTTAATGAGAATCACACGCACGTCATCCCCCATTGCCAGGAAGGTCTTACGCAATGTTTCTGAGACAACATCGTAGCGCCGGCTGCGTGCAATCTGGTCAGCTTCTTCATCCGGATCGAGCATCCCACGACGAGAGGCTAATTGCTTATCTTTTACTTCACGTGATTCATCGTCTGCGTGTTGATCCCCGCGTGAAACCCTGGGCAGCTGGGTTAACTTTGTCACTCCATCCACCAGAACTGCAATCTCCTTACTGAAATCACGCATGATATCATCCAGCGTGATCGGTGTATCTTCAATTGTGTCGTGGAGCAATCCAGCAGCAACTACTTCGGATGGCACTCTCATCTCAGCCAGGATCGATGCAACCGCCAGACAATGACTGATGTAGGGTTCTCCAGAAGCCCGGGTTTGACCATGGTGAGCCATATCTGCAACTCGATAAGCCCTTTCAATCAGCTCTCGATCAGCAGGCGTATAAGTCTTTGGCAAGGCTTCAAGCAAATTCTCAATCTTCATAACAGTTCACCTAATATCATACAAACCAGCAGATCACCAAAGCGTCTTCCCATTCAGGATTTGCCCATTGTGATTTATCGATCCTCGTTATAATCATCATGCATTCAACTGGAATGGATAAATGACAAACTCTCTTCACTCATGAAATCGATCGATAAATTAATCAATAAGATTTCATCTATTTTCTGGCCAGATCTGCTCACCCTCAGCCAGGACCGCAAAAATATCAGTGTTGGCGATGTGATAGGGTTCCTGTACACACTCCCACTTGCTATTGCTGGCTTGATCTGGTTGTTCAATATTACCAATATTCCTCAGATCTCCGTACAAGTTGTTTTTTTCCTTTTCAATTTACTATTGATTTTCATATTTAGCCAGGTTAATTATTTCATAATCGTCGAGATTCGATCTGACCGATTCGGCAGCTCGGATGCATCCTTCGCGACGATGATTTACTGGTCAGCACTTTTCCTGTTTGGTCCCACTGCGATTTGGTTGATGATTATCTATTTACTTACAAATTTCATATCGAATTGGTATCGAACAAAATCAAGAACCACCCATTGGGAACAAGTGAGAAATCTGAGCATGGATTCAGCCATTTCAATTCTTGCTGTGCTGATCTCCCTGGAAGTTTACCAATTTTGGGGAGGTAAATTTCCGATAAGTAGTCTCTCCCTGGAATCAATTATCCCAGCTCTCGCAGCTTTAATAATCCAGCTGCTTCTTACAATCGTGATCGTCTCAGGATACATTTATTATCATATTCATGTACAGAGGAAAGTCGAACCTTCCCAACCCCTCAAGCCATTCGCGAAATTCTTTTTACTTAGTTTCGGTCTCCCATTCCTCGCAAATCCTTTCGCGATTCTGGTGGCTGGATTATACGTTGAAAATGGTTTCGCGATATATTTCTTTACACTTATCGGCCTATTCCTGGTAGCACTATTAGCCAGGCAGTTAAGCATGTCCGCCGAGTTTAACCGGCAACAATCTCGTCAGTTGGAAAGACTGGAGTTATTAGGGAGGGAGCTAATTGATGCCCCACCGGATGCTTCCAACCTATCACTACTTCTAAAGAAGCATGTGCCAAACATGTTCCCGTCCGGTCACATTTCTATTGGTTTGTTCCCAGATCACATCCTCGTCACATATCCGGAAGACTGGGAAGAGACTCCGCAAGAAACTTGGCAATGGGTTCAGACACAAGAAGATCCCCAGGCATTCTTATCCAACCAACAATTACCCTGGCTGACAAAAGCCCAGGAACACGACGCGACTATCACAGCCCCTATCATCGCGAGCGAATCTGGAAATATTATCGGCGGAATCTACATCGAATTACGAACCCTGGGACGAGATTGGGATCTCAAATCATTGCATCGCCATTTCCCCGCAATCAATTCCCTGGCCGCTCAAATTGACTCGGCGCTGCATCGTTCGGAAGTATACGAACAGTCATTAATGTATTCGCAAATCTCTCAAGAGCTCAGGCTTGCTGGGAGAATCCAGGCTAGCTTCCTACCGAATAAATTCCCAAATATTCCTGGATGGCAGTTATCAGTAACCCTTTTACCAGCCAGAGATACCTCAGGAGACTTTTTCGATGTTATTGAATTATCGGAGGGCAGGTTAGGAATTATCGTTGCCGATGTCGCTGATAAAGGAGTTGGCGCTGCACTTTATATGGCATTAAGTAGAACTTTAATCCGCACCTATGCAGTAGAGTACGATGCCGAACCTGAAGTCGTATTCTTTGCTGCGAATCGAAGATTGCTAAACGATGCGAGAGCAAATTTGTTTGTGACAGCATTTTATGGAATATTGGACCCTTCCACTGGCATCTTGACTTTCTGTAATGCGGGTCACAATCCTCCATTAATTATTCGATCTGAAGAGAAGGGCTCGGTTGAAATGCTAAAAAGGAACGGGATTGCAATCGGAATCGACGAAAATGCAACCTGGACTCAATCTTCAGTAAAGATCAATCCCGGTGATTTACTTATCTTATATACAGATGGAATCCCTGAAGCACAGGACACAAAAGGTGCTTTTTTCGGCGAGGAGAAACTGATCGAAATCATCCAACAAAACAACTCAAGACCGGCTTATGAAATACAGAATTCGATCCTTGAGGAAATTGAAAAATTTGTCGGTGATTCCGCTCAGTTTGACGATATTACTTTGATGATTTTGGTAAGGGACATGTAAGAAGAATTAATTTGAAAGTTCGGTTTTCTTATTTTTTATCATCGTTAAAACATTCCCAGAACCTATGGAAAAATCGAAATAAACTTCATCCATCATCTTGTGCATTAAGAAAAGTCCCGCACCTCCAGGTTTAAGCTGATCAATATTCAACCCAAAATTTGGTTCTGGGATAATTGTTGGGTCGAAGGGTCTACCTCGATCTCTTAGGACAATAATCAGACTTCGATCTGTCGAATCACAGGTCAATTCAATATCCCCTTTATTTTCCCCTCCATAAGCGTGTTCAATAATATTAGAACATGCCTCGTCAACAGCCAATTCGACGGCATATAGGTCAAAATCCTTGAACCCTGCCCCTTTGGCGACATTGACTACAAAATCACGGATCGCCGATAAACTCTCATACCGACCTGGAAATACAGTTGTTGTCATTGAATCTGAAATCTTAGTACCATTAAAAGCTTGCAACCGCACTGGTAAGATCGTCGTAGACCTTGAAGTAAGATGCCATACCAACAAGACTCAGAGATTCCCTAATCCGCTCCTGGACATTGACCAGAACCAGTTCTCCCCTATTGTAGCGTTTGGTAGCCTTTTGGGTTTCAATTAGAACCCACCAACCCTTACTGGACATAAAATCGACTTCACTTAAGTCTAAGATTATCTTGTAATGGCCATTTTCAATTAATGATTTAAGTTCTTCCTCAAGGTTCGGCGCAGTATAACTATCAATTCTCCCAACAATCTTAATAACATCACAGCGTTTGTACTGAGTGGTCGAGATTTCCATTTTTACACTCCCTGGGAATGATAAAAAAAAGAGTTTTTCCTGAGGCAACGAGAGTATATCATAAAAAATTTAGTCATCTTGACGCACTTTTATGCGTATGGTAAACTTCAAGCCGCCTGGTCCCGTGGTGTAGCGGCCAAACATGCGGCCCTGTCAAGGCCGAGATCGCGGGTTCAAATCCCGTCGGGACCGCCTTTTTAATGAAACAACTGCCTCATTATTATTGAGGCAGTCTTGTTTTAATCGTTTCCTATTGGACTTAGGCGGATAGCTTCGCATCAACGTCCCCAAGTTTGCGTTTTTCAATAACTCCAAGAACATCCAATTCATTTGGATATATTTCAATTGCTTCATTGAGTTGGGTTAATTCGAAGATTTGAGTGTAATGTTTGTCTAATCCAAAAGCTAATAGTTGTTGGCTTTGCCTTTGGGCTCGGATCAACAAAGTGACTAACAAACCAATCCCGGAACTATTCATGTATTCAAGATCTGTGAAGTTGAAAATAATTCTCTTCGCCCCTGCTGATGTTGCCCGATTATAAGCTTCGGTGAGCTGACTTTCAGCGGCAGAAGAGACTTCCCCAGAGATATCAAACACGGCGTTATATGAGTCCAGCCAGCGAGTATTGAGTTCTATTTTTCCTCTATCCATCCCCTATCTCCTTAAGTTTTATTCTAGTCTATCCTGGAGTTGAAGGCCGCGATTGCACTCGCTTCATCTGGATATATCTTCATAAAATCAACTAATCGCGTAATTTGGAATATCTCAGTATAGTGATCACTCAATCCAGATGCAAGTAGTTTCACCCCTACCTTTCGTGCCTTTGCGAGCATGCTCACAATCAATGCAATTCCTGTACTGTTGATATAACCAACCTCTTGAAAATTCAAGAGTATAGCCTTCGGGTGAAATTTCTCAGCGTCTGAATAAGCCCGTTCTAATATTTCTTCGCTTTTCCCGTCTATCTCCCCGCGCAAGTCAATTACGATCAGATCGGATAAATTTCTCAAAGATGCTTCCAGAAGTTTAACTGGCATCCGAATCTCCTTCAAGGAACATTGAGAGAACAACAGTATGATGGTCCTCTCCAGATAAAATTTCAAGATGGTCAACCATTCTTCGTATGATGAACATACCCCAACCACGGGGAGATTCCAATCCAGCTAATTTTGCTTCCAAGTCAGGGACCTTACTTTCAGGGATAATGATGTCACCCCCGCGATCGGATATATGCACCGAGATCGCCTTTTCGGATGCAATGACTTTAATAATCACTGGTTTATTTCGATCGAAATGGTTACCATGTTCAATTGCATTCATAGTCGCCTCGGATACCGCAGTCTTCAACCGATCGACCTGAGTTTTTTTCAGAGGGATTTCAATCAGTAGTTCAAGTACTTTTTCACTTGCGATGCGTTCAATGCCTGCCTCACTAGGCAAGGAGAATTCACCCAGGGTTTTCCAATTCTCTTCCTGAAATGATTCCGTTTCAGACCCTTTCGTAATATCAATACCCTGCCCATCCCTTTGCATTAGCACAAGGGTGATGTCATCCTCTTGCTCCCATTCATCTCCTGTGAAGCCACAAAGTGTAGCCAGCAAAGAATCCACCAATCCTTCTCCAGATTGATGTTCTTCTACCAACTCCCGGATCCGACCTGCTCCGAACATTTCCCGAGCTGGATTGTGTGCTTCAATAAGACCATCACTGTAAAGTAGAATTCCATCTCCAGGTCCCAAGGTTATAGTGCCCTCTTCATACTCCATATCTGGGAGAAGGCCAAGAGGCATGCCAGTCGCACGTAATTCTTCCATCCCTTGAAATCGCCGGCAAATAGGTAAGTCATGCCCTGCATTCGCATATGATAGGATGCCAGTTTTGGGATCGAGTATTGCATAAAGACAGGTTACAAACATATTGGAGGGAATTAGAGGGTAGAGAAGATTGTTTATCCGACTCAAGACCTCACCTGGTAAAGGGTAACTTCTCACCATCGCATGGATAATATTCTTCGTGATCGCCATCACCAATGATGTCGGGATACCATGATCGGTTACATCGCCGATGATCAATCCAAGCCTGCCGTCCTTCAAATGGATAAAATCATAAAAATCACCACCTACTGCCTTCGCAGGTTGCCAGTGAGCTAAAGCCTTCCAGCCAGAAAATTCAGGGATCGTTCTGGGTAAAAGGGTCTCCAGAATGCTCCTGGCAACGTTCAACTCGTGTTCCAGTTCATCGCTGTCTTGGATCTCCGACTCGTGCTGACGCATCCAATAGGCAATACGAAGTGCAATTACCGCCAGGTCTTCTTGATCCCCCGGCCATGGCTGATATTCAGATAGATATTCCTCATTATGAATTTGTTCCCCTACATTTAATAAACAAATCAGTTTTCCTTGGTGGATAAGTGGAACGACCAGTCTCGCTCTTAAAGGTTTCAACCTTTCCAAAGTTGGTGAATTAAGATTAATTTTCCCGATCTCAACTGCCTCTGGAAATGCTTGAAAATATCTAATGATTGGATCGTCTGGTTCAATGTCAAAGCTGACTCGTGAGGTTGCACTAGTAATATTGCCTGAAGCCCCCTGTCGGAAATTCACATCAGACACCTGACCAATAATTGTAAGGAAGAAATCACTCATCTAACTTATCGCTTTAGCTAATTGTCACGATTCTACTAGATCGATAATAATCGATCTAGCTCGACAAATCAATCAAAATCCTTACTGAATTCCCCTAATAACTCCCATTTTTAAGTAATACAAACGGAATACACAACCTGACTTTCCCAATCAGAAAGAAGGGTTTAATACGAGCATCAGCAGAAAAAAAACACTGAGCGATACACTGAGATCAGTGAAAAGCGCTCTCCGGCCAAATTTCTTTGCTTGATAAGGGAATAAAATGGCACCGGCTGATGCTGCCAGGGTTTTTGTGGTCCACATCCAAATACCAAGGAACCCCGAGAGGAACCCGGCTCTGAAAAGCATCCTTGACCAGGAATCATCAATTAACGCCTGTCGATACATTGGATCATCATAGGTCATCACTCTCTCGCTGATATACCAGACATACGTCACAAACAGAAATGCAATTGCAAGCACCACCCAGCCTGGGTTAGCAGGAAATGCGAGAAAGCCATATCGGGTTTGAATGACGAGCGAAATGAATAATATCGACAAGATATGCATAAGCTGATCTAGCAAGTAAGGGACCTTCACCCAGTTTGGTCGTATTCTCGAGAGTGTAATTTTCGATAAATCAATTAATAAATGGACCACTGCAAGAAAAAGCAGATACGGCGATATAGTTGTTACACTCGCTGAATTGAAAAACCATACAATAATTAGAATAATTAACAAATGAATTGAAGCATGAAGTATCACTACTCCCCGGCGATTCTTATTAGTCACTATCCAAGTAGGTTGTAAAGGATAATCGGCGAGCAGGTGGGCCAACAGTAGATAATAGAACATTGTTATTCGTTGACCAATCGGCGATGAGTTGCCCGCATGCATGTATCCATGACTACATCCAGACCTGCCTCGCGCGCTTTTTCCGCAGCTTTTGCATTGATGATCCCTTCCTGCATCCAGATCGCTTTTGCACCAATTGTGATCGCATTGTCCACAATCTCCGGGACAAACTCTGATCTCCGGAATATTAAACAAGATCTACCTCGTCATTGATAGCAAGCAAGTCTAGATATGCTTTCTCTCCTAATACTCGATCCAATCCTGGATTTACTGGAAATATTTGATACCCTTTTGATTGTAAGTATTCCGGAACACTATAATTGGGTTGTTCTTTCTTGTTCGAGATGCCAACAACCGCAATTGTCTTTGTTGTTTCAAGGATTCTTTTTAGGTTCTGATCATCCACCAGGGAAATACTTTCTTTTAAACTGGCATTCGAGGTGGTCGCTTCAAAATTGACTGGCAAGGATATCCTGAAGATTGTTTTTCCGGGTTTAGAAAGGAGTTTGATCTCACCACCGTGTTTTTGAATGATGTTATATGTAATATTTAATCCCAGACCAGTTCCTTTTCCAACGGGCTTTGTGGTGAAAAAAGGATTGAATATGTTTGCCTGGATCCCTTCGGGGATCCCCGGACCGTTATCCTCAATATCGACAATGACCCAATCGGATTCCTGACTTGTGCGAATAAATATTTCACCCTGACCATTCATTGCATCGATGGCATTATCGATAATATTCGTCCACACCTGATTGAGTTCGCTCCCATATGCCAGAATGCGGGGGAGATTCGACATATATTCTCTCTTGATCGTCACACCAGTCTTCAGTTTATGTCTGAGCATGATCAGGGTGTTGTCTAATCCTTCGTGAATGTCGACAGGTTGAACTGGCGCCTGATCTAGATAAACATATGTCTTTAAAGATTTGACAATATCTGCTATCCGACCGGCTCCCTGGTCAATTTCCGCCAATAAGCTATATATTGAAAATGAATTACACAACCACGCAAGGGCTGTCGGGAGAATTGTTGGTCGAATACTTCCTGCTATTTCATTAAGTTCCTTGATGTTTATTCCCAAACTAACCAGGACTGGCGCCAACTCCCAGCCATCATCTACACCAACTTCATCTAACCAGGTTTCGTTCTCGGATTCCTTATCGCTGCGTAACAGAGGATCGAGGTCCAAGACAGATCTGGCAGATTCTCTGGCCTTATTTTCTAAACTCAAGAGTTGGTCAACTTCATTTTCATTTATCCGAAGCTTAGCCAGTAAGAATTGATTTTTTTGTAACTTGTACAATGCGGTCATTAATCGATCCGCCCCTCTTTTTGCCGCAGCCGCTGGATTATTCAGTTCGTGAGCGATCCCGGCAGTCAATGTACCAAGCTGAGCCATTTTTTCACTTTGCCTCAATAGCAATTCTGTTGATCGCAACCTAGATGTAATTGTAAATAACATTGCCCTGGCAGCAGATGGGCTGGTATTTATTAGCTGATCTAACTGTGCATGGCTGATCTCGAGCAATAAACTATCTGTACGCGCCCGCCCACTAGCGAATCGTGGCGCAGCTTCAAGCAATGACATTTCACCAATTACTTCACCCGGTTTTCGGACAGCTACTAAAACATTTCTACCCCCGGAAACCTTCAGAATTTCGATCTCACCTTCCTGGATTACATAAGCTTTGTCCCCCGGACTCCCTTCTGTAAACAATTCAGCACCAGCAGGAAGATGCACCTCAGTGACCATTTGACAGAGTCTTTCGAGATCCTCATCCGGGAGACTGGCAAACAGAGGTATTTTCTTCAAAAAGGTGTACATATTAGACCGATTTTAAATATTGATGGATGAGCGCTACAGCCATCGCGCCTTCTCCGACCGCAGTTGCGATCCGCTTAATTGACCGATGGCGAACATCACCACCAGCAAATATCCCCGGGACGCTCGTTTCTAAAAAGAAAGGATCACGATCTGGTTTCCAATTCCTGGGACGTTTCCCATCAACTATCAAATCCGGACCAGTGATTATGAAACCGGCGCTATCTCGCTCAACAATGTCTTTAACCAACTGCGTATGAGGCATTGCACCTATAAAGATAAACATTGCTCCAATTGGATAATTGCTAATTTCTTTTGTTTCTAAATTGCTGACCGTAATGGATTCCAGACGATCGCCTCCCTGGACTCCGATTACCTCTGAGTTCAGGATCACATCGATATTCTGCGTATCTGCAATCTGATCCACCAGATATTGTGACATACCAGCTTCTAATGAATTTCCGCGCACTACCATCGTCACTTTACGGGCAAATCTAGAAAAGAACATCGCCCCCTGCCCGGCTGAATTAGCCCCACCTACAACGACAACGTCCTGGCCTCTATAAAATGCTGCCTCAAAAAGTGCCGCACCATAGTACACACCTGCACCGGTAAGTTGTTCAACTCCAGGAACCTCTAACCGCCGCACATCCACGCCAGTGGAAATCAACACTGCACGGCCGCTCAGCTCGCTTCCGTCTGAAAGTTGAACATAACGATACGGATCTTCTACCCGTATATTAATGGCCTCTTGAGCGCGCAATATTTCCACACCAAAGCGCTGTGCCTGTGTCGTAGCTCGACGGGCAAGATCAGCACCAGTCAATCCCTGTGGAAAACCGAGGTAATTCTCAATCCGTGAACTCGTGCCAGCCTGTCCTCCGGTGGCTTCCTTCTCAATCATCACTGTCTGAAGACCTTCTGAGCCCCCGTATACCGCAGCTGCAAGCCCCGTTGGCCCCCCGCCAATAATGATCAAATCATAGAATGGTTTCGTCGCAATCGTCTGTAATCCAATTTTTTCAGCTAACTCTCGGCTGGAAGGATTGATTAACGTGGAACCATCCGAAAAGAACACTACCGGGAGGCTATGTTTTTCCTGGTTGATCGATTCGACTAAAGTCAACGCATCCTTATTAAGCTCAATGTCTAACCACTGATAGGGAACCTGGTTTCTCGCCAGGAAATCCTTCACGTAATGGCTACTGGGTGACCATAAAGTTCCAGCGACACGGATTCCATCATAAGGTAAAGAGACATTTGCAATCCAGTCGCTTAATAAATCATCAAGTATTGGGTATAAATTTTGCTCAGGCGGGTCCCAGGGCTTCATTAAGTAGAAATCCAAGCCGATGGAGTTGATACTGGTTATTGCGGCCTCAGTATCGGCATAGGCAGTCAACAACACTTTCTTGGCATCTGGGTAAATAGAACGCGCCTGAGAAAGAAATTCAGTCCCAGTCATCACAGGCATCCGTTGATCAACGAGAAATAATGCCAGCGGAGCGTTTCGACGTTTCAATTGTGCAATCGTATCGATTGCTTCCGTACCTGAAGAAGCCTTCAAAATGCGATAATCGTTTCGGTAATGTTGCCGCAAATCTCTTTCCACTGCATTGAGTACATGCGGCTCATCGTCTAAGAT
Organism: uncultured Chloroflexia bacterium; assembly: GCA_963706905.1. Taxonomy (GTDB): domain Bacteria; phylum Chloroflexota; class Anaerolineae; order Anaerolineales; family UBA4823; genus CAVPNY01. The sequence goes on along the minus strand of CAVPNY010000007.1, from coordinate 24,708 downwards.
CAGTATTACTGGTTTTACCATCGATCGGGTCCTTCCTGAGGAAACTTGATTGGTTTTCCCCATAGCCAGAATTTTAGGTAGATTAAATTGGATTATTCCGATATACATAACCCCAATTATCTTCTTTCAGAATATTATAACAGCCTTATCAGGAATGTATTCATTTAACCTATATCCAGGTTAAAATACATCATGCAACAACTGATTCACACTTTAGGTCAATAAACCGGACCAACTAACGTCCATTATACATATCCGTCCGAATAATAAAGGAGTACGCCATGGATCCTATCTCATTTCTCTCACTCCTGGCAAAGATATTCCCACCAGATCGTTTGCTCACCAGCCCGGCTCAACTGGCGCCATTTGAATCCGACGCACTGACATCCTACCAGGTACGACCCATCGCAGTCGTAATTCCAGAAACTCAGGATGAAGTCGTCCATGCAGTTCGCGCCTGCCATCAATTCGAGATACCCTTTGTCGCGCGTGGCAGTGGTACAAGCTTGTCCGGAGCCTCATTACCGGTGGCAGGAGGTATTGTGATTGCTCTCAACCGGTTAACCGAATCATTCGACTTGACCCTGAACAACGCATCGCCGTTGTTGAACCTGGGGTGATTAACCTGGATGTCACAAAAGCTGCGGCCCCACACCGCCTCTATTTTGCGCCAGATCCATCCAGCCAGCTCATTTGCACCATTGGAGGCAATCTGGCATTCAATTCCGGCGGCGCGCATTGTCTGAAATATGGTATGACCAGCAATCATATCCTGGGGATCAAAGCTGTATTACCAGATGGTGAAGTTGTTGAATTAGGTGGTGAAAGCCTCGAATCAGTTGGACCAGACATGGTGGGGCTTTATGTTGGCTCAGAAGGGTTATTTGGAATCGCTCTTGAGATTACATTAAGGCTCCTCCCCAAACCGGAGAAATTTCGCACGGTTTTGGCCGCGTACCATTCACTAGAATTTGCTGGACAGGCAGTCTCGATGATTGTCGTGTCGGGTTTATTACCCGGTGCACTCGAGATCATGGATAATCTTGCCATTCAGGCCGCAGAAGCAGCCGTTCAAGCGGGGTATCCAAAGGACGCATCCGGGCTGCTGATTGTCGAACTCGATGGTGAAATCGAAGCAGTCGAAAAAGAATTCATAGCTCTGATGGAAGTAATCGAGGAATCAGGCCCCTATGAAATCCGGGTTGCCAAAGATGAAGCCGATCGTTTGCGCATCTGGAAGGGTCGCAAGAGTGCTTTTTCGGCCGTCGGTCGCTTGAGTCCGGACTACATTGTCCAGGACGGCGTCGTTCCGCGAAGCAAATTAGGGGAAGCTCTGGTCGAAATCCAACGCCTTGGGGCGAAGTACAACATCCGAGTAGCAAATGTTTTTCATGCAGGCGATGGTAATCTGCATCCGCTGATCCTATTCGACGGCAGAACGGAGGGTTCGCTTGAGCGAGCAGAAATGCTGGCAGGCGAAGTCTTAAAGATGTGCGTCGATATGGGTGGGTCGATCACGGGTGAGCATGGAATTGGTGTTGAAAAGCGTGAATTCCTCCCAGTTATGTTTAACGAAGCGGATATTGACACCATGCGCGCCATCCGTTTGCAGATTGACACGAAAGAACTTTCAAACAAGGGGAAGATGTTTCCAGACGGGGTATCACCTGAAATGGTATCCCGTGGCTCCCATCCACTAGAAGTCGCCGGCGTGATTTCACGCGAGTAAAGGATGCTATGTCGCCCACAGCCCATCTCCAAGAATTGCAGGCATTCGTCACATCCCATCATGGCCTCCTGGCGCGAGGAGGGCAAAGCAAGACTGCCTTAAAGGCTCCAACAAATTCACAAGCGTTCGACCTATCTGGATTATCTGGATTACTTGAATATTCCCCCAGTGAGTATACCTTCACCGCCCTGGCAGGCACCCCTCTCGCTGAATTAAACCAAGCACTTGCCTCCAATGGGCAATTCTTGCCATTTGATGCTCCATTCGTTGATCAAGGAGCCACGCTGGGTGGCACGATCGCGGCTGGCCTGAGCGGATCTGGACGTTACCGCTATGGTGGTGTACGCGACTTCATCCTGGCGGTGCAATTCCTGGATGGTGAAGCCAGATTAATCAAAGCTGGTGGAAAAGTTGTGAAGAATGCGGCCGGTTTTGATATCCCTAAAATGATGGTAGGCAGCCTGGGTGCGTATGGGGCCCTGGTTGAAGTCACCTTTAAGGTATTTCCAAAACCATTGGAATATACTACCTTTGTCACCTCGTTCTCAACCTTGCAACAGGGAATGGACAGCTTGATAAAGACCACCCTAGCGCCTTTCGATTTATTTGCACTTGATCTTGAACCTCGGCCAGATCACTTCGATCTGTTTCTCCGCATTGGCGGATTGCCAGCCTCCTTTCCAGAACGGTTAAAACGCTTGAAGGAATTCTTTGGTAGCGGAGAGATCCTCGAAGGTAACCAGGAGCAGAGTTATTGGGATGGGATTTGTGAATTTTCCTGGGTCAAGAAGGACAACTACCTTGTGAAAGTGCCAATGACACCCAAAGGGGTTCCCCAACTGGACCGCTTTCTGGAAGAACAAGCAGCCAAGCGAAGATATTCTGTAGGCGCAAATCTCGCCTGGATAGACTGGGGAAATCCATTGGCTCAACTCGATCACAAGCTGATTGAGTTGAACTTAACGGGATTGGTAGTGCTCGGTTCGCCTGGAAAAGTCCGACTTGGCGAGCTAAAAAGTGTAGCATTCGCGAAAAGAGTAAAGACCGCTCTTGATCCGCAAGGACGCTGGTTGGAGATTTAATTATGAAACACACCATTCCTGTTGAAAATCTCGGCGTCATGGGTGCAGTGATGGCCAATGCGGTTGAGAAGTGTGTGCACTGCGGATTTTGCCTGCCTGCCTGCCCAACTTATACTGTGCTTGGCGACGAAATGGACTCTCCCCGCGGGCGGATCATATTGATGAAATCGGTTTTGGAGGGTTCTGTTGAATTACAAGACGCTCTCCCCTACGTAGATCGCTGCCTGGCCTGTTTAGGTTGCGTAACCGCCTGTCCTTCTGGCGTGCCTTATGGTGAGCTAATCACACCTTTCCGTGGTTACGCTGAAACTTTCCGTCAAAGATCACCCATTGAGCGATTTTCGCGTCGAGTTACCCGTGAGACTCTGCCATATCCTTCCCGCTTCCGACTGGCTGCCAAAGTAGGCAACCTAGCAAAACCGCTCAGCACTCTACTGCCAAAGCAATTCGAAGCGATGCTTTCGCTAATTCCTGAAGCGCTTCCCGCCGCGGATCCACTGCCAGGGGTGTATCCAGCTCAAGGCGAACGAAAAGCCCGCGTAGCTTTGCTTAGTGGGTGTGTACAGCAGGCACTTGCCCCCGAAATCAACTGGGCTACCCTGCGTGTCCTGGCTTGTAATGGTGTGGAAGTTATTATTCCGGAGAGTCAGACCTGCTGCGGGGGTCTTGCACTGCATACCGGGGATCATGAAACTGCCCGCAGCCTAGCCTTGACGAACCTGCAGGCTTTTCCGGTTGATGTCGATGCTATTCTCACCAATGCTGCCGGCTGTGGATCCACCTTGCATGAATACCCATTATTGTTCCGGTCTCATAAGTTGCAGGATAAGGCTGAACAATTTGCCCACCTGGTCATGGATATCAGTGTATTTCTCGATCGTCTGGATATCACACCACCCCCTCCTCTGCCTGAATCAGTGACTTTAGCTTATCACGACGCCTGCCACCTGGCTCACGCCCAGAGCATCACGGCTGAACCGCGTCGTGTGCTCAGCAAGATTGAAAATCTGACATTGCTATCGATCCCCGAAGGGGAAATATGTTGCGGATCAGCTGGGTCCTACAGCATGGAACAGCCTGAGATCTCTCGCAAACTCGGTGAGAGGAAGGCCAACTTTATCCTGACGACTGGAGCTCAAGGAGTCATTACTGGAAATATTGGCTGCCTGGTGCAACTACGCACCCATCTGGCCCAGGCAGTATCGACAAATGGCCATAAAAGCCAACCACCGCCTGTCTGGCACACCATCGAGGTGCTTGATCGGGCTTATCAGGGCTGGTCAAAAGATAGACCACCGGTCGGAAAATAAAATCCTATTATTCATACCTGGCAAAGAAGGACAATAAACCATCATGCCCACATCGATCAAATCCATCACAAACCCCCGTCTGAAATTGGATATCCTAACTCCGGAAGATATTCAAAAAATACATACTGCCACCCTCGAAATCATCGAGCAAGTTGGCGTCCGCTTTCCCTCGGAAAAGGCCTTAGATATCTGGTCTGCAAATGGCGCAATCGTAGATCGGGCATCCATGGTTGCCAGAATTCCTGGTCAGGTCATCGAATCTGCCTTGAAACAAGCACCACCGAATTTTGATCTGTCCGCCCGAAATCCTGAGCAGGATTTACCGCTGGATGGTAACCATGTCTTTCTCGGGACGGACGGTTGCGGGGTGGAGGTCATCGACCTGGAAACGGGCTTGCTGCGCAGTTCTTGTCTTCAAGATGTAGCTGATATCGCCCGGATAGCTGATTTTATCCCCGAAATTGCATTTCACTGGGTGCCTGTTTCGGCTCAGGATTGCCCACCCGAATCGCGGGGACTACACGAACTACTTGCCATCTGGAAGAATTCGACCAAACATGTTCAAACGGAGAGTATTTATAGTGAGAAGGAAGCTCGTGCAGCCGTTGAGATGGCATCTGCGATTGCAGGCGGGTTAGATGCCCTTCGAGCCAGACCAGTCTTGTCCATCATGCAATGCACGACGCCTCCCCTCGGTCAGGATGGGGGCAGTGTAGACGCAGCTCTGGTAGCTGCAGAAGCAGGACTTCCCGTTGGCTTCATGACGATGACCTCCTGTGTAACTACTGGCCCCGCCACAATGGCCGGCACGCTGGCTGTCGGTAATGCCGAGGTGATCAGTGCTCTGGCTCTGATTCAACTGGCCTACCCTGGTGCACCAGTCTATTATGCTGCAGCTCAAACCTCAGCTGATCTGCGCAGCGGCGCTTACACAGGCGGAGGGCCGGAAGACTTCTTATTCGGTGCAGCAACGAATATTTTGTCGGATTTCTATAATGTTCCCCTATCAATGGGTTCATTCGCCACAGGCGCCAAAGAACCAAATTGGCAAGCGGGTATTGAAAACAGCCTTTCGACATTCATGGCCTCCATTGCGATGTCTGACATGCTCCTCGGTGTGGGCTTGCTGCATGGCAGCCGCATCTGGTCTTACGACCAGATGCTGATGGATTGCGAGATTTTCGATATCGTTCGAAAGATGATGGCTGGCATTGAAGTTACCGAGGAGACTCTGGCTTTGGATGTGATCAAGCAGGTTGGACCTATGGGAAATTATCTCACCCAAAAGCACACCCGCCAGCACATGCGCGATTTATGGGTGCCCCAATACATGGATCGTCGTCCTTACGATGTCTGGAAAGAACGTCAGGACGGTGCTCGGGATTGGGCGCGCTCGAGAGCAAGGGAAATTCTTACCACTCATCAACCTGATCCGCTTGATGAAAATTTATCCGAAGAACTAGCTCGAATCATCACCTCGATTGAAAACTAAGGCAACCATGCAACCACGACTTAACTTACTCAACAAGGAATTAACAGAGGAGATCCTCACAGAGGCTTACCAGATCCTGGCTGAAATTGGGGTAAAGATGGGTTCGCCAGACGTGATGGCAATGCTGCAAAAGGCAGGCTGCGAGGTTGTTCCAATCAAGAATGTGGTCCGTTTTCCGAATGAGATTATCCAGGATGCCATCAAGACCGCACCCAAGGAATTCTGGCTCTACGACGCTCAAGGAAAAGCAAGTGTGTGCTATGGAGGTGATCAGGTTCATTTTGATCCGGGGTCAAGCGGGGTGCATATCCTGGATGCCGATACAGGAGAACACCGCCCTTCGACCTCAGCCGATTTGAAAAAATTGATCCAGATCACCGAAACACTCCCCCAGTACGACGCCCAATCAACTGCGGTCGTTTGCCACGATGTCCCTGAGGCAATTGGGGATCTTTACCGGCTTTACCTCGTCTTGCTCTATTCAGAAAAACCAGTTATCACAGGCGCCTTTTCTACCAAAACAAACCAGATCATGTTTGATATGTTAGCTGCTGTCTCTGGGGGCCAGCAACAACTTACTGATAAACCGCGCGCCATTTTCGATGTATGCCCTTCTCCTCCACTTAATTGGAGCAATTTCGCATCTCAAAGTCTCGTCGATCTGGCAAGAGCAGGCATTCCGGCACAGATTGTCTCGATGCCGCTGGCTGGTGCAGCCGCGCCTATTACGCTGCTCGGATCGGTGGTACAGCACGCCGCGGAGTGTTTGAGCGGAATCACCATCCATCAACTTGCCAGACCCGGGTCGCCGATTGTTTGGGGAGGTGCTCCAGCAATTTTTGACATGCGACGGGGGACAACACCCATGGGCGCTATCGAGACAGCTATGATTGATATTGCCTATGCGCAAATTGGCAAGTCACTTGGGCTTCCTACCCACACCTATCTCGGCGCCAGCGATAGCAAGCAGGTCGACGCGCAAGCTGGATTAGAGAGCGGGATGACTGCCTTGATAGGGGCGCTGGGGGGCATCAACATGATCTCAGGCGCCGGGATGCTCGATTTTCTTGCCTGCCAGAGTCCTGAAAAGCTCGTCATCGATGCTGAAATAATTGGCATGGTCAAACGATTCTTGAAAGGCATCCAACGCCACACTGACACACTTGCCCTTGAAATGTTCAGTGATTTTGATTTTCAGGCTAATTTCCTGAAACAAAAAATAACCCGCAAGTTGTTTTCAAAAGAACAATATCTCCCCACTGATATCATCGACCGCGGATCCATTCGCAATTGGGAAGAAAATGGTAAGCCAGACAGCTTTGATAAGGCTCGGCAGCATGTGAGTGAGCTGATTGCGAGCTATTCACCTCCAGAATTCCCAGAAGAAAATATGAAGAATCTATCCGAAATTGTCCTAAGCCAGGCTATGGCAGCCGGGATGAATCAATTACCTTCCAGTCGTCCTGAGTATATTTATGTAGATTTGCGATAAAGATATATTGTCTATGATTAGACCGGTTTCATGGCTCTAATCATAGACAAATGGCCCTTTTTAACCTTTTCTCGAATTGAGGTTTAAATAGATACCCATGAACATCGATGCCAATGGTAATTCCTTGCAAAAAGCTCGCAACATCAAGAAAGAGTTAGTGAATTGGAGACGTGAGTTTCATTCAAATCCTGAGCTGGGCTTTAGAGAAACACGCACCTCTGCACGCATTGCCGACATCATGACAGAGATGGGATATCAGGTTCGCCGGGGAGTAGGCCGCACCGGAGTCCTTGCGGAGAAAGGGGCAGGCTCGCCGGTGGTTGCCATCCGCGCCGATATGGATGCCCTGCCAATACTCGAAGCGAATGATACACCCTATGTTTCCAAGAATCCCGGCGTCATGCATGCCTGCGGGCACGATGCTCACATGACCATTGCCCTGGGCACCGCCCGTCTTTTTGCTGATACTCCATTTCCAGGAACGCTGCGCTTTCTCTTCCAGCCATCTGAGGAGGTCGGCGACGATGAAGGTATCAGCGGGGCTCCTCGCATGATTGCCGACGGGGCAATGGAATCTGTTCAAACCGTTCTGGCTTTACACGTAGATTCTGGCTACCCTGCAGGGGAGATAACCCTCAAATCCGGTGTTGCTTCGGCTGGCGTGGATACTTTCTACGGTTCCGTTATCGGAAAAGGTGGGCATGGTGCGAAACCACATGAAGTCGTAGATCCGATCTATCTCTCTGGATTAGTCATACTGGCCTTGCATGGGATTGTCTCCCGCCGCCTCCATCCATTTGACCCGGCAGTTGTCAGTATTGGAACGATTTATGGTGGACAAATCGATAATGTAATCCCAGATCAGGTGGAATTAACTGGTACATTGCGTTTCATGGAATCAGATGTCCAACATATTATCCATGCCGAGGTAGAACACGCTTTCTCGATTGCGCGCAACCTGGGCGGGGACTACCGCTTACGCTTCGAAATTGGCTACCCGCCGATGTTCAATAACCCCACTGTCGTTGAAACCATCCGCAATGTCGCCAGCCCTCTGCTTGGAGCAGAGCATATCCACACCCCCAAGATGGAAATGGGTGCAGAGGATTTTGGATTCATGACAGCCATTGCTCCGGGTGCGATGTTCACATTAGGCTGTGCTCGACCCGGCGAGGAACGCAAGCTGCACAGCCCAATCTTCGACATCGACGAAGAATGCCTGCCGGTAGGAGTAGCAGTTATGACCCAGACTGCACTGGCCTACTTAACCGGTTCGGTTTAACCCGTAACTACTTGCGGAAAAAATTCGACACGAAGAACCAGATATTTGCTGGTCGCTCAGCCAGCCGCCTGACATAATATGGATACCATTCAGTGCCATAAGGTACATAGACCCGAACCGGGTATCCCTCAGCAACCAGCTGCTCTTGCAAATCCCTGCGGATGCCATTCAACATCTGAAATTCTATGGCCTTGTGAGGTAACCCAGTCTTGGCAACATAGGCTTTGGTAAAAGCAATCCTTTTTTCATCATGAGATGCAATCGCTGGGATAGGTGGCAATCTTCCATCCTGACTCAAGACTGGCGCACCCGCAGCCATTGAGCCATCGATCAACGCCATGGTTAGCCGATCGAAGCTGGCATCTACATCGGCTTTCTTGGGGTAAGCAACATCCTCCGGCTCTTTGTAAGCGCCCTTACATAGTCGGATGCGTGCTTGTTCTTTCATTAAAGTGGCTATATCTTTCTCGCTTCGGTAAAGGTAGGCCTGGATTGCTTGCCCTACATTCTCACAGCCGCATACTTGCCGGGCTTTCCTGAATATTCCCAGCGTCTTGTCTACCACGGTTGCATCCTCGATGTCTATGCGCAAAAACGTATTGTAATCCTTGGACTTTCTCAGAATACGCATCAAGTTTTCTTCGCAGACCCTTTCATCGACGGCCAGTCCAATTTGGGTTAATTTCACCGAGACATTCGAGCGAACGCCTGATTCCTGGATGGCGTCAAAGATAGCCAGGATATCTTCGGTAGCCTGGTTGGCCTTCTCTACACTGGTTGTATGCTCACCAAGATGATCGAGGGTGGCATTAATTCCTTTTGCATTAAGTTCACTGACCACACGAATGGCGTCCTCGAGTTTCTCGCCGGCGATGAAACGGGATGCCGCCCGCCACGCAAATTTCCATCTTGTTACAAGCTGGCGTGCCCAGGATGCTGTGGAGAGATAGATCAGGAGTGAGCGTAGCATGATTGACATCCTTTATGATATCTGGGAAATATTAATGTGACTTGCGCTGAAATATATCCGACTGCTGACCCGATCAAAAAACCACCACAGCCCCCTATCATGATTTCAACTGTGGTGGAAACTATCCTGCAAGGTGATGGTGAGCGCTGCATCCGGCTTCCCAATAAATAGTCGGAGTTCGATGTTTATCCGACACCAAATCATTTTAGCATGATTTATATATGGCAACCCTCTACCAGTAATCACGCCGATCTGGTGACATTCTTCACTAATTTCCAATAAGGAAATAATGAAACTATCGGGTTACGGTTACATCTTGATTGCTGCGGCGCTCTGGGCAACGCTTGGGCTTTTCTACAAAGGTTTGATCACCGCCTTTCAATTCTCACCCCTAGCGATCGTTTTTTACCGGGCGTTAATCGCTGCACTGATACTGTTTATTATTCTGGGAATATGGCGGCGAAGTGACCTACACCTTAATAAACGTGACAGATTATTTTTTATTGTATTTGGCTTGTTTGGAGTTGCTGCATTTTTCTATATTTATATCTATGCAATCGCTCTGGCGGGGATGGGCGTGGCAGCTGTTTTACTTTACACGGCTCCGATTTGGGTGACAATTTTCAGCGTAGTGATCTATCACGAGCATTTTGACCTACGCAAAGGGAGCGCGCTCCTGCTCGCTACAGTCGGAGCGGCTCTGGTTGGGAAAGTCTACTATCTGATCAGCGCTCAGATCAATCTGCTCGGATTTCTGGCTGGTCTTGGTGCAGGGATCGGCTACGCCACCTATATCCTGTTCAACAAAGCTGCCCTTCAAAGGGATTATCAGCCCTGGACTGTGAACGTCTATGCACTGGGGATCGGAGCACTGTGGATGTTACCACTCCTGCCTTCTCCGGAGGTGCTCCATATCTTTATTATGCCAAGGGCACTCCCCTGGTTGATTCTTCTTGGAATACTCCCCACTCTGGGTGGCAGCCTGGCGTTTAACGCTGGACTCCAACGTATTCCCGCTACAAATGCGAGCATTGTTGCAACTTTCGAACCCATGATTGCAGTCATCCTTGGGAGTATATTTTTTTCAGAACAACTGGAGGTTCCTCAACTTCTTGGTGGGATATTAATTGTATTCGCGGTGATAATCCTGCAGACAAATTCGAATTCTAGAAGCAATCAAGAAAAGAAAATTCCTTCTTGACATAGCTTTCTTTTTCCTGTAATATGTAATCGTACGACATATTACTTAGCGACTTATTATCGGAGGGAGATGAACACAGATAAGGATCCCTATTCTCAAATTCCTCTCACAGAAACGACGTATTTCATCCTGCTGAGCCTGGCGCAAGGACCCCGTCACGGGTACGCTATCATGAAAGATGTAGACCGGCTCAGCCACACTCGGGTGATTTTGAGCACCGGCACGTTGTACAGCGCCCTAAAACGTCTGCTCGATCAAGGTTGGATATGCCGCGCCGATGAGAATGAAAATGACACCAATGGACGCCAACGAAAAGCTTACCTGCTCACCGACTTGGGCCGAGATATCCTAAAGGTCGAGGTTCAACGCCTGGAGGGGCTGGTAGGTGCAGCCCAGCTGCGTTTCATTGGGGATATTGCTTGAGGCTCGCATGATACACACGGGGAGGGATAAACCATTGAAACTGCTAGCCTGGGTATACGCGCTCGCACTATACCTCTATCCACCTGGTTTTCGCCGAGAGTACGCTGAAGAGATGCAGGCTGTCTTTATAGAAGCGCTCAAAAACGCATCCGGTAGTGGGCAGTTCAGCTCAGCAAGGGTTATTCTGCGCGAATTTGTAGAATTACCAGGCAACCTGACACGCCAGTTCTGGAACAATATCCACGCATGGTTCCTACTCCCCTGGCAAGACCAGGATTCACTTGGAGTCAACATCTCCAATCCTCGCTCTTGGATCAGTGCAGGAGTGGCTGGCTTACCCCACCTGCTGTACGCACTAGCCCTGTACCTCCCATTGCTGGTTACCAACGGGCTGAACTTACCAGAATATCATGGTCCAGGACTGCCTATGTTTTGGGCGATTGTCGCGGTTATGCTCTTGATCGCTCAACGATTCCGTTGGCCAATCTGGTGTGCCAGCTGGATTGGCTATGGACTGGTTTTTGTGCTAAGCCAGATCAACATCTTTTTCCCTAGTGGACCGCTAGCTTTTCTGGCTGGCATTATCTGGCTCATCCTGGCCGTTATCCTGCTCTTCTGGCTGACCCGCCGCGCCTGGATCTCAGGCCTGTTGGCACTCCTGCCGGTAACACCGATGTGGATCTGGCTAACGCAGCAGAATAGTATTTCTGGATCGCTGAACGAGGCAGCACTCTATGTAAGTGCAGGTTTAATGCTCTCATTGGCGGTAATCGCCATTGTGCGTCTGGGACGCTGGCAAACAGCCTTGCTATTGATCCTGGCAGTGATTTTAGCTACTGGAATGCCTGCATCCATTGGAAATTCCAATAGCGAGGTTGATGGATCGAATACGAATTATCTGCTCGTGTTGATCTTGACTGCCCCACTGTGGTTAATGGCCCTGGGAAAACATATTTCCCACCGCATCACCTCAAATGCCAGTAGTTCGAGAGGATAATATAGTGGCTATACGAATTTGGCTACTGGCTTATGGGGGCATGGCGGTGCTGCTGGCGTTTCCTTTTGCTCTACTTGCATCCCAGGTGCGCATAAAGCTTCAACTAGCATGGGGGATCATGAGCTCCTCACCTGGTCCACTCTGAGGATTGGGAAATGGCGGTTTAGCCAGTTTCCAATTATCCAGGCCTCATATTCATATGCCATGAGATACTATGAACAGTAAACTGGCGAATGCCATTCCCAGTGTTCAAGCCATCTCTCAAATAGCTGCCAACGCGGCTATCCTGGCACTCTGGATGTGGCTGTTTCATTCGGTGTACCCATACCTGGGTATTATCTTCACCCGCCAGGAGTTCCGCACAAATCAAGTAGTACTGGTAGCGGTGCTGGCGCTGGTAATTTTCCAGGTGCGTAAAGGTGGCTTGCGACCTCGCCTGGACACACCGCCTCAGCTCTATCCCCCAGCCTTAGCCCTGGCTCTGGGCGGCGCAATCCTATTTCTGGTTGTTGAGCGCTACCTGGATATCAACACCCTATCTGCGACCTTGTTCGGCCTGGCAAGCTATGGTCTGGTCGGCCTGTGGCTGCGCCCGTCCTACTGGCGCGCCGGATTGCCAGCAGCTTTATTGTTGATCGGTGCACTGCCTTTTGGCGAGCACATGGACACTTTCATCGGATACCCACTACGGATTATGACCGCTCGCCTGGTGAGCCAGGGTCTGGCCGGGCTAGGTGTTCCCAGCGTGGGCGTGGACACTATCTTGATTTTCGAAAATGGCATCTCTCAGGTGGACAGTCCCTGCAGCGGGGTCAGGAGTTTTTGGACAGGGGCGCTATTTCTACTGGCAGCAACCTGGATCGAACGTCGGCCGTTGAACCGGCGCTGGCTGCTGGCAGCCCTGACCTTCTTTGCACTCCTGTTACTCGCCAATCTGGGACGCGTAGCGCTCCTGGTGCTGATCGGGCAAGTCGCCGGCTGGCGGCTTCTGGCTCAGATGATTCATGTACCCCTAGGCGTGATCGGCTTTGTGGCGGCATGTGGTGCCGCCCTGGTACTGTTACGTTGGGCTGGAACCCCAGCAGTTCCCAAAGAAAGTAGTCGTTCAGAAGAGGGACAGCCCAATTTTGCCCAACCAGCCTGGCTGGCACCAGGGTTGGTGATTTTCTTGATCGCGATGGCACTACTCTACTCGCCACGTCCCAATCCGGTAGCAGCTGCTACCCTGCGTACCTGGAATTTTCCCCAGGCACTACATACCATTCCCTGGCCGCTCACACAACGCGAGCTGGATTGGCTTACCAGCGCAAGCACAGAAGGCAGTGTTACCGCCTCACGCTGGCGATTCGAGGCGGGAACACTGCACGGCTCGCTCTTACTTGTTGCCAGCGACACCTGGCGCGCCCAGCATCGCCCCGAGCGCTGTTTCACTGTCTATGGATTGGAAGTTCAGCAATCTCAACCCATGATGGTTGACGACGATTTCCCCGTTCGCTGGCTGACGCTTGGTCAAGGGAATGACCCTGCAATCTACTCGGCTGCATACTGGCTTCAATCCGCTGATCGGATCACCGAAGACTATGCAGCCCGTATCTGGGATGACCTAGCTCCACAACCACAATCCTGGGTATTGGTTACCGTGCTCTTTGATTCGCCTCAAAACCTGCAGGAAGAAGCGCCAAAAGCTTTATTCAATAACCTTCGAGAGGTAGTGGAAGAGAGTTCTGGCATTCTCCGGAGAAACGACCCAATAACAACAACTGTAAAAAGTCTTGTTAAACTCGGATCTCATCGTAGTGATTTATTTTGAGAAAGAAGGTTGAGATGGAAATCACCAACCAATTAAAAGACAATCCTGAACAATCCAGCTACACCCGTCTGGAATGGGTGCAATTTGGCTTGTTTTGGTCCTGGAACCTGGTATTTGTAGCCTTCATGCTACTCGGCTTCGCTCCAGTCTTGCTGCCCGAAACTTTCATAGCGGTTCGCTCAGGATCTATACCGGTCGCATACTTGATTTACGCCCTGGTGCTGGCGCTTATTCCGGTTGCCTGTCTGGTCCTCGGAGTGACAGTATTCCGCCGCGCCCCTGCCCGCTTGTTTGCCCTTGGATACGTAATCGAAGGGCCGCTGATGTTGATCCTGGCAGTCCGTTTTTTTGCAATCCGCCAGGCAACACCTGGTGTGTTCTTTACCTTCGCGATCGCCTTGTTAGGTATGGCAGCTTTCTTATGGACTCTGCTCGACCGGCGCTCCGGTGAACGCACACCTCTGCTGGAAGGATTACGGCTGGCTGGGTTAACCTTGATGGCTATCACCAGCCTGTATGCAGCAGCATGGCTTGCCTTTTACGCCCTGCCACTGGCTGTCGAAGGCTGGCGAGCATTGGTCTCGTTTTTCTCAGAAATGCCTGACCGACTGCGAGATGCTGTGATTGGGCTGCGCGAAATGCTCATATATAACCCAATGATGCTGCCGTTTAGCATCCTGGGTTTCATCCTGGTACTCTACACTGCCACGCTGCTCTTGCTCACACCTATCGTCGTGCCAGTGCTTAGCCTGCGCACCTGGTGGCGGTCATTAAGTGGACAGGCCGGACGCCTGGGCTGGCTTCGCCCAGCGATCTTGGTAAGTGTCGTATTGATCTCAAGTGCGGGATTATTTATTTTTGCTAATCGCCAGCCACAGAAGCAGGCATTTGCCCTGCTGGCACAAACTCCATCTTCCGAGGCGGAAGCCAATGCCCTTCTTGAACATTCTGAATCGATCCGCGCAGGCCTGCTCAATTCCTATCTGGCACCATATCGCTATATCAGCGCCCAGGGTGAAGTCCGGCATGTGCGAGATCTCTACGAAAGCACTTTTAAGATCCCTCGCCGGGAGGCATATGCGGTACAACGATTATACGAAGGCCTCGCCAGTCCACTGCTTTACAAACCTGTGCACCCACAGGAGATTTCTTCCCTGCAAGACAATCGCGCCCTGGTCGAGGAGCCGATTGAGGCGGCTCGACTCTACCAGCGCTTCTTTGATGAGCCGATCAATGATGCTGAACGCGAGACAATTGTAAATGCCGTGCGATCTACCTGGTCATCTGGTCAGGCTGAGGCCGCCTGGCAAGTTGTGGACGACCGTGAAGTTTATCTGGTCAGCCAGGATGTGGCGCTACAGGAACACGGGGACTGGGCTGATCTGGAGCTGCATGAGGTGTATCAGAATCAGACCAGCGATCTGCAGGAAGTTATTTACTACTTTAATTTGCCCGAATCTGCCGTCATCACCGGAGTCTGGCTGGGTGATAGCGCTGATAAAGCACAGGCCAATCCATTCCAGGTTGCCCCGCGGGCGCTGCGCAGGCAGTCTACCGCGAGCAGACGCGCGTCAGCATGGACCCAGCCCTGGTCGAGCAGATCGGCCCGCGCCAGTACCGCCTGAGGGTATACCCCGTACCACGTTTAGTGATGGAATATGACCAGGAAACCGCCCGTACTATGGTAGAAGACGCCCCCCAATTGCACATGTGGCTGACCTGGCGAGAGATGGCGACTACGGAAGGCTGGCCTTTACCTCGCCTGGCGCAAAAGCTCAATGTGTATTGGGACAATCAGACAGTCCGCCTTCTGAATGGACAGGAGAATGAACAATATCAGGACGAATGGCTGCCCGAGACCATTCCTGCCAGTGGCTCAATCACCTCGCAAGCCCATCAGTTCGACCTGCCCGAAGGGCAAACTGTGCTGGCTTTGCCAGAACACCAGGTTACCATCCCTTCATTACCCGATCCACTGCGTCTCGCGGTGGTGATCGACCGTTCACGCAGCATGCAGGCTCACACTGAACAGATGAAGAAAGCACTGGAGCAGCTTCAAGCGTACAACTCATCTGAAACCCCTGTTGATGTCTACCTGACTGCCTCTCCTTACCGCGGGGAAGCCCCGGCGAGCCTAAACTTGCCTGATCTGGGCAACGCCAACATCCTGTACTTCGGCGGACAGAATCCTACCGAGATGCTATCCCAGTTTGAAACGCTGCGCGGCGATCGCCAATACGATGCGATTTTCGTGCTCACCGATGGCTCGGGCTACGAATTAGGTGAGAGTGAAGTGGAGATCGGTGTCCCACCGGCCCCACTCTGGATGGTGCACCTGGATGGCGATCTCTCTTTGGGCTATGATGACCAGACTCTGCAGGCCATCCAGGCCTCTGGGGGCGGCATCGCCGGCGATGTAGACACCGCACTTCAACGACTGGCAGTTTCTCTTGCCGCTAGCGGTCAGTCGACCGATCAGTCATTCGCCGCTTCGGATCTCCTGGACAACTATCTGTGGATCTCCTTGCCCACAGACCAAGTGGACACCACCCTGTCCGGCGAAACCGCCCAGATCCATGACCCCCAGGATGGATTTGCAGCCCTGGCTGCACGCCGCCTGATCCTGTCCGAGATGCAGCGCAACCAGGGAACCATCGACCAGCTCGAAACGCTAGACGACCTGCATGCCCTGGCAACTCAATACGGCATTGTCACCCCATATTCCTCGATGATCGTACTGGTGAATGCTCAGCAAAAGGATCTACTGGACAGACCTCTCAGGGACTGAAAGACCGCTACGAGCGCGAAGTTGAAACCCTGGGCGAGACCGCCCCCGCCAGCCCGGTACCGCTGGCTGGCGTGCCAGAGCCACATGAGTGGCTGTTGATGGGATTGGCAGCAGCTATCCTGATTTATTTCGTCTATACGAAGCGCAGGCCGGCGCCTGTGAACGTGACCTGATTAAGAGTTCCAGAAATCCTCAGGTATCTTGTAATAACGGTTTAGTTCTTCAAATTCATAGGCAGATACAAGGGTATGGATAAATTTACCTCAATCGTGACTTCTGCCCTAGCGGAGCTTCCGTAATCATCACTGACCTTGTATTGAAACGTGACCACCCCCGTGTATTCTGGTTCGGGGATGTAAATAAATGACCCATCCAGGTGGAATTCTAGACTGCCACTGGCTGGGTTCATTTCTAGCGCAGCCGAGAGTGGATCGCCGTCCACATCACTGTCATTACTCAGTACACCCGGCGTCGCTACGTAAAGCGTCGTTCCTGACGGGATTTGGTAGCTGTCATCCCTTGCCACTATATTCCACCAACGGGCAATATAATTCGACGGCTTACCCCCGGCTTTGGTGAAGTTCCCCCCCGCAAACAGGTTGCCATACCCATCAAATGTCAGAGTGGAGACCCGGTAATTTATCCCTTTTCCTAAATTGTGCCATGCTGCCCCATCCCAGCCGGCGATATTCTTGGCATCAACCATCCCAGCACTCTTGAAAATCCCCCCTGCATACAGATGCCCTCTCTCGTCTAATGCCAGTGCGTAAACACCGCCATCCATCCCCTCCCCCAGCGGGTGCCAGGCTGTCCCATCCCAGCGGGCAATGTAATTGGCGGGAACCCCACCGGCTGTGGTGAACTCCCCCCCCGCATACAGGTTACCCTGACCGTCCACCGCCAGGGAGTAGACATTATTATTCATCCCCTCCCCAGCGGGTACCAGGCCTCCCCATCCCAGCGGGCGATGTGATTGGCGCTGACCCCTCCGGCAGTGGTGAAGCTCCCCCCCGCATACAGGTTGCCCTGCCCGTCCACCGCCAAAGCGTAGACATAACTATTCATCCCACTCCCCAGGGATTGCCAGGCAGCCCCATCCCAGCGGGCGATGTGGTTGGCGCTGACCCCACCGGCAGTGGTGAAGTATCCCCCCGCATACAGGTTGCCCTGACCGTCCACCGCCAGGGAGTAGACATTGTTATTCATCCCCTCCCCCAGCGGGTACCAGGCCTCCCCATCCCAGCGGGCGATGTGTTTGGCGCCGACCCCTCCGGCAGTGGTGAATCCCCCTCCCGCATATAGGTTTCCCTGCCCATCCGCCGCCAGGGCTGAGACCCCCCCAAGATTGATATTCCCCAAGGAATGCCAGGCAGCCCCATCCCAGCGGGCGATATATTGGGCGCTTACCCCTCCAGCAGTGGTGAACCGCCCCCCCGCATACAGGTTTCCCTGCCCATCCGCCGCCAGGGTGCGGACAATTCTATTCATCCCTTGCCCCCCTCCCCATTCCCAATCCAGATTACCCCAGGCCGCCCCATCCCAGCGGGCGATGCGATTGGCGTTGACCCCTCCGGCAGTGGTGAACTCCCCCCCCGCATACAGATTCCCCTGTCCATCCACCGCCAGGGCGAAGACGCCCTCATCCATCCCACTCCCCAGACTGTACCACCCAGCCCCGTCCCAGCGGGCGATGTGATTGGCGGGAACCCCGCCGGCTGTGGTGAACTCCCCCCCCGCATACAGGTTACCCTGACCGTCCACCGCCAAGGCGTTGATACGCTCATCCATCCCCTCCCCCAGTGCGCCCCAGGCTACCCCATCCCAACGGGCGATATAATTTGCGCTGACCCCTCCGGCAGTTGTGAACCGCCCCGATGCATACAGATTCCCCTGCAAGTCAACCGCTAGAGCTCCTACATCGGCATCCATCCCCTCCCCCAGCGGGTGCCAAGCTGCCCCATCCCAGCGGGCGATGTGATTGGCGGGAACCCCGCCGGCTGTGGTGAACTCCCCCCCCGCATACAGGTTACCCTGCCCATCCACAGCCAGGGCGTTGATACGCTCATCCATCCCCGCCCCCAGTGCGCCCCAGGCTACCCCATCCCAACGGGCGATATAATTTGCGCTGACCCCTCCGGCAGTGGTGAAGTATCCTCCCGCATACAGGTCCTCCTGCTCATCCACCGCCAAGGCGCGGACAACGGCATCCATCCCACCCCGCAGGCTGTGCCAGGTTAGCCCATCCCAGCGGGCGATGTGATTGGCGCTGGCCTCTCCGGCGGTGGTGAACTCCCCCCCCGCATACAGATTCCCCTGCCCGCCCACCGCCAGGGAATAGACAGTACCATCTGTTCCATCCCCCAGAGAGTGCCAAGCCACTCCATCCCAGCGGGCGATGCAATTGGCGCTGACCCCACCGACAGTAGTGAACACCCCCCCTGCAAACAGGTCCCCCTGTCCATCCACCGCCAAGGAGCTAACGTAATCTTTCCCACCCAGCGTCCCAAAACCTGCATCCCAATGATCATTGGCTTCCACCGGCGCATTCTCTGGCATTTCATCAATATCCATCCTGGATTGCCAGTTGGTGCGCCCCAGCGTAATTGAATCAGCTTGCTTTTTTTCTGGTTTCCCTGTCGATCTGATCAGCCCGGCTGGATTGTCCCCCATAGGGAGTCCAACCGCCCTTGCACCACCCCGTTGGCCAGTCGCCGATATCCATGCAAACACGACGATAACCGCTAACAGTAGCCTCCCCCAACGTACTATTTTCCCGCATACATGGCTGTAATTCATGGTTAACCTCCTTCGTTTGAGCTGATGACCTCATGGTCACTTCGGCTTTCCAGTTCAGGCTTGCTTCAATGGCATGAGACGGTTTCGGTTGGCTGCTGATGGGATTGGCGATTGCTATCCCAGCCTATTATGTCTATACGAAGCACAAGCCCGCGCCGGTGAACGTGACCTGAATAAGAGACCGGAAATCCTAAGATATCTCGGGTATAACGGGTTAGTTCTTCAAATTCATAGGCAAATACAAAGGTATGGATAAATTTACCTCAATCGTGACTTCTGCCCTATCGGAGCTTCCGTAATCATCACTGACCTTGTATTGAAACGTGACCACCCCCGTGTATTCTGGTTCGGGGACGTAAATAAATGACCCATCCGGGTGGAATTCTAGACTGCCACTGGCTGGGTTCATTTCTAGCGCAGCCGAGAGTGGATCGCCGTCCGCATCACTGTCATTACTCAGTACACCTGGCGTCGCTACGTAAAGCGTCGTTCCTGACGGGATTTGGTAGCTGTCATCCCTTGCCACTATATTCCACCAACGGGCAATATAATTCGACGGCTTACCCCCGGCTTTGTGAAAGTTCCCCCCCGCAAACAGGTTGCCATACCCATCAAATGTCAGAGTGGAGACCCGGTAATTTATCCCTTTTCCTAAATTGTGCCATGCTGCCCCATCCCAGCCGGCGATATTCTTGGCATCAACCATCCCAGCACTCTTGAAAATCCCCCCTGCATACAGATGCCCTCTCTCGTCTAATGCCAGTGCGTAAACACCGCCATCCATCCCCTCCCCCAGCGGGTGCCAGGCTGTCCCATCCCAGCGGGCAATGTAATTGGCGGGAACCCCACCGGCTGTGGTGAACTCCCCCCCGCATACAGGTTACCCTGACCGTCCACCGCCAGGGAGTAGACATTGTTATTCATCCCCTCCCCCAGCGGGTACCAGGCCTCCCCATCCCAGCGGGCGATGTGATTGGCGCCGACCCCTCCGGCAGTGGTGAATCCCCCTCCCGCATATAGGTCCCCCTGCCCGTCTAGCGCCAAGGCGTAGACACTGTTATTCATCCCCTCCCCCAGCGGGTACCAGGTCGCTCCATCCCAGCGGGCAATATTATTGGCAACAACTCCCCCGGCGGTGGTGAAGTATCCCCCCGCATACAGGTTGCCCTGCTCATCCACTGCCAGGGCGTAGACATTGCCAGGCATCCCCTCCCCCAGCGTGTGCCAGGCCTGCCCCATCCCAGCGGGCGATGTGATTGGCGCTGACCCCACCGGCTGTGGTGAAACGCCCCCCCGCATACAGGTTTCCCTGAACATCCACCGCCAGGGCGCGGACACTGTTATTCATCCCCTCCACCAGCGGGGACCAGGCTGCTTCATCCCAGCGGGCAATGCGACCGGCGTTGACCCCTCCGGCAGTGGTGAACTCCCCCCCCGCATACAGATCCCCCTGCCCACCCACCGCCAGGGCGTAGACATAACTATTCATCCCACTCCCCAGGGATTGCCAGGCAGCCCCATCCCAGCGGGCGACATAATTAAAGCTGACCTCACCTGCATTGGGAAAATCTCCCCCCGCATACAGATCCCCCTGGCCGTCAACCGCCAGGGCGTTGACACCATAATTACTTATTCCATCCCCCAGCGGATACCAGGCTACCCCATCCCAGCGGGCGATGTGATTGGCGCTGACCCCGCCAGCCGTGGTGAAGTCCCCCCCGCATAAAGGTTTCCTTGCCCATCCGCCGTCAGTGCGTAAACACCGCCATCCATTCCTTCCCCCAGCGGGTACCAGGCCGCCCCATCCCAGCGGGCGATGTGATTGGCACTGACCCCGCCGGCAGTGGTGAAGTCTCCCCCCGCATACAAGTTCCCCTGCCCGTCCACAGCCAGGGCGAGAACACGCCCATCCATCCCCTCCCCCATGCTGTACCAAGTATCTCCATCCCAACGGGCGATATAGTTAGCGCTGTTGAGCCCTCCGGCTTTGGTGAAGTATCCTCCCGCATACAGGTTGCCCTGCCCGTCCACCGCCAGGGAGTAAACACGCTTATCCATCCCTCTCCCCAGGCTGTGCCAGGCTGCCCCATCCCAGCGGGCGATGTGATTGGCGGGAACCCCACCGGCAGTGGTGAACTCCCCCCCCGCATACAGGTTTCCCTGCCCGTCCACCGCCAGAGCTAGGATATCCTCATCCATCCCCTCACCCAGCGGGTGCCAGTCCACCCCATCCCAGCGGGCGATACATTGGGCGCTGACCCCTCCAGCAGTGGTGAACCGCCCCCCTGCATATAGATCCCCTTGCCCGTCCACAACCAGGGAGTAAACATAGCCACTTAAACCTTCTCCCAATGCCTGCCAGGCCACCCCATCCCAGCGGGCGATGTGATTGGCGCTGACCCCGCCAGCAGTGGTGAACTCCCCCCCCGCATACAGGTTACCCTGCCCATCCACAGCCAGGGCGAGAACAGATTTACTCATACCCGGCAGCCCACTCACACCCGGCGGCCCAAAACCTGCATCCCAATGATCATTGGCTTCTTCCGGCATATTCTCTGGCATTTCATCAATATCCATCCTGGATTGCCAGTTGGTGCGCCCCAACGCAACTGGATCAGCTTGCTTATTTTCTGGTTTCCCGGTCGATCTGATCAGCTCGGCTGCATTGTCCCCCATAAAGAGTCCTACCGCCCCTTCACCACCCCGCAGGCCAGTCGCCGGTATCCATGCACACATGACGATAACCGCTAACAGTAGGCTCCCCCAGCGAACTATTTTCCCGCATACATGGTTGAAATTCATGGTTAGCCTCCTTCGTTTGAGCTGATGACCTCATGGTCACTTCGGCTTTCCAGTTCAGTCTTGCTTCAATGGCATGAGACGGTTTCGGTTGGCTGCTGATGGAACTGGTTGTTTCAGGCAATTATCCTGGGAATCCGGGATTACCTCTCTCCACGAAATCCCCAAGCTCTTCGGACACTGCGTAACGGGAATATGCACCCTCAGATCAGTTGCGTGAGATTATCGGTAAGTATAAAGGTTGCTTTTCAGTATCCCCGTCAGTATACCAGCGGGCGATGTTGAACGAGGGCTTTCCTCCAGCGATGGTAAACTCTCCCCCAACATACAGGTCGTGCTGACCATCTACCGCCAGGGCGTAAACGCTATCATATTCCTCTATCACCTTAATCCCCTCACCCAGCGCGTGCCAGGTCTCTCCATCCCAGCGGGCGATATCGCTGGCGCTGACCCCACCGGCAATGGAGAACAATCCCCCCGCATACAGGTTCCCCTGCCCGTCCAATGCCAGGGCGTTTACCCAACCATCCATCCCTTCCCCAAGCGGATGCCAGGCCTCCCCATCCCAGCGGGCAATAAATTTAGCGCTGACCCCCCCGGCGATATAGAACCATCCCCCTGCATAAAAGTTACCCTGTCCATCCACCACCAGGGCATTGACTTGATAGCCAGGAATTCCATCTCCCAGCGTGTGCCAGGCCACTCCATCCCAACGGGCGATATATTTTGCGCTGACCCCTCCAGCGTGGTCGAATTCTCCACCCGCATACAGGTATCCTTCCGCGTCGAAAACCAGCGTGTAGACACCACCATACACACCCTCCCCCAGTGGATGCCAGGCCTCCCCATCCCAGCGAGCGATATGATTGACGCTGACCTCTCCAGAATAGTCGATCCACCCTCCTGCATACAGGTCCCCCTGCCCGTCCACCGCCAGGGAGTAAACAGTGCCATTGAATCCCTCTCCCAACGTGTGCCAGGCCTCCCCATCCCAGCGGGCAATATAATTGGCGCTAACTCCACCAGCTACGGTGAAATCTCCCCCTGCATACAGATCCCCCCGCCCGTCCACCACCAGAGCGAAGACTCTGCCAGATATCCCTTCCCCCAGCGTGTGCCAGCCCTCCCCATCCCAGCGGGCAATGCGATTGGCGCTGACCCCCCCGACAGTGGTGAACTCCCCCCCCGCATACAGATCCCCCCGCCTGTCTACCGTCAGAGCGTAGACAGGGCCACTTATCCCCATCTCCTCCCCAAGAGAGTTCCAGGCTTCCCTATACAAGCGGGCAATATTATTGGCAACAACTCCCCCGGCAGTGGTGAACTCCCCCCCCGCATACAGGTTCCCCTGCCCGTCCACTGCCAGGGCGTAGACACCCTCATCCATCCCGCTCCCCAGGGAGTGCCAGGCTGCCCCATCCCAGCGGGCAATGCGATTGGCGCTGACCTCACCGGCAGTGGTGAACCGCCCCGACGCATACAGGTCCCCCTGCCCGTCTACCGCCAGAGCTCCGACATCGGCATTCATACCCTCCCCCAGCGGGTGCCAGGCTGCCCTATCCCAGCGGGCGATGCGATTAGCGCTGACCCCTCCGGCAGTGGTGAACTCCCCCCCCGCATACAGGTTCTCCTTCTCGTCCAACGCCAGGGCGTTAACACGCTCATCCATCCCCTCACCCAGCGAGTGCCAGGTCTCTCCATCCCAGCGGGCAATATGGTTGGCACTGATCCCACCAACCGTGGTGAAATCCCCCCCTGCATACAGGTTGCCCTTCTCGTCCACTGCCAGGGTGCGGACTTCTTGTTGAATCTCCCCCCCAGGTCGTACCAGGCTTTCCCATCCCAGCGAGCAATATGCCCCCACGTCCCAGCATACAAATTATCCTGTCCATCCAACTCCAAGGCATTGACACTGAGATTGGTCCCCTCCCCCAGTGAGTGCCAGGTCATCCCATCCCAGCGAGCGACATGATAGGCGCTGACTCCGCCGGCAGTGTTGAACTCCCCCCCCGCATACAGGTTCCCCTGCCCATCCACCACCAGAGCGCGGATATCACCATCCATATCCCCCAGCGAGTGCCAGGCTTCCCCATCCCAGCGGGCGATATGATTGGCAATTACCCCTCCGGCAGTGGTGAACCATCCCCCTACATACATGTCGCCAAGCTCATCCACAGCCACAGCGTAGACATCGCCATCTGTGCCCCTCAACCCAAAACGGGCGTCCCAGTCGTAGTATTCTTCATCTGGCGCCGCCTTTGGCGCCTGGCCGAAATTACTCCTTAAAGGCCAGTCAGTGAGCCCCAACACAACTGGATCAACCTGCTTTTGTGCCATCTCTACCGGTCTAAGCAGAACACCTGAATTATCCCTGATAGAGAATCCAGTTGCCCCTACATCTCCCTGTGGGCCAGCTACGGATATCCATGCACACACGAAGATTACTGCCAACAGAATCCTCCACCATCGAACGAATTTCCCAAGTACCTGGCTGTAGATCATTTTTCATCTCCTTCTTCTAGGCTAATTAACTGAGG
>CAVPNY010000006.1:0-27424 GCA_963706905.1 uncultured Chloroflexia bacterium | reverse complement strand
CAAAATCCCTCTGTCATTGTTCAGGGAAAATGACACCTTAACTGGCAAGCGAAAATGTCACCTTGGCAAAGAAGATGACCCGAGTATAATCGGCACAACCCCCAACGAGAAGGCGAGAGCGGCTGTGCAAAGCCATCTCGTCTTTTCATTTGGGTTCCTTAGCTGAGAACGAACGGCGCCAGGGGTGGTTGGGTGGGGGTTTCCAGGGCTGTCTGGGTGGCTTTGGCGCTGGGGGAAGGCTGATGACGGGCGCAGCCAGTGGCTGAAAGTGACCGACCCGAGGCGGAGCTGGCTCGGCTGGCTGGAAAGTGACCAGGCTGTCCCTGGTAGCAGATAGCCAGGCTTCCGTCCAGATCATGACGTAGTTCGACTTTGGCTTGGGCAAAGCTGCGCCGCTGGGGGCCAGGCGGGATCTGCAGGCGGTGCTTGTTGAAGGAGACGGTATTGTCGTTGGTCACTGTGCGGGTGTACTTGAAACAGAAATATTGGCCTGGCTCCTGGTCTTGCGGCCAAGGGATATAGGCCGAACCCGGCTGGGCAGCTTCGACCTGGAAGCGGGCGTTGTACTTGGGCAGGTAAGCCGCCAAGACCTGGTTCGCACTCGCCACATCGCAAGCCCCGGCTTGGCGCAGCTCCTTGACCAGGCGGTCTTGCAGCGTACCCCACAGCCGTTCGATGCGTCCTTTCGCCTGGGGACTGCGGGCGGCGATCAACTGGATACCCAATTCATCCATCAGGCGGCCAAACTGCGTGTGTGGCAGTTCACCTGCCAATTCCTGTTCTACCGTCGGCTGGCTGGGGCTCTGAAAGATGGTGTGCTGGTCAGCGTACAATGCCTGAGGCAAGCCTTGCGTCAGACATACCTGCTTCAGTACCAGGAAATAGCCGGCGGCGTCTTCTTCTTCCCGAAAACAGGCCCCCACGATCTGGTTGTTGGCATCGTCGATCATCCCTATCAGGGTCAACCAGGCACCTCTGCCTTCCAGCCAGTCGTGGCGGCTGCCATCGGTTTGCAGCAGCATCCCCACCTGCGCATAGCGCTCCCTCCGGCTGCGATAGCGCGGCGCCCGGCGTTTCCGCGGACTGCCTTGCCCGGCTGCCCGCCGGATGCGCCGTACCGTCGAGCGCGAAACCACGATCGGCTCCGCCTGTTCGGTCAGTTCTTCGGTGAAGTGGCTATCGTTGTAGTCCTGGTAGGTGGTTTTGGCCAATGCCACAATCTTCTGCCGCACGACGTCTGCGATGCGGTTGGCTGGGGTCCTGCCTCGGTTGCCATGTGCCAGGGCTGCCACGCCCCGTTTGCGGTATGCCGCCACCAGCCGACGAAATTGCCGCTTCGATATCCCTAGCAGTTTGGCGGCGGTTGGGGCAGGTACTTTCCCGGCTTCGTAGTCAATCACCATCTTCAACTTGTGCTGTTCTTTCATCGTCAATATCACCTGTGTGTTCATAGGGTGACATTATCGCTGAACACTTAGGGGGTGACATTATCGCTGAACAACAACAACCGCCCAAGATCCCTCTTGACAAACCCATTAATGGGTTTATAATACAACTATCTTTGTATTACAAAGTATACTGCAAAACAAAGAGCGCGTCGATCCTACACAAGACATAACTGTTCAGTAAACTTCAGTATTTATTCAGGGAGATGTTACCATGTCTCAGGAAATTGATCTCAAACAAATCGAGCGCAAGGCGTTCCGCTCTACCTATCAAGATGGCCTGTGGGATATCTACATCGGCCTGGTCGTGATATTCATGGCACTCTATATGTACCGTCCGGTGGGTGGCTACAGCGCGTGGAACATTATCATCTTTCTCGCAGGTTATGGAGTGGTCTCCCTGATATTTTGGGGAGGTAAGAAATTCATTACCCTGCCCCGCATGGGACAGGTCAAGTTTGGTCCCATTCGCAAGAAGCGCGGTTTGTATCTGGCTATCGCGTTGGGAATCGTTGTCCTGATCAATATCGGATTGGTCATATTGACTGCACTGGGGTGGGCCAATCCAGAACAGGCCGCATCGCTAAACACCTTCCTGCTGGATCGCGGCTGGATGGATATCGCTGTGGCGCTGATCGGTTCAATGTTAGTTGGCGTAAGCATGATCCTGGTCGCTTTTTTCAACGACTTCCCACGCGGTTACTATATCGCCGTCATGGCCTCCCTGGCGGTATTCCTGATGATCTGGCTCAACCAGCCGATTTTCCCAATCCTTCTTGGCTTGATGATTGTTGTGCCCGGTGTGGTGCTCCTCATTCGCTTCCTGTCGAAGTATCCACTCCCCCAGCAAGAGGCTTTCCATGGTTAAGTCAGACGGCGGCGCCGATTTTTTCGATCTCGCCGACATTGACCGGCTGGTCCACGAACCGGCGCGGCTGGCAGTCATGGCTGTGCTGTATGTCCTGGAAAGCGCTGATTTCACCTTCCTCATGAACCAGACCGGGTTAACCTGGGGCAATTTATCCGCACATCTGAGCAAGCTGGAAGAGGGCGGCTACATCGAAGTCGAGAAGACTTTCAAGGGGAAGCGCCCCAACACCATCCTGCAGCTGACCCCCCAGGGAAGGAAGGCCTTCCAGACTTACGCCACAAAAATGAAACAGGTCTTCAACGATCTGCCAACCGGATAATAGATCATATCCAACTAATCCAGTGACAACTCACCGATCTAAATCATCGCTGATCCAGCTCTGACCTTATGGCTGCTGGCGGGCAGCGATGTATTCATTTACAATCTCATCCAGCACTTCGAGCGGCACAGACCCATTCTGTAAAATCACGTTGTGAAACTCGACAAGATCAAATTTGTCTC
The DNA here is from genome assembly GCA_963706905.1 of uncultured Chloroflexia bacterium. Classification (GTDB taxonomy): domain Bacteria; phylum Chloroflexota; class Anaerolineae; order Anaerolineales; family UBA4823; genus CAVPNY01. The sequence goes on along the minus strand of CAVPNY010000006.1, from coordinate 24,607 downwards.
CCAACGTATCCATCGCTCTCTGGCGGACTTCCAGGATTTTGAGCATACCCACCATATAAGCGGTTGCCTGCCCAGGCCACATGATGTAACGCCCGACTTCCCCCTGGACAAAATTGTCTGGCAGTCCGGTGTTCTCCATCATGAAATCTACCGCTTGATCGAAAGTCCATTTCTTGGCATGAATGCCGGTATCCACCACCAGCCGGGCAGCGCGAAAAGCTTCCGCCTGCAGACGACCCAGATCGCCATACGGATCATCCTGGTAAAAACCCATCTCTGCAACCAATCTCTCAGCATATAATGCCCAGCCTTCGGTATACGCCATAAACTGACCGCCCTTGCGGAAGGCCGGCAGCGATTGTTCCAGCGCCAGCGCCAATTGGAAATGGTGCCCGGGAACCGCCTCGTGGTAAGCCAGGGTGGGCATGCTGAAGCGCCACTCTCTGCCGGTCACCTGGGCATAGAACATGCCAGGCCGTGAACCATCCACTGCTGGCGGCGTGTAATAGTCTCCCGCCTCCCCTGCGATCACGATCACCGGGGCCTTCGGACGCAGATCGAAGGCTGGGGCTACTTTTTGCTCGGCATCCTGGATCAGAGCTTCGTAGGCGGTGGCAATCTCCTCCCCCTGGTAATATCCGCCTTCTTGAGCCAGGCGATTATACAAAACTGGTATAAAATCCTCAGCCGGGTATCCTAGCGCTGCAAAGGCGGCCCGCATCTCGGCATGGATGCGATCCAATTGCGTCAGGCCAAGCTGGTGGATCTCGTCAGCGCTCAGGTCTGTTGTGGTATGGTGCCGTAAGGCATGGGCATAATACGCTTCACCGTTGGGAAACTTCCAGGCGCCCGCCTCGTTACTCGCCTTCTTTTGAAGGTCTTCCAGATAGTCCCCCAGCGCCTGGTACGCCGGAAGGACCGACACGGCGATCTCTTCTTCCGCCGCGGCCAGCAAGGCGTCTTGCTCTGGCGTGCTCAGTTCGGTCAACACGGAAACTTTCTCCGCGAAAGATGTGTAAAAGGGTGTGCTCTTCGGGTTACTCTGTGCCATCTCCCGGATATCCCCCAGCACCCAGGGGATCAGGAAGACGCGGCATTACTATCCCATCTACTTCGCGCCGCATTAGACCCTCGATTAACTGCCCGAATTGGGTTTCCACCTGAGAGAGGCGGGTGATGTAATCCTCGGCGTCCTGCCGATCCTCCAGCGGGTGCAAGTCGGTGAACAATTGGAGCAACTGCACCTGGACGCCGGTGGTGATCAAGAAACTCACCGGGTAGTCGTAATAGTAATATTCCTGGCCGCGCACCAGGTCATCCAGATACCAGGCGTAAATCTCGGCGCTGAGCTGCTGCTCGGGGCTAAGCTGCGAACGGTCATAGACCTGCAAGAGCGCCAGGATGGATGCCTCCAGCTGCTGGGTTTGGTGCAGATAATCTTCCGACAGATCGTTCAGCCGATCATTGCGCATACCGTAAGCTTGAGCCAGACCAAGCTCGGTGACCGTCTGGGGATAGCGCAACAGTAAGCGCTTGTATAATTCATCCATGAAGCTGTCGAAATCCAGACCATCCAGTCCAGCCGATAAATCCTCGACCGGCGCAACATCAGGTGTAAGAGACGTCTCAGGCGCAGGGGGTAACGATGCCTCTGGAGATGGCTGAGTCAGCTCGATCGCCTGGGTGACTGTGGCAGGCAGAGCTGGCTGGAGCGTCTGTTCAGCCCTATCGCCACATGCCTGGATGAGCAAGGTGATCAGGATCAACATTACGACGGGTATTCTTCGAGTGCATCTCATTGGTTTACTCGCTCCTGGGGATTGACATCTTACTCAGACAGGTCGAATTGGAAACGCGCCAGACTTTCAAACTCCCTCCCCATGGCAATCTGGATCAGGCCGCTGTCGATTCCATATACAATCGACCATTGGGTCGCATAATCTCCTTCCTGGGAGACGGACTGGAGCAGATCAAGGGCTTGCTGGCTGGTGAGATCACCACCCGAGGCAGTAAGCCTCTGTTCAATCGTGTCATAGCGCCAGCAGCCAGACAGGGCGCCGGGCAGGACATTTACCCGCAAATGGTTGGTCGCCAGGTGCCAGGGGGAATCATTGGGGATCACGGTCATCTTCTCATCTAACTCGACCAACACAGACCGACCAGTTCGATCGGCTATCAGGTAATGGATCGGCACGCCATCCATGCTGATGTTGTAGGTCTCCAGGATAGACACAGCTACGTCTACGTTGCTGGCGTGATCGAGCATCTGGCGGATCACCTCCAGCGAGCCGATGCTGGGCTTCGCCGGGTCATGCGGCGACCGGCTGTCCATTACCGCTGCCATGCCTACTACCAAACCCTGGTCGTTCATGCCATCAAACGGCCAGGCCGGGGCATCCAGCAAGAAAGCGCGCTCCTGGGCAGGCAGTTCAGTCAGGGTCGTGACCTCACCCCGCAGGCTTGACGGGAGCAAATAGTCCATACCCACCATAGCAGCAGATGCATAACCGTCCGGCGGATCGGTGAAAAGCAGCAGCGCTGGGCTGTAACGCCAATCGAAATTCCGCCCGTAGAACATATCCGTCCCATCCCCCAGCGCCGCAAATAGAGAGCAGCCCCAATCAGGCCAGTTTGTAGCCAGGATTGAACCAGGTTCGAGATTTTCAATGGCATGTATATCCTGGCGGTATGCACCATAATAGCGCATCGTATACAGCGGGTAATCGGTTATGCGCTCCAGGCTGTTCAAGGATACGATCTCGTCTGAGGACAAAGTATGCGCCTGGGTCGCGACCGGAGTCGCCATCACCGTAAGCTTCGGGGAGGGAGAAGTCGATACTGGCCCGCTGTTCGTGGCTGGCGAGCAGCCCGCTAACAGGCACAGCAGCCCTATCATCCACGTCGTCCAGGCAATCTTGTTCATTCTGTCCATTCTGTGAAATTTTGATCGCAATGTTCTGTTTAATATACATCCCAATACCCGTGACCGGTTCAGATCTGCCCAAAACATCCTTCTTGGAGTTAATCCTACTGATCCTTGCGGATTAAACTAAACTATGGTTTGATAGGCCGCATGGCCAAAAAAGAACTTAAGAGCTGGAAGGAAGAACGTCGAAAACGCGCCTGGAAGTTATACCAAGCAGGTTGGGCGCAGAAACAAATCGGCGAAGCGTTGGGCGTCACCAAAGGAGCAGTGAGCCAATGGATCAAAGCGGGCAAGGAAGGAGGGGAAGCGGCGCTCAACTCGAAAAAGTCCAGCGGTTCTCCTCGCCGGTTGAGCACGGAAGAACGGCGGCGCATTCCAGGGCTATTAGAACGTGGGGCAGAGAGCTTCGGTTTTCGGGGCAATCTATGGACTTGTCCACGGGTAGCGCAGGTCATCGAACGCGAGTTGGGCGTGAAGTACCACCCTGCCCATGTGAGCCGCATTCTGAAAGAGCTGGGTTGGACACCCCAGAAGCCCATTCGACGAGCCAAACAGCGCAAGGAAGCTGAGATCCAGCGATGGAAAGCAGAGCGGTGGCCAGAGTTGAAAAAAAGGCAGCCCAAGAAGGACGAACGATCGTCTTCATAGACGAGTCGGGCTTCTATCTGCTGCCGATGGTGGTGCGCACCTATGCCCCTTGCGGTTGCACACCGATTTTGAAGGAGTATTTGTCCTATGACCATCTCTCGGTGATCGGCGCAGTGACGCCGCAAGGCAGGTTGTTTCTCAAAACGTATATGCATTCGATTACCAGCCGTGAAGTGGTCGCTTTTCTGGGACAGCTTCAGCGCTTGATCCCTGGCTTGCTGCTGGTGATTTGGGATGGCAGCCCAACTCATCGCTCACAGTTTCTTAGAGATTACCTGGCATCTGGAGCCACCCAGCGCCTTCATCTCGAAAGATTACCTGGATATGCTCCGGAACTCAACCCGACCGAGTGGGTCTGGAGCTATCTGAAACTGGCTGATCTGGCCAATATCGCATGTGACCACCTTCCTGAGCTGGATGCTCATTTGTATAAAGCTAAGAAACGATTGCAGCGTAAACCCAATTTGATCCAGGCGTTCATCCATGATGCAGGCTACGAAGTTTAGATTATTATGCAGAGATCAGTAATTGATGATGATCGTATAATATCCAGCTACCAGGAGTTATATCGATTGATATGTGTCAGGGAAACATCCAAGCATTCATTTTTGACATGGACGGCACGCTGGTCGACAATGCGGATTTCCATACGCAAGCCTGGGCAGATCTGCTACATGAAATTGGAATTGGGATTGAACCGGTAGATTTACATCGGCTGAACGCCGGAAAGACGAATGCAGAGACATTACGCGCTCTCCTGGGAGACGGTCTCTCTGAGGCTGAATTAAAAGATCTGGCCCGCCGTAAAGAGTTTCTCTACCGGGAGGCTTATCGCCCCCATCTTCAGGCCGTCCCCGGCCTGTACTCCTTCTTGGTCCAGGCACGCAGTATGGGCGTGTCGATGGCAATCGCCTCATCGGCCAACGAGCAGAACATCGCTATGATTCTGGATGGTTTAGGGATAAGGGATTATTTCTCTGCAGTGGTGGGAGCAGAGGACATCCAAAACAGCAAACCTCATCCGGAGATGTTCCTTACCGCCGCTCACAGGCTGGAGATTTCACCCCAGGAATGTCTGGTTTTCGAAGACTCCCCCGCTGGGATTGAATCCGCCCGCCGCGCCGGAATGAGAACAGTCGTGCTCACTACCTTCCTGAATTCCGAAGAACTAACTGGTATCTCCGGCATCTTGCAAGCTGTCCGGACTTCACCCATCTGGATGTGCGCTTGCTGCTTGGTTTAAAGAGCGCTGGATAATATTCAGGCGAAGAAGAACTGAATCAGGAGGATCCTTCAGCTAAAGCTTCGCCTGGAGCCTGATGGAGTGTTCCGTCAGGCAGGGTTGCCCCTTCCAGCGAGGCGGCGCTGGCCAGTTGTTGCGGGGAGATTTTGGCGCCAGTCAGGCGCGCCCCGCTCAGGTTTGCCATGGTCAAATCAGCCCCGCTCAAATCTGCCTGGGTCAGGTCAGCATGACTTAGATCGGCATTGCGCAGCTTGGTCTTGCTCAAGTTGGCCTTGAACAGCTCAGCGTATGCCAGGTTGGCCCGTCCCAGCTTGGCCCCGCTCAGATTTGCCAGGCTGAGGTCTGCACCGTTCATATCAGCTTTGCTGAGGTCTGCCCCACTGAGGTTTGCCAGGTCCAAATCAATTTGGCTGAGATTGGCACGGAACAGCTTTACGCCGTGCAGATCCTGCCCGCGCAGGTCGATCTCCTGCAGCTGGGCGCGGCTTAGATCGGCGTGATTGTGAACCCAGAAGCGCGGCCATTGCCTCTGGCGACCAATACTGATGAAATCCAGCACCTCAGAGGTCTGCACGCGATCGCCCACCAGCCTCAATCGCACTTCGCGCAGCCGATCTCGCCGGGCCTTCCGCGCGTCCAGCCAGGTATTGGCTAAAATACCCGTGAGGGCACCTAAGAAGCCAAAAGTGCCGCCGATGATCACACCCATTAATGCCTCAGACATTGTTTAAATCAGCTCCTTCTAATAAGTTTCCACCCCGAGTCCCGCACAGGACTGGTTCAGTACAGAGTAATTTTATCCGATTTCTACAAATTTATCCATACCAGATCCGCAAATCGTTCGATGCTTTCATCTTGCAGATTTAAACTTGCAGGCGTATACTGAATTGGTTTACGGTTGGTTACCCATCCGAAAATCCTTTGATGGACCGATTCAGGAGATCATATGTCCAGGCGAATACTTGCTATCCTACTCATCTTGCTTGCTTGTCTGATCGTGATCTGCATTGCTATCCCGTTCATATCCCAGCGCGGTGGTCATACCAATCCACCCGTGACAGCGGAGCCGCAGTGGGACAGCCCGCGCACCAGAGAGCTTTTTTTCCGCGCTTGCGCTGACTGCCACAGCAACGAGACCGTCTGGCCCTGGTACAGTAATGTCCCGCCTGTATCGCTGCTGATCCAGAACGATACGATAGAAGGCCGTGCCAAATTTAATGTTTCCGAGTGGGGGCGCCCGGAGAATGAGGGCGGTGAAGCCGCACAGCTTCTCCAGGAAGGAGAGATGCCGCCGCGCATGTATTTGCTCATGCACTCCTCGGCGCGATTGAATGACAGCGAGAAACAGGAGCTTCTTAAAGGGTTGATTGCCACCTTTGGTAGCGAGGGAGGTGAAGGCGGAGAAGGGGGTGAAAACGATTAACCGGTTGTTCAATCCTCCCGGATGATCAACGCCGAGCTGGGGCCGCCTGGGTTGGCGGTCACGATCCGATCGCCTTTGACCAGAGCCCCCTGGTAGGATTTACTCCCCTCCTGAACCTCCCAGCCGCTCAGCACAAATGGCAGCGGCCCATCCGCCGGGAGCCACTCGCCATTATATTTGCGAGCGAAATGCACATGCGTGCCGGTCGACTTGCCGCGCTCACACGAGGGGTGTCCGAGCCGGTCATCTAGATTCACCCGGGTGCCAGCCTGGATGCGATCATCTTCAGGAAGGTGTAAATAGATCAACACCCAGCCGGTTTGCTCGAATCCATCTCCATCCAGGTCAAGAGCGACCACATCATCGCTCGAGCGCGTCACCACCCCCGACCCTGAGGCGGTCACCCAGGCTAACGAAATGGAGCAGGCTACTCCTCCAGTAGTTGGCGAAAAATCAATGGCGCCGCGCGGGCTGCCGGAATTCCACGTCAGGTGGGGTCCACCGGTGAAACCCCAGCGCTCCCCGACTGCAAAAGGTAGTTCGATCACCGGCTGCGTCAGGCCAGCCGGGAATAATGGTTCAATCCCGGCTGCCCACGCCCAGGCATCGCCATACAGTTGTTGATAAAGCTTAACAAAGCCTTCCGACCCATACACAGCCGCTTCCCAATCCTGGCGGGAATAAAACAGGGCAAACAGTCGCTGCACCGCCGCTGATGCGGCATTTAAGGACGGATCCAGCCTTAAGGTCTCACCATCGTGGAATTCCATGCTGGTCAGGTCTCCCGACCGCCAGCCATAATAACCTTTACCTGCTTGGGTAGCTGTCAGTACCAGCTCTTTATACAGGCCGCGGTAATCCGGCACATAAAATCCAATCGGGTGCGCCAGGTCTGCCGAGTCGCGGGGCGCTCCCAGCACCCACCCCGAGCGGAATTCGAGGAAGGCTAACAGAAAGCGCGCATTGATTGAGTTCTCCAGAGCCACTTTTTCGACGATCTCCGCGCCAGTCAGGGTTGCCCCATTGACCGTCTCGGAGTAAGTGCTCAGGAAGCCACCTGCCTCCTGGATATAGTCTCCAATGGAAAAGTCAGCCGCCGAAGGGCTGTTGACTACCTCGCTATCCGGCAGCACCGCGCTGGGGTATTCAATAGATCCGACCCGGTTTGGGATCACCAGCCGCTGACCGGGCGGCAGGTAAGCCTCGGCTGCCAGAGGCTGATCGGAGGTTATTTCCTCCGGAGCAACGTCAAACCGTTTGCCCAGTGCAGCCAATGTATCTCCCGACTGGACCACATACTCAAACTGCGCCGGTGCACCGTCTGCTGGAGGAGGTTCTACTGGTAGCTGCCCTGGGGTAGCGGTGGATAGGCCGCTGAACGGGGGTGACAGGGTCTCCATTTGAGTGGGCTCTGGCGTCTGGCTGCTCCCGGCCGAAGGAGCCATTGCGGTCAGGGTCTGTTGGAACTCGCCTGCAGTGATCCCCGACGGTTTAGGAAATACTGAGGTGAAATTACATGCCAGAGCCGCCAAACTCAGCAGCGAACCGATCCAAAATAGTGTTGCCAGGTTTGCGCCAGTCAATCCACACACCCGCCCACGAATACTCATAAGACCTATTTTCACCTGACTCGCTCAGACTGACAAGATGAAGATTTAGCTCTCTGATCGCCATCCGATCCATAATAAAAACGCACCCTCCCTCCTGGGAGAGTGCGCCAGTATATCCACTTACACCAGTCAACAAAAATCTGTTAATCCTGGATTATGTTTTCCTTAAGTTAGCCCGATGAGGCGAACATCCGATCGAAGGATAAAGTCTCAATAGTTGCGGATAAAACCCAATCAACCTCATCGTCGCGCAGCCCTGGATAAAGCGGTAAAGTAACCTCCCGGGCTGCTACATTTTCAGTCACTGGTAATGAAAGGTCCGGATAGCGCTGGCGGTAGTATGTAAATTGGTGAATAGGCGGGTAATGGATACTGGTTTGCACGCCGGCATTACGCATAAACTCCATGAACTTGATCCGATCCGCTCCTTCAGGCAACAAAATCGGAAAGATATGGTGTGCTGGAATGCCTGCAGCATTGCAGAAAGGTAGTTCAATCCTGTGAGCATCTGTGCCTATCAATCCCTTCCGGTAGCGCTCAGCGATCGCTTTGCGCCGCGCATTGTTCCCGGCTAGCTTGCCCAGTTGCACCAGCCCCAACGCCGAGCGGATCTCATCTATGCGATAATTGTTGCCCAGAGCCACCACGTCGTAGGAATACGCATGCCCTTGATGGCGGTCCCAGGTGAGCGTGGTCATCCCATGTGATCGCAAGACACGGACTTTCTCTGCAATATCATCCCGGTCTGTGATCAGCATGCCCCCCTCGCCAGTTGCCAAGTTCTTGTTCGAGAAAAAACTGAAACACCCGGCATCTCCCCAGGTTCCCAAGGCACGATCTTCTAGCGAAGCGCCGTGGGCATGCGCCGCGTCTTCAATCACCGCCAGTTCATGGTGCCTGGCAATCTCTAGGATTTCCGGCATCCGGCAGGCATAGCCGCCGTAATGTACCACCACGATTGCCCTGGTATGAGGTGTGATCCTATTTTCGATGTCTTCTGGAGAAATATTAAAGTCATCCTCACCAATAATTTCAGCGAAGCGCACTTCAGCACCGGTATATAGGACTGCGTTGGCTGTAGCAACAAAAGTGAGCGCCGGCACGATCACCTCGTCCCCCGGTCCGATCCCCAACGCCAGGCAGGCCAGGTGCAATGCATGCGTGCCATTTGAGACCGCCAGAGCATGCTTAACTCCAGCTGACCTGGCAAATTCACTTTCAAACTTCTGGGTCACCGACCCCATTGTCAACCATCGTCGTTGGATCACCTCCAGCGCTGCTTGCTCTTCTTCCGCGTCATAAGCCATATCAGACAACGGGATTCTCATTTCCATGTTGATATCTCCTTGCTGGATTGAAATGACGTTCTTCCTGTACACCAATACCTAGAATTGAGAAATCACTTGGACGGGCACTTCCTTTTCGCTCACCTCTTCCCCCAGAAATTGATCCTTCATCGTTTCGAAATCCTGAGCAGCATGCTCATAATCATCGACCCGTCCCAGGTCCATCCAATAACCTTCATATGGGTAAGTCTGAACCCGTTCCCCGGCCTCGATCAATTTAAGGACCAGGTCTGGCAGGTCGAGGTACTCGTTATATCCAATATAAGCTAATACCCGTGGTTCAAATACGTACACGCCCATGCTGACCAACAACTCATTGGTTGGCTTTTCAATATATCCCACGATTTCGTTATTCAGATTCGTGCGGATCACGCCAAAATCGATGCGCACGTGTCGGACATGGGAAGCGATTGTGAGAATCGCCCCCTGGCTGCAATGATAATCTACCAGGCTTTGGAAGTTCAGCGTGGTCAAAACATCCCCATTGGAAACCAGGAAAGTATCCTCCAGGCCTCCCACCAGCGATAATGGTCCGGCCGTGCCCAGTGGGTGATCTTCGAAACTGTAGTGGATTTTCAGGCCAAGCCGCTCGCCATCCTGGAAGAAGGCGCACAGCAGTTTAGCCAGGTGCCCAACAGTTATGATCACCTCATTGATCCCTGCCCGTTTCATCTGCCGCAGCAGAACTTCCAGGATGGGCATATCTCCGATCGGCATTAACGGCTTGGGTAATATTTTGGTATAGGGCGCCAGCCGCGCGCCCTTGCCTCCCGCCAACACCACTGCTTTCATAATTGTCCCCATTCAAACTGATTCGAGAGCGTTTATCCCATTATTGGCGTGTTGTAATATCTTTGATCATCAGGGTTTTCCATAATCCCCATACGAATACTTGTTAGAATATCTTTTATACCTTCAGGAACCGTCTTCGAAATATTGAATCCTAACTCTTGTTTTATCTTTTGAAAATTCACCCGGTAGTCTCTGGGATCTTCGTCCTTATGAATGAATCTCACACTTCCATTGGGAATCTGCCTCAAGAGTTCTTCCACGATCATTTTCTTGGTGTAATTTTGTGAAGTATTCCCCACGTTAAATACGGCATACGCAACCCGATCCTGACGGGCATTCAATACGGTCAGGATGGCGCGAGCATAATCGCTGACATGGCAATAAGGTCGCCAGAATTGCTCTCCAAAGACGACCAATTCCCTTCCCAGCGCCAGCTCCTTGGTAAATTCATTAACGGTAAGGTCAAATCGCATACGAGGGGAAAGACCATAAACCGTCGCAAATCGCAGAGCTGTTGGGCAGAACCCATCCACCTTGCCATCTCGATGCAATAACTGACTTTCAAATTCCACCTTCAGTGCCGCATATAGGGAAACTGGAGCTAAAGGAGCGGTCTCATCCACCATGCCAGTGGAATCAACCATCTTGCCATAATTGCTGCAGGTAGAAGCAAATATAAATCGATGTATCTTCAATTGATGGGCTTTGTCCAGCAGGTGGATAGAGGCGTCTCGATTGGTTCTTACCGCCAGTTCTGGCTCCAATTTACATGCCGGGTCCCCCACGATAGCTGCCAGGTGAATGACTGCCAGATAATCATATTTTTCAAGGATTTGATCGACCGCCTCATAATCAGTAATATCTGTTTTACTAAACTCGAAAGCCTGGTTATCCCAGACCTCGATCAATGATCTTCCACCATATCTTAGATTATCAAGGCAGACCACCCGATAGCCATTTTGGATCAATAGCCGGATCAGGATCGATCCCCCATACCCTGCTCCCCCCGTTACCAGGACAATATTTTTCTCTACTCTTTCCGGTTGGTTTGACATGCCTGTTTGATATTTATCAATTTTTATCGGCCAACGGAAAATCCAATTGCGCCATTCTTGCAAGACAATACCTACAAGCCAGTGTAGATGCCTCTGGCTGGACCTCCTGAGCGTCTTGCTGGTAAATTGGGGAAACCAAAACCAAACCATTTAAAGTTGCAAAAATATCCGGAAGGACCGCAAACCTGGTCGAGGAGGTCTGGCATTGAGCAATATTGGTTACCTCCTCACTCTCTGCGATTCCTTGGTCAGCTAGAATGATCACGCCGATGTCATATTTTGCGATCAGGTGGGGAAGATCCTTACAGTTACCCAGGACTTGTACCCCGAATATCCGCATCCCCTGTTTATATAGATCATTGTCGATCATACCAACCACCCGAAACCGGTTGGTATTGACCGGGTGATCGAGCAACCAGGTTGCCAGCTGCGCAGTAGGCCCTGATCCCACGATCAGCACACGTTCTCGGGCTGCCCTCGCCGCGCCTCGGTTGCGCAGCACGCGGCTCAAGAAACCGGTGAACAATCGGCTGCGGTAACGAACAAGGATATAGCCGATCAGCGCCAGCCCGGAAGCCATCAAGAATAAACCGGACGGAAAAACTCCAGCAGCCATATTGGCCATATAGCCGATCAGCGTGGCAACCATCCAGGCAGGCAACAGGTCGAAAATATCCCTGTCGGATGCCTGCGACCAGGCGATGCGATTTACCCCCATCAAGGCGCCTGTGATACTGAATAAAAGTGAGAACCCGATTGCGCCGGCGATAGCTCTTGACCACCCAATGTTCAACGGAGCATCAACTCGCCAGATCAACCCAGTGACCCCAATGGCGGTGAATGTAACCAATAGATCTAAGCTAAACCAGCTCATATAACGACGGAACAGTCGTGTCGCCGGCCCGACAAAGAGCACTTGTTCCGGCAGCGAATAAGCCCTGATCTTGGGTAACAATAACAACGCAGTCCATAACAAGACATCCAGATCAAGCCAAAACGAGCGATAGCGCACGTAAAGCTGGTCCAGACGCATTTTATCCGGAGCCAGATCAGCCAGATACTTCTGCATCACACTCCCAGCGGAAAGCAGGGTTTCCTCATTGCGATACTGGACCGATGCCGGGCTGGTGATTCCCGGCCGTACAGAGAGCACCTCTTCAAAGATTTCTCTCGGCCAGGTCTTCGCAATATCGGGGTCCTCTGGCCGCGGCCCTACCAGGCTCATCTCACCCTTCAAGACATTCCAGAACTGAGGTAGCTCGTTCAGCTTGGTCTCGCGTAACCAGTGCCCTAGACGGGTGACGCGTGGATCGTCCTGGGCAGTCACCCTGGGACCCTGGTAGCTTTCCAGCCGCTCATACATTGTACGGAACTTCAACATATGAAATGTTTTTCCATAGCGTCCCATGCGTGGCCCGCGGTAAAAGGCTGGACCGGGCGTATCGCGCCGGATCGCCAGTACCACCAGACCAAAGACCGGGGCCAGCAGAAGCAGAACAATCGCTGAAATGACAGCATCGACTGTTCGTTTGATCAAGTCGTTGAGCTGCTGGGATATCTTATCTCGGAAGGCGTGATTATTGACCTTCATCAGTTCCATGACCAAAATCCCCTGGATGAATAACCATCATCGGCAAAAGGCAGGTGACCATCTGAACATTATGCTATCTCAATCAAGTCGATTTACAATAGCGCTGTACTGAAATACCTCTCGGCTCGATCGGGCAGGACGGTCACGACGGTATTGCGCCCATTGTCCAGATGGAGAGCTGCGCACACATTCGCCCCCGAAGAAGTGCCCACGAGCAGCCCTTCTTCCCTGGCAAGCCTGCGGGTGGTCTCGATCGCTTCTTCATCCGATATGGTGATGACGACATCCACCAGGTTGACATCCAGGACATCCGGGATAAAACCATCCCCAATACCTTGAATGGCGTGCAAGCCGGGCTCTCTTCCCAGGAGGGAAGCACTGTTGCGGGGTTCCACAGCCACGATCTTTACCTGCGGTTTTTTCTCTTTGAGAAACTTACCGATCCCTTGCAGTGTGCCGCCGCTGCCGATTCCGGCCACAAAAATATCGATACCTCCATTGGTATCCTGCCAGATTTCCGGCCCGGTTTGCAGATAGTGCACTTCGGGGTTGCGCGGATTTTTAAATTGATTGACCACAAAATACTTCTCTGCTTCTGCACCCGTGATCGTCTCCAGTTTCTTCAGGCAACCCGAAAGGCTTTCATTGGCTGGCGTGAGGATGATTTCCCCCCCGAAGGCTTGAATGATCTTTTTGCGTTCCTCGCTGACGTTCTCGGGCATCACGCAAATGACACGGAAGCCTTTCTGCACCCCCACCAGGCTTAAACCAATACCGGTATTCCCCGAGGTGGCTTCCAGGATGATCATCCCGGGCTCGAGTTTCCCATCCTTTATAGCCGCCTCAATAATATATTTCGCCACCCGATCCTTGATACTTCCACCTGGATTCAGATATTCGGCCTTTGCGTATACATTGCCTGAAGAAAGCTTCTCTAACCGAATGAGGGGAACATTACCGATTGCTTCGAGAATATTTTTCATGATTTCCTATACAGTGATTGCTGAGTGTCTAACCGATCTTCTCCAACCACTCCGCCCGCCAAAAGTAAAAGCAGGAGCGATCACAATTGCCAAAATCAGCGGTGCCCTGGCACATGACGCCCTCCAGCAAGATGATCCCTGTCGACCGCTTAACTCGCAGGTCTCGCTCATCGACGAAGCGCTGTAATGGCTTGAGCACGTGCTGGGTCGTTCCACAGTAAGCCGCCATCTCGGGCATGAAGGTGCACCCCTTGAGCTGCCGCCAGTGGTTCAAGGTATCCTGGATCTCATCGAGCGATCGCACCCTCACTTGGTCACCGGCTTCCAATGACTGTGCGGGAACTGCATTCAGAGCAACCCTGGGCTTCCCGCTCTTGCCACGCGATAGAGCATAGCGGTTCATCAAATCATTCGTGAAATTCTTGAACGTACGCTCCCGAGCGGGTGTGAGGTGCCGGCGGACGAAGACCTTCACCCGTCTGGGCAGCGACTGCGACGGCGTCTCGACCCTCCCCTCTGCAATCAATTGCAAGCCAGGGATTTGACAGTTGAGGTTAGATTCCTGAAGTTTCATAAAAGTTAGATGCTTAATCCCTCCAACAATTCACTCCTGCGATCGCTCAAGCATGCCGGCCATTCTTGCTCTAAAGGCAGGCAATTCCCCTGTTGATAAAAGCGGAGCATTCCTTCCATTTTCGCCAGCGCCGGCCTGTCCGGTTGGCGGTCAAGCAACCCCCTCACCGCCGAATAAACCGATTTCCCCATGAACGGCTCCAACCACGGATGGAAAACCACCCGTTGGCGTACCGCTCGAGCAGTCATACCCATCCGAAACTTGAACTGGTCCATACTGGCCGGTGCATCCAACGACTGTAGGCAGAAGAACACTCCGCTGACCCCCGTTCGATGAATCGCCTCGTAAGTGACCGAGTAAAAGATAACATTATTGATCCGGGATTCAAGGTAGGCCGTGGCGCTCTGCTCGTATGGCAGGGTGTACCAGTCATCACACCGGAATGCCAGGAACGAAGCCGCCAGATGCCCGTCGCAAATGGCTCCCCAGGCTTCGAAGCCGGGCAGGTCTTCCGCACTCTGGCACATGCGGCGCCAACCCTGCTCAGTCTCAGCGTCTACTCTTCCCTGTCTTTCCAACGAATCCCGCCGCATTAGCCAACCTTCATCAGCAAGCCTGGAGATAGGGATCGGCTCGATTGTGGCACTTTCTAGCCCCCGCCGGACATTCTGGCGAGTCTGGCGAGGCAATCCAGCCATATCATATCCAGGATCCATACAGACTACGTGGTAGCTGATCTTGCCGCTAGGGGCAGAAAGGGGCGTAGAATAGCGCAAAGCAATGGCTTTGTGATCCAAGAAAATCCCCCTAAGCTCAGCTTGCGAGGGCTCGATCAGCCAGTGGTAGGGAAATGCCTGGTAGACGCGGGGGCCGGCGTCATACCAGTAGCTGCTCTCTGTGCGGATCACCTGGTGACCCTGGCGGCGTAACCATTCTGCGAATACCTCGGGGTTCATGGAACGTCCCTCTCTATGCGCTTTTCCGCATTACGCCTGGAGTTGTGAGCCTTATGGTTCTGCTGAAATAACAAAGCCTGGTGCAAATCCCAGGTGTCCTGGAACATACGCTCAATTGTGTAGCGATCCATCACTCGCTGCCGGGCAGCCTCTGCACACTTCTTAGCCATTTCTGGTTCAAAAATAAAACGCGCAATCGCCTTTGCAATCTGCCCTGGCGACTGGGGGTCAACCAATAACCCAGTGCGTTCATGCTCGATCAGCTCAGCATTTGGCTTGATTGAGGTCGCAATAATTGGCCTGGCAGCCGCCATACCCTCTAATATTGATATCGACATTCCTTCCCAAAGAGAAGGGCTGACAAACACGTCCAGCGTCGCCAGAAAGGCCGGAATGTCTTTCACAAATCCGAGCAACTGGACCTGCCTGCCAAGCTTAAAGCTCTCTACCATCTTCTCCAGCTTCTCTCTCTCAGGGCCTTCGCCTGCTAGCATTAGCGAAAACGGCACACCAGGTATGAGAGTCCTCAGGTGAACCATTGCCTCAACCAGGCTAACATTGTCCTTCTGCGGCGAGAGGCGACCGGTGCTGCCGATCAACACCCGATCGTCAGAAAATCCCCACTTACGCCTCAGCGTCTCCCGGCTATTATCATGTGTAGCAGTTATAAACGGTTCAGGTTCGATGCCATTACAAATCACAGCCAGTTTCCTCAAAGGCGCAATGTGGAGCTGACGAGCTTCTTCTTTTACTGCATGGCTGACGCAGATTGCCCTACTGGACACTAGTGAAGCCAGGTATTCAAGCGGCGTGTAGAGAATTCGCTCCTTCACAGGTGAGAACCCGGTCACTGTCCATCCGGCCTGGTGGTGCAGAATCACTGGTGTTCCAACTAGGCAGGCAGCCAGTCTGCCTAAAAAACCTGGTGTAGCAGTGTAGGTATGCACAACATTGTAATCTTCTAGCCTGATCAGGCGCAAAAGTTTTATAAACGCCTGCAAGTCTTTCACCGGAGCTATATCTCGTGGGATATAGATATCTTCAATCACCCGCAAACCGGGGACAGTCTTCAGCACGCTGACCCAATATGCATCGGTTGCTAAGACATCCACCCCCCAACCTTGAGACAGCAGATACCAGCACCAGCGCAAGATCAGGTATCCAGCTCCGCCGTAGGCAGAGTTGCCCGTGATCTGAAGTGTTTTGATCATGGTGGATATCCCTGCCATCCGATCCGCTTCTCTGCGCTGACTGCTGCCTGTTTATCCCTTTCTTTCTGATGAACATCGAGATAGGCCCACGCTAATCCAAGCACGACCCAAAGGTGTCGCCAATGGATGGAATCGATCACAAAGCTATTGACCAACTGACCCACAATGATTGCCAGGAGCATACTCGCGGTGATCACTTCGGATTTATTTCCCTTTTCCAAAGCCAACCTTGCCAGGGGCAACGCTAAACCGACAATCAATACACATAGTGCCGCCAAACCCAGTATCCCTTGCTCGGCAAAAGTCCTAACATATAGGCTGTGGGTGTTTGGCCAACCAGCTGGACCCACCCCTAACGGCGACGTGAATCCCGTGATGAGCCCCTCTCGCTGAATATTAAATCTCAACCGGTCATAATCCTGGAGATGCGAGTGAGCTACAACAACATCGCTCAGTCCCAGTGATTCGAAAATAACCAAAGAAGCCAGAAACAAGATCAACCCAAAAGCGAGCAGGAACAATCCTTTTCTGGGCGTGTGGCGAAAAAGCAACATCAGGTAGATACAGCCGCACAAGAACATATTGATCCAGGCTGCGCGCGAGAGTGAAAGCATTGTGCCAACGCCCAACAACATCGCCACCGCCAGCAATAACAATGAATGTGCTCGCCGGTGGGAACGGTGGATCACCCAATCAATCAGCCAAAAAGCCGATACTATTAGAAATGGCCCGAATACATTGGCATCTTTGAAAAAACCAACCCCACGCGTAGACCAGGCCACCACTGAAAACGGTAGATACAGACCAAAGAAACCTAGCACCACCGGTATGGCGTTCAAGACTGCCGCTACTGTAAAACCGATCAGCAACCAGCGCATTGCCTGCGGATTTACAGTATACATACGCACGAAGACAAAAAGTAACAGCACATACAATGTGATTCCTAAGAAACGTAGGCTGGCAGAAGTCACTCCATTGCCAAGCATCGAGAGCAAATTCGCCACAATCAACCCCCACAGTCCCAACCAAACCAGCGGCCTGCTTTTCAAGTCCGGCGGATTTAACTGACCAGTTACCAATCCAATAGCCAGGAGCAATACCATTAGCAGATCGAAGGGGGCTGGCTCAAACCGAACAAATCCGATCGTGCAGAACGTCGCCAAAACCAACCAATCGTATTTCAGCACACCAATCAGTAACATCATCAGCCCGACCACGGGTATGCCAAGGATTATGGTCTCAGGCAGATGAAAATCGGGCAGCTGCCTTGCTATCAAGACTACAGCGAAACTGATCAACATACTGACCATGATCCCGAGCAGAATAGAAAGATCCCTGGCCCGGATATCGCTTGCCGAGATACCCAACCATTCTTTCGCCCGTCAATCATTGTTTTGACCCTGGACTCCAAAAAGGACATCCGCCACATCGGAGATCGTTTTCCACCGGTCTGCCCCCTTTACATCGTAACGATTATCGCCCAAGGTTTGATCATATAGTCCATCGAACCGATACACATACCACTGCATGCCTGCCAACTTATTTCCCTGGGGATAAGCGATCTGTGTTCCCCACTCAAACATTTCCTCTGCCTCAGGCATCCTGTAGATTAGGTTTGGGCTATCCTGTGCAAAGGTTTGGATGAGAACAAAATACTGGGTTCGGCTGCCATCTGGAGCTGGTGAAGATTGCTGTGCAAAATCATATAATGTATCGATCAAATTTCTTCCTGCTTCAAGGACCCGATTTCGGTTATTGGTACAAGGACCTGACTGGATCGATAATCCATCCTTGCCAGGGACAGCCTCGATCATCCGGTATTTCAATAGCCCAAATAAGCCGCATTCGGTGAAATTGTACAAGCCGATCGCATCAAAATCGACGCATCCATTGGTACAGGCGCTGTTCCAGCTGATCGACTCGCCATAGATATTTAATGCCCGATCTGGAAACTCCTCCTCGTGAATCTGTTGCCAAAATTTTTGTATTTTGTCGGGGCTGACCAGCTTGGGATTTTCCGGATTAAATGGTTCGTGAAACGCATAGATTGCGTAAGTGTGCTGGAGAGAGTTTGGATGGTCGCGCAGGTATTGAAGAAACATGGCCCCAATACTATTCGGATATTTATTAATATCTAATTCCCATTCGTTTGACGCTTGGTTCCAGACCCAAGCCGTCTGATCCGCTCCCCAAAGGATGGGAATGATATCCAGATCTCGCTCCACAACGGCGTGGTAATATCTGTCCCATTCACCTGGTTCGGTTGTTATATTATTTACAACCAGATTGATTCCTCTGGAAACCAATTCATCGTAGTCTTCAATAGACGGGTACTGTGCTCCATAAACGCTATCCCAATCAGTTATATCTGTAAACTGATTCCCATCTTCTTTGATAATGAGAACAAATAAAATGAGAAAGAGAAAAAGCAGGATCAATCCCGGAATTACAACTGCTCGCTTCCTGTGGGAAAATTCTTCCTTGCTCATGATCTCCGATCTGTCAAATCAAAGAAGATTAGGCCTGTTACAATCTCAAAAACGAGGAAGTTACATCTGCCGGATTCTTGATTAATTGATATAGGAGCCCAATCTCGTTAGCCAATGTCCCTTAATGTATCTTAGGAGCTCAGTAGCTTCTTCTACCCGAAATATTAGGTAGACACAGAACAAGATCAATGTTCCCGTAATCCCTGCAAATACAAGAGATGAAGATAGCACGATCAGATTTGGCCAGTTCGGTAGCCCTCTAAAGAACCTGGCTGTGATCTGACCTGCGACTTGCAAAACCAGGCCCATGATCATCGATGCACCGATAACTTTACCAGCCAGTCTGAACATAGTGCGCCAATAGGGGTTTAATTCATCTCGAATCAGGCTAAAACTTGAAACGTACATCGCAGCAAAACCCCCCACATAGGTCACTGCCAGTCCTGTCGCTCCAAGGAGTCTACTCATCGGTATGGCCAAGATCAGGTTCGTTACAGCAAAGATAGAGGACAACACCAAAATCATCCTGGGTCGGTTTGCCGCAAAAAGATAGTTAAGCAGGAGCAACCAATGCCCATAAAAAGGAATGCTTAAGGCAAAAAAACCCAGGACTGGAGCCGCCAGCAACGTATCCGAATAGTCGAATGCGCCTCTTTCAAACAAAATTTGGGTGATCGGGTATCTCAAGGCAAATATACTTACAGCCACCGGAATGCCCAAAATCAACCCGAGTCTCAAGCCAATCAGCAAGGTATCTTTGGCCTTTTGCAGGCGCGCAACCGTCCCTTTGGCAAAATCTGCAGCTAGAGACGATAATGAAACCACCTCTACACCGCTGAATAATAGAGTGCCCACTACAGAAGCCATCCGATGGCCATAGCTGATCGCACTGATGCTTCCTTCCGGTAGAAAAGATCCGATGACACGTTGCAGAATCATGACTGATTGGATGATGGTGAAATTTCCGATATGCACTAAGAAAAGACGATGTGCCTTGGATGACTTGATCAGAGCCAACCTCATCCCCCATCGAAAATCAAACCCAACCTGAACCATTACCGCAATTGCCAGGACTGCAAATTGAAATCCCGTACCCACTGCAAATCCCAATGCAACTGACTCAATCCCCATGTATCGAGATGTAAATACAATCGTAGAAATAGCCGCTAAGCCTCGAATCAGCTCGAACATCGCCGGAACTGTAAAATGACTGTGGGCATTCAAGTAAGCCCGCATCACGCCTGCCGGTCCCACAAAAAGGGAGCTAAGAAATAAAATCCGAGTGAGCCGCACCGCAAGCTCATAAGATGTCTCCCCCAGGCCCGGCGCGAGCAGTGAGACAATTAGATCCGCCCCAATAATACCGAGGATTGAAAAACCCAAACAGATCAACCACCCAAGGTTAAAGAGTGTGCTAAAGAGAGAGCGCTTGTTTTCTACTTGTTCCGGGACCAGGTACCTGACAAATACCGGAACAAACCCATATTGGCAAGCAGGATAAATAAGCGATTCAAAGATCAACGGGATCGTGTACGCGACAAAAAATGCATCGGTCTGAAAGCCCAAGCCAAATTTGGCAGCCATGACAAAATCAACTGTCACTTTGGCAGCCAGACCAAGGCCGATCAGGAGCGATACTCTTCCTGATTCACGGATTAATGTTCGTTTTTCGATTGGCGAATCCATCGAGTCACTTAACAGGATAGCCTCAGCTTGTTCTTCCTCTGGTGCGAGAGGATCACTTTTACTTTCTCGTTCACCCACCAAAGAAAAAGATCACATTGTGAGTATAATGTAATGCCAAGCTCCGAATAGGGGATCCAAGAAGGTTTTTCGATAATACTGACTGGGTACATTAAGATTCAGACGAATATTCAATGACCTGGCAATAAATTTCTTAATGCTGATCAAAATCCAAAAATAGGTGTCATGAATAAAGGAGCTGCTTATGACCTGGATGATCTTGAATCCTGACATAGAAGTTAAGCTATCTAGGTTCTGTTGACAATTGAGGCATAATGGAGGCATGTCAACTGTAACGCTCCGAGAAGATCAATGGAACAAAATCTATCCTTACTTGCAAAGCCACCCGCGAGCCTATGCTGGCAAGGAGGCTAACTGCCGTCTTTTCCTGGAAGGAGTGCTGTGGGTCACCCGCAGCGGAGCCCAGTGGCGCTTGCTGCCGGAAAAGTACGGCAATTGGAATAGCGTCTACAAGCGTTTTGCACGCTGGTGCGACCATGGCATCTGGGAAGATATGCATCAACATTTTGCAGACGACCCGGATATGGAGAACCTGATCCTGGATAGCACGGTCATTCGAGCCCATCCGTGTGCGGCTGGCGCATTAAAAAAACGGAGGCCAGAGCGAACAAGCGCTCGGTCGCAGCCGAGGTGGTTTCAGCACCAAAATCCACGTGAGCGTGGATGCCCTGGGCAACCCCTTGCGCTTTCGCTTGACCGGTGGCCAGCGACACGACATCACCCAAGCGGCAGGATTGGTGGCCGAGCTGGATTTTGAACGCTTGATTGCTGATCGTTCTTATGATGCACAGGATTTTCTCCGGTTGATCCTCGATACAGGAGCTGAAGTCGTTATTCCACCACGGCAGAACCGTAAAGAGAGCCGAGACTATGACAAACACTGGTATAAAGAGCGCCATTTGGCGGAGTGTTTCATCAATAAAATCAAGCATTATCGACGAATCTTTTCCCGTTTCGAGAAATTGGCCAGACGATATCTCGGACTTCTGAGTTTCGTCGGCACACTCATATGGTTGCCTTGAAATGTCAACACAACCTAGCTCTCTCCGCGAAAATGCTCGCTCGGATACGATATTGATGCCTAGCCTTCTACCAATTGAAGGCACCACTTGCAACAACCAGCTGGCTGTGTACCATAATTGGTAAATTGGAGAATGAATGTTGGGAACCGCAATCAGCGATAATCCACCTTGCCGGATTAACTTCTTGTGAACATCAAAGACCGCTTGCCTTAACCCCCCCACAAAGTGCTCACACAAGCCGATCGAAAATACGAAGTCAAACTTTGTTGCCGAACTGAATGGTAAATCAAAGATGTCGGCTTCAATTAAGTCAACCGGCTTGTCATACCGGATGAATAACTCTTTTGTGTGCTTAAGACCAATATGACTAAAATCTATCGTTGTTGCCGTAGCTCCTAACGAGCAGAATCGGAGTAGATTTACACTGTGCGCTCCCCCCAACTCTATCATCCGGGGTTGTAGTCTAAAATCTATATATGACTCAAGAACTTGTAACCCTTCAAGTTCTAGAGGATCTGAAAATTCTAACGCTATATTTTCCAGATCCAGGTCTTCTTTTCCCCAGGACTCATTCCATACATCTACACTTGTTAGAGCATCAACCACGGTATCCATTGGATATTAAACAGACCCTTGCCGTTAATCCTTAATCTGGAATTTATCTCCCCCACTCACACTTCTTTATCGTTCTTGAACAATTGCTTCACAGTTGCTAATGACATTCTTATCCCGTGTAAAGTAGGTGATGCACTCCTGGCTTTACCATCCAGTGATACTTGCCAAGAGGGATTGCTACTTTTTTTATCATCGCGTTCATATCTGTAATAACTGTTGTAACCATCCATCTTATGAGACACCTCATTGAGCACAATCCCAACCAGCTGGGCGTCAGCCTGTCTCAAGCTTTGCACTGCTTGCTGCGCAGCTCGTTGGCGCGTTTGACCTGCCCGGAGCACCAAAATCACCCCATCCACGAGCGAGGTCAGAATCGCAGCATCTGCAACAGGGAGAACAGGTGGGCTGTCGACGATCACCAAATCTGCCTTTTCTTTCAGATCATCGAGCAATTTCCGCATGCGCGCCGAACCAACTACCTCTACCGGATTGGGGGGCAGTTTCCCGCTGGTGATCACCTTCAATCCCTCCAGTTTTGTAGCTTGTAGATTGCCATCGCTGTTGGAATTGATCAACGAGTCAGTGAGCCCAATGTCACCATCGATCTTAAATACTTGGTGGAGCCGCGGCAGGCGTAAGTCTGCATCCACTACGATTATGCGCTGACCCGCACTGGTCATCGCTGCGGCAAGATTAGCCAGGACGATTGACTTCCCTTCTTGCGAGCAAGGGCTGGTCACCAGAAGAGTCCGCACAGGGCGGTCCAGGCTACAAAATCGGATATTTGCAGCCAACATGCGGAAAGCCTCGGCGATTGGCGAACGAGGTTGCGCCAGGACTACCAACTCATCTTCTCCCTCCGGTATTTTCCCGATTGTGGCAAGGATGGTTGTATCACCTAGCAGGCTAATATCTTCAGAGGTGCGGATAGTATCGTCTAGGTACTCCCGAAGAAAGGCAAACCCGATTGTCACAACTGCACAGGTCAGGGCTGCCAGGCCAATATACAACACCCGGTTTTCCACTGGACTCTCTGGCAATTGTGCAGGTTCGACAATCGACACTGCTTGCGAGGCATCATTTGCGGTTAATTTAAGCTGTCCATAATCCTGCTTAAGCGCTCGATAATCGTTGCGATCCTCTATGATCTGGCTATCAAGGCGCGCTGAGATCAGTCTCTGCCTGAAATTTCTCAGCGGAGAGGCTCTCAATCTCAGTCTGAGTAGCTTCGATATTCGCAGAAAGGTCATCAATCTGGGTTTGCATAGCCTCCAGGCGCATTGCATAGGGTTCTGTGAGCAGCACCTGAATCTGGTCAAGAAAAGCTCCCGCAATTCCATCTGCTAAGAGCTTGGCCTGGTTAACATTCGTATCTTCAACACTTAGCCGGATCAATTGCGTACCAGTAACAGGTTCTACCTTGACCCTCTTCGCCAGAGCATCCGGGCTTTCGTCGGATCCCACTTCCGAGATAGCCGCTTCCAGAACTTGCCTTCCCCCCAGGATTTCTCCATAGGTCTGGGCGAGACGCTCGCTGGCCAGGATGGCAGTATAATCTCCCCCGCTTAGATCCGAGACTTGATCGACCAGCAAAGTTACTGTCGCTACATAGGGGAAACGTTCAGGTTCCTCAGGTACCTGGGCTGCCTCCACGATCTTTACACTGTTGGCCGCCTCGTCCATAGTTAACTGTAATTCTTGGTGATTCTGCTGCAGAGTCTGGAGATGAGTACGCAATTCAGCCAGAAGACTCTGCATACGGACCAGTTTCGCCTCATCCTCGATCTTCCTGGCGCTTAAGCCGTCCATTGTTGACTCATTCTCATTCATCTGAGTTGAGGCTGCATTCATTTGGTCTTGTAAACTCTGTAACAAATCTGCAAACCGATCCGCTTGCAAAGCCTGTACATGGGCAGTGAATATCTCGGCGATAGTATTGGCGAGCAGTGCAGCTTGTTCAGCAGAGGATTCGCTGGCTGTTAGACGCATCAACTGTGTATTGACGACTGGTTCCGCAATGATCTTTTTTGATAAATCCTCTGGCGTCTCCTTCAAGCCTAGCTGGTTAATAACCTTTTCCAGGATCAGCGGTCCCTTGAGCATCTGGCTGTACGTCAGTGCCAGCCGTTCTCCTGCCATCAGGGCACTGTAATCGCTGAGATTGGTGTCCTGAGATGGTTCAACCAACAAAGTAGCCGTGGCTTTATAAACGGTTGGCAGCCATGCGGTGACAGCAAAAGCAATTACCCCTCCCAGGATTGTGCATCCTAAGATTAGCCACAGCCAGTGGCGCATCACAGCAAAGATCCAGCGCAGATCGGTATTAGTGTTGTTTGGCATAGTTCCTCTCCAAGCGAAA
>CAVPNY010000005.1:0-116188 GCA_963706905.1 uncultured Chloroflexia bacterium | reverse complement strand
AGCATGATCTTTTGTACGTAAACAGCCTAGAATCGGATTTTATGATCCTACCGGATCTACCCGGCCTAGTTCGTGTGGTAACGCCCGGCATTTGGCATCCGTTTGCGCTCAAATACCAGGATAATGGTTACCAGAATAAGTGATTGGGATCAAGTAGAAGGCGATCTTGTTTGGGAAAACAAAGGTAGCCAGGCGATGAACAATGAATGGATCGTAATGCCCAATCACCTGCATGGAATTCTTTTAATTGTGGAACATAGTTCCAATGGTGTAGGGGCGTACAAGTCGACCATGGCGCGCCTGATCAATGGGCTGCGGCGTACGCCAGGCGCCCCCTCTGGCAGCGCAATGATTACGAACACATCCTCCGAGACCAAAGCGAACGGGATGCCATCCGTCTCTACGTCCGTAATAATCCATCCCAATGGGAAAGTAACCAATCTGACTATTAGAGATTTAGGTCGCTCTTTATTGATTTCTCTTGACTCAGCGAGACGGTTGCGTTATCCTATACATATATGTATAGGATAACGCAACTACTTCAGCTCAATCGAAAGCTATTTCATACCAACGATCTGGCTATCCTCTGGGGGATCGCCGACAGGCATAATTTGTATATGACCATTACCCGCTACATAGATAAAGACGTTCTTTTTCCCGTCTATAAAGGGTTGTATTCCGCCGTCCCCATTTCTTCTCTCAATCCCCTGGAACTCGGCGTGGCCATCATTCATCGCTATACCTACCTGACCACGGAATTGGTTCTCTCGCTGGCTGGCATAATCGCTCAGAGAGTATACGATTACACTTTCGTTGCTAACCTATCCAGGCGAGCAGTGGTCGGACTGTGGTCTTTTCGGTTCCGAAAACTCAAAGATGATTTCCTCTATCATCCCGCTGGGATTGAAGATCAGGATGGGATATTAGTAGCGTCGACTGAACGGGCGGTAGCCGATATGCTTTATTTCAATCCAAGATATTACTTTGATATTCCGGAAAGTATAAATAAAGAAAAAGTTAGATCCATTCAAAAAGAAGTTGGATATCCATGCTAGACCTACGTCCTGAGGACATAATCCACAAATCCTATCTCCACAGGCTGTTGATGGAGATAGTTGACCAGCCATTGATGGCTCAGATCCTGGCTTTCAAGGGTGGCTCTTGCGCCGCCATGTTGGGCTATCTGGATCGTTTCTCGGTTGACCTTGATTTCGATGTTTTAGAAGACGCTGATGAGACTGCGTTGCGCGATTTGTTTCACCGGGTCTTTACCCAGCTTGGATTTCGTGTGACCCTGGAAATTAACCAAGCTCTCTTCTTTCAACTTCGTTATCCAAGCAGTCCGGGGAAGAGAAACACATTAAAAGTCAGCGCCAGTAATATAAGAGTTGAGGCCAACCAATATAAAGTCCAGTATTTTCCGGAAATTGACCGGTTAATAAATAGCCAGACCATTGGAACGATGTTTGCAAACAAATTGGTGGCGGTCACGGACCGGTATAAGCAAAACAAGACCATTGCCGGACGTGATATTTATGATATCCACCACTTTTTTATCCGGGGCTATCCCTATGACGGTACCGTGATTGAGGAAAGAACCGGATTGGAGCCGGGGGAATACTTCGGGCAGTTAATCGATTTGATTAAGAAAAACATCACACAGACGACTATCAACGAAGATTTAAATTCGCTTCTGCCTGATAGGCAATTTCAGCAAATTAGAAAAATATTGATCCCGGAAACATTGTCCCTATTGGAAAGAGAAAAAAACCATTTGGCAGCTCAACCATGAAACACAGATATATCAAAACCGCTCTCGCCTGTCCCGGCAAGAGCGGTTGAATTATTGATGGATTATCAGTAGGGGCGCAGCGCCGCTGCGCCTTTATCCAGTCGTCTCGACTGGCTGGACCGTTTCTGCCGGCACGGTGCTAACCTGTGGTTCGCCGGTACCCGCTTCGCGGAATACCAGGCTCTTGCCCCCTTCGTCCACATCCACCAGCACCGTATCGCCCTTGGAGAACTTTCCCGAGAGCAGGCTGACCGAGAGCGGGCTTTCTACATACTTCTGCAAGGCGCGCCGTAGCGGCCGGGCGCCAAAGGCCTGGTCGTAACCCTCCTTGGCCAGCCAATCGCGCGCCGCCGGGGTCAGCTCCACGCTCAGGTCGTGCTCGCTCAGCCGCTCCTGCACCTCTTTCATCTGCAGGTCGACGATCTTGCCCATGTCTTCCACCGACAGGGCTGCGAAAGTGATGATCTCATCGATGCGGTTGAGGAACTCGGGGCGGAACGTGCCTTTGAGGGCTTTCTCGATCTTTTCATGTGCCTGGCGGTCTTCCTCGTCCTCGCCGTGCTGCAGGAAGCCCAGGGTGCCTGAGCTGCGTACATATTCGGTGCCCAGGTTGCTGGTCATGATCAGCACCGTGCTGCGGAAGTCAACCGTGCGGCCCTGCCCATCGGTCAGGCGCCCGTCGTCCAGGATTTGTAGCAGGGCATTCCACACGTCCGGATGCGCCTTCTCGATCTCGTCGAACAGGATCACCCGGTAGGGGCGGCGGCGCACGGCCTCGGTAAGCTGGCCGCCCTCTTCATAGCCCACGTAACCGGGCGGGGCGCCGAACAACCGTGACACGGTGTGCTGCTCGTGGTACTCGCTCATGTCGATCCGTACCAGCGCGTCCGGGTCCTCGAACAGGAATTCGGCCAGCGCCTTAGCGGTCTCAGTCTTGCCCACACCCGAAGGTCCGATGAAGATAAAGGAGCCGCTGGGGCGGCGCGGGTCTTTTAGCCCGGAGCGTGCCCGGCGGATGGCGTCGGCAACGGCGTGGATGGCGGGGTCCTGCCCGATGATATGCTCGCGCAGCCGATCTTCCATTTGCAGCAGCTTCTCAGCCTCGCTCTCCATCATCTGGCTGACCGGGATACCGGTCCACATGGCGATCACCTCGGCGATGTCGTTGTAGTCCACCACCTCGTCCAGTTGGTGTTCGGATTCCCACACATCGCGCCGCTCGTTGAACTCTGTCTCTAATCGCAAGCGCTCGGCTTTCTTTTGGGCGGCGCGCTCGTAGTCGCGCTCGTTGCCCGCCTGTTCCTCTTCAGCGGTCAGCCGGTCGATCTCAGTCTTCATCGCCTTCAGCTCAGCTGGCAGGGAGTAAAGCGCCACACGCAGCTTGGCGGCGGCTTCGTCAATCAGGTCGATGGCTTTGTCCGGCAGGTGGCGGTCCGTGACGTAGCGCGAGGATAGGCGTGCTGCGGCCACCAGGGCCTCGTCAGAGAAGCGCACCTTGTGATGTGCCTCGTAGCGGTCGCGTAGGCCTTGCAGCATCTTGATCGTGTCGTCCACATTGGGTTCTTCCACGTAGACCGGCGCGAAGCGGCGCTCCAGGGCTGAGTCCTTCTCGATATGCTTGTGGTACTCGTCCAGGGTGGTGGCGCCGATGGCGTGCAGCTCACCCCGCGCCAGGGCCGGCTTGAGCATATTGGAGGCGTCCATTGCGCCTTGGGCCGCGCCCGCCCCCACCACGGTGTGCAGCTCGTCGATGAACAGGATCACTTCACCTTCGGAGCGTTGGATTTCCTCGATAGCGGCCTTCAGCCGTTCCTCGAACTCGCCGCGGAAGCGCGAGCCGGCGATCATCGCCCCCAGGTCGAGGGCCACCACGCGCTTGCCCATCAGGATCTCCGGCACGTCGTTGGTGGCGATCTTCTGCGCCAGCCCTTCGACGATTGCCGTCTTGCCCACACCGGCTTCACCGATCAGCACCGGGTTGTTCTTTGTGCGCCGTGACAGAATCTGAATCACGCGCAGGATTTCTGTATCGCGCCCGATCACCGGGTCAAGCTTGCCCTCCCGCGCCATCTGGGTCAGGTCGCGCGAGAAGCGCTCCAGCGTGCGGTAGCGTGTCTCAGCCTGCGGGTCGGTCACCCGTTGCCCGCCGCGGATCTGTTGCACTGCCTCGTAGACCCGCTCGCGCGTCACTCCCGCACCTTCCAGCAGGCGCGCCGCCGGCGTGCTGCGCTCGCTCAGGATCGCCAGGAAGATGTGCTCGGTAGAGATGTATTCATCTTTCAAGCGGTTGGCCTCTTCGTTGGCCAGGTCGATGATGCGCTTCACCCGTGGGGTAATGAATATCTGCCCGGCGCCCCCGCCGAAGATATTGGCCTTGGGGCTGGTGCGCAGGATATAGTCCAGGCGTTCCGTCAGGGAATTAGCGTCGATCTTTAATAACTCTAAAATTTGCGAGATGACCCCCTGGGGTTGCTCGATCAGCGCCAGCAGGATGTGTTCTGTGTCGATCTGGTTGTGCCCGTAGCGCTGGATGATCTCCGCCGAGCGCTGGGCAGCCTCCTGGGCGCGTTCTGTAAAACGATCAAATCTCATCATAATATATGTTACCTTCCTCTGGCAGGTACAATCCTACCGATGAGATTATAACATCGCCCTGATTGATAGAATGGGTGTGCGATGTTAGAAATTTATATAAAATACCACCCTGTTTTTTGACCTATTGCAAAGGACAGGCCTGCCAGTCTACGTGACTATCCGACCAGAATGACTTAGCTGTGGCCCAAGATCGGGTGAGGTTGATATAGCTCTTCCAGATATGCCAATTCCTCCGCGCTTAGCTTGATCGCCAGGGCAGCCACAGCGTCTTCCAGGTGCTGCATCTTGCTCGCCCCGATAATTGGCGCAGTCACATCGGGTTGGTGCAATAACCAGGCCAGTGCAATTTGAGCCGGGCTGTGCCCCAGCCTCCCGGCCAGTTCCACGACCCGCGCTACAATCTGAAAGTCGCTCTCCTGGTAATACATACTGTGCGCGAAATCATCCACCTTGGCGCGCACCGTGCTGCCCCATTCTTCTTTGGCGCGGTTGCCTGTCAGGAAACCGCGCGCCAGCGGGCTCCAGGGGATCACCCCGATGCCTTCCGCCCGGCACAACGGCAGCATCTCGCGCTCTTCCTCCCGGTAGACCAGGTTGTAATGGTTTTGCATCGAGATGAAGCGTGTCCAGCCGTGCTGATCGGCCAGATACAGCGAACGGGCGAATTGCCAGGTGTACATGCTGGAAGCGCCGATATAGCGTGCCTTACCAGACTTGACCACATCGTGCAGGGCTTCCAATGTTTCCTCGATGGGCGTCTCGGGGTCCCAGCGGTGGATTTGGTACAGGTCGACATAGTCCATGCCCAGGCGGCGCAGCGAATCGTCGATGGCTTGCAGGATGTGCACTCTGGATAAGCCGCGCTGGTTTGGCCCTTCTCCCATGGGCATGAACACCTTGGTGGCGATGACTACCTCTTCCCTCCGGCTAAAATCCCTGATTGCCCGGCCCAGGATTTCCTCGCTGCGGCCGTTCGAATAGATATCGGCGGTGTCGAAGAAGTTGATCCCCATCTCCAGGGCGCGCTGCACAAAAGGACGCGCCTGCTCCTCGTCCAATACCCACTTGCGCCACTGAGAGCTGCCGTAGGTCATCATCCCCAGGCAGATGCGTGTAACCTTCAGGCCGCTCCGGCCCAGGTTAACAGTTTCCATAATGCCACCTCTTCTCTAGACTTGTTCCAGTTCTCCAATCGTCTTCATCATCAAGTCGACTGCCTGGCCCAATATTTCTTCATCAAAGGCGAATTTAGCCCCCGCCGTCGCGTACATTTGTGGCAGCGTCACTGCCCCGCCCAGGGAGAGCGCCCGACGGTAAGCCGCCACAGCTCCAGCCTGGTCGCTGAGCGCGTTGCGCCACACCTGCGCCGCGCCCAGTTGCGCCAGTCCGTATTCCACGTAGTACATCGGCTCGGTATGGATATGTAGCTTGCGTTGCCAGCCGGCATTCTTCACCTCTTCCAGTCCGCTCCAGTCCACGCCGACCATGAAGCGTTCCCACTGCTCAGCCCATTTGGCGTCGCAGTTAGCCGGGTCGCTGGCCTGGGTGGGATTGTCGTATACCCATTGCTGAAAGGCATCCACTACGGCCATATAAGGCCAAAAGCGCAAGTTGGATTCCAGGGTTTCAATTCGAGCCCGCGCCGCCTCCTGGGGAGTATAGAACCCGCCTTTGTCTGCGGTCAGGTAAGGCGCTGCCAGCAGCTCCATCCCCATCGAGGCCACTTCGGCGAACTCCAGCGGCACTTCGATTTGCTGGTGCGCCAGGTGGCTGCACTCGAAGACGTGAAAGGCATGCCCGCCCTCGTGCAGCAGGGTTTGCACATCGTCATGCAGGCCAACCGCATTCATAAAAATGAACGGCACCCCTGCCGCTTCGTAAGCGTTGCAGTATCCGCCGGGCGCCTTGCCCTTACGGTTGTCCAGGTCGAGCAGTTTCTCGCTTCGCATCCTGTCGAAATACTTGCCCAGCTGCGGGTCGACCTGGTGAAAAATGGCGCTGGTCTTGCTTTCCAGCTCCTCGATCGTCTGGTAGGGGCGCAAAGGTGGGCGGTTGAATGGGTCAACCTCCAAATCCCAAGGGCGAAGCGTCTTCAGGCCCAGGCGCTTCCGGCGCTTCTCGTACACTGCGGTTGCTGCCGGTACAACCACTTGCTCGATCGCCTGGTGAAAGCGGTGGCAATCCTCTTTGCTGTAATCAAAGCGCAACAGCACGCTCCAGCGGTAAGCCCGGTAATCCGGCAGATCGGCTTTTTTTGCAATTCTTGTGCGCAGCTCGAGCATCCTGCCCCACAACTCACCGATCGCTTGCCGGTCAGCTAGTTGGCGCTCGGCTGCCAGTCTCCAGGCGCGCTCGCGCTTTTGCTGGTCAATCTCCTGGTAAATCGGAGAGAGCTGGGGGATGGTGAGTTCCTGTCCTGCCCACATCACCGTTTGCGCTCCGATGATTCGGTCATATTCCATGCACAGCTTCCTGTCTTCAGCCAGCAGGGGCAGGTTTGCTTCGCGGTAAAGGGCTGCCTGGGCGCGTAGGTTGCGCAAGGGGATCTCGTAGCCAGCCGGTGTCAGCCCGCTCGCCAGCAGCTTCTCCTTGACTTTTTGATCCGCCTCTCTGCTGCGTGGCTGGATCTCTTCTAAGAAAGTTGTATATTGTCCTTCGGCCTGCTTGTCGGTCGTGTCGATCGTATTGGCGTCATACAGCCGCCAGTTAGCCTCATCGACCAGTTTCGCCAGGTGCGACCAGTCCGCCAGCCACTGGTGGCTGTTAGCCGCCGTCAGATCGCGGGCCAGCAGATCTTCGTAATCAGGGCTCGATCTGCTCCCAGGACCAGTTCTTGAATTCCGTCGCCTCAGGTGGTAAGGGTGTTAACATCAATTTTCCTCAATTCTTGTGTTATGCAGTTTAGCGCCTTGTGCTCGTTCTTCTTCACGTAGTCTAGGACCTTGTGCCCGTTCTTCACCCACGCGGGCTTTACTACGTTGACTTGTGGAGCTTAGTCCATCTTACTCGTATACCTCAGGCCTGGTGCTCTCTCTCTTCCCGTAGTCTAGGGCCTTGTGCCCGTTCTTCACCCACGCGGGCTTTACAACGTTGCTCTGTGGAGCTTAGCTCATCCTACTTGTTTACCTCAGGCCTGGTGCTTTCTCTTCCCGTAGTCTAGGGCATTGTGCCCGTTCTTTGCCTACGTCGGACCGAGCGGTAGTGGTGTGAAACAGCCGCTCCACGGCCATTCGTCAATGGATGTTACCAGACCTTTGCGTACAGGATTGGCGAGAATATACTCTGCTATTGCGCGCAAGTCCTCCTCCGCTCGAACAATATGATCATAAAATCGAGGCTGCCAGAGTTTACCATGCCACCCAAATTTCCAGGAAAGATTGGTGGATTTGCCTTTAAAATGGTTTGTAAAATCAATCACCGAGTTGCCATCCCGGGATGGACTGATCAAGTAATGCAGGTGATCTGGCATCAAGCAGTATGTATAGATTGCGCACGGATACCTGGCTTGCTCAGACTGCAAAGTATCGATGATGATTTGGTTTAACGGGGGATTTGTAAATGGTTGAAGATCATTATAAGCGCAGATCGTAATAAAGGTGATATAGCCAGTTGATTGGTATAGTTCGGGGTCTAAACGTTGATTATAGATCGGTGTATAGGGTTTATTCCACGGCATGGATGGTACCCTCACATGCAAGCAGGCAGCGCCCACAAGGGGCTATACTACATCGAATTCATTGCCTCGCTCCAGCCTTCATCTTGCAGTTTAGGGCCTTGTGCCCGTTCTTCGCCCACAAGGGGCTATACTACGTTCTGTGTAACCGTGCCCATCCTCCCGTAGTCTAGGGCCTTGTGCCCGTTCTTCGCATGCAATAGTGTAAACGAAATTTGCCAGGACCCCGTGCCCGTCGATCTATATCACAATGCTGGCGCACGCTGGTGCCAGTCTGTCGCTTGCTGGTAGGCATGCGCAGCCTGAAAAAGCGCTTCTTCCTGGAAATGCCTGCCCATCAGCTGTATGCCCACTGGCAGCCCATGCACGTCGAATCCAACCGGGAAAGCCAGCCCGGGGATGCCTGCCAGGTTTGCCGGCAGGGTGAAAACGTCCTCCAGATACATCGCCAGGGGATCATCTGTGTGCTCGCCCAGCCGGAAGGCCGTCGTTGGCGCCACTGGAGCGGCGATCATGTCCACAGCCTCGAATGCCGTCTCGAAGTCCCGTTTGATCAGCGTGCGTACTTTTTGCGCCTGCCCATAGTAAGCGTCATAATAACCAGCCGAGAGGGCATAGGTACCCAGCATGATGCGGCGTTTCACCTCAGCCCCAAATTTTTGTCCGCGTGTCAGCCGGAAGATCTCCCACATTTCATTGGCCTGGACGCGCGGCCCATAGCGGATGCCATCATAGCGCGCCAGGTTGGCTGATGCCTCCGCCGGTGCAATTAGATAATACACAGGCAGCGCAAACTCAGTATGCGGCAGGTTGACTGCCTGGATCTCCGCGCCAAGCGTCTCCAACTGGGAGATGGCCTGGCGTACTTTGCTTTCCACTTCGGGCTGGATGCCGGTGATGAAATATTCCTGCGGCACCCCGACGCGCAGCCCTTTGAGCGGCTGGGAGGCAGTTCCAGTGCTGCTCACCAGATTGATCCGCGGCGCCGGCAGATCGAGTGTGGTGGCGTCCAGGGGATCGTGCCCCGCCATCACGGTGAACAATTGGGCGACATCTGCGGCTGAGCGCCCCAAGGCGCCCACACAGTCCAGAGAAGAGCCGTATGCCACCAGCCCGTAGCGCGAGACCCGCCCGTAAGTTGGCTTGATGCCGGTTACTCCGCAAAACGAGGCCGGTTGCCGGATACTACCGCCCGTGTCGCTGCCCAATGCCGCCGGCGCCATGCGCGCCGCCACCGCCGCCGCGCTGCCGCCGCTCGATCCACCCGGTACATGCTCCAGGTGCCATGGATTGTGCGTGGCACCGTACGCGGAGTTCTCCGTAGACGAGCCCATCGCAAATTCGTCCGTGTTGGTCTTGCCCAGGATGACCACCCCGGCTTCCTGCAGGCGCCTGACGGCTGTGGCGCTGTACGGCGGGACAAAATTCTCCAGGATGCGCGAGCCGCAGGTGCAGCGTATATCTGCCACACACAGTACATCCTTGACTGCAATCGGCACACCCAGCAGGGCGGGCAGCGGCTGGTCCTGGTTCTTCCGCCAGTCCTTCAGCCTCTGGTCGGCCTGATCGGCTTGCCTCAAGGCTTTTTCAGGGGTCAGGGTCAGAAAGGCATGCAGGCGGGGTTCCAGCCCATCGATGCGCTCGAGGCAGGCCTCGGTCAGCTCGCGGCTGGAAAATTCCCCCGTGCGTAGTCCGGCGATCAGTTCAGTGAGTGAACGCTCAATCAGAGCGGGCATGGTGAATTCGGGATCTATTCCAGCACCGGTGGGACGCGGAACTGGTTGCTCTCGGTAGCTGGGGCGTTGCGCAGCAGCTCTTCCCGGCTTAACCCAGGGCGAGACTCATCCTCGCGCAAGACACTTTTGACCGGTAGCACGCTGGACGTGGGCGGGATCCCGCCGGTGTCGAGGGCTTGCAGGCGAGCCGCATAGTCCAGGATTTCGGAAAGCTGCTCGCGGTAGTGCGCTTTTTCTTCCGCGCTCAGGCTCAACCGCGCCAGGTTGGCGATATGATCGACTTCTTCCAGGGTCAGCGTCATGGCTGGGATTATATCACGGGGCGGTTTTCCAGCTCTCAAGGCTCTTGCCAGCCCTCAGCATACCAGCGCAGGTATTCTTCGAGATGAAGCTTCCAATAGGCTTCCTCGTGGTAGCCAGGGTAGAGATGCCATTCGTGTGGAATGCCTAGCTCGGTCAGGAGTTGTTCAAAATAGTTGGCGGATTTGGCGATTTGTGGGCGCTCCTTGTCCCCCAGGTCCATGTAGATGCGCGGCAGCGCCTCGGGTGGGATGGCTGCGATCCACTCGCGCAGGTGGGCCAGGTCAGTCCAAAAGAGCGGCAGGCTGTGGGCTCCGATAGCGCTGAACAGCTCCCATTGTGAAAGACCCAGGTGAATCGCCCAGCCTGCGCCACGCGAGAGCCCACCGATCGCCCGCCCCTCTCGTTCTGCCAGGGTGCGGTAGTTGGCGTCAATCAAGGGGATCAAGCTCTCCACAACCACCCGTCCAAAGTTGTCTTCGGTGGGTTGGCTCCAATTGCGATCACGTGGCATCACAATAATGAATGGCGGGGCCTCTCCACCTGTGATCAGCCGGTTAGCGGTCTCATCCGCCCCCAGGCGATCCCACTGGTCGTCATTGTAATTTTGCCCGTGGACTAGGTATAAGACAGGATAGCGCGCTTTGGGATGCTGGTTGTAACAAGGCGGGAGGTAGATGCGGAATTCCATCGGCAAGCGTAGCAGATTAGAGCGCACCACGCCTGTCTCGATGCGTCCCACCCTTTCCAGGCAGACCTGTGTGGTTGGTGTTGCCGTCTGGCTGGCGAGTGGCGTAGGCGAGGCGGTTGAGGCTTCTAACCCGCTTGCTGTGCGCTTGCTGTGCGGCTTGCCGCCAGGGTCTGAGCAGGTTCGGGTGTGGAGGTTGCTCTTGGGGTTGGGAAAAGGGTTGCCGTGACGCTCTCCCCCTGTGGCGTCTTGATCGCTGAACTCTCAGACTGGGAGTTGCAGGCCGCCAGGCTGAAAGCCAGTCCGAGTATTAGCATGATCAAGACGATCCTCGCCTCTCGATCCGCAGCGGGGGCAGTCGGTGCAGGCTTTAATTTGATCGCCTTCAGGTAGGTGTGGGTGAATTTGATCACGTCCCCTTATTTTAACCAATAATTTTCGCCCCAGCGAACTGGCGCGAAAAAGAGAATCATACCGGGTGCCTTTCCCTTACATGACAGGCAAGAGCCTCTACCAGTATGGCAGGGTACCTGGGACTTGAAGCTTAACGGGGCTCAACCGTGAACTTGATGGCGGTGCGGATTTTTTCGTCGATCTCTACATCCACAAACTCTGGAGTAAAAACAACATCGATGCCGTCCTGAGACAGGTAACTCTTGGCAAGCGCCATCGCTTTGACGGCCTGGTTCACTGCGCTGGCCCCAATCGCCTGGACTTCAGCGTGATGATGCTCCCGAAACACACCCGCGATAGCGCCCGCCACTGCAGATGTTCGGGAGGTGCCCTTGACTTTGATCACATCCATGGTTGGTTCCCTCTGATTGCTGGCCTCATTGCTAGAATCTCTCCTTTGGCGAGAGAGCAGCATGGTTTCGATGGGCGCAACCCATGCACACCAATTCTACAAGATATTTTGACGCGGGGCAAGCATTATTTACCCCCAATTTCAATTCAACAACAAATAACCCTTTTTCCCTGTCCCGAAATGACGTCTTATCATTTCTGTCTGCAGACCTTATCATGCCGTGGGGTTTGTTGTAAACTAGGGATCTGCAAATGTGATCGGCCGCAAGGCGCTCAACGATTAAAATGTGTGTCTTGGTCGATCATACATCAATCCCACCAACCCTTTGAGGAGCTAGCTATGGATGTCAATCAATACCCGGATCTGAACGTATCCCCGCGTATTCTTCTTGGGCCTGGACCGAGCATGGTGTCGCCGCGTGTGCTCCGATCGATGTCCACTCCCCTGGTCGGTCATTTGGACCCTGAGTTTCTGAACTTGATGCAGGAAGTTCAACAAATGCTGCGCTATGTCTTCCAGACCGAAAACGAGCTCACGGTTCCGCTTTCAGGGACCGGCAGCGCTGGGATGGAGGCTGCTCTGTGCAACTTCATTGAGCCAGGTGACCGGGTTTTGATCGCTGTTCAGGGCTATTTTGGAGAGCGGCTGGTGGATATGGCTGGTCGTTATGGCGCTCAGGTCGATCGCATTGATCGTCCCTGGGGTCAGGTGTGTGAGCCTGCTGAGATCAAAGCCGCTTTGCAGAAAGCGCGCTATAAGCTTTTCGCCATCGTCCATGCCGAAACATCCACCGGCGCCCTACAGCCGGGCATCGCCGAGATTGCTGCCGCTGCTCATGAGAACGGCGCCCTGCTGGTCTTGGATACGGTCACCTCTTTGGGCGGCCTTCCAGTCGAGATCGATGCCTGGGGCGTGGATATCGCCTACAGCGGGACGCAAAAATGCATATCTGCTCCACCCGGCTTGGCCCCCATCACAGTTTCACCGCGTGCTCGCGAGGTCTTGCGAAACCGCAAGACCAAAGTCGCCAACTGGTATCTGGACTTGAGCATGCTGGAAAAATATTGGGGCAATGAGCGTACCTATCACCATACCGCCCCGATTACCATGAATTACGCCCTGCGAGAAGCCTTGCGCATGGTCGCAGAGGAGGGATTGCAGGCGCGCTTTGCTCGCCACCGTGCCAACGCTGAATTGCTCTGGGCTGGGCTGGAAGACATGGATCTGTCTATGCATGTCCCCTTGGAGTATCGTTTGCCGACCCTGACCACGCCGTTGGTGCCCCCTTCCGTGGATGAAGTCGCCGTGCGTCGCCAGTTGTTGAACGAATACAATATTGAGATCGCTGGCGGGTTTGGCCCGCTCAAGGGGCAGGTCTGGCGCATCGGGCTGATGGGCTTTAGCAGCCGCCGAGAGAATATCGCCTTGTTGCTGGCTGCCCTGCGGGAAGTGTTGGCCAAGAGAAACTGAGCCTTCCCTCCCTCTGGTATCGATAGTGCGTGGCGCCTTCCATTCGTAGAAATGCGCCACGCTTGTTTTTAACCTCCCTCTCAACGGTTTCATGCGCCTCTTGCCCTTCCGTCCGGTGTATGGCACAATAGTGCCTACATGAAGCGCTGGATCTATTTCCTCCTCGCGGTTTTGATCGGCGTCGCCGCTGGGTTATATTATGGGTGGGAACTCAACCCGGTTGAATACGTGGAGACTACCCCCGCGACTCTGCGGATCGATTTCCAGACGGACTATGTCTTGATGGTAGCTGAGGCCTACCAGGGCGAGGGCGATTTAGATTTGGCGGCGCGCCGGCTGGCTGTGTTGGGTGAAACGCCCCCGGCTGAGATTGTCCGCCAGGCCATGATCTACGCTGCCCAGATCGCCTATGCGGATTCCGACCAGGATTTGCTTGGCAAGCTGGCAAGTGATTTCCAAACCTGGAACCCCTTGCTCGGAGCGCCAACTCCATGAGTGACGAGCGTGGCCCCTGGTATCTGTTAACTGGCCTCATCCTGGGGGCTGCTTTGGGCTTAATGTTTGCCTGGCTGATTGCCCCGCGTAATTATGCCGACACCTCCCCGGCTTCCTTGCAGGCTGAGTTCAAAGATCAGTACCGCCTCATGATCGCCCTGGCTTACCAGGTAAATGGGAACTTTCCTCGCGCTCAGGCTCGCCTGGATTTGTTAAGGGATGAAGACCCGGTTTTGGTGTTGAATGAGCAAGCCCAACGCGCTCTGGCAGAGGGCAGCCTGCCCGGCGCCTCGCCCCGCGAAGCTCAGGCGCTTGGCCTGCTGGCAGTGGCTCTCGGGCAGGGGGGTGCAACCCCCAAACCCGCCTCAGTCTTGCTGACCCCGGGCGTCTCGCCCTCCCCTTCGGAAAATCCACCCCCCAGTCTCACCGCCAGTCCTACCGCCGCCAGTCCGGATCCGGTTACCCCGGTCACCCCGACTGCCCCGCTTAGCCCCACCCCTCCTGCTGAGACTGCCACCCTTGCTGTCACCCGTACACCGGGGACTGCCGGGACGCCCCTGCCGACCCGTACTTCCACCCCCACCCAGGGAGCACCCTTTGTGTTACAGGATCGCACCTTTAGCTGCGACCAGGATGTAGCTGAGCCGCTGCTCATCGTCCTGGCTGAGAGCGCCTCCGGTCAGCCCTTGTCTGATGTCGAGGCCGTTGTCAACTGGGATGGTGGCGAAGATCACTTCTTCACCGGCTTAAAACCCGAGCTGGGCCTGGGGTATGCTGATTTTCTCATGACGCCTGGTGTGGTTTATGCCCTGCGCCTGGCGGATGGCGGTCAGCCGATCTCCGACCTCACCCCCGCAGAATGTGAGACCACGCGTGGCGAGCGTTATTGGGGCTCCTGGGTATTGCTGTTCAATCGTCCTTGATTCATTAGCTGCGCTTGCCATGCAAGCCACCCAAAATGATCTTTTTATCCTGAAAATCCTGTGCATCCTGTTTGATAGAATGGAGTCGACTATGAAAATCATCCTCAATCGCCGCACCTGTAATTGTTGGGAACCAGCCTGTGAGACTCACTTTGGCTGGCATTTCCTCAGAGATGAGATCACCCCGGTTGATTGCACCGTGGAAATCACCGATGATGGCCAGCCCGAGACAACCTTCTTGATCCTTGATCGTGATGGGCAGGATAAAGTCCTGGTCGTGAACGATGACAACTGGGCAGACGCGTATGACTCCTGGCTTCTGGCCTGGGAGAAACAAAAGGCAAGTTCAGCCGGCGACAATGCCTGAGACTGATCTCGCCTTGCTCCAGCCGGTTTTATCTGCATTGGCCCCTCAGGGTCGCTCAGCCTTGTTGCCAGCTTTACACGCCGCCCAGGCGATCTATGGCTACCTGCCTGAGCTGGTCGCCGCCGAGATCGCCCGTGCTTTGGGAGTGCCCCTGGCGGATGTCTACGGCGTGATCGATTTTTACGCTATGTTCTATAAAGAGCCGGTTGGGCGCACCATCGTCCGGGTATGCAGCGACCCTGCCTGCGCCCTGGCTGGCAGTGACCAGATCCTGGAGACGTTTTGTCAGCGGGCAGGCGTCTCGCTCGATCAGGTCAGCCCGGATGGCGTTTATTTGGTCGAGCGTGCCCCTTGTTTGGGCCTGTGCGAGCATGCCCCGGCTGCGCTGGTAGGGGACAGGCCGCTTGGTCATGTTTCCCCCGATCAGGTAGCCGGAATCCTCCAGGGTGAGGGCCAGCCGCCCCGGGCAGTCGTCGCTGGCGATATCCGCCTGCTCACCGCCAACTGTGGGCATGACCGTCCCACCAGCTTGGCCGAGTATCAGTCATCCGGCGGCTACACTGGCTTGCGTAAGGCCCTCGTTGGGTCTCCCCAGGCGGTTATCGCCGAGGTGAAGGCTGCCGGTCTGGTTGGGCGCGGCGGTGCCGCTTTCCCTACCGGCATCAAGCTGGAGGGCGCCTCTCAGGCCCACGGTTCGCCAAAATATGTTGTCTGCAACGCCGATGAGTTTGAGCCGGGCACCTTCAAAGATCGCCTCTTGCTGGAGGGTGACCCCCACCGCGTTCTGGAAGGGCTGGCTATTGCCGCTTATGCCATCGGCGCTCACCAGGGGTATGTTTATATCCGCGGCGAATATCCGCGTGCCTTTGCCATAGTTAATGCGGCTCTTCAGGAAGCCCGCCTGGCCGGCTTGATCGGTGCGAACATCCTGAATTCCGGCTTCGACTTCGAGGTTGAGTTGCGCCTGGGCGCTGGGGCGTATATCTGCGGCGAGGAGACCGCCCTGTTTGAGTTGATCGAAGGCAAGCGTGGTTTCCCGCGCATCAAGCCGCCCTTCCCTACCACCCACGGTCTGTTCGGCAAGCCCACTGCCATAAACAATGTCGAGACGTTGTGCAACCTGCCTTTTATTGTTGAGCGTGGCGCGGCTGAATACCGCAGCTATGGCACTCAGAATTCGCCTGGTCCCAAACTGTTCTGCGTCTCGGGCGATGTGCTCCGCCCGGGTGTCTACGAAGTGCCCTTTGGCGTCACCCTGCGCCATCTGCTCGAAGACCTGGCAGGTGGCCTGCATCCCGGTCGCTCGCTCCAGGCGGTGCTCTTTGGCGGCGCGGCCGGCGCCTTCGCCACCTCGAAAGACCTGGATGCGCACCTCTCCTTCGAAGACCTGCGCTCTGCTGGCCTGCCCCTCGGTTCGGGCGTGGTCATGGTCTTCGATGACCGCCGTGACCTGCGGGATGTCCTTCAGCGCCTGGCTCGCTTCTTCGCTCACGAGTTCCTGCGGCAAGTGCTACCCCTGCCAGTTGGGCACCCAGCGCCAGCATGAGATATTGAGCCGTATCGCCGCCGGTCAGATCCAGCCCGGTGACGCTGATCGTCTGGCGGATGTCGGCTGGACGATGACCGATGCCTCCCTCTGCGGGCTCGGTCAAACCGCCGCCTCGGCCGTGCTCAGCGCCCTCAAGCTCTGGCCCCACCTGTTCAATGCTAACCCTTTGTAGTCGTGCAAACTCCGTTTGCCAGGGCCTTGTGCCCGTCACCTGCAACGCCACACACAATCTTTGTTGGTATGAGCTTTACGTGCCATGCAGACGAAACAAACCGATTTTACTTATCCTGATAATCCTGTGCATCCTGTAAAATAAAAAAAGGATCTATGATGGCGGATGAAATCACCCTGACGATTGACGACCAGATGGTCACCGTCCCGGCCGGCACCACCCTCCTCAAAGCTGCCGAGTCCCTCGGCGAGCACATCCCCACTATCTGCTACCACGAAGCCTGCACCGCCAACGGCCTGTGCCGTATGTGCGTGGTTGAGGTGGAGGGCGCCCGCCTCCTCTCGCCGTCTTGCATCGCCCAGGCGCAGTCTGGAATGAAAGTTCACACCCGCAGCCCGCGCGTTGAGCGCAGCCGGCGTACCATCCTGGAGATGCTCGCCTCGGCGGTCGACCTCGCCGACGCCCCGCCCATCCTGGCCATGCTGGGTGACTACACCGCCGACCCAGCGCGCTTCCCCGGGGCGGAACGCCGCCATGTCCCGCTGCTGGATGACAATCCCATGTACGTGCGCGACTATTCAAAGTGCGTGTTGTGCTGGCGTTGCGTTCAGGTCTGCGCCGAGGACGCCCAGTACACCTACGCCATTAACTTCACCGGTCGCGGCTTCGAGACCATGATCGGCACCTTCTTTGATAAATCCTTGCCAGAGACTACCTGCGTCTTCTGCGGGCAGTGCGTTGGCGTCTGTCCCACCGGTGCGCTCAAAGCCAAGCGCGCTCTGGCTGCTCGAGCAGGGGATCACCCCGGACGAGATCATGCAGGTCACCCGTACCGAGCGCCGCAAGCGCAAACGAGAATAAAGACAACGTAAAGACGCTGAGCATGCTGTGCATGCCGACGCCAAGATGGTAATAAATAACTTTGCGCCTTAGCGTCTTTGCGTTAAATTCTTGGTTGAATATCTACTTAGAGGTAGTTTTATGCTAGAACCCGATCGCATCGTCTCCACCACCTGCCCGTACTGCGGCGTCGGCTGCAACCTGCAGCTTCATATCAAGGACGACTACATCTTCAACGTCACCTCCCCCTTCGACTCGGTCGTCAACCACGGCAACCTGTGCGTCAAGGGCCGCTTCGGTTACGATTACATCTACAGCCCCAATCGGGTGACCACGCCCCTCATCCGCAAGACCCCCCAGTCGCCTGGAAACCGAACCCAAGCCTTCAATCTGGACGAGTGGCAGCCAGTCTCCTGGGATGCAGCCCTGGATACCATCGCCGACCATCTGGTTTCTATCTATCGCCGGGATGGCGCCGACGCCCTGGCGGCCTACTCCTGCGCCAAGGCCACCAACGAGGATAACTACCTGCTCCAGAAGCTCTTCCGGTCGCTGTTCCGCACCAACCACATCGACCACTGCACCCGCCTGTGCCACGCCGGCTCCGTGGTTGCCCTGCAGATGGCGGTTGGCTCCTCAGCCATGAGCAACACCGCCGCCGAAGTCATCCACAACGACGTCTTCATCGT
This sequence comes from uncultured Chloroflexia bacterium, assembly GCA_963706905.1. GTDB lineage: Bacteria > Chloroflexota > Anaerolineae > Anaerolineales > UBA4823 > CAVPNY01. The sequence continues at coordinate 98,094 of CAVPNY010000005.1, read as the reverse complement.
TACCGGCTCCAACACCACTGAGACCCACCCCATCATCGCCATCCAGATGAAAGCCGCCATTGATAAGCACGGGGCGAAGCTGATTGTCGTTGACCCGCGCCGCATCGAGATGGTCAACTATGCAACCCTGTGGCTGCCTGAAAAGCCCGGCACCGACGTGCCCGTCTTTTCTGCCATGGCCCATGTCATCATCAAAGAGAAGCTCTATAACCAGCAGTTCATCCGGGAGCGCACCGAGGGCTTTGCCGAGTTTGCTCAATCCATGGAGAAGTTCACCCCCGAGTACGCCGAGGCCATCTCCGGCGTGGATCGAAATTTGATTGTCGAAGCTGCCCGCCTGTACGCCTCCGCCAAAAACGCCGCCATCTATTGGGCGCTGGGCATCCCCGAGCACTCCCACGGTACCGACAACGCCATGAGCCTGATCCATCTGGCCTTGCTCACCGGTCACATTGGGCGTCAGGGTACCGGTCTCAACCCGTTGCGCGGCCAGAACAACGTCCAGGGCGCCTCCGATTTGGGTGCCATGCCCTGGCACTACCCCGGCTACATGCGCGTCGATGATCCCGCCAGCGCCGAAAAATGGGAAAATGCCTGGCAGATCGAGCCCGGCGGTCTCAACCGCCAGCCCGGCCTCACCACCACCGAGATCATGAGCGCTGTCGGCCCCGGCGGCGTGCGCAGCCTGTACATCATGGGCGAGAACCCCATGATGTCCGAACCCAACCTCAACCACACCCGCCACAAGATGGAGCAGCTCGAGTTCCTGGTCGCCCAAGATTTGTTCATCAACGAATCCGGCGCCTTCGCCGATGTCTTCCTTCCGGCCACATCCTGGGCTGAGAAGGAAGGCACCTTTACCAACACCGACCGCCGTGTGCAGCGTGTCCGCCAGGCCCTGCCGCCCCGCGGGGGTCCCGCCCCGATTGGCAGATCCTGTGCGACCTGGCGCTGCGCATCGAGGCCCGCTTGAATCGCCCGGCTTCCGCCCGCTGGGATTACACCCACCCCTCCCAGGTGCTGGAGGAGATGGGCGGCGTCGTGCCCGACTACGCCGGTGTCAAGTACCACCGCATCGAAAAAGAAGGCCTGCAGACCCCCGTCTGGGACGATCAGCACCCCGGCACGCCCTACCTCTTCACCGAGAGCTTCCCCCGCGGCCGTGGCAAATTCCACCCGTTGGAATACCGCCCGGCGGTCGAGATGCCCGATGACGAGTTCCCTTTCATCCTCACCACCGGCCGCGTCCTGGAGCACTGGCACGGCGGCTCCATGACCCGCAACTCCAAGCTCGACGACCTCTATCCGGAAGCCTTGGTGGAGGTCAACCCCGCCGACGCCGCCCGCATCCGCATCTCCGACGGTCAGACCGTGCGCGTCTCCTCCCGCCGCGGCTCGGTCGTGCTGCGCGCCCAGGTCACCCACAAGACCACCCTGGGCGTGGTCTTCATCCCCTTCCACTTCAGCGAGGCCGCCGCCAACCTGCTCACCATCGACGCCCTCGACCCCCAGGCCAAGATCCCCGAGTACAAGGCCTGCGCCGTGCGCATCATTCCCGCCAGGGAGAGCGAGCTGGTCAACCCGGATGCGGGGCTGGTAAGGGGGAGGTATTGATCAAATTCTCGCCTGATAGCCAAGTGCCCATAAACGGCAAATCACTATGAAATCGTTCGCCATAAAGGGTTGCCTTTTTGTCTTCCTCATTCTATTGGCTTGTGTGTTTGTTTTTTGGTTATCGTCAATATCACCAAATTTCATCGTTCATTCACATCCTTCTGACGAGCAAATGATTGACAATTTCACTCAGCACAGGGCTGAGTTTGATCAACTTGCGCAGATGCTAATCGATGAGCAAGAACTATTGGTCATTTTTCCGGACGATCCAGGGAAGTGTCAAATTAAGGACCAGAAATTGATCGAAGCTGCCGATAATAGTAAGTGTAACGATTTCGTCCAGTTATTCAAACGCCTAGGGCTTGAGTGGGCTTATACTGGGAACGAGCCTTTGTGGCTTCCGGTGTCTTTTTCAGGGATTAGTGTAAGTGGATCAACGAAAGGATACTATTATTCCAGTGATCCATCCGCACTTTCCAGCGAGATTGTGAGTAATACTGATAAGACAAACGGACGGAGTGCTTATCGGCTCATTGAAGGGAATTGGTTTATCTTCTTAAATCGCAATTGATAATACTATCCGTGATTTAACAATGATCTTAAAAGAACTTGCTTATCGTTGATCAACCCTGCCTGCAGCCGCTATTCAATCTGGTCTTCAGTGTAGTGTATGGTAAAGCCTTATTCATAATGGACGTAGGCCATGGCTAACGAAATCATTTCCTATCTTGAGATGTGCCAGCGCGAAGGCGTTAGCTTACAGCGCGGCATGAACTTTGGCATCGGTGGAAACCATTCGGTGATATTAATGTCTCTCCGCCCAAATGCACCTTACACGGACGAACTTCAAGATGGTGGAACAGTTTTGATATACGAGGGCCACGACGAACCAAGGAGCGCTGAAGTTCCAAATCCAAAGGCTTTGGATCAGCCAGAACGTACCGCATTCGGTAGATTGACTCAGAATGGTTTGTTCCACAATGCTGCGCAGGAGACTATGCGAGGAGTTAGACCTCCTGAGAGAGTACGGGTGTATGAAAAGATAAGACCGGGTATCTGGTCGTACAACGGAATATTTCATCTTGTGGACTCGTGGCATCAGGAAAGTGAAGGTAGGCAAGTGTTCAAGTTTAAACTTGTTGCTGTTGAAGGTGAAGATGACCTAAGTTCACCAGTTCAGCCTGATGCTGCTCGAAGGCGTGTAATCCCTACCAGTGTAAAGCTGGCAGTGTGGAAAAGGGATGGAGGACGTTGCGTTATTTGTGGCGCCTCAGATGAATTGCATTTTGACCACATCGTTCCCTTTGCAAGAGGTGGTACGTCACTTGTGGTCGAAAATGTTCAGCTTCTTTGTGCTCGTCACAACCTACAGAAAAGCGATCGAATCGAATGATGATCTGCCTATCAGGTGCTTCCATCTGTTACACCTCAACCTCGCTCAGCAACGCGCCTATGTAAACTCTTTATTTAACATAATCAATCAAGGCCCGCGAGAGACAGCTTGATTACCACACAATTAATCGAGGCAATTCGTAAACAGTATCTTTTACCCTGGAATGGCACTCATGGGATCGGGCATTGGGCTCGTGTGCGCGAAAACGGCCTGTGTGTTGCTGCGAGACTTGCCGGTGTGAATACAAAAATTGTGGAGCTGTTTGCGGTCTTTCATGATGCCAAACGCACGAACGAGGGGTTTGATACAGGACATGGTTACCGGGGGGCTGAGTTGGCAAAAGAATTACGCGGTTCCCTCTTTGAATTATCTGATGAAGAGTTTGATCTTTTATATTCCGCATGTTGCTTTCATACAGATGGACACACCGACAGTGACATTACGGTGCAGACCTGCTGGGATGCAGATAGACTTGATCTTGGGCGAGTAGGCATAGCTCCGCATCCACGCTATCTTTGCACTTCTGCGGCAAAAGATCCAGCCTTGATCGCCTGGGCGGATAGTCGCGCGCGTCAAGGAACAGTTCCCCAAATTGCGATTGAGCATTGGTTTGCTGATTCTCCGGATGACAATAGAGCATAGCCTAAAGCAGAGATATTTGCAGGAATAGAGGACAATAATCATGGTCTCTTACCAGCCAAACACCTACGGCGAGCGCATCGCCGGCATCTACGACGAGCTCTACGCCGACTACGATCCCGCCGCCATCACCGCCTTGAACCAGCTTGCCCATGGTTGGCTTGCCCAAGGCGAGCTTGCTCGCCCGGGCCCCGCCCTCGAGCTGGGCATCGGCACCGGCCGCATCGCCTTGCCCTTGCAGCAAACTGGCGTCGAAGTGCATGGCATCGATGCTTCCGAGTCCATGGTCGCCAAACTGCGCCTCAAACCGGGTGGTGATGCCCTCCCGGTCACGTTTGGTGATTTCGCCGATGTCCCCGTTGAAGGTCAGTACACTCTGATCTACGTGCTCTTCAATACATTCTATGCCTTGCTTACACAGGAGGAGCAGCTGCGTTGTATTCGCAACGTCGCCCGGCATCTGGAGCCGCAGGGGGTATTCGTGATAGAAGCCTTCGTCCCCGATTTGACCCGCTACAGCGGCGGGCAATCCCTCAAGGTCATCAGCCTTGATAATGATCAAGTCCGGCTGGATGCTGCGCAGCTCGATCCGGTGGCTCAACACATCACCGCCCAGCATATCATGCTCACCGAACAGGGGATCAGCCTCTTTCCGGTGAGACTGCGTTATGTCTGGCCTGCAGAGCTGGACCTCATGGCTCGCCTCGCCGGTCTGCAGTTGCGGCATCGCTGGGGCGACTGGCAGGGTGGCGCCTTTTCCGCCCAAAGCGGCAAGCACATTTCAATCTACGAGCACGCTAAGCAAAGCCAGCCGTAACCGGACTGGCAAGCGTATCTGGTCCCCTATGCAGTTCTCTGCGTGCGACAGAAATTGGCTGTGTTGTATCTATCTTTGAAAACCTAGTGACTTTGGAGACTACAACGAATCGGGGATTGCAATTTATACGGCATTGCCGTATAAATGATTATTGGAATTCATTGAAGCCCCCGCTTTTTCCCAATATCTCTACCGTTATCTAATCGATGATGAGATCTGATCCTGACTCTTTATAGCAAGAGAGAGATAGATAATATCCCGGCACATATTCTACGTCAGATCGCACAGGAGATCGAATATGACTGAGCGTGATATCGGTCAAGAAATTCTAGAAGGCATTCGTGCCATCAAGGCTCACAAGGGAGGTGAAACAATTTTGCGCACCCATACCCTCAAAGAGCCTGCCCCACCTCAGGTGATTCGGGCTAAACTAAAATTGTCCCAGGCGGCTTTTGCTGGTTTGATGGGTGTCAGTGTACGCACCGTTCAAGATTGGGAACAAGGTCGCCGCAAGCCAAGCGGCCCGGCTGAAGCATTGTTACGAATTGCAGAACAGAGGCCAGAAGTATTCATGGAGTTATCGTAACTCAAGGTTCTTCCAAGACCAATGGATACCCAGCACGGTATGTAGCGGATACTCGTCGCTGTGCTTCGCGAGCAGTTAAAGCGCTGGCTTTTGGCTGTCCCCGGCTTCATCTGACCCCACACCAAAAGGAGGAGAAGGTACATGGCAAAAGTCATCGCAGGAATGATAATCTCACTGGATGGGTTTATTAACGATCGCAAAGGCAGTGTTGAGGCTCTGTATTCTGATCTCGAGACACTGCAAAATACTGAGCCCATGCGGGAATCGATCCAGAACACCGCTGCGGTGGTGATGGGGTGGAATACGTTTGCAATGGCCGAAGACCCGGACTTGTACGCCGGTAATTATGAGTATCAAGTGCCAATATTCGTGCTTACCCATGAAGTTCCGAAAAAACAGCCAAAGCAGACTGGCAAGCTGACATTCACTTTCGTGACCGACGGTATAGAAAGCGCCATTAAACAGGCAAAAGCGGCCGCGGGTGACAAAGAGATTTCCGTTATCGGTGGTGCGAGTACCGCACAGCAATGCCTCCAAGCTGGACTTGGTGATGAGCTGCACATTGACATCATGCCGGTGCTCCTTTTTGGCGGTCTCCGGCCATTTGAAGACCTCGCTGCCGAACAGATTCAATTGGAAAGATTGGCTGTGATCGAGCTCCCCGGTGGTAGAACCCATCTTAGATTCCGTGTCGTCAAATAATATACCGTGACCGACGCCAGCCTCTCCATCCAAAGATCACTGGAAGCCCACCCGCTGCGCGAGCCGCTGTTGCGATCCGTGATTCAGTCCTTAGCACTTCCTCCCGGCAGTCGCGGCCTGGATGCTGGCTGCGGCATTGGCTTGCCCGCCCTGTTGCTGGCGCAGGCGCTCGCCTCGCAGGGGCGTATCATTGGGTTGGATCTCGCCCCCGAAGTGCTGGCTTATGGTGACAATCTGGTGCGCCTGGCAGGCTATGCAGACCGCATCACCTATTGCGCCGGTGATGTGAGTCGCCTCCCGTATGCAGATGACAGCTTCGATTGGGCCTGGAGCGTTGATTGCATCGGCTATCCGTTCGGAGACCTGGCCCCGCTCCTGGCAGAGCTAATTCGAGTGGTCAAACCTGGGGGCAGCCTCATCCTCCTGGCCTGGTCATCCCAGCAATTGCTGCCCGGCTATCCTTTGCTGGAGGCGCGCCTGAATGCGACTTGCTCGGCGTATATCCCCTACCTGGAAGGGGTGAATCCAGAGCTGAACTTTCTCCGCGCCATGCGTTGGTTCCGGGAAGCCGGGTTGGAAGACCTCACCGCGCGGACCTTCGTCGGCGATCTTCGAGCCCCTCTCAGCCGCGATCAACGTACTGCCCTGATCTCGCTGTTTGACATGCTCTGGGGCCAGCCCCAGCCTGGCGTATCGCTTGATGATTGGGGAGCCTACCAGCGTTTATGCTTGCCGGGCTCAGCGGATTTCATTCTGGACATCCCCGATTACTATGCCTTCTTTACCTATACCTTGTTTCAGGGCACAGTGCCCTGAGGCAACGCGCCCTGAGGCGCCGTGCCCGGCGGCAACGCGCCGGTATTGCTCTGCCCCGATTTAACCATCGGTTATTTTCAGGTCAATCGGTTGCCTGCCCGCTTGATTACCATGGACTTTCCCGAACTTGAGACAGAGCGCCTGATCCTGAGAGCCGTTGCTCCGGGTGACCGGTTTGCCATCTTCGAGAATTACTCTGACCCCGCTGTGGCTGGATGGTTTTTCGATCAACCTTACACCCGCATCCAGCAGGCCGATCAAATCATCCAGGAATTCATCCAGAGGCCCTCCGCGCCATCATCGCTTACGGCTTCACCGTGCTCGATCTGATCGAGATTGAGGCGTATACTTATTCACACAATGCCAGAGCCAGGCATCTGCTTGAAGAACTTGGCTTCAATGTGGGTGCTGTTGAGGAAGGCTCGCATCGCTACACACTTGCCCGGGGTGATTGGATCCGAACACGTACTTGAGTCCACCTAAATAGTTGTTGATGTTATTTATCTAACGAAGGCTGGGTTGGAGGTCTTATGACAATTCGTGTCTGTCTCGCAGGTGCAACTGGATGGGCTGGGTCGGCTCTGGTGCGCGGCATAGCCCAATCCGACGATATTGCGATTGTGGCTGCGGTTTCCCGCACGCATGCCCGCCGTATTCTGGGTGATGTGTTGGCGGAACCCGACCTGACCTGCCCGGTGTATGCCACCGCGCAGGAAGCCCTCGCCCATCCTTGTGACGTATTCATTGAGTTCACCAAACCGGAGGTCGCCAGGTCCAATGTCCTGGCAGCCTTACGGCAGGGAGCCCACGTCGTGATTGGCACCTCCGGATTAACCGATGCCGATTATGCCGAAATTGCGACCGCTGCTGATGACCATCAGCGCGGCGTGTTAGCGGTTGGTAATTTTGCGCTCACCGTCGTTTTTTTACAAAAATTCGCCGAGATCGCTGCCCGATATATCCCCCAATGGGAAATTATCGATTATGCCCATGCTGACAAAATGGACGCGCCCAGCGGGACAGCCCGTGAGCTCGCCTTTCGGCTCTCAAAAATCCGCCCTTCCGAGCTGTCCGTCCCATTGGAACACATCCAGGGGGAGGTAGAAACCCGGGGTGCGCGGCTCACTGGCTCACAGGTTCATTCCATCCGGCTGCCCGGATACACCATTTCGGCGGAGATCATTTTTGGCCTGCCTGACCAAAAGCTCACCATCCGTCACGATTCAGGAAGTAGCGCCCAACCTTACGTGGACGGCGCTCTGCTGGCGATTCGCAAGGTGAATACCTTTGTTGGCCTCCGGCGTGGGCTAGACAATGTTCTTGATTTGACCTAGAGTCTCATACTCGGAACAGTTCACACTATCCGGTTGGCAGCAAATTTCATCAGAAAAGGAGATTGATCATGAAACGGACTTTAGGACGTTCGGGGATCGAGGTGAGTGCGCTTGGGATGGGCTGCTGGGCCATTGGTGGGCCTCTGGCAGTGGCTTGACGGCCCGGGCGGTTGGGGCGAGGTGGATGACGCCGAATTGATTCGCGCCGTTCACGCCGCCTTGGACAAGGGCATCAACTTCTTTGATACCGCCGCCAACTACGGCGCGGGGCACAGTGAGCGCATCCTGGGACAGGCGTTGGCCGGACGGCGTCAGCAGGCAGTGATTGCCACCAAATTCGGCTTTGTGGTCGATGAAACCGGCAAACGTGTGACTCGCTTTGAGCATGCCGACGACGTGATCAAGGATGCTCGGAAATCCTGCGAGGCCAGTCTCCGCCGCCTGGGCACTGACTATATTGACTTGTTCCAGCTCCACGTTTGGGATTATCCGGCTGAACCTGCCGTCGCCCTGCGCGCAGAGCTGGAAGCGCTGGTCCGCGAAGGGAAGATCCGCCTCTACGGTTGGAGCACTGACTCGGTGGAGTTGGCCCGGGTATTCGCCGAGGGCGAGCACTGTGCCGCCATCCAGCACGACCTGAATGTTGTTTTGGATGCGCCTGAGATGCTGGCTCTGTGTGAGCGAGAGAACCTTGCCAGTGTGGACCGCAGTCCGCTGGCGCGTGGCGCCCTCACCGGAAAATATAGTAAAGACACGCATTTTGCTGAGGACGATGTCCGCCGTGACGCGTACACCGCTGAGCACTTCTTCGGTCCCAGCCTTGCCCGGCTTGACGACCTGCGTGGGATTCTGACCAGCGGCGGGCGGACTCTGGCGCAGGGTGCGCTGTCCTGGGTTTTGACCCGCAGCCCTAAGACCATCCCCATTCCCGGCCTCCGCACGGTCAGGCAGGTTGATGAGAATGCTGGGGCGATGCTGTCCGCATCTCTTTACGCCGGAACAGATGCGTCAGATCGAGGTGTTGTTGGGAAGGTGATGGTCATTTGTTCTGCAATTGAATCTGTAGGAGAAATCGATGGACCAGCATGTAAAGGAAATTTACGACAACCTGGCCTCAACCGATGACGCCGTCCGCATGAGCGCGCTGCAAGCCATTTTGGAGCGAACTGAAGACAGAGTGGATTGGGTTTACGAAGTCTGGGATGATTTGTTCGAAAGATTAAACCACCCCAATTCCTATCAAAGGACCATCGCCATCCTGGTTTTATGCAATCTGGCCAAAAGCGACGCGCAGCATCGCCTCGATAGTTCTCTCGATCTCTTATTAGCTCACACCAAGGATGATAAGTTCATCACCTCGCGACAATGTCTCCAGAACATCTGGAAAATCGCTGCTGCCAGCCCGCAGAACCGGGATAAAGTCCTGGATCATCTCACAAAGCGCTTCAGGGAGTGCGCCTCAGAGACTCATTTTAACCTGCTCCGCCAGGACATCCTCCGGTCATTCCGCTTTCTATATGATCGGGAAAAGGACGCCACATTACTAATCAAAGTGACCGATTTGATCGAGGCAGAGAGAGAAAGTAAATATCGAAAGCAGTATGAAGCCATATTTAAGATAGACTGATTTGCATGACCGGCATAAAGACGCAATTTGTAACCTCCGTAGATGGGACCCGTATCGCCTATGATGTCACCGGGCGTGGCCCGTTTCTGATGCTGCTGCATGGCGCTGGCAAAGATCGGCGCGACTGGCACAAGCTGGGCTATGTCGAGCGGCTTAAGCAGGAGTTCACCGTCATCTCGGTTGACATTCGGGGCAGCGGTGAGAGCGACCTCCTTATAGATATCACTGATTACAGCATCGAGAAGATCTGCGCCGACCTGATTGCCATTGTGGATGCCTGCCATGCCGATAAATTTGCCGTCTGGGGGTATAGCTTTGGCGGCACCATTGCTCGCTATCTGGGGGCCTGGTCGGATCGTCTCACAGCCATCGCCGTGATCGGTGTGCCGTTTGGTCCAGCGGTGGATCAGCAGTTTGACCGGTTCATCGCTGATTTCGTGAAGAAATGGGGTGGGGTTGCTGAGGCTTATCAAAAGGACCAGTTGAGTGTGGGGAAGCGTCAATCAGCCATCAAGGGGCGTATCCCCGTCTGGGTGGCCTGTTTTCAGGCCATGCGCTATTGGCCCGCCATCGACCCGGATGCCGTTCGCTGTCCGGCCATGCTGCTGGTTGGCACGCAGAATAAAAGTACATTGCAGTGGGTCACATCCCATCATGCCATGCTTGAACAAGCCAATGTATGTGTGGAGATTGTGGAAGGTTTGAACCATCCGCAGGAGTTTACCCAGGTAGACCTGGTGTTTCCTGCAATCAGCAATTTTTTCCAGAGACACTCTAAATGAACAAGAAGGTGCGGGTAAGCAAAAAAGGCGGTGACGCTTGAATAATCCAGGGACAGGCAACCATACCATCGAGCATTTGATTCGCTGGGCTGAAGGACAGCCTTTGGTGAGGGTATTGCTGTTGACCAGCTCCCGCGCCATTCCCCATGCGCCGGTCGATGTGTTCTCCGACTATGATGTTATTCTGGTCGTTCGCGATGTCCACTCATTCTATAAGGATCCGAGCTGGCTAGAGGCTTTTGGGCGGGTGCTGGTCTTGTACCGGGATCCGCTTATCAGCGAAGGCGGCCTGGAGCGCTCGGCCTTTGTTACCCAGTACGAGAACGGCCTCAAGATTGATTTTAGCCTCTGGCCGGTCGAGCTCCTGGCACGGATTGTAAATGAGCCGCATCTTCCGGATGAATTTGACGCAGGCTATCGGGTGCTGCTCGACAAAGATAGCTTGACCGGCGGGTTGAAACCACCGGCCTATAGAGGTTATATCCCAACGCCGCCGGCTGCGTCCGAATATCTTGAAACCGTGCAGAGTTTCTTTCTCGACGCCACCTATGTTGCCAAATACCTCTGGCGCGATGATCTGATGGCGGCGAAATATCTCCTGGATTATTGTATGAAGCAGGAATCCCTGCGCCCGATGCTTGAATGGCACGCGGAGATTAACCATCACTGGTCAGTCAAGCCCGGCCCCTATGGGCGCCGGCTGAAGCGTTGGCTGCGCGCTGATCTGTGGGATGAGCTGGAAAATACCTACACCGGAGCTGGATTGGAAGCCAATTGGGAGGCAATGTTCAGGACGATCGATCTCTTTCAAAAGGCTGCGATTGAAGTGGGTGAGCATTTAGGGTATATCTATCCGGCTGACCTGGATCAACGCGTGATTGCATATTTGGGGAAGGTAAGGCATCTCGATCGTGATGCCGAGAGACTCTTTGATTGAGATACGAACTGTATGGCGCTTCGTCTGATCAATAATTTACCTGCCTTGACCATGCTGTTAACCGATGATAGGATGTGTTTTTCATTTTGCTTATTGGTAATCTCTGTATAAGGTTTTGAATGAGGTGGTACTAATGAATACTCAGTCCAATCAGTCAGATTTGATCGTCAATCGTTCGATGCCCCCCGGCACGATTATTCCCGAATTAATCTATGGTGACTTGGATGCTGCCGTTGATTGGCTCTGCAAGACCTTCGGCTTCAAAGAGCGGCTCCGCATCCCGAGTCATCGCTCCCAGCTCGTCCTCGGTGATGCGTCGGTCATCGCCGTCGCGCACAGCGGAGAACCCGCTTCGCAGCCGTTGCAAGGCCAGCGGACTCATTCGCTCATGGTTCGCCTCCCAGACGTGGACCAGCATTATGAGCAAGTTAAACGAACCAATGCGCGCATCCTGCACCCACCCGAAACCTTCCCGTTCGGCGAGCGCCAGTACACCGTTGAAGACCTCGGCGGTCACCGCTGGACATTTACCCAATCGGTGGCGGATGTCGCCCCCGAGGAGTGGGGAGGCCAGCTGCTATGAATGACACAGCCCAAACCTGGCACTTTGGGCTTGTAGCCCGCTACTGGGCTGAACATAACACGGATGGCCCGGAGATACCTTACTTTCAGAGACTGATTGAGCTCAATGGGCAGCCGGCGCTGGATGCCGGTTGTGGGACGGGTCGCTTGCTGATCCCCTTCTTACGGGCGGGCCTGGACGTGGATGGCTGTGACGCCTCGCCCGATATGCTCGCTCAGTGTCGCCAGACGGCCGAGCGCCAGGGCCTGCAGCCGCGCCTGTATCAGCAAGCGCTGCATGAGCTTGATCTGCCGCGCCTTTATCAGACCATTGTGGTCTGTGGCGCATTTGGCTTAGGTGTAACGCCTCAGCAGGATCTGCTTGCTCTGCGGCGCATCTACCAGCACTTGAACCCAGGCGGCTTGTTTCTCCTGGATAATGAGGCGCCGTATGCAGATGCCAGCGAGTGGCAGTTGTGGCTAAAGGAAGGGCGGAATCATTTGCCTGAAATCGTGGCCCGATCAGATTGGAAAGGCTCCCCCCGCTGACGGATCGGACTACGAGTTGTATCATCGTTATGTGGCCTTTGATCCTATTGAACAACATGCCATTCGTCAAATGCGCACGTTATTATGGCGCGCTGGGCAGGTCATTGCCGACGATGTTTACACGCTCACCGCGAATATATACTTCCGCAATGAGCTGAGTCAGATGCTTGAAAGTGTTGGTTTTGAGATTGAAGCCATCCAGGGCGACTACACCCAGGCAGAGGCTAGCTCGGAACACCGTTTCATGGTGTTTGTCGCTCGCAAGTAGCCGCAGCCTGAAGCATCAAAGTCGCCCGTGCCTTGCCCGCTAAGTAAAACGGACAATGAAGCGATCTACACGACCACCAGACTAAGCGACTACTCAACTAAATAAGAGATTAAAATGACCGATTCTCCTGTGAAAATCCTCGAAACAGATAGACTGATCTTCAGGCGTCTGACCCTCGACGACCTGGATGCACTATATGCCCTTTACCGCGATCCGGAAATCAGAAAATATTTTCCCGAGGGAACCCTTACTTACGAAGAGACCAAAGAAGAGCTGGAGTGGTTTCTCAACGGGCATCCTAAATACCCCCAGCTAGGTCTCTGGGCGACCATCCACAAAGAAACTGGCCGATTCATTGGTCGCTGTGGCTTGCTGCCCTGGACGATTGACGGGCGTGATGAAGTGGAAGTGGCTTACATGCTGGCCAAAGACGTTTGGGGTCAGGGGTTGGCGACCGAGGCAGCTCAGGCTATCCTTGATTATGCTTTCGAGCGGTTGGGATACTCGCGCATAATCGTCCTGGTTGACCGCGAAAATGCCGCCTCGATCCGGGTCGCCACGAAAATCGGCATGACCTTCGAAAAAGAAGGTGAGGACGACAAAGGCCCGTTTCTGTTATATTCCATAAATAAACTGTCATCCTCATGCTGACTCTCAAGCGCAAAGCCTTCGCCTACATTACCCACGCTCATCACCTGCTGGTCTTCAGCCATCCCGCTGCTCCCGAAGCGGGCATCCAGGTGCCCGCAGGGACCGTAGCTCCTCTGTCTCGCACGCTGGGTGCTTGGACCTGGCTTCCTGCCATCCTTCGGGTGTAATCCAACGGGCTTCCTGTGCCCGCCGGGCCTTATGTGCCCGCCAGGCTTTATGTGCCCGCAGCAGTTCTTTCTTTTATACGGAGGCATACCCCCATGAAAGCCCTGGTCATCTACGATTTACAGTATGGCAATACCGAGAAAATCGCCCAAGCGCTGGGCGCCGCGCTGCAGCGCTGCGCTAGGCGCCTCCTCAGGTTCTCAGGTCCAGGTTGAAACGCTCCATGTAAGCAACGTGAAGCTCGAGCAGTTGGCTGGATTGGATCTGTTGGTGGTTGGCGCCCCCACCCAAAGATTTCGGACCACCCCCGCCATGCTGGATTTCCTGAAAAGCCTCCCCGCGAATAGCCTGAAAGGTGTCCGGGTGGCTGCCTTTGATACCCGGCTATCATTAAATGATATTGAATCATCCACCTTCCGTTTTATCATAAAGACCGGCGGATTTGCTGCCAAACACATCGGTGACGCGCTCAAGAAGCGCGGCGGCGTTCTGATCCTGCCCCCAGAAGGCTTCCTCGTGAAAGACATGCAAGGGCCGTTGATCGAAGGCGAGCTTGACCGCGCCGCGGATTGGGCCAGGCGAACCATCGGCGCTCGATAAACCACTTGCCATTTGTAATTTCCTCACCCGCATTCTTACGTTGTCCTATCAGTGATTCTGGATATTCGGTTCGCCAATGACTGTCACCCATCCAACACCTTTCCCTGAGCTGAACGCCGTATTATCTGAGCTGGTGACCAGCGTTCAGACGATTTTGGGTAAAAACTTCCTTGCAGCTTATTTGCAGGGCTCCTTTGCTGTAGGCGATTTCGATCAGCATAGCGATGTGGACTTCATCATAGCCCTGGAGCGTGAATTGTCAGAGGATCAGGTCCAGGCTTTGCACCAGATGCATGCCCGCATTTTTCGTCTGGATACAAAATGGGCGCAGTGCCTGGAGGGCTCTTATTTCCCCAAGGATATCCTGAGGAGCTTATCGCAGCGTGCGGTGCAGCTCTGGTATCTCGATAACGGGCATCAAAGTCTCATCCTGGATACACATTGCAATACGGCTGTCGTGCGAGCGGTGCTGCTCAGGGATGGCATCGTCCTGGCAGGGCCGGCTCCCGCAGAGCTGATTGATCCGATCCCGGTGAATGTATTGCGCCAGGAGATTCTGGATACGATGCACACCTGGGGAAGACAGGTCCTGGCAAATCCTGACATGATCAACAACCGCTTCTATCAGGGGTTTGCAGTTTTCCATTACTGCCGCTCATTGCATGCCATCCACACTGGTGTCGTAGGCTCCAAGCGCGCCGCGGCAGAGTGGGCTAAGGCTAACCTGGACCCCTCCTGGGCTGGGTTGATTGATCGAGCCTGGGATACGCGCCCCAACCCATCCTTCTCCGTCTGCCAGCCTGCCGATCCTCAAGACCTCAAGAGCACGCTCGAGTTCATCCAATACATACTCAAAGCCAGTGATCAGTACGCTGAGGCATCCGAGAAGGGTAGAGAACAATCTCTAAACTGACTAAATCACGTCAGCCTGCGCTAGGCGCGTGCCTCAAAATTTCTTTGATGTGAGCTGCACCCTGAGCCGTCGCCCTGAGAATTCCGAAGGGGGAGGCGTTCTTTGCCGTCAGCGCAGCGACTGCGTAGTGGCGTTGAAGGGTGCCAGGCACCTATATCTGTCAAACCTTGGAGGTAATAAAATGCTCAAGATAGTGCCTTATCAAACAGCCTGGCCGGGTGAGTTTCAGGCTATCGAAAAAAACCTGCGCCAGGCGCTTGGCGACCTGGCCCTGCGCATCGATCATATCGGCTCAACCTCCGTGCCCGGATTGTCCGCCAAGGACATCATTGACATTCAAGTCACCGTTGAGAGCCTTGATCCAGCCGTCGAGCATGCCTTCACCAGGGCTGGCTACCAGCGCCTGATTGGATTTTCTCAGGATCATCTTCCGCCAGGGAGCGCCAGCCCCGCCGGCGAGTGGGTGAAATGGTTTTTCAAGCCGCCTGCCTCGATGCGTCCGGCCAATATCCATGTCCGCCTCTCAGGGCGCCCCAATCAGCGCTATGCGCTCCTGTTTCGGGACTACCTCCGCGCTCATCCGCCCACCGCCCAGGCATATGCTCAGGTGAAAGAGGCGCTGGTGAAATATCATGCCAATGACGCCGATGCTTACTACGCCGTCAAAGACCCGGTGTGTGACATCATCATCGGCGGTGCGGAAGAATGGGTAGAGAGGATTGGTTGGGCGCCCGGGCCGTCAGATTGCTAAGTTAACCTGAGAGGAGAGACCCATGTCCGTGTCTTCATCTGAGATTGCTGTATATCTTGAGATTGGTCAGAAGCGCACCATCGCCGGCGCCCTTGACTGGCTCGGCTGGTGCCGCAGCGGGCGTGATGAGGCGTCTGCGTTGCAAGCCCTCTTCGAATACGTATCGCGCCACGCTCGCATCTTTCAGGGAACTGGCATGCTGCCGAGCGATTGGAGCACACCCGGCAGGCGATTTTGGATGGACTGGCCGCTGCCGCCCGCGGCGAGATCAAATCGCGCGGGCCGCGTGGCGGGCTGCGTTGGTCACCCCGCTACTTTGTCCACCGTGTTGCCTGGCATGTGCTCGATCATGCCTGGGAGATCGAAGACCGCATGCTCTGATCTGGCCTGCGTGGCCTGGCAGCCCGGCCGGCTCATCCCTCAGCAGTCGGCGAATTGCGCTCATGCACTGTCTACAGGAGAGCACATACCCTGAAACTGAAGATTAATCCGGCGACGTCGAGCGTTCCACCCTGAAAAAACGCCCCACCAAAATGAATAACGTAATTACCGTCAGAGGAATGACAAATTGCAGCATGATCGCGCTAAAGGCTGGCAGTGCGTCGTGTTGAGTCAACTCCAGGAGCAGATAGGCGATGTAAACTGCATAGTAACCGACAAATAAGGCTCCTTCCCATCGCGAGATGCGATATCCGACATAAAACACTGGCAAGCAGGCAAAGGCTACCGCCACCATTACTGGCAAGTCGAAATTGCGCACAGCTTCTGAGACCGGTAAACCAGCCGGCATGGCAGCTGCTGTCAGGCCAAGTACCACCAGCAAATTGAACAGGTTGCTCCCCACCACATTCCCTACGGCAATGTCACCCTCCCCGCGTCGGCTGGCAATCACCGAGGTGGCTAACTCAGGCATTGACGTCCCCACGGAGACGATCGTCAACCCGATGATCGTCTCGCTCAACCCCAGCAATCCGGCAATCTCAACCGCGCTATCCACCAGCCAGCGAGACCCAACCACCAGGCAGGCCAATCCGGCCACCACCAACAGGGCGTTAATCATCAACAACTTGTATCGATTGGGGCTATTTGCTTGGGGCTCAGCGCTATACTCCTGCGTGTACTCATCGATAACCTCCTGGCTTTCCTTCCGGCTCTGGTAAATGACAAAACCGGTATATGCAATGCCGCCCAACAACAATATTGCCCCTTCCGGTTGCCCGATCCCACCATCCAGGCTGAGCAGCCAGACCATGAGCGAAACCAGCACCATCAGGGGTACTTCTCGCTTCACCAGGCGTTGCATGACAACGAGAGGCGCGACCAGCGCAGCAATTCCCAGGATCAGCAGGACATTCGAGATATTGCTCCCCACGATGTTTCCCACAGCCAGGTCGGGCTGGCCAGCCTGCCCAGCCTGCAGTGCGGTGGCAATTTCGGGCGCACCGGTACCGAAGGCGACTACAGTCATGCCGATCACCAGGGGCGAGATGCCCACCACGGCTGCCAGACGAGACCCGCCCCGTACCAGAATTTCAGCACCCACAATCAGCACCACCAATCCGATCAGCAGCTGCACCCAGATCACTCTTTGCCTCTCTGTCTGATTTTTTCCAACGATGCCCTTTCAGGGGCTAAATTTCCAGGCCGGTCTGGGCTGGCACTCCCCAGCCTGCCTCCGGCTGGCGCCTACGGCGTACCCATTTATCGATCTCTACCACCGCGAAAGATATGACGCCCATGGCCAGGATGCGCCCCCAGGATTCCAGGCCGATAGGGGCGCTGGAGAGCAGGGTATTCATGAACGGGACATAGGTGAACAATAGCTGCAGCAATATCATCAGCAGGATGCCGCCGATCACCCACGGATTGCTGAATACCCCAATTCGGAAGAAGGACTGGGTCAGCGAGCGACAGTTGAGCAGGTAGAACGAGACGATCGTGACCACTGCGTTGACCGCCACCGTACGCGCTGCCGCCAGGCTGGCGCCACTTTGCAGCTCCCACTCAAACAAGCCGAACGACCCGACCAGGATCAGTGCTCCGACCAGCACCACCCGCCACAGCAGCTCACCGGTCAAGATCGGGGCATCAGGCTGGCGCGGCGGGCGCAGCATGATATTGGCCTCCTTCAATTCCAGTGCCAGGACAATCCCCAGCACCGCTGCCGTGACCATGTTGATCCACAGGATTTGAATCGGCAGGATGGGCAGCGCCACACCCAGGAACAATGCCAGCAGGATCACCAGCCCTTCGCCCAGGTTGGTTGGCAGCATCCAGGCAATGATCTTGGTCAGGTTGTCAAACACCCCGCGACCTTCTTCAACCGCTGCCTCGATCGTGGCAAAGTTGTCATCGGTCAGGACCATGTCCGCTGCCTCTTTCGCCACTTCCGTGCCCGTGATCCCCATGGCAATCCCAATGTCGGATTGCTTGAGCGCCGGGCCATCGTTCACCCCGTCGCCGGTCATCGCCACCACATGACCTTTTGCTTGTAAGGCATCCACCAGGCGCAGCTTTTGCTCAGGGGAGACCCGCGCAAATACCGCAGTTGTTTGTGCCGCTTCGATCAGCTCCTCGTCAGACATACTGGCCATGCTTTTTCCGGTGATCACCTGTTGGGCCTCGCCGGGCGATTTTTGCGTCCCGTTCAGGCCGATCTGTCGGGCGATGGCTGCCGCTGTCAGGGCGTGATCGCCGGTGATCATCTTAAGCTGGATACCTGCCTTCTGGCAGGCCTGCACGGCTTTGATCGCTTCTGGGCGCGGGGGGTCTATCATCCCTTGCAATCCCAGGAAACACAGCCCTGTTTTGATATCCTCGTGCATCAGCTTTTCCGTGCCAGGGCGTAGTTTGCTGCGGGCGAATGCTAATACGCGTAATCCAGCCTCAGCCATCCGGTCGACCTCGCTAAGTATCGAGTCTTTATCCAGGTCGATAGGTTGTCCATTGGCGTCGATGGCTGCTGTGCAATGATCCAGGATCGCTTCGGCGGCGCCCTTGATATATACCACGCGGCCTGTTCCACCCACTTGGTGCAGAGTCGCCATGTACTGGTGCTGCGATTCAAAAGGGATCTCGTCTAGCCGGGGCAATTCCTGGCGCAAGGTTTCCAGAGTTAGCCCGCCTATTCCACCTGATACCAGCAGTGCAGCCTCGGTGGGATCGCCGTGCACTTCCCAGCTTTGCTCGTTTCGTACTACCGCGCTGTCGTTACATAGCAACCCCGCTTGTAGCACCTCTCCCAGTCCCGCTTCCTCAGCCAGGGAGATCGTTTTGCCTTCTGTCTGGATTTCACCGCTGGGTTCATACCCGTTACCGCTAACCGAATACCGCCGCCCGCCTGCCACGATCTGTTGGACAGTCATTTCGTTTTGAGTCAGGGTGCCGGTTTTATCAGTGCAGATCACCGTTACGCTCCCCAGAGTTTCCACCGCAGGTAGCTTACGGATCACTGCCTGGCGGCGAGCCATGCGCGTCACGCCAATTGCCAGGGTAACTGTCATCGCCGCGGGTAGGCCTTCGGGTATCATTGCCACTGCCAGGGCTACCGCAGCCATCAGCGTTTCAATCGCAGATTTTCCGCGCCACAGATCGATGGCTACGGCTACAACAGCTACAACCAGGATGGCGTACAGCAGCATCTGGCTGAAACTGGCAATTTTGCGTGTCAAAGGTGTAGCCAGTTCATCGGCTGATGAGATCAGTTGTGAGATGCGACCGACTTCCGTCTTGTCGCCGGTAGCTATCACGACCCCGCTGGCTTGCCCATAAGTGACCAGCGTCGAGGCATACGCCATATTCTTGCGTTCCGCCAGCACAGTCTCAGCAGGCAGCACCGCCTCCGCTTCTTTTTGCACCGGTAGTGATTCCCCCGTGATAGCTGCCTCCGCCACCTGGAAATCGCGGCTGCGGATCAGGCGCAGATCTGCTGGGATTTTATCTCCCGCCTTCAAAGTGACGATATCACCGGGGACTAGTTCAGCGGCGGGCAGTCGTAGCGTTTTCCCCGACCGGGTTACACTTGCCTCGGTAATCATCACGCTGGAAAGAGCCTCAATCGCCTTCTCAGCTTTCATCTCTTGGATGTAGCCAATTACGGCATTGATCAGGACCACTGCAAAGATGATCACTGCGTCCAGTACATCCTTGACCAATGCTGTGACCAGGCTCGCAACCAGCAGGATGTACACCAGCGGATTATTAAATTGCTCCAGGAAGCGTACAAATGGGCTCTTTCCTTTTTTAGGGGTGAGTACATTTGCGCCGAAGCGTTGCTGGCGATGCTTGACCTCAAAAAGATCTAACCCGCTCTCAGCACTGCTGTCAAATAATTCCAGGACATCTTTACTGGGGAGATGGTGCCAATGATTGCTGAGTAAGGTTTCCATTTTTGTGTTTCTTTCTTTTTAAAATTGAAAGCGGGCATTGCCCGCTTTCAATTCTCAGTCGGATTCGACAGCTTAGGCGCCGAGTTCTGTGCGCAGTCGTAGATAATTTAACACCTGCTCGCGTGAGACCAATCCCTCTACTCGGCTTCCATTTACAACGGGTACCTGGATTAAACCCGATTCTTCCATTTTCTTCAAGGCTTCTAATAGTGGGGTGTCCGGGCTGACCTGTGCCAGACGCTCCCAGGGGATCATGGCCTGTTGGGTGGTCAGGAAGCGCCGCTTCTCAACCGGCTGTCTTTGGATATCGTTCAAAGTCAGGATGCCCGATCGCCGGTCGTGCTCAAAACCGTTGACCACGAAGACTTGCTGGCCCTGTCCAATGATTTCCTCTTGCACCAACCTGTCGAGCGTCATATTCCCCGGAACGATCGGGTAATTGCGCCGCATGACCTGCTCAACCGTAACACCCTTCAGTTTTTCTTGGAGTGCCGTTTGAGAGTAGGCGCTGGTGGCGGCGTTGAGCAGAAACCAGCCGATAAAGCCCAGCCACAGGCCGTTGAACAAGCCCGCGGTGAGGGCAGTATAAATGCCAAAGCCGATGAACCCGAAGGCGACCAGCTGCCCGACCCGCGATGCAATCCAGGTTGAGCGTTTGAAATCATTAGAGATCTTCCACACGATCGACCGCAACACGCGGCCTCCATCCAGCGGGAAACCCGGGATCATATTGAACAGAGCAAGCATCAAGTTGATCCGTGCCAAGTACGCGCTGGGCGCCGCGATGAATGGAGATCTGATCACCCAGCAAGTAGGTCAGCTCGAAGAAAAGTGCCAGTGCCAGGCTGACCAGTGGCCCAGCAATTGCGATCTTGAACTCCATTCCGGGTGTGCGCGGTTCCTGGGTGATTTGCGCCACCCCGCCGAAGAAGAACAGTGAGATGCCCTTCACTGGCACCTGGTTGCGCAGCGCCAGGTATGCATGTCCCAGCTCATGTGCCAGCACTGAGATGAAGAATACCAGGCTGGTGGCTAACGCCAGCAACCAGTGCATTCCGTTGCTGAGCTGTGGGTATTCCGCTGGCATCAAGCTGGTTGCCAGCGAGAAGGTTAATAGACCGAAAATCAAAAACCAGCTCGGGTGAACCCCGATCGGGATGTTCCATATCCGAATAACTTTGAAGCTGTTTTCCATTGCGATTCTCCGTTTTCTATTTCTACCAACATATTTCCTTAATCATTCCGGGACGATTGTATGGGATCCCGGTCTGTGTTCTGATATCCATACAAAAAGACCGGCACATTCTCCTCGCTTGAGAGTATGTGCCGGCTTATTCTGCAACTGGTCTGCCCTGTCCGAGCCTACCCTTCGCCTAATCTGCCGGATATCGATTTATTGTGAATATTATACACAAGAGAGAAGTAATGTCAATATTAAGTCGAGCTATTGTCCATGTTTCTTATAGTATTCTAACGAAGCCGCTCTTCCACATTGGCGTCCAGGGTCAGCACCACGACCCGTTCGTTAGTTTTGGTGCTGATGTCGGAATGCATGCTCACCACGCTACAGCCTAGAATGGTCCGCGTCATCTCCTCCATCATCGGCCGGGAAGTCTCAAATAGCTGGCGGCGAGTTTCCTTTACCAGGCTCTTCCCCTCCTGGGTCTGTGCTAATTTCTGCTCTGCAGGGGTCAGCACGCCGCGCAGGCGTACCAGTACCATATCCTGGACAAAAAAGGTGCGCGCCTCCAGGGGGCCGCGCCCGAGAAACTCTTTCTCCAGCTTGATGATTGCCCTGGTAAATTCGGCTTCGACCTCGCCGCGCGTTTTGATTGCCATGCCTTCTCTCCGAGATTGGATTACCTGATTATCGCACTCTGGCGATCGAGTAGATTATATGCGAAATCTGCTGCCTTGGCCTTACGTTTGTAAAACCGGCATCCATCGAGCCGGATGAGGCTTTTAATTGCGCGCCATCCAAAAACCGGTGGATTTCAGGACATTCATCAGTAGTGGAGCGCACGCGTTCGTGCTATGATATTTGAAGTGCATCCATCCGGCAGAATAAGCAGCACACCAATTGGTTAGCGCCACTCAATTAGAGGGCGATTCCGCTCCAGTATTGGATTCGTTTCAAAATATTGAACAGCTGCAAGAAAAAAATAACTGCAATTGTGCAGGAAAATATTAAAGGACGCCAGTCTGCCAAGCGGGTAAAATAGAATTGAGGTGGAAAAATGGCCGTGAATAACGCTGACCGTGGGCTGGATGATCAGGTCCGGGCCCAGGTTTATGAGGATGTCATGCGGAGCGGTTCGCTGCCCTCCATCCTGGAGATCTCCGCCCGGCAGGCGCGAGCGGTGGAAGAAGTGCGGGCTTCCCTCCAGCGTCTCACCGCAGGCCACATCTTGGTCTTGCAGAAGGAGACCGGCGAGATTCTAATGGCCAATCCCTTCTCGGCTGTGCCCACCGCGTTCCGGGTGCTGGCAGGCCAGCAAGTTTACTTTGGCAACTGCATTTGGGATGCCATGGGCATTCCTGCCATGCTGAAACAGGACGCCGTTATCCAGGCTTCGTGCAGTTGCTGTGGCACTGCCATGAGCTTAAAAGTGACCGGTAATTCCCTGGAACCGGCGCCGGGGCTGGCCCATTTCGCCGTCCCCGCCGCTCACTGGTGGGATAATATTGTCTTTACCTGAAGAACCATGCTTCTCTTCTGGTCAGAAGAACACCTGGAAAAGTGGCTCACAGATTGGAACATGGCTCTCGGCGCCACGCTCACCCTCGACCAGTGCTGGCGCCTGGCGCATGCCTGGTACACCCCTGACCGGCAACAGCCAGGCTGGCGGCGGTATACGGTCGATGAAACCGAAGCGATCCTTTCCGGGCTCGGCCTGGTATCGCCTTATTGGCGTTTGCAGCCCTGATCGCATCTCGCCAGCTCAATCATTATTCAAGCCAGGAGAAATACTAATGGTCAAAAAAGCCACTCTGATCGATCGGCTCCGCTACCGTTTCGATAACTTTATGTCGCGCGGCACGATCGCCCTGGTGGCCGCCCTGTTCGCTGCGACGTTGTGCATGATTCTCACCGCGGTTGCGATCCTGGTGTTCTCTGGCCTGGGGCCGGAAGGAAGTACAGCTCGCTTGGGGATTGCTGAGGCCTTCTGGCAGGTTACCATGCGCACCATTGACACTGGCACAATTGCCGGCGACACCGGCTGGTCATTTCGCCTGGTCGGTTTTCTGGTCACCATGGGCGGTATTTTCATCACCAGCGCCTTGATTGGCGTCCTGGCCAGCGGCCTGGAAGAACGGTTGAATCAACTGCGGCGCGGTCGTTCGCGGGTCTTGGAGAGTGGTCACACTATCATCCTGGGTTGGTCCCCGCAAGTCTTTACCATTATCAACGAGCTTGCTTTCGCCAACCGCAACCTGTCTAAAAGAGGCCGGTCAGCCAAAACTGGCCAGGGAGCTGGACGGAGCGCCTGTGTGGCGATCCTGGCCGATCGAGACAAGCTTGAGATGGAAGAGGAGATCCACATCAAAGCGCCGAATACTCTGGGAACGCGCCTCGTTTGCCGCAGCGGTAACCCGCTTGATCCGGACGATCTGCACATCGTCAACCCGGAAACCGCCCGCGCCATCATCATCCTCTCGCCGGGTGGGCAGTACCCAGACATGCCCGTTGCCAAGACGCTGTTGGCCTTGACGCGTGATCGCGACCGGCGTGTTCATCCATATCACATCGTGGCTGCAGTCCATCGCCTGACAAACCTGGAGATCGTCCGCATGATCGGCGGTGAGGAAGCCCAGGTCTTTATGATTGACCGCCTGATATCGTATATCATTGCCCAAACCTGTCGCCAATCAGGCTTATCTTCTGTGTATAGTGAGCTTTTTAGTTTCGAGGGGGCTGCGATCTACTTCAGTGAAATACCTGCTTTGGTTTCCATGTCATACGGGGATGCGCTCCACTGCTTCGAAAATTCAACCATGATTGGTCTGCGCTATCGCGACGGGACCTCCCGTCTCAACCCGCCAGCGGATACGATCATCCAGCCAGGCGATCAGGTGATGGCCATTGCTGGAGATGACGATGCTTTTCAGATTTCGGGGAAAACCAGTCCAGACATCAACTTGCAGGTCTTTCACGATGCCTTGCCTGCCTCGGTTCCATTCGACCACCTGTTGATCGTCGGGTGGAATCGTCGTGCTCCGATCATCTTGGAGCAATTGAGCCACTATGCGCCAGCTGGCTCTCAGATTAGGGTTTTCGCGCCGTATTCGATAGAACAGATGCAGTCCGATTGTGGTGGAGCGAGCTTTGCACCCATTCAAGTGACTTTCGAACAAGGTAATCCGGTTGATCGTCCCAGTTTAGAGAGGCTCATGGAATCCGGTTATCCCTATGTCTTAATCCTCAGCCCAACGGATGCCCCTGATATCCAAATGGCCGACGCGTTTACCATGGTCTCTCTCATGCACATCAGACACATAGCCAGGGTTACCAATCAGAAATTCTCGATTGTCAGCGAGATCATGGATGTTCGCAACCGGGAATTGATGGAGGTGACTGGCGCGGACGATGTGATCATCAGCGAGCAGCTGATCGCCCTGGCATTGACCCAGATCGCAGAGAATAAGGAAGTTGCTCCGCTGTTTGTTGACTTGCTCACTCCCGGTGGTGCCGAAATCTATCTGAAGCCAGTCGCAGACTATATCCGCCTCGACAGCCCGGTAAATTTCTACACCGTAATCGCGGCCGCCCTGCGCAGGGGTGAAACCGCCATCGGGTACCGGCTGTTTTCGCAGGCCGGCCAGGCTGAGCAATCCTTTGGGGTGCACGTCAATCCGGAGAAATCGGCATTTATTTCCTTTGCTGACCAGGATCAGGTGATTGTCATCGCAGGCACTGGTTAAATTTTTCTCTCCGCTGGTAGAAATTACTCAAATGCAATTGCCCAAGAGGTGTGGTCTATAACAGCAAAAAAATGCTATAATTTTAATTAAATCAATATACCGCGGATGGTATTGTAGATGGGGAGACAGCTGGATGGCTGGACTGGGATTGCGTTCGATTAAGCCGCTAAGGAGGGTTAGCGGCTTTTTGTTTGGGGTACAGATACTTCTTCTTTAGAGCACGTTTATTCTATTGTCATTGATATAAGACTGTCAGATATCCAGGAAAAGGAGGCTGTCACATGAGTGACGCATTTGTTGGCCAAATCCTGCGTGTTAATCTCACCTCCGGGATGATTAGCACTGAAAATTTAAACCCCCAATGGGCCAGGCAGACCCTGGGAGGTGCTGGCTTGGCAACGCGCTATCTCTTAGAGCTCACCTCGCCAGGCATCGATCCTCTGGGTCCCGAGAATGTGTTGATCTTCATGACTGGAGCCTTGACCGGGACCCCTTCTGCCAGCGCCAGCCGCTATTCGGTCGTCGCCAAATCACCGCAAACTGGTTATTGGGGACAGGCCAATTCGGGAGGCTTCTTTGGACCGGCCTTGAAATGGAGCGGTTTCGATGGAGTGATCTTCGAAGGGGTTTCGCCAGAGCCGGTTTATTTATCCATCCAGGACGGAAAAGCAGAGCTCCGGGATGCCAGCCACTTGTGGGGTTTGACCGTGCCAGATTGCGATGACCGGATGCAATCCGAGGCTGGTCGACCGGTGACTGTCGCCTGTATCGGGCCCGGCGGTGAGAACCTGGTGCGCTACGCTGCCATCATGAATAATAAACATCGCGCCGCAGGTCGCACGGGCATGGGGGCGGTGATGGGCTCCAAGCGTTTAAAAGCCATCGCCTGCGGCGGAAACCGGCGCATCCCGCTCCATGATGCCGAAGCGTTCAATCGAGTCTCCCAGCGGCAACGTGAATTTATGGATGAGTCGATCCTGAAGATTGGCTTTGAAGCCTTTGGCACCAACATGATCGCTGATATGGTCAATGTCCGCGGCGGGTATCCGACGCTTAACTGGAAGTACGGAACATTTGAGCAGATCGAAAACATCAATGCCCAGGCCATGACGGACCAGGTTCTGATCGAGGGAGTACGTTGCTTTGCCTGCCCCGTGGCATGCGGTCGGGGGACAGAGATCCGCCAGGGGAAGTGGCAAGGGGCGCATGGGGAGGGACCAGAGTATGAAACGGTCGATACCCTGGGGGCGATGTGCGGGGTCGATGATCTGAATGCCATCACCAAGGCAAATTATCGCTGTAATGAATACGGCCTGGATACCATCAGCACGGGTGCTTCCATTGCATTCGCCATGGAGTGCTACCAGCGCGGCATCCTGAACAATGATCAAACTGGAGGCATCGCCCTGGAGTTCGGCAATGGAGATCTTGTGGTAGAGCTTGTGGAGCAGATTGGGCAGCGCAAAGGCGTCGGCGATCTGATTGCCGAAGGTTCCCTGCGCATGGCCGATCGCCTGGGGGGTGGCAGTGAGCACTTCGCCATGCAGGTCAAGGGTCTCGAGCTGCCTGCCTATGATCCGCGTGCCGCCAAGCTCACCGGTTTGAGCTATGTCACGGCCAACCGGGGGGGAGACCACATGAATGGCTACGTCGTGGGACCTTCCTTTATCGATTTACCTTTTTTGATCGTGGAGGAGAGTATGATCCGCGATCCATCCGTCGCCGATCCGCAGGAAGCCCGCGTCTTAATCGACATGGAAAACGCCTTGAGCGTGTTGGATGCTTTGGGCGGCTGCAAGTTCATGGGCGTGCTGATCTCGGCAGATGAGATCGTCGATCTGGTGCAGGCAGCCACCGGTTGGGATTTCGACGTAGCTGAGTTCCGCACATGCGGCGATCGCTTGCAGACCATGGCGCACCTCTATTGCGCCCGAGAGGGATTGCGGCGCGAACAGGATATCCTCCCAGGGCGCCTGATGCTCGATCCTTTGCCAGACGGCCCCGCCCAGGGCATGCTCATGGACCGCGCCTCTCTGGAAAGAATGAAAGATGCCTATTATGAGCTGCGCGGCTGGGATGTAGCTACGGGCGTTCCCACACCCGCCAAGCTCAGTGAATTAGAGCTGGATGATCTGATTCCCCAGCTTTGGGGCAGCTAACTGGATTGGCAGTCTTTGAAGGGAGGCGGCAATGAATTACGCAGATCGACCCTGGACGCAGAGTTATACGCTTGGCCCTTATAAGCTTGACCACAGCCTGGCTCCCTACCCCAGAATCACTATGCGCCATCCTGGACCGTGCAGCCCAGGCATACCCCACCCAGACTGCCATTCTGTTCCAGGGCAGAGAGCTGAAATACCACCAGCTAAAGAGCCAGAGTCGATAGTCTGGCCAACGCCTTGGCGCGTCTGGGCTTGCAGAAGGGTGATCGGGTGTGCTTGTTCCTGCCCAATTGTCCGGAATTTATCTTATCCTATTGGGCGGTGCTCAGGGCAGGCGGTGTGGTGGTGCCAACCAGCATCTTGCGCACCGCTGAAGGCTTATTCCACGAAGTGAGCAGCTCCGCCAGCTGTTTTTTGGTTTGCCAGGAGGCGCATCTGGATCAGGGGTTGGCTTTGCGCCAGCGCCTCGATCTGGAGGGCATCCTGGTCACCTCCGATGCGGGCTATGATCGGGAACAGGTGCCGGCCTCGCTGCCAAAAGGCGCTTATGATTTCGCCACCTTGATTGCCGACCACGATCCCCTGCCTCCCCAGGTGGAAATCGACCCCTTCCACGACCTGTGCGAGCTGGCATTCACCGGCGGAGCAACCGGCATGCCAAAGGGGGTTATGCTCAGCCACGCCAGCCGCTACACCAGCGTCATCCAAACCCTGCCCTGGTTTCTGAAACCTCTGTTGGGCGGCATCAAGGGCAAGACTTCCGTGCTTCTATCCTTACCTTTGTTTCACGCCTACGGGAATTTTGTTCAGATATCCGCCATCAACCTGGGCCTGCGCATGGTGATCTTACCCAATCCACACGATACAGATGCCATCCTGGCAGCCATCATCGATCACCGGCCTTTTCTCGTCCCCGGCGTGCCGACCCAATTCATGCGCCTGGCGGATGCCGGCCTCAAGCGATCCAATTGCATGCTCTTCAGCGCCTCCGCGCCTTTACCGGGAGAAATTGCCCAGGAGATCAAGCGCAAAACCGGCATGCCCATTTCGGAAGCCTATGGGCTGACCGAAACTTCCTCTGTATCTCACATCAACCTCACCGCCTTCTCTCGCATCACCGGCTTTATATCGAAAGAGAAACCAGGCATTGGTGTGCCTTTGCCGGATATGGACTGTCGCCTGGTAAATCCTGAAACAGGCGAGGATGCGCCTCTCGGAGAGCCGGGTGAGCTGGTGTTGCGCGGCCCGCAAATAATGCTGGGATACTGGCCTGAGCCAGGCAGTGGTCTGACGGGCGATGGCTGGCTGCACACTGGCGATATCGCCATCATGGATGAGAGCGGTTATTTCCAACTCGTCGATCGCCTTTAAGATTTGGTCAATGTCTCTGGCTTGAAGGTATATACCACCGAAGTCGATGAAGTCTTATTCAAGCATCCTGCCATTTCGGTGGCGGCCGCCTTTGGCATTCCAGATATAGAGATTCCGGGCAGCGAGCGGGTGATGGCGGTGGTCGTGGTCAAAGAGACATACCGTGGATCGCTCACAGAACAGGAAGTGCGTGATTTTTGCCGGCAGCACCTTCCACCGTACGCTGTCCCGAAGATTGTGGAATTCCGCGATGAGTTGCCCCTGACCGTCAGCGAGAAAGTATTTAAGAAAGTCCTGCGTGAGCAGGCGATTGCCAGATTGATGCTTCATAAGGAGGGCTGATCAATGGACTGCATTTACTGCACCCCGGAATGGTTTGAAGAGAGCGCCAGGATTTACCGGGCGACGCCGCATTTTCAAGAAGCTTTGAAAAAAGTGACCACGCACATTTGCTATCGCATTACCGCTGAGCCAAAATGGGGGATCGATCCGGATTTCATCTTCGGACTGGTTTGCACTGAAGGCGTATTAAATGATCTTCGCTTTTACAGTGAAGCTGAGGCCAGGGAGAAAGCGGAATACATCCTGGCGGCTACCCCCCAGGAATGGAAGCTGATCCTGCGCAAAGAGCATAAATTCGTCACCGATTTTACGCTGGGCAAAATTAAGCTGGAGCAGGGTAGTAAAGTTGGCGTGTTCTCAGTGGCGCCCCATGCAAATACGTTAATCGACGCCCTTACTCAGGTGAAACTGATATTTCAGGATGAGTTCAGCCCCCAGCAGCTGGATGAATACCGGCAGTATGCCGCTCAGTTCCGCTCCCGGTTGGGAGTCTGAAAGATATTGTGTTAATCTTTCTGTATCGTCTGAAACCCGTCCTCAGAATGGAACACCTGCCTTGATCACCATCATGGTCCAGGGCTATCTCACCTTCAAGGCCCTGGTTGGGAAACGCCAGGTCTCCCTGCCAGTAGGAAGCAGCCTGGGAGACTTGCTGGCCTTCTTGCGGGTAGATTTAGGCGGGCCTTTCGAGGCGGCAACCTACGACGATGCCGGGCAACTTAGGGAGTATATCGTTGTTACGCTCAACGGGGTACATTGCAGACACCTGCTAGACGGGATAAACACCCTTCTCAAAGACGGAGATCAGGTCGCCATCTTCCCTCCGCTCGCCGGGGGGTAAGGGAAGGGCAATCTCTACCCCAGTGCACCCAAAATACAGAGACTCAAACCCCAGATGCTGAGGCAAATCAGTAAGTTAACCGCCACCTCTGCGCCCTCGGCGAGATTAGGTTGAGTAATCCGTAGGCTTACGACCACGACTGTCTGAGTAGTAGCTAATATAAGTTTACTTATATCAGTTTATTCCACCTTCTTCAGATAGCCGTCGCAGACATAGCGTTACGTTTCATGTTGAGATAGACAAGACCCAGGTTTAGTCAACTGTTTGAGAACTCACGAGCGTCGGACTAAGTTTTGTCTATTACTCCTAAAGATAGCTTTTTTAGTAAATTGCTTCTCAGATAATGAAACTGATACAATTCGAATTCCCTGTGATCCTCACGTCCAATTGTGGTGATTGCAACCCGAATATTATCTCTTGGATTCAACTTGTTAGTGCAACAGACTGATCAAAGAATACCTCAAAAGCCGCTCGCACTTCGTCGGCCACGCAAAATGATTTTGCTGGCAATCAGTCGCCCAATATCCTGCCAGCCCAGCACCTTTTAACAACTCAATCACTCACACACCGGCTAGTTCGAGCGTCTCCAGGACTTCGCCCGTGTCTACGTCGACCAAGTGGTTCCCGAGGCGAACCACTTCACAGCCTTCTCTGGGACTTTCTCCCTTCCAGTACTGGTAGGGTTTGTTGAGCACCATGACCCACCACAGCGCTTCAGCGATGCGGCGAGCCAAGGCGGAGATGGCTTTCATGTAGGTAACTCGCCCACGATAAGCTCGATACCAATCGTGCAATTGCCCCTTACCGTGGATAGCGAACACTTTGGCTGCTGAAAGAAGATGAAACTTCACTCGCTTATTGCCATGCGAAGCCTTGCGTTTCAAGAGCTTCCCGCCTGAGACTTCGTTGCTGGGTACCACACCGATCCCTTTGGCAAAGGCTTCTGCAGAATAATAGCGCTGGTGATAGTTCGCCCCATCTCGGCAATGATGCGCATGGCCAGGTACTTCGTTACCGCTGGAACTGTGCACATCAAATCGACCTGCTCCTGTAAGTCCAAGGTTTCGATCTGCGTGAGCAGCCCTGCCTGACCGGCCACGATGCGCTGGTTGAGTTGGCGGACATCGGACAGAACTTCCTGAAGGTAAGCCAAAACGTAATCTGGAAGCTTGACTTCGGCGCTTTTTTCAATCTCGGCTCGCTTCACACGCGTACGATGCAAGGCAGCGATCTCGGCTGGCTGGCGTTTTTCCAGAACTGCCTGGATGATTTTGAAACCGGTCGAACTGTTAATCGGTACCAGGCGAAACACAGTGAATCCACAACCGGTCAGGATGCTATTGGCTCGGTTGGTAATCTGTGTACGTTGCATCTTCCAGGCATCGATCCGTTTGTAGAGCAATCTCAACTCACGTTGCTGGTTGTCAGGCATATTGGAAGTCTTTAAATCGAAACTTGCCGCCAACCGGGCGAGCGTCATCGCATCACCTTTGTCAGATTTTCCTTCCACTCGCAAGAGAGACTTGACCACCAGAGGATTGATGACGGCGATATTGATACCTTGGCTGCGTAGGACGTCATAGTAGAGCAAATGGTAGTTTGCGGTGCTTTCAATGATCACGAACTCGACATGCTGAGAGCTAAACCACTCGGCACAGCAGAGGGCATCCTCTCGATGCTGTTTGAACTCCCGAGCTTCAAGGTGGCCAACCTCCGCTTGAAAAACAGCCGCAACAATCACATTTTTGTCGGTATCGCATCCCCCTGTGATGTGATAACGCGCTTGAACAAGCGCTTGTCCACTAGCTTGGACTCGCTTAGGCATCCAGTATCCTCCTTGCTTGCCACAGAATAGCGGTGTACACCCGGAGACCTCAAAGGGCCATTCTTATTTAGAGCCTGAAACGGCTATGCGTGGCACGGGTGAGTGTAGTAGCCCAGACTTTTTGAGACCCTTATAGGGTAAGGAGTAGAGGGGCCTTAAGTCACCGCTGAAGCCCAATATGCCATAAAAAGAACAAATGTTCAATCCCCATCAATGGTATTTTTCTCGGAAATAGGGTTACTACAAGGGGTGAACTTGCTCCAAGGAGGCTGCAGGATGAGGCTTGGTGAGTGATTCAACTATTGGTAAGCGGTCGACACCTGGATAAAATTGACCGCCGCCCACGAACTGCGATTGGCTTATTTGATCGGGCGTTCGGGGCGTGTAATGGAAAATATTTCTAATCAAATAAGGAGATAAGAAATCAAGGCATTTTCTAGGACGATGATTTAGACGGTTCATAATCAATACCACATCCACATCGCTGACGGAAGCGAGATCATACTTCTTCGGAATGTATTGCCGGATCAAACCATTCATGTTTTCGTTCGCACCTCTTTCCCAGGCAGCATACGGATGAGCGAAAAAGAAATCCGCTTGCAGTGCTTGGGTGATCCTTTCGTGTTCAGCAAATTCCTTGCCATTATCTGCGGTGAGAGTATGCAAACGATCCATTACTGGTTGGAGCAGCCCAATCACAGCCTCGCTCACCTGGTCGGCAGTGCGTCGATCCACTTTGCGCAGCAAGGCGAAACGCGATTTACGTTCTGTCAATGTGACAATAGCCTGACGATGTCTTTTGCCGATGATGGTATCCACTTCCCAATCCCCGATCCGTTGGCGTTCTTCGACGATTGCTGGGCGCTCTTCAATGCTCACCCGGTTCGGCAGCTGGCCGCGCCGGTCGTAGCTGCCATAGCGTTTGCGCCGTTTCTTTTGGCAGCGCAAATGACGATACAGATCGCCTCCCGCTTGTTTGTCCGCCAGAATGTACTGGTAAATCCACTCATGACTGATTTGGATGGCATGCTGCCGTCTCAACCACCCAGAAACTTGCTCTGGACTCCAATCCATTCGCAGCTTCGTCTCGATCAGCTCCCAGGTCTCCTCCGAGATACGCTTGCGGCTGTGTCGACGACGGCCGAGCGCTTGGTGATGCGCTTGCTTCGGCCGGTAGCCTCGCAGTCCGATGTTGCGGCCCAGCTCGCGACTTATGGTGGATTTATGCGTGCCAATCACTGCAGCGATCTCCGTTTGATTATGTCCCATTTTCAACAAGGTATATATCTGGTATCTTTGTTCCTGGGCAAGCTGTTTGTAGCTCATAAGCACTCCTTTGACTTGGCGGTCTTGAGAGGCTTATCCTACACCAGCTTGCCTCTTTCAACCATCAAAGTTGCACTTGTGAGTTGAATTTACGTCTGATTTTACATAGACTTTTCTTTATACAATCACAAACTTATACCTTGGGTTAAATTTGTGAGGCTGGAAGAGCTATCATGCCCCTATTTTAATTGAGCAAAACACTCGATTGATGAAGTCAGCCAAAAGATCAAAACACCATTTTGGAAGCAAAAGGAATTCTGGGTCGTTACCCCAATCTACTTTTTCCTTTCCTTCCGATGGGGCGGAGCTTTGTACTATCCAAAGAATTTGATAAAAGAGAGGCAGATCTTGATCCACATCCTGATCATCAACACGATGATAAACCGGAAATCGATCCAGTCTTATAAAGCCAATTAACTTTCGGATGAAGTCATTCAGACCTTCGTTTGCTCTTGGCATTTGTACAATTGGCCACCAAACTCCCTGCCCTGGCATTATCTTCGACGGAAACGGTATCATATCGCATGCTTATCGCATCGATCTATTCGACGTGATATAGTTGTCCATAACCATTGTGAAATCCGAAGTAAAGCTCGCCGAGCTCTGATCTTATCTATTGGATGCTTGTTAGAGCTTTTCCGACCTCGAGACCAAGAAAAGAATGGAGTACCCATGCCTCAACTAATTCCAGCTTCTGAGAGGATCGTCCGCGCCCGCGACTTAATCCAGCAGGCGCGTGATCTTCCTGTGCCTGCTGGGGCCGGACGGTCTGATTTTTCTTACATCGCAAAGGTGAAGGACCTTTTGCAGCAAGCCCGTGATATGGTCAAGTTTATTCCCTATACCCCAAGTGCCACACCCGAAATTAAAAATGAGGTCAGTAATATCTATCAAGAAGCTGACCAGGCTAATAAGGATATTTTTTATCGATAGACGCTGGAACGTCTTTCTTCATCTTGACCGACTACTGGTCAATTACACCAGGAGGCAACTATGGAATTCGATCAGGTCGTAACCAGGCGGCGCATGACCCGCAATTTCGCCGATCTCCCTATTGAGGCGGATCAGTTGGAGCGGATATTAGATCTTGCCCGGCGCGGGCCGAGCGCCGGTTTTACGCAGGGTCAGGATTTTGTAGTGGTGACCGATCTTGATATGAGGAAATCCCTCGCTGAACTTTGCGGGGAGCAGGATTATGTCGAGATGGGTTTTTCTCCATTCATCTCTCGGGCGCCTGTGCTCATTCCCCTCCTCGGCGACCAGCGCCATCACCCCGCAGCGCCCCAATTTCTGCCAGGGCGCCCTCTCCCTTTCACTGGGTGATTACCTGACGGTGCTCTACGCAGAAGCCGTCAGCACACTGGGAGCGGAGAACCCCTTCAAGCCTGCCTGGTGCCTGTCTGCGCAGGTGGATGCCCCCTCGGCTGCAGTTTGCAGCACCGCCCAGGGAGATAACTACACCAGGTTTGAGTTTCCCGGGGATGCCCACGGAATGATGCTGATCTCCCCCGAAATCGAGCCGAACCCGCTGGAGTTGATCCTGGATTTCCTGGCTCAGGTGCTTGGATAGGTTTGGATGACCTTATCTGAGTATCGCCATCAGCCCCGCGGCAACTAGCAAGATCAGGATGAATCCCAACCCCAGGGCGATCTTGGCCAGCTTCGGAAACCCCCAGCTTACCTGAAAGTCCATTGGCTGGTACCGGAATTGGATGGTTTCGATCCGCCCGGTGGCGTAAAAGGTCTTCACCAGGTGCAGCGCCGCGCGCGGTTGTAATTGCCAGAAATCCCCCACATGCCCCATCTCAGCCAGGATCATGTGCTCGCCGTGTGTCAGGTGGGGCAGCAGTTCCCGGGCTGCGTACTCCGCCGGTGTTGAGAAGTCGGCGCTGCCGCTGACCAGCAAAGTTTCGACCTCACTGCGTTGGACCCTGCGCAGCTCGGCCGGCCGGCTTTTCACCGGCCACTTTATCCCGCTTCCCCAGAATAAGAGGCTCAGGGGCGTCCCCAGGATAGAATCCGGGGGGTCAAGCTCGCTGGCATAGTCGCGGCTGGGATCGTAATCCGCATTGTAAGCTTTGGAGAAAAAGTCGCCCCACGTGAACAAAGCTGGAATTGTGATATCATACGCCAGGGAAAGCAGCGCCAGCCCGCTCGGGTCGCCCCGCTGAGAAGCCAGGAAGGCGTCATACACCAGGGCCGCGCTCTTGCGGTTAAATAGCATGGCAAAGGCCATCGCTTTCACCTTGCCTGGATTGATCGGGAAGAGCGTCCAGCGCTCTGGCATGTTCTGCGCCGCCATCCGCATCGCTTCAGCCAGGTCTGGGGTTTGCGCCGCCCTGCTCGGATCCTGCGCCCACAGGCGGGCATCGGTTCCGATCTGCTGGTCGATCTTGGCTGCCTCCCACACGAATCGCCCTGGTGGATTGACTCCGATCATCACCGAGCGGTGGATGCTTTCAGGGTGTTGCCAGGCGTACATCTGGGCGATGCGCGTCCCGTAGCTTTCGCTCAATAAATTGATCCGCTTGTAGCCAAACCCGCTGCGCGCCATCTCCAGGTCAGCGATCACTTCCTCGGTCGTATACCCCGCCAGATCAATGCCTTGTTGGGTGAGATGCTCAATATCCATATCGGCCGCCTGTGCCAGATTGGCGCGCGACGCCGCGCTCAACACATCCTTTCCTTTGCCTCTCATGGCTTTCTTCACATGCGGGCAGTCCAATTTAATGGATCCATCCACACCCCGGTAACCCACCAGCACGATGTCATGATCTGCCAGCAAGTCAGGCGGCGGCTTGAAGCCCAGGTTGCTCCTTCCCGGACCGCCTGCCAGATAGAAGATCGGCTCCGCGGGTTGCTGCCCGCTGGCCGGGTAGCGGATCACGGGTAGGGCGATCAGGCGACTCCCTGGATCGCTGCGATTTCGGCGCGATCAGCGTGCCCTGCTCAGCCGGGATATCACCCGTCTTCGCCGGTTGGCTGGCTGGCTCCAGGATCAGGTCCCCTGCCCTGGCTTCATCCGGGATTGGTGTTTGAGAAGGTCTGTTGATCCGGTTCATTCTTGGATAGGGTTTCAATTATTCTATAATTTGCAGCCGCCAGTCCAGCGCTGTGTAGCGCCGGGCAACCTGGTTGTTGCGCACCGCGATGCCGATAGCCCGTTTGCTGCCCACCAGCACGCATAGCTGCCGGGCGCGTGTGATCGCCGTGTACAGCAGGTTGCGCTGCAGCATCAGGTAATGTGCCGTCAGCAGCGGGATGACTACCGCCGGGAACTCCGACCCTTGCGCCTTATTAGTCAACACGGCGTATGCCAGGGCAAATCTCCTTGTGCTAGATTTCTTCCATTTTCAAGGCTTGCAAGAATTCTTTTTTTGCTAAAGTTATTTTCGCAGCTTCAGCCATTCATCTATCATAACTGCTACATTTTGTTGGGAAACAGATGTGTCCTCACGAATATTATCAACAGGTGAAAGAATATAACCCTCAGGCGGATTGAAGAGACGCATGGCTTCCTGTGTTTCTGCGCGCACTTGATCCGGCCTTCCCAGCTCGATGGTGTTATAACCATTAACCCGCCCCACAGACATACTTTCCCAACCAGCTTTTCTTTGGTCATCTTTATGTCCCATCGAGCAGGATCGACGCCGATTAGGCAATCAACTCCAATTTCAGCAAACATATCCAATAACGGCATGCTATTGGATGTAATAAGATAACCGAACTTTGCATGATAATCATGCGCACATTCCACGTCTGCTTTTAATATTGGATATATGAACTGTCTCCAGGCTTTTGGGGACCAGAAATCGCAGTTTTCATACCAGGCGCGTTTGATAAACAAGTGAATCCCGGCATCTAAAATCACTTCCATCCGCTTCCGATTCCACCTGGCGATAATGTCTAGCATTTCCGACAAGAAGGCGGGACGGTCGTAACTGGTAAACATCATGTTTTCGAGGCCATGAACCCAGCCGATAAGATCAGCCCCTACTCCCCAGCCGCCTACCACGAGTAAATGCTTTTCGTCGGCATAGGTTTTTGCCATCAAAGCTTCTTTCTTGAATGCTTCGATCTCACCAGGTGATAAATCAGCCAGCAGAAATCCGAATGCATCCAGATCTTCCGGCTCGTTGATAATAAATTTTCGGGAACGCGGGGTAATGAAATCATCCAGGAATGGCACATGATTACCCCAGCGCCAATCCGGAGTTTTCCTTATTTCTGCGGATAATTTACCTGCAGGTGTGAAATACTCCTTAATCAGCACAGGATAATCTTCATCTTCTGGATAGCTTACCCTTTCTTCAATTTTCACTGATGGATGATGGGATACTGGTAAGCCGTGCAAATTATAGTAATCGTTGACGACAATCGGGGGACGAATAGGGATTTGTACGTATGTATCCAGCCCTAAGGCGATCTGATTTTGAATGAAGTCAAAATAATCTCTGGAGCGTGATTTTAGAGCATTAAATAACATAAAGCTGCACGGCACATAGTCAGGTGATTGGCAGCTGAGTGCAGTCTCCATCCGCTGGCGCGAAGTCATCGATTTTTTGCGCATAAGAATTCCCTTGCCTGAAAAAATTGGACTATTTGTATTTACCGTATTCCTTGGCAGTTTGTACTACGAAGCGGATATCTTCCCACTTAGCCTGCTCAGGGATGGCGTCAGTGGTTGCCAGGATATACCCTCCATCTTTCGCTGCTTCGTCGATACACCGTCTGGCTTCATCGCACATATTGTCCAGGCTGTAATCGACGAAGAAATGTGGATCGTATCCACCCATCAGGCAGACTTTGTCGCCATACTTCCGCTTGGCTTCGCTCAATGAGATGTCTCCGCCAAATCGCGGGCTTTCAAATCGCAAGATAAAATCCGGATTGGCTTCCAGCATGACCGGCAGGATTGCGCGCATCTTCCCAGTGGTGTGGAAACCGAGAAATTTTCCGGGCTGGATATGCTCAGACAGCCATAACAGCTCGGGGAACACCCACTTCTTGAAAAAGTCCGGACTGATGATGCTGGTGGAGGCGCCGGAAAGGTTGACGATAAAAATATCGGAAGGGGAGCCGTTGAAATAATCGAGGAAGGCAGCATTCACCTGGCGGGTAGTGTCGAGCACCTGCTGCATCAGCCCGGGTGCATCGTAGAAATCCAATAGATAATCGGAAACCCGCCTTAACACCCAGAAGAAAGAATAGAAGGTCAACGTCCGCCACATGACAAAGATGCCCTGGTCGCCGATCTCCCTGTGCATAGCCTGAATATCCTCGGGAATACCGGTTGGCTCGATCACGCGCATCCATTCTTCAATGTATGCCAGATAGATTTCATAGTCATCCCGCGTTTTGATCAGCGGCTCCTGAGTTTGGCCCATTATGTATTCCGGCTGATCGATGCGCTCCTGGGAGCTCAGGCTGCCGTAAGGCGTGGCGATGCGGCGAGTTTTGAGCAGATAATCGTGCTCGTCATGCAGCGCTTCAGTAAAGACCTGCTCATCCCAGCCCACCCGCCAGTGCGGGATGAAGATCGGATTTGATTCGGTAGTCGAGTACCAGGGGAAACCGTACTCGGGGATCGAGCCGACCATCTGATGCGCCTGGAAGACTGCGCGCCAGTTGGATTTACCCAGCCAGCGTTGGGCGTTGGTCGGGCCGATCGATAGGCTGACCGGGAGCTCGTCCGGGACCTGGCGTTTTAAGGCGGTCATCACGCGCTCTTTAGGGTTCATGGTACCTTCCTGATCAGCAGCTGGTGCTTTTCATATGCGGAGGCCTGAACATCAACCAGCCGCCGGTCATCTAGCTGCTAATACCGGCCGATCGCCTCCGCCAGGGGAGTAAGCAATTCGATCTTCCAGGGTTCTACGTGGGGTGCAACAGAGCAGGCGGTGCTCAGGATATAACCTGCGCCAGGTTTGCCAATCTCGATGCGTTCCGTCGCCTCAGCGATCACTTCCGCCTCGGTTTTATTTCTCAAGATGGCCACCGAGTTCATATTGCCTTTGAAGAAGAACTGCTCTCCGAAGTCGCGCTTAGCTGCGGCCAGGTCGCCATTTCCCAGCGGCGGTGGGTCAAGGGTATCGATGCCCAGGGTGCCGGTTTCGACGAACAAGTCCAGCCGGTCGCCGATGCTGCCGCAGGTATGGGTGTAAACCGGGGCGCCGGCCGATTTGATGGCGCTGGTGACGCGGCGCTCGTAGGGCACGACAAATTCCTGGTAGTGCCTGCGGGAAAGGAACGGCGTGCCAACAAAGGCGGAGGAGATCAACAGGGCGTCTATGCCCTGTCCAGCCAGGGCGACTGCCCACAGGGCGATCGACTCGGAGAGGCGGTCCAGGACGGCGTGTACTTTGCCGGGGTCGGTGATCATGCCCATCAAAGCGTTTTCGTAGCCGAAAAGCTCCATGTAGAAAGTGAGGGGCGAAAAGACCTGGCATGGATCGAGACCTCGGGGCCGGCCTTGGCTTTGACCAGCCGTAGCAGGTTAAAGAAATAATCCGGGACTTCTTCCAGCGGGCCACGGCCTTTCTTCCCGGGCAGCGCTTGCATATGGTAGGTGTTCCACACGTATCCCGGATAGTCATCGATGTTTTCCATATGGTCAGGATCGAGGAATTAAAGTCGGCACGGGCCGGTTTGGTAGAGTTGGCGGGGTAAAGGTGCGGCATATCGTCCCACGGCATAAAGGTGCGATCGTTGTTTCGCCAGGACAACCACTCGCCATCTGCGTCTTTGTCTACCCGGGAAACATCTTTCAAGAAGTTATCAGGCCGCCCCGGGAGATTGACCAGGATGCCATCAAAGCGGTAGCGGCGCTGCATGGTCACCATGGCTTCGGCAAGCGCCTCGTTGGTATACCAGAATACATGGGGGGCTATGCCGGTGTTCAACAGGTAGTGGCCCATGGATAGCTGGCACATGACGGGCACTCGATCGGGGAGTTCATGGCGGATGGTGCGGGCAACCCGCTCGCGGCTGTTCATCGCTTTTCCTTTGCAAAAATGGGTCGCATTTTTAGTGCAGAATAGCTGCCTCCCATAAATAACGCCTCCCTGCCCAGCTTCGATGGCACGATATTGACCGGGCGTAAAAGCGAGCTGCCCAGGCGGTCTTTGATCGAGGCGATCAGGCTGACCCAGTTCCAGTCGCTGGGCCCGCCCAGGATGATCATCTCCGGATCGAGTAAGACTGCCGTGTTGCAGATAACAATGGTGAGAATATCGACCACGTAGTTATACACCACCAGAGCAGCCACATCCCCGGCTTCAGCCAGCGCCAGGATATCCCTGGTTTGGACGGATTGCCCGGCCTGGCTCAATGCCTGGGCTAAGCGGGAAGCGGGATAGCGCTGTGCCACCAGCTGCGCCATGCGGACCAGACCGTGGCGACCGATCTGGCTTTCGATATTGCCAAACTGGCCGGCATTCTCGCGCAGGACATTCACATCGGTGATGAAGTAAGCCACTTCGCCGGCTGATGTGTGGCGCCCAGGTACAGCTCGCCGTTGATGATGATGCCTGCTCCAACCCCCTCTCCCACGCTGACAAAGAGCATGTCTTGTTTGATCCCGCGGCCAGCACCCTTCCAGAACTCACCCAGAGTGGCCAGGTTGACATCATTTTCGATGAGCACCGGGATATTGAATTCACATTCCAGGATCTCTTTCAGTGGGACATCCCGCCAGTTCAGGATCGGAGCCCATTCAATCACGCCCTGCTCGGCATTGACAATGGAAGGCGCCCCGATGACCAGCGCCTGGATGGCAGGCAGGTGGGCTCCCTGGCGCACGGTCTCATGGATAAATTCGATCAACACCGGGATGGATTGCTGCGAGTTTTGCAGGAAGCGTATGCTGGGCGGTGGCATGGACTTTTCCGGAGAGATCGGTGATGGCGGCATATACATCCAATGAGCCGAGATCGACGGTCAATACCGAATAAATTTCCGGGTTAATACCAGCAAACGGGAAGGCCGCCCGAGCCCCTCTCTTTTCTCTCGCCGATCTCGCAAACGATGTTCTGGCGATGAGCTGATCGACCACCCTGCCGACCGTGGTCGGATTCCGGTGCAGGTAGCTGGCAATCTTGGCCCGAGAAACCGGAGCATGTTCTCTTACCACGCTGGCAATATCATAATCAACCCGTCTGATGTGCTTCGCCAGTTTAGTGACCATGATGCACGTTCCCCGTTTTCTAATTCTTATAGGGGCTTTAATTTCAATTGAGATTAAAATAAGTAGATATTTCCATTCTATACCCTCTGCATCTAATCGTCAATGGAATATAAATGCTTGACCTTTGCCAGATTTGGTTATAGAATCATATATAATTTCAGGGTTTAATAACATCTGTAATTAAATATAAGTACATGAAAGGACGTCTGACATGGCACCTGTTGATTTTCCCAAAAGCGTTCTTGCAGTCGGCGCTCACCCTGACGATCTCGAGTGGTTGTGCGGCGGTACGTTGGCGAAATTTGCCAAGCTGGGCACAAAGGTCTCGATGGCGGTTGCAACGGATGGCGCGGCCGGGCACATGGTCATTCCACCCAAAGAGCTGGCAGAGATCCGGCACAACGAGGCTCAAAAGTCGGCCAGCGTAATCGGGGCAGATTTCTACTGGCTCGGTTTTGGCGACGAGCGGATTTTCGAGGACCTGGCAACGCGGGTAGTCTTTGTTGAGCTGATCCGCAAGGCAAAACCTGATTTGATCATGACCCATGCTCCTCACGACTACCACCCGGATCACAGGGTGGTGAGCCGCCTGATCTTCGACGCCTCCTTCATGTCTGGTCTCAAGAATGTCGAGACGGAGACCCCTTACCACCCCGGGGTGCAGCCGATCGCCTACTTCGATACCATCACCGGCGCCAATTTTCTCCCCACCGATTTTGTGGATATCAGCGACACCTGGGCTACCAAGCGCGAAATGCTCACCAATTTTCAAAGCCAGATTACCTGGTTAAGAGATCACGACAAAGTCGATTTTTTTGATATGATTGAGACTCAGAGAAGGCGCGTGGCTATCAATGCGGTGTATCCCACGCAGAGTGCTTCACGTATGAAAATGTCTGGCCGCGCTCGCAGACCAAACGCCTGCTACCCTGAATGGAACCGGATAACAGCTGAATCGATCAGAAAATAGTGTCCATCAAAATCCGTAAACCTTCCGATCAGGTAACCTGGTTGGCGGCTCTGGACATGGCTGCGGAACCAATCATTATCATGCAGCGGGAAAACCAACGCATTGGGTATTGCTCTGCGACTCAGCAGGCGATACCCAATTTTTATTTCGATCGCCAACCTGGAAAGACACTGCGATCATACCCAGATAATCCGACCGGGTAAGACCGTTTTGAAAGAGCTGCTTGACTTGAAACGGCAACCTGATGCTGGCTAACATAGCGCATCCTTCGACGGCGCTGCGCTTAGGGCAAAGAACGCTGCCCTCCTCGGAAAGCTCAGGGCTATTGATCAGGATGCTTCTTGGATCAAAAAAGGAGGTGCTTAAAATAAATTGTCATACCAGCTTCTCTATCCCATCTAGATCTTTCAAATCATTCGTGAGGAACAATAGGAGAAAACAATGATTTGCCTGAACCGTATCTTTACATTCGTTAGTCTGCTGGTGATCACGGCGTTTTTGCTGACTGCCTGCGCGCCAGCCG
Organism: uncultured Chloroflexia bacterium; assembly: GCA_963706905.1. GTDB lineage: Bacteria > Chloroflexota > Anaerolineae > Anaerolineales > UBA4823 > CAVPNY01. The sequence goes on along the minus strand of CAVPNY010000005.1, from coordinate 55,533 downwards.
CCACACCGACCCCGGCTGAGCCGGCTGAGCCGAGGCCGAAGTCACCGAAGCCCCCGCCACTGAAGAAGGCTTTACCGTCGGTATCTTCCTTCCTGACAAGAAGACGATGCGCTACGACACAAAAGACCGGCCGATCTTTGAAGAGAATTTAAGGAGATCTGCCCGGATTGCGAGGTGATTGCGCACATTGCGGATTCGGATGCAGCCGAACAGCAAGCAGCAGTTGAGCAAGCCATCACCAACGGGGCAAAGGTCATTGCGATCATGGCGGTAGACACGAAGGCAGCTGCCGTGATAGCGGATTATGCCAAAGAGCGGGGCGTACCGGTGATCGCCTACTCACGGCTGCTTGAAAACTCAGACGGAGTGACGGTGAATATTGGGTTCGCCCTGGCGGATATTGGTCAGGCGCAAGCCCAATCGCTGGTAAAAGCGCTGGGTGAGAAGGGGATCGAAAATCCGAAGATTGTGATGGTCAACGGCGGACCGTCGGACAGCAACATGCCGCCCATCCGGGATGGAGCGCTGGAGGTATTCCAGCCATTGGTGGATGCGGGGAAGCTGACCATCGTCAAATCGGTGGACACCCCCGATTGGGACCCGAACAAGGCCCAAGTTTGATGGAGCAAATTCTGACCGAGACCGGCGGGCAGATTGACGGTGTATATGTCATGAATGACGGCATGGCGACTGGCGTATTGGCGGCATTGAATGGTGCTGGGTATCAAACCGATCCCGCCGATCACTGGGCTGGATGCCGAGTTGGCGGCAGTGCAGCGCATGCTGGTTGATGAACAGTACAGCTCGGTGTTTCTACCGATTGATGTAATGGCGTCAACGGCAGCGGAGATTGCGTATGCTCTGGCAACGACAGGGAAAGTGCCGGAGGGTATGATAGATGGGACGGTCAACAACGGTGTCATCGATGTACCATCGGTATTCATCCCAGTAGTGAATGTCGAAAAATCCAATATTCAGGAGAAGATCATTGACACGAAATTCTGGACGTTGGATGATATCTGCACCCCCGAATTTGAAGATGCCTGTGTTGCTGCTGGCTTGAAGTAAGCATTCCATAACATTTCGGTTGAGACAACCTAAGCAGTTGCTTAGGTTATCTCTCATTAATTCGTTGGAGAGTAGAGTATGGATGATCCTAATCGGAAACCCATCCTAGAAGTAAAAGGTGTCAGCAAGAGCTTTGGTGCGGTTCAGGCTTTGCGAGATGTAGATTTTGAAGTATTCAATGGAGAGGTTGTGGGCTTGTTGGCGATAATGGAGCTGGAAAATCGACGCTTGTAAAAGTTATTTCTGGAGTTCATGAACCTGATTCTGGCGAAATATTCATCGAAGGCCAACCCGTTACCATCAGAAATCCAGAGACAGCATTTATTTTGGAATTGAAACTGTGTATCAAGACCTGGCACTATGCGATAATTTGGACGTAGTTGCCAACCTGTACATTGGGCGTGAGACCACCAAGGGGCCGCCATTGAAAGGCCTGATCGGCTCGACGAAACCGCAATGGAAAAAAGGGCAATCGATTTACTATCGGAACTTCATGTAAAAATTCCATCAGTGAGAAATATCATTGCCTCCATGTCAGGTGGACAGCGGCAGTCGGTCGCAGTAGCCCGATCGGTGATGTGGGACAGCAAAGTTGTCCTGCTAGATGAGCCTACTGCAGCCCTGGGGGTAGAACAAACCAGCGAAGTAATGAATCTGATCGACAAATTGCGCGAAAGGCAATTGGGGTGGTTGTGATTAGCCATAACCTGGCAGAGATTTTTGATATCACCGACCGAGTGATTGTCCTTCGGTTAGGTAAGCGTACGGCAACATTCGATACGAAAACCACCCGTCCGGAACAAGTAGTGGCAGCAATCACAGGTGTCATGGATGCAAAACATGGAGCCGTGCAATGGAACTTAAAACCACGCGCCCACAGCACTGGCTGGATAGATATCTGCAATCCATTGGAGCAGTGATATTGGCTCACTGGCTGTGGTTATTGGCTTGGTGATCATCATGGCGTGATCTTTCAGTTCGCCAACAATAATTTCCTCACGCCCTTGAATTTAACCAACTTGATGGCCCAAATCGCGGCGATAGGTATTATCTCGGTGGGGATTATATTGGTTCTATTGATCGGCGAAATTGACTTATCTGTGGGATCTGTCAGCGGATCGGCTGCAGCGATGATGGCGATTCTGATTACAAATTATCGAATATCCAGCATCTTGCTATCTTTGTAGCTATCATGGTCGGGGTTATTATCGGGGCGATGCAAGGTTTCTTTGTTGGAAAAATCCACGTGCCATCATTTATCGTGACATTAGCTGGACTTATGATCTGGCAGGGAGCCCAACTGTTCATCCTGGGCGATCAGGGAACAATCAATATTCGTGACCCATTTATTCGATCAATTGCCAATGCCCTGATCCCTCCCTGGTTAGGCTGGTTAATTGGGATCCTGGCGGTGATTGTTGTCGTATTGACAGTCTTTCGGGACGAAGAACCGGCAGAAGGTAGGCTTGAATAATCCATGCCATCGATGGCAATCAGCCGGCTGCTGTTGATTGCGATTGCGATCATGGGGGCGATGGCTTTGATGAACTTCGACCGCAACCAGTTGCCGAATGGCAAACCGATCCAGGGTGTGCCAACGTCTGTTTTTATCTTCATCGTCTTTATCTTCATCTTTGATCTGATCACACGCTACACCAGATTTGGGCGGCATATTTATACGGTGGGCGGAAATGCCGAGGCAGCGAGGCGAGCCAGCATCGATGTTGAACGAATTCGCATTTTGGTATTTGCGCTGTGTTCGGGGATTGCCGCCTGCGGGGGAATTGTTGCGGCTTCACGGCTGATCGCCGTCAATTATGGTTCAGGCGGCGGCAGCCTGCTGCTTAATGCCATCGCGGCAGCAGTCATTGGAGGCACGAGCCTGTTTGGCGGGCGGGGCAGCACGTGGGCAGCGCTGTTTGGCGCTCTGGTTATTGGGGCTATCAACAATGGAATGGATCTGCTGTCTTTCCCATCTTCGATCAAATTGATGGTAACCGGCATGGTTTTGATGCTGGCTGTGATCCTCGATTTAGTTAGCAGAGAACGCAGAAAGCGGGCTGGGAAGGGATAAGCCGGATTGGTCAGCGGAACGAGCCCGGCCCCGCCGGATGTCAAAATTGCGCTCACCTTTGATTTTGATTCATACACCAACTGGATCGGCGCGCTGAATGCCACTTCACCCAGTATGGTGTCGCGCGGCGAATTTGGGCCGATCGGGGCACGCCGCATTCTGGCCCTGCTGGAAGAGTACCATGCACCCGCCACTTTCTTTATCCCCGGAGCCACCGCGGTCACCTATCCCGCGTTGTAGCCGCCATCCAGGCGGCAGGTCATGAGATCGGCCATCACGGCTGGATTCATGAGAATCCGTCAATCTGACCCTCGCCGATGAACGCCGAGTCCTGGAGCGGGGAATTGAGGCGCTGCAGCAAGTGACGGGGAAGCGCCCAACCGGCTACCGCTCGCCCTCCTGGGATAACAGCCCCAATACGGTGAGGCTATTGCTGGAGTATGGCTTTGAATATGAAAGCAGCCTGATGGGCAACGACTTTGAGCCCTACTGGTGCCGCAGCGGGGACCGGTGGTCAACCGATGAGCCGTACGAGTTCGGAGAACCGACCCAGCTTGTGGAGATGCCTGTCGCCTGGCACCTGGATGATTGGCCCTGGTTTGAATTTATCCCCGGGCATGCCCAGGGGCTGCGCGCGCCTCGACGGTGCTGGAGATCTGGAAAGGCGAATTCGACTACCTGTATCACCAGGCGCGGAGCGGGGTGATGATCATAACCATGCACCCCCAGTGCATTGGGCGTGGGCACCGCCTGCTGGCTTTGAGGAGTTTCTGGACTATATCGTTCAGCATCCCGGAGCCAGTTTTACGACCTGCATCAGCTATGTGCGCAGCTGGCGCGCTGGCAAAACGCCTGCCCTGCCGGTTGACGCCGGTTAATTTCAACGAACATTCATCATCGGAGGCAGAATGGCTTACCCGCGGGAACGCAACTACGGCTGCCGCCTGACAACAGACGGGACGCTGAAGGGTCTGCGCACCCTGGTAATGGAAAACCAACTGCTGCGCGTGACCGTGCTGATCGATAAGGGCACCGACATATACGAGCTCTTGTACAAGCCACAGGATATTGATTTTATGTGGCGCTCGCCCATGCAGCTTCATCATCCCAAGGATTTTGTCTCAGCCACTGCCAGCTCGCTCGGGTTCTTTTATGACCATTTCGAGGGCGCCTGGCAGGAAATAGTGCCAAACTACGGGCCGCCATCCAGCTACAAAGGGGCTGAGTTTGGCCTGCACGGAGAATTCTAATTTGCTCCCCTGGGAGTTCCGAGTGATCGAAGACCGACCAGAACGGGTGTCGGTTGATTTCTGGGTGCGGCTGTATCGCTCGCCTTTTTACATTCAAAAGAACCTGACCTTCGAAGCGGATTCGGGCGTCCTGCAGATCAAGGAGTATATCGAGAACGAGGCCCGGGAAGAGATGGCGGTTATGTGGGGGCATCATCCGGCGCTGGGCGAGGCTTTTCTGGACGAGAACTGCACCATCGACCACGGCTACCGGAAGTCCCACACCCAGAAGGTGTTGTCCTTCGAGCGGCAGCGGTTGGCGGTCAATTGTGACCATGACTGGCCGCTGGCGCAATCGATCACCGGTGAGATGATCGACATGAGTAAAATGCCTGCGCCGGATAACGATTTGGCCGACTTACTGTACTTCACCGAGCCGGAGTCCGCCTGGTATGGCGTCACCAACCAGCGCCTGGAACTTGGTTTTGGGATGGTCTGGGATATCAAGACTTTTCCATTCCTGTGGATGTGGCAGGTGTGCGGCGGCGCGTACGGCTATCCCTGGTACGGGCGCACCTACAACATGGCGCTCGAAATCGTGTCCAGCCCCCCAGATAATGGCATTGCCAGCGCCATCCAGGATCAAACTGCCCTGATTCTCCCGCCAGGGGGACGGATTTCTACCTTTGCAAATGCGATCGTCTATACTGGAAAAGGCCGCCTGGCAAAACTGCATGCAGGCGGCGCGGTCGAGTGGAAGTAGTGGGAAAGAAATAACGATGCCGGGCATCCTGAGCAGAAGTTTTCACCACCGAAGCCGAACGATGCTGGGCATCCTGAGCGGAAGTTTTCTTCACAGAAGTCGAAGGATGCCGGGCATCCTGAGCGGAAGTTTTCTTCACAGAAGTCGAAGGATGCCTGTATAAGAAGGAAGGGACACGTGATAAATCTCTATCAACGCAGTTGGAGCCGGGAGTTGCTGGGGCGTTACGTGGGGCACCCGGAGCAGGTCGCCGGGATCAGGCTGGTGGAAGGAGCGGACGGCGTCGAGCGCAGCGTGCGCATCCTGCAGGTCTGGACAGGTAGCGGCCTGTCTTTTAATGTTCTGGCGGATCGGGGAATGGATATCTCGACCTGCCAGTTCAAAGGCGTTTCGCTCACCTGGAGGTCTCCGGTAGGCGATGCGCACCCAGCCTATTACGACGCGGCGGGAGCAAACTGGTTATGGACCTTCCAGGGCGGGCTGGTCGTCACCTGCGGATTGGATAATTTTGGACCGGCAACCCAGGACGAAGGTGAAGACGTGGGGCAGCACGGCAGGGCGAGCAGCCTGCCTGCCAAAGCGGTCAGCTACCAGACGTATTGGAAGGATGACGCCTACCAGTTGGAGATCAGCGGAGAGATGCGCCAGACGCGCGTGTACGGTGTGAACCTGGCGCTGCGCCGGCGGATAACCACGGCGTTGGGCTCCAACAAGATCCGTATCGAGGACAGGGTCATCAACGAGGGATTTAGCCCGCAGCCGCATATGCTACTGTATGATATCAACCTGGGCTTTCCGCTGCTCAGTGAGCACGCCCGGTTGAAATTTGAGGTGGAAAAAACGGTTTCGTGGGATGAGCTGGCCCGGCAAGAGATTGATCAGTGGATGGTTTTCGAGCCACCCTCGGCGGATTATGTGGAACGGGATTATACGCATACCCCGCGGGCGGATGAGAACGGGTGGGCAAAGCTTGAATTGGAAAATCCCGAGTTAAAACTCGGGTTGCAGCTATCTTTTGACCAAAGGACCCTGCCTTACCTGGCCCAATGGAAAATGATGCGGGAGGGGTTGTACGTGCTTGCCGTGCAGCCGATGAACACCCATGTATGGGGCGGGCGGGCAGAAGTTCGCAAGCAAAATGCGCTTCCCTACCTGCAAGCCGGGGAGAGCCGCAACTACACGCTCGAGATTGAGGTCATCGAATACTCATAAGTGGAGGATATCTCCGCCCACCATTTCAGACCTGCAAACCGTAGCGGTTGGCCACATTGGCGTACATCAGCTTGTGGGCAAGACTTTCGGCCGCGGGCCGGCTCAGGTACCCTTGCTCCACCTTCTCAGCCAGGGTCCTGGCGACCACATGCCGCCAAGCCAACAAGGCGCCAAAGGCCTCTTCGGAGGTGAATGCGTCACCCCCCCAGCCGATCAAATCCCCGGATTGAGCGACTTCGATGAACTCATGCAGGGCCAGGACTGCACCGGTGGGGCTGATCAGGGGCACCCACACCATATCGACGCTGATATTGCTATGGTTGTGAAGCATGCCGGCAGTTTCATCGTACCAGGGATAACCGGCGTGGAACAAGACAAAATGGACCTGGGGATTGCGCAGGATGGTGGATTCTAGGAAGATCGGGCGCGAGCCTGCCAGCTTGCCCAGCCCAGTATGGATCTGGAAAGGTACGCCGAAGCGGGCGCATAAGCGGCAGAACCAGTCGAACATGAAATCTTCATAGGCGATCCGTTCGGTCAGGCTGACTACTTGCGGGTCTTTATAGAAGACCCGGCCTGCCGCCTGCCGGTCGCTCTCCCCATAGTTCAGCGAGCGGTCGTACGCTGAAGCCGATTTCATCGCTACCGCGCCAGCATTACGCCAACCGGTGAACAGGTTTTCCAGGAAGTCGAGGTAATCATCAAAATTGCCCGTGGGGGCGTATGGGTAGCACAAGAAAGGACTGTTGCCGTCGTGATCCAGCACAGCAGGATGGAAGGAGGTCACAAACATATCGACGCGCATTGCCGGCGAAAAGAGCTCGGGATGCCCATTGTTTATGCCATAATCCCAGAAGGGATCCAGCACCACCCGGCGGTACCCGGCCTGCTGGCGCAGGATATCCAGGTGAGCCTGGTTGCTGGCATGTTTCTCAGCCAGCTTTGCGGAGAGCAGATCCCAATTCTCGGGGGTCAGCTCTGCGTCGAACTGGTAGATGTGCTGGAGCGACTTCTGCAGCCAGACAAAGTAGCTGTTATAGCGGGCGTGACCCAGGAACTCGCCACGCCGGCCGGGATCAGCGACGGGGATGGGATATATACGCTTCAGCCCGCGCACCGGCTTCAGATAATCTCGGGCGGGCAGGCTGGCTTTGCCATAGCTCTCGGCCATCGTAAATAGATAGGTGTTTTCGAACAGGCGATCCAGGGTGAGCCCCTGGTGGAACTCATCCGGAAAATGGTGTTCGTGGCTGGAGACAACCGGCAAAGATTCGACCAGGCGATAGAAGTAAGGGTAGGTCTCAGAATTCATGGCGACGCTCTCTATGGGAATGTTTCAACCGGGCGGTGGGGTGGCTGGCGCGCCGGCCCTAGCTGCCAGCCTGGGATAGATCGTAGGGGCTGCCGCCATAGGACACGTAGAGTGCCCCTACGGGAAAGCGGCGGGCGTTGGGGGCAAATCCCCGTTTCAAGGCCAGATGATAACTGAACAGGTACAGCGGGGTGATATATGCCAGGGGGGTGGCGATGTCTACCAGCCCCGGCTGCAAAATAATATTGTGGTCGGCCAATCGATCCAGCTCGGGGATCAGCTTTCCGGTCAGAACCACTGCAGGCACCTGCACCGTGCGGGTAAAAGTCAGGAAATCCAACATGCGATCCACAACCTGATTTTGGGGCGCCAGGAAGAAGATCAGGCTGCCTGGCTCCAGCTCCCGATCGCGCCCGTGGAAGAAATCTTCCATGTCACAGCCATCTGAGACCATTTTTGCCATCTCAATGATTTTCAAGGCGGCTTCCTCGGCGGTGCCTGCATTCGGGCCGGCCCCCAGGATGAAAATCTGCGCAGCGGATTGGCAGACCTCCACCAGGTCGAGGATGGCGGGCTGCCCGGTGTCAAGAAACCGGCGGGTGACCTGGTGGGCGAGGCGGATCTGATCCTGCCAGTATCCCCTTTCCCCAGGTGTGAGCCGCTCCCCGGCCAAGGCAAGGGCAAGGGAAAACAGGGCCACCAGGGATCCCACGTAGGAGCGGGTTTTTACCATGGTGTGATCACCGCCGCCAATCAAGATTGTGGCCTGGGCAACCTGAGTGATTTTCGAGCCAGGGATAGCCGTGACCGCCAGGGTGGTGGCGCCGGTACCCCGGGCATACTGCAGGGCAGTGCAGGTAGCCTCAGTATTGCCAGTGCTCGATACGCCGATGACCAGGACATCCTCCCCTAACAAACCGGGATTTGAATAATGGCTGAAGGAAAATGCCTGCTCTATACTAACTGATCGTTGGACAAGATGCTCGAGAATATATTTGCTCACCTGCCCGGCATAGTATGACGAGCCACAACCGACCAGCACGATATGGCGAAAAAGGCTTACATCGGTGCTGCTCATCCAAGATTGGATCGAATCTTCCACCTGATCGATACTGTCTTTCCAGGTCGCCCAATCTCCCAGGGATAGAATATTTGTATACAACGCTTCAGTATCGTCCATATGCTCTCCGGAAAACCTTTATCTGGCGGCCCACCCTAGCTGAGGAATTCTGGGCAGTTTTGCACGAGGTTGATCAGCGCGCCCAATGCCCCAGCTTTATAACCCAGTGAAGATAGCACGAGCACAGGCTGGGTCAGAACGCAACCTTTTACCAGTTTTAAGATCGGTTGGATTAATAAGTCGCTCGACTGGCTGACTCCTCCGCTTAGGATGATGACATCTGGGTCATAGAAGGCCATGATGTTGGCGACTAATACTGCCAGATACTCCACAGTCTCAGCGACACACCTTTCCGCCCATGCCTCGCCTTTTCTGGCTGCGTCGAACACGTTATCAGCACTAAGTTCGGCCAAGATATTCTTATCTTTTTCCCCGCTGAGAAGTCGCCTGGCGCGATTTTCAATCCCGGGACCGGAAGCTTCGGTTTCCAGCGCGCCAAAACCCACATACTGACGGCCCAGGAACTCACGGCCTGGAACCATCCATCCCAGCTCGCCCAGGCGCTCATGTGCGCCGCGCAGCACCCGCCCATCGACGAGCGTGCCGACAGCGATGCCCGTACCGATCGCCAGTAAAACTACATGGCGATAATTTTTTCCAGCGCCAAACCAGGTATCGCCCAGAGCTAACTGCTTCAAATCGTTATCGATAAATACCGGGTAACCGAAACGGGCCACCAACCGCTCTTTTAGCGGGAAATCCCGCATGCCGACTGCCGGGGCACTGACCACCAACCCGGTGCCGAGCCGGACACTCCCCGGGACACCAACCCCAATCCCATGCAGCTTCAGTTTTCTGCGACCGGCTTCCTCACTGAAATGCTCAATCAGATCGATCAGCACCTCCAGGCAGGCTTCTCCAGTTTTTCCATGATTTCTTATTTCCCGATCATATAAGATGTTTCCGGCAATATCAATGATAGCGCCGTAGAGCTTGGTCCCGCCCACATCAAGGCCAATAATGCCGTTTTCTCCCGCGCGGAAGGAGGCAATCGTCTTTCTGTGTGCCTCAGGCGAACCGGTTTGCTGGACAAACCCTTTCGTCTCCAAGAAATCGACGACCGGGATCATCCCGCGCATCTCCACCCCGATTTCTTGGGACATTTCATCGAGAGTTAGTTCTTTCTTATTAAATAAATGCAGCAAAATTTGCCGGGAGAGCTCCTGGCGCGAAACGCGGATAGAAATGATGTCGTTCTCAGCCTGGTTACTCATGATCTTCACTTCTCCTTCGTTTCGTCTGGATTATTCTTTTGGTTTTCTTGCCTATCCTATTGATCGTAGCGGGCGCTGAACAGGTTGTTGTCGCGATAAGCTGACTGGCTGCAGAGGCACATCTTCGCCCATTCGCCTTTGCTAGAGGTGGTGCAACCTCTGCACTTCAAACTGACAAAGTTGTACCACGAATTGTGAAACTGATCGCGAATCACTGCACAACGCTGCGAAGTCAGCTATTTGAAAATTACCTTCATGGAAGTGGTCTGTTTCCTCATTAGCTCCTTTCGAAATTACGCATCGCCTCGGGTAGGTTGGCAAATACAGCGCACAATCAAGATTATTCCCAGCCCCCTCACCCCCCGCGCTGCAGCCGCCAGTCCAGCGCTGTGTAGCGCCGGGCGACCTGGTTGTTGCGCACCGCGATGCCGATAGCCCGTTTGCTGCCCACCAGCACGCATAGCTGCCGGGCACGTGTGATCGCAGTGTACAGCAGGTTGCGCTGCAGCATCAGGTAATGTGTCGTCAGCAGCGGGATGACTACCGCCGGGAACTCTGACCCTTGCGCCTTGTGCACCGAAACGGCGTAAGCCAGAAGCAGCTGATCCGCTTCGCTCCAATCGTAAGCCACCATCCGCCCGTCAAACTCCACTGTCAGGCTGTGCTCGATCAGGTCCAGGTCGCTGATCCAGCCGATGTCCCCGTTGTAGACTTCCTTATCGTAATTGTTATGGGTCTGCATCACCTTGTCGCCCAGCCGGTAGACCTGTCCGTAGAGCATTTTCTCGGGGCGTCTGGGAGAGGCCGGATTTAAATTCAGCCTGCAGCGCCTCGTTCAGGGCCGTCACCCCTGCTGCGCCACGGTACATCGGCGCCATTACCTGCACCTGGCGGCGCGGCTCCAGCCCAAAGCGCTTCGGGATGCGCTTGCACACCACCTCTACCACCCAATTGGCGGCTTCTTCGGGCGTCTCGGCGGGAAACAGGAAGAAATCCTCGTTCTGCCCATCCGCCTCGCTCGAGTGGGGGAAAAGCGGCATCTGGCCCTGGTTGATGCGGTGCGCGTTGGTGATGATGTGCGATCCAGCCGCCTGCCGGAAGATGGTGCTCAAGCGGGTGACCGGGGCGACGCCGCTGGCGATTACATCCCGCAGCACATCTCCCGCTCCCACCGAGGGCAGCTGGTCGACGTCGCCCACCAGCAGCAGGTGACAGCCGGGTTGAATGGCCTTGAGCAGGTGGTTTGCCAGCACCAGGTCGAGCATGGAGGCCTCATCAATCACCAGCAGGTCAATCGGCAGCGGATGCTCCGCGTTGAATTTGAAGCCTTCCTTGGGTGAAAAACCTAGCAATCGGTGGATGGTGCTGGCACTGCGCCCGGTCGCCTCTGCCAGCCGCTTGGCGGCCCGTCCGGTCGGCGATGCCAGAGCATAGGATTTGTGTGCTGATTCCACGGCGGCGATTAATGCTTTCAAGGCGGTCGTCTTCCCGGTGCCCGGCCCGCCGGTCAGCACGCTGACCGGGTGGCTCAGTGCCGCCCGGATCGCCGCCTGCTGTTCCGCAGACAGGCTCGGGTCGATGCTCACGAAAGCCGGCGGCAGGTCGCTCAGCCGAGACGGGAAAGCCTGGGTTAGCGCGGACAGCCGCTCTGCCGCGCCCACCTCGCTGGCATACAGCGCCGCCAGGTAGACCGCTGGCTGGTGGTAGCCGGCCTCGCTCTCCCGTGCTGTGAGCGTCTTGCCCTCCTCGCTCGTGTTCGCACTCGCCTCCAGCGGTACCAGGTCCTGTCGTACCCTTCCATCCTGTTCCAGCCGCTCTACGGCGGGCAGGATCAACCCCCCAGGCATCTCGCCCGTTTGCCCGCCTGGCAGCGTACCAGGCATCTGGCCAAGCAGCGTGCTGCTCTTTTCTATCAGCAGGGCGCGCGGGGCGAAGACATGCCCATCGTCGCTGAGCTCATTGAGCACATACACCACCCCGGCTTCGATGCGCGACGGGTGGTCGGCGGGCAATCCCAGCGCCTGGGCGATCCGGTCGGCGGTTTTGAAGCCAACCCCAAAGATATCCCGCGCCATGCGGTAAGGGTCGCTCTGCACGATCTGCAGCGCCTGCTCGCCGTACTGCTTGTAGATCTTGATCGCCAGGTTGGTGCTGACCCCGTAGCTGTGCAGGAAAAGCATGATCTCCTTAACCTGTTTCTGCTCCTCCCAGGCGTGGGCGATCAGCCGCGCCCGTTTCGGTCCGATATCCTCCACCTCGCGCAGCCGTTCGGGGTGATCCTCGATCACTGTCAGGGTGTCAGCCCCAAAGTGGGTCACAATGCGCTCCGCCAGGCGCGGCCCGATGCCCTTGATCAGCCCTGAGCCGAGGTAGCGCCGCATGCCAGACACCGTGGCTGGCAGGGTCTGCTCGCAAATTTCAGATTGGAATTGTAGGCCGTGCGTGGGATGGTTGATCCATTGTCCCTGCAAGCGCAGGTGCTCGCCTGCCGATAGCTCCGGCAGGTTCCCGACCACTGTCACCAGCCCCTCCCGGCTGACCCCGCGCCCGCTGGCTCGCTCCGGTCGCAGCCGGATCACGCTGTACCCGTTCTCCGCGTTATAGTAGGTGATCCTTTCGACGGAGCCGCTGAGATTATCCATGGCCCTGATTATAGGCGAAAGGTCGCTTGAACGCTAAGCAGTTCGAACGTTTTAACGTTCCAACGCTTTAGGGCAGGAGATTGGTGGTGGCCCAGTCTTCGCCCAGCAGCACGACGATATCATACTGGTTGGAGACGTCGTAGCGGTGGTAGATGTTCTCGGGGGTGATGGTCAACAGGTCGGTGAGATACTCGATAGTGTGCGGGTTGCCGGTATAGTCGATCAACGTGGTCTTGGGGTACAGATCCTCGGCATTGCCTGGATCGACGATTTGAACGCCGTTTTCCGTCAGGTAGCTGGCTGTGGTGGAGGCCAATCCAGGCACCAGCGTTCCGTTCAACACCTCTACCCGGGCGTCCTCTGCCCCCATCAATTCCAGCGGGTTGGTTTGCGTCGCTGCCGGGACGATTGCTTCGGAGGTCGAGAAGATCTCATCGATCAGGTCGCGAATCGCCTTCGCGTCAGGCACCAGGATATCCTGCCCGTCGAAAGAGTAGGTTTGGGTAACCTGGTCCATCCCGATCACCCCCTGGTGGATATTCTCTGCCGGAACCTGCTGCGCTATCCAGGCCAGGCGGATCGCTTGCAGCAAGGTCAGGTTGGTGTGGATCCCATCAGACAGCAAGTCGTATAGCATCGGCGCGTTCTTGATCAGCTCAGGCAGCCTGTCCTCGTCCATCAGCCGCGCTCGGATGCCCATAATCACTTGCTGCTGGCGCTCAGCCCGGTCGAAATCGCTCCCCGCTGTGTTGCGGGCGCGCGCATACGCCAGGGCCAGCCGTCCGGGCAGCACTTGCCGTCCAGGCTGCAGGACTTTGTTGTTGTTATCGCCCAGCGGGTCGATGTTGATCTCTTCTGGCACATCCACCTCAACCCCGCCGATCTCATCAATGAAGTTCTCAAAAGCCGTGAAATCGATCTGGGCATAATAATCGATATCCATGCCGAGCAGCTTCTTCACCACCTGCATAGCCAGGGCCGGCCCGCCGCCGTCCACGTTATACACCTCTCCCAGCCGGTAGGCCATATTGATCTTGGCTGGATCGAAGCCCGGGATCTCCACCCACAGGTCGCGCGGGATCGACAGCATCCCCGCCGTGCGGCTCTCGGGATCCAGCGAGAGCAGGATCATTGTATCGGTGCGCGGTGCGCCTCCATCCTCCTCCCAATCGCGATAGTCCAATCCCATCACCAACAGGTTCACCCGGCTGCTGCCGTCCCAGTCTTTGGACTTCGGGCGGTCCTTCCCCTGGAGCGGTTCATCACCGCGCTCGCCCAGGTCAGGCACCACCGTCTCTGCCACCACTTCCGGCGGGGCTGCCACAGCCAGCTCCGGCACTTCCGGAGCGCCGCGCCAATCAGCCACCACATCACGTACCACCACAAACGTCAGGTACGCCGTCGCCAATCCAGCAACGACAAACCCACCCAGCATGGTGAGCAGCAGCCAGGTGGGCAGCTTTGGATATCTTCTTCTTTTTCGGACCCGTTGGGTAAATTCCATAGTATCTTGGATGTTATGGCATGGTGTTGGTGTTAGCCCAGTCAGCGCCCAGGTAAAGCACAATGTCCACCTGGCTGGCCGGGTCATAGCGGTTATATATCGTGTTGGGTGCGATCGTCATCAAGTCTACCAGGTACTTGAGCGTATATGGATTGCCAGTGTAGGAAATGACCGTCGAGTAGATGTAAGGCTCTGGAGCATCGCCGGTGGAGACCACGTTCACTCCCAGCGATTTGAGATAATCGGCCGTGCGTGCCGCCAGGCCGGGTGTGCCCGATCCATTCAATATTGACACCGTCGCATTCTCGGATTTAACCAGATCCTCTATCTTGCTCCCCGCCATGACCGGGCTGGCTGCGCCAGCCGCCGTGAAAATTTCATCCCGCAGGATGCGGACCTGTTCCGGTCGCGGCTTGAGCACATCGTCGCCCTCTGGCGATTTTCCAAAGGTGACATGCTCGTTCCCGATCACCCCGCGCTTGATATTCTCCTCGGGCACCTGTTGCGCCAGCAAGGCCAGTTGAATGACCTGATCCAGGCCCAGGTTCGTCGTGATGCCAGACGAGATCTGCCCATAGATCGCCGGCGCGCGCGCGATCAGCTTAGGCAGGGACCGCGTGCTGAGGATGCGTTGCCGGATGCCCATGATCACCTGCTGGGTGCGCTGGGCCCGATCAAAGTCGCCGCCATCTGTGTAGCGGTTGCGTGCATAAGCCAGCGCCAGGCTCCCGGTCAAGGCTTGCCGCCCTTTCTTCAGAACGACATTCTTTCCCTCGATGGGATCGAGTTTGGTTTTTTTGGGCACATCGATCTCAACCCCGCCGATCTCGTCGATAAATTTCTCAAACGCCTTGAAATCGATCAAGGCGAAATAATCGATTTTCAGTCCTAGCAAGTTTTCCACCGTCTGCATGGCCAGTTCCGGCCCGCCGCCAGGTACATCGTATGTCTCGCCAAAGCGGTACGCCGTGTTGATCCGGCCGGGGTCCTCAAAACCGGGGATGCTCACCCACAGATCGCGCGGGATCGACAGCATCCCGGCCGTCATCGAAATGGGATCGATAGACAGCAGGATCATCGTATCCGTGCGCGGCGCCCCCTCGCCGGCTTCCCAGTCACGGTAATCCATCCCCATTGCCAGGACATTCACCCGGCTGGCCCCGTCCCACGCTTGTGCGCTGATGCCGGTATCAGGTTGGGGGGCCGCTGCGACCTGGATCTTCCGGCACGCTTCCCGGCTCTTGCACGCCAGGCGCACCCGCGCCTGGTTCCCCCTGCGTCTCGCCGCTCACCACCATCCCCGGCAGATCCGTGATTTGCCACTTGGCCACAAAATTGCTCACTCCTCGGTAGACCATGAAGCCCACCAGGAGCACCACCAGGCCAATAGCTGCCAGCACGCCAACCATTAACCAGTTTGAGTTTGATTTTGAATTGCTACTTTGAACTTGCTCCATACGCTTTCTACTTTGAACGGATTTCTCCGCCCGGGCCATTCAGGCTCCGGTTTATTAAGGATAATCCCGCATCTGATTGGCAGCGGGAAACAGGCGCGGCTTTTCTGCCACAGCCAGGCCAGTCCATGATTATAACACGGCTCAATCCGGCCTGTTCCTTAGGGTACAATAAGATTTAGGACTTACGCAGTTGGTGGGAGGGTGGGGTGTTTTGGCGGGCGTAGCCCGCCAAAACACCCCCGCGTCCTCTTGAACTGCGTAACTTCTAAAGATTAACATCCCTTGTTGCAAGTCCAGTGCCAGAATTCCAACTACTATCCCTTAACGTATGGCTCTGCTCTCTGGTTCCAACCTCTCCAAATCCTTCGGCTCTGCCGACATCTTCAAAGGCGTGACCCTCAGCGTGGCGCGTGGCGCCCGCATTGCCATCGTCGGGCCCAACGGCATCGGCAAGACCACCCTGCTGCGCATCCTGATGGGTCTCGACGAGCCCTCCGCCGGCTCAGTCCAGCGTGCCAAGAACCTGTCCATCGGCTTCCTCCCTCAGGAGGCCGATCTCTCCGGCGTCCACAGCCTGTGGGAGGAGTGCCTGGGCGCCTTCACCGAGCTGCGCCTGCGCGAAGCCGACCTCGCCAACCTGGAGGCCGCCATGAGCGACCCCGCCCGCCTCGATGAAGCCCTCCAGCGCTACGGCCCCCTCCAGCACGAGTTCGAGCGCCTGGGCGGCTACACCTACGAGACCCGCATCCGCCAGACCCTCTCCGGCCTTGGCTTTGATTCCTCCGACTTCCCCCGCCCCCTCACCCAGCTCTCTGGCGGGCAGCGCACGCGTGCCCTGCTCGCTCGCCTGCTCCTCTCCAACCCCGACCTGCTCGTCCTCGATGAGCCCACCAACCACCTGGACATCGCCGCCGTTGAGTGGCTGGAAGGCTACCTGTCCGCCTGGCCCGGCACCGCCCTCATCGTCTCCCACGACCGCTACTTCCTCGACCGTGTCGTCACCGGCCTCTGGGAGATGAGCCGCTCCGGCCTGGAGAGCTACCCCGGCAACTACACTGCTTACCTGACGGCACGCCAGTTGCGTTGGGAGAACCGCCAGCGCCTCTTCGAAGACGAAAAAGAGCGCCTGCTCAAAGAGATCGACTACGTCAAGCGCAACATCTCCGGTCAGCGCACCCTGCAGGCCAAAGGCAAGCTGCGCCGCCTCTCCCGCCAGGTCGAGGCCATTGAATCCCTGGGCGTCGAAGCCGTGCTCAGCCAGAACTGGGCCCTCGTCAGCGCCCAGGCCGACATCTCCACCCACCCCCTTGGCGTCGAGGAAGTCGAGCGCCGCATCCGCGGCCTCAAGCCCCCCGCCCGCCGCCCCACCCAGCTCAAGATTGCCCTCAAAGCCGGCGGTCGCTCCGGCAACATCGTCCTGCGCACCGTTGACCTGGTCGTCGGCTACCCCGGCGAGCCCCTCTTCGAGACCGATGACCTCGAGCTGCGCCGCCTGGAGACTGTCGCCGTGATCGGCCCCAACGGCGCCGGCAAGACCACCTTCCTCAAGACCATCCTCGGCCTGCACCCGCCTCTCTCCGGTGAGCTGGTCCTGGGTGCCGCCCTCGACATTGGCTACTTCGCCCAGGCCCACGAAGAGCTCCAGCCCGGGCGCACCCTTGTCGAGGAGATCGACTCCGTCGCCCCCCACCTGCTTCTCGCCGAAGTGCGCGACTACCTGGCCCGCTTCCTCTTCACCGGCGATGACGTCTTCCGCCAGGTCTCCACTCTCTCCGGCGGCGAGCGCGGCCGCCTGGCCCTCGCCAAGCTCGCCCTCAGCCACAACAACGTCCTCCTGCTCGACGAGCCCACCAACCACCTCGACATCCCCTCCCAGGAGATCCTCCAGTCCGTCCTCGCCGAATACCAGGGCACTATCCTCATCGTCTCCCACGACCGCTACCTGATCGACGCCCTCGGCACCCAGATCTGGGAGATCGACGCGGATCATAAATACCTCCACGTCTTCAAAGGCACCTACAGCGAATACCGCCTCGCCCAGGAAACCGCCCGTGCTGAGCTTTATCCTGAGGCTCGTCCTGAGGAACGAAGGCGAGCCTCAGGACCTGCCCTGGCAAGCCAAAGGCTTGCACGTCGAAGCGCCACTGACCGCACCGAGCATAAGCGCAAAGCCCGCCTCGCCGAAGTCGAAACCCGCATCACCCAATTAGAAGAGAACCTCGCTGCCCTGACCCTCCAATTAGAGTCCCCTCCCCCCGACCCGCAGCGCGTCCAGATCCTTGGTGAAGACTACGTCGAGACTCAAAACGAGATCGAAGCACTGCTGAGGGAGTGGGAGGCGATCAGTGATCAGTAGGCAGCAGGAAGTGAGCAGCGGGAATGGGGAAGTGTTCAGTGCTCAGTATTCGGTGTTCAGTGTTCAGTCGATGGCGGGGAGCGGGCTGAGGTGCTTTCGGAGGGGTTGATGAACCATTGAGGCGCAGACACTTCGACGTGCAAGCTTTTGGCTTGGTGCAAGCTTTTAGCTTGGTGCAAGCTTTTAGCTTGCCAGGGCTTCGACGCCGCTACGCTTATGCTCAGCACTGAAGACACTGAATTATTGGGGACGCTGATTTCGCTGATTGCGCTGATTTGGGGAGGAAATCGATGATGGTTTGCAGGTGCTTCGAGGTGCAAGCTTTTGGCTTGGTGCAAGCTTCCAGCTTGCAGTGGCTTCGACGCCGCTACGCTTATGCTCAGCACTGAAGACTCTGAATTATTGGGGAGGCGGATTAGGCGGATGTCGCGGATATTAAGAGGAATTGAGGGAGGAGGGGCGGGGAGACCGTCCACGAATTCTGGCGCAAAAGGCGCGCCTGAGGCGAATACACGAATGGGGAAAGCGCTGAGGGGCTGAGGCGCTGAAGGTATTGAAGACGCTGAATTATTGGGGACGCGGATTGCGCGGATGTCGCGGATTTGGGGTAGAAAACCACTGTTGGTTTGCAGGCGCTTCGACGTGCAAGCTTTTGGCTTGGTGCAAGCCTCCAGCTTGCAGGGCTTCGACGCCGCTACGCTTATGCTCAGCACTGAAGACACTGAATTATTGGGGACGCTGATTTCGCTGATGCGCGGATTTGGGTAGTAAATCGCTGATGGATTGCAGGCGCTTCGACTGCGTTGCACTCCTCCTTCGCTATACTCAGGACAAGGCTCAGCGCTAAGACGTGAATTTGGGGAATATTCAACTCAGGTACTTGGAGGGCGGGGACTGGGCGAGTTCGATTTCGTAGGGGTCGATCTCAGGGGGGAAGCGGCGACGAATCTCGGGATCGATGTGCACCGACCAGCCTTCATACGGGTCGCTCGGGTCGTGGAAGCGGTGAAGGAGGGATGGCTCCATTTCCTGCATGGCGATCTCGTAGGTCTCGTTGGCGTTGGGGGCGCCACGGATCAGGCGAGGCCGGGAGCGGACCAGGTAGGTGAAGAAGCGAACGGTGAAGATAGCAATGGACTGCCGCCAACCAGAGGCAAGCTCGGGGGGACAATGGATGCGCCAGCGATCAGCTTCCCAGACAAAACCCAAGCTGCCATCCTTGAGGGCCTGGATGAGGTCGACGCCGCCGCGCTGGCACAGGTCAGCGTAGAGCAGGCCGAAGACCTGGTGGAGGATGCCCTGGCGCAACCAGAGGCGAAAGCGGCGGTAGCAGGTCTGCCAGGAGGGGTAGCCTGCGGGGAGGTCGTACCAGGGAAAGCCGGTGGTAAATTTGAAGAGGATGCCGTCGAGGACACGGCGATCATCGATGGCCGGGCGGCCGCCCAGGGGGCTGAACGGGGAGGGGAAGAGGTGGTAGATGCAGAGCCACTGCTCGTCGGAGAGGGGCTTGAAGTATGCGGGGATCTCCGGCTCGACGAAGTAGTAGGGTTTTGAGTAAAAAAACGGCCCGGATGTATTTCTATCTTTGACAGGGGTATGCCAGGGGTAGGTGCGGGGAGGGCTGGCCAGGAGTCCAGGAGGCGGCGAGCCTTGCGGGTGTGCGGGGCAATGGATGGGTGTGAGCTGTGCAAAGATGGACGAATCCTCGAAGGGGAACTGGGAGGTCTGCAAATCTAAATATCGCGGAGCAAGGGCCGGGCCGGTCATGGGGGAGAGTGTACGACAATTCTGGAATCACAATGGGTGAACCTGGCTGCACATCGCGGTATTTTTTGTGAATAATGGAGTAACCCGATGGGGGAGAGGGGGAATGGGAAGTGTTCAGTGCTCAGTTTTCGGTGTTCGAGGGAGGGGCGGGAAAACCGTCAACGGATCGGGTCACAAAGGACACGAAGGTTCACGAATTTTTCTTACGGGTCAGGGGATAGGGGGTCCGCGAATTGCGCTAATTGGGGCGAATGGACGCCAATCAGGGGAAATGCATTCTTGCGCCTCGAAGCGCCTTTCTTCTTCCGTAGTCGTGCAAACTTTAGTTTGCCAGGGCCTTGTGCCCGTCAGTATCTATTTCTTCTTCCTCTTGCGGTTCGACCGGCGGGATTGCTTTGCCTGTTTGCGTTTGGCCTTGGCTTTTTTCTCAGCCTGGCGGGACCTGCTGTGCGCGGTTCGGATCAGGTCCTGTTCAGAGCGCTTCATTAATCCCTTGAAGTACAGGTCGCGCGGGGAGGGCGTCTTGCGTTCTTCCAGCAGGCCCAGCTCGATCTGCACATCTTCGAAGTCGCCGCCTACCATCAGATCCACCCTGTCATTTTCAAAGGCTTCTTCGATCAGCCCCAGGTGTTCGACGACCTTTAAATCCACCAGATCGAAGATAATAAAGGCGTTGAGCGTCTTGTCATTGCGTTGGTACAATTGCAGGGCAGCCGCCAACCCCGTCACGCAGGCGGCGCGCTTTTTCAGGATAGGCTTCAGCGATGTCCTTCAGCGATTCACAAGCGATTCCGCGGGCGTAAGGCTTTTTTTCCGTGTCCACCAGATAAGCTTTTAGCGGCTCGATGGCCGCCGGGCCGATCAGGGTGAAGACCCCCATCAGCTCCTCGCCCGTCCAATCGTCCACAAAGTCGTCCGCCTGGTGCAGTATGCCGATCAGGGCGGGGATGGCTTCCGCTCGGCTTTGAGCTGTCCCAGGGCGCGCCAGGCATGGATTTGGGCATACCATTGGGGCTGATCCTCATCCTCCTCCTCATCCTCCCAGCGGAGTGCCTCATCCCCCACCAGCTCGATCAGCTCCGGGATATGCTCCAGCGTCACCCCCATGGCCAGGTAATCCGGCCATTCATTGCCCTCCGGCATTCCAAGTTGCAGTAGTTTCTTGACAGGGTCGGAATAGTTGCGCTCAATCATCTTCGTTTACTCAGGGGTCTGATCTTGCAGGATGAAATCGGTTATTTTCGGGGGGATCCTGCCCGGTCTGGGTGTCATGGCTGCCTGACGATTATAGCCTGAAATCAACCCGGTCCCCTTCCTGGGTATGTGCATTACCCCCCTCAGCGCCTTTCTTCTTACGTAGTCGCTGCAAACTTCAGTTTGCCAGGGCCTTGTGCCTGTCAGTGTCTTCAGCGTTCTCAGTGCTTCAGCGGTTCCCATTCCCACCACAACTCCCGAAGTCTTTAGGCGAATCCTGTTCGCCCAACTTCGGAAGTCTTCTTTTCCTTCACAAGTGTTGGTTAACCGCGAATTGGGCTAATTAACGCGAATGAGAAGAGATGACAAATCAGGATTCTTTGAGAGCTTTGATCTTCTTTTGGCTCTTTGTCTGTATGTCGTAGAAAGTCCAGAAATCCCACCCGTTGACCGCTTTCCATTCTGTTGCCACGACTTTGGCAGCCGCTGAAGGCGTATCGTATATCTGGCCTGCATAGGCAATTCTGCCTTTGGAGTCCAGCATCTTTGCCTGGTAAACCTGACCTTTGTGCTCTACCTGGATGGGAAGAGGGAACTTCACCTTAACCGATGATTTTTTAGCATCAGTCGCAAGCGGTTTTTCTACCTCGAATTGCCTTGCATCTTCTCCCAGGAACTCCACCCAATATTCCTGGTCGAGAACGGGAATAGTGTACCGCTCCTGTTTTACGCCGACCTGATGCTGAATGAGTAGATCGATCAACAGCTCGCCGTTTATCAGGCTGATGTGGGTCTTGCCGGATTCATCAGCTTCGGCTTTTGCGCCGGCAGTGAAGTCGCTGGGTGTGATGATGATGCCGTGTTCATGAACCTTGAGCGAGCCGCGCAGCTCGCGTACCACGCTGGCGCTGACATTGCCTTTCCAGCGCTTGGCTTGGATGGCCACGTTAATCCGGCTTAAATCCTCCGCGTTGAGCACGCCGCGCACGTCGATGCCGCCATCGCCACCGTAGGTGGTTATGCTCGTCTCCTGCAGCCCCATCTCATCCAGCAAGGATTTGATCAGGCTCTCAAACTTCTGCGGGTGCATGCTCAATCAGGCGCTTGTGGATCGTATCCCGCACCTTGGCATCGATAGCATTGATTTGCTGCTGGATATCGCTTGGCGGGGCGATTTGCAGGGCAAAGCTGCCCTTCTGATCGCCACGCCGGAAACGGGAGTTGGGCTTTAGCGTATCCGTATAGAGCAGAGCACCCATGGAGGCATGTGGCGTTTGACCGGACGTGTCCAGGATGCCAGCCTTTAGCGCTCGGTCAGTGATTTCATTGTAGTGAAGCGGTGTATTGGCTTGTTTCAATATTTCAAACGCAGCATCTTTAAATTGCATCTTGTTCCCCTTGAAAGTATCCCAGCCCTTCCAGCCTGCGCCGTGCCTCTGCAATTTCCTCTTCCGTAAACAGTGAGCGGAAGCGCTCCTGGATGACCAAAGCTTCCATCGATTTGCTCAACGATTTCATTTCCCACAGGCGCATCAGCCCGGTCTGGATCTCCTGGGTCGCCAATAGTCGTTTGGCTGCTTCTACTGCCCCGTGTTCTTCAATCATTTGCCTGAAGCGGATGCCAAAATTATGCTGGTTGGCAAAATCGGCAACACCGATCATGGCATGATGAAACTGATTTTCTAGCCCTGACAAATCATTCATCCGAAAAATCTCCGTAGGCGCTGCGCCCCAATCTGCGCCAATCGTTGCTACTGCACTTCAGCACTTCCCCCTTCCAGTTCCTCCACAATCCCGGCGAACTGCCCCAACGCCGCCTCCAGCTCCTCCATGATCTCGCGCGCCAGCACCTCCGGATCGGGCAGGTTGGCCGAATCCTCCAGCGACTCATCCCTCAGCCAGAAAATATCCAGGTTGACCTTGTCTCTCGCCATCAATTCCGCATAGGAATACGATCGCCAGCGCCCCTCTGGATTTGCCTCTGACCAGGTCGCCTGTCGCTCATGCCGGTTGGCGGGGTTGTAGCAGGCCACGAACTCGTCCAGGTCTTCCCGGATGAGCATATTGGTCTTCAGCGTGAAATTCATGTTGGTGCGCAGGTCGTAAATCCAAAGCTCTTTCGTCCAGGGCTGCTCGCTGGCCGGCTTGCGGTCGAAGAACAGCACGTTGGCCTTCACCCCCTGGGCGTAGAAAATGCCGGTCGGCAGGCGCAGCAGCGTGTGCACCTCGCACTCGTCCAGTAGCCGCCTCCGCACCACCTCGCCCGCCCCGCCCTCGAACAGCACATTGTCCGGCACGACCACCGCCGCCCGTCCGTGCTGCTGCAGGATGCTGCGCACGTGCTGCACAAAGTTGAGCTGCTTGTTGCTGGTGGAGGTCCAGAAATCATCCCGCACGATATTCTGCGACTCGCGGCGTATCTCCCCCTCGTCGGTAACATATGTCACGCTGCTTTTCTTGCCGAAAGGCGGGTTGGTCAACACCATGTCAAAGTATTCGCCCGGATGCGCTGCCAGGCTGTCCGCCACCCGGATCGGCGACCCCCCTCCGTAGGGGCGGGTCTCAAACCCGCCCGTCTCAGACCCGCCCCCAATGCCATGCAGATACAGGTTCATCACACAGAGCCTTGCCGTGTTGTCAACGATTTCCCAGCCAGACAGAGCGGCGTGATTCAGGTGCTGCCACTGGTCGCGGTCGAGCGGGTAATTCTTTGCAATATAATCATGCGCCGCCAGCAGGAAGCCGCCTGTGCCGCAGGCCGGGTCACATAGCGTCCTGCCCGGCTCGGGTCGCATCGCATCCACAATCGCCTTGATCAGCGGGCGCGGCGTGAAATATTGCCCCGCCCCGGACTTGGTGTCCTGGGCATTCTTCTCCAGCAGGCCCTCGTAGATCTCCCCCTTGATGTCGATGTCCAGCCCGATCCAGGTCTCGCCATCGATCAGCTCCACCAGCCGGCGCAGCTTGGCTGGGTCCTGGATCTTGTTCTGCGCCTTGCGGAAGATCACCGGGATCAACCCCGACCCCTGCCCCAGTGTTGTCAGGATCTGGCGGTAGTGGCTCTCCAATTCGTCGCCGTCCAGGGCGTGCAGGCTGGCCCAGTTGTATTCGGCGGGGATGGCGCTAGGCTTGCCCAATACCTGCACGTTCTCGGCATCCATCTTCAGGAACAGCAGGTAGGTCAGTTGCTCGACGTAATCCCCATAGGACATGCCGTCGTCGCGCAGCACGTTGCAATAATTCCACAATCGTTGAACAATGGTTGACGATTCGTTTGCCATTTAACCTCACGTGGTAGGGGCGCAGCGCCGCTGCGCCCCTACCGATATCGCGATATCACATCCGGATTTTCATCATCCCGATCCCATTGGATAGGATTGTTTTGGATATAGGCGCGGATCGCCTCCCATTCGTTTTCGTTCCGGATGATATGTTCGTAATAATTGCGCTGCCAGACCGAGGCGCCTGACGTGCCATTCAAGGTATTGATGCGTTTCGTTGTGGCGGATTTGAAGGCCCGCACAATCGCCCCCAACGAACCGGGGATCACGTTCATCCTCGCCTCCGTAATTGTAGTAGGGGCGCAGCGTCGCTGCGCCCCTACCGGCGCCCCGAAATCATCCGTATTATGTGTGATCCAGATAATCCCATGCACATGGTTGGGCATGACGACGAATTCATCCTCATTCAATGCGACGTTCCGCCGGATTTCACTTGTCTTAAACCATTCCCTCCTGCACGATCTTCCCCGCCTCCGACAAATCGATCTCGCCTTGCACCACCTCTCCAAACAGGCATTCCCGCTGCCAGGTTACCATCGTCACAAAATACGCCCCTCCCT
The DNA here is from genome assembly GCA_963706905.1 of uncultured Chloroflexia bacterium. Classification (GTDB taxonomy): domain Bacteria; phylum Chloroflexota; class Anaerolineae; order Anaerolineales; family UBA4823; genus CAVPNY01. The sequence continues at coordinate 30,720 of CAVPNY010000005.1, read as the reverse complement.
GGGTGTAATCATAGCCCTTCAGGCGGATCGAACGGCGGTGGTAACGCGCTGGCTCGAAGGTCATGCCTCACCCTTATAAATTTCTGATCCTGGGCGCAAAAACATCGATCATCTTCAGCATCACTTCCACGCCCCATTGTTTGGCTGGTTCGTGGTCTGCTTCAGGATCGGTGACCCGGAATGGGTACGAAGCCGAAATCCGGCAGGCTTTTTTGGACTCCAATTTCTCCCAATTAAGCGGATCATGGAACAATTCCTCGATTTCAACTTTCTGGCTTTTCAGGATTTCAAAATGTGCCTTATTCAGCGCCTCATTGCCCGTATCAATGTAAAGCTCTACCCTCAGGGTCGGCTCCTTAGGTAGTACCCAACCATAAGAAAAACCAGTCCTCCCTGCACTGAAAGACATCCAGTTATTGGTCGACGCCTTGGATGCCTGGGTGATCCCTGGATGGCGTTCCTTGAGACGCACCAACAAATCAGCAAAGAATGGCGCATATAACGCCGCAGTGGAACAGCGAAACGAGACTTCCTCTGCCGCGATATCAACATCCTCAACCAGCCAGCCCGCCTTTAACCAGGCTGCGGCTTGGCTATGGGTAGAATAATCGTTTGCCCACCAGGATCGATGCTTGCGAGCTGACTCGGTTAGATTGCTGCCTAATATCCGCTCTATATCCTTGAATGTGAGTCGTAATCTCTTCAGGTCACTCTGTTCCTCTAAATATTGTTGCAGCCCATAATATTCTCCTCCATCACCTGTTGGTTTTATCAATTTAAATGATTCCAGATCGACTTGATGGAGTTTCTGTTTTTCAATGCCCGCTGGTTTGGGCCGCGCCGCCAGCCAATCCCTGGCGCGCACCAGTGCCTTGCGCTGGACCGGCTCCATCCGCCCGCGGAAATGTGCCAGTTGATTGCGGATGTGTCCCACCTGCTGCATCAATTGCATGAATAGATCCTTCGGCTCAAAGTACCCTGAGAACTTGGGCCAGTTTTCCTTTGTGGTGATCAATTGAAGATGATCACCAAAACTTAATTCCTCATAGCTGCGAGCGGGTCTGGTGGGATCCTGTTTATCCGCCTTAAAGGCTCGCATCAGGGCGGCTTCCATCTGGCTTTCAGTCGAGAAAACCGACTCGATATACTGCCGTAGTGGCACTTCAATGTCTTCGATGAGGATCAATCCTTCTGAGATGTTCCTGAAGAAATGAGTGGTATCATAATCTGTCAGAATTCCCTTGGGCTTCCGACCTTCAACCACCACAATTGCATAAGAATTCCTTAGCAAATCGAGGGCTTCAAAAACATCTTTCTCTGGAGAGATGGTCTTCGGATCGATCATGCAGTGATCGACGGTTAAATCAAGCAGGGACACAGAACCTTCTGCATGGTAATAGGTCTCCAAGACCGACTCCTGGGTGATCAAACCAACCAGATCGCCTGCATTGTCTACCACCGGCAGCTGGCTAAAATCGTTCTCAATCATCCAGGTCATCGCATCGCGCACGGTGTTGTTCCGCTTGGCACACACTAATTCGGGTTTACCTTCCAGAAGTTGTTTGATAGGAAATAACACGGTTCACCTCCTCGATAAGCCGGGCAATGAAAGTTGGCTGGCTCGTTTGCTTTCCGCTGCACTCTGTCCGGCCTTGATTTTCTCCAGCATCTTCTCCGCCGGCTCATCCCCCGCTTCTTGCGCTATTAGCCTCCCCTCAAACGCCCGCTTCAAGATGGCCTGCCTAAGCCGCCTCGCCCGCCTCAGGCTGGCCGACACCGCCGCCTCCAGCTCTGCCACCACCGACAGCCGCCGTTCCATTTCCACCACAATCCGTCGCTGTTCTGCGAATGGAGGGAAGCTGAGGCAAAGGTCACGGCAAATTTCCAGATTCAGATTGAATTGACCAGCAGTGGCTTTAGGTTTCGTAGTCCTTTCAAAGTATCATCGTTGAGTAATACCATTGTCCAAATATTTCGCATCGCAATCTGACAAAGGGCGAAAACGGGCGATTGCTTGGCCTGATATTCCATTCGGGATAGGTATCAGTAATCGATTGACGACTTATTTTCCTAATGGAGTTTCATCCTGACGATGTTCGATCAAATACATCGCCTCGTAACAACGTTTTAGAACGATGAGTTCACCTGGTTGTGCAGTTTGTCTGCTAATAATGCGCTGACCTTTTCGAAATATCTAAAGTGCCATCGAAAGTCAGGTCGTAGACCTTGATAAATGGAATCTCACCTGAACCAGAAAACATCTTATCGGCTTTGGGTATAGTTCCTCTAATTATGAATTCTGCAAATCTTTCCTCCGCTTTCACCCACTCGCCAATCTCGCGGTAGATCTCCGCCATCTTTACCATGCCTCCGCCGTGCCAACTCGCCTCCGTTGGACCAGCCTCCCCTCGCACGCCGCCTTGAGCACGCTGGCCCGGTAGCGCTTCAGCGCCGCCTGCGCCCGCTTCAACCCCGCCACCCCCGCCTCCAGTTGCGTGAACAGGCTCTCGATGCGCTCCACGATGCGCTCCTGCTCGGAGAGAGGGGGAAGGGGAATGGTTTTTCGCGGACATCTCGTCTGAACTGCAGGATAACTAATTCCGCGCTGTTAATTCATTATAAATGATTGAGAAAGCTGCTGTATGGCTAAAGTAGAAAAGATACCTGCCGGTTGTAACGGGTTTAGCAGAGCTCAGAAAAACCTGTGGATGCGATTTGACCAGTCATATGCATCAGGAACTAGAGCCATATCTCTTGTTAGGTATGTGCGAACTTTTCCAACAAAGTTAGCACATCCGATGGCTTTCACCAATTAACGTGCCCTAGAACGGTGCTTCACGCTTACCTTTGAATATACTTTACGGGTCTGAATCAGATCAATGTCGCCATTGTCGAATGTATTGATTGTCGCAGAATAGGTATAACACTCGTTCTTCTGGTTAGTTGTCCAGTGGAAAACCACGTATCGAATGTGGTTCAGTTATTTCACCGATCGTTGTCCACGTCCATCCATCCTGGAAGAGTCATGCCAGCGCCTTGTTGATTTCTTCCAGCAACGCCGGCAACCCACGGCCCAAATACCCGCACCGCCGCCACCTGCCCGCCGCGCGGCTGGAAGGCGAAATAATTCAAGTCCTCTATCTCCACCGCCAGGTTGACCCCCACGTGCCGGGCGATCTCGTCCAGCCAGCTCATCTGCTGTGCGGTGAACTCCCTGCCTTGCGCCTGCTGTCCCTCCAGCCACTCCCGGTAGCGCCGCTGCACCCGCTCCGGGTAGGGCTCCAGCTCCTCATCCAGCGCCGCATGCCGCACCAGCGAGACCAGGTCGGCCAGGATGCGCCGCTCGCCCGCCCCGTGCACCCGGTCCTTCTCCAGTTGCTGGTAGGCCCGCCATAATTGCTCGGTCATGAACAGCGCGTCGCTCTGGTGCAGGTGTTGGTCCAGCCGCTCCGCCAGCTCGCGCACGTGGGCGAAATCCAGTTGCCGTCCGGCGTACGGCCGGTTGAACAAAATCTGCAGGGCGGTGATCTCATCCCGGTTATCCTGGATAAATTGCTGGAACGATTCCACCAATTGGCGGGCGTGGGCTGTGGCGTCCACGTCGAAACCCTTTGCCAGCACCTCGTCCACGCTGGTCTCGTCGATCAAGATTTCGCGCTCCTGCAAAAATCCGCGCAATTCCGGGCTGGCCGCCAGCGGGTACACCGCCCGCTGGATCAACCTGCCTCGCGCCGCCTCCAATTCCTCGTCTGTAGGGGCGCAGCGGCGCTGCGCCCCTACCGGTTGCGCCCTAACCTCACCCCGGCACGCCTCCTCCAAAATCTTGTCTGGGTCAATCGCGTCCAGCATCGCATTCGACAATTCGCGCAGCGAGATAAACCGCTCCGGCGCGCCCGGCATATCCAGCAAACCTCCCACCTCCGCCCGTTGCGCCGCGCTCAATCGTTTCTCCAGCAGCGCCAGGCGGCGCGCCAGCGATCCCAATATATCATCATCCACTGCCCCCACCGCCAGCGCCTCCAGCAGCGCCTTCAGCGGCAGCGAGCGCTTGCGTTCCACTGTGCCTGTGTCGATCAGCTCCTGCTCTGTCACCCCCACCGCATCGACGATCACGAAGCGTGTCTTGCGCGCCTGCGGCGTCTGCGTGACCGCCTGGAAATCCGTGTCCGATACCACCCGTGTTCCGCGCCCCAGCATCTGCTCGAACAGTACCCGCGAGCGCACTGCCCGCATGAACACCAGCGCTTCCAGCGGTTTGATGTCGGTGCCGGTGGCGATCATGTCTACCGTCACCGCTATGCGCGGGTGGTAAGAGTTGCGGAACGCGCTGATCAGGTCTTCCGGCAGACCAGTCGCCCGGTAGGTGATCTTGCGGCAGAAATCGTCGCCTTTGCCGAACACCTCCCGCGCCAGGCGCACGATCTCCTCCGCATGGGCATCGTCCTTGGCGAAGACCAGCGTCTTGGGAACTTCCTCCCGTCCCGGGAAGAGCTCGGGCAGGCGGTCGCGGTACGCCGCCAGGATCGTGCGGATCTGGCTCGGTGCGGTCACCTGGCGGTCCAGCATCTCAGCTGGGTAGGACAGCTCCTCGTCGAGCTGCTCCCAGCGCTCTCGCCGCGTGCGTTTGTCGCGCCGCCCCACAAACCAGCCCTTCTCAATCGTGCTGCCTTGCTCGCTGATTCGCGTGCGGATGCGGAACACCTCCCCATCCACATTGACCCCATCCGCCACCGCCCGCTGGCGAGAATACTCCATCACCAGGTTCTGGTTGAAGAAGCCGAAGGTTTGCTTGCTGGGCGTGGCCGTCAGCCCGATCAAGAACGCGTCGAAATATTCTAATACCTGCCGCCACAAGTGGTAAATCGAGCGGTGGCACTCGTCGGTGATGATAAAGTCGTAATACTCGATCGGCAGGCGCGGGTTGTAGCGTACCTCTTTCGGTGACTGGTCTGTCGAGCGCGCCCTCCACCTCCCACAGTGACGTCTCTTCGTTCGCCGGATCGAACTCCGCTTCCCCGCACAGCATCGAGTACAGCCGCTGGATGGTGGTGATATGCACCTTGCTCACGTCGTCCAGCAGGTTCGACTGCAGGTGCTGCACGTTGTACAGCTCGGTAAACTTGCGCCCGTCATCCGGCGTGATGAACTGGTCGAACTCTTTGAAGGCCTGTCGCCCCAGGTTATTGCGATCCACCAGGAACAGCACCCGCCGCGCCTTGGCGAACTTGATCAGCCGGTAGACGAAATTGACCGCTGTGAAAGTCTTGCCGCTGCCGGTCGCCATCTGGATCAGGGCGCGTGGCTGGTCGTTTACGAATGATCGCTCCAATTTGGCGATCGCCTCCGCCTGCGCCGACCACAACCCGCTTGTGATTAACGGGTACCGTTCCGGCATCTCTCGCAACCGTCCCCGCAGCGTTGCCGCCATAGTACGGGCGGGTCTGTTCGAATTTCCAATACGCTCCGTTAATAATGCAGACCCGCCCCTACGGGTTGAATCTTCAATCTGATCGATTAATTCACCAGACCTATCCTTACCCTCATCCACCCATTCTGCCAGCGTCTCCGGGCGGTGAAAAGAGTACACCCGCCGCGAGCGTGGCGCGGGGTCGCGCTCATCGCGGAAATACGTCTCCACCCCGGTGCTCTCGTACAAAAATGGCAGCGGCAGGCTCACATGCGGGATATTCGGTGGTAGGCTGACCGCGTAATCGGCGGCTTGCTCAGCAACGCCGGAGAGGGTATCGCCCTCCGCCTTGGCCTCGATCACACCCACCGCCCTGCGGTCCACAAACAGCATATAATCGGCTGGCCCGCTCGTCGTGGGAAACTCGCGCACCGCTACTCCCCGCCCGGCGAACAGATTCATCCGGGCGCGATCCTGCACCTCCCAACCGCAGGCAGCCAGCTGGGCATCGATATTTTGTCGGGCACGCGCTTCAGGATTCATGAAAGTTACTGTTTTTCTAAATCCTTAGATTTCAGGTAGCAAATGGTGAACAATGGCTCGATTGTACAATGCAAGCAGATTTATTACCCCAAGTGTATCAAAGAATGCGCTGCATGGTTGTGGAATCAACCCACCTGCCGGTTCTTCACCAGCCATCCCCACCATTAAAAACGTCAACCCGCCCCAAAAGTTACCCTGCCCCGCCGACCTCCCCGCTCCCTCTTGAAATAATTCGTGAAACTTCGTGCCCTGCGTGGATCAATTCACGCCCAGGCCAGCACTTCACCTAATCCCCTATCCCATCATTCTGTCAGCCCGGCTTCGATCAAGGCGCGTTCCATCAAGTCAGTCACGCCCAATTGGGATGCCCATTGCCTGAGATAATCCCAATCTAGCCGGTTCTCCTGCACTTTGAGAATGTTCTGCACATCCACCCACTGCCTCTCGGAAACCTCATTGCCCAGGCGGTACCACTCCAGCTTAGCAAGTATCGTGTCCTCCGCGCTGGCAACATATGCACTGCGTTCGGGCTGTGTTGCCAGGGTTTGCAGGGTGCGGCGAGTGAATTGGAGCTGATCATAGGGGCGTGTCTTCCGCAAAAAAACATCCACCTTGAACATCGTCTCGCGGTGGATAATGTTAAAACTGCTGCGTTGGTGGATCGCCTCTCGCATTGCTTCATCATCCACAAAAAACTCTCCGCCTAAAAGCTTCACGAACGGCTTGACCTGATCCAAGCGCAGATCGACAATCAGGTCAGCGTCCATTGTGGCGCGGCTGATCCCATGGATGGCGCTGGCCAGAGATCCTCCGATGAAATAAGGTGCCCCTAATGCCTCAAAAGCATCGGCAACTTGCAACGTGACACTGATGGGTTCAGGTAGCATGACCGCTCTTTTCGGGGGTGGGGTCATAGACCCGGGCGGCTAATTCTGGTCCGAGCCAAAGATCGGCAAGTAGGCGCTGCAGTTCCGCAGGCGTGGCTTGCGGATGGCGTTGGCGCAGTCCGCTAATAGCCAGCAAGCGCACCGTTTCAGTCATTTGCCCTGCCAGGTACACCTTGCGCCACGGCGGAGCCTGCCGCATCAACTCAATTTGCAGCCGTTCAGAAGCGGGTGCGGTATCCGAAAGGGTAGTCGGCATTATATTGTAATTATAGACCACATATCTGCATTCGCAAGCGGATCCACCAGTGTTCATCGATCCGTTGTTAGTCGAATAGTCCAATCGTTGGGTAGTCGAGTAGCCAGGCAGGGCGGCATCCTCCAGGAAATGCCGCCGGTCCAGCGTCACAAGAAAATCCACACCTTTGAAGGGATAGGAGCGTGAGATCTATGAAACGTGGAATCCCGGTCATGTAATCAATATAGTAGAAGTTACGCAGTTCTAGGGAGAAGTGGGGGTGTTTTGGCGGGCGTAGCCCGCCAAAACACCCCCATAAACCCACCAACTGCGTAAGTCCTATATAGATCGAATGGTTATATAATTTATATTGAGCCGGCATTCACAGCTCAATTGGAGGCCCCATGCCCGATCCATCCACTCTGATCGAGACACGCAACCTGGTGAAGAAGTATGGCGACAAGCTGGCGGTGAACGAGGTCAGCTTCGAGGTTAATGGGGGTGAGATCTTCGGCTTCTTAGGCCCGAACGGAGCCGGCAAGACCACCACCATCAAGGTGATCGTGGGTCTGCTGCAGCCCACCTCCGGCACAGTCAAGGTCGATGGCTACGACATTCAAGCCCAGCCGCTGCAGGCCAAGGCTGCCAGCGGCTACGTCCCTGACACCCCCAACCTGTACGCCAAGCTGACTGGCCGCGAGCTGCTGCGCTTCGTGGGCGACCTATACAACGTAGAGCGAGAGCAGGTCGCCCGGCGGATCGATGAGCTGTTGCGCATCCTCGACCTGACCGCGGCAGGCGACGACACGATCGATTCCTACAGCCACGGCATGCAGCAGAAGGCGTCTCTGGCGGCGGCGCTGATGCACGATCCCAAGGTGCTGGTGCTGGACGAGCCCACTGTAGGCCTCGACCCCAAGTCGGCCCGCCTGATCAAGGACATCCTGCGCCAGATGGCTGAGCGCGGCTCGGCAGTCTTCCTCTCCACTCACATCCTGGAGATCGCTGAGCGCATGTGCGACCGCATCGGCATCATCAACCAGGGTCACCTGATCGCCGTGGGCACCATGGACGAGCTGCGCGGCCTGGACAAAACCGCTGAGACCGGTGAGACCAGCCTGGAAGATATCTTCCTGAGCCTGACCGGCGGAGTAGAAGTGGCTGAGATCTGCCGAGATCCTGAAATGAGCGCCACACTGCTTTCGCCTGTCGATCATACGCCTTCTGGAAAGCTGCTGCCTGCCGTCGAGAAACTGCTGCGCTTGCGCTGGCAGATTTGGGTGAACAGCTTCCGGCATTCCAAGATGCTCAAGAAGGTGCTGATCATCCTGGGTCTGGTGACCCTGCTGGGGGTCGCCGTGGTCATGTTCTGGCTGAGCTGGCGGTTGCTCCGTTTCCTGCGCTCGCCGCAGCCACAGGAATACCTGGGCATTGATCCAACCCCTTTTATTCAGACCGTGCCGGTGCTGATCTTCGCCGGTCTGTTCCTGGGCATCCTGATCGCCAGTTTCGGCGTGCTGCTGCAGGCGCTGTACCTCTCCGGCGACATGGACTTCCTGCTGAGCTCACCGGTGCCCATCCGGGCAGTGTTCGTCACCAAGCTGTTGCAGGCGGTGCTGCCTAACTTTGGTCTGGTCGTGCTGTTCGGCTTGCCGGTCCTGTTTGGTCTTGGTGCAGCCGGCGGCTACAACCTGCTGTATTATCCGCTGGTGCTGGTGACCATGGTGGCGATGACGCTGGCCGCGGCAGGCCTCTCAGCGCTGCTGGTCATGCTGGTGGTGCGGGTCATGCCGCCGAGGCGTGCGGCAGAGATCCTGGGCTTTTTCGCCGCAACCTTCGGGCTGATCTGCTCCCAAATGGGCAATATCTACAACGCTTTTGGGCGTAACGCCGACATCTCCCAGGAGCAGGTCAGCGGGTCATTATCTACCCTGATGCGCTTCAACGTTCCCTGGATGCCGTTGAACTGGGCTGGTCGCGGCCTGATCGCACTGGGAGAGGGCGACTGGGTGACAGGGAGCCTGCTGGTGATGCTCAACCTGGGGCTTTCGGCGCTGATCTTCGGGTTCGCCCTGGTCACGGCGGAGCGCTTGTATTACTCCGGTTGGGCTAGGATGCAGGTGATTGCTCGCAAGAAGAAGCCAGCGCGTGCTGTGCGGCAGGTGTCTGCTGTCGAAGGGAAACCTGTAATCTGGGCGAGGTTGCTCCCTGCCCCGATATGGGGGATCGTCTGGAAAGATTTCCTGGTCCTGCGGCGGGATCTGCGCGTCCTATCCCAGCTGATCACCCCGCTGATCTTCGGCGTCATCTATTCCCTGATGATCCTGCGTACCGGCGGCGAACCACCGGGCGGGCGCGGCGAAGCGCCGGTCTGGTTCATGAACACCTTTCGCAGCGTGCTGTCCTACGGAAGCCTGAGCATGGCGCTGCTTGTCGGCTGGATGCTGCTCAGCCGCCTGGCAGGGATGGGCTTTTCAGCGGAGGGCAAGAATTACTGGATGCTGAAGGCTTCTCCGGTGCGCACCACGTACCTGTTAACGGCAAAATTCATGGTGGCCTACTTTCCATCACTGCTCTTAGGCATTATCTTCCTGCTGGGGATCTCGCTCTTCCAGGGGTTTTCACCCAGCGGATTTCTCTACAACCTGCTGGCTGTGGTGGTGAGCCTGGGGGGCATGACCGGTATTTTGCTGGGATTCGGCGTCGCCGGGGCGAACTTTAACTGGGAGGACCCACGCCGAATGAACGCCGGGAGCCTGGGCTGCCTGGGTCAGATCCTCTCCATGCTCTACATCCCTTTCGCCTTCGCAGCTTTCATCGGCCCGCTGATGCTATCCTCAGCGCTTAACCTCCCGCAGGGCTTTGCTTACCTGGCTGGGCTTGTCTTGGGCGCGGTGGTGAGCGGGGTATGCGCTTTCCTGCCGCTCTGGCTGGTGCGCGGCAAGGTGGCACGCTTGGACGAGGCGTAATAACCACCCTCCGAATGCTGGCATTGGATCGGTTTTATTTATTTCACAGGATGGACAGGATTTTCAGGATTTTTCTTTTTTTATTTCAAAGGATAATCGATTGAATAGCCCAACGCGGTTGGGCGGCTACCCTGGAAAACAATTCGTAAAAATTGGCAAATCAATTGGCGCAATTCGCGGACCAGTCCTGAGCCTAAGCGCAGCGGCGTCGAAGGATTACCTGGCGGACCCCAGCTGCTCCCGCACCCAGGCCAGCGCCTCGCCCGGCGTCCCGATGCGCAACCCGCTGCGCCGGGTAATCTCCGGGTCCTCCAGGAAATGCCGCCGGTTTAGCGTTACCAGGAAATCGACCTTTGCTCGATACGCAGCCACCAGGATTGGCGCATCCGCCGCGTGGCCGATCCAGTCCATGCGCTGGCTTACTTCATCCTTGGCTGGATCTCGAAGGATGCGCACCTTTGCAGCTCGCATCATCTCCCTGGCAAATGGCGCTGCCCTGGGCGCTTTGCGCGCCAGATTCCGTTCGATTTCCACGATCACCTGCTCCGAGACGGTCAACTGGATCTTCTCATCTTCGCTCAGCAAGAGCAAAGCCCTGGAAGCCCCCTCCGCTGAGATTAACCCGGCGATCAGCGCGCTGCTGTCCAGGAACAGGTTAATCCTGGACATAGTGTTCGGGAACAAAATGTTCCTGGTAATAGCGCTCCCGCTCCTCGTCCAGCGTGCTGAGCAAGTCATCCAGAGACACGTTCTCACCTTCCAATATTTGGGCTACCCGGTCTCCCAGTTGATTAACGCGTGAAATGCGCGGAGACAGCATAAAAGAGCCATCCCCTAGATCGATCAAAGTAAAAACATCCCCCTCATTCAACCCATACTTGCTGCGCAGCTCGGCCGGCAGGGTCAGGTTACCTTTCTTGCGCATCTGCAGGATAGTCGCACCCATCGTAAATTCTCCTTTTCCGAAATTCCGATAATCGCATTGATCATACCAGATCTCTACCTGGATGGCAATCCGCACCCACCCCTGCGTCCTTGACCCTTAACCCCGAATAAATTCGTGGTATTAGCGCAATTCGCGGATGCCCTATCCCCTGATTCCCACGCCCACAAGGGGCTAAACTACGAAACCCCCTTGGCGTAATTGGCGGATCTAATCCGCGGGCGCTTCGACTGCGTTATACTCCGCTCTGCGCGCCGGCCCGGATCGGCTCATCCCCGTTATAACTCCTCAACTGTGGCCAGCGTCGCGCGATCCACCCCACCGCCACGATACACCCGATCCCCCCGCTGACGATCGCCACCGGCACGCTGAACAGTTGCGCCACCACCCCCGCCTCCAGCTCCCCCAGTTGCGGCCCGCCCTGGAAGAAGATCATATTGATGCTCGTCATCCGTCCCCGCAAATGATCGGGCGTCTGAAGCTGGCGGATCGTATTGCGGATGATCATGCTCACCGAATCCGATGCCCCGATCAGCGCCAGCGCCGCCATCGCCACCCAGAAGTTGCGCGCCAGCCCGAAGGCGATCGTCGCCAGCCCGAAGGCCACCACGGAATACAAAAAGAGCGGCCCCTGGCGGCGGATGGCCTGCAACTGCGAGATCACCAGCGCCGCCGCCATCGCCCCGACCGCCTGGGCTGCCGACAGCCAGCCGTATTCCACTGCCCCCACCTTGAGAATATCTTGGGCGAAAAACGGCAGCAGCGTGTTAGCCGACGAGAAGAACGTCGCAAAGAAATCCAGCACCATGCTCGATAGGATGATCGGTTGGGAGAGAATGAAACGCACCCCTTCTTTAATCGCCTTCAAGCTGACCTCTGGGCGCTTCTCACCAGCGACCGTTTGCGTCACCGGCCCGATCAGTGCCAGCGCGATGATCACTGCCCCGAACGAGATGGCGTTGATCAGGTACGTGTAACCTTGGCCAAAATAAGCGATGACCATCCCGCTCAGCGCCGGTCCTACGATCGCCCCCACCTCGAAGGCGATCGACTGCATGCTAAAGGCGTTGGGCAGGATCTCGGCGGGAATCAGGTTGGGCACCAGTGCCTGGCGCGCCGGCAGGTCGAAAGCGATCGCCATAGCCTGGATCGCTGTCAGGGCGTAGATATGCCACAGCTCGATCCGTCCCTGGAACGTCAGCCAGGCCAGCGTCAGGGCCACCAGCGCCATCACGCTCTGCGTCACGAACAGCACCTGCCGCCGGTTGAAAGTATCCGCCAGGGCCCCGCCCACCAGCGAGAAGACGATGATCGGAATCACCCGCGCCAGCCCGATCCCGCCGATCGCGATCGGCTGGTCGGTCAGGGTGCGGATATGCCACAGCAGCGCCCACAGTTGCATCTGGGAGCCGGCGACCGAGATCGCCAGGCCGGCCCACAGCAGGCGGAAGCGGCGGTGGAGCAGTGCAGGCGGGATGTGTAGCGGCAAGCGCCTCTAAGTCCCCCAGTCGCGCAGATAGAGAAAATCGTAGCCGACCGTGCGGTTGCTCACCTTGGCGATCGGCGGCATCACCCGCTTGAAATGGTTTTGACGGATCAGCTTGACCACCGCCCGCACGAAGGGCTCGCCGAAACCTGCCTCCACGCAGTCCTCCGGCTTGTAGCGCTGGTCGACCAGCAGGTAGAGCAGCTTGTCCACTTCTTCATAGGTGAACCCCAGCTCGCCCTCATCGGTCTGCCCGATCCACAGGTCGGCGGAAGGTGGCTTCTTGATGATCGGCGCCGGCATGTCCATCGCCTTCGCCAGTTGGCGCACCTGCGTCTTATACAGGTCGCCGATCGGGTTGAGCGCGCTGGCCGCATCCCCGAACAGCGTCGTGTAACCCAGCAGGATCTCGGTCTTGTTGCCGGTCCCCACCACCAGCCCGCCGAGGTCCGCCGATTGATCGTAGAGCACGATCATGCGCGCTCGGGCCATGGCGTTGCCGCGCCGCACCCGGTTGGCGTCCGGGAAGCGCTCGAAGAGTGCGTCCACCATCTCGGTGATCGGGATCGTGATCGACTGCACCCCCAGGGCGTCGATGATCAGTTGGGCGTGCTCCAGCGAATCGACCGAGGAGGTTTTGTAGGGCATACGCACTGCCAGCACGTTCTGCGGGCCGAGCGCCTCCGCTGCCAGGTAGCAGGTCAGCCCCGAGTTCGAGCCCGCCGGACAACCCCACCACCGCTCGCGAAAAGCCGGCGCGGTTCAGCTCGGTCTTGACGAACCCGGTCAGGATCTTGCGTGCCAGCTCTGTATTGATGCTCAGATCGATCGCTTCAGATTTCATGGCAATCTCCCTATTTTGATTTAAGAGGTACCCTGAGCGGAGACGTACTATGAGCGATGTCGAAGGGTGCCGGGCATCATTCTGTGTGGCTCACGAAATGCAAGCAGCTTTTTTCTCGAATTCGCGAGCGTTGCTTGCCAATACCAGAAACCACAATCCTATTTATGGGCATGTCGGCTCGTTCGGTTCGGTCGGCCAGGTCCCCGCCATAAACTGGCTGACATAATCGCGGATCACATCGAAATCCGCCTCCAGGATATACGTGCTGTCGCCCTGTTGCGGGCTGTTAATCCGGCCGGGCGTCAGGATCTCATCTGGCAGGCCGGTGAAGATCAGGTTCTCGCTGCGCAGCTTGGGCACCAGGCAGGCCAGTTGGGCGAACTGCTGCGGGCTCAGGTCGGTCAGCACCGATCCCTGGAAGGAGCTGATGATCTGCGGGATCTTGGGCAGCACGGATGGGCTGGTGATCTTTTCCTTCAGGGCGCAGATCACCAGATTCTGGTTGTCCGCCCGGGTGAAATCGTTATAGCGCTTGCGGATGCGCGAGAAGCGCAGCGCCTGGTCGCCGGTGAAATGGTGGTTTCCGGCATCGAAATAGCCCATGTCCTCCGTCTTATCGTCGATCGGCGTCCCGTCCACGTCGTTGGGCAGGTAGACATCGATCCCACCCACCGCGTTGACGATTTTGACGAAGGTCTGCATGTTGACCGCCCCGTAGTGATCGACGCGCAGCCCAAAATTCAAGTCCAGCGTGCGTGCCAGCAGGCCGGGACCCGCTCCAGGGCCATCGTAATAGCCCATGCCTGGGCTGCCGTAGAAGTAAGCCTGGTTGAGCTTGCCGTGGGTCAGATCGTAATGGTCTGCGATGCCCGGGATCTCCACCCACAGGTCGCGCGGGATGGAGAGCATCGTCACCTTGGGTGTGACGAAGTCCACTCGCATCATGCGGATCACATCCGAGAGGCCGTAGCGGTAGTCGAGCTCGCCATCCACGCCCATCCCCAGGATGGTCATCACCGGCGGGCCGCCGCACAGCGGGGCGGGGGTGGCGGTGGGTTTTGTGGTCGCCGTCGGCAGGAGCACCGTCTGCGTGCTGGCTGCGGTGGAGTCAGTAGTGGGCGTCAGGCCGGGCAGGCTGGCTATCTTGCTTTCGGTGGCGGTGGGTTGCAAACTGGTAGCCGTCAGAGTGGGCAAACCCAATCCTGGGCCGAGGGGGGCGCTCCAGCGCTGCATGGCTTTGCCGCCGTAAGCAACTGCGACAATGGCCACGACTGCCACGATCACCCCGCCAGCGATCAAGAGAATCTTGCGTTTGTTCTGCATAGCACCAATGTCAAGAAAGGATCTGCAGCCGTTTACTTTGCAAACGCCTGCAGGGTCGGATTATATCACTCTGTCATTCTGAGGGAGCGCAGCGACCGAAGAATCTCGCTTTTACGCTCCAGGCCTGTCCGAAAAAACATGAAGGAATGGCATTCCTTTTACATGGTCAGCAGTGCCTGTTTGGCTTGTCCCTCCTGATGATCACCTCACCCTTGCGTCTCGGCAGCCGGCTGCCTCGTCATGCGCGCATGCAGCCGGTAGAGCGCCAGCAGCCCGATCAGGTTGAAAGCCGCACTGGCCAGCGCGCTGGGCAGGATATCGGGTGTGCTCGCCGAGGCCTGCCCCAGCGCGAACAATGGCGCCGTGACCAGCGCCCCCAGCGCCCGTCCCAGCGAGTGGGCTGCCTGGTTGCTCGCCATCAGCGTCGCCCGGGCTGGCGGGTAAACCTCCGTCATCAAGGGAATGCTGCTTACGATGGCGAATTCGAAGGTCAGGTAGAACAGAAACAGCCCGATGAACGCCCCCACCAGGCTGCTGCCCAGGAACGGTAAGGCCAGTGCCGCCACGCAGTTCAGCACCACCCCCGCTGCCACGGCGCGCGCTTTGCCCAAGCGGTCGGTGATGCCGGCGGTCAGGGCTTCGCCGCCCAGCTCTGCAAACCCGATCACTGCCGAGGCTGCCCCCAGTGCGGCGATCTTCAGTCCAAAGGAATGTTCCATCCAGGCGCCGAACACCAGGTTGATCATCTCATTGGCGGTGCTCAGCATCAAGCACATCACCAGGCCGGTGACGGCCACTGGCGAGGTGAGTACCCTGCGCAGGTTGCCCCACAGGCCGTTCTGGTTTCCCGGATGCGGCGCATCACGCGGCACCAGCCACGCCAGTATGCCGATGGCTGCCAGGGTGAGCAGCGCCAGCACCGGAAAGGGCGCCGTCCAGCCGCCTCGGGCGATCAGGAGGCCCATCAGCGGCACGCCCAGCATGAACCCCAGCGACCACCCCAGTTCGGTGATCGCCAGCACTCGCCCGCGCCGCTCGTAAGCGACCCGATCGCCCAGGTAGGCCTGCATCGCCGGGTCGAAGACAGATTTGCCCAGCGTGGTCAGGATCAAGGCCAGGAAGAATGCCGGGTAGCTGGGCCACACGATCACCAGACTGACGCCCAGCACAAATATGCCCAGGCCGAGGATCATCCCCACTTTGCGCCCGTGGTTGTCTGCCACGAAGGCCAGGAACGGCCCGGATGCCCCCACCAGCGAGCGCGTCGTCACCGCCAACGTCATCGCCGCCAGGTCCACCCCCATCCCGCGCCCGAAGGTCAGCAGGAACGGGTAGACCATCCGGTGCATCGTATTCAGCACCACGCGCGTGGCGGTAAAGGCGGCGATCTGCAGGCGCAAGGAGCGATTCATGGATTTGATCGGTCAGAGATGGATGACTTACCGGTTCTTTACCCTCGCCTCGCCCACATCCCACCCGTGCCACAACCGGGCCACTTGCCAGGCAGCCAGCAGGGTCAGGGCGAGCAGGGTCAGAAAGAAGACCTGGATGCGCACGGCGTCGGAGCCGAAGATCGGCGATGCCGGGTGCATCACCTGTTCGGTGGTTTGCAGCGCCATGAACAGCACCCCGACAAAAAGGATATTGGAGACCGAAGCCCACACCGGGTCTTCGAGCAAGGACACGCCCACCTGCAAAATCAACCCGCCGATAGCGAAGATCAGCCCCACCCGCCAGCGCGGCTCAGCCAGGAACAGGCCATTCCAGTTGGTTTGCATGGCCCACATAGAGATCGGCAGGTAGCTGATCCAGAAGACCAGCCCGGTGCGGCCCAGAGCGCGCGACCAGTAGTGGAGCGCCGGTCGGCGGGTTACCAGCCCCACCAGACCAACCAGCGCCGCAGCCACGAATCCAGCCAGCGCCGCCCACACCCATGCCCCGTGCAGGTAGACCACGCGCACATTGCTGCCCAGGGTTTTCTCCGCTGGGCCGAGGGCGGTGAGAATAATAATAGCAAGTAGAGAAAGGAGCAGCCAAAGCAGTGGAGATTTACGCATTCCCCCATTTTACCTTACAGCATTGGCATCTTGATCCCATGCCTTTTGGCCGCTTCGATCGCCTCTGGATAACCGGCATCGGCGTGGCGCACGATCCCCATGCCTGGGTCGGTGGTCAGGACGCGTTCCAGTCTGGCGGCTGCTTCGGCGGTGCCATCTGCCACGATCACCTGCCCGGCGTGCTGGCTGTAGCCGATCCCAACCCCGCCGCCGTGGTGGAACGAAACCCAGGTCGCCCCGCCCACCGCGTTGATCAGTGCATTCAGGATTGGCCAATCACTGACCGCGTCGGTCCCATCCAGCATATCCTCGGTCTCGCGGTTGGGCGAAGCCACTGAGCCTGCGTCAAGATGATCGCGTCCGATGACGATCGGTGCCTTAACCAGCCCTTCGGCCACCAGGTTGTTGAAGGCCAATCCGGCCTCGGCTCGCTCTCCGTAACCCAGCCAGCAGATGCGCGGGCAGCCCCTGGAACGGCACCTTTTCTCGCGCCATGCGTATCCAACGGTGCAGGTGCTGATCATCAGGGAAGAGTTCCATCACTGTCTCGTCGGTGGTGTAGATATCCTCCGGGTCTCCAGAGAGCGCCACCCACCGGAAAGGCCCTTTGCCCTGGCAGAACAGTGGGCGGATGTAGGCCGGCACGAAGCCGGGGAATTCGAATGCATCGCTGACGCCGAAATCGTAGGCTCGCTGGCGCAAGTTGTTGCCATAGTCGAAGACCTCTGCTCCGGCGCGCTGGAATGCCAGCATGGCTTCTACATGGCGCGCCATCGATTCCATCGAGCGGCGGTCATAAGTCGCCGGGTCCGCCTGGCGCAGGGCGTTGGCTTCCTTCACGCTGAGCCCGGCGGGTACATACATCAGCACATCATGGGCTGGCGTCTGGTCAGTGACCACGTCCGGGATCACGCCTCTTACCGCCAGCTCGGGATAGATCTCGGCCGCGTTGCCGATCAAGCCGATCGAACGCGGTTCGCCTGCCTCGCGTGCCTCTTCGACAAGGGTCATGGCTTCTTCCAGGTTGTCCACCACCTGGTCTACATAGCCGATCTGCTGGCGGCGGTGTGCCCGTTCCGGGTCAACTTCTACGATCAAGCCCACGCCTTCGTTCATGGTAATGGCCAGCGGTTGCGCGCCGCCCATCCCGCCCAACCCGGCCGTGAGCACAAATTTGCCTTTCAATGATGGCCAGCCGCGTTGCAGGGCCAGAGACCCCAGGGTCTCATAAGTCCCTTGCAGAATGCCTTGTGTGCCGATATAGATCCATGAGCCGGCTGTCATCTGGCCATACATGATCAGACCCCGGGCAGCCAGCTGGTCGAAGTGTGCCTGGGTCGCCCAGTGGGGCACCAGGTTGGAATTGGCGATCAGCACGCGTGGCGCGTCGGGATGGGTGCGGAAAACTGCCACTGGTTTGCCGGACTGGACCAGCAAGGTTTCGTCGTTTTCCAAACCCTGCAAGGCAGTCAGAATGGCGTCAAAAGCCTCCCAATTACGGGCTGCTTGGCCTCGCCCCCCGTATACAACCAGGTCTTGTGGGCGCTCAGCCACTTCAGGGTCCAGGTTGTTTTGAATCATGCGGAAAGCGGCTTCTGTCAGCCAGGATTTACAATGCAGTTGGGTGCCGCGTGGGGCCCGAACGGTGCGCGGTGCAGACATCTCGACCTCCTGTGGTTGCGCGACGATGATTTACCTTTGCCAAACCATGTTTGACGCAGGTCAAATCTCCATGACAAAATTCCCCTCCCGGCTGGATTATACGCCGGAAGGGGAATGGAAGGCAAATGATTGTTTGGGTTTGTTTTATTCCAGCGTAGGTTGTGGGCGCTCTGGTAAAGAATACACGTACACTTGACGGTCATCAAATCGCTCGATGCGCCCTGCCCGTTTCAACATTTCCAGATCCACGTCCTGGATCGGATGGCTGAATGCCTCTTTCGAATAGCTGACAAAATCACCGTTCAATAGATCTTGGACGAGGTCATCGCCCCAATCTAGCACCGTTCGACCATCTTTCAGTACGTAAATCCACTGGCGATCGATGGGTACGCCGGCTGGCATAACCTGCCTCGTTTCTGCTTCGTCTGGTCGTGCCTGTGGATACTTGGAGATCAGGCTCGACCAGCGCTTGAGAAGCGCATTTGTCTTCTAGTGACCGTTCTTACCGATCACACTGCCGAAGGTTGTGTTCTCCAGGCGGGTGACCAGCTCAGATTGGGCTTCGCAGAAGACCGGTCGCAATGAGCAGGTTTCGCCAAAGACGCAGCTGCCGCTGTCGGCGACGCACTCGTTGATTAGAATCGGTCCGTCAATGGCTTCAACCACCTCAAGAAAGCTGATTTCTTCAGGGGGGCGAGCCAACGAGACGCCGCCACGCGCGCCGTGTGAAGTCTGTAATAGCCCGGCAACAGAGAGTTGTGATACGATCTTTGCCAGAAATGATGGGGGAATGTGCTGCTCTTCAGCGATCTGGCTGGTGGCAGCCCGGCGATCTGTACCTAGTTTTGCCAGGTATATCACTGCACGCATGGCATAGTCGGCTTGTCGTGTGATTTGCATAATTTCTTCCTTTTTGACCTAAACAGTAGTATTTATCAAGGATATTTTAGAGTTTTTTCCGCCGAATTACAAGTGACACCTGTCATCCGTCGCGGATGACCTTTGACGTATTTGGAGTGTTTTTGTCACAAATTTGTCATATGATGGGATTCAAATGCTGAATTTTTGTAACTTGCTGATGTTGTTTCCCAATTACACAGAAAAGCGCGCGTTATTGGGTCTATTTCGGATGGAATTGGGTGTAATAGAATCATGGTAAGATCGTTAATTATGTTGGATGGACCAAAATTCACTCGGAGAAAGCTAAATGAAGCAATTATGTGTTGTTGGTGTGGGATATGTCGGTCTGGTCACTGCGGCTTGTTTTTCGGACCTGGGAAACCGGGTGATTGCTCTTGATATTAATGAAGAGCGCATTGCAGGACTTAAGCGGGGTGAGATGCCGATCTATGAACCTGGGTTGGAAGAGTTGGTTGACCGCAATATGCGCAGCGGGCGCCTTTCTTTTACCACTTCTTACTCGGAAGCCCTGGATGGGACAGAATTTGCCTTCATCGCGGTTGGTACCCCTTCCGGTGTAGATGGGGAAGCCGATTTGAGGCATGTAGCGGCTTCAGCGCGTAGCATTGCGGAAAACATGCGCAATCCCGTGATCATTATCAATAAATCCACTGTCCCAGTCGGGACAGGCGACTGGGTGGCAGAGATTGTTGCTCGCCACCAGACTGAGCCGATTCCCTTCTCAGTGGTTTCCTGTCCTGAGTTTCTGCGGGAAGGATCGGCTATCAGTGACTTTATGCAACCGCATCGCACCGTGCTCGGCTCGCTTAGCGCTGAAGCGGCGGAGAAAGTCGCCCAACTGCATTTGCCCCTGCGTGCTCCAATTGTGATCACCGATCTGCGCACGGCTGAGATGATCAAGTACGCTTCTAATGCTTTCCTGGCGACCAAGATTTCATTTATTAACGAAATCGCCAACATCTGTGAGGAGTTAGGCGCGGATGTCAAGGAAGTTGCGGTGGGGATGGGTTATGATAAGCGGATTGGACAGTCCTTCCTGGACGCCGGGCTGGGATACGGTGGTTCGTGTTTCCCCAAAGACGTCAAGGCGCTGGCATATATGGCTGTCGAAAAAGGCCGCCACCCGCAGCTCCTGCACGCCGTCATGGATATTAATGACGACCGTCGCCCGATGGCAGTCAATCGCTTGCAAGATTTACTCGGCGATTTGAACGGCCGCACCATCGGTATCCTGGGTCTTTCCTTCAAGCCGAACACCGATGATATGCGGGATGCCCCTTCGATCGACATAGCCAGATCGCTCCTGGCGCATGGCGCTAAAGTACGTGCCTATGACCCGGTGGCTATGGAGATTGCCGCTCCCTTGATGCCTGGTGTCGAAATGATTTCCGATCCGTATGTCCTGGCCGATGGCTGTGATGCCTTAATGGTCATCACTGAGTGGAACGAGTTCAAGCAGCTCGATCTGGATCGGGTCCGCAATTCGATGAAACAGCCGGTGCTTTTCGACGGCCGGAACATCTATGACCCTGAAATCATGAAGCGCCTGGGATTCCATTATCGTGGCTTTGGGCGCGGTTATAACGGGGGTTCGCCAAATGGGAAGGTCGCTGTGGAGAAGCTCGGCGCTAAAGCCTGAAACGACTCCTGCCAGCCTGCTTGAGGTTAACCTTTGCACGCTGGCTATTCTGGAGTATAAACGGCACGGACGGGTTTTGATCACCCTGTCCGTGCTGTCTTATTATGGCTCACCAGACTCCTGACCTCCCGCCAATTTGCGATTATACCGATTCCGACTACCAGGCTTCCTTTTGGGAGGCAGGTGATCGTGCCTATGAAGACCGTGTCGAAGCTATTGCTTTGAGCCGGCTCTTACCCGCGTCTGGCAAGATATTGCTCGAGGTGGGGGCTGGCGCCGGGCGCAATACGCCTCGCTATCAGGGTTTTGAGCGCATCGTGCTGGTGGATTATTCTCTTACCCAGTTGGAGCTAGCCCAGGAGAGATTGGGGAGGACAGCCCGTTATCTCTTCATCGCTGCAGATGCGTATCGCCTGCCCTTCGTACCCGGGTTATTCGACGCAGCAACGATGATCCGCACCCTGCATCACATGGCTGAGCCACAGCGTGCCCTGGCTCAGGTACGCATGGTTCTTCAACCCCAAGGAATCTTCATCCTGGAATATGCCAATAAACAGAACCTGAAGGCAATCCTGCGTTATCTGTCCCGGCGGCAATCCTGGAATCCATTCAGCCAGCAACCGGTCGAATTCGCTGCTCTAAACTTTGACTTTCATCCTAAGGCTATCCGTCAGTGGCTGGAGGCCGAGAATTTTATGGTACAGCGCCAGTTGACCGTCTCTCATTTTCGCCTTGGCGCAATCAAACACCGGATATCAACGGATATTCTGGTCAAAATGG
This sequence comes from uncultured Chloroflexia bacterium, assembly GCA_963706905.1. Lineage (GTDB taxonomy): Bacteria > Chloroflexota > Anaerolineae > Anaerolineales > UBA4823 > CAVPNY01. The sequence continues at coordinate 9,024 of CAVPNY010000005.1, read as the reverse complement.
ACTCACTGGCGCAATTGACTGGTAACAGGTGGCAGCTTTCTCCTAGCGTATTCCTGCGTGCCCTGGCAGTTGGTGACACCCCGCAGGCCACTCCGGGAGCATTCTTCCGTTGCCCAGCCTGTGAATTTTTTCCTCTCGAAGAGTCTGTGGAAAAGATGGTTTGCCCATCCTGCCAGCGCCTGTGGGAAGTTAAAAATGGGATTTACGATTTCCGGGTGCGTTGATTGGAAAAGGTGCGGACAATAGCAAGGTCTACAAACTTCAGGCGCGTTGAGCGGAACGAAGTGCGGTCAAAACGCATCTCATCATTCTCTACATTTTCTTTTGGTTAAATCCCTTAAATTCTCTCAATCACCCAGAAATGAGATAACCCCAACACTCGCAGTGGGGAACTCTCCAAAGCTTGTAGAATCGCCCGTAGGATTCGTCCAATTGTTGGCCAGCGAGCGATGATATTGTCATACGCGCCAAAGATAACTTTGCGCTCCTCAAAGCGTACTGGCAAGCCGGCGAATAACTGATCCAGATCACTGAAGGAATACACCCGCACATGTGGCGCCAACCGATTACGCAGGCGGCGCGGCAGGTAATTAACCAGGGGGATGTTGCCAAAATGATAGGCACCTCGCCAGTAAATTCCATGGGTCTCGAAAGGATAACCCCGGTTGGGGACAAACACGACCAGTCTACCTCCCGGACGTAGAGCCTGCACCATCTCTTTTACGGAGGCTTGATCGTCTAAAACATGCTCAAGCACCTCGTGGCTGATAATCAGATCGAAGTTGGCTTCCAGGAATGGCAGGTTTTCTCCTGCCGCCTGCACAATCTGATCGCAGCGAGTATGCGCTTCCTGGGCGCGGTCAAAATCATATTCCAATCCAACTAGCCTGTCGGTGTAAGGTTTTAGGTGTTCCAGGTAAATTCCCACCCCGCAGCCGTTTTCCAGAATCCGTCCGCCAATGCGCTCTCCAGCCGCAGCCAGAATCATCTTCAGTCGGCGCTCCTGCCCGGCGCGCCATACATAGGATGGCTCACCCCGCAGGGCAGCTTTCCCCAGGTCACGCCCCATCCCGCGCCGCTCCAATCTCAGGGTCATCATCACCTATGGGCTGCCAGACGGGCTGGGCAGGGTTATCACCCTCCAAAGCCTTACGCCATTCCTGCTTAAACCCGAAACCGCGCCTGTTGTCAAGCAGGCGAACCCAGGTCGGGATGAACACATACAGTTGGTTACGAGCAACCAGCTCCCTTAGCTCAACCACAAATGGGAATTTATCGGAATAGAGAACCCAGGCATTTTCCCATTCCGTGCCGGGATTAACCGTCCTGATATCCCCGCGTAATTGCAGGCCGCGAATATCTTGCCAATCCTGGTCGCCTGGATAGATAGCAACCGCCGCCTGGGGTCGCTGCACCAAATCCTGACTGTGCTGACTCAAAGGATCAGAGAAATAATAGAAATTTAAATCTTCGCCAGCCGCAAAGTATACGGCTGCGGCGTGGGGCTCTCCACTTCGATCGCTGCTAGCAATCGTCATAGTGGATAGAATTAGAAATTCCGAAACTGGCAAACGCTGAGGCGGGATTTGCGCCATCTGAATGGGTAATCTCTCAATAGCTGGCTTGCTGGGACTAATTGTGTTGATCTTCTTTCCATTTCAGATACAGTTCGTTTTCAAACCCAAGGCGGTCCAATATCCTCCCGACCAGGTTGTCGATAATCTCCTCCATGCTCCGTGGGCGGGCATAGAAGGCCGGTACCGGCGGGAAAATGATGGCGCCAGCCTCGGCTGCCAGTGACATCAGCCGCAGGTGGCCGCGGTGCAAGGGTGTCTCACGCACTACCAGCAGCAATGGGCGTCCTTCTTTCAGCGTGACATCGGCAGCGCGACTGATCAAATCCTCAGCGTAGGAGTTAGCGATCCCGGACAGGGTCTTCATTGAACAAGGCGCTACCACCATCCCGGAAGTGGTGAAAGACCCCGAAGCGATTGATGCGCCGATATCAGCATGGTTATGTACCACCTCCGCCAGAGCCAGCACATCGCTGATTTTCCAGGTAGTCTCCTGGGCAATGGTTGCTTTGGCAGCCGGGGAGATGACCAGGTGCACCTCGACCGCCATCGAACGCAGCACTTCTAACAGGCGAATCCCCAATATGACACCCGATGCCCCGGTGATCCCCACGACTAACCTCTTCTGGTTCATTTGTTTATCTGCCTCGCTCTGTTGACGTTGTCCAATATAGTTACTTCCTTCCCCAGTGGATCGCCACCGTTCTGAACATCAAGCGGCGGAAGCCGACCTCTTTGAAGCCTGCCTGGTTAAAATAGGCTGCCAGTTGTTCAGCTTGTAAGAAGGCCTCCGTCGACTCGGGGAGATAAGTATAAGCTTCACTCGCACCTGCAACGATTCGTCCCAGGAAAGGGATGATGACATGCAGGTGAAAATTGATCAAGGGTGATAGAAGATTCCGGGTCGGTTGGGTGGTGTCCAACACGACGACGCGCCCTCCGGGTTTGAGTACCCGATACTGCTCAGAGAGCGCTTGTGGCACATCCACGACATTGCGCAGCAGGAAGCCAGAGATGACCGCGTCGAAGGTTTCGGTCAGGAAGGGAAGGTGGAGCGCGTCCGCCGCTGACCAGTCCAGGGAGGGGAAATTTGGGCGGCTCTTGCCGACTCGCATCATTTCCAGGGTGAAATCGGCAGCCACCGGCTGGCTGCCAGGGTGTTGTCGCCGCGTTTCCCAGGCCAGATCACCTGTCCCGGCTCCCAGGTCGAGCAAGCGACCGCTCTCTGGAATCCCAGTTCTGCGAACCACTTCCCGCCGCCAGCGAACATCTTGCCCGGCCGTCATCAGGCGGTTCATCAGGTCATAGCGGCGGGCGATGCGGGAGAACATCCCCTGCACGTAGCGCGCTCGCTCAGTGCCGGTCAGGTGCGCCATCTTATTGGGCTACTTCTCCACTCAGCTAGGCTTTGAGCAGCGCAGCATCCTCCTGCTGCGCGACACGCTGGCCTTCTGCCACGTTTACCCGGGTGAGCAGGTAACCGCCGATAATAAAGAAAGCGATCAAGCTCAGGATCGCCGGGCGGCTGTTGCCAAATTGGGCAGCTGCAAAGGCAAACAAGAATGGCCCGAGCACCCCTGAAAACTTTTCCATGATCCCGAACAGGCCGAAGAACTCACCACTCTTGGAGGCTGGCGACATGCTGGCAAACAGGCTGCGGCTGAGCGCCTGGCTGCCGCCTTGCACAACCGCCACCATCCATGCCAGGAACCAGAACTCAACTACCGAGTTAAGAAAGAATGCCCAAATGGCGATCACAATGTAAACCAGCAAAGCCAACAAAATACTGCGCTTGGTGTCCAGGGTATTCGCCAGCCCTGAAAAGAGTGGTTTACCCAGCAACCAGGAGAAGAGCAGCCCGATAACTTCAACTGCCAGGATCAGGCCTAAAATTGTGATCAGACTGCTCTGGCGGGCGGGAGGCAAAACAGTGATATCTGCCAGCGAAATTCTGGTACCCTGGCTATCCGGATTTGTTTCTCCAGAGTTGATTACCATCAAGCGGTGCTCGCCAGGGGAAACAGTCTTCAGGGCGATAATTTCCTCATAGCGCAGGGTCGGATTGTAAGCGTCGATAACTAGCGGATTGCCGCTCTCCTCATCGATATATGGTTGTCCATCCAATTTCACAGTCCACTTGCCGTGGTCCGGTCCTGTGCTATACGTGATCTCAAGCTCCTGACCATTGAAGGGAATCTCATAGAAAGCTCCCGAATCAGCAGCCACTGCATAGATCGCGTCCTGATCACCACCCAGTTGATCAGCCGGAATTGTTACCATCTCCCATGCACCGCTAAAATCGATGTTGCTGTCATCAGCCTGATAGGTCCCCTCACCAACGGCAGTGGCAGTGGCTTCAAAAGGCGGGGGTGGAGTTCCTGTGATCTGGGAGGGTAGCAACAACCTGCCAGCAATTCCCGCCAGGGGCAGCGCTACCAGATTGAACAACACGAAGGCCAGGAAGAACGGGCGGCGCTTCTCCTTTGGGCTGGGTAAGCGGCCGAAGATCAGACTGTAAGGCATGCCAACAAACTGTACCAGTAAGAGAGCCAGGACTAATTCAATCATGCCGAAGCCGAGCTCTGCTCCATAAATCGCGGCCATGTTGATGATGGTGCCTATTCCATCGACATAGATCAGGAAAGCAACTAGATACAAGAATAGCTGTCGATACTGGCGCATGTCTTTCAGCGTTCCCCATAAGCGCTTGAAGCTGGCTGAGAAAACGTTTTCTCCATGCTCCAGGCGGACTGTGGCTGCTGGCGGCTCGGGGACCCGCAGGAAGATCGGAATTGAGAATACTGCCCACCAGATGGCTACGCTGAGGAAGGACAATCTTGACCCCCAGGTGCCCGGCAAGAGTTGAATCATCACCACATTAATGGCCAGCAAGATGCCACCGCCCAGATAGCCCAGGGCATAGCCACGCGCCGAGACCCGGTCCTGGTCGTCTTTGCGCGCCACGTGCGGCAGTAAGGCATCATAGAAAACGTTAGCCCCATTGAAGCCGATCCGGCCAACGATCACCAGGAAGGAAGCCAGCATCCAATCCCCGGTCTTCACGAAGACGAGAAACGCCGTGCCCAGGATGCCGATCCCGGCAAAGATCGCCAGGAACATCTTTTTGCCGCGCATAATGTCAGACACGGTTCCCAGGATGGGTGAGATGATCGCCGCAATCAGAAGCGATAAAGTCAGGCCGAATCCCCAATAGCCAGTAGCAATCGCCTCACTTGGCAGTGTTGCGCCAGCCACCTGGCTGTAGTAAATCGGCAAGATTGCTGCCATGATGGTTGTGGCGAAAGCAGAGTTCGCCCAGTCATACATTGTCCAGGCTCGGATGCGTTGCTTATAGACCTGTTCGCTGATCCCGTTTGTCATGCTGATTGCCTGTGATGCCATTCGGATCTCCTTAGCTCGTGGACGCTTTCACAGAAATCCCTGTTTGGGAATAATGGATGTGGTTCAAATTACAAAAAAACTCAATCGAATCCTGTGGATGGGATAATTTAAAGATCGTCATTTTTTGTGTGGTTCGTTAGAAGGGTTCTCTGGAATTGCTTCCGCCCTGAGCGTGATCAACTGGGTTCTCAAGGGTGATATTTGGTGGTGCACAGCATCAATTATCTAAAGCCAGAAACTAAGCTGGTGTGAGCTTTAAGACCTATCTGAGAATTCAGGAGGGTAAAACATTGTGAGCAAGTGAGGCATGCACACGACGCCCTTCCTCTTTATTTAGATAGATACTTTGTTCATTATAGTATAATAATATTGGATAGTACAGTAGAGGCGGCTGCCCTCAGCTCAAATGAAGGCGCATGTTGTCCTGCTTTGGCTAACCACTGCGTACAGGACTGCTCTTATCCTTATTATTCATTTTTTATGTCCGCGCGGTAGTGTTTCAATTCTTCTGACAGTGGCTATTTTAAACCGCATTGATTAGGAGAGGCTCATTATCGTCCGCGCGGTTCAAATCAATAAACAAGGGGGTTTCCCAGAGCAGCAGTCTGGAATCAGATAAGCGCAGCATTCCTGTAGCCTATTGGCATTATTTCTTTTTTATTTATTATAGGAGTCATTATCATGAGCGCTGATTTTATTGCCCGTCTGGTGGGCATGGTGGTCTTCGCCGCCCTGGGGGTTTATTGGGGGATTATCTTGGGGGACGCTGCTCAAGGAAAGCAGGAGCTCTACGCAGTCACCTTAGGTCTGGTGGGTGCCTTGGTCGGGTTGGTATTGACGCCATATTTGACCACCCGCCCGGTGCGCGCCTTGCGGAATTTGTTAGGGCGCGTGTCTCCCCCTACCTTGATCGCGGGGTTAATTGGCTTAATGGCTGGCCTGATTATCGCCGCCATACTGGCTTTCCCCATTTCTCTGCTGCCATCACCTTTTGGGGATGTGCTTCCCTTCGTGGTTGCGCTCCTGTTTGCCTATCTGGGGATCGCCGTTTTTGTCACTCGTCAGAATGATATCTTCACCATCTTCCGCATCAATCTACCCAGTCGCCCATCAGAACATGCTGAAGAACCTTCTGCCAAAAGTCGAAGCATTTTGCTGGACACCAGTGTGATCATCGATGGCCGTATCGCTGATATCGCCAAGACCGGATTTTTGTTTGGCACCCTGCTCATTCCTCGCTTTGTGCTCAATGAGTTGCAGTACATCGCTGATTCTGCTGACAGCATGCGCCGCCAGCGTGGACGGCGTGGGATGGAGGTGCTCTCGGAATTACAGAAGGACGCCACCGTTCCGGTTCAGATTACAGACATGGATGTGGAAGGAGTGCGCGAAGTAGATGACAAGCTGGTGATCCTTGGTCGCCAGTTACGCGCCCCTATCCTGACTAACGATTACAACTTGAACCGCATCGCCGAACTGCAAGGGGTGGCAGTGCTCAATGTCAATGAATTGGCCAATGCAGTCAAGTCAGTGTTATTGCCAGGCGAGCCGCTCAGCGTCACCATCATCCAGGAAGGCAAGGAAATAGGGCAGGGAGTTGGCTATCTGGATGATGGAACGATGGTTGTCATCGAGGATGGCCGGTCGCGTTTGAATGACCAGGTCACTGTGATGGTGACGAAAGTTCTGCAAACAGCCGCGGGGCGGATGATTTTCGCCCGTCTGAGCGAATAGCAGCTTCAGGAGGGCCCTCATGGTATTAAAAATTTATAACACGCTGTCTCGCCAAAAGGAGATTTTCGAGCCTCTGCAGGCAGGTCAGGTTTCAATTTACGTCTGCGGCCCCACAGTGTACGATAAAGCTCATATCGGCCATGCCATGTCTTCTCTGATTTTTGATGTCATCCGGCGGTATCTGGAATACCGAGGTTACTCGGTGCGGCATGTGATGAACTACACCGATGTGGACGATAAGATTATCAACCGCGCCAACGAGCAAGGAAAAGCCCCGATCGCCCTGGCGGAATTTTATATTAATGAGTACATGCACCACCTGGAGGATTTAAACATTCTGCCTGCGACGGTTTACCCGCGCGCCACTCAGGAGATCGGTCAGATCGTTGAAATGGTCCAGGGTTTGATCGAAGGCGGGCGGGCATATACCGTCGATGGCGACGTGTATTTCCGCGTGGTGAGCATGCCGGATTATGGCAAGCTGTCTGGGCGGCGTCTGGATGACCTGCAAGCCGGGGCGCGCGTGGATGTGGATGAGCGCAAAGAAAACCCGATGGATTTCGCCCTGTGGAAATCATCCAAGCCTGGCGAACCCGCCTGGGACAGCCCATGGGGGCCTGGAAGGCCTGGCTGGCATATCGAGTGCTCAGCGATGAACCTGCACCACCTGGGCGAACAGATCGATATCCACGGCGGCGGCAATGACCTGATCTTCCCCCACCATGAGAACGAGATTGCCCAAACCGAAAGCCTGACCAACAAACCCTTTGCCCGCTATTGGGTGCATAATGGCATGCTGCAGTTCTCAGGCGAAAAAATGTCGAAGTCGCTGGGCAACCTGATCACCATCCAGGATTTCCTGAAAGCTCACGAAGGCGATGCGCTGCGCTTAATGGTCTTGAATTCCAGCTATCGAGGGCCGCTGACCTATAGCGACGAAGTCGTCACCCAGGCTGAACGCAACCTGGAGCGTCTGCGTCTGGCGCTCAAACCAGCCGTGCCTGCTCAAGGTGGTGTGGCGGATGAAGTCATGCAGGCTTTGCAGAAACAAATGGAAGCTACCCGCCAGGGCTTCATTGATTCAATGGACGATGATTTCAACACTGCTGGCGCGCTGGGGCATCTCTTTGACCTGGTGCGGGCGATCAACCAGGCGCGCGATGCCGGCGTCGATGGGGATTCTACTCAGCCAGGCGCAGGCTTTATTGCGCGAGCTGGCTGGGGTGTTTGGCTTACGGCTTGAGCGTGCCCCGGACCAAGGCGCTTCAGCAGCTCCCTTCATTGGCCTGCTGATCCAGGTGCGAGGCGAACTGCGCACCCAGAAACTGTGGGCGCTCTCTGACCTGGTGCGCGACCGGTTAATCGACCTGGGCGTGGTCCTTGAAGACAGCAAAGACGGCACCACCTGGCGTTGGAAGTGAGGAAAGTGGTCAGTAAGAAGTATGAAGTGAGAAGTATTCAGTTTTCAGTACGCAGCGTTTCGTAACCAATTAAAGATGGATCAGCAAACGTTGCGAGGAAGTTAACTGGGCGATGGGTTGGTTAACTTAGAGGGCAATTTTTATAAAGAGACGGTAAATGAAGGAATTGCTGTTCGGGCGTAATGCTGTATATGAAAGCCTGCGGGCAGGACGCCGGCAGGCTTTTCGTTTGCTGGTGGCGGAAGGGGCTCAGGGCAAAGGCCGCCTGGCCGAAATCCTGGCATTGTGCGCCGCCCGGAAGCTGAGTATCGAGCGGGCGCCGCGGTCCCGCCTGGATAAGATCAACCCTGGTCACCAGGGCGTGGTGCTGGAGACTAGCGGCTATCCGTATGCCGCGCTCCCCGACCTGCTGGAGCTTACCCGCCAATCCCCTTCACCTCCCTTATTCCTGATCCTGGATACCCTGCAGGATCCCGCAGAACCTGGGCACACTGCTGCGCACGGCGGAGGCAGTGGGAGTAAGCGGCGTGCTGCTGCCGCTGAAGCAGACGGTCACCGTCACGCCGGCGGTGGTGAACGCCTCCTCGGGAGCCAGCGAGCACCTGTTAATTGCCCAATCAAACCTGGCCCAGGCTATCAGCGCTTTCCAGGAAGCCGACGTATGGGTGGTGGGGCTGGACTCGGGCGCTGACGCCCAGCCGCCTGAGCAGGTGCACCTGGATGGCTCGTTAGCACTAGTGGTGGGGGGTGAGGGGAGTGGCATGCGACTATTAGTACGCAAATCATGTGACCAATTATTGCGCCTGCCCATGCGTGGCAAGGTGGAGTCATTGAACGCTGCGGTTGCGGGATCGATCGCGCTGTATTTGGCATGGCAAGGTCGCCGTAATCAA
>CAVPNY010000004.1:0-59679 GCA_963706905.1 uncultured Chloroflexia bacterium | reverse complement strand
CGCGCAGCCCGCCTGCGTTGGTGATGGCAAAGTCCGTGGTGTAGGTCAGGCGCATCGCATCGGTGGCCAGATCCCCGACCAGCGACTCGCAGGTGCGGCCATTCCCATTTCCACAGGCGTCGGCGCGCGGGACATACCTGGACGACTCGCCGATCACCGTGCTCAGGATCGGCGCCAGTTGAGCATTCAAGGCGTCGATCTCGGCCTGGATCGCCGGATCAGCCGTCACGCCGATATTCCACGGCTTGTGCCAGTCGGCCGTCTTGTAGATCACCGTCCTGGTGTTGGTGTCCACCACCAGGCGCACTCGCGTGAAGCGCGTGCCCGCATTGACATTCTCCACGATCAGCGTCCCGTTGGGGGCAGCGCCGATCGTCTGGTAGTGGGTGTGCCCGCCCAGCACTGCGTCCGCGCCCACCAGCGATTTGGTGAAGCCGAGCAGGGGATCGTTCGGGCTGGTCACCGTGCTGGAGGTCGGGTCAGCGCCGATATGCCCGGCGACAAAGATCGCATTTACCCCGTTTTGGAAGCGCAGGGTGCGGATCTGGCGATTTACAGCCAAAACCGGGTCAGTGACCACGAACGGATCCAGGTACCCTGGGAAGATCAGCGTCGGCAGCTCAGTCAGGGTGTAGCCGATGATGCCCAGCTTCAGGCCGTTCAGATTGACTATGGTGGAGGGCTTCCATTCGGCTGGGTATTTGCCGCTGGGGTAGACAACATTGGCCGCCAGGTACTTAAAATTCGCCAGCGGGATCAGCATCGTGCGCAGGTATTCCGACCCGTAGTCGAAGTTGTGGTTGCCGAAGGTATCCTGGGTCACACCCATCATATTCATCAGCTTGATGGTTGGCTGGTCGCCGAAGAAGTTGGAGATGGGCGGGGTAGCCCCGACTGCGTCGCCAGCCGTCAGGGTGACCGAGCCATCCTTGGCTTCTGCCCGGTACAGGTCAAACCACGGCTTGAGATACGCCGCCCCACCGATGGCATAGCTAGGCCCAACTGTATCTGAGGTTTGCGTGAGCGGGGTCAGCTGGCCATGGAAGTCACTTAAGGTCAGGATGGTGGCTTCCTTGAACTGGGTTGGGCGTGGAAACAGATCGTATAAAATGCGACCGCGCGCGTTGTTCGGGCCTGGGAAGTTCAATAAGAAAGCGATAGTTGGCGCAAGATCTACCGCGCGCACGCCGGCAAGGGGAGCCCGACGCGTGATGCCCGTCCCAGAGGCCACGAAGGTGGCGTGCATGTTTACATTTTCCGCCAGGTTGACTGTCTCGGGTAGGTAGCCGTGCTGGCCGAAGAACTGCGAGAAGGCGATCGTCTGGCCGAAGGTGGCCGCGTCAAACTGGTAGGGCGGCTTCAACACCACCACCACATCGCCGGAGCGATTGGGTTGCAGCGAGTCGCTGCCGTCCACGTTGCGCAGCTCTTCCTTCTTCATGATTTTCAGCACCACCTGCGCCCCCGGATTGGCCGGATCGGACAGGCTTGAGAAGGCATTCATCACTTTCGTGCGAACTCCCTCGTAAGTCTCGCCTGTTGGCAGGGTGGTGTTGACATAGATCTGCGCTGTGCCGCCTGCCCAGCAGGCCTTGGCCAAATTGATGGCGCCTGTTCCGGTGCCAGTCCGGCAATTGCTGAACACCTCCGTCAGAGGCGTTCCGCCGCTGTTTTGCAGGCCAGCATCAAGCAGGACTTTACCGGCGTTGACCGCCAGCCACTGCGCGCTGAAGCCATGATCCGACGTCGCAAAGACGGTCGGCCGGCCGCCGATTAACTTCTGGCCAAGCGCCAGGGTTTCGTCGGCCTCCGCGTAGGCAGCCTTCAGAAAGCCCTCGGCTCTCTCTGGAGTGATCAGTTCCCCATAGGAGTAGTAGTTGTTATAGTAGGGATTTGTCACACCATTGACAGACTGCGTGCTTAATCCCAGGAACATGTGCGAGAACTCGTCGGTGACCGGGTTGCCCAGCAGCAATAGCTTGGGTTTGTACCCCATTCCGACGACGCTCCCGCCGGTCACGGTAGGCACCGAAGCTGTGCTGAGGATATACCGCAGGTAAGTGAAATGGGCGTCTTTCCACTTCAGGCCTTGCTCGGCATAGGTGTCGGCGTCGACCAGCCCCGATTCAAACACGGCGTAGTCAGCCGCGGTGGAGCTGGGGAACAGCCGGTTGAGGTCATCCTCGAAGTCGCCGGCATAACCGCAGCCTGTGCAGGTTGCCACTGCCCGCGCCACCGAGGTGAAGAACAGGCTGAACTGGCTCAGGTCGGGTGCCAGCAGCATGGCTTTGACATAAAAGCCGCCGGTCTTACCCGCCGGATTGGCCAGCACAACCTTCACGTCCGCCCATTCTTTCTCCATAAGATCGGCAACGGCCTTGCTGCCGTTTTTCCCGTTGGCATTGGGTACGATCAATACATTATCATAGTTGACTGCCGCGTCATTGGTGGAGTCATAGACATAGAAATCGTATTGATCGTTGGCGATCACCGGTGAGCCGCCGGATGTATATGAACCTAAATCAAAGACGCCTTGCTTGGCCGGGCTGAAGGAGGCCGGTGCATTGGTCCAGCCGGCCGCGTCTACCAGGTCATAGCGTTGGTATTGCACCCCAAAGGCGGTCGCGCCAGCCGGCTGGCCCGGGACATCCCAGTTGGTCCACAGGCCCCGGTTGGAGTAGAAGTTGCGATAGTCGACCACCGGGCCTTTGAGCGGAGTCATCGTGCGCGAGCCGCCCGACCACTCCATGGAGACCACCTTTTTGCCCGCCCGTTCGGCTGCTTCGGCGAGCGTATCCGCCTGCAGCACGCCGGCTGAGAAGGCCGCCGTGCGGTTGCTGAAGGTGTCGCCGGTGCGGTGGAAGGTGTTATTGGTCGAGCCGGCTTCTCCAGGGTAGGTCCCAGTGGCCAGGGTGTACCAGCCCACACCGGTGTTGGGTGGGAAGGCCTGCACCAGGCCATTATCCCCGCTTATACCCCTGGCCATCAGGCCTGTGTAGGTGGGCATCAATCCCTCGCCAGCGTACTTCTGCATCAGGTCAGGGCGCATGCCGTCAGCCGCGAAGAAGATCACGCTTTCGGCAATTGGTGCTGAGGTTATGGTGCCAGCAGAAGCTGCCGTTGGCACAAGGGAAACGAAAAGAGCGAGCACTACAAAGATTGAAAAGGCTCGCCAGCTGTTTTTCTTGGTCATCCCAATCTCCTTTCTGATTGGTCAAACAAATAGTCTTATTGGTAGCGACAATGCAAAAAGGTTGCCTGAAACCAGCAACCCACGGCCCCACAGGTCGGTTTGCTAAAAGATAGTATCAGTGGCCCGTCTTGCCCTTATCCTGCAAGGCTGGTTGGTTACTTACGAGAAGATACCTGCGCTCACCTCCTTCCCCAGGGGGGCATACACGCGTCGGCCCCCCGACGGATATCTTTCTTCACTCGTATTATTTTATAAGCTTTCCCCCTGTTTAACTTCTGTTAATATTATAGTCCCGAAAATCACAAATGCAAGATACCAGTTTTGATCCCGGATGGAAATCAGGCGAAAATATTACTTTTGTCACCTGCTGGCCATGAAAAAGAACACCGCCCCGAGGGATTCTCGGGACGGTGCGATGGACTGCCTGACTGCCACGTGGGCCGGTTGGTCCTTTGCATACTCAGGAAGCGCAATCTTATTCGTTAGCCATCTTCAGCAAAGCTCTTCGGCCGATGTGATCGATTTTCTCGTCCACGATTTCCGCATCCCTGCGCTGCGCAACGAAGAAGATATCGCTCTCATTGGCATTTTATGCAGTGCAGTACTTCAGACCACCCAATAATTGGGGGCGTTTCCGGAAGCCAATCTCGGTTCAGGTTTACGGTAGAAGTCATTGTTTGGGAAGAATATATAGTTGGGGATTCCGGTTTTACCGTTCGTGGTCAGTAAAGGCGGTCAGGTGCCGTCTGCTTACAGTCGGTTTTTATACTTCAAAAAGGGTGTCAGCTAAAAAGCTTCAGGTTCAGGAATTCCTGGCTTCATCGTTTATGATTCATTTCATAAACGCCATCGAATAGATCGCCCTCGCGCAAGCCCGGCGTTGCCTCCGGATAAGCCCGCATAAAACTCTCCCTGGCAGCGGTCAGGCGCAAGACATAACGCAGCAACCCAGACTGTTCAGTCATGCCACCCTGGCTGGCATGGCAGGCGGAAGCCTTCTCCTTGAGCTCCTTGACCGGGCTGAAGTCAATCCGGGCATGCACCGGAAAATCATCCTGAGCCAGGACCACCAGGTCAATATCGCCGTTCTGCCCAAAGTGGCGCGGGTCTTTGCCAACCAGCGGCATCAACCGCAAGGCCCATTTCAACCAGCCGCGCGGGAAGGTATGGAAATACAGTTTTTGCGGCTGGTAAGCCGGCTCTTCGCCAGGGTAGACCGTCGGATCGCCGGCTGCGTAGAAGGCCTTCACCGTGGCCTGGTGGATGGCGATGTGGTCGGGATGGCGATAGCCTCCGACCGGGTCGAAGGTCACCACCACCTGCGGGCGGAGCTTACGAATTAAATGGGCGACTTTGGCGGCAACCTCATCCAGCGGGGCGGCTGCCAGCGCATTAGGGTGCACGTTCTCAGGCGATCCAGGCATGCCTGAATCGCGGTAGCCTAGAAAGTGTACGCCTGCCAGGCCAAGCATGCCGGCTGCGCAGCGCAGCTCGTTCTCGCGCAGGTCTCCGATCGAGGCAAAATGCTCCAGGAAGTGCGGTGCTACCTCGCCTACCTCGCCGCGCGTAGCGCACGCCAGGTGCACCGCCGCCCCGCGCTGCGCGTATAACGCCAGCGTGCCGCCCATCCCGAAGGATTCGTCGTCAGGATGGGCCAGCACTGCCAGCAGCGTATGGTTTCTATCAGGTGATTTGCCGTTCATGATGCGCCATTATACTGGCAAACGTCGATGTTTACACCCACTCCAAAAGATTCTCCACGCACAGAAGCCAGCACCAGCTCAATAAGGTAAGTGAATTGCAGTCGAAGCGCCGCACGCTGAGCGGAAGGCTTTGTCTGCAGTCGAAGCGCAACCCCGCTCAGGTACTGGTTAATAAATCGGTAGCCTGGGATCAACCTCCTTGGCCCAGGCGTTGATGCCGCCCTTCAGGTTCTTGACCTTGCGAAAACCAGCGCTCGCCAGCAGCTCCAGGGCGCGCGCCGAGCGCGTCCCGCCTTTGCAGAACACCACCATCTCCTCGGCGCTGTCCAGCTCGGAGAGGCGCGCCGCCAGTTGTCCCAGTGGAATCAGCCTGGCGCCCTCTAGATGAGAGATCTCCAGTTCATGGGGCTCGCGCACGTCTAGCAGTTGAATCGCTTCGCCTCCCTCCAGGCGCTCCGCCAGTTCGCTGGCTTCGATGTCCCAGCCGCCGCCCACACTGCCTTCCTCGTGAGTGATCCCAGGCACGCCGCAGAAGGCTTCATAATCGATCAGCTCGGTCACTTCCGGATTGGGGCCGCAAACTTTGCAGTTAGGGTTCTTGCGCAGGGAGACAAAGTCAAAAGACATATCCAGCGCGTTATAGAGTAGCAGCCGCCCGATCAGCGTTTCGCCCACCCCCAGGAGTAGCTTCAAGGCTTCGGTCGCCTGCAGTGTGCCAATGGTGCCTGGCAGCACGCCTAGCACGCCCCCTTCTGCGCAGGACGGCACCAATCCAGGCGGGGGCGGCTCGGGAAACAAGCAGCGATAGCACGGCCCGCGGCGCGCGTCAAACACGCTCACCTGCCCATCAAAGCGGAAGATCGAGCCGTATACATTCGGCTTGCCCAGCAGGACGCACACATCATTGGTCAGGTATCGCGTGGGAAAATTGTCGGTGCCATCGATCAGGACATCGTAATCCTGGGCGATGCGCATGGCATTTTGGGAGGTGAAAGGCTCATTGTACACCTCCACCTGGATATCCGGGTTGATATCCAGCATCCGCCTCCGGGCTGATTCCACTTTGAGCGTTCCCAGCCCGGCGGTGCCATGAATCACCTGGCGCTGCAGGTTGGAGGCATCTACCACATCAAAATCCACCAGCCCGATCCGCCCCACTCCCGCTGCTGCCAGATAGAGCGCCACCGGCGATCCCAGCCCGCCGGTGCCGATTACCAGGGCGCTGGCGGCCTTTAGTTTCTTCTGCCCGGCTAACCCCACCTCGGGGATCAGCAGGTGGCGGCTATACCGCAGGATCTCCTCATGGCTCAGTTCGATATTGCCATTTTGTCCACTCATGGGGTATTCCTCAAAAGACCCAAACGGCGCAGAGCTCCCTGGAAAAACTCGCTGTAGAACGAACGCCCTTCCACTTCCTCGATCTGCTTGAGCAGCCGCTCTGCGCTGGCCACTCCGTGGTTGACACGCCGCGCCCGGCCTTGCGAATCGATCACAAATGTTGTCGGGACGCTCAAAACGCCCCAGTAATCCGCCAGGTCTGGCCGGGAGCTGGCATCCACTTCGATCACCTGCAGGC
Source organism: uncultured Chloroflexia bacterium (assembly GCA_963706905.1). Classification (GTDB taxonomy): domain Bacteria; phylum Chloroflexota; class Anaerolineae; order Anaerolineales; family UBA4823; genus CAVPNY01. Next base: position 53,207 of record CAVPNY010000004.1, on the reverse strand, counting down.
AGTCGCCCAGACGCTCTTTCAAACGCCCCAGCGCGGGGCGCTGCACAGTCTTGCAGGGGGCGCAGGTTGGTGTGGTGAAGTACAGGATCGCCGGAATGTCAGGACGGACCGACTCCAGCCCCAACCGCTTTCCGCGCACACGCGCCAGAATGACGCGGTTGGCCAGCCAGTACACCGCGATCCCACCACCGGTAATGGCTGCTGCCCACAATATTCGGGTCAGGATAGCGTTATCCATGTTACGCCTTCGCTTTCGGCCGCATCCCGGGGAAGGTATCCGGCGGCGGTGACTGGACGAAGCCAGGCGCGTGCCAGCGGCTCAGCCAGTAATAGACCGCGCAGCCAGCGCAGAACCCGCCGAACAGGTTGAGCGCCGCCAGGGCGATCACCAGCCACACCAGACCCCACCCCAACCCGCTGGCTCCGGCGAGCAGGGCCGCCACACCCGCCGCCAGCGCAACCCCGCCAAATCCCTGAGCGAAGCGGTGCGGCTCGGGATTATCTCTGAGTACATCTGGCTTGATCCAGCCCAGCGGCCTGAAGATCCGCCGGTAGACAAATCCAAACGCGGGGACTTCTAAGATCGTGCCCAGGATGATCATCCCGGCTACCACTCCCGCCAGCCAGGGCTGGTTCAGGATGAATGCCAGCAGGCTCAGGGCAATGATGAAGGCCTGGTTGGTGCGCAGCGCCGCGTGGTCGACCTGCTCCGACCCGCCCGCGATGCTCGGCACAATCATCAGTCGGTCTTCCTCTGCCAGGGGTGTATCCAAACCTTGCATGTGGCGGACATCCTGGCTGTTCAGGAACAGGTTCACAAATGGGCGCAGCTCGCCCTTGCCATTAAACAGGTGCGGCTTTAAAGATGGATAAATGGCGATGAAATCACCCATTGCCGCGCCGACTGTGCTGCCCTGAACAGACACTTCGGCCTGCCCATTGGTGTAACTCCGCAGCGGGGAGGGAACTTTAATCGTTGGCATGTACTCGTTTCCTTTACATCATTTTACGATAAATTGCTACTCTTTTTCCATGTCTCGCACCATTAATCGCTCCTCTACAAACGCCTGGCGATCCTCAGCCAGGCGCCAGGCGCGGCTCTCGATGGCGCGGCCGGACCACACGCTGGTGATGATATAACAGAATGACGGCCAGGCCCACTCCCGATCGAACTCTGAAGGCTGGTTGGGATGGTCAGGGTGAGAATGGAACACGCCCAGTACATCCAGGCCTAACCGGTCGGCTTCTACCTCAGCCTGCAGGTAATCCTCAGCCGAGAGCAGATAGCGGTTGTGGCGGGCCTGGTCTTCGCGGGTATTGTGTAGATCCAGGATCGCCTGAATCTGCTGGATTGCTCCTTGGCTGTTGCCAAGCAGCAAACCTGCGCCTTCCTCTGGATAAGCCGCTTCACCATGCCGTTGAATTTGCCTCAGGATTTCTGGGGGGATCTCTAATCTCATCGCTCGCGCTCCCAGAACTTCTCGCTCAGGTACTTGTAACCTGCGTCGGGAAAGACCGCCACCACCACGCCTTCTTTCAACTGGCTGGCGATCTGCAGCGCCGCTACTGCTGCCGCGCCTGAGGACACACCTACAAACAATCCTTCCTGGCGCGCCAATCGCAGCGTCATGCTATAAGCTGCCTCTGTGTCAATCTCCAGCGTGTGATCGGGGAAGTCTGCATCGAAGATGCCCGGCTGGATCGCCGTGGGCATATGCTTCAACCCCTCCAGTCCGTGGAATGCCGCCTCCGGCTGGACGCCGACAATCTGGATGGTCGGGTTGTAATGGCGCAGGTAACGTCCGGCGCCCATCAGCGTGCCCGATGTGCCCAGTCCGGCGACAAGGTGGGTAACACCTCCGCCGGTCTGCTGGACGATCTCGGGGCCGGTGCTCAGGTAATGCGCCTGCCAGTTGGCGGGGTTGTTGTACTGATCTGCGTAATAATAGCGCTCAGGCTGCTCATCCGCTATGCGCCGGGCGACGCGTATCGCCCCATCCGAACCCTCCAGAGGGTCGGTCAGCACCAGCTCGGCGCCCAGAGCTCGCAGGATCGCCAGCCGCTCCGGGCTGGCATTGGCCGGAATAGCCAGCGTCACTGGGATGCCCAGCGCCGCCCCGAAGGTGGCATAGGCGATGCCCATGTTCCCGGATGTTGAGTTGAGCAGTCGCTTGCCCCCGCTGAGACGACCTTCTTCCAGGGCTCTCTGCAAAATGTTCAACGCTGAGCGGTCCTTCACCGAGCCGCTCGGATTAAACCATTCCGCCTTTGCTGACACCTGCACGCCCGCAGGCAGCTCGGTCAGGCGGCGCAGCGGCAGCAGCGGGGTGTTCCCTACGGCTGCTGCCAGTCCCTGTGCAGCCGGTGATGAGGTTATTTGTATTTGTTTATCAGCAGTTATTATTGCCATATCAAGAATCAAACAGCCAACAGAAAACAAAAAAGGGCAGCAGGCACTTCACGCCATGCGGGACGTTCCTTCGCATGCGGGGCCACAACCACCCTGATTCGTCTGTTGGCTGTCTGACTTTACGACGAGGCGGTGGTTATGAACCCCGCCCCATACAGGAGCAATTTTGCATCACTTCTCCAATAGAATATTTATGACAAATATTATAGTAATTATAAACATAAGCCGAGATCTGTCAAGAGATTGCTTCTAAGGAAAATGGCTGCTTGAGCCTGACCTGCGGGTTCTATGCTTGGGCAAGTATCTTAATTAGGATTTACGCAGTTGGTGGGTTTATGGGGGTGTTTTGGCGGGCGTAGCCCGCCAAAACACCCCCACTTCCCGCTAGGACTGCTTAACTTCTCTTAATAAGCCTTTGAGGGATTATTCTGAGAATTTATCTTCGCTGAGCGCGACTCTTGTCCCTTGTCCAAGACCACCCCTGCCTGTGCCCCAAAACCCCCCAGGATCGATTCAAGCAGCGGCAGAAAGTTGGTCACCCGCTGAGCACGGATCACCCAATCCCACAGCGGCTCAAATTTCTTCCACCCCCCAGAATAGGCCAGGTGGCGCAGCCTGCCGCTCCACTCGGATTTGCGCATGGCGCCAGCCCAGATCGAGCTCCAGCGGTAGAAGTCCCGGTAAGCCCTCTGGTAACCGGCTTCTAACGCTGCTTCGCTCATCCTTGCCGGGTGGAACACCGCGTGCCGCGTATCGTACAGGTCCCAATCCGTGGACGTAATTCGCCCCTCTGCCTGGATCCTGGCATGCAGAGCCGTGCCCGGATACGGGGTCAGGATGTGGAACGTGGCCGTTTCCACGCCCTGCTGAATCGCCCATTCCACCGTGCGCTCGAAAACCGTTTCATCGTCATCGTCCATCCCAAAGACAAAACTGGCGTTCACCATCACCCCCAGTTCGTGCAGGCGCTGGATAGCCGCCCGGTAGTCCCGATTGAGGTTCTGGCCCTTATGCTGTGCCTTCAGATTTTCGGCGCTCAAGGTTTCGAAACCAACAAAGAGGCTGCGCAGACCACACGCCGCGGCTTTCTCCAACAGGCCTGGCCGCAGCACCGACTGAACAGTCCCGGCCGCCTGCCACAGTCTGCCCATTCCGCGCATCTCATCGAACAGCGCCGTGGCAAAACGGGCGTTGCCAAATAGGTGATCATCCAGGAAGTACAGGTGGCGCCCCGGAAGGCGATCGATCTCGCCCAGGGCTGCCTCTACGCTCTGGCTATAAAAGGATTTCCCCCCGCGGAAGAACGCTTCTTTATAGCAAAAATCGCAGTTGTGCGGGCACCCGCGTGAGACAACAATCGAGTTTGGCACCAGGTATAGGCGCCGTTTGATCAGATCGCGGCGGATCGGAGGCAGGCCTGCCAGCGAGCGGTACGTGGAGGCATAGATTTTCCTGGGAACCCCTAGGCGCAGATCGGCCAGGAACGCTGGCCAGGTGTCTTCCCCCGGCCCGGTGAAGATTGTGTCAGCGTGTCCCTTCGCCTCATCAGGCAGGGAGGTGACGTGCAGTCCACCCAGGCACACGTACGCCCCTTTCCGCCGGTAATGGTCAGCGATCTGGTAGGCCCGGTATGCTGAAGTGATGTACACCTGGATCACCACCAGGTCTGGTTCATCGTCCAGGTCGAGTTTCTCCACATGCTCATCCTGGATGGTGACCTCATCATTTGGGCTCAAATAACCCGCCAGCGTCGCCAGCCCCAGGGGTGGAAAGAGGGAATACTTGATCGGTCTCCAAAACGGGCTTATCGCTTCAGTCAGGGCCGGGAGGATCATCTTTACTTTCACGGTGCTCTGCTCCTGTTGGATTCGTGGGATAATTAATCGCTACCAGTCTATCGAAATCACCAGGTGATTTCCACTACTTAAGCACAAAAACGGGCGCACCTGAGTGCTTGACTGCGCCACAATTCCGGTGATACGCTCAACTTGCAGGTGCCGCGTGAGCACAACTATTGACTTGATCATCGTCGAAGATAACGCCAGGCTGCGCCAGGCGCTAAGAGCTGGATTTGAGTCCGTGCCAGGAGTAACCGTCCGCTATGACTGCGAGAGCGGCGAGCAGGCGCTGGAATATTGCCTGGACGCTCAGCCCGACGGCAAACATACCGCCTTCCTGATGGATGTGCAGCTTGCCGGGCAGATGAATGGCATCCGGGCTGCCACCGCCATCCGCCGGGAATTTCCCCGTTTTCCGGTCGTTTTTTACTCCATACAGGACCAGGATGATTTCTACCGGGATTTCCGCAACTCAGGCATCCTCAGTCACTACGCCTATGTGCGCAAATCCAACTATCTGCTGCCGCAGATGCTGCTGCCCTTGATCAGGGACGCGGTCTCCGGGCGCAGTTTTATCGATCCTGAGATCGAAACCCGCCTCCAACAAGTACGTCTCAAGGACGAGAATGACCCGCTGGCTGTGCTGGAGCCCAATGAGCAAACTGTCGCCCGGCTGCTGGCGCAGGGTCTTACTAATGAACAGATCGCCGCAAAGTTGGGTTTTCGCGACAAGCGCACCATCAGCCGCACCAACGGCCAAATCTATGCTGTCTGGGGTCTGGATGTCAATGCCACCGATGAGAAGGTCGCACGCACGCGCGCCTGCTTGATCGTCCAGACCGGCCGCTTGATCAATTGGGACAGCGCCGGTCTCCCCCATGTGCTGGATGAGCGCGGGGCATGGATCCCCTGGGACGGTCAATGAACATCCGCTTCATCCTGGACTGGGTCGGGCTGACCCTTTCTCTGCTGAACACCGTCATCCTGCTCTGGTTAAGTCTGACTATCCTGCTCAACGCCGAGCGGCGTACCTTTGGTTTGTGGCTGGCCGCCGTGGGTTTGTTGGCAGGGGCGGTTTTTTTCACGATCCATTCGATCCTGTTGGGCTTTGGGATTGGAGCGCTGGCCTGGCGCATCAATTTCTGGTGGTACACCAGTTGGGGATTGGCGATCGCTTTACCCTGTTCATGGTACCTGCTAATGCTGTGGTTTGGCGGCTATTGGGACGATCGCCATGCAGATTTACACCGCCGCCAGCGACCCTGGCTGCTGGGCAGCTTGGTCTATTTAAGCATCCTGATCGGTCTGGCCGTTTCCACTTTACCGGATTGGGATGTATCCACCTCCCAGGCTGCGCTCTCGATCAGTCTGTTTCCATCAGGGGGCATCCCCTGGTTGATTCTGGTTTACCCCCCATTCAGCCTGGACTGTATTATCCTGGCTCTGGATGTGCTGCGGCACCCGGCGCCCCCTAGCCGGGTGATGGGCGATCTGGCCCGCCGGCGCGCCCGCCCCTGGTTTATCACAACCTCCCTGATGCTGCTGCTGGTTAGCCTGCTGATCGGCGGTTTTCTGCTCTGGCTGGCGATCGAAAGCCGCAGCGTTCAATCGTTGCAGTTCACCTATCCGCATCTGGCCTATGGGATCACCTGGATCGACTTGATCTCGCAAATCCTGATCCTGGTTGCAGCCCTGTCATTAGGCCAGGCCATCGTGAGTTACGAGATATTTACCGGTAAAATCCTCCCTCGCCGGGGGTTTATGCGCCAGTGGTACGCTACCCTTGCCCTGGCTATCATTATATGCCCCATCGCTGCGCTCGCGCTGACCCGTAACGCTCCCCCTATCTACCTGGCCTTGCTGCTGATCAGCCTGTCATTGGTTGCCATCACCTTGATCAATCGGCGCAGCTTTATCGAATGGGAGCGCAACCTTCTTCAACTGCGTCCTTTCATTACCGGCAGTCCCTTGCTCGAACAGATCTTAACGCCTGTACCGGTTGCAGATCCGCAAATTGATCTCTCGCCCCCCTTCCATGTCTTATGCCAGGAGGTGCTCTCAACCAAGCAGGCCGCCCTGATACCACTTGGATCGCTCGCCCCGCTCATCGAAGCGCCTTTGTGCTATCCAACTGAGCAGAGCAGAGATTTACCCGCGCTGGGAAATCTGGTGGACCGCTTCCATTCACCCCAGCAAATCGGCGAGCAGCTCGACCCGGCCGCATTCGGGGGCTTTATCTGGGCTTCACCCTTATGGAGTCCGCGCGGGCTGATCGGCGTGCTGTTATTGGGTGAAAAGGTAAACTCCGGTATTTACTCGCTGGAGGAGATCGAACTGGCGCGCGCCAGCGGCGAGCGTCTGGCCGATCTATTGGCCAGCGCTGCGCTGGCTAGCCGTCTGATCATCCTTCAGCGGCAGCGCCTGGCAGAGAGCCAGATCATCGATCGCCGCGCCAGCCGCCTCTTGCACGATGATATCCTGCCGCGTCTGCACACTGCCCTGCTGCTCTTGAACGATCCCACAGCAATGCCTTCACCAAACCGGGAAGAAGCGCTTTCACTGCTGACCGATCTTCACCGCCAGATCTCCAACCTGCTCCACGATCTGCCCGCCGCTCAACCGCCAGAAGTAACCCGCCTGGGTTTGGTCGCCGCCCTGCACAGCCTGGTCCAGGTAGATATGGCAGGCCTCTTCGATGAGGTGATCTGGCAGGCTGATTCGGAAGTCGAGGCGCTTGCTAAAAATCTCGATCCGCTCACCTGCGAGGTGGTTTTCTTCGCCGCCCGCGAAGCCATCCGCAACGTATCTCGCCATGCCAGGGTCCCGTCAGCCGATCGCCGGCTGGTTTTGAAGATCCATCTGGAATGGCGCCTCGGTCTGGAGATCAGTATCCAGGATAACGGGCCGGGGATGCGCCTCTCCCAGGCGGAATCCGGCCCACAGGGGCATGGCCTGGCGCTGCATAGCACCTTGTTGGCTGTGATCGGTGGATCTTTATCCATCGCTAGCGCTCCGGGGGAATTCACTTGCGTGACCCTATTTATACCCCAGGATGCTGGGCTGTTTCCCGTCTCTGCCTGAGGTTCTCCACCCCTTATTTCCCTCTTGACAACTCTCCCAATTGGTATACAATTATACAAAGATACATTTATACAATGCTACAATAATACAATCGTCTGAAGTACAGGATGGATGTCAAAGTAGATTTTCGCTCGGGTATACCGATTTATATCCAGATAATGGAACAGATCAAGGACCAGGTCGCCAGCGGTCTGCTGCAGCCCGGCGATCAACTGCCTACTGTACGGCAGATGGCTACCGACCTGCGCGTAAATTTCAACACCATCGCTCGCGCCTACCGCCTGCTCGATGAAACCGGGGTGATCTCCACCCAGCACGGCCGCGGCACCTACATCCTGGGCGAGACCCCGCCGGAAGCCATCCAGCATCTCCGTCGCCAGGCTTTCCAGGAGCTGACTCGCCGCTATCTTTCCGAAGCCCGCCGCTTGGAGTTCACCCCCAAGGAGGTAAAGGAACTCATTGAAGGATACCTGGCAGTTTGGGAGACCCAGGGCCTCCCGCCTGCTGATTTAACAGATAGTACCGATAGTTTCGAATAACCATAAAGTTGGTAAGTTTTGAGGTGTACAATGGCTAAGAAATCTGAACCCACTGAGCGCAAGGAAAAACACCAGGCCGACCCGGCTCGTCTGAACGGTGTGGCAGTCACCATCGCCATCATCTTCATTACCGTGGCTGTGTTAGGTGCCATCCTCATGGACAGCAATGGTGTGACCGGCTGGATCATCGTCGTCTATGCTGTGGTGCTAATTGTGATCGGCCTTAACATCATGCTCAGCCTGAAGATCGCCGATCAGTGGGAAAAAGCCGTCGTGCTGCGCTTTGGTAAGTTCCACGGTCTGCGCGGCCCCGGTATGTTCTGGATCATTCCAATCGTGGATGTAATCGCCAAATGGATCGACCACCGCGTGATGGTTACCCCATTTAACGCGGAGAAAACGCTGACCAAGGATACTGTCCCTGTCGATGTAGACGCAGTGCTGTTCTGGATGGTGTGGGATGCCGAGAAGGCTGCCCTGGAAGTGGCGGATTATTTTAGCGCCATCGCCTGGGCCGCCCAGACAGCCCTGCGCGAGGTGATTGGTCAGATGACCCTGGCGGATATCCTGGTTGGCCGCGCCAAGATGGACGAAGAATTACAGAAGATTATCGATGAGCGCACCAACCCCTGGGGCATCACCGTACAATCGGTGGAAATTCGCGATGTGATCATCCCCCAGGACCTGGAGGATGCTATGAGTCGCCAGGCACAGGCTGAGCGCGAGCGCCAGGCGCGCGTCATCCTGGGTGAGTCTGAGATGCAGATCGCCTCTTCTTTTGCCGAGGCTTCCAAAGCTTATATCAACAACCCCACCGCCTTGCATCTGCGTGCCATGAACATGCTCTTCGAAGGGTTGAAGGAGAAAGGCGCCCTGGTGATCGTCCCCAGCAGCGCCGTCGACACGATGAACCTGGGCGGTCTGAGTGGCATGGTTGCACTCTCGGAGACTGCCAAAGCTGCCAGCAAGGAGGACTAAGCCCATGGCCGAAAAAACTCAATGGGAATACCGTGCTCAACGCTTCGGCTCACTCTTCCGCGAGGCAAAAGCTGATGATTTGGAGTTTACCCTCGACGAATGGGGCGCCGAGGGTTGGGAAGTGGTCGGCCTGACTGGCGAGAATAACCAGGTGCTGATTCTCGCCAAGCGCCCGCTCGATCTGTCAACCCGGCGCCGTCGTAGCATGCCGGGATTTCAATAATATCTTGGGTGGCCTCCTACCACAGTCTCCATGCAGAAGGATGTCGCCTTACAACTTGGAGTTTCAAACGTATGCTTAACCGTAAACCATTAATCTGGTTCCTGATCATCGCTTTCGGCCTGGCCTGGGTGTTTTTCCTGCTCCCGCTGGCTTTTGGGCCGCTTGGCTCAACCACCCGTCAGATCGCCACCACCGTCCTGTGGGCGCTGGCTATGTGGGCGCCTGGCCTGGGGGCGATCATTGCCACCCGCTGGGTCGCCGGGGAAAAGCTAGGGACGCTTAATCTTCGCCGGTTGGGCGACTGGCGGGCTTACCTGTGGGCCTGGTTGTTGTTCCCTGCTCTGGCTGTCGTCACCGGCTTGCTCACCTGGGCCTTCGGCGCCGGGAAGCTGGATACCCAGTTCACCCTCATCAAAGAAGCGCTGGCGGCAGTTCCCGGCGGCGCAGCCATCCCGGCCTGGTTGGTTGTCCTGATCCAGATCGGCGTTGCGCTGACCTTTGGCCCGCTGTTCAACACTATCTTTGCCTTGGGTGAAGAGCTGGGTTGGCGCGGCTTCTTGCTTCCCCGCCTGCTGCCGCTCGGCCAGTGGCGGGCCATCGGCCTGAGCGGTGTTATCTGGGGCATTTGGCATGCCCCGGCCATCCTGCAGGGGCACAATTATCCATCCCATCCAGTAGCTGGCGTCTTCATGATGATTGTTTTCTGTGTCCTTCTCGGGGCGATCTTGAGCTGGCTGTACCTGCGCACGCGCAGCCCGTGGGCGCCTGCCCTGGCCCACGGCTCGTTGAACGCCATCGCCGGAGTGCCGCTGCTCTTCCTGACTGGCGTGGACATCACTATCGGGGGTACCTTGGCCAGCGTCATCGGCTGGATCCCCCTGGCGTTGTTCGTCGCCTGGCTGGCTTGGTCCAAACGCCTGCCATTCGTAGACCAACCCCCGAAAACCCAGGAGTCTCTTCCCGTTCCTGAGGCTGCTTAAACTGTTTCACGTGAAACCTACCTGAGTCCGGAAATAAAAAATTGCCGCCTAGTTGGCGGCAATTTTATTTGAATGGCCTCGTTTCACGTGAAACAAAAACTACCTGCTTTTGACCACCCTAAACTGGCCATCCAGGTTACCCATTTCTACTGAGTGATGCTGTCTAAAACCAGTGCCGATCGCATCTGGGTTGCATGCCAGATGAATTAGCACAAAAGGGTTATTCAACGCCGTTAGCGCGTGCCCAGTCGTCAAGGATTTCTTCAACCGTGTCCAGGTATGCATCCAGGGCCGACACGCGCTCACGGAAATCTGCTCCGTATATACCCAGTCTCCGGAAGGCTTCTCTCCAGTTCTCCAGCAGTGCCGCCTCCTGTGGTAAAACCTGGATAACATGCGTCCAGTTGCGCAGCAGCGGCCACAGGGCATTGTGTGGTTGGTGGCTGTTGATCAGGCTGTTTATACCGCGTTGGTAATAAAAGAAGCGGTCCGGGTGCAGGCGGGCTGTGACTGCAGATTTGGGGATTGCCTGGTATGCCGCCTGCCATTGTGTCAGCCAGCCAGCCAGAGTTTCTGAGTCGACATTGGGCGCACCCAGCAACCCCAGCAAGCCCTGATAGAGTCCAGGATGGCGTACCGCCTCGGCTCTGGCAGGGAAGCGCACCAGGAAACGCCGCTCGGTCAATGGCATCCCGCTCAGACTGACCACAGCGTTGGCTGCGTACACAATCGAGCGCAAATACAGGTTGATTTCCACCTCAGTGGGCTCTGTCGTCAGATCATGCAAAGTAAACCAGATCTGGCGGGCATGTTCTGCTTGCCCGCGCGCCCGCCCAATCACGTTATCTGGCTGGTCGAATTGCCCGCGCACACTGGCTTGTGTAAAATCCAAAAAATGTTGCGGATCATACATGATTTTGCAATTAAACATGGTTGGACCAAGCCAGGGGTGCAAGCGCAAGGCGCGCGCCCAGCGGTAGTCGTCGCGCACGTGATGCGTTATATCCAGATGAACCTCATCTGTCAAACGCACGATCTCGCGCGCCTTTTCAACTTTCTCGTGATGGATAAAAAACAGGTCAATGTCAGCCGTGCCGCCCAGCAGGGGATCATCATCCAGCAATGACCCATGCAGGTACACCGCCAGGATGTCCCTGTCGCTGCGGGTACGCTGTGCCACGGTGTCACGGGCGTTCTTGTGTAATAGTTCAGGCGTGATGCGCATATTGTCCCCTTTCGGAAGATTGTGTCATCACAGATTGGGTGTGACCTATCTCAATCACCCGTTTGCGGCTCCAGGGAAAAGGCCTGCTGGTAAGGTGGCAGCTTGAGTGCCAGGCGCAGCCGGTCTTCGACCACCTGCAGGTGCTCGGCGTTGCGCACAAAATCTAAGTAGCTGGTGTCGATGGTCAGCACCGGGCTACCCTGGTGGCTATCGCCAAAGAAGTCTTCGTAGGCGTCATGCAATTGCTCGATATAGACGTGCTCCATGTTGCGCTCGTATGGGCGATCCCGGAACGCGATGCGCTGCATGAGCACATCCGGACTGGCGCGCAGGTAGACGATCAGATCGGGTGGCGGAATCTTCTCCGCCAGCGCCTGGTGTACCTTGTAGTACATCTCCAGCTCGTCGCCGCCCAGGTTGATGCGTGCAAATAAAGCGTCCTTCTCGAAGGTGTAATCCGAGATCAGGTTTCTCCCCTCCGCCAGGATTTGGGGTGCTGCCCGGCGTTGCTGGTAGTAACGGCTCAGCAGAAAGAAGATCTGCGTCTGGAAGGCGTAGCGTGCCCGGTCAGCATAGAAGTCCGACAGGAATGGGTTCTCCTCAAAAACCTCCAGCAGCAGGGCAAACTCAAAGGCGGGCTGCAGCAGCCGTGCCAGTGTGGTCTTGCCTACCCCGATCACGCCTTCGATGGCGATGTACATGCGTTAAGCATACCAGCGATCAGCGGAGGATGCAACCTCCGCTGATAAGCGGGTGCATGTCAGTTCTGGGGCAAGGGGAAGTAAAATCAGGCTATCGCCCAGCGGAGGTAGCCATGGAAAAGAGCAACGAAGAGAAACGCGCTCGATTGCGAGCGAAAGCGGATCAGATCATTGATGAATATTTAGCCTGGGAGGCAAATCATCCCCAGCCGGACTTGAAGCAAATCGAAGAAATCGCCTTGAAACTACGCAAGGAATTGGGGCAAGAACTGGCCCAAATTGCAGTGGAAGAGCAGAGTGAACGAACGCCCGCACCAGGGCCTAAATGTACCCAGTGTGGGAAGGAGATGCGCTATAAAGGTGAGAAAAGCACACAAGTGGAGAGCCGGGCAGGCGCATTGCAGGTAGAGCGAGGCTATTACTACTGTCCGGAGTGTAAGGAGAGTATTTTTCCCCCTGGATAGGCAACTGCGCTTGCACGACAAGCACTGGAGCGAAGGGGTGGCACAAAAAGCGATCAAGTACAGTGCGAAATTGAGTTATGCCGAAGCGACCGAAGCTCTTCAAGAGCTAGCCCAGATCGAAATATCGGAAAACAGTGTATGGCGACTGACACAGGAGTGGGGAGAAGCACTGAAGAAGGTGGAAGAAAAGGAAGCCGAGCAAGCCAATGCAACGATCGAGCAACTGGTACCCGGGCAGGTCAGGGGAAAGTCGGACCAACGTCTGGGAGCTTCAATGGACGGGAGCATGATCTACATTCGCGGCGAAGAGTGGAAAGAATTGAAGTGTGGCTGTTTCTTCGAGGTTGAGTGGACTTACGCTCTTGACCCAGAAACCAAAGAAACCATCGAAATTGGGCATGCGAGCGATACCAGCTATGTCAGTCACCTGGGAGGCCCCGAGCCTTTTGGGCGTAAACTGTGGGCCGAGGCCAAACGGCGGCACTGGCATGCAGCGGCAGATACTCAGGTTGTGGCAGACGGAGCGGCCTGGATTTGGAATTTAGTGGCCGATTATCTCTATGATGCTCGCCAAGTGGTTGACTGGTATCATGCCACCGAACACTTAGGCCTGGCAGCTAAGCTAGCCTTTGGAGAAGGTACGCCGCAAGCTGCGGGTTGGTTCAAACAACAGGAAACACCGCTTTTTCAAGGCCATGCCGGTGAAATTGCACTTACCATCACCCAGCTGGCGGAAGAAAAGCCTGCTGAACGAGAAAATTTGCTGCAGCAGGCTGGTTACTTTGACCATCATAAGCACCGGATGGATTATTTGGAGATGAGAACGGATGGTTGGGTGATTGGCAGTGGTATGGTCGAGAGCGGTGGCAAGCGTTTCAAAGACCGCTTTACCAAAGCGGGTATGCGTTGGAGCAGAACGGGCGCTGAACGCCTCTTGCCTTTTCGGGGTGCTGTTATGTGCAAGAGATTTGATGAGCGCTGGACAGCTGCCTATAACTCGCCCCCAAATTGACATACACCCTGATAAGCCAATCGCTTGACTTTCCTCCATCCTGGGCTAAACTTAAATCATCAGTGAAGTTTGTCCTAGATTTTAACCACGGAGGAAGGTATGCCTGCACTCAACCGTGTCCAATTGATTGGCCGTCTCGGTAAAGACCCAGAAACCCGCTTCACGCCAAATGGCAGCAAGGTCTGCCATTTCAGCCTGGCGGTTGACCGTCGCTGGAAAAGCAGCCAGGGTGAGCTGCGCGAAGCCACCGATTGGTTCAACATAGAAGCCTGGGGCCGCCTGGGCGAGATTTGCCAGGAATACCTGAGCAAGGGTCGCCTGACCTTCATCGAAGGTCGCCTGCGGACCGATCGCTACGAGCAGGAAGGCGAGCCGCGTTATTACACAAAGGTGGTCGCCCATCAGATGCTCATGCTCGACCGCAAGCCGGAGGAAGAGGAAGTCGTCGTCCCCGAAGAAGTCATCCCCGAAGACGAATAGCCCGCAGCACCTTGACCGGCAAGGCCTCCAGTTGGGCGATTAAATCGCGGATCACATCGAAGCCGCCCAGCCAGAATCCGGCTTTGCGGTCTTTATTTAACTTGCAGCCGCCATTGATTTACAAACTCAGCTAGTTGTTTATAGTTTGCCGCCTGAGGGTTCCCGGGCTTATAACTCACCACGCTCTGACCAGAACCGGCCGCCTCTGCAACTCTCACGGATCGCCCGATCATCACGTCCAGAACGGGCAGGCCAGCCTCTCGCATGGTTTCCACCGCCCGCTTGTGGTGCAGGAGCCTGGCATCGTAGAACGTGATCAAAATACCCAGGATTTCCAGAGTTTCGTTTTGCTCTTCTCGGATTGCGTCAATCGTGTCCAGGAAGGAGCGCAACCCACGCAATGCAACCTCCTCGGCTTGAGTCGGGATAAGAACCGCATCCGCTGCAACCAGGACGTTTACCGCCAGCCAGCCAAGGGAAGGGTGGCAATCGATCAGGACCAGGTCATAACCGCCCGCCACGCTGTTCAAGGCTTTCTTGAGCACCTTTTCACGCCCGGCGAGCCGTGAATTCAGCCCCAGCTCGGTTGCAGCCAGGGAAATATCAGCCGGCGCCAGGCTAAGCCCGCCGTCCAGGTCAATGATCGCCTCCGCCATGGGTAAGCGTCCTGGAGTCGCACCGCCCAGCACCTCGGCCAGGCTGTGATCGCCGGCGTCACGCACGCCGCAGGCCTGGGTCAGGCTCGCTTGTGGGTCGGTATCAACCAACAAGACTCTCAGGCCTTCCCCTGCCAGGATTGAGCCCAGGTTGTGGGCCGTTGCCGTTTTGCCAACGCCGCCCTTCTGATTTGCTATCGCCAGGGTTTTCATGCTGATTAGAGTATATCTATTCGCGCCGTTTTCGCATTCCTCAGTTATACCTGGAGCACCTTAACCGGCAGGGCTTCCAGTTGGGCGACTAAATCGCGGATCACATCGAAGCCGCCCTGCCAGAATTCCGCCTTGCGGATGTCGATTCCAGCCTCGTCCAGGATGCGCGCCGGGGCATTCGAGCCGCCCGCCGAGAGAATCTTGATATAGCGCGGCTTAAAGGCCTCGCCTTCCGCTTTGAACTGTTGGTAGAGTGCAAACACCAGCAGCTGCCCGAAGGCATAGGCGTATACGTAGAACGGCACGTGGTAAATATGGGGGATCGACACCCATTCCCAACGGAACTCATCGCTCAGCTCGACCGCTTCGCCGAAGTGCTGGCGCAGGTTATCCAGGTAGGCCTCCGCCAGCTCGTCGACCGATGCGCCTTCCCGGGTCATCTGGTGGGCGGTGCGCTCAAACAGGGCGAAGTATATCTGGCGCATGATCGTGGCATAAGCGTCATCGACCTGGCGGAAGAGCAGGTCACGGCGTACGTCCTCGTCGGTCTCCTGCTCCAGCAGGCGGTCGATCAGCATCATCTCACCGAAGGTGGAGGCGGTCTCGGCCAGCGGCAGGCAGGCGTGCCAGGTGAAGACGGTGTGCTTCTCGGCCAGCATCGAATGGATGGCATGCCCTAGCTCATGGGCCAGTGTGGCGACATCATCCGGGTGGCCCTGGTAATTGACCTGCACCCAGGGGGTCAGGTCAGGATTGATCGAATAGCAGAAGGCCCCGCCTTGCTTGCCCTTACGCACCTCGCTGTCCAGGTGTTTTTCGGCGAAGACGCGCTGCGCCAGTCCCGCCAGGCGCGGGTCGAACTGCTCGAAGGAGTCGAACACCAGCTCGGCCGCCGTATCAAAGGCATAAGTCTTATCGGCCTTGACCACCGGGGCGTAGATGTCAAAACGCCGCAGGCGCTCCACGCCCAGCCAACGCGCCTTGAGCTGGAAGAAGCGTTGAAAGACGCCCGCATTCTGCTGGCTCACCTTCAGCAGCGTATCAATCACCTCATCAGGGATGTCATTCGCTAGGTTGCGGGCTGAGATCGGCTGCGTATAATGGCGCAGGTCGATCTGCTCGTTGCGCCAATCGCGTACCAGGTTCTGGTACATCATCCCCAGGATGGTGCTGTCTTGAGCATACACTCGATACAGCTCCTGGTAGGCAGCCGCCCGCAAGGCTGGGTCGTGATGCCTGACGTAGACCGACAGCTCACCGCGCGTTAGCTCCTTCTCCTCACCGTCGACGGTGAGCTTGAAGACATAGCGGTTGGTGATCGTGTCGTACAGGGTTTTGAAGGCGTTGACTCCGGTGGTGTCCTTGATATTGACAATCTTCTCTTCCGGCTCAGTCAGGGTGTGCGGCTTGAAGGCGCGCATCTGCTCCAGCCAGTAGCGATAATCCCCGGCTCCGTCCATCAAGCGGCTGGCATTCGCCTCGTCCAGGTCTTTCCACCATAAGCTGAAAAATAGCGTCCGGTTCTGCATAACTGCCATGAACTGCTCGACGCGCGCCAGGAAGTTCTGGGCGGCCTGGTTCTGGGTATCTTCAGTGAACCACAGCGCCGCAAAGCCGTTTACGCGGCTGGCCAGGCGGGTGGCCGTCTCGAACTGGCGCACGATCGCCATAAAGTCATCGGGGGAGATCTCTGCGGTCAATGCCGATCTCTTGGTTTCGAACTCGGCCACCAGGTTTTCAATCTCAGCAAAAGCCGTCTTCATCGCTTCGCCGTCATAAGATGGGTACAGGTCGGCCAAACTCCAGCGGGAAAGGGTGTACGTATCAGTCATTGCTGCCTCTTGTAGGGAGAAATTTATCATCTATCCAAAGTCAGGCAAGACAGCGTGTCGTGTCAAGGTGAGGCTTGCGCACGACACCCCACCCTCCTGAATTCCCGGATAGGTTAATGGGGTATTGTAATCGAATATGTCGGTTATACATGGAAACGCACGTGCATGATCTCCCCATCTTGCAGGATGTAGTCCTTACCCTCCAGGCGCAGCTTGCCTTTGGCGCGTGCCTCGCTCAGGCCGCCTAGTGCCAGCAGCTCATCCCACGGGATCACCTCCGCGCGGATAAAGCCTTTCTGCAGGTCGCTGTGGATCGCGCCTGCGGCCTCATGCGCGTTGGCGCCCCTGGCGATTGTCCAGGCGCGCACCTCGTCTTCCCCGACGGTGAAGAACGAGAGCAGCCCCAGCAGGTCATACGACAGCCGGATCACCTTGCTCAGCCCCGGCTCACTGATCCCATAATCATCCAGAAACGCTTGCGCTTCATCCGGCGGTAGCTGGACGATCTCCATCTCCAGCTTGCCCTGCAGGGGAACGCTGGCGCTGTGCTGGTGAGGGTAATCAATCGTCGGCGCATGCTGCCCGTCCCCCAGGTTGAGCAAAATCAGCAGCGGTTTGCGCGTCAGCAGCCCATAGCCGGACAGCGTCCGGTCATCCTCAGCGCTGAACTCGAAGTCGCGCAGCGGCTTTTCTTCCGACAGATGGGCTTGCATACGTTCGAACAGGGTCAGCTCCCGTTCGATGGTGACTTTGTCCCGCCCGCCGCCTTTCTTGCGCTCCTCTGCCAGCCGCTCCAGCTTGCGCTCCACCGCGATCAGGTCATTGATCAGCAGCTCGCCGTCCATGGCAGCGATGTCTCGCTTCGCCTCAACGCTTCCCGCCGGGTGCGGCACGCTGGCGTTCTCGAAGCAGCGCACCACGTGCAGCAGCCCGTCCATCTGGGTGAGCTGGTTGAGCAGCGCGCCAGAGATCGCCCCCGCCCCGCCCTCCAGTCCGGCGATATCGGCATAAGTGACTTTGGCATGGATCGTCTTCTCCGGCTTGAACAGCTCGGAGAGGCGTTCTACGCGCACATCAGGCACGTCCACCACCGCGGTGTGCACCTCAAAGCGCCCGCCGCTGGTAGTGATCGGTAGGTCGCCTCGTGTCAGAGCGTTGAACACTGTGGTCTTGCCGGACTGCGGCAGGCCAATGATTCCTAATCGCATATCTGTTCCTCTTTTCGCTCCCGGCGCCGTCCGCGGCGCCGGATCATTCATCATCCTGATCTGTTAAACCAAAGCCGGTAAATGATCAACCAACTCCGGGTGGTGGGCATAGTATTCTTCGCGCAGCAAATCCATCATCAGGTTGTCGAACAGATCCCCGTTCTTGAAGACCGCCTGCCGTTCGCGCATCGAGACCCGGAAGCCGGATTTCTCCGCCAGCCGCACCGCGCGTGGGTTGCCGCTGTGCGTGAACAGACGGGCCACGCGCAGCCCCAGCTCCTCAAACAGGAACTTGAGCAGCACTTCCTGGGCGTCATAAGCCACGCCGCCGCCCCAATACTTCTTCGCCACCATGATGCCGAAGGAGCACGACCAGCGCGGGCGCAACCCGCTGTAGCTGATCGTGCCGGCCAGTTCCCCGCTTTCCTTGTGGACCATGATGAAGCGCCCGTCGCTGCGATCGAATGAGAACTCGCGGCTTTCAAAGCGCTTGAGATACATCGCTTCCGTATAATCGGGCGGCAGGGTCTTGCTCCACGCCTGCGTCTCCAGATCATTGCGCAGTCCGACCAGGAAGGGCATATCCTCCGGACGTTCTTCGCGCAGGATTACGGTCTCACCTTCCAGCGGCATGCCTCAGCCCTCCTTTTTGGCTATCCATTCTGGGCGCAACATATCGAATACCACCCCATCCACATACACCCCGCGGTGAAAGCTGTCCCGCCGAAAGCGTCCGCTCTCCTGGAAACCGTGTTTGCGGGCAAATGCCAGCCCCGCCTGGTTCCAATCAGCCGCCCACAGTGTGACGTTATGAGCCGGGGTGTACTCGAAGACATAGTCCAGCAGCAGGCGCAGGGCCTCTGAGCCGAATCCCTGGCGCTGGTGAGCCGGTGCGATCAGCAGCCATAGCGAGGAGGCGTGCGGGTCCCAGCCCCAATCCACCTCAGCATGGCCGATCAATTCCTGGCTCTCACGCTGAACTACCGCCAGGTGCATCCCTTCCTCTCCTTCCCCCCACTTGCCAAGAATTTGTTCCACCTGGCCCAGGGAGAGAGGCGCTTCTTCGTTAAACCCCCACGGCAGGCCGCGCCGCCCGGCCAGCTCGGGGTGGTTGAGCAGCGCTTGCAGAGCTGGCGCATCGACTGGCCCGAACGGGCGCAAGATCAGGCGTTCGCTTTCAAACGTAGTTCGGGTAGACACGGAGTTTCATCCTTAAGCAGCGCCGGGGGCCAGCCAATCTTGACCCGCAGCGCTTCTTTCGTTATACTTGCATCGCTTGCCGAAGTGGCGGAACAGGCAGACGCGCACGACTCAAAATCGTGTTCCCTCGGGAGTGTGGGTTCGATTCCCACCTTCGGCACTCGACGCTGGCATTATAACATGGGCCCTGCTCCTCCCGAGCAGGGCTCTTTGCTTGTGATCAATATCGCCCGCCCGGGCCTTTATTCGCGTCATTCGCCTCAATTTGCGTAATTAGCGGATACCTTTTCGCGCCTTTCGCGTTCATTTCGCGTCTTTCGTGTTTCGGCTTTATGCTATCATTAACCTGAACAACATTTCCAAGGAGCGAATCCCATGCCGAACATGAACGATATCCTGGGGGTGATCCTGGGCGGTGGGCGCGGGGCGCGCCTCTATCCCCTGACGCGCGATCGCGCCAAGCCGGCTGTGCCCATCGCTGGCAAATACCGCCTGATCGATATCCCCATCAGCAATTGCATCAACTCCGGCATCACTCGCATCGCCGTGTTGACCCAATTCAACTCGGTCTCCCTGCACCGCCACATCGCCGGCACCTACATCTTTGACTCATTCCACCGCGGCTGGGTGCAGATGCTGGCTGCCGAACAAACCCAGTACAGTGAGACCTGGTATCAGGGCACCGCCGATGCCGTGCGCAAGCAGCTGCTCGAGATCCAGACCACCGCGGCCGACCATGTACTCATCCTGGCCGGCGACCATCTCTACCGTATGGATTATGAGGCCATGGCCAGGTTCCACTGGGCGAACGACGCTGAAATCACCGTTGCCGTGCAGCCCGTATTACGTAGCGATGCCCACCGCTTTGGCCTGCTCAAGCGCACCCCAGATTGCCGCATCGTCGACTTCGCAGAGAAGCCCAAAGACCCTGCTTTGTTGGATCAGTTTGTCAGCCGCGATGACCCGGAGCGTCCCTTTTTGGGCTCAATGGGCATCTACCTGTTCAAGACTCAGGTGCTCATTGACTTGCTAACCAGCACCGTCGCCGATGACTTCGGCGGCGAGGTCATCCCTAGTGCCATTGGAGATCGCCGTGTATTCGGCTATGATTTCCAGGGCTTTTGGGAGGATATCGGGACGATCCGCTCCTTTTACGAGACCAACCTGATGCTCACCAAGCCAGACTCCCCCTTCGACTTCCACGACCCCGAGCGACCGATCTATACCCGGCCGCGTTACCTGCCCGGGGCCATTATCAGTGGCGCCACGCTGCATAATGTCTTCCTGGCGGACGGCTGCCGCATCCACCGCGCTGAGATCCGCGACTCGATCATCGGCCTGCGCAGCTATATCGCCGACGGGGCGCGCATCACCGACAGCATCATCATGGGCGCCGATTTCTATGAAGTCGGTGGCGAGGCCAGCACTGAGAGCAAACGAAGTGGTGGCATCCGACTGGGCATCGGTGAGGATTGCTCCATCCAGGGCGCTATCCTGGACAAGAACGTGCGCCTGGGCAGTGGTGTCGTCATCCGCCCCTTCCCGCGCGGTACCGAGATCGACGGCGAAGATTGGGTAGTGCGGGACGGCATCGTCGTCATCCCCAAGGGCAAGGTCTTGCCCGGCGGCACCTACATCGGGCCGGAGCAACCGCCGGACTCCTGAAAGTGCGCTTCGACTACGTGTGATGCTGGCATCGCCTTCCGCTCAGCGCACCGAGGAAAAACAACCATGAAAAGGAAAATCCCGATCTTTTTGATCTTCATCGCCCTGCCCGCCATCGCCTGCCAGTTGACCAGCTCCGTCTCCCTGCAGGTCATCAACCACCCCCAGCCGGAGCTACCCGCCCCAAACCTGGCGCCCTTCGAGGCCGCTGGTTGCACATTCAATGAATACGGCATCGGCGAATGCCCTCCAGACAGCCCGCTCGTCACGCAGGGATGCGACAAGTTGCGCCTGCCAGATGATCTGCTCGGCGGGCTCGAGCCTGCCTACCCCCTTGCCCTGTGCTTGTATTACCCCACCCAGCACCAAGGCGCGAGCCAGGGCGACCCCTTCAATGAACCTAATTTATACAATGATGGTTGTATGATGCCGGTCTACGTCCGTTATGCGATCTTCCGGGACGGGGACTTTGAAATCCTGCGCACATTAGACGAGTTGAGCGCTGCTTTCGCCCCGATTGAATTGCCGGATGAAGCGCTCAGCTACAGCCTGGCGGCCACCGGGCTGAGTGCGTATTTCGATCAGCAGCGCCAGATCGGCTACCGCTATTTTATTGACGAATTAGAGGATACCAACACCCGTCAGGTGGGGAATGATTACCAGATCAACCTGTACGATTACCAGTTTTGTGGTTGCGGTCCGCACACCACATCCATCATCACCCTCCAGGTCAGCCCGGATGGAAACATCCAAACCGTATCAGAACAACCCGCCTACGAGAACCCTGAGGAGGACGGGCTGTGTGTGGATTGATTACTGGGAGACCATAAATCAATAAAGAACCCAGGGGGTAACCCTGGGCTATTCATCACACCGCGTGTGCAATTTCCCTGGTGACAATCTCAAACTGCGGCGGTTTTTCAATATGCTTCTTGACCGCGCACATCTCTGCCGAGCGGATCAGGGACGGGCGGTACTTCTCGGGGAAGTCGGGCGGTACCTGGATCTCCAGTTCAACTTTTCCGATCATCCCCGTTATCGGGTCGGGGTGAGCACGCTGGATAAGGCGGATACCATCTGTGGGCAGGTTGCGCTGCTTGCAGAAACCCAGCACATAAATGCCGGCGCAGGTGCCAATCGATGCTAAAAATAACGAGAAGGGACTGGGCGCGGAGTCATCTCCGCCGCCCGAGGGGGGTTGGTCAGTCATCACTGTATGAGGTCCGAAGTGGGCATCCACACGTGCCCCGCCGGGAAAATCGATCACCATTTCCATTCTTTATTTTCTCCTGGTAAGGTTATTCCTTTCAGATAACGAACTGCTAATTGCTAACAGCTAAATCCTTAGATGCTCCCCCGCGGGAAAGGTTACATCAATCTCCCGCTTGTGGCGCCGTCACACGCTGAGGTTTGTCGCGCCAGAAGAAGACCCAATACAACACAATCGAAATCACATACAGGATGATAGTGCCCAGGTAAGGCGGGCCAAAGCCGTACCGCACCTGCAGGTAGCCGCTGATCGTCGGGCTGAATGCCCACCCAAAGTTCCAGGCCATGCTCACCAGGCTGGCGACAGTGGCGCGTGCTTCCGGTTCGACGTGCTCCATCACAAAGGTCTGGTACACCGGAGTGCTCATATTCATGAGAGCCAGGCGCACATAATACGCCAGGGCGCTGACCCAGAACACCGGAGAAAAGCCCAAAAGGATCAGGAATGGGATCGACAGAGCCTGGGTGATTACCACTAATTGGATCTTGCCCATGCGGTCTGCCAGGGGCGGGGCGATCAAAAGGCCAAGTCCCATCGCCAGGGATCCCCAGGCAAACAGCGAGCCAATCACCGGATCGGGCTGGTTGTGCACCACCCGGAAGAATACGTTCATAAAGGGCATGATCAGCCCCGCCCCGATTGAGGTTACCAGGAGCGGCAGGACCAGCTTGGTTAACAAGGCCGGCTGCTTGGCGGCAAAGCTGATCGGCGCGAACACCGACCGCCTTGAGCGATCCAGCCGGGATACGCGGATAAACACCAGCGGTATCAGCGCAAATCCGAGGGTGATCGCCACGATAATCAAGGCGCCGCCATATGCCGGGCTGCTGGTTGGGGGCATCTCCAATCTACCTGAAACCCAGGTTGGCAGGTAGCCGCCGATCCAGTTGCCCACAGACGCCATCGCCATTTGCAGGCCTGAGCTGAAACTGAACAGGTAGGTGCGTTCGCGCTCTCCGCTATTTTCCATCAAGAACGGGGCCATCGTGACGGCTGCCAGGCTCTGCGCCAATCCGGAAACAACGTTCATGGCGTAGAACATGCCCTGTCCTGGCCAGAGCACCATGGCGGCGATCGAGAAGCTGAGCAATCCGCCGGAGATGAGCAGCGAATTCTTGCGCCCTATCAAGTCGGCCAGGTAGCCCATTGGCAGAGCCGCCAGCAAAGCAGCCATGCTGCTGGTGGTGATTAGGCTGCCCAGCAAGGCTTCGTCGAAACCCAGGCTGAGCACATAGAAATTGAATAGCAGCCGGAAAACCCCCATCGCTGCGCCGGTGATGATTACATTCAGGAGATAAAAGCGAGCATTGGGCTGGAATGAGCGCACGCGATCAGCGTATTCACTGAGCGCATGGCGCATGGAGATTTTAAATCGACGTTTGCGCAATCAGGCCTCACTGGAATACGAATTCGCTTCGTTCAGAAACTCCTGGAGAATGGCAAAAAGCACCTGTGTAGTTTCCTGGCGAACCGCATAGCGTCTTTCGCCGCTTTCTTCAACATACAGGTGAACCAGGCCCGCGATGCGCAGGTCATGCAGATGGTGCACGACGGTAGGTGCACGCAGCCGCAAACGCCGGGACAATTCCGCCGGAGAGAGCGGACGATCGGTCAAATAACGCAGGATGCGCAACCGGGTAGGGTCCGCCAGGGCTTTCAAGCCTTGCAGCAGGGCGTCTGGCACCATCTCACCCGGCACCAGGGACGCGTTTGCTGGTCGCGCTCCATATGTCAGCAGCATGCGATCTTCAGATAGTTTGTCAAAAAACACCAGTGGAGTGCTCCAAAATGATGGGATCAGCGTCAGTTCAGATAACTCGCTCAGGTTGGTGAAATGCACACCCTGGGAAAGTTCTTCGATCAACTCTACCACGCCTGTCTTCTTAGACCTTTCCTGGGCCTGTTCTAGCGATGCGCGCAAAGCTTGCTGAATCCGCCGCTCCTCCTCTGCAAAGAACTCCTGATGATAGGATTGCAGAGCGGCGAGCAAGATTTCCCCAAACTCGTCAGGCCTCGACCACCAATCCAGCATGGTTGCTATGGCTTGAGGAGATCGCTGGCGCTTTTTCGCGCCGAAATGAGCTTGCAGTCTGTCGCGGTCCTTCTCGTTCCAGGAACGCCGGCTGCTGACCTCCTGATAAAGCGGTTCCAGGTTTCTTGACACCTCATAGTTGATAAGGAGTGCCGCTAAGCGCTTCTCTGCTGGTAGCTGGTGCAGTGTCCATAAAACCGTATCAACATCCTTAGGCTTTGGCAAAGAATAGATCCAGGGCAGCGGGACGTGCATCATCATGTTCGCGTCTTCTAGCACCTTGCGCTCAGCAGCCGGCACCCGCGAGCGCACTCCGGCGGCCCATGATCCGCGTAAGTCAAACTCTTCCGGGTTGTGCAGTACTTCCAGACTGATGAAAAGATCGTAGCCTGTCCCACTATCCCACTTCAGCTTGACGGATTGTTCACTCGCCATGGATTCTTCCCTAAAAAGGACAATCTCACATTCGGCATTAGATATATATCTAACAAAGATTATAATCTAATCCGAGTGCTTGTCAATCACATCTCTTTGACTGCCTGTATATAGGCATCGCATTTTTTGGTCAAAAATGTTGTTGCAGACTAGATCTGTGGATAACTGGGCAAAAAGTGTGGATAACTCGAGTAAACTGGGGAAAAGCTGTCTATTTATTCAGTAATGCCCATTTACAGCTACCCCCATATTTGGGGGGTACTATTTGGGATTGAGCCAGATATAGATCACCGAATTTTTACCAATAAAATACCAGATGTTTTCCCCAACTTATCCCAACCTTCCTGTGGATATCCCGGCTTCGGATTCACCATACATCTGACCGGGACTTAACTGGCTCCCCCGCATGTAGGGGATAAATCTATCCAAAGACAGGTTATCCACTTATCCACCGCCCCTACTACGACTACTATATATATACTTATTGAATAATTGAATAAAAGACTATTAATGCTTAGAGAAGTACTGTTCTAGCAAAGCTGTCAGGTCTGAATCGCTATAATTTTCCAGGATAGAAAAGAAGCCATCTGCGGTAGAGATCTTTCCATAATTCTCCTGGGCATAGTCTTTCAAGAATGCCATAAATGCATCCTCACCGATCTCACTGCGCAGTTCCGTCAGGAAAACAGCGCCGTTCAGGTAAACTGCATCTCGGTAAGCCCGGTACCCCTCCGGGTTATATATTGTCCCATCTACCCAACCTTTGGGCTCCCAATAGTCCACCCGGTATTGCTGCCACCACTCCAGCGCTTCAGGGTGGACGTTTTCATAATACAACCGCTCGCTGAAAGTACACAAGGCTTCATCTAGCCAGGGTTCGATCGCCTGGTCATTGCCCACCTGGGCGTACCACCACTGGTGGGCGGTTTCATGCGCCGCGATGGCGATCAGATATTCACCCGGTGTTCCTGAATAGAGGTTGTAAAAGCCTTTGCTCAGGAAGTAAAGACCATCGTATTCCATACCGTCCAGAAAATCGGCCTCGATCACAGACAGCAGCTCCCTTGGGTAGTCTCCGAACAGGCGGTTGTACAGCGTCAACGCCTCCGCTGTGGCCTGTAGAGCTGCCTCGCCAGCGCTGGCATGCACTGGAAATGTGTACGCTTTGACTGTCACCGAGCCAATTTGGCGGGTGGCCACGCTGTACTGGTGGCTGACCGACCAGGCAAAGTTACGCGCCGATGGATACTGGTACTTTAGCCATTCGCCATCGACCATTGGTAAGGAGCTGGCGGCGACTACCAGATCATCCCGTTCGTCAAGCAGGCGGATATCTACTTCGAAATCAACACTGTCATACACCAGTTGCTCGCCGAAGGGGCCTGCTTGGTTAAACCACCAGCCCCGCCCGGGCAGGTAAGGCGGTAGAAAGGGATACCAGTCGACAAGGTTGGTTTGCGCCGCAGTATAGCCAAATGGAACTGGTCTCCCGTAAAAAGAAGGGTCAGGGGATGGCAGGTTTAATTCATAAGAAAGGTGCAGCGTTATCGACTCGCCGGGGGCGATCGGTTCCTTTAAAGGAATAGAAATCTGTCCTATCTCCTGGCGGTAAGTATCGACCGGTGTTCCATCTCCCCAGGTCAGGTTTTTGAGACTGAAAACGGATGGGTAGCGCGTGGGTTCAACCACCAACAGCAGGTCAGGGATCGCTTCGTCGAGGGTGTTGGTAAATTCGATCTGTTCTTCAACCG
Source organism: uncultured Chloroflexia bacterium (assembly GCA_963706905.1). Classification (GTDB taxonomy): domain Bacteria; phylum Chloroflexota; class Anaerolineae; order Anaerolineales; family UBA4823; genus CAVPNY01. Next base: position 27,014 of record CAVPNY010000004.1, on the reverse strand, counting down.
CCAATAAGTGCAAGCCGTAATTCAGTTCTGCGGAAAGGCGGTACAGGGTGTTGGCTGGCTTTCTAGTCGGGGTTGGATTTTGGGGAATGTCGGCATCATCGGGCGCGGGGGTATTCTCTGGCTGAGACACGCCCTCTGTAGGAGCTTCGGTCGGAGATATCCCGGCAGGAGCCTGGGTTTGAAGAGGAGGTGCTTCCGGCTGGGTAGATGCAGGCATCGCCGCTGTCTGGACAGGAGCTTTTCCAGTACAGGCTGCCAGGGTGAGAACAACCAGCAGGGTGGTCAGCCAGGGGGTGATCAGGCGCATGACGGGTTACCGGTTGGCAAAGTAGGCGTCGGTGATTCCGCTCAGATCAGCGGTGCTGTGCTTGGCCAGCAAGGAGAAGAAATCTTCCCCGGTTGCCTGCCGATGGGCGAACTGCTGGAGATAGTCACGCAGGAAGGCCAGGAAGGCTTCATCTCCCATCGTCTGGCGTAGATCACCCAGGAACATTGCCCCGCGCAGGTATACTGCGTCCCGGTAAGGATAGAAACCTTGTGGTCCAAACTCGTAGATGGTGCTGTCAACCCAGCCTTGCGGCTCGTGGAAGTCGATCCTGTTTTCCCGCCACCAGGATGTTAGCTGGGGATAAACCTGCTCGTAAAACAACAGCTCGCTGTATGTGGAAAGCGCCTCATCTAGCCAGGGTTCGTTCGCTTGGTCGTTTCCTACCAGACCATACCACCACTGGTGTGCGACCTCGTGGGCGGAGATGATTGTCAGGTTACTTTTCTGATCGCCTGTGTAGAATTCGTAAAAAGCGTGGCTTAAGAAAATTAACCCGTCGTATTCCATTCCATTTAAGAAGTCAGCCTCTACAACCGAAAGACTCTGGTGTGGATAAGGGCCGAAAATCTCGCTAAAAGCAGCCAGCGCCTTGCCTGTTTCTTGTAAGGCTGGCTCGTCGGCGGCTGCATGGAACGGAAAGGTGTAACTTTTCACCGTGACCTCCCCCACCAGGGTCTCCTGGACCAGGAATTGAGGGCTGATCGACAGAGCAAAACTGCGTGCGGCTTCCAGGTGGTATTGTTGGGTTTCGCCCGCTGTCTCTGGCATTGCGCTGGCAGCGATGATTAACGGTTGCCCACTGGCTGTGTTGGTGTTTGCCAGGCGGAAATTGACCAGGAAGTCGGCTGATTCGTAGGCCAGATGTTCCCCCTGACCAGAGAACTCTCTGATCAGCCAGCCCGCTGAATTATAGGGAGGTATAAATGGGTACCAATCTCCCAGGTTGGACTGACGTTCGGTGTATCCATAGGGGGCTTCCTGTGCAGGCAGGTTCGACTCGAAGGATAGGTTTAAGTCAAGCCGGCCTCCGGGCGGCAGGGCTGCCTCTAGTGGTATCCGTAGCACAGCGCCTTCCAGGGTATAGTTCGTGATGTCGGCGCCGTCCTTCCAGGAGATGGACTGTAGATGAAATGCTCCCTGGTAGCGGTTAGGCTCGACCAACAATACCACATCAGGGATGCTTACACCTGAATTGTTAAAATAAGTGATTTGCTCTTCGACGGTCAAGGAATGGGCATCGTAATCCAGGGTGGCATTGATCGTATATTGGCTTAACGGGGCAGGCGGCTCGGAAATGACCGGGAGAGTGGTAGGGGAGACAGACAGGGTTGCCAGAAGGGATTCTGTCGTTGCTGGCTCAGGCGGCGTAACCTGGGCTGCCTCGGTGGCCGGGAGCGGTGCCGTCTCGACTGGCTGTCTTGAAGCGCAGGCGAATAGCCCCAAAGTCAGTAGGCCCATAATGGCGGATCTGAGAAGACAATTCATAGGTGAAATGGACATGGGCAAGCCCCTATCCGCGCATCTCCTCGCGCACGGCCTGATAGAGGTTTTCGGCTTTGAGATCGCTTAAGGTGTAGCAGGAGGCTTCCAGGTGATGAGCCAATGCCTGGGCCAATCCCTGGTCGAAGGCGGCGTGCTCCATGTTCACGACCACACTCCGGATCTCATCATCGGCAATTTGCTCCGCGATGCGGTGAGCTTCATCCTGGGGGGGTAAGCCGCTCATTGAGACATTTCCTGCCCCATCTGTCAGCAAGATCATCAAAGGCAGAGTATCCGGATGGAGAGTTTGTTCGCGATGGATGATCTGGTGAGCCAGGTATAGCCCCGCTGAGAGTGGTGTCTTACCGCCTACCGGGATATCGGCCAGGGCGCGCTGGGCGAGCTGGACAGAGTTGGTCGGGGGCAGCACCATGGTGGCGCGGTCCTTTTGAAAGACGATCAGCCCGACCCGGTCACGCCGCTGATATGCGTCGGTGAGCAGGGAGAGGATCGCCCCTTTGGTAGCGGACATCCGTTCCGCAACCGCCATGGACCAGGACGCGTCGACGACAAACATAACCAGGTTTGCGGTACGCTTGACGCGCACTTTGCGGTGCAGATCGCTGGGTCGAATAGCAAAGGCTACCCGTTTGCGTTGTTCTTTGCGTTGTTTTTGATAAGGGGCAGCCGCGCGCAGCGTGGCGTCAAATGCCAGGTCAATGGTTTTTCCATTCGCTGGTCGGGCCTGGATGTAGCGGCCGCGTTTGCGGTCAGTTCGAGTCTGTGAGCGGCGGCCTGCTTTGTGGCGGGAGAGGCGGTCCAGCGGGGTATCTAGCTTGCGCGGCGCGAAGGAAAGGCCGATCTTGACCTTCTCTCCACCTTCCCACCAGGGGGTGCTCCCCAATTCAAAGACTGTTTGCTTGGCTGGTTGTAAAGGCCCTTGTTCAGAGGCCTCTTCCAGAACTTCCTGGGTCACCCCTTTTTTTTTCGCTCGATTCGGCCTCGCCCTGTAAGGGCTCCGGCTCTCCGGTGGTAGCAGCCCCTTGAAGCTGGTCGATGCGTTCCTGCAGGTCTTCCATGGTCATCTCGGCCTGCTGGAAGGGACCGCGTCGGATGCGATGTGGCAGAGCAAGTTCAGCCGCCAGGGCGATATCGCGCTCGTTGATCGCTGTGCGCCCTTCGAAAGCGGCATGTGCGCGCGCGGTCTTCAAGATAACCAGGTCTGATCGATGACCTTCCACATTTAAGGAGGCAGTTAGAGCGGCGATTGAGAGTAAATCACGCTGGGAATAGGTCACATCCTCGACGAGCTGGCGTGCTTGCTCGATCTGGTGAGACAGCTCAACTTCACTCGGCAACCACTGCTGGCGGAAACCATCCGCGTCCGATTCAAACGCCAGATTGCGCTCCATGATCAGCACCCGCTCGCGCGCATCTCGGATGCCGCGAATCTCAACCGATAAGGCAAAACGGTCCATCAGTTGTGGACGTAAATCGCCTTCCTCTGGATTCATCGTTCCCACGAGGATAAAGCGCGCCGGGTGAGCGAACGATATCCCCTCTCGCTCAACGATATTCATACCCATTGCCGCCGAGTCGAGCAGCAGGTCTACCACGTGATCGTCGAGCAGGTTGACCTCATCTATGTAGAGCAAACCCCTGTTCGCAGCAGCCAGCACGCCCGGCTCAAAATGACGCTCCCCCCTTTGAATCGCTTTTTCAATATCCAGCGTGCCGACTACCCGGTCTTCAGTTGCAGAAACGGGTAAATTAATGAATGGCGTTGGGCGTAATTCAACAGGCAGGGATTCGCCGTTGATCTGGCGCTCTCGGCATTCGGTGCACCAGGTAGTCGGGCGATCGGGATCGCATCCGAAGCGGCAGTCCTTAACCACCGGCACATGGGGTAGCAGGGCTGCCAGGGCGCGCGCCGCTGTCGATTTTGCAGTCCCGCGCTCTCCACGGATCAACACTCCCCCGATACGCGGCGAGACTGCATTTAATATCAGAGCGCGCTTCATACGTTCTTGGCCAACAATGGCGGTAAAAGGATAAATCGGCGGCATTACGGACCTCGTCGTGATGATTATAATCGAGACATGATCTTTTCTCAAAGGTTGCCAAGTTATCTTTTACCCTTTATAATGATGTTCTATATCTATCCAATCCGGAGTATTCAAGCATATGGATCAGAACAATGCCCAGTTTGGGCAGGAGGCTTCCGCCGAGACCGACAAGATTGAAGAGCCACAATCACAAACAGCGGAAAACCAGGCTTCAATGGAAAGTTTATTGCAGGAAGAGGGGTTGGGGATAGACTTCCCGCAACAAGGTGAAATCCGCAAGGGGGTTATCGCTAGTATTGGCGAGAGTGAGATTTTGGTCAGCATCGGCACAAAATCTGAAGGGGTCATCCCAACGCGCGAACTGGATCAATTAGATCCCGAAACCCGCGCAGCCCTGACAGTTGGCCAGGAGATTCCTGTCTATGTAATTAATCCAGAAGACCCAAATGGCAGCGTGCAGCTCTCCGTTGTCCGGGCTTTGGAAGAAACCGATTGGTTAACGGCTGAGTCATTGCTCGCCTCTGGGGAGAGTTACTCAGGCAAAGTGATCGGTTTCAACAAAGGCGGCTTAATCGTCCCCTTGGGACAACTCAGGGGCTTTGTTCCGGCTTCCCAGGTCAGTGTCCTGCGCAGAATGGATTCCAGCGGTAGCACACCAGAGCAGCGCTGGGGCACGATGATTAATGACCCGATCGATGTTACCGTGATCGAAGTCGATCGTGAGCGCAGGCGTCTGATCATGTCTGAGCGGGCAGCATTGCAGGAAACCCGGGAGACGCTCAAAGAACGCTTATTGGACGAATTGGCGGAAGGTGATGTTCGTACCGGTCGCGTCACCAGCCTGGCTGATTTTGGGGCTTTCGTCAATATTGATGGGGCCGACGGCCTGGTGCATCTCTCCGAAATCTCCTGGGAGCGCATTGAGCACCCGCGTGAGGCCCTCAAAGTTGGGCAAGAAGTACGCGTGAAGGTCATTGGTGTCGATCGCGAGCGTAAACGCATCGGGTTGTCCATCCGCCAGCTTCTAGACGATCCCTGGGTGATGAAGGTACAGCACATCAAAGAAGGTCAGCTGGTTGAAGGAAAGATCACCCACCTGACGAAGTTTGGTGCCTTTGCCCGTCTGGGAGAGGATATGGAAGGGTTGATCCATATCTCCGAGCTGAGTGAGCAGCGTGTGAATCATCCCAAAGAGGTCGTCCATGAGGGTGAAACGATCACATTGCGGGTGATCAAGATCGAACCTGAACGGCATCGCATTGCCCTCAGTCTGCGGAAAGTAGAACTCTCCGGCCTATGCCGACCTGGACTGGAAGACGACCCTTGCCGAAGTCGTGGAGGAGACCCACGAAGCGGATGAGACCCCTGAATTGGAAGAAATCCACGCGGTGGAGGATGTCCACGCGGAGGGTGAACTTCCTGAGGTGGAGGAAACTGTTGCAGAGGAAGATCTCCACGCACAGGTGACTGAATCGCCATCTGTCGAGGCAGAGACTGAAACGCCTCCAGTGGTTGAGGCTGAACCTCCGGTGGAGCCAGAAGCTCTGCCTGCTGAGGACGAATCACCTCAGGCCTTAACAGACGAAGAATAATGCATAAATTTGAGCGCGTCGGGTTAGGGCGCGCTCTTTTAATTTAAAGAACCAGTTTCTAAGAGTTTTGTTAACTTCTCACCTTTCTGTGTTGAATTAATCGTAGCCGGATTGATCTCTGGTAAAATCGAATCGGATAAAAAATCTCATAATCGGGAACGCAAGCAGGATCATTTTCGTCGTTGTTGTATGATCGGTTGATGAGATTTAAGGAGGTATGCTTTGTCAAGCATGGAGCGGTTTACTCAGCGGGCGCGTCGTGTCCTTAGCCTGGCCCACCAGGAAGCGGAACGGATGCGCCAGAATTACATTGGTACAGAACATCTCCTCCTCGGTTTGATCCGGGAGGAAGGTGGTGTTGCCGGACGGGTGTTGCGTGAATTGGGTCTTGAGCCGGATCGCGTTCAGGAGATGGTTGAGCGGCTGACCGGCACGAGCAATTATCGTGGAGGAAAATTAGACCTCTCGCCTGGTACTCAACAGGTCCTTGAGCACGCCGTCGATGAAGCCCGCCGCATGGGCCACCATTACATAGGCACAGAACATCTATTGCTCGGCCTGGTTCGTTATGGCGAGGGCGTGGCAGTGGACGTCTTACGCCGTATGGGCGTGACCCCCGATCAAATCCGGCGCCAGACGCGCCGTGTACTCCAGGAAAGCAGCGCTACTCGTCGCACTACTCAGGACAAACAATCTCCCCAACCACAGGAGAAGCAACGTCCCAAAACGCCATTGGTAGATCAGTTAGCAGTTGATCTGACCACGCTGGCAGAGGAGAGCAAGCTCGATCCGGTGATTGGTCGTCAGATGGAGATCGAACGGGTCATCCAGATCCTGGCGCGGCGAACCAAGAATAATCCCGCCCTGATCGGCGAGCCTGGCGTGGGCAAGACAGCTATCGTGGAGGGATTGGCTCAGCGGATCATAGAGGGCGATGTCCCCGCCCCCTTGCTTGACAAGCGCGTCCTCCAGTTGGACGTTGGATCGCTTGTTGCTGGCACCATGTATCGCGGCCAGTTTGAAGAGCGGCTCAAGCGGGTGATTGACGAGCTGAAATCTGCCGGCGCCATCCTCTTTATCGATGAAGTTCACATGCTGGTGGGAGCAGGCGCAGCTGGCTCTTCTGTAGACGCCGCCAACATCCTGAAACCTGCTCTCTCGCGAGGCGAGCTTCAGGTGATCGGCGCGACAACTTTGGACGAGTATCGCAAGCATATTGAGAGCGATGCTGCCCTGGAGCGCCGCTTCCAGCCCGTGATGGTAGAAGAACCTAATATAGATGAAACTATCGAGATCTTGCGCGGCGTGCGCTCTGCCTATGAAGAGCATCACCGCCTGACGATTTCAGATGATGCCCTGGATGCCGCCGCACGTCTCTCGGCGCGTTACGTCACCGAGCGCTTTCTCCCGGACAAAGCCATCGACTTGATCGATGAGTCGTCCTCGCGGGTGCGCATGTACAAGAGTCCTGCTGCCAAAACCGCCAAAGACCTGGTTGATCAGTTGCGCGAGATTCGTCAGAACCATTCTCTCGCGCTGGAAGATGGTCGCTATGAGGATGCCCAGGAAATCTTGGAACGTCAGGAAGGCCTTGAAAACCAGTTGGAGCGCCTGCGTACTGGTTGGGATCGCAGCTCAAGTCCGGTGGTAACCTCGCAAGATATCGCCGAGGTGGTATCTATGTGGACTGGTGTTCCGGTCATGCAGGTCGCCCAGGAGGAATCCCAGCGCTTATTGAAAATGGAGGATGACCTGCGTGAGCACATTATCGGCCAGGAAGAAGCCATCGAGGCTATTTCCAAGGCTGTCCGTCGGGCGCGCGCCGGGTTGAAGGACCCTCGCCGGCCGATCGGCTCCTTTGTATTCCTGGGACCCACCGGAGTTGGCAAGACCGAATTGACCAAAGCGCTGGCTCGCTTTCTCTTTGGCAGTGAAGAAGCCTTGGTCCAGCTGGATATGTCTGAATTTATGGAACGCCACTCGGTTAGTCGCCTTGTCGGTGCTCCTCCTGGTTATGTCGGGTATGAAGAAGCTGGCCAGCTCACCGAGGCATTGCGTCGCCGGCCTTACTCAATTGTAGTCTTCGACGAGATCGAAAAGGCCCATCCGGAAGCCCATAACATGCTGCTGCAGATCATGGAAGAAGGTCATCTCTCGGATGCCCGCGGCCGCAAAGTAGACTTCCGCAATGCCTTAATTGTAATGACCTCTAACGTCGGCGCGGATATGATCAAGCGTCAGACTTCACTTGGCTTCAACCTGAAGCACGATGAGGAGACTGAAGAAAAACTGGCCTATCAGGACATGCGCAAGAAGTTGATGGACTCCCTCAAGCGGGTCTTCCGCCCCGAGTTTATCAACCGGGTAGACGCCATCATTGTCTTCCGCGCCCTCAGTAAGGATGATATCAAGCAGATAGTTCAACTGGAGATCAAGAAGGTGTCTGAGCGTTTGGAAGAGCACTCGATTGTGATCAACATCACACCGGCTGCCCTGGACTTGATCGCCGAACAGGGCTATGACCCTGAGATGGGCGCTCGCCCGCTTAAGCGCGTCATCCAACAAAAGGTAGAAGACCGCCTTTCAGACGCTCTTCTGTCAGGTGAGGTTGAGGATGGAGACACCGTGGCCGTGGATGTGGTGGATGATGAAATCAAGCTGACGCGTAGCGAAGAGAGCTCCGTCGAAGAAGCACCACTCGCAACCGGATAACCGATCCGCTATTGGAAGAATTGTTACCAAAAAGAACGCAGAGTCCTGCTCTGCGTTCTTTTGTTTCAAACCGGGGCGGTTATAATATCACCCATGGCGAAAATTCGCACTCAATACGTTTGTCAGCAGTGCGGGCGCAAGTCAGCCCGTGACATGGGACGCTGTCCGCAATGCGGTACATGGAACAGCATGGTTGAAGAGATCGTCGCTCTACCGCCTGCCGGGGAAAAAAGGGCGGGTCTCGGCTTGGCAGGGCGTTCGGTCCCGCGCCGCCTGGTGGAGATCGGTGACGACGCCGAAGAGCGTATGCCGCTGCCAATCGGTGAATTTGCCCGGGTGCTGGGTGGCGGGGTGGTGCCCGGCTCGGTGGTGTTGATCGGTGGAGACCCGGGCATCGGCAAAAGTACCTTATTGTTGCAGACTGCCCTAGAGATGGCCCGCATGGACCGCATTTTATATATTTCCGGGGAGGAGTCTGAGAAACAGATCAAGATGCGTGCCCTGCGGTTGCTGCGCAGCGATGAACAGGCGGTAGCCGATTTGCCACAGGACCTGTTCCTGGTGACGGAGACTAATATGGATGTGATCCTGGAGCACATCGCCGCCATCCAGCCGCGCTTATTGGTGGTCGACTCGATTCAGACCACTACCCTGCCAAATTTAGCTTCCTCAGCCGGTTCGGTTTCGCAGGTGCGCGAGAGCGCCTCCCGCCTGCGCGAGCTGGCTAAGTCTTCTGGTGTTTCGGTCTTCCTGATCGGACATGTAACCAAAGAAGGCGCCATCGCCGGCCCGCGCGTCCTGGAGCACATCGTTGACACGGTGCTTTACCTGGAAGGGGATCGCTTTCAATCGTATCGCCTGTTGCGCTCGGTGAAAAATCGCTTTGGCGCCACCTCCGAAGTAGGTGTATTTGAGATGCGCGAGCGTGGCATGATCGAGGTCACCAATCCATCTGAAGCTTTTCTGGCTGAACGCATGGTCAACGCTCCCGGGTCAGCCATCGCAGTCACCATGGAAGGCACCCGGCCTTTGCTGGTAGAGGTTCAGGGGCTAACCAGCCCGACCTCGTTTGGCATCGCCCGGCGCACACCCAATGGTGTGGACATTAATCGCTTGCTCTTGATCGTCGCCGTGCTAACCCGTCGCCTGGGGCTGCGTCTGGGCGAGCAGGATGTGTTCGTCAATGTGATCGGTGGATTAAGAGTGGGAGAGCCCGCCGCAGACTTGGCGATTGCAGCCGCCATCACGTCTTCAACCCGCGATATTCCCTTGCGTGCTGACACCGTGCTGATCGGCGAGCTGGGCTTATCCGGGGAACTGCGCATGGTTGGTCAGATGCCAGCCCGCCTGCGTGAAGCCGCCAAGCTCGGCTTTAAGACCGCCATCGTACCGCATCGTCTCAGGCGCGGCGAATCCTGGCCCACCGACATCCAGATCATCGAAGCGCGCTCCCTGCGCCAGGCCCTCGACCAGGCGCTGCTCCCTGAGTAACCCCACCAAAAAACCTTCACGATCCTTTATACAAAATCTGTGCGAATCTACATTGACTCAGATAGCTTTAATCTGATAAATTTACGCTGTTTTATCCCCTCATTACCAGAAAGCACAGAAAAATATGTTCTTCAAGCGTTTCCAATTAGGTTTGATCCACGTAGCGGTCGCGATGACGCTGGTGCCGATCAACAGCACACTCAACCGCGTAATGATTAAAGAGCTGGCGCTTTCAGCTACTTTAGTGGCGGTGCTGGCTTCGCTGCCATACATCTTCTCGCCAATCCAGGTGGTGATCGGCTCCTTTGCCGATCGCCATCCCTTTTTTGGGTGGCGCCGCACACCGTATATCTTGATCGGATTGGTCCTGTGTGTGCTGGGTCTGATACTCTCGCCGTTTGCTGCCTTCGCTATTGCAGAAAATTTTTGGACTGGGATCGGGCTGGGTATCCTGGCCTTCGGCGCCTGGGGGATGGGCTATAACTTTGCCTCGGTTTCATACCTGTCCCTGGCTTCAGAAGTCTCCGGTGAGAAGGGTCGTGGTCGGACAATTGCTGTCATGTTCTTGATGATGATCGTCAGCCTGATCTTTACTGCAGAAGCTTTGAGACATATGGTCGATCCATATACAGTCGATGCATTGATCCGTGCTGTCTGGATCGTCGGACTGGTGGCTTTCATCTTAGGACTTCTGGGGTTAATCAAGTTGGAGAAACGCACCCAGGTTGCCAGCCTCTCCAAAGAAGAGCGTTATACCTGGGGAGAGATGGCTGGTGCAATCCTCGAAAATCGCCAGGCCACCCTGTTCTTTGTTTATCTTGCCATTCTATTGACAGCCTTGCTCGGTCATGACATCCTCTTAGAGCCGTTCGGTGGGGAGGCCTTTGGGATGCCCATCGAGCAGACCACGCGCTTCACCTCGATCTGGGGGACGTTTACTCTGGTGGCTTTACTGCTTGCCGCCGTGCTGGAACGCCGCACAAGCAAACGCAAGATTGCCGCCTGGGGAGGTTGGATTGCATTCCTGGGGTTTGTTCTGATCGCCTTGAGTGGAATCATCACCAATACAAGTGTTTTTTATACCGGCATGGTTTTACTGGGTTTTGGCACTGGCCTTGCGACTGTTTCCAACCTTTCCTTGATGCTGGATATGACCACCGCTGGCAAGGTGGGATTGTTCATCGGTGCCTGGGGAATGTCTAACGCCATTTCACGCCTTTCGGGGTCAGTGATCAGCGGTGTGGTGCGCGATACCTTGACCCGGGTTTTACCAGACCCAACCACGGCATATGTCGTTGTCTTTGGGATCATGGCAGCCTTGCTTTTGATTTCCTTGATCATGTTGCGGCGTATCGACGTAACCGCCTTTCGCCAGCAGGCTGAGGAGATTCATCCCTTGGAGCGGGCTGCCCTGGCAGGCGAGGCTTAGAGGCGTATAATCAATGGATACGCAGGTTCCTGGTGGAAAAATCCATGGAGGCCAGGTGAAAAGTGCCTAACGAATGGCTTAGCTTAGGTGACGTTGCGCACCTGTTGGGGGTCCATCCTAGCACGGTGCGCAGTTGGTCCGACCAGGGTCAACTACCTGTGCATCGCACCCAGGGCGGGCATCGGCGATATAAAACCAGCGATATAGAGATGTGGTTGCAGTATCACCAGGATCGGAGTGTCGATGAAGGGATGCTGGTGGTGCAAAACGCCCTCAAGAACACGCGCTTGCAGGTCGGTGACGGGGTTCTGGAAACGGAGCAGTGGTATCAGAAATTGGACGAGGAGGCGCGCGCTCAATACCGCTACAGTGGACGTAATTTATTGCAGGGTTTGTTGGAGTTGCTCTCGACGGACGGATCTGTGGCCGACTCCGAAGCCCGCTCGTTGGGGTATGAATATGCCTCGCGTGGCTGGCGTTACGGACTGACCGCCGCTGAAGCCACTCGGGCTTTCATGTTTTTCCGCAATATGTTGCTCGAATCCTTGCTGGTTGTATCTGCCTCAGCCGCTGTTCACTCCCCCGTTGCCTGGAAGGAGATGCTGCGCAAGATCACCGATTTCACCGACCAAATCCAGATCACCTTGTTGGAGACATACGATGGTTATCAGCGAGGTGCACATTGACTCGACCCAGCAAGCGATTCGCATCATCCAAATGGGCGGATTATCTCGTGCCGGCTGTGTTGGTCCTCTTGGTGATAACCCTGGTGATTATTCTGTTAATGGTTCTCTTATTTGCGGTAGGCCTGCTCTAGAACACGCTGTTTCAAACTTTCTGTAAATCGTGAGCGCTGTCCCGCAATTTATAGAAAAATTCGTGGGAAAATCTCTAGAAGACACGTTGAGTTTACCGGTGATTGAAAACTAAAAAACGGTAAGTTGGTCACTGATTCTATTCTGGAAGTCCATCAATGCACTATATTTCCATCCTCTCAACCCTCGTAACCTTTGCTTTCGCAGTTGCAGTGTTTGCCCGCTATCGTCGCCGCAAAGGCACGCACTTGCTCCTGTGGGGAATTGGGCTGGTGTTCTACGGTCTCGGTACGCTCAGCGAGGCCATCACCCTCGTCACTTTTAATGAGTTTGCAATGAAGATCTGGTATCTGTGCGGCGCCATGCTGACCGCGGCCTGGTTAGGTCAGGGTACCGTCTACCTCCTGGTGCGCAAGCGGGGTGTGGCGAATAGCTTGACCGTCATCCTGGTGGTTGTATCGTTGATCGCTGCCTACCTGGTGCTGACTGCGCCAATCAATGCGGCTGCCGCGGCTGCCTACGACATGAATGCTCCCCTATCGGAGCAGTACAAGGATATCTTGGTGCGCAGTGGCCTGATCACTTTTTTGACGATCATCTTAAACATCTATGGAACCCTCACACTGGTGGGCGGCGCTATCTATTCGGCCTACATTTTTTGGCGCAAGCGCGTTTTAGCCGACCGCATGATTGGCAATATTTTAATCGCGGTTGGGGCGCTCATGCCGGCTATGGGCGGCACCCTCATTGGAGCCGGGTTGGCCGACTTCTTGTATTTGAGCGAATTCTTGGGAGTGGTGTTAATGTACGCCGGCTTCGTAAAGGCGACTTCTCAGCGCCCGGTAGATGCAAAAGCTGCCGTTCACGCTCCGGCAGGTTGATCGATCTCCTTAACCGGCCATTTCCTGATAAACTTATCTTATCTTCTCACAACAGGCGGCTCTCATGGCGGACTCCGCATCCTCAGTCATTCAACCGTTATTAGATATCCCCACCATTGCCCGTACCCGGCGCAATCATGGGCTGGAACATGCTACCCTGCATATCCTGGCGCAGCGCTATCCGCACACCGCCCTGGCAGGTCATTCCGACGCGGGTGGATTTTGGGTCTTGGGAAATGTCCCCATCGATGCCATCCAGGAGGCCGTTGAGGAAGCCTTAGGTCGCTTGAATGCTGGTGAGCGCCGCCTCGCTGTTCATCCGAACTGTGGCACCAATTTCGCGACGGCGGGCGTGCTGGCTGGCTTGGCGGCCGGTGTAGCCATGTTGGGCGGTCGGAGCATGCGCGATCGCATCGAGCGCCTCCCCCTGGCTGCGTTTGCAGCGACTCTCGCGTTGATCGTAGCCCAGCCGCTTGGCTTGCTCATCCAGGAGCGCATCACCACCTCCGGAGAGCCTGCTGGCCTGCGTGTCATGGAGATCGTTGTCACTCGGCGCGGTCGTTTGCAAGCGCATCGCATTGTTACCCGGAGCTGATCATGGCGGATTCCCCGCCGGTTATTTATGTCTTGTTCGGGCAAGATGAGTTTGCCATCGCCCAGCACATCGCCGGTCTTCGGGAAAAACAAGCCGATCCAGCCGGGTTGAACTTCACTACTCTTGATGGGCGAAGCTTATCGTTTGACGGATTAGTTAACGCAGCCAGCTCGATGCCTTTCCTGGCAGCCCGCCGGATTGTGATCCTGACCAATCCATTGGCGTGTTTCAATACCGAGCCCGCCCGGCAGCGTTTCCTGACTTACCTGGAATCAGTCCCCGCTACGACTGCCCTGGTGCTGGTTGAATACCGCCCGTTAACCGATAAAAATGCGCGCAAGCGCGGCCAGACGAACTGGTTGGAGAAATGGGCGCTCCAGGCAGGGGAGCGGGTTTATATAAAAGAATATCAACTCCCAACTGGAACCGGCATGGTGAATTGGATCCGTGAGCGTTCCCGCCAGCTGGGTGGGGATTTTAGTGTCCAGGCAGCCAGCTTATTGGCCAGCCTGGTTGGGGAGGATGCCCGGCTGATCGATCAGGAGATCCACAAATTGCTGGTCTATGTGAATTTCCAGCGACCGGTGCAGCCAGATGATGTCGAGTTATTGACCGCCAATTATGGCGAAGGGGATATATTCCAGATGGTTGACGCTCTCGGCAGTCGCAATGGGCGCATGGCGATCTCCATGCTGCATCGTTTGTTGAGCCACCAGGACGCCCTATCGATCTTTGGCATGGTGGTGCGCCAGTTCCGCTTGCTGTTGCAGAGTAGGGAAATTCTGGATAGCGGTGGTGGGGAAGCCGAGGTGGAGCGTTTGCTGAAATTGCCCCCTTACGCAGCTCGCAAGTTTGTCGCTCAGGCGCGGCGCTTCACCCTCCCAGACCTGGAAGCGATCTATCACCGCCTGTTAAACATCGATCTTGCTGCAAAATCCAGCCAGATGGATAGAGAGCTGAGTCTCGATCTGCTGATCGCAGACCTCATGGCGTGAGGTGTCCATTCAATCCGTTAACACCGATCCATAGATGATTGGGTAAAACAGAGCGGGTAGTGCGAACTTCAATCGCGCCAGCCCGGATGGGCTCGGCTTCTTCCTTGGTATCTTCTTTGGGGGCAGCCACTGTGCGGGTCATGCTGGGATGAACGTAACACACATTGGGACTCTTGCCATATTTATCCTGATAATAGCTGGCCGCGCGCTCGATCTTGACGAATAGATCAGCCTTTGCATCGTTATCAAACCATAGCATCCCGACGTTCATGGCGTAACTCCCTTACATCTTTATTCCGAATTCACTGTAAACGAACCAGCAGTCCGGTGTGTTTAGAGTATACCAGAACGCATGTTCTATGTCAAGGGCAAATCTTCCAATTTTACACAAATTGGAATTAATGTCTTGTCCAGACACTGATGCTTTCGATATGGTAGGTTTGGGGAAACACATCGAAGGGAGTGATTTGCTTGAGGAGGTAGCCAGCTTCGATCAACCGGCGCGCATCTCGCGCCAGTGTTGCTGGATCGCATGACACATAAGCCAGTATCTCCGGGCTCATCGCCAGGATGCCGTCCATTGCTTGCCGTCCAATGCCAGCCCGTGGTGGATCGACGATGATCACGTGCGGGCGTACTTCCAGGTCTGGGAGGACTTCCTCGGCTGTGGCTTGGTATAGCTCCACATTATCAAATTCATTCAGGTTGATGGTGAAATCCTCGCAGGCATTCTCGTTAGATTCAATGGCGATCAGCCGCTCAGCCGCAGGTGCCAGGAAGGCGCTGAACAACCCAACGCCAGCATAAATATCCAGCACCGTGTCGTTGCTATGTACCAGCAGTTGCTCGAGCAGGTGACTGACCATCGCCTCCACGACGGGTATGTTGACCTGAAAGAAAGAACCTGCCGATACGCGGAAGTTATGGTCCAGCACCTCCATCACCACATACTCGCTGCCCGCCAGAACCTGGTTGCTCTGTGGACCTTGAAACACAACGGAGACTGCCAGATCCTCGACACTGACTTCGGGTGGCTCTGCCTCGTTGGATTCCAATACCAGGATCGTGTCTTCTTCAATCCCCTGGCGCAGGTGAATGCGCTTCAAACCGGGCATTGGTTCAAAATCCAGTAGAGGCCATAACTGGTTGAGTGCTTCCTCGGGTAGGTGGCATTCTTGCAGGGCAAAAGTTTTGTTGGAGCGCATCTGCTGGTAACCCAATTTGCCCTGCGGTGTCAGGTGGAACTGGACATGGTTCCGATAATTGAATGGATTAGGAGACGCTACGCAGGGCTCAATCGGGGGATCTTTCAGGCGTGCGATGCGTTCTAGTTGATCACGCAGGATGGTCGTTTTGATCTCTAGTTGTTTCTCGTAAGGGATATGCTGGTAATGGCAGCCGCCGCACAGGGTGTAATGAGAGCAGCGGGGCAGCACGCGATCTGGTGAGGCGATCAGCACTGCTTGCAGTTCCCCACGGGCGTAGCCAGCTTTCTCTTCCACCAGGCGTACCTGGACGGTTTCGCCTGGCAGGGCAAACGGGACGAAGACGGCGCGTCCATCTGGCAGTCGCCCCAGGCTTTCTCCGCCATAAGCGTATGTGGTCAATTCGATAGTAACGAGTGTAGACACAGGAGACACAAAAGGATTTGAGCTTCTAGGCTTTGACTTTCGTCAGATACTCGTCCATGGCAGTCAGCAAAACTTCGATCTCTTCCATGCGGGTGTCACCCATGTGGGCGATCCGGAAAGTCTTGCCTTTCAATGCGCCATATCCATTGGCGATGCGCATGTCCCTTTCCAACAAGAATGCATTCAAGGCTGAGATATCTAGGTTCGCTGTGTTGGAGATCGTTGTCACTGTTTGCGAGCGATAGCCTTCGGCGGCAAAGATTTCAAGCTTGCGCATCTCAGCCCAATCCTGAACGCGTTTAGCCATTGCGCCATGCCGGGCAAAGCGGGTCTCAAGCCCTTCGGCCAGGATCCGATCCAATTGCTTATCGAGAGCGTAAATCAGGGATAAGGCCGGTGTCGCTGGGGTTGAATCCTTGAGTAGATGCTTTTCCAGCCGCACCAGGTCGAAGTACCAGCCGCGGTTAGGGATTTGTCCGGCGCGTTCCATTGCTCGATCGGACACACCTGCCAGGGCTAACCCGGGCGGCAGAGCCAGGCACTTCTGCGAGGAGGTCAAGAGCATATCCAGCCCCCAGGCATCCATTTCAATTTTGACGCCTCCCAGAGAGGAGACAGCGTCCACACAGATCAAGGTTTCGGGACTCACCGCGCGTACGGTGGCAGCGATCTCGGCGATGGGGTT
This sequence comes from uncultured Chloroflexia bacterium, assembly GCA_963706905.1. GTDB lineage: Bacteria > Chloroflexota > Anaerolineae > Anaerolineales > UBA4823 > CAVPNY01. The sequence continues at coordinate 10,312 of CAVPNY010000004.1, read as the reverse complement.
CTCCACCCCGGTTGAGGTCTCATTATGGACAACCAGAATGATCTCGTAGTGCTTCTTGCGTAGCGCCTCTGCCACTGCCTCAGGGGTGATCGGCTGTCCCCAGGCGGCCTCGAGTAGGTCCGAGCGCTTGCCATTCGCCAGCGCCACCTCATGCCATCGCTGGCTGAACGCTCCGTTTACACAGCTCAGCACATCCTGCTGCGCCAGGTTGCGGACTGTGGCCTCTTGTAGTCCGGTTCCAGATGCGGTGACGATAAACACTCTTGATTGGGTGTAGAATAACTGGCGGGATTTTTCCCAGGCGCGGCGATAGATGGTTTCAAACTCTTTGCTGCGGTGAGGCAGCATGCGCTGGGTCTGGGCTGCCAGAACTTCCGCATCGACGTCCACCGGGCCTGGCACGAACATTGGGGACATAAAAACCTCCACAGGCGGGATGCTCGCGATACTTAATAGGACTTACGCAGTTGGTGGGTTTATGGGGGTGTTTTGGCGGGCTACGCCCGCCAAAACACCCCCACTTTCCCCTTGAACTGTGTAACTTCTACTTAATTCAAATCTATTAGATTTTCCTAATTTTACCAGTCAGTTGGCGCGCATGCCGATCGACTCGCATTCAGGCTGCTATAATTAACCCAATGCGTAAGGCTTTGGTTTTCTTTTCACTTGGATTGGTGGCTTGCCAGGCGCTCAGCGCCGCTTCATTGGCATCGTTATCTTCTTTGCCTTTGCGAGCATCATTACCAGCCTCACCGTCCTCAACCATGCTGGCAAGTCCACAGCCAGCAGCCGCCCCCACGCCCACCGCTGCGATCGCTACAGCATCAGATCTCGATTTTGACGTGCGTTATCATCCTGATGGGCAGTTATTTGTCGGCGACTTGGTCAGTTTTGAAGTCATCGCCCCGCCCGGGGTGGATCTGGAAGGCAAGGACGTGACCATCCAGGTTGGAAATGTCTCCCAGCAAGACCTGGCCCAGTCTGGATTTTCATCCTTTGGCATTGGTCAGCGCCCTCAAGCCACCTTCAATTGGGTGTGGGACACATCTGGGTTAGACGAAGGGGAATACTACCTGAGATTCTCTATCCTGCCCGGACACTACACCTGGATTGAGACGGTTGAATTATTGCCCCAGCAGGCCATTCCGCCTCCGGAGCCCAGGGCTCGTTGGGAAACCGTGGAGAGCGAGTGTTGTGTGGTGCATTACATCACCGGCACGGATGCCGCTCAGGATCTCGAGGACTTGTTAGCACAGGCGGATGCTCTGGGAGAACAGGCCGTGAGCAGCATGGGGACCGAATTTAGCGACCCGATCCCGATCACTGTCTTGCCACGCGTCCTGGGTCACGGTGGCTTTGCCGGTGATGAGATCTACATCTCATACCTGGATGATAATTATGCTGGCAACGACTTCTCTCAGGTTCTGCACCACGAGATGATCCATATCCTGGATGGGCGTTTGGGCGGGGACCTGCGCCCTTCGCTCCTGGTTGAAGGTCTGGCGGTCTATCTTTCAGGCGGTCATTTCAAAAAGGAGCCGCTCTACTCCCGCGCGGCAGCCCTGCTTGATCTGGGTTTGTATATCCCCCTGGCTTCCCTGGCTAACTCATTCTACACCTCCCAACATGAGGTTGGCTACCTGGAAGGTGCAGCCTTCATACAGTTCCTGGTCGACGAATATGGTTGGGATGCTTATGAAGCATTTTACCGGGGGATTACCTCTCACCCTAGTGGGAAACAGTCTCAGGCAATCGACGCGGCTTTGCAATCCAACTTCGGAGTTACCCTGGCTCAGATCGAAGGCCGCTTTACAGCGTACCTCGATCGCCAGCATCGCATCCCCGACATGATAGAAGATGTCCGTCTGACCGTCATCTATTATGATACTGTCCGGCGCTACCAACAGCTCCTGGATCCTTCAGCTTATTTTCTAACTGCCTGGTTGCCCCAAGGTGCAGAGATGCGCGAGCGTGGCATCGTGGCTGACTATTTGCGCCATCCGCAACTGCCAGAGAACGTATCCATCGAATCGATCCTGCTCCAGGCTGACTCGCAATTGCGCGCCGGCGATTATCTGAAAACGGAAAAAGCCTTATCCGCGGTAAACAGCCTGCTGGAGAAAATTGAAGCAAGCCGGGCTGACGCGTTGATTGCTGTGTCTGGAGAGACGACCAGCTTCCCCTAAGCGGGTCTAAGGACAGACGCCTCCGAAAATCACAGTAACGTCTCGGAACGGATAGACGCAGTACAGATCTAGCTGATCGAAGGCCACCGCCCCAACTATCGCAATGCACAAGACCACAACCAGACAGCCGCAGGCAATCCACAGCCCGGTTCGTCGCCGCGGTTTGACCTCTTCCTGCATTAATGGTTCGACCGGGCTGGCGGGTACGCGCCCGGAATAGGCCGGTTGAGGCGCAGGCTGGTAGACAGGCTGGGGAGCAGGCTGGTGAGCCGGCTGGGGAGCAGGCTGGTAGACTGGTGGCGGTGGTGGGGCCGGTTGCGCTGGGGGTGGAGTGTATACTGGCTGCGGTGGGGCGACCGGTTGAGGGGCCGGCGCAGGGGGTTGGGGCGCCACGACCGTGCCGGGCGCACTGATCAGCGTAGCATTCGGATCGTATCCAGCCATTTCGAAGGTCAGGCTGACATTCTCACCGAACATCACTGTGTCACCCACCCGCAGAACGCGCGGTCCCGTTAGCCGTTGGCCGTTCACGAACGTGCCATTGGTTGATCCCAGATCCTCGATCACATAGTTTCCAGCCTGGATCGAGATGCGGGCGTGCCGCCGGGATACCTCGGCATCATTTATTAACACCTCATTGGCGACATCTCGACCAACAAAGTTTTCGCTTTTTTCGATCGGATAGGTCTTACCGGGGGTGGGACCGGCACGCATCACCAATTGTACGGATTGATAAGCCATTAACTCCTCCTCATGATTAGTGAGTCCCCAGAGTGGACAAGGATGAACTCGAATTAAGTGTACTGGTTTTTAATGCCTGTGTCAAACATGAGCGGAATAATTTTACACCGCAGGCGCGGATTCCTGGAAGATGATTTCGTAGTTGAATTCCTCCCCGAAGGCGGCGCTTACCGATTGGATTACTTGTTCCATGGATGGGACTGGATTGATCCATTCAGCCAGGCTGGTGACCGGATAGCCATTCAAACCGCAGCCGATGATCCCCTCCCAGTAAACCATATCCGGGTTAACGTTCAAGGCAAATCCATGCCGGCTGATCCCGCTGGCATCCACCTTGACCCCTATGGCAGCGATCTTGGCCGGCAGAGACTGGGTTGCATCACCGCGGTCTGGCGCTTGTACCCACACTCCAGTCAGGCCTGCCAGTTTGAAGCTCGCTAAGCCCAGGTGATCCAGGGCGGCGATCAGTACGTTCTCTAGCCGGCGCAGGTAACCTACGAAATCAGCCTGGGGCAGGCGGGAAGCAGACGCGCTTTGGTCAGCGGCTTTGCCAGGTGAGCCAAGCGGCAGAAGCGGGTAGCCCACCAGCTGTCCGGGACCGTGGTAGGTCACGTCGCCACCCCGGTCGACCCAGTGCACGCTTACGCCCCGCCGCTGGCGTTCGGCCTCATCCCAAAGCAGGTTCTCGCTCTTACCCCGCCGCCCAAATGTGTAGGTGTGAGGGTGTTCCAGCAGCAGCAGGGTTGGCGGTTGTTTGCCAGCCGCGATCGCCCGCGCCAGGCGGTCCTGTAATTCCCAGGTGGCTTTGTAGTCGACCTGACCCAGCCGGTAGACATGACAGGCGCTTTTCATAGTGGGGATAGTATACCGGAGTTTGATCGCCTCCAAAGGACGCAGTCAAAGCCCAGTCTGGTTCCAGCAGGCCGGCATGATAGAATAAAATTGGCCTTCCAGAAGATCCTATGATCTCGCACAAGCAGAGCGCGTTGTTATTATCTGTCTTTTTGATCGCCGGGATTTGTTTCCAGGGGTGGAATCTCATCGGCGAGGCTGCTCAAGATTTGAGTCAGGTCAGAAAAGCGATTGGCCAGTCCGGGTTGTGGCGCAGTGCCAACTTCGCTCAGGGGCAAAGATTTGCCAACTATATTCGTTTCCTTCATGAGAATATTCCCGAGGACGCCCGTGTCGTTTTGCCCCCAGACCAGTTTGCGCCTCAATCCTTAAGTGCCACGCCCTACATGCAGTTCTTTCTGGCTCCCCGGCAGGTTATTAACTGCACCGAGGCCGACTGCCTGGAAGGTCTTTCTACAGAGAATACCTATGTCCTGTCCGTTCGTGGGTTCCCTGGTCAGGCGTTTGCTTCGGCTTCCGGTGAGTTGCGTATGTTTGATGACCAGTGGGGCGTAGTCTTGCCGGAGGATCCTCAGCCTGGCGATTTATTCTATTTTCAAGGATTTGAGAATCTGCTTGAATTAGGTGCGGCGCTCCTCTGGTCATTGCTCTGGTTGTTCATCCTGACCGCGAGCGGTGCCTTCATCATCAGCGGGCTGGTTCCCGGCTGGGCAATCTCGTACAAGATAGCCCTTGGATATGGCCTGGGGTTAGGGTTGCTCTCATTGGGGATAGCGGTGGCTGCTCTGGCAGGCCTGTCAATCGATCGCGGGCTCGTACTCGCTTTAACCATCTTCCTGTTGCTCGCCTCAATAGGGGCTTATTTCCTGATCAGGCGGCGGGCTGATCCGGTACAGCCTCGTGCACCGGCCTCGCAGGGGTTCGATCTTTGGTTGGTTGTTTTTATGGTTATCGGGGGGTTGGCAGCCGCCCTCTCTGCTGGAAAAGGTTACCATACCATTGACGCAATCCAGATTTGGGGCGTAAAAGGCAGTGGCATTGCGTTTACGGGTTCTCTCTCCTCGGTGACCGAATGGGGGACGAATACACTTCCCTACCCCCTGCACATTCCAATTCTGATCGCCGCTGCCCGTTTGCTCTTTCAAGAGATCCTGCCGGCCTCGAAATTGATTTTCAGCGGATATTTCGCCGCTTTGATCTTTGTTGTGTATCTCTCTCTGCTTGAGCTGAAGCTCAGCCGGAGAATTGCGGGATTATCGACTCTCCTGCTCGCAAGCACACCGCTCGTGTTCCGCCATGCCAGTATCGGATACGCCAACTTGCCGCTGTGTTTTTACCTGGTTGCGGCTGTGTTGATCCTGGTTCAGGCCATCCAAAGCAATGGCGCGATACACACCAGGGGTATGCTCTTTGTGAGTGGATTGTTCTTTGCCGTCGCCTCCTGGACGCGGCCAGAGGGGTTCATCATGGCCTGCCTGGGGATTGCTGTATTGTTTGGAATTACTTTCTTTTGGCCCGGGAGATCTGCATTTCCTGTGCGCCGCTGGATCCCGCTGCTGATCCCGGTGGGTGTATACGCCGTCTTCTGGCAGCTGATTAAATTAACCGCCTACCCTCAAGGCTCCACCAGGTCAGGGCTGCAGCCAGCGGTCGGTGACTGGATCGAAGCGGCCGATCTTCACCTGGAGGCAGTTGGATACATCGGGCGCCGCACCCTCGAGGGTTTGTTTAGTCTCGAAATCTGGGGGCTGCTCGGAATAGGACTGTTGCTGATCGTGTGCCTGGCCTTGCTCGGAAGAGCTCGGTTTTCGTGCTCCGCCGCGCTTATTCTCGGATGTGGTATTTTATGGGTCGGGCTGATCGCGGGGGTTTACTATCTCGCCTCATACGACAGTGTCCATGACCTGAGCTGGTGGGTCAACTCGGGTCTCGACCGGATGCTCCTGCCGGCGATCGTTCTCCTATGGGTCGGAGGAGTCTGTCTGGTTCAATTGCTTGACAACCGTGTAGACGGTTCCACCCCTGCCGGTAGTCCATAAAATCCCTGCCTCTGGGAAAAGAGTCTCATCTTTGTTATTCCGCGAAGAGATGATGGCGAAGTCGGCGGAGGCGTTGCTGTCCGTGTTTTCTTTGCGGTATTTCTCGATCATCAAGTCCTGCCGGGCATAGGTCCCGACGATGTGTTCCGGTCCCCAAACCAGAATCCTGGCTCCCTCCGGGGCAATCTCGTTGATGAACCGGGTAGCTTCCCGGTAAGAGGTTGCCCAGTAGTCCAGCTCGTAACGGCGCGCCGCGCCTGGCAGGCCTCCCGCCAGCGAATTGTAGTAAACGTACTGGTAAGGGTGAAGCCTGATCAGTCCGTACACGCCGGGGAGAATTGCCAGAAGTAACCAGAAGACCTTCCAATATACCCGGCGTGTCCTATCCAGAAAGAATTGAAGCCCCAATCCGGCGCAGATAAAAACAGGCGGCGTGATAAACAGGAAGTGCCTGAAGTTATCGTACATCGCCGGCTGCGTGATGATCACTGCCACGAGTGGTAAACCCAGCCAGAGGGCTGCCAGGGTCGCCAGTGGGCGGTCAATGCGATGCTTGATCCAATGATTGATGCCGGCTCCCAGACCGACGAGGAACAAGATCAACACCGGCTCGGTAAATTGGAGCGTCATTAACACTGGCAGATAAGAGCGCGGAAGTGAATCAACATCGTATTCGGCGCCGCCGAACAGCACCTTCCCCTCCCATGGATAATCGGAAGCCTCTGTGAAGCTTCTTAGATAATTACCCAGCGGTGCCTCCCATAAATTGGGCCAGGTCAGGTAAGTGACGAGCAGCGCAATCGCGAAATAAGCGATCAAGGCGGGCCACGCCTTCCTGCCGCATCGATACAGGAAGGTGATCGCGATCAGAAATCCGGCAAATGGCCCCAGTGTGCGGATCGACATGCACAGGCCGAAGAGTACGCTGGCTCCGATCAGGCTCGGCTTCGTCGCGCTGGTCAGGATCGCAACCAGGAATGGTTTGAGGGAGTTGCTCCACAGCCATCCTGTGCTCTTGGGAAGGCTGAGCGCCACTGCCGCCAGACACACGCCGGCTGCTGCCAGTGCGTAGAGCAGGACCAGACGGTCGGACAGGGTTAATCCCTTTTGGATATAACTCTCTACAGAGATCGTCCCTGGATTCTCCGTCAGGGTTGAGAACAGCCTGCCTGGTAGCGTGGCAGGATCTGCTAAGTAAGCCTGTTGAATCAACCCTGCCAGGGCCTGGTGAATGGCGCCTCTGAAAGCGATCAAGCCCAACAGGATCAGGATCGCTGTTCCAATTATCAAACCGAGCCCGATTTTGGTTTTTTGTTTTTGTTCGCTCCATTCAGCTGCCAGGCGCTGGGTGAGCGGGCGCTGCTCTGAGTTTGTCTTGATCATCGCGTTGGCCTCAGCCTGTTTTTCAGTGCTGAACGTATCGATCATGCTCAGGCCCAACGCGATGCTCCCCAGGAAGAACGCCATAAAGGGGATGTCTTTTGGGTTGATAAAGGCGTGCCCCCAGATTAATGGCTGCGTGCTGAACAGCAGCACTGCCCCAAAGGCTGCCCATCGATTCAACAAACGCAGGCAGATCTGGTAAAAGAAGAAAAGCCCGACCAGAAATGACAGAAAGTGCATGAAATGCCATCCCTCGATCGGGCGCCAATTGTTAAAAATGGTGCGCAGAGCATCCGAGCCTAGTTTGGCGATCATCACGTAGGAGGCCCCTTTTTCACCCCGCAGCCCCTGGCTGTCGCCTAAATACGCGCCGATAGACTTGGTCGCATATTGGTAGCGCAGTTGTTCATCCCAGGACTCGCCATAATCCACCACGATAACCATATCCGACGATCAGGTAGATCGCCAGAAGCAAGCCAATCGGGAAGTATTTGGAGGATAGCAAGGTCGGAAGCTCTCAGAATTTTTTCGCAGGTATAGACAAAAGTATAATAGCTTATTCATGAATCACGCCCACCAAAAAGACACTCCGTCCCCTCGATTTTTTCTCCGGCTTCTTCAGCAAATAACGCCAGTCCTGTTAGTGATCGCCTTCATCGCGGTTGTTTACCTTTATTTCCCCTTCCGCAACCGCCTGCAGTTTGATGGCGATGAAGGCATCAACCTGATGAAGGCCAGCCTGGTGATGAAGGGCTACCCATTATATGAGCAGATCTGGAGCGACCAGCCGCCTCTCCTGACATACATCCTGGTGGGCGCCATGCGCTTGTTGGGCACACAGGTCAATGCCGCCCGTTTCTTGATTCTCCTGCTTTCGGCAGTTTTATTGGTGGCGGCTTTCTACATCCTGCGCAAGATTTGGGGCTATCCGCATGCGCTCGTGGGAGCTTTATTGATCATCATGCTCCCCTTTTACCTGCAGCTGAGTGTTTCAGTTATGGTTGGGCTGCCGTCATTGACTTTCGCCGTCTTATCCCTCTTGGGAGTCATCTCCTGGCATCAGGGTCGCCGGTGGATTTGGTTGGTTCTCTCCGCGCTGGCTTTCAGTGCTTCTGTCTTGATTAAGTTATTTACCGGGTTCCTGATTCCAATCATCCTGGTTGGGTTGGTGCTGGGGGAGTGGACCCGCTCGCGCAATAAACCCACCCTGCGCGCCCATCCTTTCTCCAGCGCTGATCTGGGGCGCTGTCTTCTCGATAGTCACCATCGGCGCAATATTGCTCTGGGTTGGGCCAGCCAATCTGACCCAGCTTTACCAATCCCACCTGGAAGGGGCGGCAATTTTCGACAATCAAATATTCACGATCAACTACCATCTCCGTGACTCTCTCCCGTTATTGTTGCTTTCGCTGTTTGGCATCCTGTTTACCATCATTTCCCGGCGTTGGCTGTCTTTGTATCTGGTTTTCTGGATAGGCGGCGCCTATCTTCTCCTCCTGCGCCACTCACCCGTTTGGTATCACCACCAGCTCCTGGTGACAGTGCCCGCCGCCATGCTGGGTGGGGTGGCTGTCGGCGAAGGGCTTCGCTGGGCTTTAGAAGCCATCCGTGAGCGTCATTGGTTTCGCCTTCGTAATCTGTTTGCGCTTCTCGCCCTGCTCGCCTTCGCCCTGGTGATCTATGATCAGGTTCCCGACGTGAGTCGCCGGCTTCGATCGGGGGCCAACCGGGCAGATGGGCCTCTCCAGGGCAGCGATTTATTGGAAGAGGCTTACCAATATGTGGAACAATATGCGCCAGACACACAATGGATGGTGACAGATCTCCCCATGTTCCCTTACCGGTTTGATCTGCTGGTGCCGCCTAATCTGGTTGTTTTTTCCACCAAACGCTTTAAGACCGATTTGATTGCTGAGGAAGAGCTGTACAGGACGATCGATGCCTACCAGCCAGGCATGGTGCTGATCAATAAGAGAATCTTAGGCCTGCAGCCTTATTTAGACGAGGATTACCAGCTCGTCTTCACCCGTCGAGACCTGGATTTGTTCGTTCGGAATGATATCTACCTCAAGCGCCAGCTCACCCCCTGATCGAGTAGCTCGGATGAAATCTCCGCTCAGCCAACCAGTCAAGCCAGAAGCTCTTAAGAACTCTGTTCCTGGGCAAACTGCCTGGCCGGCCGGGCGCAGGGCTGTGCTGATTTCATTCCTGCTCGCCGTGTTGATCATGTTGATCGCCACACTGCGCATTGGCATGCAGGTGGTTCGCTATCAGGATCTCCAGATGGACTATGACGAGGCAGTCCACGCCACCCGCGGGCTGGACATGGCTTCGGCTGTCTCGCACCTTTCACCCTCCGAGCTTTGGTTTCAAACAGTCAAGCCTCATTGGTATCCCCCGGTCCATGGGTATTTTCTGGGCGGCTGGTTATTGCTCTTCGGGAGCGGCACTGCCGAGGTGCGGTTGTACGCTGCCTTTTGTTATTTTCTGTTTGGGCTCTTGTTATGGGCCTCGGCGAAGCAAGCCTTTCCCCAGGCGCACCCCCTTGCCTTCCTGATCCCAACCCTGTTCCTGGTTTCGGATCAACAGCATGCCGTTCACGCGGGCCTCTCTATGTTGGAGTTGCCCGCCATCTTGTTGGCGTTCGCCTCCCTTTATTTTTTCAATAAGGCGCTGTCTCGATCAACCTTTATGAACCACTTTCTGGCTGGTTTGTTTGTCTTGTTGTGTTTCTTAACCAAGTACAACTATGGTCTGGTTGTGTTGTTTACCCAAGCCATTTGTTATTTGGCGTTATGGATTGGCAGGCGTGCCCAGGGTGAACGGGTCCAGCGTGGTAAAACCATCCTGGTCGCCTGGCTGCCTGTTCTGGCCTTGCTTGTCATCTGGCTGTTTGTGCTGGATGAGTGGCAGTGGCTGGTTGCCTATTCCACTGCTCAACCGGGCCAGTACGCTTTTTGGTCCTATGAGAATCTTATCTTTTACCCCAGGCAGCTTTTGCGGGAAACTTCGGGCTGGGTGCCTCTTCTTCTGACTCTGGCAGGGTTAATCCTGTGGCTCAAGCGCCGTCAATTCTCGCCAACCTGGCTTTCCTACCTGGTTTTCTTCGCC
>CAVPNY010000003.1:0-60207 GCA_963706905.1 uncultured Chloroflexia bacterium | reverse complement strand
GTGCTCGCCTGCTCCTGGTTAGCAAAACGCAACACAGCCTTGTGCAGGCTGCCAACACAGGTCAGCACACAGCCAGCTTCTACCTGGTGATCCTGAGCAAAGGTATCCAGGGCGGCCTTAGGGTCCTCACTTGGACGTAAGCGCAGCGCATTAAGTTTTCATAATCTGTGCGCCTACAGCGAGATCACTTTGCCCCGCGGCGCTGGGCTTCGAGGATGTCGGTCATACCGCCGACGATTCCCACCCGCACCTGGTCAGCCAGGTTGTAATAATTCAAGCAGGTACTGCAAAGGATCAGGCGCACGCCCTTGGCCTCTAGAGATTTGAGCGAATCCAGACTGGCGAGCCCTCCACAACCAGGCGCACGCCATCGGCGTAAAAGCAGATCGCTGCCGGCAGGATATTGTTTTCGTCGAGTAATTTGAAATAGGTGGTGACCAGTTTTTGCTGCAAGGCGGGTTCGGCATCGCCCATGCCATTGCGGGTGATCAGCAGAATAGTATCGGAATCGGGTACGGACATTTCAGCCTCCTGGAAGAAGTTTAACGCCTTTTGTAGGCGTAATTGCCAAATTAATAACCGCGCCAGCGCATGCCAACAGCGGTTCAGAAGGCCGATAAGTAAGTTTAAAGTGCGATTCCGCTTCCGCCACGCCAAGATGCGCCCGCAGCAACCCCATCGAGCGCAACCCTGCGCTCGAGCGCTGCATTCAGGTGTGGCGGTCGTAGCGCATCATCAGAGTGGTTCCTCAAGGCAAGAAGTAGTGAATGAAGTTTCCTGCGAATTTTGCCATAGTGCCATTATTATCTTTAACCCATCAGGGCTCACGCACAACAACTTCTACATTCACGCTGCCGGCTTCTTCAAAGTTGAGCGTAAGATGGAAATGTTCACCAGGTTCCATGTCTTTCACAAGGTTGATCAGCATAATGTGGTAGCCACCATGTTTTAATTCCACCTGGCCGCCAGCAAGCACTTCCAGCCCGCCTTCGATCTTCCTCATTTTCATTACGTCGCCTTCCATCGTTGTTTCGTGAATTTCGGCGGTTTCGGCAACGTCTGTCTCAACACTCAGGAGACGATCTGGATGGTGGCCGTTGTTTTTGATCAGCATAAAAACACCACCCGTGGAGCCTGCAGGAGCCACACCTGCCCAGGGCTGCTCGATCTGCAGATCGCCAGCGTGCACGGTGGCGCCAGATTTACCGCTGCCAGTATGTTCATCCCCCATGGGCATGGATGTGCTTTCATCAGCGTGTTCATGCTCGCCCAATCCCGCCAGGGAGGGCAGCACCGGTTCCAGGGCCAGCGCAACGCCGTAACTAAAAGTACCCACCGCCAGGGCCAGGATCAAGGCCACCCCGGCCGTACGCACCAACGAAACCCGCGGCAGACCTGCAATTTGCCCTTGTACCGCCATGGCGATTAGCGCCAGAATGGATACCAGCTCACTGGCCTTGCAAACCAATCCTCCCAGGTCCCACACGCCAGGCTCATGTTCAAAAGGAGCAATGAGAAAACGTGTGATTGCCCACAGAACCACCAGGCCGCCCGCCAGAGCCAACCCAAGGTAATACAGCCTGGATGAAGGTTTGCGCCAGAAAGCACCCGCCCAAAGCAACTCCGCCGCGCCTGCCAAAGCAAAAAAGATGCCGTGGGCGGGGGCATGGGCATAATGGGAAGGGGCTAACAGCAGATGGATGACACCTGCCACAGCCATGGTAATTACCGGCAGGTTTTGCAGTTTAGTGAAATTCTTCAACATAATCTCTCCTCCAGTGTGTGGTTTGATTTCGTTCACCCCGTGCCTCAAGGCAAGAATTAGGGCATGAAGTCTCAGATCGATTTTATTATGGCGCCTATTCTATCTCAGACTATTCACCATAAGCAAGGCCTCGTCGTGAAGGATCCTGGCCTTGTGTCATCTGCCACGATTTTCCCGCGATTTAACATGATTGTTCTTGGGGTGATCAACTCAGCTAATCCGAGATCGTGAGTGGCAATCAGCATTGTCTAGGGCAGTTCTTTAATAACTCGATTAACTCGCGGCGAACGCGGGGATCAAACCCGGCAGTCGGCTCATCCAGGATCAATATTTGCGGCTGCATTGCAAGTACCGTGGCAATTGCGATCCGTTTTTTCTCGCCTCCCCTCAGGTGGTAAGGATTTCACTTGGCATATTCGTCCGTGTGAATCGCATTCAAGGCCTGCTGGACTCTTTGTTGAACAGCTGGATTGTCTAAACCCTGTTAAACGGGCCCATAAGCAATATTATCAAAAACAGTTGGCGAAAAGAGCTGGTCATCGGGATTCTGAAAAACGATTCTCCACCCAACCTGGCCAGTTGTCAATTTGGAGTAACCGAAAGGAAGAATAACCCAGATCCCAGAGATTACCCACAATCAACGCTCCGGATCTGACATGTTTCATGTCAGAACCGGAGTTTTCTTTTATCCCCTAAAGTGCATAAGAGACACTCAACATTATTTAACGAAAGAGGTGCAATTATGGCAGATGAGAGTGTAAGTCAAAGCCTTCCTGAAAACCCTGACCCACAAGTAAATCAGGTTTCCGGAGATGATATAACCCCTCCCCAGGAGCAACAAGCCTTACCAGACAGGCTCCCACAGAGCCTGATCGAATGGCTGGCGCGCATCAACCGCCGTTACCTGGCGCTCAACCAGGAAAAGACAAACGACACCAGCTAATAATTCAACCCGGCTGCTCCTGATTGGAGGTGTGCAATGAAATAATCTGGATAGTTTTCTCACTTGATCCCCAACAATTTCTTACTTTGAACGAAAGGATTGAATAAGATGAACCGATACAAGCAAAGAGAAGACTCTTCCCCCTCCCTGGAGCAGCCTACATTCGTTTTTCATCTGAGATGCAGAGCGACTCGTTCAGTCTGGACGCCCAGCTGCGCCAGATCAAGGAACAGGCTGAGCGCGATGGGTCGAGATTGTCAAGGTGTTCGCCGATCCGGCCCAATCGGCTTACCGCAAGAAATACCGCCCAGGGATCAATGCCATGCGCGAAGCCGCCCGGCGAGGCGAGTTCAAGGTGCTGTACGTCCATAAAGTGGATCGCCTGGCGCGCCGGCTGGAATGGTCGCTGGAGATCGTCCACGAGCTGCAAGAGCTCGATATCATCTTCAAAGCCGTCCAGCAGCCATTCGACCTGGGTACACCGGAAGGTAAGCTCCTATTTCACCTGGTTAGCTCCCTGGGCGAGTTCTACAGCGATAACTTATCCAAAGAGACCAACAAGGGCAAGCTGGAGCGCTCGCTGCAGGGCTATCATAATGGCACTGTTCCCTGGGGATACATCAGTGTGCTGCAGGGCAACCGCAAGGTAGGTGTTCCCGACCCGGAGAAAGCTCCTGTGGTGGTGGAAATGTTCGAACGCTACGCTACGGGACAGTATTCTGACATGCAGATCGCTGCATGGTTGAACGAAGGTGGATATCTCACAGCAAAGAATCGCATGTTCAACAAGGACTCGGTGCGAGATATGCTCTGCAATCCCTACTATGTGGGTAAGATCCGCTACCGCGGCATGACCGTACGCCCTAAGGGTGTCAGCTATCGCTCCACACCGCCCCAGGTCTCTGTGGGACAGCATGAGCCGATCATCAGCCAGGAGTTGTGGGATCGCTGTCAGGCACTACGTGCCAGCCGGCGTGTTGTTCCCAAACCTGGGCAGAAGGCGGCTAGGGTTCACCTGCTGCAAAGCCTGGCAGTCTGCGCGCACTGTGGCCGACGACTTCGTGTCCAGACACCCAAGAATTATCCCACCTACTACCGGGAGGATTCGCACCTTCGCGGCTACTACGACTGCCCGTACTCAGGTCAGAGTATTCATGCCGACAACCTGGATGAACAAGTCGCAGCGCTAATACAGTCGCTCAAGTTAACTGCCAACCTGGGAAGAAGATGTACGGAAACTACTGCATGATGAGCAGGACAGGCCCGATCCGGAGAGCGAGCGCAAGGAGATCCGCAGTATGTTGCGCCTGATGCGCGATAACTACGAGCGGGGCTTGTACGAAGGTGAAGAATACCAGTACTGGCAGAAGGTCAACAGCTTGAAGGAAAAGCTTGACTTGCTCAACCGCATTCCTGAATCGGCCATCGAACGGGCTGCGCTACCCTGCTAAATTTGCATGACAGTTGGGAATGGGCAACCCAGCGAAGAGCGCAAGATGCTGGTGCGCACTATGATCCAGGAAGTTGGCTGCGATGTGGGTACAAAGCGTATCATGTGGGTCAAGGTCAGTCCGGACTACGAGATTCTCTTCCGGCTGATGGATAGACTGCGCCCAGACGCCGAGCGACGCTACTGGATCGAGAACAAGAGTGCAGAAGGGAATATTGTGTGACATAGGGGAAGATATGGGACAGATGGCAACGGAAGTCAAAATCGCCTTCCCGATGTCCCACAATACCTTGACAAGCGCCGAGGAGTACGTACAATGAAGGATAATCGCTTAAAAGTGAGATCGCCCAGCGGACACTGAGCGATCTCGGGCGTGAAGATCACGCCAGGCGTAAAATCCTCGCACTTTCACATCCGTTTTTCAACAGATCGAGAGCCGGTAAGTGCTCTGAAGACTTATACGCTCAGCGGAGAGGGTGGGATTCGAACCCACGGTGGATACGAGATCCACAACGGTTTTCGAGACCGCCCCGTTCAACCACTCCGGCACCTCTCCGAACAACCCGCATTATAGCAAATCCTCTCTTGCAAGGCAATCGCAATCTGGGCTGCGATTACACTTATTATGTCGCACTCGAACAATTGGTAATTGACTTAGACACGCTTTCTTGTTATCATGTTATCGTTAGCGGTAACGATAACATTCGCCCCTTTAACGTTTTTCACATTGCCTGGTTCCCAATTTTATATACCCTTGGGCTGAACCCTCTATTCATGTCCACCGATCTTAATTCTGCTAGGGTAGAAGGAGGTGAAGGCAAACCCATCTCAAATGCTCGCCGCCTGCGCCGCTCTTCCGGCAAGATAGGGCTGTGTTAAACTGGCGGGCGATCTCTCCAACAAGACCATTTCCTTCGCATACATTGGTTTGGCAAATCTCAATTCCCATAACTAAAACAAAGGAGTGTTTAAAGTGAGAACCGTTAAATCGCCTATCTACACCATCCTGGCCCTGGCGCTGGTGATGGTCTTTGTACTGGCGGCTTGCGCCCCGGCAGCCACCCAGGCCCCTGCAGAGGAGCCCGCTGCAGAGGAGCCCGCTGCAGAGGAGCCTGCCGCAGAAGCGCCCGCAGCTGAAGGCGGGTGGTGCTCTGGCACCAAAATCGTCTTCTTCCCAGGTGGATCACCAGGTGGTGGCTTTGAGACCGTAGTCTATAATGGCGCCGTTCAGGCTGCCGCAGATACTGGTGCGGATGTGGAATACGTGTGGTCTGATTGGGATCCTGCCAAGATGACCACCCAGTTCACAGAAGCCGTTGCAACCAATCCCGACGGCATTGCCATCATGGGCCATCCCGGTGATGCTGCTTTTGATCCCCTCATCGATGATGCTGAGTCGAAGGGCATTCTCGTCACCAGCATGAACACGCAATTGCCGGAAGCGCAAGCTAATTACAGTTCCAACGGTTTCGGCTATGTCGGTGCCATCCTCTACGACGCTGGCCACGCTGTAGGCATGGAAGCCGTGAAGCGGTCAGGCGTGCAGGCTGGCGA
The DNA here is from genome assembly GCA_963706905.1 of uncultured Chloroflexia bacterium. Taxonomy (GTDB): domain Bacteria; phylum Chloroflexota; class Anaerolineae; order Anaerolineales; family UBA4823; genus CAVPNY01. The sequence continues at coordinate 54,495 of CAVPNY010000003.1, read as the reverse complement.
CAAAGCCTTCGTCTGGGGGTTGCTGGCCCAGGCCGGTCGCGGCGAGCGCACTAAGGGCATTGTTGATGCTCTTGAAGAATCTGGACTGACTGTGATCTACCAGGAGATCGACGACGCCACCAACAAGGAGGCGGCCGCCGGTGTGCCGGTCTTTACCGGCATCATGTCCGCCAACCCGGACATTAAGCTCATGGTGACCGATCACGGCAACCTGACGGGCACCGTGCAGTCCTTCCTGGAAGCCGCCGGCAAAAAGCCGGGCGAGGTCTATGCTGCCGGTTTCGATATGTCTGGGAATGCCGTTAAAGCGATCCAGGATGGCTGGCTCCAGCTTGTGATCGACCAGCAACAGTTCCTGCAAGGCTACTTCGGTGTTCTGCAGATTTGTCTCACACATAACTACGGCTTCTCCGGTCTGCAGATCGATACGGGCGCGGGCTTTGCGGACAAAGATAATATCGACGTACTGGCCCCGTTGGTAGAGAGTCAAATTCGTTAAAGCGGGACCGATCCCTGCTTTTTGACATGTTCCTGTCTCTGACGGGTCAGCAATAGAAAAATGTGCAAGGGCTAAGTGGCTTATGATGAATACCTCGCCATTTAGCCCTTGCCATTCTCAAAGAAATAGGTAATTCGAGAGCATTCGGGTTATCCAATCCCGGAACGGAGTCAGTATATGGAGCAATATCGCCTCGAACTAAAGAATGTGTCTAAATCCTTCGGAGAGGTCCAGGCGCTTGAGAATATCAACTTTCAGCTGGGCCGGAATGAAGTTGTAGGCCTGCTGGGCGATAATGGCGCCGGAAAATCAACGTTGATCAAGATCCTCACCGGTTATTATCAACCCACCAGCGGTGAGATCTATTTCAACGGTCAGAAAGTGGAAAATCTTACAGTTCCCAAAGCCAGAGAATTGGGTGTGGAAACCGTTTATCAGGAACGGGCGCTGGCTGAATTGCAGACCTTGTGGCGCAATATCTTTCTGGGACGAGAGCTGTGCAACTCTTGGGGTTTCCTCGATATTCAACGGATGAGGGATGAAACACACCGGCTGATGTCCCAATCCATGGGCTTTACCTCCAGCGCGGTCAGTCCTGATTCACGGGTCGGCAAGTATTCCGGCGGTGAAAAGCAGGGCGTAGCCATCGTACGCGCCCTTTTCTTTGACGCCGAAATCATCATCCTGGACGAGCCTACCATGGGTCTCTCGTTGAAAGAGACGGCCAAGCTGGTCAACTTCGTCAATGGCATCAAGCAAGCCGGCAAATCCGCCATTTTTATTGACCACAACATCCTGCATGTCTACAATGTCGCCGATCGCGTGGTGGTGATCGACCGCGGTAAAGTTGCCGGTGAATTCCTGCCAAAAAATATCGGCTTAAGCGACTTAATGGATAAGATGGTCCGTGTTGCGGAAACTGGCAGCCTCGATTAGCAATTGAACATGGATGGATACGATGAATTCTCAAACCGACCAAACCGCACCCGAACTTACCCAGCACTATAAAGTGCCCTTCAGTCTGCGGAGATTTGCCCGCCAGAATAGCACCCAACTTGGAATAATCGGTGTGTTCCTGGGCTTGTGGCTGATTTTTATCATTTCAGCCCCCGAAACCTTTTTATCCTCGCAGATCTATTATGCATTCATGTTAACCATTCCTTTTTTTGCCATCATGGCTATTCCCCTGACCATCGTGGTGATCGCCAAAGAGATCGATCTCTCATTCCCATCGATCATGGCCATGGGCATGGTGGCGTTTCATTACACTTACCATGGTACAGCCTTCACCGGTAATCCGACCATCCAGGTATTCCTGGCGATCCTCGCCAGCCTGGTGACTGGAACCATCATCGGCTGGATCAATGGCTTTATTATCGTCAAATTTGGCATACCTTCGCTCGTCGTCACCCTCGGGACGCAGTTCTTTTGGCGGGGCGCAGTGTTGGTGCTTCTCTCCGGTGGCAATTTCACTTTGGAGTTTGTAAAAGAGTACCTTCTTTTACCCATTGCTGGTCGGCAAGATCGGCGGATACTTACCCATGCAAATGATCTGGCTGATCATCATTACCATCCTCGGTTGGGTGCTGCTAAACCGCCATCGGTTTGGCGCACATATTTACCTGATTGGCGATAATATCAACAGCGCTGAATTGATGGGTGTCAATACTGGGCGTACCCGCATCCAGGCCTTCATGCTGATCGGTCTGGTCTCAGCCTTCGCCGGCATTATCGCCAGTTTTTACGTCGCCTATTTATGGCCCAGCCTGGGCGATGCTTATTTGTTGAGAACGCTGGCCTCCGTCTTCCTGGGTGGTACCTCCGTCTTCGGCGGTGTCGGTACGATTTTGGGAACTTTCTTCGGAGCCTTTATCATCGGTACCATCGAAGCTGCCACGGTGGCTGCCGGCTTAACCGGATTCTGGACCAATTTGATCTACGGATTTATCATCGTGTTATCGGTGATTATGCACTCTTACCTGCGCAAGCGGGCGGAATAATCTTGCTACCCAAAGGAAAACAGCACAACGCAGGAGGTGAAGAGTGAGCTCACAGCCCAGAGTCATCCTGTGCTACGGGGACTCCAACACCTGGGGATCGATCCCTGCCAGCGATGAACGCTATAACTCGAGCGTACGCTGGACTGGCGTGCTGGCGCGCGAGCTTGGTTCAGGCTATCAGGTTATTGAGGAAGGCCTGGGTGGGCGCACCACCCTGTGGGACGACCCAATCGAGGGCTATAAAAACGGCCGGGACTATCTGATCCCCTGCCTGGAGACACACAAACCCATCGAACTGGTAGTACTGATGCTGGGCACCAACGACCTGAAATTGCGCTTCTCTGTCTCTGCGTATGATATCGCTGCCAGCATTGCCGTCCTGGTAGAGATCATCCAGAAAAGTGCGACCGGCGTAGGGAGCCAGCCTCCGCAGGTGCTGTTAATTGCCCCGCCTCCACTGGGGGCGCTGACCGAGTACACCGAGATGTTCGAGGGCGGCCTGGCTAAATCCAGGAAGTTGTGTGCCCATTACCAGCGGGTAGCAGAAGAGCACCTGTGCGCTTTCCTCGATGCGGGCCAGGTGATTGTCTCGAGCGACCTGGACGGCGTGCATTTTGAAGCCGATCAACATTCCCGCCTGGGGAGGGCGGTAGCTGGCAAGGTGAAGGAGATCTTTGCAACTTGAGGAAGCAGCCATGAACCCAAGAGAACGTGTCCTGCTGGCGCTCAACCACCAGCAGCCTGATCGCATCCCAATCGACCTGGGAGCCACCATCGTCTCTTCGATCACCCGTCGCGCCTACATCGATTTGAAGGCTTACCTGGGCTTGCCTCTGGAAGAGATCAAGATGCTCGATAACGTCCAGCAGCTGCCTTACCTGGATGAGGCCTTGATGGAGCGTTTTAATTCGGATTTCCGTCTGGTACAGCTGCCTGCCGCCACTGCTCCCGGATTGGAAGTTTTTGAGGAAGGCGATTATTACGCCTTTGTTGATCGTTGGGGCTCTAAACTGCACATGCCCAAAGATGGCGGGCTGTACTTCGACTGGGTGGAGTTCCCTTTTACTGAGACGACGATGGAGGCGCTGGAAAGGTATCAGTGGCCTAAACCTGACCCGCGGGAATATAACCTGCAGCTAAAAGAGCAGGCTAAGCTGCTATACGAGAATACTGACTATGCCCTGGTGGGCAGCGCTGTAATCGGCGGCGGCATCTTCGAGCAGCCAGCCCGAACCATCGGGCTCCAAAATTTCTTCATGGCGTTGATTCAGGAGCCTCAATTTGCGGATGCCCTCATGGAGCGTATCACCGATATCTACATTGAATCGTGCAACAACTATCTGGATGAGCTTGGCGAATACCTGCATGTCTTCACTTTCTGGGATGATGTCTGCGGTCAGGATGGTTGGCTGATCCGCCCTGAGCTGTATCGCAAGATGATCAAGCCCAAGCAGCGCCGCCTGGTGGAGGCCATTAAGAAAAAGACTGACGCCAAACTGTTCTACCATAGCTGTGGCGCAACTTTCGAGCTGGTGCCAGACCTGATCGATCTGGGTTTTGACATCCTCAATCCGGTGCAGGTGTCGGCGCGTGGGATGGACACCCGTCACCTGAAGCAGGAGTTCGGCAAGGATATCGTTTTCTGGGGCGGTGTGGATACTCAGCATGTCTTACCCTTCGGAAAACCGCAAGAGGTAGTCGATGAGGTGAAGCGGCGTATCGACGATCTGGCCCCAGGCGGCGGTTTCGTCTTCGCCACAGTTCATAACATCCAGGCTTTTGTGCCGCCTGAGAACATTGTGGCTGCCTTCGATACCGCCCTCGAATATGGAGTATATACATAAATATCTGGATTCGGATATAGAACTGCTCCCTGCGCCGTCCTCGGCGCAGGATCAGTCGCCGGAGACGGCGGCTAGAGCGAGCTTCAAAACAGCCAATAGCTAGAAAGGAGTAGCATGTGAACCAATTGATCCAGGAAATCTACGAAGGCATTATTGACGGGCAAGCCCCGCAGGTGTCCCAGAAAGTTCAACAGGCTTTGGATAGCGATGTTGACCCGGCAGCTATCCTTAACCAGGGTATGATCGCCGCCATGGCTGAAGTCGGCAAGCGCTTCGAAGAGGGCGAGTATTTTGTGCCGGAAATGCTCATCGCAGCCCGCGCCATGCAGGCCGGTTTGGCCTTGCTCAAGCCCCGCTTGCAGCAGACGGATCTACGCTCCTCTGGCAAAGTGGTGATCGGGACTGTCAAAGGCGACCTGCACGACATCGGCAAGAACCTGGTGGCAATGATGCTTGAAGGTGCCGGGTTCGAGATTGTTGACCTGGGCACGGACGTCTCGGCTGACAAGTTTGTCGCTGCCGCTCGCGAGCACCAGGCCGATTTAGTGGCGATGTCGGCCCTGCTTACCACCACTATGCCCAACATGAAGGTCACCATCGATGCTCTCCAGACCGCCGGGTTGCGCCAGCAGGTAAAGGTGATCATCGGCGGAGCCCCAATCACGGAGAGCTTTGCCAGGCAGGTCGGCGCGGATGGTTACGCTCCGGATGCCAGCCGGGCGGTGGCTGTCGCTAAATCTCTCTTATAAATTCTCACAGTACGAAGGCCGCAGTATGAAACACCGCGATCGCGTCCTGACAGCTCTCCATCACGAAGCGCCAGATCGTTGCCCGCTGCAGGTAAGCTTCACGCCTGAGTTTGCAGAGCGCCTGCGCTCTGATCTACAAATTGAGAGCGATGCTTTGCATAACCCGCATGGAGGTGGAAATACCTACCTTCTGGAGCGTACCCTCGGCGAGGATATGCTGCTTACTTCCGTTGGCTGGGCCAACTCTTATTATCAGGCTCCTCTGGCTTATACCGATGAATGGGGGATTGGTTGGAAATCGGTCGAGTACACCACACCCTTCGGTAACGGGCGCTATACCGAGATCGCCTCCCATCCCCTGGCGCAGGATGACGCCATCGACCACTACCTGCCCCCTGACCCGCATCGACCACAGTTGTATACCGATTCCGAGCGCGTGATTAAAGAATTCAAGGACGAATACTGGATTGTTGGCGTGACCGTCACCACCATCTTTGAGACTGCTTGGGCGCTGCGCGGTTATGAGCGCCTGATGACGGATATGGCTTTGAATCCTGATCTGGCCGAGCGCATCCTGGATGTTCCCTATCAGTTCCACCTGACCGCCGCTAAGAAACTGGTCGAGCTCGGTGTGGATATGGTCTGGATCGGCGATGATGTCGGCGCGCAAAACGCTATGCTGATCTCGCCGCGCATGTGGCGCAGGTTCTTCAAGCCCAGGATGGCAGCTTTTATCGCTGCGCTAAAGGCGATCAATCCGGCGGTCAAAGTTGCCTATCATACAGATGGAAACATCCTGCCGATCATCCCTGACTTGATCGAGATCGGCCTGGATGTTCTCAACCCGATCCAGCCAGCCTGTATGGACCCGGCCCAGTTAAAAAAGGATTTTGGCCAGCATTTGTGCTTCTGGGGGTCGATCGACGAGCAGTATACCTTGCCCTTTGGCACGCCTGAAACCGTCTGCAGCGAAGTATTGCAGCGCCTGAGCACCCTGGGAAAAGGTGGCGGGCTGATCTTGGGGCCGACCCACCATGTGCAGCTCGATACTCCTATGGAAAATTTCTGGGCGATGGTTAATACCATCACTCAGACGGAGTATCGCTCCCTTTTGTAAATCTTGTGAGTCGAATGGTTATGTTTGCCAGGAAACAGATCACCATCACGCAGGTTGCCCGAGCCGCGGGGGTTTCCACCCAGACGGTCTCGCGGGTGATCAACGAGCGACCGGATGTAGCGCCCGAGACGCGCCTGCGGGTGCAGCGCGTCATTGAACAGCTCGATTACCGCCCCAATATCCTGGCGCGCAGCCTGATCCACCGCCGCAGCCATACTATCGGCGTAGTCGCTATGGCATCCAGCTTCTATGGCCCCTCCACGACCCTGGTAGGCATCGAAAAGATGACCCGCAACCTGGGGTATTCCCTCCTGCTAGATTTTATGCACCACCCGGAGAGCGATGATGTCGGGCACATCATTAACCGCCTGCTCTCTCATCAGGTGGATGGCATCCTGTGGGCTGTGCCCGAGATCGGTAACAACCGCGATTGGATGGCGAGGATGGGCGCTTACCTGCCCATTCCCGTGATCTACCTGAGTATGCAGCCGATGAACAATGTGCCAGTGGTGTTGATCGATAATTATCTCGGTGGCCGGCTGGCGACTGAACACCTGCTTTCCCAGGGCTACCGCTATATCGGTGTCATCACCGGTCCGCTGGACTGGTGGGAATCGCGCCAACGGCTGGATGGCTGGCGCGAAGCCCTGGAAGACGCCGGTTGCCCGCCCGAGGCGCGCCAGATTGTGCCCGGGAACTGGTCGGCAGCCAGCGGAGCAGACGGTATCCAAATGTTGTGGCAGCAATTCCCTGAATTGGATGCCGTATTTGCCTGCAACGACCAGATCGCCCTGGGGGCCTTGCAAGCCGCCCACCGCGCCGGGAGACGCGTCCCGCAAGACCTGGCTGTGGCAGGCTTTGATAATATCCCAGAGTCGAAATACTTCTGGCCGGCTTTGACCACTGTTGACCAGCCCTTGGTCGATCTCGGAGCGCGCGCAGTGGAGGCCTTGACCCGCTGGATCAGCGCTCAGCACCGTGACGAGCGGACGGTTGATGCAGAGTCAATCCTGCTCGCGCCATCCCTGGTCGTGCGCGATTCCACTTCAGCTCATCTTTCCTGAACTTCAATAAATGAAATGAACAAGCGCGACGTGATCAAGCTGGTGCTTGATGGAAAACAACCACCCTACGTGCCCTGGTCTTTTGGTTTCACCAAAGAAGCTAAAGATAAATTGAGGGCATATTTTGCTCCCCGAGAGCTGGAGGACGCCCTCGACAATCACCTGCTCAAGCTGGGCAGCGATATTGGTTTCTTCACCGAGCTTGGTGGAGATTGCGTCCAGGACATGTTCGGTGTGGTCTGGGATAGGAGTATTGATAAAGACATCGGTAACGTCAAGGGCTGCGTCCTTCCACGACCCACCTTAAAGGGCTACGTCTTCCCAGACCCGCTGGACTCGCGCTTCTTCGCCGATATCCCTGAAAAAATCGCCCGCTACGACGATAGCTTTGGCGACCGCTTCCGTCTCTTCCAAATCGGCTTTTCGCTTTACGAGCGTGCCTGGACGCTGCGCGGCATGCAGAATCTGTTAATAGATTTCCTGGACAATCCCGCTTTCGTCGATGATTTGCTCAATACTATCGCCGATTACAATATCGCCCAGATCGAGCATGCTTTGCGCTATGAGATCGACGCAGTCTATTTTGGCGATGATTGGGGCCAGCAGCGCGGCCTCCAGATGGGTCCTCGGCTATGGCGCAAGCACATCTATCCGGTGCTGCAGCGGATGTATGCGACCGTGCATCAGGCCGGTAAAGTTGTCTTCATTCACTCCTGCGGTGACGTGGACGAGTTATTCGATGAGCTGATCGCTATCGGCGTGAATTGCTTTAACCCCTTCCAGCCGGAGGTCATGGAGGTGCTTGACCTGATGGAGCGCTACCGCGGCCGTCTAACCTTCCACGGTGGGCTCTCCACCCAGCGCACCTTGCCCTATGGCACACCCGATGATGTGCGCCGTGAGACCAAAGGTTTGTTATCCGCGGGCAGCCGGGGCAGTTATATCCTGGCCCCCGCTCATGACGTGGAAGGCGATGTACCTTTGGAGAATATGCTGGCATTCATTGAGATTGCCCAGGCCCAGCCGGGATATAGCAAGGCAACATGATCGCTAAACAGGTCGGGTGGTGGGTAACCAGCCACCATCTTCCGGATAATCCTTTGGAGGTAGATATAGATAAGAGACGAATGTGTACCCTCTCCCAATATCGGAATACCCCCCACGCCTGCCCCAAGAAGTTGAGGCATCCTGCTGCTCAGCCGGAGGCGGATAAATTCACTGATCGCCTGTGTGCCGAAAACCTGCGATTGTTTGACAACTTTGGCTGTGGCGAGAACAATACACTTAGGACTTACGCAGTTGGTGGGTTTATGGGGGTGTTTTGGCGGGCGTAGCCCGCCAAAACACCCCCACTTCCCCCCTTGAACAATGCGTAACTTCTAACACTGAAGATATTCAAACTGATGAAATCTGAGGTTATCCACGAATAGATATGTTAGAAACCTTACGCATCGAGATTTATAAACTTCATATGGAGCTGCCCAGGAATAACCTGGTCTCCTGGACTGGCGGCAACCTCAGCGGGCGCGACCCGCAAAGTGGTCTTGTAGTGATCAAGCCCAGTGGCATCCTCTATGAACATCTCGCCCCTGAAAACATGGTAGTAGTTGACCTGGATGGGAAGGTTGTTGAAGGCGAATATAAACCTTCATCTGACACCGCCGCTCACCTGTATGTCTACCGTCATCGCCCGGAGATAAACGGCGTGGTGCACACCCACTCTCCCTTCGCCACCGCCTTTGCGGCAGCTGGCAAGCCCATTCCTCCTGTGTTGACTGCCATTTCCGACGAGTTTGGCGGTCCGATCCCAGTAGGTGGTTATGCCAAAGTCGGCGGCGACGAGATCGGGCGTATATTGATCGAGTTGATTGGAGACAGCCCGGCGATCTTGATGAAGAACCACGGCGTGTTCACCGTTGGCAGGACTCCTGAAGAGGCCATTAAGGCTGCCGTGATGGTCGAAGGTGTTGCTCGCACGGTTTTCTATGCCATGCAGTTGGGCCAGTTGGACGAGATCCCGGCTGAGGAAGTTGCCCGCGCCCATCGCCGCTACCTGGAGGAGTACGGGCAGTAACAACAATCCTGGAGGCTCCGTATGAAGCTCAAGATCGAAAAAACCAAGTTTGGCTCGATCACTGTTGCCGGAGATAAATTCGAGCATGATATTATCATCCGGCTAGATGGCAAAGTGGAGAAGCGAAAAAAGAAGCTCTCCAAGGAAATCTTCGGTACCTCGCATGTTGTTTCAATCGCCGAAGCGGAGTACGTCTACGAGGATGGGGCCACCAAGATCATTGTCGGATCCGGTCAATCTGGCATGCTGAAACTCTCTGACGAGGCGGCGGATTTTTTCAAGACGAAACAATGCGCTATCGAGCTTCTTTCCACCCCTGAAGCGATCCAACGCTGGAACAAGGCAGAAGGCTCGACCATAGGACTGTTTCATGTGACGTGTTGAAAATGATCGTATCAAAGACACTCTAGTTAACCCTTGACAGATTTAAACAAACACTGTATATTTATACTGTAAATATACAGTGTTTGTTATTTAAGGAGCGTAACTATGGCCCGTCCAAAACTCAGCCAGCAAATCGACCTGCAGCAAGCCATCAAGGATACTGCCCTATCGCCAGATCGGCGAAAATGGCGCCGCTTCCCTTTCGCTTGCGTGCCATCGCCCGCCAGCTCCATATCACCGCCCCTGCCATCTACAACCACTACTCTAACCGAGATGACCTGGTAACCTCCCTGATCATCGATGCCTACACCTCCCTGGGCGATGGACAGTTTGCTGCCTTGGAGGGTCAGCCTATGGACAACCATGCCGCACGGCTGAGAGCTCTCGGATTGGCTTACCGGGAGTGGGCGGTGGCATACCCGCAGCGCTATATGCTGATCTTTGGCAGTCCCATCCCCGGCTATCACTGTCCACCAGAGAGCAGCATGCCAGCCGCTGCCCGCAGCCTGAGCGCCCTGATTGGCGTTCTTGAAGCGGCGCTCCGCGCCAGGGTATTGCAGCCAGAAGAAGCGCCCTACCTGTCAGATGAGTTGCGTCAGCAGCTAGCTGGATGGCAGACCATCCATGCGGTCGAGGATGCCTACATCCTGTATCTGGCTTTAGTGATCTGGAGTCGTGTCCACGGCCTGGTCATGTTTGAGATTGACAATCAATACCCGCCTTTCGTCCAGGACCCCAGCCTGATCTTTCGCCGGGAAGTGGAAATGATCGTGCACCAATATCTGAAATGATTGTATAGGAGTAATACTATGTCTGAAATTCACATGATCTTTGGAACCGGCCCTCTCGGCCAGTCAGTGCTGCAGGAGTTGTTAAGGCGCGGCAAAACCGTGCGTATGGCTAACCGTTCCGGCAATGGGCCAGATGGAATACCTGCAGAGGTAGAAGTCATCGGTGGGGATGCCTTCAACACCGATTTTACCCGCCAGGCCGCGCGTGGCGCCGCCGTGGTTTACCAGTGCGCCCAGCCTGATTACGCCGAATGGACGACCAAATTCGTCCCCCTGCAGAATGCCATCCTGGAGGGCGCAGCTGCGGCCGGCGCCAAATTGATCATTGGCGATAACCTGTACATGTATGGGGAAGTGAACGGCCTTATTCATGAAGATCTTCCTTACGCCGCTGTAACTCGCAAAGGCAAAGCCCGTGCTGAGGCCGCCCGCCAGGTGCTGGCTGCTCACCAGACCGGCAAGGTGCGTGCCGCTATCGGGCGCGCCTCCGATTTCTTCGGCCCTGGCGTGCTTGACTCAGCCTGTGGAGACCGCATGTTCCTGCCCGCCTTGCAGGGAAAAGCCGCCCAAGGCTTGGGAGACCTGGATGCGCCTCACACCTATTCCTTTATCGATGACTTTGGCAAAGGTCTGGTCATCCTCGGTGAGCACGACGCAGCCCTCGGTCAGGTCTGGCATATCCCCAATGCCGAGCCAGTCAGCACGCGTCGCTTCATCGAGCTGATCTTTGAAAACCTTGGTCAGCCGGTAAAGATCAAATCCTTAGGACGGATGATGATGGCCATTGGCGGGTTGTTCATCCCCGCCGCTCGCGAATCATTGGAGATGATGTACGAATTCGAAAAGCCTTTTTTGGTCGACAGTAGCAAATTCGCTAGGGCTTTTGGGGATCACGCCACCCCGCTTAACGAAGCCATCCATCAGACTGTCGCCTGGTACCGTCAGCATGCCGACGCCCGAAAACTGGCGGTAAATAGACTGGCTTTAGGGGCGATACCAGCTTCGGCGCCAGCCACCTCCCGCTTTTGAACCGGGGATATCATCTTGCCATCTCCTGCAGCCACCCCCGCACCGTTATTGTAAGGGCGAGGCATGAGAATTCAATCCTATCCAGAAATCCTCCTGTTGCCTCGCCCCAACTGTACTATTCGCTAACAGCTACTCAATTCGCTCGAATTTCTCGCCCGGCGTCCCGCATACCGGGCAGGCGCCCTCCATCGGTCCCTCATGGGTGTACCCGCAGAACGGGCACACATAGTATTCCACCTGAGGAGCATCCTCGCCCTTTTCCGCGGCCTGTAGCGCCTTGCGGTACAGCTCCTCGTGCCCTTTCTCCACCTCCATCGCCCAGCGGAAGGTGTTCACCGCCTTCTTCACCCCCTCAGCCTCCGCGTCTTGGATGAACTCCGGGTACATGTTGACCACCTCGTAGTTCTCGCCGGCGATCGCCGTCTGCAGGTTTTCAGCCGTGCTGTTGATCCCCCCCATCGCTTTTAGGTGATTATACGCGTGATGCGTTTCGGCCTGGGCGGCCGCCCGGAAGAGCTTGGCGATCTGCGGGAACCCGTCTTGATCGGCCTTCCTGGCGAAGGAGTTGTATTTGCGGCTGGCCTGCGACTCCCCTGCGAATGCCGCTTTGAGATCATCGCTTACTTTTGACATGCTGCCCTCCTTAAGGGTGAAAAATGGTAGTCCGGAATCCTTCAAAATAGAGAAAAATCAATCCTCTTTCCCCGACGCTTGGCGAATCTCTGGTCTATGGGATTGTTTGATCTGCGGTGTGCATACATGAGAAATCCTTCACATATAAAATTATAAATGAAGAATGGGATTATGGGCAAACCAGGCGTTAATATTCTTTTGAAATGAAGGGGTATTGTTGGTCTACCTGGGATTTCTCTAAAGCCCCTCTTGCGAAAAGGTTTGATAAATTGTTAACTCGGTCACAGGTGTTTATAAGTTAACAAAGCAGGCGATTATTGGTATGTCATACGGTTAACAGATTACTTAAGTCACTTGATTTTTGATTCTTGATAGGCTATAAAAATATCAGTGCTCCGTGTGAATTGAGCTGAGTTTTGCATTCTTTGGCTCCAAATTAAGATCACGCCACTTGGTCAAATGCGTTGCCTAGACGTACGCATATCGATATAATTAAAAGTTCGCTGTAGTCGACCTTAACCAATACAACAGGAGGTCATCCGCGGAAAATAAAACCAATCCCTTATCGGCACCTGTGTACCTCACAATAAATTCTAGAAATGGAGGAAGCTTATGTGGATCATCAGGGTTAATATGTCTGATCGCAGCTATAAACTGGAGGAAATTCCGGAAAAGTATAAGTACCTTGGCGGACGCGCTTTCACCTCCACCCTTGTCGCCGATGAAGTCCCGCCGCTTTGCCATCCCTTGGGCCCGAACAACAAGATCGTCTTCGCACCCGGAATTCTCACCGGCACGCCTGCGCCAACCTCGGCGCGCGTCTCGGTTGGCGCCAAATCTCCCTTAACCGGGGGCATCAAGGAGTTGAATGCTGGCTCTTCCTGGGCTTGCGAGCTGGCTGACCTGCTGGTGAGGGCGATCGTTATCGAAGGACAGCCTGAGGAAAAAGATAAGTATTGGGGCTTTAAGATTGGTTGGGATAAGAAACAAGATCAACCAGTTCTTGAGTTCTTCGACGCCAGCGAATACGCCGGGAAACCGCTCAGCGAGGTTTTCCCTGTGATCTATGATCGCTTCGGCGATAAGGTCTCCATCGCCGGGATCGGCATGGCTGGCGAATAGGGCTATGGCAACGCTGGCATCGTCTTCAATGACTTGGCAAACCGGCGCCACCCGCTATGCCGGGCGCGGCGGCCTGGGATCGGTGATGGCCAGCAAGGGGCTTAAGTTCATCGTGGTCGATCGCAAGGGCGCACCGGGCGTGCCCATCGCGGACAAGGCCGCTGTTCGACCAGGGCCGCAAGAAGATGACCGAGGCGCTGCGACGAGCATGCCATCACCAAGCCCAAGGGCGGCCTGAACACCTACGGCACGGCCGTGCTGATCAACATCATGAACGAGGCCGGCGGCCTGCCCACCCGCAACTTCTCCAGCGGTCGTTTTGAAGGCGCGGCCAAGATCGCCGGCGAGGCCATCTTCGAGGGCAACAAGCAGCGCCTGGGCAAAGAACTGTATAACCATGCCTGCAGCCCGGGCTGCATCATCCAGTGCTCCAACACCTGGTACAAGCGCGGACGGCACGAGCATGCCTCCTGCGTGGAGTACGAATCCGACTGGGCGCTTGGCGCCAACTGCGGCATCGACAATCTGGACGACATCGCCGAGATGATCCGGCTGTGCAATGACTACGGGCTGGATACCATCGAGACCGGCACGACCATGGCCGTGGCCATGGAGGCCGGCGTGATCCCCTTCGGCGATAGCAAGGGCGCCATCGAGCTGGTGCACGAGATGGGCAAGGGCACCCCGACTGGGCCGCATCCTGGGCGGCGGCACCGAGATTGACCGGAAAGGGCTACGGCGTTACCCGCGTCCCGACCGTCAAGGGCCAGAGCATGCCCGCCTATGAGCCGCGCGCTGTCAAAGGCATCGGCATCACCTACGCCACCACCACCATGGGCGCTGACCATACCGCCGGCTACACCATTGCCCCCGAGATCCTGGGCGTGGCAGGCAAGGCGGATCCGCTCAGCACTGAAGGCAAGGCTGCTCTGAGCCGCGCCTTCCAGGTCGACCACTGCCTTCATTGACTCCAGCGGACACTGCCTGTTCATTGCCTTTGCCATCCTGGATATCGCCAGTGGCTTCCAGGGCATGATCGACGAATGCAACGGCGTCCTGGGCACAAACTGGACTGCGGACGACGTGAATGCCTACGGGGCTGCTGTTTTGAAGAAGGAGCGCGCATTCAATGAAGCCGCCGGCATCAGTAAAGAAGCCGACCGCCTGCCAGAGTTCATGCGCACCGAGCCGCTCCCGCCGCACGACGTGATCTTCGATATCCCGGATGAAGCCCTCGACTCGGTTTTTGGAGAGTTGTAGCGGTCTGTCCGATGTAGGCGTTTGAAACACACTTCAGGTGGTTGGGATCGCCAACACAAGCGGTTCCGACCACCTGATTTCTCATGGACTTTACACTTTTAACTGGAAAAGGTTGGTACATTCCCTGCCTGTAACGATTGCTGCTTATCCAATACGATGCCAAGAGTCACACTAAACGGGAACATGGCGCTAGATCTGTCCGGGGAATACCTGCGTCGCAGGCATATTCCGCCGGGGCAGGAATTCTGGCTCAGCCAGCGCTCCAGCGATCTGCTTCTGCATCCCATCCGCCCCGACCTCCAGAAACTGTATCTCGAGCCCACCACGGCCTGCAATTTGGAATGCCGCACCTGCTTGCGCAACGTGTGGGACGACCCGATCCGCCACATGTCCTGGGAGACCTTCGAAAAGATCCTGGAAAGCTTGCCGGCTCTGCCGCAGTTGCAGCGCGTTGTGTTCACCAGTTTTGGTGAGCCGCTGACTCACCCCAAACTGCTTGACATGATCGCTGCAGTCCGCCGCCTTGACCTGCAGGTCACCCTGGGTACCAACGGCCTGTTGCTCGATCAGCGCATCGCTCGCGAGCTGGTGCATTTGGGCGTGGACCGGGTGATGATCTCGATCGACGGCGGCAAACCGGAGACTTACAGCGGTGTGCGCGGCGCCATGCTTTCCCAGGTGATCGAAAACATGCGTACCCTGACCGAGATCAAGCGCCAGCTAGCCTCGTTATTCCCATTCATCGGTGTCGAATTTGTCGCCATGCGTAGCAACATCGCCGAGCTGAATGATCTCACCCGCCTGGCGGCGGACCTGCAGGTATCCAGGTTGCTGGTCAGCAATGTGCTGCCGTACACGCAAGCCCTGCTGGACGAGAAGCTGTACAGCTACAGCCCGATCCCCCCCATTCCTGCCAACGGTTGGCCGTTGCGGGTGGGCGCCTGGGTGACCTGGGCCACCTGTGAGGTTCCGCGTATGCATTGGGGTGCTGACCGACGCTGCCGCTTTGTCAAAGATCAGGCCGCGGTAGTCGGTTGGGATGGAGGCGTCGCTCCCTGCTACGCGCTCTCGCACAACTACAGCTATTACACCATCGACGGGCGGCAGAAAAAGGTTGATCGCTATCTGTTGGGGGATGTTAACCAGCAGAGTTTGCTGGACATTTGGACCTCCGAGGAGTACGTCTGCTTCCGCAGCGAGGTCCAGGCTTTCAATTTTCCATCCTGTCCGGACTGCGACCTGCGTGATACCTGCGACCTGCGCGCCCGGAACCTGGGCTGTTGGGGTTGGGATCCTTCCTGCGCCGACTGCCTGTGGGCGCAGAATATCGTCTTGTGTCCTTTAATGGAGATCAGCATGCTGATCCAGGTCAAGTTGTTCGCCACACTCAGGCACTACGCAGGGGACACCTCGTTGGGACAGCCCGTCCCGGTGGAGCTTCCCGCTGGGGCAACTCTGCAGGACCTGGTCGAACGGCTGGGTATCCCACCTGACGAGACCAAAGTAACCTTCGTGAACGGTAGAGCGCAGGAATTGAATTGGGTTCTCCAGCCTGGCGACGAGGTGGGCATATTCCCGCCGATCGGAGGAGGTTGAGTGAAAGAGTTGCGTATCGATACCTGGTTATATGGGGACCTGGCTTGCTTCGGCGGCTCAGCAGCCCAGCCTTCACACGCTAACCTGCAAGTCAGCCTGCCGGAAGGCAGTACAGTAGCTGACCTGCTGTCGGCTCTGGGCATGCCGACCGAGGCGCGCGGCATCACCTTCATCAACGGCGAGCTCTCCGCCATGCCGGGCGTGCAGCCGGACCTGCAGCACCCTCTCCAGGACGGAGACCGGGTGGCCTTCTTCCACCTGCGCAGTATGTGGCCCTTCCAGTACCGCCACGGTGTGCCGATGATCGGTGAGATGACAACTGCCTTGCAGGAAGAAGACGACCAGGGCTTGCACCACGCCTACCAGGGGGAATAAGTCGCTGCCCGCTTCTTAGTTTCTTACGCAGGGTGGGTAATCAATACGCCGCACTGAACAGAGACGCTGCCGTTGCCGCGTCGATCAAGATGTGCACAATGATCATATATGGCAGCAGCCGTGGACGCCAGTGTAGGAGAATGCCGACCATCAAAGCAAACGGCAGGAACATCAGCAATCTCCATGACATGAAGCGCAGATCCAGGAGCAGCGGCATAGCCAGATGTTGAGCCGCCAGGAAGAAAGAGGCCAGCGAAACTGCCAGCCAGGGGGAACCGGTTCTTTCTTCCAGACGTGGCATCGCATACGCAAAATAGGTGGGGAGTTCGGCCAGGCCTTGGGTGACTGGCTAGATGACCAGGCTGATCAAGACTGCCCATATTGGAAGCGGTCGGATGAACATCTCCATTGGAGTTGCTGCATCCCCAAACAGCTGGGCAGCAATCAATGTATTCGGCAAATAGGCTACTGGGCCAAAAAGAATGACCGTGCCAAGCATGACGAGCAAATCGCTCTTGATCGATGAACGTTGAATCCGAAAAATATCCCAGTAGCGCTTACCTTCCCCTTTGTACAACCAGATCAACAGGGCTATGCAGGCCAGGTTCGCCAGGGTGACGGTTATCGGCCACCAGTTGGCCGCGCTCTCCCAGGCAGCGGAAGAGCCCGCCAGCAGGTATCCGGCGGCAAATAGAGCTTGAAAGGCGATGAACAACAGCATGCGGGCCGGGAGCATGAGCCACGGCCAGCGAGAAGTTGGGGAAGACAATTGCAAAGCCTAGATCTCTACGCTCGAGTGTAGTTCCGGATAGGAAACACTGGTGATGCCTGCCTGCGCCAGTTTTTCCATTAAGGCTTGCGCCGCGTCGGGTTCCCCATGTACCAGGAAAACTTGCTTGACCTGTTCTTTGACTGCCTGGGCATATTCCACCAGGGCGGGTTGCCCGGCGTGGGCTGAGTAACCGCCGATAGTGACCACTTCTGCCCGCCGGTCGTATAGTCTCCCCGAAGATCTTGACCTGCGCGTCGCGATCAGCCAGGCGGCGGCCTAACGTGTAGGGCGCTTGCCAGGAGACAATCAGCACCGTATTGCGCGGATTCTCAATATTGTTGCGCAGGTGGTGTAAGATGCGCCCGGTTTCAGCCATCCCCGAGGCCGAGATGATCACCATTGGGGAGTGATTATCGTTAAGCGCCTTGGACTGCTCGACCGAGCGCACATAAGTCACCAGCCCGAAGCCTAACACGGATTTGTGCAGGTCTTTACGCAAGAAGTTCAGTGATTCTGGTCCATGCATTCGGGATGGGCCTGGAAGATCTCGGACGCGTTGACGGCCAGTGGGCTGTCCACCACCACTGGAATGCTTGGGATCTCGCCGTGGTCGATCATCTGGTGCAGCGAGTAAGCGATCTCTTGTGTGCGGCCAACCGCGAACGCCGGTATGATCACCTTGCCGCCGCGCTGCACCGTGCGGGTTACCGCCTGGCGTAGCTCGTCGTAGGATGCCTGAGGCGTCTGGTGGGCTTTATCCCCGTAAGTGGATTCCATAATCAGGTAATCTGCTGCATCAGGCAAGATTGGGTCGCGGATCAGGGGCAGATTACGCCGACCAATATCGCCCGAAAACCACACCCGCGTGCGCCGGCCGCCCTCGTCGATGTCCAGTGCCACCGCTGCTGAGCCCAGGATATGCCCGGCGTCCACCAGGCCGGCGGATACGCCCGGTAGCGGTTTGAATTCCTGATCATAATCAACACTCTCAAAATATTGCGCCACCTGCGCCGCGTCTTCCATCGTGTATAGTGGCTGGATCGGCGGCTCGCCCCGCCGGGCGCGTTTCTTGTTGACGAAATCGGCGTCTGATTCGTGAATATTACCCGAGTCGAGCAGCATCAGGTTGGCCAGGTGAGCCGTGGCATGCGTGGTGTAGATGGGACCGCGATAGCCCTTCTTGACCAGGTGGGGCAGGTTCCCGCTGTGATCGATATGCGCGTGCGACAAAATCACCGCGTCGATCTCCGCCGGGTTAAATGGAAAAGAACGGTTGCGTTCGTAGGTTTCTTGGCGGGGTCCCTGGAATAGGCCGCATTCCAGCAGTAGCTTGTTGCCATTGATCTCGAGCAAATGCTGCGAGCCGGTTACTGTACGCGCTGCGCCGTGAAATCGGATCTTCATTTGGGTTGCACCTGTATGTTATTGGTGATCAGCTGTGTTGTTTCGCTACGGTTTGTGGCTTGAGTTAGCTGTTCTCCAGCACCGCCAGGATCTCGCCGCCGAATTGTTCCAGGCGATAAGGCGTCTGGGTCAGGATAGCCTTCAATTCGGCCCAGGTTGGTCGGTTGATCGAGGCCAGCGCGTTGAGCAGGTCGCGCGGTAAAATCACGTCCGAGTTGACGCCTAACCGCTGTCCGGTGTGCTTGCGCCACTCGCGCAGCGCCTCCAGGCGAGCCAGATAGGCTTCGTCAGGGCGCGGCTGGCGAGGTGGCTTGAGTGGTTCAGCCCGTAAACCGCGCTGCACGGCGCCCACCAGACCCTCGCCATATCGCTCGAACTGCTTGGAGCTCAAACGGATGGACCCTTGCAATCCTTCCAGATTGGTCGGGGCAGCGACTGCCACTGTCAGCAACGTTTGGTCACTGAGTACTTTGAACACGGGTTGGTTAATCGATCGGGCTACTTGTTCCCGATAATTGCATAATTCTTGTAGGATGGCTGCCTGCGCGGGCGAGATGTCAAATGCCCCTCGCACCCGCCAGCAAGCTTCCGGATGGTCGTTCGGATCCCGGCCATTTACAAAGCGCAACCGGTTAAAATCGCCCTCAGCCAGCTGCCAGCGACCTTTGGATTTTAGTTCGGATTTGAGACGGTAACGCAGCGGGATCAGGTAATGGCTATCCAGGCTGGCATAGTTTATCATGTCGGCTTGCAAGGGGCGCTTTCCCCAGTTGGCGCGTTGGTAACGCTTATCTAACTGGACACCGAACTCAGCTTTCAGGATGGAGCCCAGGCCAACCTCATCCCATCCCAGGATGCGCGCGGCCACCATGGTGTCGAACAGATTGGAAAAGCTGAAGCCAAAATCGCGCTTCATGGATATCAGATCATACTCAGCGGCATGGAAGATTTTCTCGATCTTGGGGTCAGCAAATATCGGCGCTAGCGGCGACAGATCATTCAATGCCAGGGGATCGATCAGAAAATCTTCCTGAGCGGTAGAGAACTGAATCAAGCATACCTGTTCCTGGTAAGCGAACAGGCTGTTGGACTCGGTGTCAACAGCCAGTAAAGATTCCTCAGCCAGGCGCTCAGACACCTGGCGCAGGTTTGCTTGCCGGGTAATCAGGTTCGGGCTGTGAGATTGGCCAGTATGCATGTGCCCAGGGTTTATTGCCCAATCCCCTTGAGGTTTTTTTCTAAGACCAGGGCGTCTTCACCATCTGCATAATAGTGCGGCCAGGTGCCGTAGCGGTGATAGCCCAGCCGGTCGTAGAGATTCAAGGCTGGTCGGTTGGAAACACGCACGCTCAAGCGGATGCTTGACATGCCAATTTGTTCCTCGACTGCGATCAGTAAGGCGCTGCCTATACCCTGCCGACGGTATTCGGGTAGGACACCCACCGTAGCGATCCAGGCCAGGTTTTCCGAGCGGTGGAGATCAGCGGCGATGAAGGCGACCATTTGACCATTCGCGGTTGCCTTAATCCGGAACACGTTGCTAAAAGTCAGCACGCCAATTAGATCCCACAGCGGCCATGCGTCCTGCGGGAAGCAGATTTGCTCCAGGTGGCGCAGACCGTTTAGATCGCGCCATGTAGCCGGTTCGATGATAGCCCGGCTATCTGAGATAGCCGCAGTAGATTCCATTTGCGCGTTTAGCCCTCACGGCTCTTGATGAAGGTTTCCAGCATGCTGGTGAATTCGAGCGGGAAGATGTATTTGGTAGCCGGGCTGGTCCCGAGCGCCTTGAGCGTCTCGAAATACTGCAGGGTCATCGTCTTGGGATCGACCGTCTGGGCGACGGAGAAGATCTGGTTGAGCGCGGCCGAAAAACCCTCCGCCTTCAGCAATTGGGCCTGTTTCTCGCCCTCTGCTCTCAGGATGGCAGCCTGTTTTTCGCCTTCTGCCCGCAGGATATTGCCCTGGCGGTCGCCATCGGCCACGTTGATCTGTGCCTCCCGCGCGCCAGTCGATTCGGTGACCACTGCGCGGCGCAGGCGCTCCGCCGACATCTGGCGGTTCATAGCATCCTGGACTTCGCGCGGCGGGATAATCTCGCGGATCTCGACGTTGGTGACTTTTACGCCCCAGCGCTCGGTGACTTCATCCAGGCGGGTGCGCAGCATATTGTTAATATGCTCGCGTTCCGAGAGCACGTCGTCCAGGATGATGCTTCCGATCACTGCGCGCAAGGTGGTGGTGGCCATGCCCTGGGCAGCTGTTTCGAAGTTTCCAACCTGTAAAACGCTCTCGCTTGCATCAAGCACTTTGTAGTACCACAGGAAATCGACCGAGATGCCCGCGTTATCCTTGGTGATTGAGGTCTGGTGTGGGATTTCACGCACCTGCTCGCGCAGGTCTACCTTGGTGGCGCGATCAACAAACGGGATCAGGAACACAATCCCTGGTCCTTTTTCCCCTATACAGCGCCCCAGCCGGAAAACCACCAGTCGCTGGTACTCAGGCACTACTCGGATCGCTGAGGCGAGCAATGCCAGCACGACCAGGACGACAAAGCCTACCAGGCATAAGGCAATAGTAGTACTTTCCATGAAATGCCTCCTTTACTTATACTTTCTCAACTTCCAGAATGAATCCTTCCCGACCGGTGACACGCACCTTTGATCCGTCGGGTATGGGTTGCTGACTACGTGCCGCCCACAGCTCCCCGGCGACTTGCACCGAGCCTTCGGTGAAAATCTCGGTTTTAGCTTCGCCAATGGTTCCAACCAGCGCTGCCAAATCATGTGTCGGTCGGATACTCCCTACCTCGAGCACTTTCCGACCGATAAACCAGAGAAAACCAGCTGAGAGCGTTGAAACTGCTATTGCCAGCGGTGGGCTCACTGCCGGTCGCAAGCCCTGGCCCTGGAAAAGGAAGATCGAGCCTATCACCAAGGCCAGGATTGAGATGCCCAGGTAAATGAGATTGCCGGACTTTCGTAAGGCAAATAGAAACGGGATCACGCCGAACATCAGGAGGCCCAGCGCCCAATAGTTAATCGGCAAGTTGTATATGGCATAACCGGCCAGGAGCAGCATGATGAACGCAGCGGCTTCCAGCAGGCCCGTCCCGGGACTTAGGACAGCCAAGATAGCCAGCATTGCTCCCCCAACCAGTAAGAGATAAGCCACATTCGGATTTAAGAGGATCAATTCAACCATAAGTGCTCCTTCCTTCCGATAGAATCCATTATACATCGTATCTGCATTGTTCTTTGCTATCTTCGAGATCGATCACGAATTCAGCATGGTATGATTAACCCGTTTTACGGTTTTCCAAAACCTATCCTGAACGGCCTTCGAGGCACCTTACATGAAATTCACCATCGCCCTGGCTCAAATAAACACCCGACTAGGAGATGTTCAGGCCAATCTGGAAAAACATATCAATCTCGTTGAGCAAGCCCGCGCTGGCGGCGCTGATCTGCTGGTCTTTCCTGAACTCTCGTTGACTGGCTATGTCCTCCAGGATCTGGCGACCACTGTCTCCCACCATCCTTCTCCAGACGATCCAGTCTTCAAACACCTTTTCCAATTGAGCAAAGACCTTGACTTGGTTGTGGGTTTTGTCGATGAGGACAATCGCCACCGCTTTTTTATCTCCTCTGCTTACCTGTCAGCTGGGGAATTACTCCACATCCACCACAAAGTCTACTTGCCAACCTATGGCTTGTTCGATGAGGGGCGCTTCTTCGCCTGGGGCGACCAAATTCGCGCTTTCGACACCCGCTTTGGCCGGGTGGGCATTCTGATCTGTGAGGATTTCTGGCATGCCTCACCGCCCTATCTGTTGTGGCTCGACGGGGCAGACGTGTTCCTGTTTACCTCTGCCTCGCCCGGTCGTGGTCTCAATTTAGAGCCTCAGCTTGGGTCAGCTCGCTGGGTGGAGCATATCAATCGGGCTTATGCCAGCCTGTTTACCACCTTTGTAGCCCATGCCAACCGAGTGGGCTACGAAGATGGCCTGAATTTCTGGGGGGGCTCGACTCTCTTTGACCCGGATGGTGAACTGCTTGCATGTGGTCCTTACCATGAAGAAGCGCTGACTTTAGCAGAGATCGATCTTAACCAGTTGCACCGCACTCGCACTCGTCTGCCGCTACTGCGCGATGAGCGCACTGCGTTGGTGGAAAGGGAATTGGGCCGGATCTTAAGAGAACGAGGGGAAGTAAATAAATAACTTTCCTTCGGCCGCGTTCAACCACCTAATTCCATGACCGCAAGAACGTCGCTCGAATCAATGCGTGCTTTATTGACAGGCCGCGGTGCCCGACAAGGTTATCTCGCTGCAATTGACCAGGGTGCTATCAGCCTGTCCAACTTTTTGGCTACCATTATCCTGGCACGCAATATCTCCCCGACCGAGTTAGGAGTTTATGGCGTAGGGTTTGTTGCTTTGCGTCTGGTGCGCGCGATTCAAGAGGGGATTGCCATTCAGCCACTCAATGTCTTTGGGGCTGGTTTGGCGGATAAAGAATATAGGCGTTACGCTACCGCCACCAGTATCATTCAGGTTCTGCTGGCTGTCGTTTCTGCTGTGATTGTGGCTGCTGTTGGATGGATTTTAACCGCCACCGGGAATGATGTCGCTGGACCGACCCTTTTTTCATTATGGT
The DNA here is from genome assembly GCA_963706905.1 of uncultured Chloroflexia bacterium. GTDB lineage: Bacteria > Chloroflexota > Anaerolineae > Anaerolineales > UBA4823 > CAVPNY01. The sequence continues at coordinate 31,121 of CAVPNY010000003.1, read as the reverse complement.
TTGCTTTCTTCTGGTGGCAGATGCAGGAATATCTACGGCGCATGCTCTACACACGCGGGGAGATCTTCAATGCTGTGCTGAACACCCTCCTGGCAAATGGGGTGCGCCTGGCTTTGATGATCTATTGGGCATCCCAGGGGAAACTGACTGGAATCAGTGGGTTGGCGGCCATCGCCTGGGGTTCACTGGTGGCCTGCGTGCCTGGAGTTTGGTTTACGCGCCATTCCTGAACTCGGGATCTATCAGGCCTGGGTGAAACCTGGAAGCGCAACTGGAATTTTGGACGCTGGGCGATGGGAGGCTCTATAGCGAACTGGATCGCTGTTGAATTTTATCCGGTGTTAACCGCAGGATTGGTTAGCTTTGCAGCGGCAGGTGCATACCGTGCTTTGCAGAATCTGGTAGCTCCGGTGCATCTGCTGCTGCGCGCCACCGATACTTTCCTGACGCCGCATACCGCGAACCTGTATGAGCAAAGTGGCCGGCGTGCGCTCACTCGATCGCTGCGACTGATCTATTTGGCGGCTGGCATCCCGATACTCGTCATCCTGGCGGTATCGGTTATTTTCTCGGAGCAACTTCTAAACCTTTTATATGGGGAAACCTACCTGGCTTATAGCAACGCCATGATATTAATGGCACTTTTCTATGCCCTATGGTTCTCTTATTGGCCGTTGCAGTCCATATTCAAAGCGGCTCGCCTCTCACGACCAATTTTCATTGCCAACCTGGTTGCGATTGCTCTCATGTTTACGGCGGGGATAGGGATGATCTTGCGCTGGGGGGTATATGGAACGATTGCCGGCCAGGCTCTGAACGCCTTCGTTGTCAGCCTGATTCTATGGTGGACCTGGCGGTTGGTTTACAAGGATGTTTAGAGGTCAGGTTTTGCGGCTCCTGTAACCGAATCGCAACAGCTTGTGAGGCAGCCGCCCGTCCCATGCTTTTTGCCAGCGATACCAGAAGGTGATTAGAAAGGCCAGGAATAGCAGTTTGAGGTCAAAGCCCAGGCTGGTGTGCTGAATGTACAGGCGGTCGAAACGCAGCTTCTGTCTGGGGGTCAGATAATAGTCGCCAGCCACCTGAGCCAGTCCAGACAGCCCGGGCAATACCCGGTGACGTTCGGCGTATTCAGGCATTCTTTCAAGATAACCATGCACCAGCACAGTGCGCTGTGGACGGGGTCCGACAAAGCTCATCTCCCCAATCAGAATGTTGATCAATTGTGGCAGCTCATCCAGTGCAGTTTTACGAAGCACCCGTCCAATCAATAAGACACGCTCATCTACCTGGCTGGCTAAGACAGGGCCGGTGTTATCCTCCGCGCCGCGCACCATTGTGCGAAGCTTGAACTGGTGAAAGTTAACCCCGCCCTTGCCTACGGAATTCTTTACAAAGAGCAGCGGCCCAGGGCTTTCGAACCAGATCATCAATAGGCTTAGAAACCAGATTGGAGCGGACAGCAGGAGCCCTCCCAGGGCAAGGCTAATATCAAACATCCGTTTAAGCCGGGGTGTATTGGATGGTTGGCCGATTACCTCCTGGTGCCTGTTCAACACTTCTTCTTTGACTTGCTCCGATGGCGGCGAGTTGTTCTCCCAAATCCCTTCGTTGATGTAGGTGGCGATCAGACAACCTATAAATGTTCCGCTCAGCGTTGCCAGGAGCCAGAGCAAGACCAATGGATCAGATTGCGTTGCATGAATGGCCAGCCAGCTACTCAAGCCGATTACCACCGGGATCACTAGCGCCAGGCGATATCGCCAGTCTAGGCTTAGCCGAAAAGAACCCAGCAGGCGTTCGCAGGCAATCGCCAGCGCAGCAAATACCGCCACCGCCCCTGCCGCTCCCCAGGCGGATGAATTTGCTTCTGTGAGGAAGCGAAGGATGTAAAGCCAAGCAAGTAGGATCAGCAATCCAAAGAGAGACAGGTACAAGATCCGCAACCCAGCGATTTGCCATCCGGGAGTGTGGTTTGTTGGGGTATTAGAGGATCTCAATGATTGCTTGGGCATCAGGATTCGCCAGGATTATACCTCAGCCGCCTGTGCATGTTTCTGGCTCATCAAGCACACCATTCGAGTCACTTTTGAAAAAGAGCCATTGGTTTTATCGCCCGCTTATTAATGTATAATGCGGGTTATGCAAAAACGTTTCTGGAAGATGATAGCTTTCGTTATCTGTGCAGCGGGTATTGCAGTCCTCTTGCTCAGCCTGACCTGGCCTGCAGTGGCCGCGCCTCTGGCGCAGTTTACCCCCTTTCCCACGCCTACCCCCGGCCCGGATGGGCGCATCGTTTACGTTATCCAGGAAAATGATTCCTGGTGGCGCATTGCCGCAATCTATGACATTGATCTGGATCAACTCCTGGAAGTCAACGCGGCAACCCGGGACACCGTACTTGTGCCTGGAAATGAGATTTTGTTAGGTTTTGGCGGACCTTCCGAAGTAACCCCTACGGTGGGACCCAGCCCGACCGCCGCCCCGCGATTGCCCACCCCCACTCCGCAGCCCGGTTCTGGTAGCTTGTGTGTCCTGGTCTACAATGATGAGAACGGCGACGCAATTCGCCAGGAAAATGAAGTGTCAATTCCGGGTGCAGCGATCAGCATCACTGACCGCTCCGGCCAGGTTTCACGGACGGAAACCACTCTCGCTGGTTTGGATCCAACTTGTTTCACAGATTTTCCTGAAGGTGAATATAACATTAGTGTGGCTGTTCCAGATGGCTTTAACCCAACCACGTTGCTAAATTATGCTCTGTTCATCGATCCTGGTGCAGAAACCTACCTGGACTTTGGCGCCCAACTCAGTTCGCAGGCGATCGCAGTCGAGCCCAGCCAGTCAAGTACTGGAGGAAGCTTCCTGCTCGGAGTTGCTGGAGGACTTTTACTGCTAGGCGGGGTCGTTCTGGGAGTATTTGCCGGCTTGCTTGCTCGTTCCCGCAAGGGGCAACCGGAAGAATAATCCAACTATCCCTTAAAGAGAATCCATTAACGGCTTGTGGTGACTTTCTGGTACGCAGCCAATAGAGCCTGGGAGTAGGCTATGCCGTTCCAGGTAGAGGCGCGCTGACGGGCTGCTTGCGCCAGCTTTTCAGAGACTTCTTCTTCAACGATAACCGTAATCAGCGCTGCCCCCAGAGCGCGGTGATCATTTTCTGGAGCCAGGTAGGCTGCAGGTCCAACCAGGCGGTTAGTTTGCAAATAATGGCTGGCGACGACAGGTTTCCCGCAGGCCAGCGCATGGCGGATCGGCCCGCCCCATAACGGTTCGGTTGCCGGGTGAAATAGTGCAGTGCAGCCCTGGTAAAGCATCGCAATAGCTGGGAACGATAGTTCCGGCAGCACCCTAACCGTTTCGCCAAAACCATAAGGTTTTGCCAGCTCATTGAAAAGGGCTTGTTCTGCCGCGTTAAATCCCAATAATAATAACGGGTGGTAATTCCCGATTGCGTTGGATGCCCAACGCCAGGCATTTAACAACCTGATAACTGCTGGCGTGCTTGCCGGCCCGTGGTACAACAGGTAAGTATCTGGTAAATCCACCTGGCGCAGCTCATTCCAGACACCTCCTGAGCCGTTGTGCCGCTTATGATCCTCGAGCTGGGGGGGTGGTGTGAAGCTTGAATGAACCAGCGGCGGCAGGCACTGATAGTTTGTTTGTAACTCTTCAGTATCCAGGTCGTTTGGCAAAAAAAGGGTACGGGCGCGTGCCAGCCCGCCAAGCTGAATGGATTGGCGCGCCCGGTTCAGTATGCTCTCTTTTCCTTCATCAGTGGTAAGTGGACCATGCAGTCCTATTGGATCGAAGCTGCACGGGCTGACCACAGCCCGTGATCCCCCAAACAAAGGCGCGGAAGCGGAAAACAGGTGCAGCAGGTCAGCGTCCAGGCGGCGCGCCAGGCGGGGCAAGCTGTTCTGTTCCCAGGTGAATTGATTAGCGGTCTCCTGGATCTGAATCGGAAACTGGGGGAACCATTCTGGTGGCGCTTCGGGCACGGCGACCACAGGCTGCACTTCAGATGGAATATTTTCCAGGATAGCCAGCAGATGCAAAGCCGCCGGGCTGCCTGGGTGTCGGATTAGCGCCCAGCCGTCAAACAAAACGCGCAAGGGAGAAGACATTATTCCGCGGCCGGTCGCTTGGCGTCCACTCGGCGCAGGAAGCGCTCCTGTTCAATCACTATGCGTTGGTGACTGCCCTCGCCGACCAGCTCGACATGATCCCAGGCTTGCACATTTAGAGTCACCCGTGAACCGTTCACTTCGGTGATATCCGCGCGCACCCTCACCTGGCTGCCAACTGGCGTTGGCGCTACATGGCGGACATTGATCAGCACCCCAACGCTGGAAAATTCCTCAGGTAACCGCTCGGCGATTAGCCGGTGGGAAACGCGCTCCATGAAAGCGATCAACCACGGGCTGGCAAGCACTCGCGATGCCCCACTGCCTATGTGACGGGCTGTCTCATCCTCCTGAACCAGGAAGGTCTCCTCTCGTGCCATACCCGGTTTAATAATGTCGGTCAATTCCATAAGTTGACTCCCTGTTTCCCAGCCACTTACTTCTACAGATCATAATATTCATTACCCGCTGCCTCAACCAGTCTCCCTAAATCATATGGAGCGCCCAATTGCTAGAGTGTGCTCCATTTTATGAGGTTTGCAATCCAAATGCAATAGTAGATCACAAATCACTCCTGGGAGTTGCCAGATATTTTCAGTTAGCTTTTTGGGAGATCTTTCGTTAAAATAAAGCTTATGCTAAAACTACTTGCCTCTTCCCGCTATTTGATTATCCTTGCCGTGATCGGCTCGTTTGTTGCCGGTACCGTCTTGTTAAATTTTTGATGTTTTTGACACAATCCAGCTAGTGGCACTATTGGATGACTCCTTTGAAAATCCGGCCAAAGGAGGCAAGCTGCTTATGATAGAAGCCATCCAGTTGGTCGATCTTTACCTGGTGGCCGTGGTTATGTATCTCATTGCGCTGGGTTTGTTTGAGCTGTTTATTGACGATCGCCTGGACCTCCCGGATTGGTTGGAGATCCATGGCATCAATGATCTGAAGGAGATCTTGATCAGCGTCATTATGGTGGTTATGGCAGTCTATTTCCTGAGCGTTGTCTTGAGCTGGGAAAAAGGGGATAACAGTATCCTCTATCTGGGCGGCGGCATAGCCGTGATGATCTTCGCCCTGACTTACTTCATCAGCCAACACTCTAAGAAGGATAAACCTGCCGGGCCTAAATAAGGTGTGTGAGTTATTTTTTCTATTTTTGAGGGGGGCATCATCTGCAAATTATAGAATAGAAGTAAACACATTCGAAATTGGGATTTAATCCGTAGGTTGCCTGACTGTCAGGCTGGCGGCTGCCAATAGCTCCTCGTTCGTCCCAAACTTAAAGGCCTCCAGGCCGAGTCGTTCAGCTTCAGCCTGTTCTGAAGCTTCGATTTGCTGCCAGTCTTCCTTGGTGACTACCGGTTTGCCCAGGCGCGCTAAGCGTTCGCGGAATTCTTGCAGTATCAAATCGGGGTTTTTCAGTGTGGGCAGGGTTTGTAAATATTGCCAAACTGCCTGGGCTCCACTTTCTCCGTCTTTGCGCGCCACGCCCACCAGGCCGCTGCTGGCCTCGCGTGACCAGCCAGCTACAAAGACCCGGTTAACCGGGCGATTAAGGTCGGGGTCGTAAGCCTCGTAAGAGATGCCGTCCACCGGGAAGAGCGGTTCGGGATTCTTGACAAACTCATTCCAACGCACAGGAAGGCCGAATTGCTCATCCACCCGATCGCCGATGCAAAAGATCACTGTATCTACCGGCAGGAGGCGTTTGCTGCCCAGGCGCTTGGCTTTAGTTTCGCCATCCTTGGCTTCCAGGGTGGTGTCTTCAACTTCCAAACCACGTACCACACCTTGTTCCCCGCCGATAATCCGGCTGGGCGAGGCGAGAAAATCGAAGCGAAATTTGGTTTGAGAGACCGGTTCAAGTGCTTTGGGGAAGGCAGACAGGAAATATTGCCGGGCGATCTCGATACCTTGTCCAACCGATCGCATCACCGGCCCAACACGTACAAACTCAGCATCCAGCGCTTCGAGGTCGAGGTTGCGTGCTACGCCTTCCATCTCTTTCTTGGTGAATTTCACCTCGGAAGGGCCGCGCCACGCCACGGCGATCACTTCATCTACTTTCAGCTCGCGAATCAGCCAGTGTGCAATATCCAGCATTACATTACCCACCCCGACTACCGCCACACGTTTACCAATGGCGAATTTACGCTGACTGTAGGGGGGCAACTGGTTGTAATGGTAAACCAGGTCTTTGGCATGGTATACCCCCACCAGATCTTCGCCAGGCAAACCAAGCCATTTGGTGCCTTGCGCCCCAACTGTGACCAGGATAGCCTGAAAGCCCAGGGCGCGTAGCTCCATCAGGTTCAGATCGCCTTTTTGGCCAACGACCAGGTTGCCATAATATTCAATCCCAGGGTGCTCGAAGAATCTGGCGGAATTGCTTCCGCAAACCTTCTTTCATCTTATATTTGGAATGGTAAATTCCGTATTCAGCCAGGCCGCCGGGCTTGATGTCGCGGTTGATGAGCACCACGTGCGCTCCGGCGCTGGCCAATTGCCTTGCCGCGAACAGGCCGGCTGGACCGGCGCCAATCACCGCCACAAGATAATTGGTCTGGGTTTCACTGGACATGGATTCCTCCGCTGAGATGTATCAAAAGACGGCTTTCCGCCGCCAGCCTGTCTTCATGCCGGATTATAGCCTGGGGGGAATTTTTTCACAAGTAGAATGACTTTCCATCCGGTTGCTCAAATCCAGCCCCTATGCTATAGTAGACTGATTTTATGTCTGGCCACACAGGTACTGAGCTGTATCCGATTATCTAAGAACCTATCCGAAAAATAAATATTCTTTTGTTGTGAGTGCGGCGGCGAAGCCGCCGCACTCACAACAAAAACAATTTTCGGATAGATACTAAGTATGTTTATTCTGACGGATGAGGTGGTGTTATGCAGCCAATGCCCCCTGAACTAACAGGCGCTCCTCCGCAAGTTGAAGAAAGCCAGCCGAAGCGTCCGCGCCGCGCTTTCTGGCAAGGCAAGATCGGTCCGGCTTTCTGGACAATCGCCAGCCTGCTTTCATTATCCATCAATATCATTTTGATTGTGATCTTGCTCCTGGCTGGTCGCCAGATTTTTTCTATCAAGGAATTGATCTCTGGTCAGTTGATCGGTGGATTGTATTACAATTTTATCCGCATGGACCAGGCGCGGATCATGACCCAGGTGCAGGTTGAAGACATCATTCACGTAAGCGACACCATCCCTGTTGTGTTTGACCTTCCATTGAACCAGAAGACCAAGGTGCTCCTGACGGAGGATACGCTGGTTGAGAATGCCACCATTTTCTTGAATGGGCAGCCCGTGCCGATCGACATTATTTTGAAAGAGGGTACCCCGCTCAACATCCAGTTGAAAATGACCGTCCCGGTCGATCAGACTGTCCCGGTAGAGTTGGAGGTGCCGGTGAGCCTGACCGTGCCGGTGAACATCCCGCTAAATCAGACCGAGCTGCACGAACCATTCGTTGGCCTCCAGGAGGTCATCTCACCTTATTATTGGCAGTTGTCCGGGCTTCCCGACTCCTGGTCCGAGACAATCTTTTGTTCTACCGGCCTCGACTGGCTTTGTGGCTGGTTGAATGCAGAAACATCCCCCAAACAGAGGTAAATGAAATTTGAGCGCAATGGAAACTAATTTAACTCGCACGACCTTATCGAACGGTTTACTGGTTTTATTGAAAGAGATCCACAACGCGCCGATCATCAGCGCCTGGATGTGGTTCCGGGTGGGTTCGCGTGACGAGCGAGCCGGCATCACTGGTATCTCGCATTGGACCGAGCATATGCAATTTAAAGGTACGCCGCGCTTCCCTGCAGATGTGCTGGATAAGGCGGTTGCTCGCGAAGGCGGTTATCGAAACGCCATGACTTTCCTGGATTGGACCACTTATTTCGAGACCATGCCGGCTGACAAGATCGATTTAGCCCTCGAACTGGAGGCTGATCGCATCCACAATAGCCTGTTTGCACCGGGCGACGTCGAGTCCGAACGCACCGTGATCATCTCCGAGCGGCAGGGCAGCGAAAACGAGCCGCTCTTCTTGCTTGGTGAGGAAGTGCAGGCAGCTGCCTTTCGGGTGCATTCCTACCATCACGAAGTGATCGGCGATCTGGCGGACCTGCAGACCATACAGCGCGACGATCTCTATCATCACTACCGGGCTTATTACACGCCGGGCAATGCCATCCTGGTAGTAGCCGGCGATTTCGAAACAGAGGCCATGCTGGTCCGCATCCGCCAGCTCTACGAAGATTTACCCTCAGGCGACCCACCCGCTCGCTTGCAGCGAGCCGAACCGGGTCAGCCTGGTGAACGCCGTCTGGTAGTCGAAGGCCCCGGTGAGACGACCTATGTCCAATTAGCCTATCATGCTCCGGCAGCCACGCACCCGGATTTCTACGCTTTTCTTGTCACTGACAGCTTGCTAACCGGTCCCAGTAATCTGAATCTGTTCAGCAGCGGCATCTCCAACAAGACTTCTCGACTCTACCAGGCCCTGGTGGAGAAAGAATTGGCGGTAAGTATTTATGGCGGGCTGACCGCCACCATCGATCCCTTTTTGTATAATATCGTTGCAACGGTGCATCCCAGCAGCAGTTCTGACCAGGTTGTGTCAGCCATTGATGATGAGATCAAGCGCTTGCAGGTGGAGCCGCCCCCTGCCAGCGAGGTTGCCCGGGCGGTCAAGCAGGCGCGCGCCTTGTTTGCCTACGGCAGCGAGAGCATCACCAACCAGGCTTTCTGGATGGGCTATGCTGAGATTTTCGCCGACTACGATTGGTTCCTCACTTACCTGGATCGCCTGGCTGAGGTGACCCCTGAGGACGTGCAGCGCATTGCCCAAACATACTTGCGCCTGCAGAATCGCGTCCTGGGTGTATACCTGCCAAACGAGCAGGGTGCCCTGCAGCCAGCCGAGGAGGCAATATGAGTAAAAATAGTATGCACTCCCTGCCCGGTAAAGACGATATCACCCGGATTGAGTTAGCCAATGGTATGACCATCTTGGCACGTCCCAATTTCAACAGTCCCTCGGTGGTGCTGAGCGGCTACCTGATGGTTGGGGGCCTGTCTGATCCGGATGAAAAACTGGGTCTGGCCGATTTCACCGCCAGCGCACTGCTGCGCGGTACGGAACGGCGCTCCTTCCAGGAGATCTACGATGCCCTCGAGTTCAGCTGGCGCCAGTCTGGGCTTCGATGGTGGCGCCCACACTACTGGTTTTGGGGGCAAAGCCCTGGCTGAAGACCTGGACTTATTGCTCGAGTTGCTGGCTGAGTCTCTGCGCCAACCATCCTTCCCAGGTGATCAGGTCGACCGCCTGCGCGCCCGCATGCTCACCGGCCTGGCGATCCGTGCCCAGGATACCGGCGAGATGGCTTCACTAGCTCTCGATCAGATCCTTTATCCTGGTCATCCCTATTCCCGCCCAGAGGATGGTTACACGGAGACGGTGCAGGCGATCACCCGGGACGACCTGGTGGCATTTCATCGCACTGGCTTTGGGCCGCGCGGGATGGTGATCGCTGTGGTTGGCGCGGTTGATCCGGGCCAGGCGGTCGAGAAAGTCCAACAAGTATTGGGGGATTGGTCCAATCCAGATCAGCCCGAACCGATTCCTTTACCCCCTACCAGCTCTCCCCAGGAGCCGCTGACGCGCAAGGTGGACATCCCAGGCAAATACCAATCTGACCTGTACCTTGGCGCGGTTGGGCTTGAGCGGCGCTCGCCAAATTATCTGGCGGCTGCCCTGGGAAACAATATCCTGGGTGTCTTCGGCATGATGGGCAGGGTGGGCGAGTCGGTGCGCGAGAAAGCCGGCCTGGCCTATTATGCCTATAGCAATCTCTCGGCTGGCATGGGGCCAGGGCCCTGGTGTGTCACCGCTGGGGTGGACCCCACGAATGTGGAGAAAGCCCTTGATTTGATCCGCCTCGAGGTGGCTCGCTTTGTCGCCGAGACAGTCTCGGCGGACGAGCTGGGCGACAGCCAGGCAAACTTCATTGGGCGGTTGCCGCTCTCGCTCGAGTCCAACAATGGTGTAGCGGGAGCGCTGATCAACCTGGAGCGCTATGATCTGGGTCTGGACTACTACCGTCAATACCCGGACCTGGTGCGCGCAGTCACGCGGGAACAAGTGCTGGAGACTGCTCGCCGTTACTTAGTACCAGAGCGTCTGGGTGCATCGGTTGCTGGACCGTAGGGGATGGCTTCGACCAGCTGAACTGCTTTTTGCCGCTCACGTAAGGACACGAGAGTAAAATTGTCATTGCAGTCGAAGCGAGGCAATCTTAACACTTTGGGTTGAGGAGATCGATTTTGCCTCATATATGTACAGGTGTAGACCTGGTTGAAATTGAGCGTTTCGCGGCCGCTGTCGAGCGTCATGAAGAGCGCTTCTTACAGCGCGTTTTCACCTTCCAGGAACTGGCTGAGGTGGGTGACAGTTTGTCTTCCCTGGCGGCGCGCTTTGCCGCCAAGGAAGCCGTGGCCAAGGCGCTTGGCACTGGCATCGGCGCTATCCGCTGGCAGGAGGTTGAGATCCTGCGTGGCCCTGCCCGCCAGCCGGAGCTGCACTTGCACGGGGAGGCCGCCCGCCTCGCTCAAGCCCAGGGTTTGGAACATTGGTCGCTCAGCCTGAGCCACGGGCGCGATCACGCCATCGCCATGGTTGTCGCCCTGGGGGAGTGAACCCGTAATAAACTTTGCGCTCTTTGCGCCTTAGCGTTAAAATCAAAAGCACTTACTGTTACTTTTTTCGCCAGCTACCTTACTGAATAAATAGAGAACAAGAACAATATCGCCTGAGGAGGCAGTTATGTCGCGCAAACTTGTCAAGCTTCTTGCCTGGGTCATTGGAGTAATCCTGGTTCTGGCTGTTTTGCTTTCCCTTTCCGGCATTTTCCTTGTCCGCCGCTCTTTTCCGCAAACCGATGGGCAGGTGAAGATTGCCGGCCTGGATGGCCCGGTAGATATCTACCGCGATTCATACGGCATTCCCCACATCTACGCCACCACCACCCACGATCTGTTCTTTGCCGAAGGATATGTGCATGCCCAGGACCGCTTCTGGCAGATGGATTTCTGGCGTCATATTGGCTCGGGCCGTCTGGCGGAGATGTTCGGCGAGGATCAGGTTGAAACCGACCAGTTTCTTCGCACACTGGGTTGGGCGCGCGTGGTGCAGGAGGAGCTGGAGACGATTGATGCTGACAGCCTGGCGATCCTGGAGTCCTACAGCGCTGGCGTCAACGCCTACCTGGAGGATCACGGCGGCAGCGCACTCAGCCTGGAGTACGCCATCCTCAAGCTGACCAATTCTGCGTACCAGCCTGAGCCCTGGGAGCCGCTTCACAGCCTGACCTGGGCCAAGGCTATGGCCTGGGAGCTGGGCGGCAACCTGGATGCTGAGATCCTGCGCGCAATTTTACTAAAGACGCTCACCCCTGAGCAGGTGGAGCAGATCGTCCCGCCCTATCCCGAAGATAAACCGGTGATTGTCCCTGGCTATCGGATGCCTGTTGCAAATTTGATCCCCAAATCGTCATCTCGCACACCCTCGCAGCAGGTCTTGCTTCAGGCGCCTCCCACCGGGGAGCACACTTGTTCAGAGCAGCCTCTTAGCAGAGCTGTCCAATCTAGAGAGCCGCCTGGCGCAGTTGGAAACCCTGCTTGGACCGCTGGGCGCTGGGATCGGTTCGAATAACTGGGTTATCTCCGGTGAGCGCACCGCCAGTGGCCTGCCCCTGCTCGCCAACGACCCTCACCTGGGGGCTCAGATGCCCTCCATCTGGTATGAGATCGGTTTGCATTGCCTCGAGAAGAATGCTGATTGTCCGTATGAGGTCACCGGCGTGTCCTTTGCCGGCGCACCGGGCGTGATCATCGGTCACAATGACCGCATCGCCTGGGGCTTCACCAACGTCGGCCCGGATGTCCAGGACCTGTACATCGAGAAGATCAACCCGGCGAACCCGAACCAGTACGAAGTCAATGGCGAGTGGGTGGATATGGAGCTGGTCGAGGAAACAATCCAGGTGGCTGGCGGCGAGCCGCAGCTCGCTCACCGTGCGCTACACCCGGCATGGACCGATCATTTCAGAGACCTACCTGCCGGAAGATTTCAGCCAGAAGGCTGGGATCGAGCTGCCGGAATCCTATGCCCTCGCCCTGCGCTGGACTGCCCTGGAGCCGATCTACACTTTCCGGGCGATGTGGAAGTTTGACCGCGCCCAGAACTGGGAAGATTTTCGCCTCGCCGCCAGAGACATGGGTGCCCCTGCTCAGAATCTGGTTTACGCCGACGTCGAAGGCAATATTGGCTACCAGACCCCCGGAAACATCCCTATCCGCGCGAGCGGCGATGGCGGCCTGCCCGTCCCCGGCTGGACAGATGAATACGAGTGGCAGGCTTACATCCCCTTTGATGAGCTGCCTTACGCTTTCAACCCACCAGAGGGCTATATCGTCACTGCCAACAACGCCGTCGTGCGTGATTATCCCTACCTGATCTCGCAGGTATGGGCTTACGGGTACCGGGCGCAGCGTATCGTTGATATGATTGAAGGTGCCCCCAGCCCAATCGACACCGCCTATATTCAGCAGATGCAAGGCGACAACTTCGACCTGAATGCCGCCGAACTTACTCCCCTCCTGATGCAGATTGATCTTGGGGATGAAAATTTGGAGCAAGCCCGCCAGATTCTTGAAGGTTGGGATTACCAGAACCACATGGACTCTGCCCCAGCTGCCTTGTTCAAAGCATTCTGGAAGAACCTGCTGAGGTTGACTTTCCAAGACGACTTGCCTGAGGAAGCCTGGCCGGATGGCGGCGACCGCTGGTATGTGTCCGTCAAAGACCTGGTGAGGCAGCCCAGCGATCCCTGGTGGGATAACCAGACCACCGCTGAGGTAGAAACCCGCGACGTCATTTTCCAGCAGGCTTTTGCTGCCGCCGTAACTGAGCTGAGCGCCACGCAGGGAGGCGATCCTGAGCAATGGAATTGGGGCGACCTGCATACCCTGACTCTGGAGAACCAGACCCTGGGCCAGTCGGGCATTGCTCCAGTCGAAGCCCTGTTTAACCGTGGCCCCTACCGCGCCTCGGGCGGCGACGATATGATCAACGCTACCGGTTGGGACGCAAGTGAATCCTTTGCGGTCGAGTCACTGCCTTCCATGCGCATGATCGTTGATTTGAGTGACCTGACCAACTCCTTCAACATGCATACCACCGGGCAGTCCGGGCACGCCTACCACCCACACTATGTGGACATGGCCGACCCCTGGCGCCTGATCGAGTATCATCCAATGCTGTGGGATCGGGCGCAGGTTGAGGCGCAGGCGAAGGGGCACCTGCAGTTATTGCCGTAGAGAAAGGACTACTGATATACGTGGTGGTTGTGGCGTCCGATATCACGATAGTGGCTTTGATCCGCTTCTTATGGAAATAATGTTCCTGGAAACTCAAAACAAGGTTGCTCTTCTTCTATGAAGATAGAATAAAGATCATCCAAAGTTAATCCTCCATTTTCGATGGGCACTGTGTATTCAGGGTATATTAAATAATTTGTCAGCCTTTCTAAGGGAAGAGGATTCTCCGGAGATTGCAGATACATTTTGATCGTTTGAATGTCCTCTGCTTGGTCAAACCACGGACAAATATGATATATCGAATCAAACTTAACTATGCCAGAATATGCAATGAGTATTCCTAGATTATCATAAAAAATCAGTAAGTCGTAACCTCTTCTCTTTGAATTACCATATGAGTAGCTACTATTTATCCATATCCTTGAAGGTTTCCCATATTTTTGTATTATCTGCTGTGGCTTGTAAGGATCCCATACCTGCAAAAAACCTTCAAGGTTATGACCTTCAGATCGGATGCTTATTGCATCTATTAACCCCGATTTTTCGTAAAAGCTAACACTGTTATAGATTTTCATTTTCTCGAGATCAAAACCTCCAGCATCATATACGACGGTGCCATCTGATTGTGGGATTGGTGCCGCGCTTTCACCAATTTCGTTTAGGAACTGGAGAGTTTCGGTTAATGTTGTTTCTCCAGGCACTATTCCCCACCAACAAGGAAGCTTGCATCCGCTATTATCACTCAATAAACCGAGCACCCTTTCCAGGGCATCATCGGGGGACATAGTTGGGACATGCTTTTCGATTGTTGATGATGGAGATGTAGGCAATACCTGAATGGTTGGAGAAGATGGAGTTATCGAGGGAAGAGAATAAGTGTCTTCTGGAGACGGTGTACTTGTCTGAATAAGAACCGTACTTTGAATAGTTTGGGTTTTTTTGGGCGCTATCGACGTGGATGAGGAGATGATATTACTCTGACAACCTATTATGAGATGCGAAGTGAGAATAATCAAGAAAAAGGAATACTTTCTACGGAAGAAAGAAATCATTCTAACCTCTTTACGGGTGTAAAATAAAATTCGCTGAGATAAATCCAGACATCCAATGGTTCAAAAAATCCCTCCTAGCAATGCCAAGTCTTTCCCTCTCGTGTGTGGTCAGGTTATTTGGATATCGATTGTGTACAAACCTGGCACCGATACATTGAACCGGTAAAGGCGATCGTGATCAGTATAGGGGTTTTTATTTTCTGGGCAAGTGATCAATGTCACTGCTTATATGCGACGACACCAATGAAGGTTGGGTAGATAAATTATTAACACCCAAAGGTATAAGCCCAGTATTCCCCCTCATAATTCCCGCTTGTCCACAGTTCCAGGATAATGCGGTCCGAGGTAGAGGTCGAACAGTCGGCATCCACGCCTTGAATTTTATTGACCCACTCAGCCGACATGCTGGGGAGAGGATCGCAGACCGGCAATTGATCTTCATTCGTCGCGCCCATTAAGATGCCACACCCATAGTTTGCTTTTACGCTGCGGATATTGCCGGCGAATTCAGGCGGCAAGGGCACCCCGCTGCGGTTAGCCCCGGCTGAGGTAGACGCACCCGTGGCTGCTGCCGGATTGGTCGGCGAGGCAGGGGCTGCCTCCCGATTGCGCAAAAGTGATGGAATGATCCCAATCATTGCTGCCAGGATAACCGCAGCCGCGCCGATCACAGCAATCGTAATTTGAGTTCTATGGCTCTCTTTTACTTCTTTTGACTCCGCCATGCTGTGCCGCTCCTCAATAGGATCTCCAGGGTGCCAGCCGATACATAGGCATACCCCCTATAGAATCAGTAATATCAGTGCAAGGGAAAACAAGGGGTTATTAGTTATGCCTCCGCCTCTTGCGCCCCCTTGATTCGGTCCCGCACGACCTCAACCACCGCCGGCAGCACCGAGATGACAATAATGGTGATGATCACTATGAAGAAATTATCTTTCACAAACGGCAGGTTGCCGAAGAAATATCCACCGAAAGTGAACAACGCTACCCACAACACCCCGCCGACCACGTTATACACGATGAAGTGGCTGTAGGTCATCTCCCCAATACCAGCCACGAATGGGGCGAAGGTACGGATGATGGGGATGAAGCGCGCCAGGATGATCGTCTTGCCTCCGTGCTTCTCGTAGAAGGCATGCGTGCGGTCCAGGTGTTCTTTCTTCAAGAATCGAACATTGCCGCTGAAGGCCTTTGGGCCAATATAATGTCCGATCCAGTAGTTGACCGTGTCGCCCAGGATGGCCGCAAAAGAGAGCAGGACAAACAAGACAACCACGTTCAGCGAGCCCTGGGCAGCGAAGGCCCCCGCCGCGAAGAGCAGCGAGTCGCCGGGCAGGAAGGGCATGATCACCACTCCCGTCTCTACGAAGATAATCATAAACAGCAGTAAATAGGTCCAGGTCCCGTAGGTCTGGATTATCTCGTTTAGATGCTTATCAATATGAAGGATGAAGTCGATAACACTCGTAAGAAAATCCATAAAGTTTTAACCTATTTCTCCTCAATCTTGACACTCAGAATCGCGTCTCCCGGGGGTAGGTCGGCATTCTCCTGAGGATTGCGCGGCGTCAGGCTATTGACTACATCCATTCCCGCGATAACCTGACCGAAGATGGTGTAGCCGCCGTCCAGGTTGGGCGCTGGAGCCAGGGTGATGAAGAACTGGCTGCCGTTGGCGTCAGCGCCAGAGTTGGCCATCCCCACCACGCCCTCCTTGTCGAACTTCAAATCGGTCGATATCTCATTTATAAAGGCATACCCTGGGCCGCCGTAACCAGTCCCGGTTGGATCGCCCGCCTGGGCGACAAAGCCGGGGATAACCCTGTGAAAGGTGACGCCGTCAAACCAGCCGTTATTCGCCAGGAAAATGAAGCTGTTCACCGCCAGCGGGGCGGTGTCGTCAAGGAGCTCGATGACGATATCGCCCTTCTCAGTTTCCAACGTGGCGATATACTGTTTGGCCGGGTCGATGGTCATCGGCGGGCACTCGGTGAATTGGATTGCCTCCAGCTTGACCAGTTGCAGGATGGTTTCCAGGCTGGAGAAATCGCGCGGGCCGTCGTAATAATTCCCATTGATCAGCAGGAAGGGCGTACCGGGCAGATTGGCAGCTACGCCGTCGTCCCAGGCTTTCTGGGCGATGGCAGCGGTAGCTGGGTCGATCATATCTGCCTGGAACTGATCGGCGTCCAGGCCCAGTTCAGTCGCCCGATCGACCAGCCAGGCTTCGAAGTCTTCTACCGAAAGTTCTGACCATTCAGCCTGTTTTTCGAAAAGTAAGTCATGCATTTCCCAGAACTGGTCCTGTTTCCCGGCGGCTTCGGCAGCCTGGGTTGCCAGGGCGGCTTTATCGTGAATGCTCAACAGGGGGAAGTGGCGATAAACGATGCGGATGTCTTCAGGATGGGCAGCTTGGAGTTGCGCCAGCACGGGCGCAAAAGAAGCGCAGGCCGGTCATTGGAAGTCGCTGTATTCAAAAAGTGTCATCGCCGCCGTTTCCGGGCCGACCACCCAGTCGGTATCACCAGGGGGCGGGAACAGGCTAGTTTCGGTGGCATTGGAGGTGGGGGAGATACTGACCACAGTGCAGTTGGCGACAGGGGCTGTCTCTCCAGTTGCCTGCGAGACAGGTGCTTCGGTCTTGGCGGGGACCGGTGAGGCTTCGCCAGTCGCCTCGCTTTGCGTGGCAAAGGACTCAAGCTCTTGGGTTGCGATCGCAGTGCCAGACGGAGTCGCCTGGCTCTGGCAAGCTGCCAGCAAGAGCATCAAAAGGACGGTAACGATCAGTGCGCGTTTAACCATGAATAGGCTCTTTTCTGATTGGTGAAAATCTAGCCAATTTTACCAGTGAAAAGGGATTGCTGGATTAGGCAGGCATTAACTTTCTGCATTCCCCGCCTCTACCGCCTCCTGCAACTGTCCGAAGGATGTCATCCAGGCGATACTTTTTAGGAAGTCTGCCAGAGAGGGGCTCTGCGCGCGCAGCTCGCGCACCGCCGCCCCCACCGGGTCTTCCCCGGCTTCACCGCCGGGCTGATCGGCGTATGCCCCATAGAAGGCAAAATAGGCCTGATTGATCTTGCGGATCAGGTAGCCGTTTTCCCAGAAGAAAACGCGCCGCGCCTCCATATACGCCTCGGCTTCTTCGATCTTGCCTTCAGCCAGCATTTCGTCTACCGTTACCCGCGTGATGCGCATCTCTTCGTTAAAGTCAAAAGCGGGCGGTTCGCTGGGCTCCTCCGGGGTAGACGTCGAGGGCGTCGCCGGGGGAGGCGGGACCAGCTCTGGGTAGAACTGCTCGATCACCAGGGCCCCGATCTCGTTCCCGGCGATGGAAGCTGCAGTCTCGTTCATCGTGCGCAGTTCTGGACTGGTGAGGTAATTAATCCCCAATGGGCGCAGGGTTAGAAAGTTATGCACCCACTCATGGGCGACCACTTCCGCGAGGAAGTTTAGATTGCTGGTCTGCATCACCATGGTAGGATAAACGCCAATTCCGCCGATGTTGACAATTAAAGAAGATACATCTAGCGCCGAATCGATCTGATCTTCCAGTGCGGTGCGCTCATCGGCGCTTAGTTCGGACTGCAAGGAGATGTTTGCATCCTGGCGAATTTCGTCCCGAGGCGAGACAATCAGAGCTGTCGGAAGCGGCGTGCTGTGATAGAGCACTGGCGGGAGAGGCTGTCCTCCGAGGGTGAGCCCAAGGTCAGCGACTGACTCTCCGATCTGGTCTTGCAGGACCGACTCGGCCAGCGGGGCCAGGCGGCTGCGGCGGGCAGTCAGTGTATCCAGGACGCTACGCACTGCGGAGGCTGCCTTCTCTGGATCGCTGATCTCGGGGTTGGCATAGATTTCGTTCAGCAGACGCTCTGCCTGGTTGATCTGATCCACCAGATTCAAATAATCCAGCACCAGCTTGTGGCGTGCCTCGGCAGGCAGGAAATCGCTGGCTTGCAGGGCCAACTGCTCCAGCTTGACTCCTAACGCATCCAGTGTCCACGCGATGTAGTCGAATTCCAGGTCACGCGAGAAAGCCCGCACGCGCTCCATCTGGTCGCCCGGTGGCAGGCCGCTGTATGTCAGGGTGACAATCCCCAGGATCAGCACCACAATGAGATAGGTCCACTTTTGCAGTGACATGACGATGATGATACCTTTTTCTCATTGGGGTGTCAAACCAGACATCGAATGCTTTCAAAACGTCCGCAGACTTTGGAGCGGCTTCGCAGGCGGTACCATTCTCATGCTATAATCCATTTCCAATGAATTTCTTAATCACAGGAGTGGCCGGTTTTCTTGGCTCAACTCTGGCCAATCGCCTGGCCCGCGAAGGCCACCAGGTGCGTGGCCTGGATGACCTCTCGATGGGCGACCCGCGCTCCCTTTCCCCGGATGTTCTCTTCACCCGCGGTGATGTCAATGACCGCCCCAAGCTGTGGACTCTGCTCCAGGACGTGGACTGTGTCTATCATCTGGCGGCGCGTGTCGTGGTTGCTGAATCGGTGCTCTACCCGCGCGAGTATAATGCCGTCAATGTGGGCGGCGCGGTCAGCCTGATGGAAGCCATGCGTGATGTCGGTGTGCGTCGTGTGGTGCTGATCTCATCCGGCGCTATCTATGGTGATCAGGGCAGCCAGCCCTTGCGCGAGGATGCTGTACCCAACCCAAGCTCCCCATATGCTGTCTCCAAGCTATGCGCCGAATACTATGTACACACTATTGGCGGCCTTTGGGGCATCGAGACAGTTGCATTGCGGGTTTTCAATGCCTACGGGCCTGGTCAACACCTGCCGCCATCCCACCCGCCGGTCATCCCCAATTTCTTGCGACAGGCGGTGCGTGGCGGGACGCTGGTAGTGCATGGTGATGGCAGCCAGACGCGCGATTACGTTTTTATTGATGACGTGGTCAGCGCCATGGTAGCCGCGGCCACCGCCCCAGGCATTGAGAACTTGAATATCAATGTCGGAAATGGGGCAGAGACCAGCCTGCGAGAGCTGGCTAACCTTGTGATCCAGGTTACCAGTAGCAACGCCGAGGTGATTTTCAACCCGCGCACTTCGCCGGGAGTCTCGCGCATGTGTGCCGACCTGAGTCTGGCGCGTGAGAAGCTCGGCTACCAGCCGCGCGTCTCATTGGCAGAAGGCGTTCGCCTGACCCTCGAGAAAGACCCACGCTTCCGCGATGAAGCTACCCGCCCGGTGCGCAAATCCTGATCCCCCCAACCTCCATTAGCGACCTAAAATCGATCGACATTGTGCGCCTCGGATTCCTCTCGCCCGGCTGGGGTGATCCGGATGAACTCAGCGTTTTCGTACAATTCTGTTAAATTCGTGGCGCCGCCATAGCTCATCCCAGAGCGTAATCCCCCTAACAACTGAATTAAGATATCCATCACACTGCCCTGATAGGGAACCACCGCTTCCACACCCTCCGGGACAACCTCGATCCACTCCTCTGGCTCCAGCTCGTCAGTGCGCCCTATCTCCTTGCGAGTGATGTTGGCTGTCAGGGAGGCCATGCCACGTACTATCTTGAAGCGCCGCCCATCGCGGATCACCGCCGCGCCTGGGCTCTGGTCTGTTCCAGCCAGCAGGCTGCCCAGCATAACCGAGCTGGCGCCAGCCGCTAGCGCCTTGGTGATGTCGCCGGAGTTGCGGATGCCGCCGTCGGCAATGATGGGCACGCCAAGAGCCTGCCCGGCCTGGGCGCATTCCATCACCGCACTGAGTTGCGGCACGCCGAAACCGGTCACAATTCGGGTGATGCAGATCGAGCCGGAGCCTACCCCGACTTTTACCGCATCAGCACCTGCCTCGGCGAGGTCACGCACCCCTTGTGCGGTGGCCACATTCCCAGCGATAATCTTAACCATGGGGAATTCTTGCTTTAGAGACTCGATCATCTCTATCGTGTAGCTGGTATGCCCGTGTGCTACGTCCACTACCAGTACATCTGCTCCGGCCTCCAGGCACAGCGCGGCGCGCGGCAGGTCCTCGGTTCGAACCCCAACTGCCACGCCCACTCGCAGGCGCCCCTTGGTGTCCTTGGTAGCCTGCGGGTGTTCCTGGATTTTGATGATGTCCTGAGCAGTGATCAACCCTACCACGCGATCCTGCGCGTCCAGCAGGGGCAGTTTTTCAATACGGTGCTCGTGTAGCTTTAAGCGGGCCGCATCGAGCGGCTCGCCTTGCGAGGCGGCGATCACCCGTTCGCGCGGCGTCATGACAGCCTCTACCAGGGCCAACGGGTCTGGTGCCAGCAGCAGATCGCGCGCGGTCAGCATACCCACCAGCCGGCCAACCTCATCAGTGACTACCAGGCCGCCAATCTGCGTTTCGGCCATTTTCTGGCGGGCTTCCGCCAGACTGGCCGTTGGCTGAATGGTGATCGGGTGTTCGACAACAAAGCTCTCGGCGCGCTTGACCTTTCGCACCATCTCGGCCTGGCGTTCGGCAGACATAAAGCGATGCAGGATGCCAATTCCTCCCGCTTGCGCCATAGCGATCGCCATGGCTGCCTCGGTGACTGTGTCCATGTTAGCGCTGATGATCGGGATTGCCAGGCGGATGCCGGGCACCAGCCAGGTAGAAGGATCGACTGCTGAGCGGCTGCGGATTGCTGACCGGCGCGGCGCCAGCAGGACATCATCAAAAGTCAAACCATACTCAGGTCGCAGGTTCATGGATACCTCCGGGAGAAGGGCAGCGCGCTATTCTATAATTCTTATTCCCATTGTACAATATTCGCATGTCAGAATCCAGCCGCCTGGATCGGTCTTTCTTTGAGCGTTCTACCCTGCAGGTTGCCCGTGATCTGCTAGGCGTCCGGTTGGTGCGTATGCAAGACGGATTAAGGCTGTCAGGGATCATTGTCGAGGCTGAAGCATACCGCGGCCAGGAAGACCAGGGGTGCCACGCTCGTGCAGGTTTGACTGGGCGTACGCGCGTGATGTTTGGCCAACCCGGTCATGCGTATGTTTATTTTACTTACGGTATGCACTGGATGCTTAATTTCGTGACTGAAGCGACCGGTTTCCCGGCTGCAGTGCTGATCCGCGCCTTGCAGCCCACCGAAGGTCTGGATCTCATTGCTGCCCGTCGCAGCGATCAGCCTCCTGCCCGCTGGACAGACGGCCCGGCCAAGATCTGCCAGGCTCTGGATATTGATGGCAGGCTGAACGGCAGCGACTTGTGTGCAGCAGGGGCTGTCCTGTTTATTGAAAAAGGGACTCAAATTCCAGATTCGGCCGTCACTACCGGGCCGCGCGTGGGTTTAAATAGTGTGCCGGAACCGTGGAAAAGCATCCCCTGGCGCTTTTTGGTGAAGCCCGACTTTTTCACCGCAGTGTGCAATGAGTAAGAAACATAATTGGTACTCTCTCAATCATCTTCACGTTTCTTGGAGGAAACAATGGGTTTAATGGATGGCAAGACAGCACTCATCTTTGGTGTTGCTAATGAACGCTCCATCGCCTGGGGTATCGCCAAGGCCTTTCATGATCAAGGGGCAAAAATAGGTTTCAGCTACGCTGGCGAAGCGCTTGAACGGCGTGTCCGTCCCCTGGCTGAGTCGGTTGGCAGTGATTTTGTGGAACCTTGCGATGTTGCTAAAGACGAAGATATCGAGCAGGTCGCCCGGCGCGCCCGGCAAGCCTTTGGTGAGGTCGATATCCTGGTGCATGCGGTTGCATTTGCTAACCGCGATGAGCTGACCGGGCCATATTACAACACCAGCCGGGCGGGTTTTCACCTGGCAATGGATATCAGTGTGTATTCATTCACCGGCCTGGCGCGTGCTTTCCAGCCATTCCTGCGCCCCGGCGGGGCTTTGTTAACCCTTAGCTATTACGGAGCCCAGAAAGTCTCCCCGCACTACAATGTGATGGGCGTTGCTAAAGCCGCTCTAGAGGCTTCGGTGCGTTACCTGGCCTATGATTTTGGCAAGCATGGCGTGCGTGTCAATGCCATCTCTGCCGGCCCGGTTCGCACCCTGGCAGCCATGGGCGTCTCAGGCTTCAAAACCATGTACCGCCGTTATGCCGAGATTGCCCCTATGCATGAGAACATTACCGTGGAAGATGTCGGTAACGCAGCTGTCTTCCTGTGCTCCGACCTGGCCGCTAAGACGACCGGCGAGGTGCTGTTTGTTGATTCGGGGTACAATATCCTGGGTATTCCAGAACAGGTGGATGAATAGGGGTTATGTTCCGGCGCAACAGCGACACACAGCCACTCCCTGGCCCTTCGGTTTCGACCGAGCGGGTCACCTCGGTGCTCGGTCCCGGTATAGCCTGGAAAGGTCAGTTGCGCGGCGTGGGCGGTGTGCGCATCGAGGGCTCGTTTGAGGGGGAGATCGCCATCCGCGGCCTGCTGGTGGTTGGGGAGAGTGGGCGGGTTACCTGCGAAGAACTGCGTGCCAATGTAGTTATTGTGGCGGGGGCGGTGCGCGGCGATATCATCGCTGAGAAGCTTGAGATTCGCAGTACCGGGCGGGTTTGGGGAAATGTGGTCACGGCAGCTTTTTCGACCGAAGAGGGCGCCTTCTTGCGCGGCCAGGTGCGCATGGAAGAGCGGGTGCAGATCGAGGAAACGGTCAATGCTGAGGCAGAGACTCCTACCCAGGAGACCCAGATCCAGCCCTGATCGTTTTCCATCGAGAATAATCTGAAGGCCAATTACTAGTAAGCGAAAAATCCTGTTTTGTGAATGCCTGCAGCGGGCGCTGGATTTGTTCGCTTGACTCAAAGCGTGTTCCTGTGTTAATATTTTCACAGGCCTGTCACAATTGGATCTTAGAATCAACGTTGCTGTGGAGGCAGGAGGATTAATCCACCATAACCGGCGTTCTCGATGGAAGTACCTTTCTAGTTAGAACGGCGGTTTTTGTTTTGCCCTTACAGATGAATTCAGATAATCACCCAGGCTCAGTTTTTCCGAGGTGCGCAGCCTCCATTACTCGACCAAGGAGATGTCTCTATGCATGAAGAATTATTTCAATCGATGGCTCAGAGTGTGATCGACGGTGAAGCAGAGGATGCCGAACGCCTGGCTCGCGAAGCGATCCAGATGGGCATTGACCCCCTGGAGGCGATCAATAAAGGGTTCATTGTTGGTGTTGATTACGTTGGCGAACACTTCTCTTGCGGGGAGTTATTCCTCCCAGACCTGGTGCTGGCTGGAGAAGCCATGAAAACCGCTGTGGCGGTGCTTGAGCCGGAGATGACTCGGCAGGGAACCCGCCGGGAAACCCTGGGGAAGGTAGTGATTGGCACCGTGGAAGGTGATATTCATGATATCGGTAAAACGCTGGTCGGGACGATGCTGACCGCCAGCGGGTTCGAGGTGTTTGATCTCGGTGTGAATGTGCCAATCGAACGGCTAGTTCAAACAGCTAAGGAAGTTGATGCGGATACCGAAAAGCGACGCCCCCAGATCAGCCCGCCGTCAATGACGATGTCTTCGCCATTGACGAAGCTCGATTCATCGCTGGCGAGAAACACCGCGGCGTTGGCGATGTCGTCGGGAATCCCCGCGCGGGGAATTGCCTGCATCTTGCCCAAGACCGTCTTCATCTTTTCCGCCGACGCATCGGCCGCTCCCGGGTCCAGCCCCATCGCCTTGCCGAAGATGCCGGTGGCGATTCCGCCGGGCGAGATGGAGTTCACTCGGACACAGTCTTCACCCAACTCCATTGCGGCACAGCGGCTGAGGTGAATCACCGCCGCCTTGGCCACGCCGTAGCTGATCGACGACGAGTAGCCGGCACGGTGGCCGGCAACGGAGCCTATGTTGACGATGCTGCCCTGATGCTGCGCACGCATCAGCACGCTGACGTGCTTGATGTGCGCGAGCGCGCCGCGCACGTGAACTCCGATGGCGGTGTCAAAGGTCTCGAGCGGCAAGGCTTCGAGGCGACCGCCAACCGCCGGGCCGCCGGCGTTGTTGACGAGCACGTCCACTCGTCCGTTGAGCTTGGCTGCCGTCGCGATCGTTCGGGCCGCGTCGGCCTCGAGCGCGACGTCGGCCTCGATGAAGATAGCCCCGGTCGCCTTGGCAACTTCCGCACCGAGCTCTGCGCGGCGCCCGCTGAAGAAGACTGAGGCGCCTTCTTCGACGAAACGCTCAACCATCCGCCGCCCGATGCCGCTCGTACCACCCGTGACGATTGCAACCTTGCCTTTGAGCCTCATGGTCTTGCCTCCTTTGTGAGTCCGGAAGAAAAGCGGATGGGCAGCCCGCAAATGCATGTCTCGAGTTGGGTGCGCCGCCGTGACGGAAAAGATCCCCGTGCGAGATCGAGTGTCACGGGCTCCAGCCTGGCCGTCAAGACGGACGGTCTGGGTTCGTCGTTGGAGGCTCCGGCCGGCCTCATCCTGGCGGTGCCGACCGATGCGGCGCTGCAAGCGCCGTCGCACAAGAACTTCGCTCGGCCGATGACGCCCTCGGTCGGGGGGCGCTCTGGTCAAAGAGCAGGGTTCATCGACGGGGCCGACAACGATGAAGACTCGGATGATCGCCGCGCTCAGGTCACGGCAGGCTCTGCCACCCAACAAGCCCTGCGCCGAGATTGCTTGTCATGGTCGACCGCTTGCTTGCGATGAATTTCGCTGTGCGAACTGCCGGATTGGGTTGCGCTGAGACAGATGCAGCGCCACTTTCGACGGGTGAAAGCTGTCGCCGTATGGGCCACAGGGTGCGTTCGAACCGACAGCGGTAGGTTGACGCCTGAGCGGCGGTTTGAGGCTCCGACCTACGCCAAGTCAGCCAAGGGGCGGACGCGGAAATCTTACGACCTGAACGAGTCTGGCCTTCCAGTCGTCGTCTGCTTGCGTTGGCATGACATTGCTCTCCAGGATGACCACGCCTTGATGCGCCTGCAGTCGCCGCATCACAGCGTCTACATCGACATTGGCATACCGGTCGTGCGCGTCCTGAACATCCGTTTGCCGGCCAAGAGGGCATCGGCTTCATCGAACAGCAACAGCGAGCCAGCTTGCTCGGCGCGACGCAGGATCGCATCCAGATTCTTTTCGGTTTCGCCGATGTACTTGCTGACGATTTGCCCCAGATCGACGCGAACCAGATCGCGCGCCGCCGTGGCCGCCAGCGCGTGGGCACCCAGCGTCTTGCCCGTACCTGTGGCACCACAAAATAGAGTGACCATGCCGGGCGGCCGCGCCTGACCCTGCGATGCACTCATGCCTTCAAGACGACTGAGCACACCATGGAGTCCAGTGATTCTCATCAGCTCATCGGCAAGCGCATGAAGATCAACCTGTGGTGCGGCGCCAGCCGTGACGCCCATTGGCTCCGCCTCGTCATCGGTTGTGCCCTGCGACGTGCCGCTCGATGCCAGCCATGACTCCGCAGCATCGATCAACTCGGCGATTCGCGGTGGAGGATCTGTGACAAGTGGCTGCGGCTTGTTCAGTGCATCGGAGTGATCGGCCAGCCACTGCAGAATGCTGTTCCGGACTGCGCCAAGCTCCGAAAGCGCTGCACGTTGACTGCTCCGCCCAGCTCACGGCTGGCAATCCGCTCGATCACCTGCCACATGTCACGCGCACCAAGTGCCTGTTGGATCTCCGGAGCCTCCAGCACGGCACGCAGCGCGTTTGCATCAGCTGAGAGACGACGGACTGCTGCGATCAAGCCGGCGCCGTGTGCCGAGGCATTTGCCGCCAGCGTCAGGGCTGCGCGCCAGACTTGCAACGCCGCACCCGGTTTGCCAGGAGCCACGCGATCTTGTCGTCTATGGAACATCGCGACGCTGGTCACCAAGCGCAGCCAAAGCGTGTGGAACTCCCGGTTGGGCTCGGCAACCTTTGCCGAACCAGGTCGCACGCCAAGCGCTCGAAAATAGAGCTCACTGCGTTCCTGCACCGAAAGTCGTGCACCCGACTTCACATACTGCTTCAGCAGCTTTGCGCCTGTCCCACGTCCCAGTGGAAGCAGTCCTTGCTGAAACAGTTGGGCCAGGCGATCGACGACCTGGAATGCACGCATGTCTTCCAGTTGGCGAGCGAAGTAGATCGCCTGCACCGCCCGGATATTGCCGGCAACAATCTGGCCGTCGGGTCCTGGCTCAAGGTCTGGGAGCATGACGCCTCCTGTTGTGACTCGCATTCACCACGCGCCGGGCCAACGATTCTGCGGCCGGGGTGGCCGTAGGCGCAAGAGGGATGGCATCGTCCCATAGGTCTTGCCGGACCGTCGTCAATGCCACAACCCGCGCTACGCGGCTCCAATTGAGCCTTCAAAAGAGCTTTGACAGACCTGCGCGGATCGCTTCCGGCACTTTAGGTTGCGCTGCGAATGTCGGATTCGAGGCCTGCATTTCCTCGAGTCGACCGACAGCAGTGGGTCGACGGCGGGTCTACGCGAACTCAATCTCGATGCCGTAGACCTGCCGGTCGAGCCGAGCCGCCAGATTCATGACGTTCGTAGCTATTGAGCCTTGGCCACTTGCATGTGTCGATGACCGAAGGCTTGAAAGCCGCTCAATCTTGGTAAACGAAGTCGAATGACGCAATCGGCCGAAGGCCAGTGTGGGGCCGTTCAAGACTGGCAAGAGTCGTACGAGTTTTCGAACTGCCTGCTCCATAGAAGCAGTCGTTGAAGGTACAGGCTGCAGTCGGCCATGTGATGCTCGGGTCAAAGGGCAATCGAAACGTGGGCTCAGCGCAATGCATCTGCTGCGCTGGGGTCTTCGAGCCCGGCCGCGATGCGCAGGAAGGTCGTGGCCCGGCGCAGATGCTCGGGCTTGCGATAAATGAACCGGCCGACCAGGCCGCGCTCCACCCAGGCGGGGGCCAGCCGGCGCGCCTCGGCGCACGCTTCCTTGGACGCGGCGACATCGCCCATCCCGACCAGGTTCATGGCCAAGTGCCCATGCAGATGAGGCAGGCCGGGCGCGTCGGCGATTCCGAGCCGTGCGTATTCGATGCCTCGGCCATAGTCACCGCTGCACAGGTAGCACATCGACAGCTGCAGGTACGAGTTGAACCGGCTCGGATCGCGCGGATTGACGCGCATCGCCTGGTGCAGATGGGCGATGGCCGCGTCGACCAGACCGGTGTACAGCTCGCTGAAGGCGAGCGCAGCCACGGCCCACGTGCTGTTCGGGTTCAACTCGTAGGCTCGCCGGGCATTGAATAAGTCCTCGGTGGCGCGCTGCCTTTCGGTGGCAAAGCCGAGCAGCAGCGCCTTGCTTGCGTAGGCATCGCCGTCGTTGCGGTCGATCGCGATGGCTTGGTTCGCGGCCGAGAGCCCCGATTGCCACGCCGCGGCGATGTCGGTGGCCGTACCCAAGAGGACATGCTGCAGTTGAACCCTGGCCACGACCTGCAGCGCCAGGCTGCTTCTTGGATCGATGGCCAATGCCGCCTGAGCCTCGGCCAGCGCTTCGTTCCGCAAGCCGACGTCGGCGTTGAGGTAACCGGCCCAGTTCTTGGCGAGGGCGCTGACGGCGTGTTCGTAAGCGCCCAGGCTCTCGGGGCGAAGTCGATGAACCTTCTCGCGTTCTGCATCGTCGATGTGCGGTGCGATCGCCGCGACGATGCTGCGCGTTAGCTCCTCCTGCACCTCGAAGATGTCTTCCAGCACGCGGTCGTACTTCTCGGCCCACAGGTGGTTGCCGGTCAGCGCGTCGATCAACTGGCCGGTGACGCGAATGCGCTGGGCCGACTTGCGGATGCTGCCTTCCAGCACATAGCGCACGCCCAGTTCCTGGCCGACGCGGCGGATGTCCGGCGACTGGCCCTTGTATGAGAAGCTGCTGTTGCGCGCGATCACGAATAGCGAATGGAAGCGTGACAGCTCGGTGATGATGTCCTCGGTGATGCCGTCGGTGAAGTACTCCTGCTGCGGGTCGCCCGACATGTTGACGAAGGGCAGCACCGCGATCGACGGCTTGTCGGGCAGCGACAGGTCGATCGCGCCGAGGCACGGCCGCGCCTGGAGTGCGGTCGGCGGCGCGACCCCTTCGGCGCGCACCGCAAAGGCACGCACCGGCTCGGCCATGTTCTTCCCGCTCTGTTCGCCCAGGTCGTCGAAGCTCGCGGCGACCTTGCCGCGCACCGCGCCGCGCACCGCGTCGGAGACAGTGATGCCGCCGGGTTCGGCCAGGGCCTGCAGCCGCGCGGCGATGTTGACGCCGTCGCCGTAGACCGTGCCATCGGGCTTTACGATCACGTCGCCCAAGTGCACGCCGATGCGAAAGCGCAGGCGACGGTCGTCGGCTACCTCGGCCGACTGGTCGGCAAGTTCCCCTTGCACCGCAAGCGCTGCCGCCACCGCTCCGTTCGCCGTGTCGAACACCGCCAGCACCGAGTCGCCAGCCGTATCGACGACGCGGCCTTGATGCGCCTCGACCTGCGTGCGAAACGCGGCACGGGCCAAATCCAGGGTGGCCACGGTGGCGCGTTCGTCATCGGCCATCAGGCGCGAATAGCCGACCGCATCGGCTGCCAGGATGGCGGCCAGGCGATGAGAGAAGACAGCCTCGTCCATGTGTCAGCGTCTCCCCTCCGGTGTGGCAGCCAATTCGTGGCGCCTAGCGCGAGTCTAGGCGCGCCCGCGAAGAAACGGAAGACTGGGCGACACGGCCGACTTCGATGCATGCGCCGATCCTCTCGATAGCGCCTTCGACCGACCCTTCCAAAACGCCTCGCCGAACTTCGAGGAATTGCGGGAACACCGCTTCGCCGCGAACCTGGTCGATACGCCCATGGCGTGCCGGGAGAGTGAGGTCGTGGGGGAACGCAAATGACTCCGTGCGCCGCCCGCTGTCGTCCGGGACCGAAAGGCGAAGGACCGCCTAGGGTTCGATTGCAGGCCCACGCGAACAGCGGCTGACCGGAGCCACGATTATTGAAACTGGATCGTCAGAAAGCACTCGCCGCCGGCTGCTTACGCTGCACAGCAGCGGCCGAGACCCCGAACCGAGTGTTCGCCAGGAATTGATCGGCTATGTCGGCTTTGCCGCCAGCATTTCGACGGCCCCGCCGTCAGCTGTGGGTCGCGAGCCGGTCCTCGCAGCCGACGGACGAACGGCGGATGTTCATCGCATACCTGACCTTGACGGCCGGCCGACCGGTATAGGCACTACAGCAGTCAGCCGCTGCGGTCCGGTGAGCGGTGCTTGACGGCCATGACCGGTCGTAGGCCAAAGGCGGCTTTGTGGAATCCCACCTTGGCATGCTCGCGCCGTTGGCCTTGAGGTAGCCACCCGAAGGTAGGCACCCGCAAGCAGGCACCCGCAGGTGGCCGGGCCGCGGCGCAGTTCGATGTCGATCGTGGCCTCGCCCCGCGCTGTGGTGTCGACCCGGCCAACAGAGCCGGTGGTCGCAGCCGCAACGGGCTCGCTCATCTCGATGGGCAGGAATCTGGCTTCGGTCATCAGCAGAGGTGGCGCCGCGGCTGGCCCGGGCGACATCACGGGCGCAGTTGGCAAAAAGGATGACGACCCCGCGATGCCCGTTCGCTTCAGCCCTCGACCGTGTCGCCACTTGCGTACCAGATTGGCGTTCAACCCGTGGGCCAACGCCACGGCCGCAATCGACGCGCCGGGCTCATTGCAGGCGGCCAGTACCTTGGCCTTGATCTGTGCGTCATGTCGCCGCCGCGGTGCGCTGTTGGGATGCATAGGTGTCCACCAATTCATAGGTGGACACCATCCTCAGGCTACGCCGGCCACGGTTCAATGTGGGGTGGCTGGACGCTCACGCTGGAACAGCTGTGCCGCTACATCACCCGGCCGGCGCTGTCCGACGAGCGCGTGCAGCTCAACGCCGCGGGCCAGGTGGAGTTGAAGCTCAAGACGCCCTGGCGCGACGGCACCACGCACCTGGTGATGAGCCCGCTGGAGTTCATGCAGCGGCTGGCGGCGCTGGTGCCGCGGCCGCGGCTGCACCTGATCCGCTTTCACTGGGTGCTGGCGCCGAACGCCAAGCTGCGGGCGCGGGTGGTGCCGCAAGGGCCGCCCGCGCAAGCACAGGCGGCCCCCGAGGCCGCAGCCGCCGCCGAGTGCGAAGTCGAGACCGTCCAGGCCCGGCCGCACCGCATCAGCTGGGCGCGGCTGCTCAAGCGCGTGTTCGACATCGACATGCAGCACTGCCCGAACTGCGGCGGCGGGGAGCTCAAGATCATCGCGGCCATCCTCGAGCGGCCGGTCATCGAGAAGATCCTCACCCACCTGGGGCTGGATCCGCAGCCGCCGCCCAGGGGTCGGGCGCGCGAGGCGGGGCAAGACTATAGCCACCTGAGCCGCGCCGGCCGTCGCAGACACCACACACATCAGCACGGGCTGCGCTGCCAAGCCGCAGCCGCGGTGGCGCTGCGCGACTTGGCGGCCCGATGCCGCAAGACTCAGGGTCAACCCTGAGTTCAAGGTCCAGAGCGCTCCTTCCCGCGCCATGCAAACGGTCAATCGCCTGCCGGATCAGCGCGACGCGAGGTCGCCGGCAACCAATCTTGGCACTTCAGGCGGCCGGCGCACGGTCCTCAGGGCCCACTCGGGCATTGCTGAGGGCGGTTAAAACTCCTATCGTCTC
>CAVPNY010000002.1:0-155873 GCA_963706905.1 uncultured Chloroflexia bacterium | reverse complement strand
CCACCAAGCTGCATGCTCCACCCGTTCGTGAAAAATGGGTGGTGCGGATACGCCTGCTGCAAAAGCTAAATGCCCTGGTAAACCAGAAGTTAACCTTGATCTGTGCGCCGGCTGGCTATGGAAAGACCACGCTGCTAAGCCAATGGATCAACCTGCGCAATGAGCCGGTCGGCTGGCTTACCCTGGATGCCAGCGATAATGATATCACTCAGTTTCTGCGCTACTTCCTGGCCGCCATCCAGCAAATCGATCCCGACGTGGTTGCGCTGATCCCGGAGATGTTGCTGCCCCCCCGACCGCAGTCTGGCTCAGCGATATGGATTGCTCTGATCAATGACCTGGCGGCCTCAGGGAAAGAGTTCATCATCATCTCTGGATGATTACCAGGAGGTAGAGAACCAGGCTGTGCACGACGCTTTGGGATATCTCATCGAACACATGCCCGACAATCTGCATTTGATCCTCGCCACACGCGCTGATCCGCCAATAAACTTAGCACAGCTACGTGCCCGGGGTCAACTGCTCGAACTGCGCGCTGCCAACCTGTGCTTTGACATCGATGAGGCGGAGATGTTCTTTCAAGATGTCATGGGGCTGCCGCTCCCGGAGGAAGATTTGACTGCGTTGGTCCAAAAAGCCGAGGGGTGGGTCTCCGGACTGCAAATTGCAGCCATCGTACTCCAAAACCAGTCCAATCTCCCCAAAGCGGTGCAAGCATTTGCGGGCAGCCACCGGCATATCCTGGATTATCTGGCGATAGAAGTCGTCGAGCGCCTTCCAGGATCCACCCAGGATTTCCTCTGCCAAACTGCGATCCTGGATAATCTGGAGGCAACCTTGTGCGATGCCGTAACCGGACGAAGCGATAGCCGGCAAATCCTCGAGAGCCTGGATCGTGAAAATCAATTCATCGTCGCCCTGGACGATGACCGGCGCTGGTACCGCTACCACCGCCTGATGGGAGAGGCATTACGGCGGCGGACTGAAAGTCTGGATAGCAAACAATTGGCTGAACTGCATCGCCGCGCCAGCGCCTGGTACGAAGAGAGTGGGTTGATCGGGGCGGCAATCGAGCATGCATTTGAGGCCGGCGATATCGATCGCGCTGCCGAGCTGATCGAAGATGGTGCTGAAGCGATCCTGAAGCACAGCCAGGTGAGTACATTACTGGAATGGCTCGACCGTCTGCCAGAAGAACAGATTGGCAAGCGCCCTCGTTTGAACATCGCCTATGCATGGGCCCTGCTGCTCAAAGGAGGTTCTGTTCTGGCTGTTCGAGAAAAGCTGGATACTTCCGCAGCCCATCCTGCGGGCATGTTTGTGTCGGCTGAGGAGGCTGTCATCCGGGCCCTGATGGCGACCTATACTGGTGACGTAAACCAAGGGTTGGCTTATTCACGCCAAGCCCTGGAGAATCTGACCGCCGACCGGGTTTTCCTGCGCAGCATTGCGATAGAAAATCTTGGGATGGCGTATGTGATGCAAGGCGATATCCCATCTGCCATTCAGGCGTTCAAGGAGAGCATCGCGCTGGCGCGTGAGGCGGGCAACATTATGTTTGCAGTGGCTTCCTTAAGCAATCTGGGAGGCCTCTACCTCCTTCAAGGTCATCTACGATTGGCTGAGGCGGTCTATCACCAAGCCCTCGAACTTGGCACGACCGAATATGGCCAGCGGCTGCCGGTGGCCTGCCGGGCATTGCTGGGTGTGAGCGAGATTGCTCGCGAATGGAACCAACTGGAGCAAGCACGGAAACAGCTGGAAGAGGCTATCAAGCTTGCACAACAATATAATGAGACCGGCGAGCTCGTCATGGTTCTCAGCCTCGCCCGGGTACTTCAAGCGCAGGGGGATGGAGAAAGGGCGCTCGACCTGGTGCAGAAAGCGCAGTCCATCGCCATCCAGAGCACCGGCTCCACAATCGATGACCGGCTAGTGGATGTCGCACTCGCCCGGCTATGGTTACAGCAGGACAATATCAGGGGGGCCATAGAATGGGCTGACAGAAGGGGATTTGGGCAAGACTTATCCAGCAAGGCGCTTCCGGGGAGCGGCACCCACGTGATCCCGTACGATTTACGCGAAGCGGAATGGATGGTGTACTCCCGCCTTCAGATAGCGCAGAATCAGGCGGAGGCTGCTTTGGATACACTCAAAGTGCTATTGACCGAGGCCGAAAAACAGAACCGCGCCCGGCGTCTTCACGAGATCCTCGTTCTGATGGCAATCGCTTACCAGGAGACAGGAGCCGTAGACCTCGCCTTGGATTCCCTGGAAAGATCGCTAAAACAGGCTGAGCCAGAGGGATACACGCGTGTATACCTCGATGAGGGTCCCGGATGGTAAAGCTGCTGCGGGAGGCCGCACGCCGGGGAATCCAGAAACAATATTGCACCCGGCTGCTCAGCGATTTTCAACAGGAGCAGCGAAATCTGGAACGCGCTTCAGGCGAAGGCAATGTTGGACTGGTAGAGCCGCTCAGTGCGCGCGAATTAGAGGTCCTGCAATTGCTCGCTGAGGGATACACCAATCGAGAAATAGCTGAGCGGTTGTATATATCATTGAGCACCGTCAAGGGGCACATTTCCAATATCATTGGAAAGTTGCTTGCCAGAAACCGCACAGAAGCCGTCGCCAAAGCAAGGCAGTTAGGAATCTTGCCAGGAATTGACAATCCAATGTCCTCCGATTGATCTCTCAAGACCCAAATTGATCATCCTCCCCAACTCTCATCTCCAGCAGTAAAGCCGTACCTGCAACCATACCTTTGACCGGTCACAGCCATACCCTTCCTTTGCGATACTACAATCAGCAAAGGAATGATATCTCAAGAAAGGCTGTGCTCGCAATGTCAGAAGAAATCCTCCCACGATCAACGAAGAGCATCCTCTCGACCGCCCAACACCGTCGTTTTCGTATCGGGCTGCGCGGTCAGGTCGACCAGGGATGGATGGCTGCCTTTGATCCAATATCATTTTTCAGCTCCGACAGGGTCACAATGATTGAAGTGCTGGCCGACCAGGCAGGATTGCGGGGGATTTTGAACCGCTTGTGGGATCTGAATCTGGACATCTTTTCCGTGATAGAGATCGCCAGACCGGCCGTTCGAAATGGAGGCAAATGAAATGCAAAAAATGATCTACAGGTTTGAGGAACTATCTCCCGATTTTCAGTATTTAGCCGGTGGCAAGGGTGGGTCGCTGGCAAAACTCTACCAATCCGGCTTCCCGATTCCAGAGGGTTTTGTCATCTCTACGTCTGCATTTGCAGATGACCAGTTGCTGTCGGAAGCCTGGAGACAGGTTCGGGACCAACTGGATTTGCTGCGTGGTGGCGATGGTGAGCAAGCCTTCGCGATCCGCTCTTCGGCGCTAAATGAAGATTCGGAACAGGCTTCTTTTGCAGGTGAATTCGAATCGCGCCTGAATCTCTCCAGCGATGAGGAGATCAGCGAAGCTATTCATCAAGTCTATCGTTCCCGCCATGGTGAGAAGGTTCAGGCATATAGCCGGGCCAAGGGCATGACTGCGACCCAAGATGTGGCTGTGGTCGTTCAAAGGCTGGTGGCTGCTGACCGATCCGGGATTCTGTTTACAGCCAATCCCACGAACGGTATCCGCGATCAGGTGATGATCAACGCGGCCTGGGGACTGGGTGAATCGATTGTCAGTGGATCTGTAACCCCCGATATGGTCATCGTGGATAAAAAGACAAAACACATTGTCAGCCGCCATATATCCACGAAGGAATTCATGACGGTGCGGACGACAGGCGGCACAGAGGACCGCCCCGTGGAGGCGGGAAAACAAAGGCAGGCCGTCCTCTCCGATACAGAAGCCGCCAGGCTGGTGGATCTGGGCCTCCAAATTGAAGCGTTGTATGGCATGCCGGTGGACATCGAATGGGCAGCTTCGGGTGAGGAGTTCTTTATCTTGCAGAGCGCGGCCCATCACTGCAATACCCGACCCGCCCCCTCCGGAGAACTGGAAGCTGCCCAAAGGTGCTTATGTGGCGATGCGGGTGAACATCATCGAACTCATGGCGGAACCACTCTCACCGCTTTTCGAAAAGCTGGGTTTGGAGGTTATCAATGCCAGCATGCAGGACATGCTGACCAGTTTCCTAAGCCCCGGGATCATGCCAGAGGTCCCCATCATCCCGGTAAACCATTTCGCCTATTACAATGGTTCGCTAAAACCAATTAAAATCGTCAGGCTCTTGTTCGAACTCGGTGAGCATTGCAAAACGCATGTTCACAGCGCCAGTCGAGCGCTGGACAGTGCAAGGCCGGCCAGCGTACCTGGTCGTTGTCGATAAATGGAAGAACAGCAATTGGCTTGAGTTCTCCAACACGGAGACTCTGCAAGCCTCCCGGGAATTGTTCAAATCCTCCATTGACGCCTATTGGTCGATGGTTGGCGGGGTTCTCCCGGCAGCCTGGATCAGCGAAGCGCTTTTTACGTTTTTTTACCGGACTTTAATCAAACGCCCCACAGACCCGGATGCCTCAATGTTCTTACTTGGCTTTGATAGCGTGCCGATCCGGGCGGATAAATCCCTTTATTCTCTGGCGATCTGGGCGCGAGAGCAGGAAGCGCTGGAAAGCTATCTTGCAAATACTTCAGTAGAACAGCTTGCAGCGAATATCAAATCTGGAGAGCCGCCCGAGGCATTCTTTGACCCTGCCTGGACTGAATGGCGCAAGAATGTTCATGCGCATCTGGAGCAATATGGGCATACGATCTATAATCTCGACTTCGCTAATCCGGTCCCCGTGGACGATCCTACGCCGCTGCTGGAAACCTGCAAGCTGTACTTAAGCGGGAAAGGCAGCAATCCATACGAAAGACAGCAGGCAGCCATCGACCGCAGAGAGGCGGCTGTCGATCTCGTACGAAAAAGGCTGCAGGGCTGGCGGTTGAGACAGTTTAACCGGTTTCTAGCTCTGGCTCAACGCTTTGCACCCCTACGCGAAGATGCCCTAGCGGATGTTGGGCTGGCTTATCCGTTGCTGCGACAGATGCTCCACCGCATTGGGGAGCGGATGATTGAGGCAGGCGCCATCGAACGCCCCGAGGATATCTACTGGTTGACCCAGGAGGAAGTTGTAGCAACCTGCAAGAAACTAGATTGCGGTCTGCCGGTGGAAAGAATAGCAAGAGCGATTCCCGAGCGGAAAGCAGCACTCCGATCTGCGAAAAAAGCGACTCCACCGATGAAGCTCCCGCATCTATCGCTGCGCTGGATTCAGAATCTGCTGGCGGGTCTGTCCAGGAATAGGGAGCGCCGCGGCTTGAAAGGTGTCGCTGCATCCGCCGGCTGCATTACGGCAAGGGCGTGTGTGCTGCATGGTCCAGAGGACTTCTCTCAGATGGCCTCAGGAGATGTGCTGGTGGCCAAGCTCACCACACCCGCCTGGACACCGCTCTTCGCCCGCGCGGCGGCCATTGTAACCGACGTCGGTGGCCCGCTCAGCCATGGATCGATCGTGGCGCGAGAGTATG
Organism: uncultured Chloroflexia bacterium; assembly: GCA_963706905.1. GTDB lineage: Bacteria > Chloroflexota > Anaerolineae > Anaerolineales > UBA4823 > CAVPNY01. The sequence goes on along the minus strand of CAVPNY010000002.1, from coordinate 150,369 downwards.
GCATCCCAGCCGTGTTGGGTACTGGTGTTGCCACCAAACGCATTCAGAACGGGCAAACGATTACCGTGGATGGGAACGCCGGAATGGTTATTCTCAGGGAAAATGGAGGCTCGGGGCAATAAGTCATAACAATACTATTCGCGGTTATCCCTCATTGATGCGTACTCATCTACTCTGCTCAAGCCATTGCAAGACAAGTGCCTGTGTTGTCAGCCATCTGCGAAACGGTTTCGGCACCAGTATCAATCTATTATCTGGCGTCTACTTCACATTGGGCTCAAAGGTATTGGCTTTTACCCGTTTTCGAGCCGGTTCAACCTGCTACCTGTCCTTAATGAGAATCACCCGCAATTTTGCTCAAAAACAGGGTATACTTACAGGTTGGATTTGTGAAACTTCGCACTATTATTTGGAGGACTGATGCCGTTATTACCCGCTGTACCTAAGTTCGATCCGGTTCACGATGTTTTACATTACGAGCGCCAGGCGCTCGATTCTATTTTTACTCCCAAAAGTGTGGCCCTCATTGGCGCTACCGAAACCCTCGGCTCTGTGGGACGCACCGTCCTGTGGAACCTGATCAGCAACCCGTTTGGCGGTCCTGTGTTCCCAGTCAATCCCAAAAGGTCAAGTGTGCTTGGAATCAAAGCCTACCCCAACATGGCCTCCGTCCCCGAGCGGGTTGACCTGGTTGTGATCACTACCCCGGCCCCGTCTGTCCCCGGTTTGATCTCTGAATGCGTCGATGCCGGCGTCAAAGGCGCCATTGTCATCTCGGCCGGTTTCAAGGAGACTGGCTCTGCCGGCGTTGAGCTGGAGCACCAGATCATGGAGCATGCCCGGCGCGGTAACATGCGCATCATTGGACCCAACTGCCTGGGAGTGATGTCGTCCCTCAGCGGCCTGAATGCAACCTTTGCCAGCACCATGGTGCGCAAGGGTAGGGTCGGTTTTATCAGCCAGAGCGGCGCCCTGTGCACCGCCGTGCTCGACTGGAGCTTGCAGGAAAACGTGGGCTTCAGCGCTTTCGTCTCCATCGGCTCGATGCTCGACGTTGGCTGGGGCGACCTCATTTACTATCTGGGCGATGACCCTAACACCGAAAGCATCGTTATTTATATGGAGACTATCGGCGATGCCCGTGCTTTCCTGTCGGCCGCTCGCGAGGTAGCCCTCGCCAAGCCGATCATCGTGATCAAGCCGGGTCGCACCGCCGGAGCCGCCAAGGCCGCTGCCTCCCACACCGGCTCCCTCACCGGCAGCGACGAAGTACTTGAGATCGCCTTCCGCCGCAGCGGCGCCCTGCGCGTTAACAGCATCGCCGAGCTGTTCTACATGGCAAACGTGCTCTCCAAGCAGCCCCGTCCCAATGGACACCGCCTGACCATCCTGACCAATGCCGGCGGTCCCGGCGTGCTGGCTACTGACGCTCTCATCACTGGAGGTGGCGAGCTGACCGAGATCTCACCTGAGACCATGGAGGCATTCAACAACCTGCTCCCTTCGGCCTGGAGCCACAACAACCCGGTCGATATCCTGGGAGACGCCAGCCCCGAGCGTTACGCCAAAGCCCTCGACATCGCTGCCAATGATCCCAACTCTGACGGTATGCTGGTCATCCTCACCCCCCAGGCCATGACCGACCCCACCAAAACCGCCGAGAAGCTCAAGCCGTACGCCCAATCTCTCGGCAAGCCTGTCCTGGCGAGCTGGATGGGCGGCTCTGATGTTGAACAGGGAGAGACCATTCTCAGCCAGGCGAACATTCCTACCTTCCCCTACCCCGACACCGCTGCCCGCATGTTCGACTACATGGCCCAATACTCCGACAACCTGCGCGCCCTCTACGAGACCCCCTCCTTACACGACGACGATGGGAACCACATCGACAGCGAGGCGGCCGCTGCCATCATCGAGCGAGCTCGCAAGTCTGGACGCACGATCCTGACCGAATACGAATCCAAGCAGCTCCTGGCAGCCTATGGCATTCCCACCGTCGAGACCCGCATCGCCGTGAGCGAGGATGAAGCCGCCCGCACCGCCGCGGAAATCGGATTTCCGGTAGTGCTCAAGCTGCACTCCGAGACCATCACCCACAAGACCGATGTTGGCGGCGTCCAGCTCAATCTGGGCGACGCCGAGGCCGTGCGGCGTGCCTTCCGCTTGATCCATGATTCTGTGGCTGAGAAGGCCGGGGCTGAGCACTTCCTGGGCGTTACCGTACAACCCATGGTTGAGCTCGAAGGCTACGAGCTGATCCTGGGCAGCAGCCTCGACCCACAGTTCGGCCCAGTGCTGCTGTTTGGGCTGGGCGGCTCTCTGGTTGAGGTGTTCAAAGACCGCTCGCTTGGTCTGCCGCCCCTCAACACCGTCCTGGCCCGCCGCTTAATGGAGCAGACGAAGATATTCAAAGCGCTCAAGGGTGTGCGCGGCCGGCCGCCGGTCGATATACCCGCCCTGGAGAGCATCATGGTCCGCTTCAGCCAGCTCATCGCCGAGCAGCGCTGGATTAAAGAGCTGGACATCAACCCGCTCCTAACCTCCCCTGACCAGCTGCTGGCCCTTGATGCCCGGGTGGTGGTTTACCCGGCTGAGGTGGCGGAGTCCGAGCTGCAACCCCTCGCCATCCGCCCCTACCCCATCCAGTACAAAAGCGAGTGGATCACCAAGGACGGCACACCGGTGGTCATGCGCCCAATGCGCCCCGAAGATGAGCCGATGCTCGTCAAGTTTCACGAAACCCTATCGGACCGCACGGTCTACCTGCGTTACCTGCGCCCCATGCTGCTCGAGGCCCGGGTAGCCCACGAACGACTGGCCCGCATCTGCCACTGCGACTACAATCGCGAGATCAACTTCGCCGTTGAGATCGACGCCGAGGATCCGGAGGAACGCCAGATCCTGGGCGCAATTCGCCTGAGCAAGATGCATGGCCTGAACGAAGCCCGCTTCAGCGTCCTGATCAGCGATCTGGCGCAGGGCAAGGGATTGGGTAAAGAGATGCTGCGCCGTCTATTGGACATCGCCCGCCAGGAGAAGCTGGGCCGGATTGAAGCCCTGATCACCCCCGACAATGAAGTGATGAAGCACATCTGCGGGGAGCTCGGCTTCCACTTAATCCCAGTGACCGAAGAGAACCTGATCAAGGTCGAGCTCAACCTGTAAAGGTTCTCACACCTAAGAACCTTCAGGGCCGGCGGACTCACCCGCTGGCCCTTATTTTTATTAACAGACATATGCCAAAGATCGGCTACAAGGTCGGTCTGCAGGCTGTTTAAATTTAGAAGGTTGCTATTCTCTTAGGTGTGTGTGAGCAGCAAGTTACCCTAATCATCAATCAGATGTTTCTTCAAAGAAAGGAAGGGCTATCGTAGAGGGTTGTGCTCCCACACGATAGCCTTTCTTGCACTTCGGCGTTTTTTGGCAGTTTATAAGCTTGTTTTGGCACTTTTTGTCCGCCACAATGGGACTAAAAGGGGAAGGAGCAGGTTCTCATGGATACTGGATGGACTTCTCAAACAAAGACCAAAATACAGGGAATTCGCACAACTCTGCCAGACCTGGCGGTAGAACTTCCGAGATGGCTCCCCAAAACCATCGTCGTCTTGACCATCCTGGTTGCCTCAAGCGTTTACCTTTGGCCAACACCACTCGAGTTTCCCATGGACGATAGCTATATTCACTTCGTATATGCCGAAAACCTGTCAGAGCATGGCAGGCTCTTTTTTAATACCGTCGACGAGAAAGGGGTGGGGACATCCAGCTTGCTATGGATTCTGATTCTGGGGGCTGGGAATTTGGCTGGCCTGTCCATGCACTGGGTGGCAAAGCTGGTAGGTGTAGCCTGCCTGGCTGCCGTTGGGATTGGGTTATACGAGCTGCTGCGCCCGCTCCTCTCGCCTTGGGTGGCCCTTGGTGGCGCCCTTCTGGTGATCGTGTCTGGACACATGCTCTGGTTTGCATTGAGCGGTATGGAGACGATGCTGTTTCTTGCATTGGGGATCCTGGCACTGCTGTGTTACCGCAAGGAGCGCTGGGGATGGCTGGGAGTTGCGTTGGGGCTGTTGATCATCACCCGCCTGGAAGGGGTGATTTTAGCCCTGGTGATCGGATGTTTTGATGTCTGGCGCCGCCGAGGCATTCGGTCTGGCTTGGTCGTCACAGTGGGGGTGACTGGCTTGATTTGTTGCCCATGGATCCTGTACCTATGGCTGCGCACCGGGTATTTTATTCCAACCAGCGGAATTGGCAGACACTTCAGCAACATCACTTCTATCCAAGTCGCGACTGCACATAGTGACTCGCTGGCCTGGCTGAGCGGTTTCCCTGCGCTGGCTTACCCACTGACATGGATTGGATATTCAATAGAGTTTATCCTGGGCGGATTCGCTCTACCTGCCCCTTACCTCTATATCGATCCCGGTATAGGTTCTTTGAGTTATAAACTCTCTATCTGGGCTATCTTAGGGTTGGCCACCGTGGTTTTGCCTTTATTGTGGATCAGTTGCAGGCGGTTGGTGATCTATCTCAAGTCTCAGAGCTGGGAGAAAGATATGGTGCGCCTGCCGCTGCTGATCTTTCTGTTCTGGGTGGTTCTACACAATCTATGCTACATGATATATCTCCCCATCCTTGGATCTGCCAGCCGCTACGCCAGCTTAAACCACATTGCTCTGTGGCTCGCCTTTGGACTGGGGATTTCGCACGCAGGCAAGTCCCGGTATAAGTTGTGGTTGGCTGCCGGGCTAACCATCATTGCACTGGCTAATACGGTTTACTGGAACCGGGTATATGATGCCAACCTCGAGCATATGCTCAAGGTACGCATCCCCGCGGCAGAATATATCCGCAAACAAATCCCTGATAGCGAAACTTGTGCCGCCTTCGATGTGGGTGCTCTGCGTTATTACAGCCAGCGCCCACTTGTAGACCTGGGAGGGCTGATCGATCCCGATTTAATTCAATGGTTCACAGCAGGCAGGTTCGACCAGTACCTCATTGAGAATAAGGTCACCTGTCTGGTCATACCCGGGCGAACTGATACAACTGCTGATGGGGTCATAGATATTGCCAAAGTATCGGGGCTTAGTCAGAGCAACTTATTTAAACTCCAGCAGGTAAAAGTCTTTCAAATCGATCGCGAGCGCTGGTTCTTTGGTTACCTGCCCACGGTGAATTATCAAGCTACCGTAACAGTCTATAAGCTGCTAATCGAATAGGAAAAGGAAAACAAATAGCATAAGCAGGCATTCACTCAAGCGTCGGCATAGCAGTAAATTGTGGACATTGGGGCGAAGATGTCTGCTGCTGGGCAGCCAGTAAATGCAACATTGGAGTCGCTCAGGGAGGAAGACAGGAAGGAGGCGCACATGAATATCACCAGGCTATTTTCAGACAGCGAGCAACTTTGCCTGAATTTTCACTCGAAGACAAGTTTGCACACAGGACGATGGCAGGTACGTGGCTGGTGCTCCTTTCAATTCGGTGAGACGTGGGATCCTTCCCGCGAGGAAATTCCCGGTGGAGGTTTACCAGCTGCCCGCTATTTGACGGATTTACTGATGGAAAAGATTTACAAGCTGGCACATGCAGCCAGTGAGGAACACGACCTATGAAGATCGCGGTATTAACACAGAGCTATCCACCGATGGTGAGTGGAGCGGCCTTATTTGCCCAGAACCTGGCGCACGCGATGGCCTGTCGTGGTCACCAGGTACTGGTATTAGCCTCCAGCGAGCAGAAGATGCCGTATCGGGTCGAGGAAGCCAACCTGACCGTTGTGCGCCTGCGCTCGCACCACAATCCCTGGCGTGTTGGTCAGCGCTTTATGCTCTGGCAAAACAATCAAATCGATGTCGCGCTGGGTGAATTCGAGCCCGATATCTTGCATCTGCACGACCCCTTCCAACTGGCGTGGGCTGCGATTTCCTATTCACAGCGCGCCGGAATTCCTTGCGTATTCACCATCCATGCCCTACCATCCCTGGCTTCAGCTAGTTTGCCAGCACTTCACAGGGAGATAGAAAACGGTCTTTGGGGCTACGCAGGTTGGTTGCTGCAGCGAGTTCAAGCCAGGGTGACTCCTACCCAGACGATTGCCGACATCGTTCGCGTCCGAACCGGCCTGAGTTCCAAGGTGATCAGTTGTGGTGTGGATCTTTGCACCTTTCATCCAGAGCGTTTGCCAGCCCAGCCGGAAACCAATATTCGCCCAGCTCTGGGTATTCCCGAGGGGGCGCCAGTGATCCTGCACGTGGGGCGCTTGGATACTGACAAAAAGGTAGATCTGGCAATAATGGCTGCAGCTCAAGCCATGCAGTATACACCAGCCCACTTGTTGGTTGTAGGGGATGGCCGCAAGAAGGAAGCGTTAATCCGCCTATGTGATCAGCTGGGCATAGGGTCCCAAAGCCACTTCACCGGTTATATAACCGATCCAAATAAACTATCTACGCTTTACCGGGATGCGAATGTCTTCGTTACAGCCTCGGAGATCGAGACACAAGGGCTGGTGCTCCTGGAAGCGGCTGCCTGTGGACTACCCCTGGTTGGTGTGGATGCTGGCGCGGTGGCTGAGAGCGTACAAGATGGTCTTAACGGCTTTCTGGTCGCACCGGGCGACGTGAGCGGTCTAGCACAGGGGATCCTGCACATCTTAGTGAATGACGAAAAAGCGCGAAGGATGGGTTGTGCTAGCAGGGAGATCGCCCTCAAACACGATTTCGAACTCAGCTTACAGGCTTATGAGATGTTTTACTGCGCTCAAATTGCCCATAAAAGGGCGGTACGAAACAGCCAAATAGTTCCCATCTACTGAGTGCCGTGTCATCTCTTTGGTTTTTAAGACTCTTATTTGATGTAACGCGGCCGGGTCATGTTTTCAGGGGAGAGAATTTCATCCAGTGCAGCTTGGGATAGGTATCCCTTCTCCAAAACGATCTCATATACCGAGCCGCCCGTGGCCAGGGCCAGGTTAGCGATCTCGGTTGATTTTTCGTAGCCAATGTAGGGATTGAGCGCAGTGACAAGCCCGATGCTTTGTTCGACCATGCGCCGGCAGACCTCACGGTTAGCGGTGATGCCGGTGATGCAGCGCTCGGTCAGGGTGCGGCAAGCCCGCCCAAGCAGGTCCAGGGAAGTAAATAAATTGTAGGCGATGACCGGCTCCATCACGTTCAACTCCAATTGCCCGGCCTCGGCGGCCAGCGTGACGGTCAGGTCGTTGCCAATCACCTCAAAGGCTACCTGGTTGACCACCTCCGGAATGATCGGATTGACCTTGCCAGGCATGATACTCGAGCCTGGCGCCATAGGCGGCAGGTTGATCTCGTGCAGCCCGGCACGCGGGCCAGAGGACAGCAGGCGCAGATCGTTGCAGATTTTGGAGAGCTTGACCGCCACGCGCTTGAGCACGCCCGAAAGCTGGACATACGCGCCGGCGTCTTGGGTGGCTTCGACCAGGTTTTGCGATTCGATCACCGGCACGCCGCTGATTTGAGCCAGCAGGGCCGTCACCAGCGGGGCGTAGTCGGGGTGCGCATTCAGGCCGGTGCCAATCGCTGTAGCGCCCAGGTTGATTTCGTGGATCAACGCCTGGGCCTCGCGCACGCGGGCAATATCCTCGCCCACCATCACTGCCCAGGCACCAAACTCCTGGCCGAGGGTCATCGGCACGGCATCCTGGAGCTGGGTGCGGCCCATTTTGATCACATCGGCAAATTCCTGGCCTTTGGCGGTAAACGCCTGGCGTAACCCTTCCATTTCACGCAACAGGCCATCCATCTTCTGGCTTAACGTCAGGCGCAGGGCGGTGGGATAGACATCATTGGTCGATTGCGACATGTTGACATGGTTTAGCGGGTGAAGGATATCGTAGCGGCCTTTCTCATAACTCAATTGTTCCAGCGCCAGATTTGCGATCACCTCATTGGCATTCATATTGGTCGAAGTACCAGCGCCGCCCTGGATCATATCCACAACAAATTCGCTGTGGTAGCTGCCCGCAATGATCAAATCGCAAGCCTGGGCAATGGCCTGAGCCAGGCGCGGCTCCAGCAAGCCCAGCCCGGAATTGGCTAAAGCGGCGGCTTTTTTGATATAAGCCAGCGAATTAACCAGCCGCGGATAGTGTGCAACGGGAATGCCGGTGAGGTTGAAGTTCTCCAGCGCTCGCAGGGTCTGGATACCGTAGTAGCGTTCGGCAGGCACTTCACGGCCGCCGAGCAAGTCATGTTCAAGTCGGGTTTGGGTCATTTCATCCTACAGAGATCATTTATGTTGGTTTATTAAGTTGTTTGCGTTTGAGCTTAACCGCAAAACAAATTTGATTGCCTAAGTATAACCCAGTCAATTGGTCTTAGCCGGGTAGGGGATTAGTATCAGCCTGCAACCATAAGTTACTCACACCGTGAAGTGATCCATGATTCTCCGCTCAACGCGACGATTGAATGGCTGACTATGAAGTAAGCAACTCGAGCTACCATGTTCTGTGCTATGATGAGTTTGAAGTCCAGCCAATCAGGCAGCAGGTGAATCGCATGAAGATTCAAGATGCTCGAGAATTGGGTGATCAGTTAGCCGATCTAGTTAGCTTTCAGCGGTACGAAGAAGCCTGTGACCTTCTATCTCCGCTGCTGGCAGAGCGCACTCCGTTCCGCCTGCTGGATGCCATTGGGGGACGATTGGGGATTGGGTCGCTGGATGCCGTTAATGTTTTTTTGGACCAGGTTGCTGCACAACGAGCAATGGGCGGCTGGGTTATCATCGCCAGCACGCAGCGCCAGCAGTTAAACCGCGACCTGCCGGGCACATTCGAGCGCAGCTATAAATTTGTCGTCGCTGCCGATGTCTGGTATGCCACCGATACGTTTGGCGAGCGCGTCCCCGGCCCGGCGCTGGTATCACATTTCGAACCTTCATTGGACTTGCTGGCGCCCTGGCGAGAAGATCCAAACTGTTGGATCCGCCGGGTAGTCGGGGTGAGTGTCCACTACTGGGCCAAGCAGTCGAGGGGCAAGGTGAGCCTCCTACCGCAAGCCAGAGCTTTGCTGGATCTACTCGATCCTCTGTTTGAAGAGCGCTGCACTGATGCGATCAAAGGCATCGGCTGGGGGTTGAAAACAATGGGCAGATATTATCCTGAACTAGTGGCAGATTGGCTGGTCCAGCAGGTAGGGCGACCACACCGGGCGCTGATGCTGCGCAAAGCAACCACGTACCTGCCCTCAGAATTACGCCAGCGAGTCACGGAGATTCAGCAATGAGTCGCCGTGTCAGCTTTGTGCCTTACAAGCCAAAGACCATTCTCAATAAACACAAGCGCGCCGACCACTGGTTCTGGACGCGTTACAGCGCTTATCCTTACATTGGGTGCCAGCATGGCTGCGAGTTCTGTTACTGCCGCGAGCAGAAATATTCTCCTTATGAAGATCCCAATGACTTTGCCCACGTCATCAAAATTAAGGAGAATGCTCCTGATTTGCTGCGCCGCGCCCTCAGCCGAGCAGCAGTAGATCTGGTTTTCACTGGCGACTACCAACCTGCTGAGCGAAAATTTGAGATTTCACGCCGGATGCTGGAGATCTGCCGCGACCTCGGCTTTCCAGTTTTTGTGCTGGAGCGCTCACACCTCATCTTACGGGATCTCGATCTACTCCAGGAGATCAACTCACATGCACCTTCCGTAGTGGCCTTCAGTATAATCAGCACTCCGGATTCGCCAAACTACACTCGTGTCTGTCAGTTGGAACATCTCGCTCCATCATCTGAAGAACGTTTTGCCGCAATGGAAAAGTTCGCAAGGGCAGGCATCCTGACCGGTACCTGCTTCATGCCCATCCTGCCTGGCCTGTGTGATGAGGATGCAAACCTGGAGGCCGTGATTCGCTGGACAGCCGATCACGGCGGTAAGTTTATCCTGGCCAGCAGCTTGACCCTTGCCAACCAGCAAAAAGACTACTTTTTTGAGGTGCTGCGGAAAGACTTTCCTGACCTGTTAAGTCATTACCAGAGGCTGTACCCGCCGGCCAGTTATGCCCCGCGAGACTATGCCTGGCAGAGGATCGCATTACGCATCCGCGAGCTGTGCACGAAATATGGTATCTCCGATCGCGTCCCACGTCCTATCATCCCTGGCGATAAACGCGCGCTCAACAAACGCATTGTCGAAAGGCTGGCTGAGAAAGTATATGAGCTGGAAATCCATCAAGAGCCTGACCATCTTGTCTGGACCTACCGCAAAGCTGCCTGGGCGATTGAGGATTTGGAGCAGGACATTGGATTGATTCACCGGACAATGGGACTGAAGGGTTTGCAGAACATTCCGGACATCGGGCCACGGTTGGGAGAAAATATCGAAAAGGTGCTGATTGAGATAAATCATTTGGCAGCCGAATAACCAACCAAGCGGAGCGGACGACTTTCAGACGCAACACGGGCGGTTACATGATCCCGTAGAATTTCGAGGGGATCGAATCAGTCTGCTAAATCTGCCTGGGGTGATTTTTCCCCAATTCTGTGTAAAAGGAAAAAATGAAAATAAAAATCCTATTCTTCCTTGTCCTGGCCTTGCTGTTGGCCAGTTGTGCAACACAGCCCACTGCCACCCAGACTGCAACCGAAACAGGCGTATCCGCTATTTCTGAACCGGCTGTCCTGAATGTCTTCGCTGCAGCTTCGCTCACCGAACCATTTAGCGAGATCGGGAAGGTGTTTGAGGCCAACCACCCGGGTGTGACAGCAGTGTTTAACTTCGCCGGATCTCAGCAGCTTGCCCAACAGATCAACGAGGGCGCTCCAGCGGATGTGTTTGCCAGCGCCAACAAGACACAGATGGATACAGTTGTTGAAGCTGGAGGCATCGTAAGCGGAACTGAACATATCTTTGCCAGTAACCGGCTGGTGGTGATCTACCCGCAGGATAATCCAGCCGGCCTGAAAGAATTAAAAGATCTCGCCAACCCTGGCTTGAAGCTGGTATTAGCCGCCGAAGAAGTACCGGTCGGCAAGTACTCGTTGGGATTTTTGGACAAAGCGGCTGCTGGCCCGGCTTTCGGCACGACGTTCAAGGATGGTGTACTGGGGAATGTCGTCTCCTACGAGAACAACGTCAAAGTGATACTGACCAAAGTTGCTTTGGGCGAAGCTGATGCGGGAATTGTTTATATCAGCGATATCTCCGGGGAAGATGCCAGTAAAGTCGGGCGGCTGGATATCCCCGACGCGCTGAACGTGATCGCGTCATACCTGATCGCACCGGTTAGAGGCAGCGAGAATCAAGATCTGGCACAGGCCTTTATCGATCTGGTGCTCTCACAAGAGGGCCAGGATATCCTGGCCAAATACAATTTTATCCCGGTGAGGTAAGTGCCTAGAATAGATGCGTGCGTCAATTACTTTAGGAGGGATGGTGGATGAGAATGGGTCGATGCGGTACTGCCGAGGAACGCATCCAGGCTGGCAATCGAGACTTAAGAGACGCGGGAGCACATCACTAAACCGAGATAACCAGCAACGGTTGCGTGCGACTGGTAAAATTGCTGATGATGATCTTCACCGTAACCCTCAACCCATCTTTGGATCGCACATTGAGCGTAACGGAGCTCCAGCCAGGGAAGATCCATAAGGCAAGGTTGATGCGCTCCGACCTGGGGGGAAAAGGCATCAATGTCTCACGGGCACTGCACGCCCTGGGTATTCCCAGCCGTATCCTCGGCTTCTCCGGCGGTCGGACCGGCAGCGCATTGAGCGAAGGGTTGCTTGCTGATGGATATAAGATTGCCTTCGTAGATACTGGCAGCGAGATACGCCAGAATGTCACCCTGGTTGATGAGTTGAGCGGCCTGATCACGAAAATCAACGAGCAGGGGCCCATGATTGGCGAGCAGCACATTGCAATGCTGGAAGAGCTCATTTATCACCTGCTAGAGCCCGAGGATCTGTGGGCAATTTGCGGCAGCCTGCCGCCTGGCGCGCCAACCGAGCTGTATGCGAAACTCATCCATCAAGTGCAGGGAAAGAAGGGTCTGGCTTTCCTGGACGCAAGCGGCTTGCCACTAAAGGAGGGGGCCACTGCCATTCCGTTTGCACTCAAGATCAATATTGAGGAAGCTGGTGAGCTTCTGGGCCAGCACCTGGACAGCGAGTCAGACGTCTGCCAGGCAGCTCAGGAAATCCACAACACAGGGGTACAATATGTCTTGCTCACCCGAGGCGCACAGGGCGCAGTTCTGGCGATGAACGGCGAGATCGTGGTTGCAACTCCACCGGCCAATACCGCCAGCAGCCCGGTGGGAGCTGGAGACGCCACGCTGGCTGGACTGCTGTGGGCGGTTCAGGACCAGTGTGACTCAATCACCACAGCCTGTCGGGCAGTCGCCTGCGGTACAGCGGCGGCCATGCAACCGGGAACAGGGGTGGGCGAGCGCGCTCTGGTTCAGGGTCTGCTGGCACAAATTCAAATCAAGCGGTATTGAGTATCCATCCTTCAACTCAGAAAAACTCCCTGGATAAAAAACCGACTATGAAACCGATTGAACAAAATTTTGATATCCCCGCTGAAATGAGGGCGGTGGTGCTGGACGGCACTGGATTTGAGCACCTGCACCTCCGCAAGATCCCCACCCCAAGACCAGGCCCACGACAAATGCTGGCGCGGGTGGATGCAGCCGGGATCTGCACTTCGCTGATCAAGCTGGTTGAACAAGGATCTGATCACCAGCTCGTCTATGGATGGGACCTGACCCGCTGGCCGTTGATCCTGGGCGATGAAGGCGCGGTTACCCTGGTCGAAGTCGGAGAGCAATTACGCGGAAGCTATCACCCGGGTGAACGGTATGTGGTACAACCCGCAGTCGATCATGAGCCAATCAACCATCGAGAGCGCTACCGCGAGGGGGGCAGGGGTATCCAAAAAGTGGCTGTGAGCTACACGCTGGGCGGGCACCTGGCCGAGTACATCCTGATCACGGAGGAGATTCTCGAGGCAGACTGCCTGCTCCCATTACCCGATCCGGCGCTTCCCTATTCGCACGCAGCCACCAGCGAGCCGATCTCCTGCGTTATCTCGGCTCAGGAGCATCACATGCACCTGACACAAAGCGAGAGGCTGGCGCCCCGCTCGGTGTTGAAAGGGCTCAAGCCCGGCGGTGTGACTGTTATTATCGGCGCAGGAGCGATGGGACGGATGCACGTCGATCTATCCATGAGTTATGCTCCCCGGGCAGTGATCGTGGCCGATTTCATCGACGAACGACTTGAACGAACCCAGGCTCTCTTCAGCGCCCGGGCAAAGCAACTTGGGATCGCCCTTTTCACGATCAACCCGAGTAAGGCTGATTTAAAGGAATTCGTGGGAGAACAAACCAATCACCACGGCGCGGACGACGCGATCATCGCTGTCGGCTCACGGCAGGCGATCGAAAGCGCCGGCGATTATCTTGGGATTGGGGCAGTGTTGAACCTGTTTGGCGGCTTGAAGAAAGGCGATGGGATCGTAGGCCTGGACACAATCGCAATCCATTATAAGGCGATTAACGTGACTGGCTCCAGCGGCGGGTCGCCCTGGGATATCGCACAGGCGCTGGAACTCATGACAAGCGGAAAATCAATCCTGCTGTTCATATCACCCGGATCGGCGACCTTGAGCACGCCGTTGACCTCTTGAAAATGGTCAAAGCTCAACAAATTGATGGAAAGGCGATTGTTTACCCGCACCGGCGTACGAAGGAAATCCGGACTGTTCAATCCTGGACGGCGCAGGATGAGCAAGTCTATCTCGAAGGTTTGCGTGAGCAGTAAAGCATGGCGCTGACCGGGACACGCACATTTGTAGGATTTGGTTTTGGGGCGATCCAGAGCGGTCTGTTCCTCTACGAGGCATTCCTCTCCGGCGCTTTTCGCCGGCTAGTCGTTGCAGAGGTATTGCAAGATGTAGTCTCGGCGGTGCGGCTGGCGGACCACACCTATTCGGTCAATATTGCCTATCATGATCGGGTGGACTGCGCCCGGATAGGGCGGGTCGAAATCCAAGATCCAGCAGTAGAATCAGACCGCCAGCAAGTGATCGATGCGATCGTGGAAGCAGAGGAGCTGGCGACCGCTGTCCCCAGCGTGGCATTCTACAGCTCAGATAAACCCGGCAGTATCCATCGCCTTCTGGCGACTGGATTATGTAAGAAAATTGAACAGGGTGGACCATGGGCAGTGATCTATGCGGCTGAGAACCATAATCATGCTGCTGAAATTCTCGAACAGCGAGTCATGGAGCAAATTCCGGAAAACCAGCACGCCGCCGTCCGGGCGCGGGTCAGATTTCTAAACACGGTTATCGGTAAGATGAGCCATGTAGTCACCGACGCTGAGGAGATTCAGACACAGCAATTGGCGACCATCGCACCGGATTTTCCGCGAGCCTTCCTGGTCGAATCATTCAACCGGATATTAATCTCCAAGATCGACTTCCCCGAACCTTTTCAGCGGGGGATTGAAGTATTGCAGGAGAAAAACGACCTGCTGCCCTTCGAGGAGGCCAAGCTGTACGGGCATAATGCCACCCATGCGCTGATTGGTTACATTGGAGCTTTGATCGGCGTCCAGCGAATGGCCGATCTGCAAGATGCGCCGGGGGTGATCTCCCTGGCACGGGCGGCATTCATCGAGGAATCAGGTGAGGCGCTGATTCGAAAATACCGCGGCGTCGATCCACTATTTACCCCGGTTGGGTACCGGGAGTACGCGGATGACTTGATCGAGCGGATGATGAATCCTTTTCTGGTTGATTCCATTGAGCGGGTGATACGCGACACCGAACGAAAATTGGGATGGAACGACCGACTGATCGGTACGATGAGGCTGGCGCTGCAGCAGGGGGTGAGGCCGCGCCGATATGCATTGGGTGCCGCGGTGGCGCTTGCGGTATTAGATAGCAGCATCCTGGACTCCGCCTCACCATCTGCATTGTTGACCAGGTTGTGGGGTGATGTGCCCTCGAGCGCGAAAGAATCCGAGGCAGTGCTGGGCATGATTGAGGATGCAAGCCAGCGGTTGAAGGCGTGGCACACGGCTGGCTTCCCCGATCTGGAAGCTTTCTATCGTTAATTAATAACTGCATATAAAATGAACTGCGCCAGACTGATGGGCTTGCCGATCCGCCTCAGTCTGGCGCATGTTTTCAGATTGCTATTCAACTTTTAATGCCGGCTCATACGGATCGCCGGGGCATCACCGCGAACCAGTTCCGCTGGCAGAAGCGGGAAGGGCTATCCTGCTGGCGAGACGGGTTCCTCCAGCACCGCCTGCCCTTTGCCGATGGCGCTGAAGGGAGGATACAGCGAGCGGAAATTGACATAAGCCCGATCGTACAGGCTCCTCAGAGCAGGATCGGGAGAAAACTCAGCACCGGACAGGCGGATGACCTTCTCCACGGAGGAGAAATCGGGGTAGATGCCCAAACCAACCGCAGCCGTCATTGCTGCGCCACGCGCGCAGGCATCCAATGGTCCTTCTACCTGGCGCAGCCGAACATTCGTCACGTTTGCCAGGATCTGAAGCCAGGTGTGGCTGTTGGCACCACCGCCGATCACGTTGACATCCTGAGGGGGTATACCCGCCTTCTCGAGGGCGTTAAAGATCCAGCGCAGGTGATGCCCAACGCCCTCCAGGATAGCCCTGCCCATGTGCCATTTCGTGTGATTCAATCCGAGCATGGCAAAACCGCCGCGCACCAGGTCATCATCCACCGGGTTGCGCTCGCCCCACACCCACGGCAAGAAAAGCAGCCCCTCAGCACCGGGAGGAACCGACAGGGCTTTTTGGTCGATATACGCGAAGATATTCAGACCTTGCGCTTTGGCATCTTCGTGTTCGGCCTGGCAGAGCAGGTTCTCAGCGAACCACTTCAAGCAGCCGCCGGCATTGTCCATCTCCCCTCCCAGCAGGAAGGAAGGAAAGTTGCAGCTCACCCCGGGGCTGACCCCTTCCGCGTCTAGGATGAAGTCATTGGTCGAGGCGAAGACCCAGGCACTGGTACCCAGGTAGAGATGCACCCGACCGGGCGAGATGGCGCCCGATCCGATCACGGCGCACGGCACGTCGCCGCCGCCGCTTACCACCGGGATGCCAGCGACCAGACCGAGCTCCTGTGCAGCCTGGGGAGTCAGCTTGCCCACCACCTGGGTGGAGGGCATCACAGGCGGCAGCATTCCAACCGGGACATCCATGACTGCCAGTATGTCCTCCCACCAATCCATGGTGGCAGGATTCAGGTAGGTGGTGGCGATGGCCAGGGTCAGGTCAGTGCCATACTCGCCGGTCATGCGAAGCTGCACGTAGTCCTTGCAATCCAGGAACTTGTAGGTTTTGGCGTAGATTTCCGGCTCATTATTCTTGATCCACAGCACCTTGGCGCTGGGAGCCTTGCCAGTGATGAAGGGGAGCTCGGTAGCAGCCACTAGATACTCGGCTTCTTTCTGGGCACGCGCATCCAGCCAGATCATCACGCGGCGCAGGGCATTGCCGTCCCGATCGACCGGCACGGTGCCAACCATCTGGGCATCCATGCTCATGCCGACAACCTGAGAGGGGGTAATTTTCGCCATCGCCATCATCTCATGAGTGGTGGAGATGATTGCAGCCCACCATTCATCCGGATCCTGTTCGGCGCCTCCATCGGCACTGTAATAGACCGGGTATCGATGTTCGCATGCGGCGATTACCCGCCCGGTCAGGTCGGTGAGGGCAGCTTTCACGCCGCTGGTGCCCAGATCGTGGGCGATTAAATATTCTGCTGACATAGAGAGTCTCCTTTCACACTTCAAAGGCCATATCCAGCAGCCCTTTGAGGAATTCAGCCACCGCACCCTTTGCGTATATGTTGCTGGTCATGCCATAGACTGGCGTCAGCGAACCCTGCATGCCAGGATGTTCTTTGACATAGGCGACTGCTTCTTGCAAGTCTACGACCAGGCGCTCGGCAAAACCAGGCTGGGCGTGGCGGACGGTCAGGGCGATATGCAGCGCGGGTGGAAGCTGAAGACCGTTCAGACTCCAGCCCATTTTACCCAGGTAGTCCGAGACGGCGTAGATATCCAGCTCATCGGAGGCAAAGGCAATCACAAAGAGCGGGTTGCCCAACAAGCGCAGCTCGGGGATGCCGCGGATGCCCGCTTTGAGGGTATCGGCGGTCTGCAGGATGCGGCGGGCGGCATCCATGTAACCCTGTTCGCCCAGCGAGACCATTGCCGCCCAACAAGCCGCGCTCAGGGCGCCCGGACGGCTGCCGGCCAGGGTAGGAGAGAAGTAAAGCCCACCTGGCCACTCGGTGGTGGCGTAGAACTGGTAGTGGCGCAGCTCGCGGCCGCGGTACATCACCACCGAGGTACCCTTAGCGGCGTAGCCATATTTGTGGGTATCGGCAGAAATGGAAGTAACGCCGGGCAGGCGGAAATCGAAGGGAGGCACAGGGTAGCCAAGCTTCTCCGCCCACGGCAGGATAAACCCCCCCAGGCAGGCATCCGTGTGGAAACCGATCCCGTGGGAACGGGCAAGCTCCGAAAGCTCCTGGATGGGATCGATGATACCGTGCGGGAAGGGCGGCGCCGAACCAACGATCACCACCGTGTTGGGGGTGATGGCAGCCCGGGTGGCCTCCACATCGGCGCGGAAGTCGTCACCAACCGGGATGCGCACCATCTTGATATCGAAATACTGGGAAGCTTTATCAAAGGCGGCGTGGGCCGTGGTCGGCACGATCATTTCCGGCTGGGCAATGCCTTTTTTATCCCGTCCCCAGTCGCGGTACGTCTTCATGGCTAACAAGATGCTCTCCGTCCCGCCAGAAGATACAGTGCCGACGATCTCATCCCCCGCTTGCCCGGCTCCAAGCATGTTCGCGGTCATGGAGACGATCTCGGCCTCAAACTTGACCCCGGACGGCCATACGTCGAAGTGGAGAGGATTGGACTGCGAGTTGATGGCATAGACCTGATTCTGAAAATCGATATGTTCCTGGTCGCCATGATAGACTGCGCCAGAGACATAGCCATCGCGCCATTTGTGTTCTTCTTTGGTGTATAAGGTATGCATCTCCTCGAGGATTTCTTCTCGGGAGCGCCCAACCTGTGGGAGGCTGGCGTATGTCTCAAAATCCTCCCGGTAGGGCTTCATGCTTTGCTGAAGCTCAGTAATAATCTGGTTGACATCCATGGCGCTACTCCTGTGCCATCATCTTGGATTCTTTCATCATACCCAGCAGGACAGCGCTGACGGCCATCGCCACGACCAGGATGATCAAAGATATAGTGAACGTGCCGGTCGCTTCGTATGAGAGCCCCATGGCGGTAATAGCGACCACGGAGAGCTGACCGGCAAGGGTTAACAAACCGCCAGAAGTGCCCTCGGGTGCGGGGTAGCAGATCTCGGTGCCGTATTGCAGAGCGATCGGCAAGATGCCCATCATGAACAGCCCCAGCAGCAAAGAAACCACTGCCAGCAGTGGGAAACTATTGATGAAAGTGAGCAGCAGCAGGAAGGGGATTGTGGCGATAATCCCGACTAAGAAGACGGGCTTGCGCTTGTGCATCCGGTCAGAGATAGGCGGAAGGATAAACACGCCAATGATCCCGCCGATCATGAGCAACCCGCCGATAAGGCCCGCCTGGGCGGCGTCCATGCCTCTGGGGCGCAGAATCACCTCTACCCAGGTAGAGATGCCGTTAAATATGGCATTCACAACAAAGAGGATGATCGCCAGCAGGTAGAAATCGCGTAACTTGAGGATGTGCTTAAAGCCTTCCCACATCACCACCCGTTCCTCAAAGCCGGCGGGTGTCGGTGGGTGATCACGGGCAAACAACAGAAAGACCAGGGAGGAGATCGCCCCGATGATTCCATAGATCAGCATGGTAGTGCCGATGCTGGTGGCTTCCACCAGGATTGGGGTCGCAATCTGCCCAATAACAATGCCGAGTAGGGGAGCGACCGCGCCAATGCCGACTACCGTGGCGCGTTCCTTGAGGGGGAACCAGTTGGCTGCCAGTTTGGTGCCAGCGTTCAAAAAGAGCGGTTGCGCGACGGCAATTCCAATGGTACCGATCAGGGCAGCAGTGTAGTTTGCTGCAAAGATACCGCGCACCAGTCCGAAGACGCCCATCAGAATTGCCCCCAGGCCGACTGCCTTCTTTAAACCCCCAGGTGTCGATTGCCCAGGAGGCGGGGATCGCCAGGGGAATATAGATATACATAAAGAGCATTGCCAGCAGGCCGATCGCCAGGTCAGAGACGCCGTAATAATCAGCGGCAATGCCGGTGATGGGAGCATAGCAGATCCAGAAGATCTGCATGGTCAGGCTGATGAACATAAACGTCAGCAGCACCACCCACCGATAACCATATACGATAACCTCTTGCGGTTTTGTATAAGCAGACATGCAAGGACCTCCATAGATGAATGACGATAGAAATAGAGGATGGAGTGGAGATGTACGGTGTGCAGAGAAGTGCGGTTATCTGTTCTGTTTGACCTCCTTGTACTCGATGACAAACTGGTACTGGTCGGCTCTATAAATCGAGAGGGTGAACTCCATGAGTTGCCCGCTCTTATCCTTTGCAGTGCGCTTGCCGCGCAGTACCGGCGCGCCTGGCTGGATACCCAGTAGTTGAGCGTCTGCTTTGGAGGCTGCATCCGCTACAAAGCGATCACACGCTTCGACCGGATGGGCATCGTAATCCTGCTCCAGAATCTCGTAAATGGAGCGGTCGGTAAGGTCCGTATGAAGCAGACCCGGGAAGCGTTCAAAGGGGTGGTAGGTAGTCTCGATAACGAGGGGCTGGTTTTGAACAGAACGTAGGCGGCGAATTTCCAGGAGGGAAGTGTCAGGCGGCACCTGAAGCTCGTGCATCGGCTCCCCGGCTGCTACAACCACCTGCTGGCTGAGCACCCTGGAGCGGATGGACAGACCTTCTCGGGCGAGTTCTGCGGTGAGGCCGCGCAAGCCGTCGCGCAGGACAGGCACCCGGTGGCGCGGATGGGCAACAAAAGTACCTCTGGCGCGTTGGCGCTCCAGCAGACCATCGTGGGTCAGGTCGGTGAGCGCCTGGCGCACCACGATCCGGCTGACGCCGAGCTGCCCGGCGAGGGCGATTTCACTCGGGAGCAGGTCACCGGCTTGCAAATCCCCGCTCTCGATCTGCCCGCGCAGCCAGGCCTCAATCTGGAGGTAATAGGGGATGCGGCTGGCTTTGTTGAGGTGAAAGGTTTCCATGGAGCCTGGATATAATGTTATAACATTACAAATAGTTTAGGATACAAATTATTGGAAGTCAATAGGGTTTTATAGAATTAAGGAAATTGGAGGCTCAAAACGGCTTTAGAGGCTCATCCTAGCAAGATTCAAGATATCTTCATCCCTCCTTCACAACTTCCTAACATCTGGGATTTACTATATATTTCAAAAGCATCGATATGTGTGGAGGTATGGAATGAATAAATCGACCAAGTGGATTTTGGGGATCGTAATTGGCCTGGTCTGCGTAGCGGCGTTGGTTGCAGCAGGTTTTGTAATGGTTCGTTTGTGGGGCGGATCGGGATGGATGATGGAGAGCGGCGGCTTCCGGACCTGGGGCGATGAGCCCATTCAGCCATGGCAAAGAATGCCAATGCATCCTAACTCAGGCATGCCATTTTCATCTTTTGGTGGCTTTTACTCCATCAGAATGATCGCGGTTGGGCTGCTCTGTCTGGGCTTTCTGGCGCTGATCGGGTTAGGTGTAATTGTACTGGTGCGAAGTCTCATCCGTCCCTCGCAGCCAGCAGAAAAACAAGTTCTGGCAACTTCACCGGCGGGGGCCTGCTCAAACTGTGGCCGCCCGGTTCAGGATGACTGGAGTCATTGCCCTTATTGTGGCAATCAACTAGTTGAGAATCCGGTAGATGAATCCCCCTCACCTTAATTGAGCCAGGTAAAGGAGATTTGGGCGGCAAAGCCGCCCAAATCTCCTACATACTATCTTCCTTTTGGACTACGGAACCGGCGGCGGTTGAATAACCGGCACGTTACCGACATTCTCGGTGCGGGTAAAGCGAGCCTGGATCCAACCACGACCGC
The DNA here is from genome assembly GCA_963706905.1 of uncultured Chloroflexia bacterium. Taxonomy (GTDB): domain Bacteria; phylum Chloroflexota; class Anaerolineae; order Anaerolineales; family UBA4823; genus CAVPNY01. The sequence goes on along the minus strand of CAVPNY010000002.1, from coordinate 129,268 downwards.
TGGACACCATCTCCGTCGGCACATTCACCACCCAGAACTCCCTGTCCGGGCTGACGCCCACAACTGCCAGGACCGTTCCGCCGGATACCACGCCCAGGCTGGGATAAGCGTTCCCCGGGCCGGTGCGCACATTGAGCGTATCCATGGTAATCAGAGATGGCGCTCCAGAAGCCGGGGCAGCCGCAGTTATGTTGCTCGGCAGGCGCGGGGTGGGCAGCACCGGCACACCGCTGGTATTGCTTGCAGAGGTAAATACCTTGGGCACCCAGGCAGTCCCATCACTGGATAGGCTGGTGGGTATGCGGATCGCCCACCATTCGCGGTCTTCGCTCTCCCCAATCACCTCAGCCCGCGAACCGTTAGGCGCAACCCCAAAGATTGGAAACTCCAGGGTGGGTCCACTGCGGATCGTAGCCGGCTCGCGCATGGTCACTTGAGGGGCGGAGGCGGGGGGCGTCGAGAAATTCACCAGGGTGGGCAGCAGAGGCGGGGTAATCACCGGCAGCGCCTGCCCGGTCGGGTTGGTCAGGTTGACAAAATCAGCCGAAACCCAGGCGATCCCGGTACCAACCATAGTGGTTGGAACACTGACCGCATACCAGAATCCATCCGGGCTGATCCCCAGGATCTCTCCAGTGTCGCCTTGTTGCGCGGTGCCGATCACCGGGAAGAGCATGCTCGGGCCAGTGCGCACGTTGACGTTGACGGTTGCCTCCCCGGTAGGAACATTGGCAGGCGGGTCGGGGAGATCCACGGGTGGGAAGGGTTGCTCCACAGCTACCGGGTAGAATTCATCCTCCAGAGTCCAGACGCGCAGTTGATCATAGCGCACCGTAAAGGGAGTTTCAGTGGCGGCGCGCACGAAGTAGCCGATGCGGCCTGCGTCCAGATAAGTATAGTCCGATACTGTATCAAGGAAAACGCCGTTAGCGTAGAGCGAGATGTTCTCACCAAATGCCATCAAGCCCATGCGGTTAACTGCCCCGGGATCAGTGAGGATGGTTGCGCTCTCAGTGGGCTCCACGAGGACGGTGGTCGCCTGCCCATCCCAGATCGAGAGGGTATATTCCCCACCGCAGGTGAAGCCATACAGGTAACCACGGTTGTTGTCCGGAGCACGGAAGAGAAATCCGAAACGGTCCTGGGGATCACAGGTTTCAGGCATCTGCAGCGTGGTCTCGAGGTAGAAATTGTCAAGCTGCGGCCAGGTAATTGCCCAGCACAACGTCTGGGGCACGCCATTGGCGGTCATCACGAACTGCCCGCCGGTGATCTGGGAGGTGAAGCAGGCGGAATCGAACTGGCCCCAGTTGCTGGCATTATCAAAGTTATCTACACCATCGGGCTCGCCCAAGACCAGGGCTGGGTCGCCTTCGATGGTTTGCGGTGCGGCTGCTACGGGGGCCTCCCCCGCGTTCACAAAGGACATGGCCCCAGTGTTTTCGTCCAGAAGCAGAACCAGGAGCCCGTCTCGGGTTCCGACACCGGTGACACGCGCCAGCAGGCTCGTATACAGGTCGTATTTCGACTCAGGCTCGCACATCGCCAGCGTCGTAATGCCCGGGTTGAGGGTCAACTGTGAACCTAAAAGCTCGTAAGTGCCGTTGAGCTGGTTGCAGTCCGCCTTGGCGCTGTAGGTGCCGTCTGTTCGGAAGACCAGGTCATAGTTCTCAGGATCTCCCACACCAGTCTCAGCCGCGGGCGCCGTTTCGACCAGATTGGTCCACTGCCACAGGGTATCGACCAGCTCTTCCTGGGAGATGGGCTCCAGGTCAGCTCCCAGAGTGGGCATGGTGGCGTGCTGGAAGTACATCTCACCCGCCTGGTTCGCCAGGACGATCACCAGGTTTCCGTATGCAGTGCCAACCCTGGGAGGCCTGGGCAAGCTGGGTCAGGAATTGGTCGGATAAAGAATCGGGCTCACAAGCCATCAGAGTGGTTGCCCCCATTGTGATACTGAGCTGGTCACCAGACAGCTGGTAAGTGCCACGCGAGGTATTGCAGTCCGCCTGAATGAAGAGTGTGCCGTCAGCGTTGAAAGTGAGGCTATAACTTTCCGGATTTGGTACCGTGCTAACGGTGGGCAGACAGCGTTTCCCGCCCGCCAACCCACTGCCACGTAGAGCCTACCAGATCCGCCTGGCTGATCTCTTCCAGGAGCAGCGGGGCTTCGGTAGGAATGTGGCGTAGCCAGCTCCGCGACCTCCAGTCGGCGCGGGGGCCGGCGAGGAACAGGCTCCGAGCACAAGGCTCAGGCCAACCAACAGAGCGACAGCTGGATAAAGCTTACTCTTGTTTCGAACAGACATAAATTCCTCCTTAGAGAATCAAGACTGAAAGTTTCAGGGATCAGTATAGGTGTCCATTTTATCATCAGCGCTAGGTAGCGGCTGTTTTATCTTCATGCTGCTCCAAAGATTCGCTTCCTTCTGCGCGTCTCGCAAACCAACATAGACAACCGCCGCGCTGAACAGGCAAACCAACCCCAGCACCAGCATGGCGCGTGAAAGCCCGGTGATATAGGCATGCACAAGCCAAAAATCAATCTCTCTGAGCAGATCAATCTGCTCATCGGATGTAGACACAACCGAAATTTGCTCACCAAACTCTGCCAGGCGGAACAAACGGCTGGTGATAAACGCTTGAGACAGCCCAAACTCCTCCAGCGTCTGCACATAGGCGCGCACTCCAAAGCCAATCACTAGGGTCATCATGAAAGAGTACGCCAGCGCGCCGCCCAAATTTGCGGTTGCACCGCCGATGGACTGGACGGTGGCTGCCAGGTTGCTCGGCACCGAAGAGGCCAATAGCAGCAGCCGAGCGGAATTGGCCAGGATAAATCCAAAACCCAGCAACAGCAGGACAGGCAGCAAGATCCACAGTGAGATCTCCCTACTCAATAAAGATAATACTAAAGCCGGTATTCCCACCAGCGCCAGGCCTACCGGTATCGCCTGGCTAATTCTCAGCCGGCTGGTCCAGCGGATGAGGCGTGAATTCTGGACCAGGGCGCCGATCAAGACCGGCGCTAACGCCAGGCCAGCAATCAACAGGTTATACTGGAGCACCCTGTTTAAAAAGTTAAACATCTGGACAATAATGGCAAAAAAAGCCAGGAACAGGACCACTCCCGAAAATACCGCCATGCTGAGCTCACGTCCAGAAACCAGTTTGAATCGCCATTTCCCAGGTAAGCGCAGACTGCGCAGCCAGGCCAGCGCCAGGAGGATCATGCCGCCCAGCGCCAATCCTACCAACACCAGCGGGTGGGTCCACCCCAGATGGCCCGAGAGGACTCCGGCATAGATCATCAGGCACAGGCCGGCGGTCCACGCGGCCAGGGCGATCACATCCGAGCGGCGCAGGCTGCCCTGAGCGAGCCGTTCGGGAACATTCCTGATGGTCAGGCGGGCGCCCAGCACGGCCAGCAACAATGGCAGCAGGAACACGAGATTGGCTCCGATGTACCGGCCGATGGTCCTGGTCACAATGGGGGCCAACAGAAAACCAATTCCAGAGATGATCGAATAAACCGCCACCGCAAAGAGCTGCCTGCGCCCCTCATAACTGAGGATGACCAGGGTAACGGTGAGGATATTGATCATCACGACCAGGATAGCCAGGAGGGTGTAGATGATCAGGTAGGGTACTGTGAGGGGCGAAAGGAAAGTCAGACACAGCATGCCGATGATGAAGGCGGCCAGCGTCCCCAGGAGCATTCGCCGCCTGCCCAAAATATCAGCCAAAACCCCGGCGAGCAATACAAACAGAATAAAAACCAGACCGCGCGAGGCCACGTAAATCGACCACTGCTCCTCGGAAATTCCCAGGAAGTCAAATCTCTGGGGACCCAGGAGGCGCATAAACGGGGGGAAGATATCGGTCGAGAGTGTAACGACCACCAGGGCAATCAGCACCTTATGGGAAGCCAAAACACCCTTTAGGCGCACCGGCAATGGTGTGCTTGACTTTTGTGCAGTTGATTCAGTCATGTTGGATGACTATTCATTGTAGCAGGAGGATGAAGATTGCACCCCGGTTGGTGACGTTGAGGTTGTACTGACCAGGCAAATCCATGATACAGAAGAAGCGAGGTATCGGTTGTTGATTTGGGCGGCAAGGCCGCCCAAATCAACAACCAGCTATCCTGTTTGCGAGATGACCCAATATCAACCGTTACATGCTTACCGGATATCCTGGTCCGAGCGGGATGCCCAGCACAAACCACAGGATAAGAAAGACCAGCCAGACGACCAGAACAATGCCGGCTATCGGCAGCATCAGCGCTACCAGCGATCCAACGCCCGCTTTCTTTTGATAGCGTTGGGCGAAGACGACGATCACCGGGAAGTACACCATCAACGGCGTAAGCGTGTTGATCGGCGAGTCGCCAACACGGTAGGCGGCGAACAAGGTCTGCGCCGGCACGCCCAACTGGATGAAGAGTGGTACAAAGATGGGCGCGAAGATCGCCCACTTGGCCAGCGAGCCCGGCATGATGAAATCGAGTAACACGATCACCAGGACGAAGCCGATCAACAGTGGGATTGCCGGAATGCCGGCCGCGCCCAACAAATCAGCCAGCGTGGTGGCGATGACGCTCGGCAGGTTGGAGTAGTTGAAGTAGGCGATGAACTGGCTGATCATCAGCAGCGTGAAGATCAAGACGCCCAGGCCGGCGAAAGTCTTGACCACCGCGGCGATCACGTCGTTGGGTCCTTTGTACTTACCAACCGCCGAGCCGAAGGCAATGCCGGGTACTAAGAAGCAGAGCATCACGATAAACAGCAGGCTGTTCATGAAAGGCGTTTGACCGATGATCGAGCCCGTTTCAGGATCGCGCAGCGGCGCGCCCGGCGGCAGGGTGGCGAGCAGCACGACGCCCAGCACGACCAGGAAGGCCAACCCAGCCCGGCGCAGTCCGCGCGCTTCGAGGGCTGGATCGATTTCGTCGGCAGCGGCGGCCTGCGCAGGATCGCCTGCTTCCGCCGGGTTATACTTGCCCAGGCGCGGCTCAACCACGCGCACGATGACGAACCCGACGACCACGGTCATCAGGAGGGCTGAGGCAGCCTGGAAGAAGTAATCGGCCGTGATGGAGATCGGCGCGCCGCCAGTCAAGGCGATGGCTTCGTTGGTGATCTCGAACAGCATGGCATCGGTCGGTGTTGGGATCAGGTTCGCCATGAAGACCGCGGCGACACCGCCAAAGCCGGCTGCCAGGCCGGCAATCGGGTGCCGCCCGACAGCCAGGAAGGCCGCCGCGCCCAGCGGGATCAAGATCAGGTAGCCTGCATCCGATGCCACGCTCGCCAGCACGCCGATAAAGACGATGAGGTAGGCAATCAAGGCGCGCGGGGCGACCTTGACCAACTTGCGGATCAGGGCAGCCATCAATCCAGCGACTTCAGCCGCGCCCGCACCCATCATGGCGATGAGCGTGACGGCCAGCGCGCCGAAGCCCTGAAAGTTCGGAACAAAGGATTCGAAAATGAATCGGATGCCCTCGATACTCAGCAGGCTCCTGATCGTGATGGTCTGTTCAACAATTTCGTAGTCTACATCTTTGATCCCCACGCCCGACAGGGTGTACTCGCTAACGTCCTCATAAAAATCGGGCGTCACCTCCACCGGGACCGGCACAGCGATCAGTTCGGTGACGCTGACGCCCATCAACGACAAGAGGGCTGACAGGACGATGACACCGATGATCAGGTAAAAGAACATGAGCACCGGATGGGGCACCTTGTTGCCTACCCGCTCTACGGTGTTCAGCAGTCTGTCCATGAATGATTGTTTCCCCGGATCGGCTTTAGGGTTTGCGGTCATTGCTTCCTCCAATATTTAGTGAAGAATCTGGTAATCAATGATCAGTTATATTCCTTTAGAAACTCGGTCAGCAGGCGCACCCCAACGCCCGTCCCGCCGGATGAATCGTAGGGCTTGGCTGGTCGGTCTACCCAGGCTGTACCAGCGATGTCGAGATGTGCGAAGGGATAATCGCCCACGAAAGCTGCCAGGAACGTCGCCGGCGGTGATCGAACCCGCCGGCCGTCCAGCGATGTTTTTGAGATCGGCGAGCTCGCTCTTGATCATCTGGTGGTACTCATCCCACAGGGGAAGCTGCCAGACCCGCTCGCCGCTGATCTCACCGGCGCGGCTAAGTTTGTCAGCCAGCGCCTGTTCGGTGGCGAACAACCCGGTGGCATGCGAACCCAGGGCGATAATAATCGCCCCGGTAAGCGTGGAAAGCTCTACGATAGCATCCGGCTTATAGCGCTGGGCGTAGAACAAGGCGTCGGAGAGGATGATGCGGCCTTCTGCATCGGTGTTGAGCACCTCGATCGTCTTGCCACTCAGCGACTTGACGATGTCGCCAGGACGGTAGGCGTTGCTGCTGGGCATGTTCTCGGCGGCCGAGACCAGCCCGACTAAGTGTACGGGCAGCTTGAGTTCGGCGGCGGCCTGCATGGCGCCGAATACAGCCGCCGCCCCGCCCATATCTGACTTCATGGTCTCCATCGCATCCGCCGGCTTAGCGAGAGACCGCCAGAGTCGAAGGTCAACCCCTTGCCAACCAGACAGATGGTGGGCGTGCTCTTGCTGGCTTTGCCATACTCCATGACGATAAAGCGCGGTTCGTGTTCCGAGCCTTTGCCAACGGCCAGGATGCCACCGAAGCCCTGCTCGGTGAGCTGAGCCATGTCCAACACGGTTACTTTGAGACCAAGGCGCTTGCCTAGAGCGAGCGCCTCCTGGCCCAGGGCTGGCGGGTGCATGGCATACCCCGGACCGTTGACCAGATCACGCGCCAGGCGCACACCCCGGGCGATGGCCTGACCGTTGGTGAGGCCGATCCGGGTGCGTTCACCAGTTTTGGTGAACACCGTGGCGCGCTCGACTTCAAAGGTTTGCTCGGGGGCAAGACCAGTGAAGTAGCGCGCAAAGCGGTAGGCGCCGAGTTCGATGCCCTCAGCAAATGCCTGGGCAGTCACCTCAGGCTCCAACCGCAGGTCGCCATTGACGCCAATAGTCACCGCAGCCACTTTCAGCTTTTGAGCTTCCTTAACTGCGGTAGCGCTGGCTCGCCGGATCGTTTCAGCGGAAGCTTTCTCGCGCTTACCCAGGCCAACCAGCAGCAGGCGTTTCGGCGCCACAGCGCCGCGCGGGTAGAGCAGCAGGGTCTGCCCGGCCCGGCCGCTAAAATCGGCGGGCTCAAGCAAACCGGCTACCACAGATGGCAGCGAAACGTCTTCAAAGCTGCCCAGCACCGCCAGGTCGCTCTCTGCTTTGAGAATGTCACCGCTTTCTACTTTGATCTCCATACTTATCATCTCCTTTACCCTTTTTTCCATTGAACAAATCCCTGCTGATTCAAAACACGGGTTTTAACCTTGTGCTTTTCTGTTCAGCCCGTCCAATCCACCACAGCGCCTGCTTCAGCATACGGCTTCCGGCCGCGTTTTGCTTTCGCCTCAGTCTTGCCCTGTTCGGCTTTTGACCACAACTGCGCCAGCTTGACGCACATCTCCGTGGCATGCGCCATGTCCTGTATGCTGATCCATTCCAACGGGCCATGGAATTCCTGCATGCCGGTGAACAGGTTAGGCGTCGGCAGGCCCATCTCGGTCAGGCGCGAACCGTCGGTGCCGCCGCGGGTCGGTTTATAGAACGGCTCGACGCCTGCCTGGCGAGTCGCCTCATACGCCAGCTCGACCGGGCGCATGTCGTCCTCCAGCCAATAACGCATGTTGCGGTATTGCGGCGTGATCGTGCAGGTGATCTCGGCGCGCGGCTCACCAGCCTGCACCGCGGCGCATACCTTCTTCAACAACTCGCCCTGGGCTTCCAGAGCGTCGCGCTCGAAATCCCGCAAGATGAAATCGAGGTTGACTTCGGCCGCATTGCCGTTCATGGAGACAAGGTGGATGAAACCCTGGCGACCGGCCGTCGTCTCCGGGGTGAGCGTGGCCTGAGGCAGTGTATCCACGATCTTGGCGGCCAGGTGCAATGCGTTGACCATTTTATCCTTGGCATAGCCCGGATGAATGGAAACACCCTTTACCTTCACCGTGGCGCCGTCCGCTGAGAACGTCTCGTAAACAATCTCGCCCAGCTCAGCGCCGTCGAGCGTATAGGCGTAATCGGCCTTCAAATGGCCGGGCATATCGGCGTGCACCCCGCGGCCGATCTCCTCATCGGGCGTAAAGCCAATGCGGATCGGGCCATGGGCCAGACCGGGATTTTGCAGCAGATAGCGAGCCAGGGTCATGACGATGGCGACGCCTGCTTTATCATCTGCGCCCAGCAATGTCGTCCCCGAGGCAGTGATGATGTCGTCTCCTATCTTTTTAGCCAGATACGGCAAGTTTTTAGGCGAAAGAACCTGGTGGGGATCATCAGGCAAGATGATGTCTTCACCGTTGTACTGGCGATGGACAATCGGCTTAACGTTCGTGCCGGAGAACTGGGGGGCGGTGTCCACATGCGCCAGCAGGGCGATCGTGGGCGTCACGCCCTCCACCGTCGCCGGAATGGATGCCAAAACTGCGCCATAGGGGGTCAGTAACACATCCTGCACGCCGATCTCCTTCAACTCGTCCGCCAACAGGTTGAGTAGATCGAACTGGATCTGGGTGCTGGGTGATGTCGACGAGGTCGGATCGGCTGTGGTGTCAATCTTGACGTAGCGCAGAAAGCGTTCTTCAAGCTCGTTTAGAAATATACTGCTCATGGGTGCTTTGTCCTCTCTCCAGGTGCGCCACCTCCTCCAGATACAGGCTGGTCGTTTCCAGGTCGTCCTGAAACATCTCCAGTTTTTCCGTTGATTTGCATGCCTGTCTCCTTATTTCCTCTTGAACAATGCTGCCATTGCGTCATCCTTTGTGCGCAGCTGCAGCACATTCCCTTCGATCTGGTAGTTCGCCGCGCTTTGCAGGGCTGCCAGGTATTGCGCTTCCTGGTCCATGATGCCTGCCGGGTCACTGCACATCTTCATGGTGGACGCCAGGGGTCCAATCGTGATCTGGTCGCCGTCGACTTTGTACGGCCCGTTGTAATTGTTGCAGCCAGCGTTCCCAGAAATGTTGCCATCCTTGTCAAAACTCGCCGTCAGGGTCGTCCCCTCCAGTACACCAACGACCGCCTGCTTGCCGTTATTGTAGTTAGTCGCCTCCCAGTCCGTGCCCGCCAAATCCTGGGATTGGGCTTTGTAAACGACCAAGGTGGTACCATCCCCCCCGAAGAGGGTGAGCTGATCCCCTTTGATCGCGAAGGTTTTCGCCTCTCCCAAGGCTTTCAGGTAAGCACTCTCCTGATCCATCACCGCCTGTTCGCACATCATCATTGTCGACGCCATCGGCGAAGGAAAGGTGATGTTGCTGCCGGAGAGGGTGTACGTGCCGCTGTAGCGGTTGCAGCCTGCCGATCCGGACACCTTGCCGTCGGCGGTGAATTCAGCTGAGATGCCGGTTCCGTCCATCGGCGGCTCGCCCATCAGCTCCGTGAGCACCCAAACTTTGCCGGTCAGGTCGCCCCCTTGTTGAGCGCCTGAGGAAGCGCACGCGGCCAGGATCATCATCCCCAAGCTTAAACTTATAGCGAGCCATTTCTTGTCCATCGGATACTTCCTTTCAATCATCGAACTGTTTGTGTCTTTCCCTGATTCATTTTTTCATTTGAGCCAGTTCCTCGAGGTACACAATCGCAGTTTCGATGCCGCGATGGAACATCTCGATGCTGTAGTGTTCGTTAGGCGAGTGCAAGCCATCGCTATCCAACCCGTAACCCATCATGACGACTGGAATTTTCAACAAATTTGCAATGTCAGCCACAACCGGAATGCTGCCGCCGCCACGCGTGAAGACCGGCGTGTGCCCCCAACCCTTTTCGTAGGCGCGGGAAGCCGCCTGCATCTCTGGCAAATCGAACGGGATCAGGGCGGGCATCCCGGTCGTAAGCAATCTGACACTGACTTTCACCGTCTCCGGTGTGATGGATTCAATATATTCCTTCACCAGCGCATAGATCTTCTCTGGATGCTGGTTGCCGACCAGGCGTGAGCTGAGCTTCGCACCAGCCTTTTGGGGGATAATTGTCTTGGGTCCCGGACCAGCCCACCCGCTCCACATGCCGTTAATGTCGAGCGTTGGGCGGGCAGAGATGCGCTCGCGGATGGTGTAATTTGCATCGCCCCAGGTTGCCGGGACGCCTGTTGTCGCTTTGTACTGCTCCTCGCTCAGCGCGGTTTTGGCGATCATTTCGCGCTCCGCTTCGGTCAGCGAGACGACATCGTCATAGAAACCCGGTACGGCGATGGTGTGATCGGGATTGTAGAGCTTGCCGAGGATTTCGACCAATGCCAGGGCGGGATTGTGCGCCGCTCCGCCCCATAGCCCGCTGTGCAGGTCTTCCTTGGGTCCCTCGACTTCAATCTCCATGTAGGTCATGCCGCGCAGGCTGTGCGTGATGGCCGGCTCTTCAACGGTGCGCATGGAGGTGTCGCTGATCACGCAGACATCGGCTTTAAGCAAGTCCAGGTTGGCCTGGATGAAAGGCGTCAGGTTAGGCGACGAGATCTCTTCTTCGCCCTCCAACAGGATTTTTATGTTGACCGGCGCGCCGCCGGTTTCCAAATAGGACTCCAGGGCTTTGACATGGATAAATAATTGCCCCTTGGCATCGGTGGCGCCGCGGGCGTAGATCTTGCCGTCCTTTTCGACGGGCTCAAATGGCGGCGTATCCCAGCCATCTTCCATGGCAGCCGGCACCACGTCATAATGACCGTACACCAGGACGGTGGGTTTGTCCGGCCCGGCGCCCAGCCACTCGCCGTAAACAACGGGGTGGCCGGCGGTGGGCATGATCCTGGCGCTCTCGAGCCCCAGCGCATGCAGGTGCGCCGCCAGCCATTGGGCGGCGTGCTGGATGTCGCCAGCGTGGGCGGGATCGCCGCTCAGGCTGGGAAAGCGCAGGAGCTCATGCAGCTCATGGCGAAATCGTTCCGCATGGGAACGAGAATACTTACGGGCCTGGTCGCTAGAATGGGACATGTGTGTTCAATCTCCTTTATTGGTCGAATAGTCCGATGGTCTTGTAGTCTTATCGTCTGAAGAACAGACTGTTTTGCATGAGCTAACTCACACACCAAGCTGTGATCGATCTGGTGCCTGCTAGCCGCTCTTTGCCAAATTCTTGACTTGCTCAGCGGGGATTTCATTGGGGATATAGTCCGGCAGCCCACCAGCCGGGACGATCGCCAGCAAAGCCACACCGGCCAGGATTAAGAAAGAGATCTTGAGCGCCCGCAGGCGGGCCAATTCGTTGATGCTGATTATGGCGGCTTCCTGGGCTGGCGTGACATCTGTTTCCTCCAGCACCTCATCCAGCTGATCATTGCTGACGAAGTCGATGCTATCCAGATAGAGCTGATCCTGGACCTCAGGGGTGATGGCAGGGGTCTCGACCACAGTATTCACAATGATCAGGCTCAGCACGCTGACCGAAATGACGGCGGCCAGGGCAGTACCCAGGCCGGTAGCCAGGTTATTGGTGGTGCCGCGCAGCGCGCCCACGTCACCAGCCAGCTCCTTGGGCGAAGCCGAGACGAGCACATTGAACACCAGCGTCAACAAGGCGCCCTCGCCAAGACCGACGATAATCAGGCTGAGGATCACCAGGGGGGTGCCCCAATCATTGCGAATAGTGAAGGCCAGCAATACCAGCCCGGCAGCGACAACGATGAAGCCCAGGCGACCAATCCAGCGCGGCGTCAGGCGATCAAACAGGCGTACAACCAGCGCTGTGGCGGCAAAGATGGCGAGGGAGTAGGGAATAACCGCCACCGAGGTCTCTAAACTGGTGCCCCCCTGGACGATCTGAATGTAGAGCGGGATCAGGAAGTTGACCGCCGGACCCAACGCGGCAATGATGAACAGGCAAAACGTTGCCAGCGCGCTCTTGGGGTGAATCGAGCACCTCCAGGGCGATCAGCGGCGTCTTGCCCTGGGACTGGCGACGATGGGCCCAGGCAAAAAAGCTCTGGCCAAGTACGACCCCGACAATGATCATGATCGGCGACAGCGACATCCCAAAAACACTGGCGGGCGCATCCGGCTTGGCCATCAGCAGGCCCCAGGCCTGAATGTTGTTAAAGCCCAGGCTGATCAACGTGATGGACAGGGCGGCGAGCAGCGCCCCAACCCAGTCAATCTTGACCCCTTTCTCCCGCTCAACCGGCTTGAACCGGAAGCTCAGCAAGAAAACCACTACAGCGATTACTGATGATGAGCCAGAAGGAAGGGCGCCAGCCGGCCACGGTGCCGATCACGCCGACCACCAGGAAAGCCAGCACGCCGGCCCCGGCCTGGGCCGCGCCTAACAAACCCAGGGATTGCGACTGCTGGGCGCCCCGGTAGTGGTTGGCAATCAACACCACCAGCGTGGGGACAATCAAGGCCGCCGCCAGCCCTGAAATGGCCTGCGCCTGGAAGATCATGGTCGTATTCGCGCTGAGCGCCATCAGCGCCATCGACAGACCATGCACGATCACGCCTATCTGAAAGGCGAGGCGTGCGCCGAGCAGCTTGCCAATCTTGGCACCTAACATGACGAAACCGGCCACAGCCAGCGAGTAAACCACCAGGGCGGTGCTCACAGTGGCGGGCGAGGTGTCGAACTCTTCAACAATTTTGCCAATGGATACCGGGATGGCGCTGACATTGAAGCTCATCTGGATCTGCGCCAGGGCGATGATCAGCATCGGCAGCCAGGAGGCTTTCAACGCTTTTTCGACGCTTACGGTTGAGTTGGTTTTTGAAGCCATTAAACATTTCCTCTTCAGATTTCAGGTTTCGAAGCAAACAGGTTCAAACCCAATTGTTCCGACAGGAACCTGGTGGCCAGCTGACCCCGGACGCTATTTCCGGCCGCGTCCAGCGGCGGCGCAAAGGTGCCCAACCCGCCCTTCCCGGAGCGACGGTGATGATCCCGCCGCCGACCCCGCTCTTGCCCGGCAACCCGATATCATACAGCCAGTCGCCGGAGGTCTCGTACAACCCGGCGGTGGCCATCACTGCCAGCACCGGCGGGCAAAACGCCGTGTCGATCACCTGCTCCTTGGTGATCGGGTTTATGCCGCCATCCGCCAGGGTGGCAGCCATGACTGCCAGATCCATGGCGGTCACATCTAATGAGCATTGCTTTGTGTATAAGTCAACGGTGGCGAGCGGCTCAAAATACAGCCGGTCGTAGCTCTCCAGGAGGCGGGCAATCGTCTGGTTGCGGTGATTTGACGCAGACGCCGAAGCGTAAACTTCTTCATTCACAGAAAGCTCACGGCCAGCGAAGCGGGACAATCCTTCGTGGATAAACCGCCATTTGGCTTCGGCGGTTTCCCCCGGCACCAGACTGGTGGTGGCAATTGCGCCGGAATTTACCATCGGATTGGTCAACTGGTCTGCGCTCAACTCAACCGCCATGATCGAGTTAAACGGCAGCCCGGTACTGTTCACACCGAGTTTCAGGCGGGCCTGCTCGGCGCCGATGGCCTGACAAACCAGGGCAAACACAAACGGCTTGGACACGCTCATGATGGTGAATGGAACCGCAGCGTCGCCAGCGGAATATACCGCGCCGCTGGTCCCGACCACGCACAAACCAAACAGCTCGCGCGGCACTCTGGCCAGTGCAGGATAATGGTCGGCGTTGCGCCCCGCATCGTTTGACCTGTATCGCGTATAGGCAGCATCCACTAAAGCTCGCACGCGTTCTGGGGGCGGCAGGTGACCAGTTGAGACTGGCAAAGAGTACGGGCCGTTATCGCTCTGTATTGACATGGGTGTTAAATTCGATGTTATTTCCCAGAGCAACCTTATATTGTGTTTATAGAATTTGTTAGTGGACGTTGTAGCAGTGTTCCAGATGGCGAAACATCGCGCTTATATGGAACAGCACTACATTTTGTGCAACCAAATGCAATCAATAATGCAATTATTTTATTTTACCATAGTCGAGATCGGTCTCACTTCACAGGGTGCAGACAGCCAGATCGGACAATGAATAGGTATAATGGATTTGTTTCATACTAACCGATGAAATAGGGTGCCCAAAGAAATATATAGGATTGATTGGAGATAACAACGATGCTCGGAAATCAAGACGAAAACTCACCGCGAATTGTGCTTAGCGCCGAACAAAGTGAATACTCGATAGCAGCGGGCAGCAGCATGAACATCTTGCTCCGGCTCTCCAACCAGAGTGAAAACCCGGAATACCTGGAACTCGGCATCCGGGGTATCCCTGCCAACTGGACGAGGCTTCCAGCGCCAGTGGTCCAACTTGCGCCGGGGGAGGAGCGGGAGATCACGCTGACAATTCAGCTAATACCACCTCCACAAATTCAGGCAGGAGTCTATCCCTTCAGCGTTGTTGCTGTTTCCCAGGCGGATCCCAGCCAAATGGCGCGGGTAAAAATCACATTACGGGTGGCGACTTTTGAAGCGCTCGGCCGGATTGGCGTCATGATGGATTCGATCCAGTTTTCAGTAGCTCCGGGCAACAGCGTCGACGTTCCTATTCTGCTGCTAAATCAAGGCCTGGAGCCAGACAACTTCCGGCTGAGCGTGGAAGGCATACCGGTTAACTGGATCACTACCCAAACTCCCAGCGCGCGGCTCGAGCCTGGCGAAAAGCAAGAGGTCAGGCTGGCGATAAAGCCGCCGCGCTCCCCTGGTAGCAAGGCTGGAAGAAACCCTTTCAAGATCAAGATCATCAGCCAGCTGGTCCCGGAGGATGCGGTAGAGGTGAGCTGCATCCTGACAATCGCCGCCTATTCCGAATACCGCGCCGGGATGCAACCGGATAAAGTAGAAGCTGGCGCCCCCATTCAGGTGACGGTCGAAAACAATGGCAACATTGATCAGGCCTTTGATCTGACCTGGCAAAGCCCGGAAGATGCGCTGGTTTTCGAATCGATCGTCCCCGCCCCACAGGCGGAGGGCACCCAAACAGGCTCAAAACCAGTGACACAGGCACTCCCACTCAGCGAGCCATTCCCGCTGCGCGTCCCTGCCGGGCAGGTTGAGGCGGTGAGTTTTCGCGCCAAACCGGCCAAACGAGCTTTATTTGGGGGTGAGACAATCGATGCTTATACAGTAGCGGTCAAGCCAACGGATAAAACCGAAGGCGAGGGCATTGCACTTCACGGGCAGGTGACCAGCCAGGCACAGATTCCGCCCTGGGCGCCTTTAGCCTTGGGCATTATTTTGGTTGGGCTGCTTTGCCTGTTCATCTTCCTTGCCGGGCGCGGACGCAGCCAGAATGCCAGCGCAACAGGGACCGCGGAATACGGCACAGCAGTTGCACTCGGGGCTACCCAGACCAGCTCGGCAAACCAAACAGCCGCCGCCGACGCCGGTCAGGTGGACAGCGATGGTGATGGCTTGACAGATGATGAAGAAACCGAGCTGGGAACGGATCCCAACAATCCGGACACGGATGGCGATGAATTGGGAGACGGCCGTGAAGTGAGGGAGCTCAGGACCAACCCGCTTAATACGGATACCGACGGGGACGAGCTTTCGGATGGCGATGAGGTGCTGCGACGCTCCACCGACCCACTCAACCCGGATACCGACGGAGACGGTCTGGCGGACGGGGATGAAGTCCGCCGCGGCACCGACCCCCTCAACCCGGATACAGACCGCGATGGTTTGACTGATGGCAGAGAAGTGGAGATCGGAACTGACCCGCTCAGGCCGGATACCGACAGCGATGAGCTACCGGATGGCCTGGAGACTCCCCCTTGCCCAAATCCCCTTGATCCAGACAGCGACAGAGATGGAATCATCGACGGCAGGGATCTCGATCCTTGCGATGCAAACAACCCATCCCTGACCGCCACCGCAGCAGCCGGAGCGACCGCCACGCTGGCGCCTACTGATGAGCAGCCCACCGAGGTGCCTCCAGAAGAGACTCCAGAACCGCCAGATCTTCCAGGTGCAATTGCGTTCGAATCGAATCGCGATGGCAACCCTGAGATTTATGTGCAAAACGCAGCCGATGGGAGCGTGACCCGCCTGACAGATAATGCCGCCACCGATACACAGCCGGCCTGGTCTCCGGATGGCAGCCGGATCGCGTTCACCAGCAACCGGGATGGCAACAACGAAATCTACCTGATGAATGCCGATGGAAGCAACCTGATCAACTTGTCAAATGAGGCAAGTGATGATCAATACCCGACCTGGTCGCCAAATGGACAATGGGTCGCATTTTCAAGCACTCGCGACGGCAATTGGGAGATCTATCTAGCCTCACTAGATGGCTCAACCTTAAGCAACATCACGAATAGCCCTACAGACGATTTGTATCCCACCTGGTTCATGTCGGGTGGGCTTTTAGGTGGTCAGGAACGAATTGACTTTGCCAGCAATCGCGATGGAAACTTTGAAATTTACGGCATGAATCCAGATGGCTCAAACCTGACCAATCTCACCAACCACCCGGCAAACGATCAATACCCCGCCGCCTCCAGAAACGGCAACAATATTGCTTTCGTCAGCGACAGAGATGGCAATCGAGATATTTTCGCCATGGGTGTGGATGGTGGTGGGCCGGTAAACCTGACGAACGATCCCGCCGATGATCTTTACCCGAGCTGGTCGCCCGACAATAGCTGGGTGGCTTTCTCCTCGAACCGCGGTGACCTGGAGATCTACGTGGTCCGAGCGGATGGAACAACCCGCGTGAACTTCACAAACCATCCAGCCGCAGAGAATTTCCCAGCCTGGCGGTGATCTGGTAAATATTCTCAAATGTATTCTATTCAAGGAGTAACTGTTAATGATCGCTGAAGATATCCGCACCATAGAGCAGGTCTCTGCTCTCATCGAAGAACAATCTTTGACAAAAGACCAATTGATGACCTATCTCCGCCAGATGATGGAGATCAGGGCGCTGGAGAATAACATCGCCAACTTGTTGGGCAAAGCTGTCTTGAAGGGCGCATCGCATTTGTATGCAGGGCAGGAAGCCGTTGCGGTTGGCGCAGTGGGCGCCTTGCGGGATGGCGACCTGGTCACAAGCACGCATCGCGGTCATGGGCATGCACACGCGCACGGAGATACTGCCGCAAAAACCCCAGAGGCCAAACAAGAGCACTACAACAAGATGATGGCCGAAGTCTTGGGTAAATCAGGCGGCTATTGCAAGGGTAAAGGCGGCTCTATGCACATCGCGGATGTGTCGCACGGTAACCTGGGCGCGACAGGGATTGTAGGTGGCAATATCCCCGTTGCGGTCGGGGCTGCCCTGGCTCAAAAACTGATCGGTACAGACCGAGTGGTGCTTTGCTTCTTTGGGGATGGAGCTTCCAATACAGGCAACTTCCATGAGTCGCTCAATATGGCCAGCCTGTGGGATTTGCCCATGGTATTCGTAGTTGAAAACAACTTGTATGCCATGTCCGTCCCTTGGGCCAAAGTCAGCAAATTGCCAGACATCTCCACCCGAGCCTGCGCCTATGGTATTCCGGGGGTAACAGTGGATGGAATGAACGTTCTGGAGGTGCGCAAAGCAGTCGTGGAGGCGGTTGACCGGGCGCGCACAGGCAACGGTCCTACAATTGTAGAATGCAAGACCTACCGTTATTTTGGGCACTCCCATTCCGATCCACGCGCTTACCGAACGCGGGAGGAGGAAGCTGAATATAGAGACCGCGATCCGGTTCAGCGCTTGCATAAAGACATGTCAGTAGTCGGAATGCTGACCGAAGAAGAGTTCGAAAAAACTGAAGATGCGGTTCAAAAGAAACTCGACGGGGCCATGCAGTACAGTGAGGCCTCCCCCGAGCCAAATCCTGACCAGCTCTATACAGATGTATTTGCCCCTTCCAAGACTACCCAACAGGATATTGAAGCAGAAAAGAAGCTGCGCGAGAAAGTACGATCCGACCCGGACCAGCGCCAGATCAGTTATGCCCAGGCATTGGTGGAAGCGATGCGCGAGGAGATGAAGCGCGACGAACGGGTGTTCATCTTTGGTGAGGATGTTGGCCTGTACGGCGGAGCCTACGGAGCCACGCGTGGATTGGCAGAGGAGTTTGGAGATAAGCGGGTGATTGACACACCGATTTCCGAGGCGACGATCGGGGGCGCGGCCGTCGGAGCAGCCATGGCGGGCATGCGACCAGTCGCTGAAATCATGTATGTAGATTTCACCCCACTCGCAATGGATCAGATCGCCAACCAGGGTGGAAAGAACCGCTATATGTTCGGCGGAAAAACGAGTGTCCCGATGGTGGTGCGTACAGAAGGCGGTGCCGGGCGCGCGATTGCTGCGCACCATTCCCAGAGTCTGGAATCACTGTGGACGCACTTCCCCGGGATTTACGTCGTCATGCCATCCACTCCATACGATGCAAAAGGGCTGCTCAAAGCTGCCATCCGGGACGATAATCCGGTGATGTTCATTGAACATAAAATGCTGTATAAAGAAAAAGGCCCTGTTCCTGAAGAAGAATACATCATCCCGCTGGGCGTTGCGGATATCAAGCGACCGGGGAAGGACCTAACAATTATCACCTACTCCAGAATGGTAGGCCGCTCCCTGGAAGCAGCCGAGATCCTGGCAAAGGATGGGATTGACGCCGAGGTGATCGACTTGCGGACTTTGAAGCCGCTGGATACTGATACCGTTATCACTTCAATCAAGAAAACTGGTCGCTTTGTAGGGGTGACAGAGTCGTACGAAAATACTTCATTTATCAATGAAGTCATGGCTGTAATCAATGAACAAGCCTTCGACTGGCTGGATGCGCCGATGATCCGCGTGGCCGCGGCAAATGTACCTATTCCCCGGGCTGAGATACTGGAAGATTTGGCCATTCCAAATACAAGGCGGATCGTCGAAGCGTGCAGAAAGGTGATGAGCTGATGGCCGAAGAACTATTTATCCCCCAATTGGGCCAGACAGTTGAAGAGGTTGTCTTGATCAACTGGCTGGTCGAAGATGGAGCGAGAGTAGATTTTGGCACTCCTCTCCTGGAGGTAGAGACAGATAAAGCAATTTTTACGGTCGAGGCAAATGCCAAGGGGTATCTGCATAAAGGCCCTCACGCAATGGGCATTACTGTCCCGGTGTTAACTGTCGTGGCTACGATAGGAAAGCAAGACGAACTCTTCGAAACATCTCCCACCAGTTCCACTCCAGAGTTGGTTAGTGCCGGAACGGCAGCCGAGGCTCAGAAAGGCGATGATGGGGCCTCATCTTCATTTACTACCAATATCCAGGGAGTTGAAGAGCGTCATCCCGTTTCTCCCAGAGCCCGAAAACTGGCCATTGCCAGGAAGGTCGATCTATCAAAAGTGCCCGCCACTGGAGGCGGGGGGACGCGGGTGATCGAGAAAGACGTTATTAATTACCTGACCCAAATTCCAAAAGCCACCCCGGTCGCAGCAGCTATGGCAGCAGATCTTGGGATGAACCTGGTTGGCATAGCCGGCACTGGCCCTAAAGGTACAGTGACAAAGTCTGATGTTGAAAAAGCCCTCAGTGCGAAAAGCCCACCCTACCAGGCGCCCGCTCCCACGCCCGGCGCTTCGGTCTCAATTCTTGAGAACGAAGTGGCGAACAATGTACCGATCAGTGGAATCCGACGACTCATCTTTGAGCGCATGGGCAGCAGTGTCCACACCACCGCCAGGGTGACCCTGGTCACCGAGGCCGATGCAACGGATTTTGTCCAGGCCCGAGAGAGATTGAAAGAGAGCGCCAGTGAAGCCTGGGGATTTGCCCCCGGTTACAACGACCTGATCGGGATCATCGTAGCCAGAGCACTACGAGAGTTCCCTTATATGAACGCCAGGGTTAGCATAGATGGCAAAGCAATCGAGTGGTTGGCGCGAATTAACCTGGGCATGGCTGTGGATACCGAACGCGGCCTGACCGTGCCCGTAATTCAGGATGCAGACCATAAGGGATTGCGCGAGTTTGGCACAATATTCCGCCAGATGGTTGAACGGGCGCGAGCCGGGCGATCTCTACCCGAGGATTTGAGCGGCGGCACCTTCACCATCACTAATCTGGGGATGTATGATATCGATGCCTTTACCCCGGTGATCAACCTACCCGAGGCAGCGATCCTGGGCGTTGGACGAATTCAGGATAAAGTGGTTCCATACAAAGACAATATTCAGGTTCGCCAGATGCTAACCCTCAGCCTGGTATTTGATCACCGCTTGAACGATGGCGCTCCGGCTGCACGCTTCTTGCAGAGGATCAAGCAATATATTGAGAATCCGCTGTTATTGGTCGGATAAGATCAAATGAGAAATCCACCAGCTGGTTAGCTTGTTATCAAGGGCCCCAGGATAAAAGCGAGCAGGGCGCCCAAGACGGCTGCGATTGCGCTGAAATTGATACTATTAGAAGTTACGCAGTTCAAGAGGACGCGGCGGGTGTTTTGGCGGGCTACGCCCGCCAAAACACCCCCGCCTCCCACCAACTGCGTAAGTCCTAACTATATCAAAGCAACCTGGCGGATGCTACCGTTCGAGCTTGCTATCAAGATCCCATAAATTGCCAGGCGGATGGCGACGTAGAAGATACCGGCGCAGGAGTTTGATGTGTTCATCATTATCATGGGCGTTTCGGGGAGCGGAAAAACTACCATCGGTATAATGCTGGCACAACGGCTGGGCTGTCCATTCTATGACGGGGATGATTACCATCCGCCAGAAAATGTGGCTAAAATGGCTGCCGGGATTCCGCTCGATGATGAGGACCGCTCGCGCTGGCTGGGCACACTAGCCACTCTCATTCACAACAAGTCAGCCGCCGATGAAGACGGGGTGATCGCCTGCTCAGCGCTCAAAAAGACCTATCGCGACATATTACGAAAGTCCGGGCAGAAACGGGTCAGCTTTGTGTACCTAAGAGGTAGTTATGAAGTCATCCTGGCCCGGATGCAAAACCGCGGAAAGCATTTTATGAGACCTGAAATGCTCCAAAGCCAAATCGCTACTCTCGAAGAGCCAGATGGGATTCTGACGATCGATATTACTTTCTCGCAACAGGAAATCGTTCAAAAAATTGTGGAGCAGATAGTGGAAACTAAATATTCGCTCGGCATTCTCGGTTTGGGCGTCATGGGGCGCAGTCTGGCGCAAAACTTTCTGCGCAACGGCTATCCGCCGATTGGATACGATGTGGTGTTGCATCTTCCAGAGGATGTTGATGTTTCAGTCGCCAACTCACCCGAGGAACTCGTGGAGGCGCTCACCCCACCCCGAACCATCTTTCTGATGATCCCGGCTGGATATCCAGTAGATGCTGCTGTCACTTCACTGAAGCCGCATTTAGGAGAAGGAGATCTCATTATCGACGGTGGCAATTCCTATTTCGCAGACACCGAACGGCGCGTCAAACAATTCGAGCAGAGCGGGGTTTATTTTATCGGCATGGGCGTCTCAGGCGGCGAAAAGGGAGCATTATGGGGGCCCAGCTTGATGCCCGGCGGCTCAAGGACAGCCTGGGGGCGCGTACAAACGATGTTCGAGGCGATTTCTGCCAAAGCCGAAGATGGCGAGCCCTGCGTAGCCTGGATGGGTCCGGGCGGTGCAGGTCACTACGTCAAGATGGTGCACAACGGTATTGAATATGGTGACATGCAGTTGATCGCCGAGATTTACGATCTGTTGCACCGCGGGGCAGGTATCTCTAACCTGGAGCTGGCGGAGATTTTCGACCAGTGGAACCAGCGCGAGATGAGCTCGTATCTGGTAGAAATAACTGCTAACATCCTCCGCAAGATAGACGCGGAGACTGGACAGCCACTCGTTGATTTGATTCTGGATGAGGCCGCCCAAAAAGGCACTGGTAAATGGACCAGCCAGTCCGCGCTGGAGATCGGTGTCGCAATTCCCACCATCAACGCGGCGGTAGAAAGCCGCCTGCTGTCTGCCATCAAGCAAGAGCGAGCCGTAGCAGCCAGGGTCTTGGGGAGCGCCGAGAAATACGCTGGCAATACAGAAAAGCTGATCGCAGCTGCAGAACAGGCTTTATATGCCAGTAAAATCACTTCCTATGCCCAGGGTCTCAGCCTGTTGAAAATGGCTTCGCGAGAATATAACTGGGAGATCGATCTTTCCCAGGCTGTATCCGTCTGGCGTGCTGGATGCATTATCCGCGCTGCGCTGCTGAGTGAGATTACTTACGCCTACCGACGCAGTCCAGACCTGCCCAACCTGCTATTGGATCAGGCTTTCAGGGAGGCGATCCTGAGCCGCCAGGCAGCCTGGCGCGAAGTGGTGCAGACGGCGGTTGGAGCAGGCATCCCAATGCTCGCCACCAGCGCATCGCTGGCCTATTTTGATGCCTACCGATCGGAGCGTTTGCCGGCCAACCTGATTCAGGCGCAGCGCGACTATTTTGGGGCACATACCTACCGGAGAGTAGACCGTGAGGGCAGCTTTCACACCCAATGGGAAGGGTAAATTCGCTCGATAATTAAGCTTTGTATACCGACAGCACACGCTCGCGAGCCAGTTGGTGATCCACAATTGGCGCAGGATAGTCTTTACCGATCCGACAGCCAATTTGCGTTTGCAGGTCCGACGGCATCTTCCACGGAGTGTGGATGAATTCATTCGGCACATTCACCAATTCTGGGACGAAGCGCCGGATGAAGGCGCCATCTGGATCGAACTTCTGGCTCTGCGTGACAGGGTTAAAGATCCGAAAATAGGGGGCAGCGTCGGTGCCGGTTCCTGCCGTCCACTGCCAACCGCCGTTATTTGCTGCCGGGTCGCCATCGATCAGGTGCTGCATAAAGTGCCGTTCCCCCCAGCGCCAGTCTACCAGCAGATCTTTGGTCAAGAACGAGGCAGCGATCATGCGCGCCCGGTTATGCATCCAACCGGTCTGCAGGAGCTGGCGCATGGCAGCATCCACTACTGGATAGCCGGTGCGCCCCTGTGCCCAGGCATCAAAATCATCCAGATCGTTCACCCAGGACAGGTTGCGCAACGCCGGACGAAAGGCTGTCTGGCGCACAGATGGAAAGTGATAGAGAATAGCGATGTAAAACTCGCGCCAGATCAGCTCATTCAACCAGGTTTCTGCACTACGCCGGGATTCTGCGTCGGTGGCCTGAGCTTCGGCCTGCCTGGCGGCTGCAACCGCCTGCCACGCGGAGAGCATCCCAAAGCGCAGGTAAGGCGATAATCCAGAAGTCCCGGCTAAGTCCATCCGATTACGCTCATCCCCATAATTGTAAACAGCATTCTCGATGAAGGCATCCAGGCGGCGTTGCGCCTCAGTTTCACCAGCTTGAAAGGGTATTTGTACGGAAAGCGGCGAACTGGGAGGGATGTCTTCACCCATAACGCCAGCAAGGGTTGGGATCCAGTCGGGCGCTGGCAATGGGTCACCAGGCCAGGGGTGCCCCAGCCACGCTTTGCTAAAAGGAGTGAATACGGTATAAGGCGTCCCATCCGCTTTGACGACTTCATGCGGGGAATGCACTGTCAGACCGGGAGTGAGGTGGAGAGGCAGCCGCCTTGCAGCTCTCTGGTCGCGGCGGCGGGCAAAGGGCGAGTGATCGGCTTCTGCAAGAATGGCTCCTGCACCAACTTCGCGATGCAAATCCGTCAGCACATGTACGGGGTCGCCGCTGCGCACAACCAGACCACTCCCGCGCTGGCGTAAATCATTGTCAAGAGCACGTAGCCCAGCATAAAGAAAGGCCAGCCGCTTCTCACCGACATAGGACGAGTTCAATAGTTTGGGGTCGAGCACAAAGACTGGCAAAACCTGTTCAGCCCGGCTCAGAGCAGCCGCCAAAGCCTGATTATCGCTCACTCGCAGATCGCGGCGAATCCACCAGATGGCAGTGCTCATGTATGCACCCCGGTTGCCCGATGCGACAAGGCGGATGCAGTATTGCCTAAAGCGGCATTTGGAACGCCTATCTCCCTCAGTGCCATCTGCGCCACGCGCAGGCCGCCCAGCGCTACCGCAGCGGTGGATTGGCCGGGAAAGATAGAATCACCCACCAACCACAGGTTGGTTGCAAGGCGTGGGCCAAGTGTACGTAGCAGGCCAGTTTGCGGGAAGCCGCCTACCCAGCCAGCCTTACGGCGGGTGAATCGCTGGAATGTGACCGGCGTGCCGGGCATCACCAGCCGGGCGGCGCTACGCACTCCAGGCAATGCAACCTCGACGGCGGCGAGCATTTTTGCGGCAAGCTCGTTTTTGCGGGCTTCGTAAGCTGGAAGGTCTTGCTTGTAAATCTGCCACCAGCTATCCAGGGAGGTATGGGTGCTCAGGGTAAGCGCACGCTGGCCGGCCGGAGCGCGGCCGGTATCCCAGCCCGGGCTGAACGAGGCAAAAACGCTGTTACCCTCGCCCAGTGGTCGACGCAGGATGATTTGATGGTGCAGGGGAAAATCCTGCGGGATGATGACACCGTCCAATCCGACGTAGACCATAAACGCGCCCCAGCCATCTGCTGGACGGGAGGGCAGCCGGTGCAGAGAACCAGGCAGGTCGCCATCGAATAGCTCGGTAAGGTTCCAGGGGGTGAGATTGGCAATCACGAGATCGGCCGGGAAAGAGCCACCACGTTTTGTCTCGACGGCGGAGGGGCGGTTGCCTTCAGTGTGAATACGGATGACTTCGTGATGGTAAAGCACACGCCCGCCATGACGGCGCACTGCATCGGCCAGCGTCTCAGCGATGGCGCCCATTCCGCCAGCGAGGTGAACCACGCCGCGCCGCGGCAGATCGAGGGCGGCCGCGCCGTAGAGGGCATTGGCGCGTTCGCTGGTAGCCTGCGCTGAGATAAGCAGTTGGGCGTCAACAAACAGCCGCAACTGGTCGGGAGCCTGGCGCAAATGAGCGGCGACAGTTCGGAAAGAATCAGCCGCCAGCGGGAACATTTTGCTGTTGATCAACCAGGGGATACCGGTAGAAACGGCCGCGTTAACATCGGCAAGCGACTGGGGCGGCCAGGGAGGCAGGCGCAGCGCCAGCTTCCATAGAGCGTCAGCGGTACGTTCCTGCCAGCCAAAGAAATCTACACCGGGTTGGCCGAACGTGTTGCGGATGTCATCCCAACGGGCATCGCTGGCACGCCGGGGAAGAGACCTACCATCCGGCAGATGGACGAGCATGGCGGTATCGTCAGGCCGGGCAGGCCAGGATTCAATCCCGGCGGCTTGCGCCAGGAGATCCATCGGGCCACCGGGATAGAACCCGCCCGCCAGGGTGGCGCCGGTGTCGAAGCGGTAACCCTGGTGAAAGTAAGTGCTGGCACAGCCGCCAGGGTAAACCTGCGCTTCCAACACAGTCACCTCCAGCCCAGCGCGGGCCAGCACAGCTGCTGTGGTCAGCCCACCGATACCCGCCCCGATCACAACCACCCGCGGCATTAATCAGATCCTTTCTCGAGCAAACGACGCGTTTTCCAGGCGCGATACGCAAACAACACTGGCATCCCAAGCCGGAAGCCCAGGCCAATTGATCCCCACACCAAGTTAGGTTTCAATTGCAGGGATACCTGGTCAATTACCTCTGTCGAATGATCATCCACTGCTGCAAAGGAGTGGCGGTGTACCCATTCTGCAAACGGACCGCTCAGCTGGCGATCGGTAAAACCGGATTCCGATACATCCTCAATCTGAGCCACCCAGTGGATAGGCAATGGGCCGAGCCATAAGGTGAAATCCATCTCACCACCGGATAAATTCGCAGGAACACGGTGCAATTCCACCCGGATAGGCGGCGGCGTAATTGCGCCCATGCTGGTGGGTTGCTGGTGAAATGAAGCTACGCGCGATAGGGGAGCGTTAACCCGGAAGATGTGAAGATAGTCCATTGAAACTACTTTAAACCAGCCAGCAATTCAAGAGTCGCCTGCAAAACCTGCGCCTGTTGGTCATCTCTGGTGATGGTGGCTTCGGCATCCCCAGGTTGTTCGCCATACCAGCCAAATTGGGCGTGATTGCCACCTTCGATGGTGACGAATTGCGTGCTTTCGGGTAACAGCTGACGGGTCGCCTCCACACCCTGGTCTGTCCCCAGCCCATCCTTACTCCCAATGATAGAGACAACCTGCAGAGATCGCTCAGAGAGATCATCGCTGCTGGCAGGATAGGCCGCCCATAGCGCCAGGCCCTGGATTGCATCGGGATGCTGGTTGGCAAAGCGGGCCGCCATCGCGCCGCCCAGCGAATGGCCGCCAACAGCCCAATGCTGAATTTCCGGATAAGCGGCAATCACTTCCTGAGCACTGTCAGAGCCCAGTACCGCCAGATTGAGCGGCATGGGAACGATCACCACCAGATAACCTTGCTCAGCAATGGCGCGGGCAATGGGTGCATAGGCGCGCGGATCGACCCGTCCACCAGGGTAAAGGATTAACCCGCTATCTGGTTGCATCCCTACTGGCTGGAATACGATCCAACTATTTTCGGTTACCTGCACCTGACTATCGGACTGCAGTGCATCCAGCGCTTCAGGCATGGGGCCCAGGGGGGTATTTGCCCAGACAAGAAAACCCGCGGTGACCAGGATGAGCAGCAGGACAATGCCAAGCGAAATGTATTTGAGTTTACGCATGGTTATCCTTGTGGGCGATCCAACAAATCCCTGAGGGCTGTTTCAGCCTCAGGAAATTGAAAATGGAAACCCAGATCTGTAAGGCGCTTCGCTGACACATTCTGTCCATCCAGGACCACGGTGCTCATCTCGCCGAATAACAGTCGAATGAGAAAAGCAGGGACGGGGAAGAACGAAGGTCGGTGCATGACTTTCCCAAGCACCTTGGCGAATTGGCGGTTGGTCAATGGCTTGGCAGAGATATTGAAAGCTCCACGCGCTTCTGGAGTATCGATCAGGAAGCGCAGAGCGCGTATTTCATCTTCCAGGTGTACCCAGGAAAACCATTGCTGACCGGAGCCCAGTGGGCCGCCAGCGAACAGCTTGAAAGGCAGCATCATGCGAGGTAAGGCTATTGAGCCGGGTTTTGTGGTAAGCACGACTGCTGACCGCGTCACCACCCGGCGCACACCGAGAGCTTCGACTGGCTGCGTGGTGGTCTCCCATGTCTGGCAAACCCTGGCTAGAAAGTCACTCGCAGGCAAAGTATCTTCTCCAATCCCTTCGACGTCACTCGGACCATAATAACCGATCGCCGAGGATTCGGATTAAAACACGCGGCTTATTCTGCGCCTGTTGGACGGCCTGCACGACGGCGGCTCCAGCGTTAATCCTGCTTTCCAGGATGGCGCGCTTGCGCTTGGCGGTCCAACGACCTGCCGACAGGTTCTCGCCAACCAGGTTGACAATCGCATCTGCTCCGTCGGCAAGTTTTCCCCAGCCTTGCTCAGTACGCCCGTCCCATTTTTCAAGGTGGATGCCTGGTGGAAAGACCATCTTCGACTGAGGGTTGCGGCTGAGGATGACCACCTCGTGGCCATCTTTTGCCAGATCTTCTGCCAGGGCGCGGCCAATCAGGCCAGTTCCACCAGTAATGATGATTTTCATAAATGCTCCTTGATCTATACAAATTTCTGTCAACATTATGTACGCGGCCAACCCTAACTGCGACTGGGATTATAGCAAGATGTCTATATTTTGTCAATATATATTCTAGATTTACCTTGACAAATTATAGACAGGCTGATAAACTAATCACAGTTGAATACCGTTAAATTTTAAAGGCGTAGCATGACTCTGCGATCAACAACTCCATCTTGGGAACAGCGCTTACTGGCCATCTCTCAGGATGCCCCGTGCACCTCGAGGGAAGCCCATTTGCCCAGTCCTGCTAACGAAGTGAATCGTGCTTTACATGAGGCAATCAGAGCATGTGAAGCCATCACAGCCGAATACAGCCACTCCTTCTACCTGGCAACGAGCCTGCTGCCCAGAGAAAAGCGACACGCGATCCGAGTTTTGTATGCTTTCTGCCGTACCGCTGACAACCTGGTGGATGGAAATGAAGACCAGCCAGCAGTCAGGTTGCAAGAATTACGCGAAGGGCTTTCAGGCCACAGCGATGTCGCTGGCAATCCGGTGCTTTTGGCCTGGTCAGAAATTCATGCGCGTTATCAGATCCCCTTGTGTTACGCGGAGCAGCTTCTCGACGGTGTGGAGCGAGACCTGGTGCAGCGGCGTTACCACACCTTTGAAGAGCTCTCTGTGTACTGCTATGGTGTGGCTTCAACGGTGGGCTTAATGAGCATGTACATCACTGGTTTTTCAGACCAACAAGCGTTTCCTTACGCCATCAAGTTGGGAGTTGCATTGCAGCTCACCAATATCCTTCGGGATGTGGGGGAAGACTGGAATGCTGGTCGCTTTTATCTCCCCCTGGACGAGCTAGGAGCCTTTGGCCTGGGTGAACACGATGTAGAGGCTGCAATGGTAGACAATCGCTGGCGCGAATTCATACGTTTCCAGATAGCCCGAGCTCGTCGCTTGTATCGCGAAGCCATGCCTGGGATTGCCCTAATCCATCCCGATGGACGTTTTGCTGTAACGGCCGCCGCAATGCTCTACCAGGGAATTTTGGACGATATTGAAGTCCATGATTATGACGTTTTCAACCGGAGGGCATATGTCAGCTGGAGCCGAAAACTGGCGCTTCTCTTGAGCGCATTCTGGAATGCGCGTAAATTAACAACTTTTGAAAGATTACCCCTTCTGGAGGATTAACATGGTTTCTCAAAAAACAGCCGTCGTTATTGGTGCAGGAATTGGCGGGATTGCTACGGCTGCCCGCCTGGCACGAAACGGATTTCAGGTCACTGTTGTTGAAAAGAACGAGATACCCGGAGGTCGTTGTTATCAGATCGTCCGAGACGGACACCGCTTCGACGTCGGACCTACCCTGTTCCTGATGCCCGAAGTATTCGCTGAAACCTACTCGGCCTTGGGCGAGCGCATGGAAGATCATCTCGACCTGCGCCGCATTGACCCAACCTATACTGTCCGCTTTAGCGATGGGCTCAGCCTGCAATTAACCGCCGATCTACTCAAGATGCAACCCCAACTGGAGGCGATCGAGAAAAACGCTTTCGATGGCTTCCTTCGCTATATTGCCGAGGGCAACAAGCATTATCGGGTTTCCCTTGAGAAGTTTGTCGGGCGGAATTTCGAGAGCATTTTCCAATACTTCAGCCCTGCCAACTTGCCATTGTTATTTCAGCTAAAAGCATTGACCAAGCATTATAAAAACATTGGATCTTATTTCGACGAACCCCGATTGAAGGCAGCATTTACCTTCCAGAATATGTATCTGGGTCTCAGCCCTTATGACGCCCCAGCTACCTACTCACTGCTCCAGTACACGGAGCTGGCGGGTGGTGTATGGTTTCCTATGGGCGGGATGTACCGGGTAATCGAGAGTTTGATTGACATCGCTGAACAAATGGGCGTCCGGTTTGTCTACAAAGCCCCTGTCAAACAACTTTTGGTAGAAGGCAATCAAGTGACAGGCGCACTGCTTGAAGATGGAAGCTCGCTTACCGCCGACCTGTTTGTGGGAAATGCGGACTTACCATATATATACAAGGACCTACTGCCAGATGCAGCCGAGGCAAAAAAGCTCGAGCAAATGGAATACACCAGCTCGGCAATCATGTTTTATTGGGGTGTGGATAAGCTTTACCCTGAGATCGACCCCCACAACATTTTTCTGGCAGGCGACTACAAGAAGTCATTCGACAGTATCTTCGAAGAGCACACCTTACCCGGCGAGCCGTCATTCTACGTACATGCACCCGCTCGCATTGACCCGGAGTCCGCTCCCGCTGGACAGGATACGCTGATGGCTCTTGTTCCGGTGGGTCATCTGGATGACACCCGCAGCCAGAACTGGGAAACATTGGTCGACCGCGCCAGGGAGACCGTCTTCGAAAGGATTGCCAGGCAGGTCGGTGTGAATGACCTTCGTCAGCACATCAAGTTCGAAATCGTGTATACCCCGCGGGACTGGCAGAACCAATTCAACCTGGTGAAAGGCTCAGCATTTGGGCTAAGCCATAATTTCCTGCAAGTCGGCTACCTGCGCCCTCAAAATCGTCACCCGCGTTATAAGAACCTGTACTTCGCGGGTGCGAGCACCCATCCCGGAACAGGCCTGCCACTTGTGCTGCTATCCGCAAAGCTGACCACCGAAAGAATCCTGAAGGAACTCGGGCAATATAACGAGCAGCAGACCAAACAACCTGCTCGTATCCCTGTGGAAGCATAGCTTGAATTCCTGGTCTGGAGAATCCGAATGCCCATCATCAGCCAATCCCCTGTCTATAACCTAAAAGCCGTTCTAAAAGAAACGGGACTCAAAGCCGATGTACTGCGCGCGTGGGAGCGTCGCTACGAATTACCAAGACCCCACCGTACGTCGGGCGGCCACCGGCTTTACTCGGAGCACGATATCGAGACCGTGAAATGGTTGAGAGCACGCCAGGCAGAGGGTCTGAGCATCAGTCATGCAATTGACCTGTGGAAAGAGATCATCGAGGCAGGTCACGACCCGCTGGCGGAATATGCACCGGCGGGCGCTTTGCCCACTCCTAACCGCTTGCCCGCTTCCGACACACGGATTGAAATCCTGCGCCAAAAATGGATAGAAGCTAACCTGGCTTTCGATGGGATCAAGGCAGATGAGGTCTTAGACCAGGCACTGGCGATTTATCCGGTTGAAACCGTATGCACCGCAATCCTCCAGCAGGGGATAAGCGACATCGGCAATTCCTGGTATCTTGATCAAGCCTCCGTGCAGCAAGAGCACTTCGCGACTGCCCTGGCAATCCGCCGGCTCGAAACGCTGATCACAACCACGCCCCGACCGACCCGCCAGCGAACCGTGCTGGTAGGCTGCCCTCCTGGCGAACAGCATGTCCTGTCTATCCAGTTGCTCAACCTGCTCCTGCGGCGGAGAGGGCTGGGTGTCGTTTACCTGGGGGCTAACGTCCCCATTGAGCGGCTGGATGAAACATCCGCCGCCATCCATCCTGATTTGATCGTCCTTGCCGCTCAGCAACTTTCGACTGCCGCTACACTCCAATCCGCGGCGCTGATGTTCGTTGACCAGGGGATACCGCTTGCCTACGGAGGACTGATCTTCAATCGGATCCCCAGACTGAGTGAGTACATCCCAGCACACTTCCTGGGCGACACTCTGGATCAAGCCATTAATGTAATCGAGCAGTTGGTGGTGTCCCCTAAGGAACTCCCACCATCAATGAAAGCCGATGAGAACTATCATGACCTGGTCAGGTTGTACCGGGAAAAGCGCCCATTTATTGAGAGTGCATTGTTGGAGAATCTACAAGGAAGCAATTTGCCTACCGAAAACGTTGGCGAGGCAAACACCTTCTTTGGGAATGGATTGTCCGCTGCACTCCAATTAGGCGACCCCGCTTTTCTGGAAGCCGACCTGGAGTGGGTCGAGAGATTGCTTGCCGGGCGTCAAATTCCTGCAAAGAGTCTCATTACCTATATAGATGCTTACAGCCATTCTGTACAAAAAATTATGGGAGAGGCTGGCGCACCGATAACCAACTGGATTGGCTCCTATAAAGCTGAGAAAGAAACAGCATAACATTGATAAAGAGACTTCATTGATGCCAGAACCGCAATACATCGACTCTGAGACTCTACGCCTGGTGCTAAAAAATTTCGCCAGGGAAAGATCACCGCTGGCCGCCATGCAGGTGCTATTTACCAGAATGGAGAGATTTTTTCAGATCCCCTTGCCCGGGTTCAAAGCATATGTCGTCGGCGGCCCGCAGGCTAACCGCCAGGTGCTGGTTACTGAGAGAAATAAGCTGCTCTGGCGCAGCCAGGGTGACCCAGTTACTACTTTGCTGCACCAGGGAGTTCTCGTTGTTGATGGTCAGGAACATGACGATTACCGGAGCGTTATGGAGCCGCTCCTCGCCCCCGCTCATCTGCCCAATTATGTGCCCCAGATACTGCACCATGTTGACCGGGTTGCATCCACCTGGACCGATGGGCAAACCGTAGATATGTTAGTGGAAAGCCGGCGCATTGCCCTGCTGATAATTATGGACACGCTCCTTTCGGTCGACTTTTGGGATGACCTGCCACGTATGTTGAAGCCCATCCTGAAGACGATCAAGTATATTTCTCCAGGAGCATGGATTGTATTTCCTAAACTTCCGCGGCTTGGTTATCTTAAATCAATCCAATACCTGGACCAGTATTTATTTGGGATCATCCAGGCCCGGCGAAACACAGAGCCGATCCATGATCTGTTGGGCCACCTGATTGATGCTGGGCTGGATGATGAACGTATCCGCGACCAGATCCTGACGATGCTGATTGCCGGGCACGATACATCCACTGCCCTCCTGGCCTGGACTTTCTATCTGCTTGGAAAGAATCCGGAGATGGTTTCTCGTCTGGAGACCGATCTGGATGAGAAACTCCAGGGCCAGCCACCTCGAACTCCTGCGGGGTGGCAACCGCCATTATTAGATGAAGTAATCAAAGAAACCCTGAGGTTATATCCCCCGATCCATCTCGGCAGCCGCCGCGTTGCAGAAAGCATCGACATCGACGGGCATTGTGTGCCAGTGGGAGAGCGGCTGATCTACTCGATCTATCTGACACATCGTGATCCGGACATCTGGGAAGAGCCTGATGAATTCAAACCGGAACGATTTGCCCACGGACGAAAGCAACCACCTTTCGCATATGTGCCGTTTGGCGGCGGGCCGCGCGCCTGCATTGGAGCAGCATTTGGCCAGGCGGAAGCACGCCTGGTAATCGCCCGGCTGCTCCAAACCTATCAATTTCAGCTCACCAATCCAAAGGTGCATACCCACATGGGCGCCACGCTGGAGCCCAGGCCAGGAGTTTTCATGCAAGTTCGGCGGAAAACTACATGACGTATTTCGGATTCTTAAGCCAATTCCTGGTTGTCCCGCTGGTTATCTTCCTTATCATCACACTGATCGATAATCGTCGGGGAAAACCAGCGCACGGCTTTCTGAACGGTCGGGCGATCTGGATGGCAATTGGCTTGCACGTGCTGCTTGCGGTGATCTACACCACGCCATGGGACAACTACCTGGTGGCGACAGGTGTATGGTATTACAACCCAAAACTAATATCCGGGCTCGTTTTGGGCTGGGTACCAATAGAAGAGTACACCTTCTTCGTCCTTGAGACCATTCTGACGGGTTTGTGGTGGTGGTTCCTCGCCCGCAGATTAACGCCGCCCAGAGAATTCAAGCCCGAGAGGAATATCCGGATCGTTTCGACTGCAATCCTGGGGGCAATCTGGTTAGGGGCTGCCTATATCCTCATCTCCAGTTGGAAACCAGGGACATACTTGTCCTTGATCCTCGTCTGGGCGCTGCCTGCCATCATGCTACAACTCGCTTATGGCGCGGATATCCTATGGCATCATCGAAAGCTCGGCGCACTCGTGATTTTGCCAGTATTTATTTATATATCTGCAGCCGATTCGCTCGCCATCTCTTCCGGTACGTGGACGATCGATCCGACCCAGTCGATGGGGATATTTATTGGGGCACTACCCTTTGAGGAAGCCGTGTTTTTTCTGAGCACGGTGGTACTGATTGGCTTTGGCCTGACATTATCTGTATCCCGCGCCAGCCAAGCGCGGTGGATAATCTGGACAGGCCGAATCCGCGAAATTAACCCCCGGATACTTTCGTTGAAACGAACAACCAAGGAATCACAATGACCCAAAAAAGACAGTTGAATTTCAACCACCGCGCTCCCGACCTGCTGCTGCACAATACCTCAGGGGAGCCGGTACAGCTTTCCAGCCTTTGGGAGCAGCGTCCATTGTTGCTGGCTTTTACCCGCCATTTTGGCTGCACGCAGTGCAAAGAGATGCTGGAAGAATTAGTCGCCGGGCAAGAACAGATCGAGAAGGCTGGTTTGGGAATTGCTGTAATTATGCAGGGAACCCCCGAGGAGACGGCTGTTTTTGCCCAACAGTACGCGCCAGGTTTGCTTTGCCTGTCGGATCCGGAACGCAAGGCATATCAGGCTTATGGTTTGGAACGCGGCAATCTTTTTCAGACCTTTCTCAATCCGAAAGTCTGGTCCGCAGTGTACAGATCGCGCAAGAAAGGTCACGCGGTCGAAGCTCCACCTGCCGGACAGGACGCCATGCAGATGTCTGGCACATTCATTATCAGCAAGGAAGGGCAGATCGAGCTTCCATATTACTACGATCATATCGCCGACCACCCGCCACTGGATTTATTGTTGAGCGGTGTGCTTTCTACCCCTTGGGGCCAAGCGTTCAATGGTCCTGTGGGGTCTGGCGTTGATTAGGTTCTTCTTCAATACTATGCAATTCGTACTGTATAAGGTTAGGGTCAGCTTATGAATCAAATCGCATCTATTTCGGGTTACCTGGCTGTCAAAGAAATCTGGCGTAACCGTGGTCGCTTTTTACTGGTCAGCCTGGTGATTGCGCTGATCACACTCCTGGTACTTTTCATTGCCGCCTTGGGTGAAGGCCTGGGCAATGGCAACCGCGAGTATATCTCTAAACTTGACGCTGAGCTGATTGCCTTCCAGGCTAAATCGGATTTCCTGATCGCAGCCAGCCGACTGGGACGCGACCGCCTGGCAGCCGTTCGGCGTGTGGAAGGGGTAGAAGATGCCGGCATGCTGGGCACAGCCAATGCCAACCTGATCCTACCCGGCGATGCCGAACCGCTCAAGGTGGCATTACTGGGTGTGGAACCAGGTCACACAGGTGAGCCGCAGGTAGTCCAAGGTGAGCAGCTCAGCACGGATTCGGCAGAGGAAGTTATTCTCGACCGCAACACGGCTTTACGCAGTGACATCGAAGTGGGTGATACGCTAACCCTTCGAGTGACACAAGGCACCCAAGACGAAATCTTTGATCTGCGCGTGGCGGGCATAACCGATGGGCAGCAGTATTCTTTGCAGCCTTCCATATTTGTGCCCTTCTATACCTGGGATCGCATCCGGCCAAAATCAGAAGCCGAGGTGAACAGCTCGAACCCGGTGGCAAATGTGATATTGGTAAAACTAGAAGATGAGGCACAGGTTGATGAAGTCAGCCAGCGCATTGTCGCGCAGGTCGATAATATTGAGACAGCCACCTTGAAAGATACAATCCAGGCTCTCCCAGGTTATTCTGCCCAGCAGAGCACGCTCAATACCCAGGGTGGGTTTACCCTTTTTATCGGCATTCTGGTTATCGGCGGGTTCTTTCAGATCCAGATTCTGCAGAAAGTCTCCCAGATCGGTGTGCTCAAGGCGATCGGCACAGCCAACCCGGTGGTTGCGGCATCTGCGGTAATTCAGATCATTATAGTCACAGTGATCGGAGTAGCGATCGGTGCGCTGTTTGCCTTCCTGTTTTCACTCACTTTCCCGCCCACCGTCCCGATTGTGTTCAATGGCACCACCTCTGCCCTGGCAGTGATCGCCCTGCTTTTGATCGGGCCTCTGGGCGGGCTGGTCTCGATCCGGTACGCAGTGCGGATTGAGCCGCTCAAGGCGTTGGGATTATCTTCATAATGGATATTACGATGACAACATATGCACTCGAAACCAATTCAGTTGTTAAGACTTACCAGAGCGATTCGGGAACCATACAAGCTGTTGATGACGTCTCCCTGCAGGTTGCAGCGGGCGAGTTTGTCGCTCTTGTTGGTCCCAGCGGCTCAGGCAAAACCACCATGCTCTCCATGCTGGCGGCGCTGCTGCAGCCCAGCTCAGGTCAAATCCTACTGGATGGAGAAGACCTGGCGGGAATGGGCGAGAAGGATCGGGTAGCCATGCGCCGGGAAAAAATCGGCTTCACTTTTCAAGCTAATAACCTGATCCCATACTTAAGCGCGGTTGAAAATGTGGAATTAATGCTGCGCCTGAACAATAAGCTGGATAAAGCCGGAAAGCTGCGGGCACGCGAACTGCTGGCGCGGCTGGGATTGGGCGAGCGGTTAAATAATCTACCCGCGGCAGATGTCGGGCGGGCAGCAGCAGCGTGTTGCGATTGCGCGTGCCCTGATCCATAACCCCAGCCTGGTCCTGGCTGATGAGCCCACTGCCAGCTTGGATACAGAACGGGCTTACCAGGTCGTTGAAACGTTTGCCGGGCTAATCCACGAACAAAAACGTGCCGGGATTATGGTAACCCATGATTTACGCATGTGCGAATTTGTTGATCGCGTTCTGCAAATGCAGGATGGCAAGCTGGTGAGCATTTACACCGGGCGAGAAGAGATCATGCAACTGGTCAGCGGCGGCCGAACTGCTGGGAAAGAAAAAGTGCATTAGATCATATCAACTTAGCATCCGATGAAAATGGAGGCGGCAACCATCATCGCCCCGAGTTGTTAACCCTCCGGTTACTACCCAATCCGCCTTGTGAAACAATTACTCACAAGCCAGTGCCTGCCCATAGTGGACAGGCACTGGCTTTTTATAGGCATATAATGCTAACTCTTTTCGAAGTTCCAGAAGCCGACATCATCCAATAACGCCAAGGAATTCTCAGTAGAGCGTTCGGTGCCTCATTCCACCTTTCCTGGAGTCGAAACGGCGCGGGAGCAGGGTAAGTAAACTATAATTATTGCATACAATATGCAATATATTCATCAGGGAGAATAGTATGAAGAAACCAATTCGTGTTCTTCAGTGGGGCCTTGGCGCCATGGGCGGCGGCATGGCTCGCCTTATGCTCGAAAAATCGGGATTAAAAATCGTCGCCGCAGTGGATGGCCGACCGGATTTTGTCGGAAAAGATCTCGGCGAAGTGCTTGGGGTTGGTAAACACCTGGGCGTGGCCGTCACCAATAAACCCGAAACCGTTTTGGACAGAGAAAAAGTGGATATCGTCACCCTGGCGACCACATCATGGGTTAAGCATCAGATGCCAGACCTGCGCAAGATCATCGGAGCGGGGATCAACTGCGTCACCATCGCTGAGGAAATGTCAGACGCTGAAGCGCAAAACCCGATGCTGGCCGCTGAGATCGACGCTCTGGCTAAGAAGAACAATGTTTCTGTGTTGGGTACTGGCGTTAACCCCGGTTTTGTGCTCGATTTGTTGATTGTCACGCTGACTGGAGGATGTCACTCCGTAGAACGGGTTGAGGCTTCGCGGGTGAATGATTTGAGCCCCTACGGTCCAACAGTAATGAAATCCCAGGGTGTGGGCACCACACCCGAAGCCTTCCGGGCTGGCGTTGCAGATGGCTCGATCGTCGGGCATGTTGGCTTCCCCGAATCCATTCACTTGATCAGCGAGGCGCTCGGCCTGGGTGTCGATCGCATCGAGCAGAGCCGCGAGCCGATCATCAGCAATGTGTACCGCGAAACCCCGCACGTCAAGGTCGAACCTGGGATGGTAGCCGGCTGCGCGCATATCGGCGTCGGTTATCGCGGCGATAAGGAGGTCGTCCGCTTGGTGCACCCCCAGCAGGTCCACCCCCACCTGGAGAAGCAGGACACCGGCGATTATATTGACATCTTCGGCACACCCGAAGTCCACATGACGATCAAGCCTGAGATTGCGGGCGGTAAGGCCACCATCGGCATCGCCGTGAATATGATCCCGCACGTGGTGGCGGCCACGCCAGGGTTGAAGCGCATGATCGACCTGCCTGCCCCAGCCGCACTGATGGGCGAAAGCGCATACAGCCGTCGCGTCTGAGATCACTCTAACCACACAGAGGCAACTATGACAACAATCCAATCTGGGACCTGGGTCGAGATCGAACAGGTCATTTTAACTCCTGAGCAACGCGCCCCAACCCTGCCCGAGGACACCAAACGGGTGCCGTACGTGCTGCGCGTCTCCGGCTTCCTGATCGAGCCAGTTGAGCTCGGCGCTCGAGCCCATATCCGTACCATCATCGGCCGCGAGCTAAGCGGAGTGCTCAAGACTGTCAACCCAAGCTACAGCCACAGCTTTGGAACAGTAGTGCCCGAGCTGCTGACAATTGGCACGGAGGCTGAATCATGACCACTCGCGACAGCTCCTACGCAGCCGTCATGGCGCGTAAAAACGAGATTATGAAGGCCTCGATGGGGATGGATTACGACGATTTCATCCAGAGCCCGATTGCCTTCGACTACGAGCGCATGTTGAGCGAAACTGGCTACAGCCACACCGATATTGTCCGCATCCAGCGCGAGACCAAGGTCGGTGATACCCCCCTCTTCGAGCTGCGCATCCTGACTGAGGCCGTGCGCAAGATTTCCGAACCTGGCAAAGGCGCTACCATCCTGCTCAAGGATGAGGCCGCCAACGCTTCCGGCAGCTTCAAGGCCCGGCGCGCCTCGATCAGCGCCTTCGAAGCCGCGCGCAAAGGTTACCCGGGCTTGATCGCCGCCACCAGCGGCAATTATGGTGCGGCAGTCGCCTCGCAGGCTGCCCAGCGCGGCCTGAAGTGCATAATCATCCAGGAAGTCTATGACAGCCGCGGTGTAGGTCAGCCCGAAATTGTCGAAAAAGGCCGCGCCTGTGAGGCTTATGGCGCAGAGGTGCTCAAACTTACCGTTGGGCCTGAGCTGTTTTACATGCAGCTGCGCACGCTGGAAGAAACTGGTTTCTTCAACGCCAGTCTGTACACCCCCTTTGGGATCCGCGGCATTGAGACGCTTGGCGTGGAGATAGCTGCCCAGGTGCGCGCTCGCTACGGCAAAGATCCCGACGCGGTGGTGATCACCCACGCTGGCGGGGGCAACCTGACCGGCACAGCCCGCGGCCTGCTGGCAGCCGGCTGCAACCAAACTCGCATTGTCGCCTGCTCGGTCGATCTGGGCGGGCTGCACATGGCTTCCGATCACGACTTCAACCGCAAATCGTTCACCACCGGTCACACCGGCTTTGGCGTGC
Source organism: uncultured Chloroflexia bacterium (assembly GCA_963706905.1). Lineage (GTDB taxonomy): Bacteria > Chloroflexota > Anaerolineae > Anaerolineales > UBA4823 > CAVPNY01. Next base: position 90,366 of record CAVPNY010000002.1, on the reverse strand, counting down.
CCTTTGCAACCTGGCCTGACCGGGTGGATGTGCCCCGCAACGCGGCCCGCTCGCTGCGCTACATGGACGAGTACCAGCTTGTCACCCAGGGCGAGGTCTTTTACATCACCGAGCTGCTGACCAAGATAGAGGGCCTGGAGCGCGGTCCAGCCGGCAACACCAGCCTGACCGCGGCTGTCACTCTGGCGCGCCAGATGGATCGGGAGCAAATTGTGGTGGTGCAGGAAACCGAATACACCGGCGCCGGCAAGCACCATAATAGCCAGCTCTCCTTCGCCCGAGAAAACGGCATCGAAGTGCGGCGTGGCGATCCTAAAGATAATGTACCCGGCAAAGCCATCGTCATTCCCGAGCGCCTGGACCAGGTGTGGGGCAAGGTGCAGGATATGGAACGCCTGCGCCTGTCATACTTAAAGAACGCCGCCAAGGCGCATCCGATGGAACTTTGGAATGACAACGATGTAGCCTTCCTGGCCGCGGATCTCAAAGTGAGCCCGGAGTGGGTGCAGGAGAAAAGGAGAAACCTATGACCGAGGATCGAATTGCCCGCTATGAACAGCGCCGGGAAGAATTGAAGCAAATGACGGACGAGCAGCTCAAAACCTACTTTTGGGAACTGTGCGATCGGTTGGTTGATCCGCTCGTAGATCTGGCCCGCACCCACACTTCGCCTTCCATCGAGCGCGCCGTACTATTACGCATGGGCGTTGACAGCCTCAGCTCGCAAGGAGTGGTCGAGCGAATTTATCAGGCGGGGCTGCTCGGCAAAGGCGCAGGGCATGTCCTGCTCAAGCTGGCTGAGAAGCGCGGTACGGATATAAAAGGTGCCGCCGCAGCCATCCTGGAAGATAAAGATTTCCTCCACGGCTTGTTTGACGAGCCTGCCGGTACAGGAGGTTGAGAAAATGAGCAAGCCTCAGCCCCTCGACCCCAACCAGAAAATGGATATTGAAGAAATTATGGAGGATCTAGAAAACTATCGTCCGACTCGCAAAGGTTGGATCTGGCGCAAGGTTCCTGCCGGTGGTGTTAAGATGGGTCCCTTCCACTTTCATGATATGTCCGAGCCGCTTAAGAATAGCATTGGCTTGCCGGCATCCAAGTATTTCGACTACATCGACCCTCAGCCGAGCTGCTCGGTGACTACTGAAATCGCCTCCGGGCGCTTTGAGGATGACTTGCGCCGCATGCGCATGGCAGCCTGGAACGGCGCTGACCATATCATGGTCATCCGCACCACCGGCCAAAGCCACATCGATGGCCTGATGGAAGGCACACCTGAAGGCACAGGCGGCGTCCCGATTACCCGCAAACAGATCCGGGCATCTCGCAAAGCCTGCGACCTGATTGAGGCCGAGGTAGGCCGCCCGATCAACTTCCACAGCTATGTCTCTGGCGTGGCAGGTCCGGAAGTGGCCGTGCTATTCGCCGAAGAAGGCATTAACGGCGCCCACCAGGACCCACAGTACAACGTGCTCTATCGCAACATCAACATGTACCGCTCCTTCGTCGATGCCGCAGAGGCCAAGCACGTGATGGCCAGCGCCGGCATCTTCCAGATCGACGGCGCTCATAACGCCAATGCCACAGCCAAGGCCGGCTGGATGGTTCTGCCCGAGTTGATGGTGCAACATGGCCTCAACTGCGCTTTCTCGGTTGCTTCCGGCATGCCTAAGGACTTGATCGGTTTGTCAACCGTCCCGCCCGATGCCCCGCCCGCGCCTAAGCTCTGGTACGATCTACCCTATGCCGTCGCCTTGCGTGATTTCTTCTCTGAATACAAGATGCGCGCCCAGCAGAATACCCGCTACATCGAGGCCGATGTCGAAGAAGCCGTCCGTACCCATACCATCGACACGCTGATCTCGATGTTGACCAGCGCCGATATCCAGAGCACTATCACCCCTGATGAAGGCCGCAATGTGCCCTGGCATTACAATAATATCCGTGGCGTCCAGACCGTTAAGCAGACCTGGGCCGCCCTGGATGGGATTAAAGAGCTGGTGTCGCTCAATCTGAACGGCCCGTTGGGTGAGATGACCCGCGATATAAAGGAACGCGCCGTCATTTTCCTGGAGGAAGTGCTCGAGGTTGGGGGTTATTTCGCTGCCGTCGAGCAGGGCTTCTTCGTCGATTCGGCAGCGTATCCCGAGCGAAACGGCGATGGTATCACTCGCGACAGCCAGGGTGGAGTTGCGGCAAATACCATTGTGCGCCGCGATCCGGACTACATGGCCCCAGTCTGCGCCCACTTCGGTGACAACCACCTGCCATCCGACCTCGACAAACCCTGCGACCTAATCGGCGGCTGCACGTTATGCGATCCTGAGAAAATCGTCTATATCGATGAGCTGGACCCGGAAGACTCGGCTGCCTGCCGGCTGGAGATGACCCTGCCCTACCGTAAAGGGAACTCTGTTCGCCCAGAGACCGAATGGGCTGGCGACGGCACCGTCTTGCTGCAGCTCATGATCCCCGAAAGCGAAGCTCTGGCGCGCGAGGCCGGCCTGGAAGTTGCCCGCAAATTGGGACTGCAAGATCCCCAGGTGATCAACCTGATGGTGCTCCAGCCAGCTGAGGGCTGCTTCGTTGAAGTGAAGGGCAAGGTAGATTTCGATATTGACAAGACCACCCTGAAGATCCCACCCAAAGTGGAGCTGCTGTCAGAAGAGGAACTCCGAGCGGCAGTCAAGAAAGTTGGCCTGACAGTCGTTGCCGCCACGGTCGGCGAGGATGAGCACAGCGTCGGCATGCGCGAAATCCTGGATATCAAGCATGGCGGGATCGAGAAATATGGCGTCAAGTACCATTATCTGGGTACTTCCGTGCCGATCAGCAAGCTGATCGATGCAGCCATCGAGACCGGCGCCCATGCTATCCTGATCTCGACCATCATCAGCCACAACGATACCCACCGCACTCAGATGAAAAAACTTGCCGAGCTGTGCCAGGAAAAAGGCATCCGCGATAAGATGATTCTGATCGCCGGCGGCACCCAGGTGACGGGCGATATGGCTGCTGAAACCGGCCTGGATGCCACCTTTGGCCGGGGCACCAAGGGCATCCAGGTGGTGGATGCCATGGTTAAGAATCTCAAAGCTCGGGGTGTTATTTAGAGGTGCTGTGAAGCTTGAAATCCTGACCATTGAGGTCGGCTCTACGATCACCAAAGCGAACGGCTTTCACCGCCGGACGGATGGTGTGTTCCAGCATTTAGCCCAAGGATTTGCGCCTACCAGCGTAACCGCGGGCGATGTTGGCCTGGGCGTCGAACAGGCGATTGCTGATATGCGGGCCAGCTCAGGCCTGCAAATCAGCGATCCTGAGATTTTTATCAACAGCTCGGCTGCCGGGGGGTTGCGGATGACTGTCCACGGGCTGACTTACAGCATGACCGCCCGGGCGGCGCGTGAAGCCGCCCTCGGCGCTGGCGCCATTGTCAAACTGATCACTGCCGGCCGCCTGAGCGATTCCGACCTCGAGGAAATCCAATCCATCCAACCTAACATTATCCTGCTGGCGGGCGGGGTTGACTTCGGCGAAAAGGATATCATCCTGCGCAACGCCGAAAGCCTGGCCTCCCTAAAGCTCAACGCTCCGGTGCTGTATGCCGGAAATTCAGCCATCCGCCAACCGGTGCTTAAAATCCTTAAAGCCGCTGGAATCGAAACCCTGCTGGCCGATAATGTCTTCCCGGATGTGGATATCCTTAATATCGAGCCGGTCCGTGGCCTGATCCATGAAGTCTTCAACCGCCACATCATTCACGCCCCGGGTATGACCCGCCTGGGCGAGCTGACTCACCGGAGCATCTTGCCCACGCCAGGAGCGGTGCTGCGTGGCGCAGAGCTGTTCGCTGAAGCGCTCGACGACTGCCTGGTTTTCGATGTCGGCGGCGCCACAACCGATGTGCACAGCGTCACTGATGGCAGCCTTGAATGGACCTCCAAAATGACTGAGCCCGAACCGCACGCCAAGCGTACCGTTGAAGGTGACCTGGGCGTCTATATCAATGCCCGAAACATTATCGAGCTGGCAGGCGACCCGGCCTGGGAGGCTCGCTTGCCCGACTTGCAGGCCTTGCCCAAGACAGAACAACAGCTCGAGCTAACCCGCTGGCTGTGCACTCGTGCCGTCGAAACCGCCATCCGGCGCCACGCCGGCGTCGTCACCGATCTGTATACCCCGACCGGGAAAAGGCAGATTATCAAAGGCAAAGACCTGACCGCGGTCAAATGGCTGGTCGGTACCGGCGGCGCATTGACCCGCATACCCGGCGGAGAAGCCATCCTGCGCACCATTTGTAAGGGGCCTGGCAAATACCTGCTGCCGCCACGCGACACCCACGTCCTGCTTGATCGCGACTACCGTTTCTCGGCCCTCGGCACCCTTGCCCAGGCCTATCCCGATGAGGTCAAAGCCACCTTTCGAAGCTGGGTTGAATCGGAAACCTTGCCTTAATCCCAGGAGTTGCATACCCATGTATATCCGCACTCCACGCCTTGAAATCTATACCGACCGGATCGAGACCAATGCCCGCGCCGTCATCAACCTGTGCCAGGCACATGGCGCCCAGGTGGCCTGTGTCACCAAGGTGATGAGCGCCCACCCCGCCCTCCTGCGCGCCTTTGAAAACGCTGGCGCCGATATGTTCGCTGACTCGCGCATTCTCAATCTGCAATCCATCGCCAACACCGGGCTGACGCTGCCAGTCCTTCTGCTGCGTTCCCCTGCTCCGAGCCGGGTAGCCGATGTGGTCCGCTGCGCTGACTATTCGCTCAACTCATCGGTCGAGACGATCGAGCTCCTTTCGCGTGCTGCACAACTTCTAAAAAGGAATCATAAAGTGATTGTGATGGTCGATGTCGGCGACCTGCGCGAAGGCGTCTGGCCTGACCGGGTCGTCGCGGTTGTCCAGGAGGCGGCTAAATTCCCCCGCATCGAAATCGTTGGCCTCGGCGCCAACCTGGCCTGTTATGGAGGCGTCATCCCCACCACTGAAAATATGCAGATGCTGGTCACAATCCGCGATGCCTGCCGAAAAGCCACCGGTTTGGCGCTCGACCTGATCTCCGGAGGCAACAGCGCCAACCTGCCTCTGCTGGCGAGCGGCAGCATGCCCAAAGAGATCAATCATTTCCGGATCGGGGAAGCGATCATACTTGGTCGCAACGTGCTCGACCGCAGCCCATGGCCTGGCACCCGCCAGGATACCATCCGAGTTGTCGCCGAAGTCATCGAAGTCGAGCGCAAACCCTCCACCCCTATTGGCACCCGGGGTCAAGATGCTTTTGGCAGCCGGGCTGAGTTCGTGGACCGCGGAATCCGCAAGCGCGCCCTGTGCAACATCGGTCGTCAGGACGTGATGGTGGATCGGATCACCCCTGAGGACAAGGGGATTATTGTGCTGGGTGGGAGCAGCGACCATCTGGTGCTGGATGTGGAAGCAGCGGAACATGATGTCAAGCTGGGAGATGAGATCGGCTTCTTCCCATCCTATGGTTCGCTGCTGGCGGCGACAACCTCGCCGTATATGCAGAAAGTTGTCATCAAGAATTAAATGCCGGTCAGAGAAACAAATTACCTTTTGTGTAGTATTCGGCTTCGCCGCTGCACACAACACAAATACAATTTTTGGATAAAGCCCGAATAAATCAGGAGGTTTATGATGAGTGAACTTTCAAGTAATGTGAAAGTCCGCCAGAGCTATCTGGCAGATCGAGTGGTGTCGTTAAAACCCTCAGGCATCCGAAAGTTCTTTGATATCGTGGCGACAATGAAAGACGTCATCTCGCTTGGCATTGGCGAGCCAGACTTCGCCACTCCCGACTCGATCTTGCAAGCCGGCATCCGATCTTTACAAAGCGGAAAAACCCATTACACCTCTAACTCTGGCACTCTAGAGCTGCGCCAGGCACTGTCCAAACACATCCAGGAGCGTTATGGGGTTTCTTATGATCCGCAAAAAGAGCTGGTGATCACTGTAGGGGTCTCCGAGGCTTTGTACCTGGCGCTGACTGCACTCCTCAATCCGGGTGAGGAAGTGATCATTCCGACGCCTTGTTTTGTAGCTTACCAGGCAGAGGTGAGCCTGGCTGGGGGCGTGCCGGTGGAGATTCCCAGCCGGATGGAAGACAATTTTCAGCCTCGTCCAGCAGATATTGAAGCTGCAATCACCCCACGCACCAAGGCAATCTTGATCGGTTACCCCAACAATCCTACTGGAGCAGTGGTCTCGCGTAAGATACTGGCAGAGATAATGGAGTTAGCTGAAAGATATGATTTGATCGTTCTTTCCGATGAAATTTATGACCAGCTGGTTTATGGCATCTCCCATGTATGTTTCCCGGCTCTGCCAGGCGCCAGACGGCGTACCCTGCTTTTGGGGGGATTCTCAAAAGACTATGCCATGACTGGCTGGCGGATTGGTTATGCTGCGGGACCGGAAGAATTGATGGCGGGGCTGCTGCGTATCCACCAATACACGATTATGTGCGCGCCAACCACCGCGCAGGATGCCGCCCTGGAAGCCTTGCTGCACGGTCAGCAGTATGTCGACGATATGGCGGCGGAATATAACCGCCGGCGCAAACTCATCGTGGGCGGTTTGAATGATGTTGGCTTGCCCACATTCGAACCGCGTGGCGCTTTTTACGCTTTCCCAAAAATCACTGCCAGCGGGATGGACGAAGAAGCATTTGCTCAAAAGCTTCTTGAAGAAGAGCGTGTGGCAGTCATTCCGGGCTCAGCCTTCGGAGCTGGTGGTGAGGGTTTCGTGCGCTGCTCCTATGCCACAGCTTACGAGGATATCGAAGAGGCATTACGGCGCATGGAGCGCTTTATGCGCCGCCATGGCTAAGCCGGGTTGGACCTCCGGATGGAATATGGGTCGGCTATAGGAGACTGTTATGCTCTACCAGACTCACGCCCGCATCCACCTCGACAACATCCGCTTCAACATCGCAGGCATCCGTAAGGCGATTGGCCCGGAGCGCAAGCTGTTAATTTCGGTGAAAGCCAATGCCTATGGGCACGGCGCGGTGGAAGTCTCGCGCCTGGCGGAGAGCATCGGGGTGGACTGGTTAGGCGTGGCGACCGTTCCGGAGGGACTGGAACTGCGCCAGGCGGGCATCCAACTGCCTATCCTCAAGTTCAGCCCTGCCTTCCCCGAAGAGATGGAATCCACCGTTTAAACCGGCATCACTCTGACCGTCTGCGAACTCGCAAACGTGGACATACTCCAACAGGTCTGCCGGGCAGCAAACATTCAAGCCGAGGTGCATCTGAAAGTAGAAACGGGCATGGGGCGTATAGGTGTATCCGCCGCAGAAGCGCCTACCCTGGCAGCGCACATCGAGCGCGAGTGTCCCAACCTGCAGTTGGATGGCATCTTCACCCACCTGCCGGTCAGCGACGATTCCGACCCGGCTTACACCCGCGCCCAGATCGAACACTTCAAAGCTATTGTGGATGCCATCCACACCGCCATTGGCCGACAGGTGAGCCTGGTGCACTGTGCCAATTCGGGAGCAGTGCTCGGGCATGCGCCCGGCTGGCTGGACCTGGTCCGACCGGGCGTCATGGTCTACGGTACTTATCCTGATCCAGGCACACCGCGCACCATCCCGCTCAAGCCCGGATTGAGCTTAATCACCCGCGTATCCTTTCTAAAGAAAGTCGCCGCCGGGACAAGCATCGGCTACGGGCGCACCTGGTTCGCCCCACAGGATACATGGATTGCCACTATCCCGATCGGCTACGCCGACGGCTTTAACCGCCTGTTCTCCAACCGCGGGCGGGTGCTGATCAACGGGCGCGCCTATCCGATTGTCGGGCGCATCTGCATGGATCAGAGCATGGTCGACCTGGGCAATCAAACCGATGTACATGTCGGCGACGAAGTCGTGCTGATCGGGAAAAGTGGCGCTGAGGAAATCACCTGTGCCGAATGGGCTCAGACTCTCCAAACGATCACTTACGAAGTCACCTGTCAAATCAACGCCCGCGTTGAGCGAGTGTATGAATAGCCTTTCTCGAGGTTTTGCATGAGCATTTATCGTTCTCTCAAAGATATTGTCTACGACTACATATCAGAACAGATTTCGAGCGGAAAACTGAAGCCGAACGAGAGTATCAACGAGGCTGATATCGTCGCCGCCCTTGAGATCAGCCGGACACCCGTACGCGAAGCATTGATGCAGTTGAGTAGCGAAGGTTATATCGAACATGTTCCACGGCGGGGCTTTTTCACCCACGCGCTTACATTAGAAAGAGTCCGCCATATTTACGAGATCATTGGAAATCTGGAGAGCTTGGCTGCTGTTTTAGCCCTGGAAAATCCTGAACGTCTGGATGTCGATGCAATGCGCCACCTGGCAAAAGAGATGGAACAAGCGATCGTGACACGGCAATATGAGCCATACCATGATTTACAGTACCAATTCCACAATGTGTTCATCCAGGCCAGTGAAAATGAGGATCTCATCCGAATTATCGCCAATTTAAAAAAGATTCTGATGAGTCATGAATATCTAAGCCGAACGAGGGCAGACGACGATCAAGCCGTATTTGATAAGATGAACGCGGAACACTGGCATATCGTGGCGTTAATGGAGGCAGGGGACAAGGAGGCGCTAAGAACATTCCTTCGTGATGAGCATTGGAACATAAAGTATGCCGCGTTCTATACATATGTCTAGTACAGCGACTTGGGCGCCCTGACTGCTGCGCTGGTGTTGACTCAGCTCATCCGACGGACAAACGTGCCCGGTTTCGCACTTATCAGCGCAACTCTGATCTCCCTTGTCCATTATTCAAATGATACTCACAGTGAGCATGGAATAAAATTTATATCCTATTGTTTGCTATACTATATTATAAAGATCCCTTAAACAATTCGTTCTTAAGTTGTGTCCGGACCGGAGGCCGACGTGTCTCAAAACCTCCTGGCTACCAAACTCTATATCCCCCCTGCGCGTAAAAACCTTGTTCCCCGCCCGCGCCTGGTTCAAAGACTGGACGAGGCATCGCAACAAGGGCAGAAGCTGCTCCTGGTCTCAGCCTCTGCCGGCTATGGCAAGACCACCCTGGTCACAGAGTGGCTACGCGGCATACATACCAAAACCACCTGGCTTTCTTTGGATAGGACTGATAACGATCCTGCCCGCTTCTTGGCCTACCTGATCGCCGCACTGCAACAGATCGATGAGCACATCGGTGAAAACACGCAGGCGATGCTCCAATCTCCCCAACCGCTGCCTCCGGAGGTCGTGCTAACCGCTCTCGTCAATGAGATCGCCAGCGCACCAACATCGTTTATCCTGGTGTTGGATGATTATCACGTCATCGAGGCCCTGCCGATTCACCAGCAGCTCGATTTTCTGGTTGAACACCAACCGCCGCGGATGCATCTGGTCATCATCACACGCGAGGACCCGCCTTTGCCGCTAGCACGCTTGCGAGCCCGCGGGCAAATGGTTGAGATCCGCCAGGATGACTTGCGCTTTTCACCGGAGGAGAGTTCGGACTTCCTGCGACGGGTGATGGGACTTAACCTCACTGGGGACGATATCACTACCCTGGAGCGTCGCACCGAGGGCTGGATCGCCGGTTTGCAGCTGGCAGCTCTATCGATGCAGGGGCTGGATGACGGCAGCGAGTACACTCCTTCGGATTTCATCGATGCTTTCACCGGCAGCAGCCATTACATCCTGGATTATTTGATCGAGGAAGTGTTCGAGCGACAACCAGTTGAGGTACAGGATTTCCTGTTAAGAACATCCATCCTTGACCGGCTGTCTGGGTCGTTATGTGACGCCGTCGCCAATCGTTCGGGCAGTGCTGCTCTGCTCGAGCGCCTGGAGCACGCCAACCTGTTTATCATCCCGCTCGATCAATCCCGTACGTGGTACCGCTATCATCACCTGTTTGCCGAGCTACTACGCCAACGTCTGCATGCCACTGCCGCCTTGTCCGAAAACGAGCTACATCGACTTGCCAGCGGATGGTATGCAGCCGAAGGGTTTCTCCCGGAAGCAATCCATCACGCCCTGGCCGCCTCCGATTGGGAAACGGGCGGCTGACCTGATCAGAAAGAACTCCGTCATGATGCTGAGGCGCGGCGAATTGGTCACCTTGCTTGGCTGGCTCAAATCCTTGCCAGACGAGGTGGTTTATCAGCACCCGCAGCTTTGCCGGGATTATGGCTGGGCGTTGACCCTGACCGGGCAACTGGACGCGGCAGAGAGCTATCTGCGCCAGGCTGAGGCAACTGTGGCCGTGGATGATGCCCTATTGGGCACTATCCTGGTCGCTCAGGCATACAATCTTCGCGCCCGGGGAGATAACCTCCTGGCTATCGAAAGCGCCCAGCGCGCCCTATCTCTCCTGCCGCAAGCGGATTATCTCTCGCGAAGCCTGGTGGCGCTCACGCTGGGCCTGGCTCATTGGAATCTGGGTAGGTATCAGGGAGGCTGAGCAGGCGTTCATGGAGGTCGACCAGGCGGCACAACAGTCTCGCAACCATTATGCCAGGATGACTGCGCTGACCTACCTGGGGGTGATCCAGGGCGTATACGGCCAGCTTCACCGGGCAGCCGAGCTTTGCCACCAGGTGATCCAGTTGGGAGAAAAATCCCCACCGGTTGCGCCTGCCCATATCGAGCTGGGCGCGCTGCTGTATGAATGGAATGACCTGGAAGCTGCCACTCATCACTTGCAAATCGGGATCGAGCTGAGCCAGCGGACTGGCAACCAGTTGATACTCAGCGATGGCTATCGCACATTGCCAATGGTCCAGCTGGCCTTGGGTGAACCCGATGCGGCGCTATCCACACTCCAAAAAGCTGATCAGCTAGCTGGCAGCCGCCAGATAACCCCTTTAACCCGCATCCGCAATGCTGCCTGTCACGTTCAGCTTGCACTGGCGGGAAAAGATCTGGCGACTGCGCGGGCTTGGGCAGAGCAGGTGACCGAAGCTGCCGATGCTTCCTCTTTTTATCCCCGGCTGAAGCTGACCCCTGCCCGTCTTTTATTGGCTCAAAATGAAAAAGCGGCCGCGGCGGAAAAATTACAGGAGCTCTATGAGATTGCCACCCAGGCTGGCTGCGGCAGCGGAGCCATCGAAGTGCGCGCCTTGCAGGCTCTGGCTGCCACGACACCAAGCGATGCCCTTCATTTTCTGGAAGACGCTCTGAAGCAGGCGCAAGCGGAAGGCTTTATTCGCACCTTCGTGGACAAAGGAGAGCCGATGAAGGCGCTGCTCGAAAGGCTGAAGTTCCGCGGAGGAGACGCTGAAAGAATATATCCTGACCATCCTGTCTGCGTTTGGGGAAACAGGTAGAGCTTCTGTCCCGCAGCCGCTTGTCGAGCCATTGAGCGAGCGTGAGCTGGATGTGCTGCGGCTGGTAGCAGAAGGGATGTCGAATGGGGAGATCGCAGATCGATTGGTGGTCAGCGTGGGAACCGTCAAGACCCATGTTCACAGCATCATCGAGAAAATGGATGTCCAAAGCCGCACGCAGGCGGTCGCCAGAGCCAGGGAATTGAAATTGATTTAGGTGCAACTCAAATCACCCCAGTCCCCGGCCTTTGCAGGACGGGGGGAATTTTTGATCCTCATTCCCCTATCCCATTTGCAGGTCAAAATCTATCTCCAGCTATATCTTTTGATAGATGACAGTCTATCCGGTTGGCCGGTATAGTGTAAGCAGGATAAAAAAATATTTCCAAAGGAAAATTGTCACATGAAAAGCACAACTCACCCTCAAATGTCCCTTTCTCTCGTCCGACATTTAAATCTATCTCCCGCTCTATCTTTCGATAGATGACACTCTATCCGGTTGCTTGCTATAGTGAAAGCGCACAACATAACCAGATAGAAAAAGAAAGAAGGAAACAATGAACAGCACAGTCAGTATTAAAGAGATCGGGACGAAGAAAGAAGCTAAAGAGCAGCTCAAGCAGCAGCTTGCACAGTATATGGCGCAGCAACCAGAATCAAGGCAAGCGTTTCATAGATGGATGAAGGATTTGGAGGTTGCCAGCCTGGGCTTCGTCGCTGCCCTATTCATTCTGGCGATGTATGTATCCATCAACTGGACGAACGTGCCACCACAAGCCGTTCCCACCGCCTGGTTCGCCTTCGTGGGAAGTTTTTCTCTCACCATCGGGCTGGTGGGGCTGCACGCGATCATCCTGCGAGCCTTTCCTCCGGTTGGCGGGCTGCAATATTCCATGGTGCGTGGCTATTCTCTAATCCGGGTTCCACGTAAGCAGTCAAGATTTGTCACCGGTCGTGAGGCGGTGATTAAGGGATGGGGAGTCGTAGCAATGGGCATGATCGCAGGCGCCTTCTGGGCAGTATTTGCCTACGCTTCGTGGACAGTCAACATGGCGATCCTGACCCCCATGATTACCTTCCTGGCTTACGTCCTTGGAATTGGGATCGCCTTCTCAATCGTCTATTCAATCTTCTGCTCCATCGTCCGCTCGATCTCTCGTTCTTCCTGAGCGATATCTTTGCTGCCCGGTCTGGATTACAAGTCCAGGCCGGGCAGCTTGAGAAGTCAAAAAAAAGGAGTTTCACCATGACAAAAAATCGCGTATCCATTCCACCCATATCCGACCGTTGGTCCTTTCTCTGGCTGGGCATTGCGGCGGTCTTGCTGGTGTTCACCTATGGCATGTACCGCAATATGCTGGCAGGCATGCTGGCGTATGTTTTCATGCTGCGCTTCCTGCGCACACAGAAAACCGGGAGAGGTTATCTCCTTATCCTTCTGGCGCTGGTCATCGCCAACACCATTTCCTGGTGGAATAACATGCCTACGATGCCCACTCCCATCAAGTTAATCTTTGGCTTTGCCGTTGGGTTGTTGTACAGCATTCCCTTGTTGCTGGACCGGGTGCTGGTGCAGCGTTTTCAGGGTTTCGCGGCGACCCTGGTTTTCCCCCTGGCCATTACTGCCTTCGAATTCCTGACTCTTTGGCCCAATCCAATGACCACCTATGGCTCGCTTGCCTACAGCCAGTTCGGCAACATTTATCTCACCCAGATTGTCTCCATTACCGGGCTGTGGGGGGTGACTTTCCTGGTCGCCTGGTTTGCTTCGACTGTCAACTGGATTTGGGAGCAGGGGGCCGTTTGGTCGCGCATCTGGCGCGGCCTGGCAATTTACGCCGGCGTGATGCTGGTCGTTTTGCTTTACGGAGTGGTCCGCCTGAGCTATTTTCTACCGCAATCCGGGACTGCCCGCCTGCACGGCATCGATGAAGCCGGCTATACCCGCTACGATTGGGATACCCAGATCTATCCTTTGAGTCAAACTGACCCACAGGCATTCCGCCTCATGATGCTGCCCATATACGAGCGCTACTTGCAGGCTACCGTCCGTGAAGCCCAGGCCGGGGCGCAGATTGTTGTCTGGCCCGAGGTAGCTGCCGAAGGCTTCAAGGAGGATCTGGACGCAATGCTGGTGCAAGCGCGCGACATCGCCCAGCAGGAGGGCATCTACCTGGCAGTTGGGTTGAACCTGATCGGCCCCAATTCGGGGCCGGAGGGGGAGAACAGGCTGGTGATCATCGACCCGCGCGGCGAGGTGGTCGTAAATCAGCTCAAGTATGGCTGTAGCTCTCCCCGCATGTACGGCTTTGATGTCCCAACCGTGGAGACGCCCTATGGCAAGCTGGCCGGTGTGATCTGCTGCGACCTGGATTATCCGTATGTCGTCCGGCAGGTGAGTCAAAAAGGTGTAGACATCCTTTTGGTGCCCAGCTTTGAGCCGACCGCAGAAAACCTCCTGGCGCATTCGCAGATGACGCCTTTCCGGGCGATTGAAAACGGCGTGTCGATCTTCCGGCCTACGTCCCAGGGGATCTCGCTCGCCATCGATCCGTATGGCCGGATCATGGGATCGATGGATGCCACGCGTGCTGACGCGCGGGTGTTCGTCATGCAGGTGCCAAACCAGCGTGTTTTTACCGTGTATTCTGCGGTCGGCGAGCTGTTCGGCTGGCTGACGGTTCTTGGGTTTGTGGCTATCGTGATATTGGCAATCCTGCAGGGACGAAAGACCCACGCAGAGGCTGCCGTTTCAACGAAATCGGAAACCGCTTCCGTCTAAGCCAAAGCTCCGGATAATTGGAACTGCTTGCCCATCACCAACCTCATCATCTACGAATATGCCGGTGCACAGGAAAACAAAATGCAGCGAATCGAAATCCGGGTCAAAGGGCAGATCAACCAGCAGTGGTCGGAATGGCTTGGTGGAATGACCATCAGCCATTCCGACCCCGGCGAGACAACGCTGGCTGGTTTTGTCCCTGATCAAGCAGCGTTGTACGGGATCATCGCCCGCTTGCGAGATTTGGGGCTGCAACTCATCTCAGTGAGTAGCGAGGAGATCGAGGAGAATTCTCATGAACACAACTGATGACAGACGAGATGTTCAGGATAAACCGGCGAGCAAACGACGTAGCTGTCTGGGCTGCCTGGGACGTGCCGCAATTGGATTGGTGGCCATCCTGGCCATCGCCATGGTGGCAGGCGCCATCTACCAGTCTGCTTCCAGCGCCAGCGATTCCAAAAATTACCCGCCACCCGGTCAGCTTTACGATGTTGGGGACAACAAGCTGCACCTTTACTGCACCGGTGAAGGCAGCCCCACCGTGATCCTGGAAGCGGGGGCGGGCTCTCCATCCCTGGCCTGGTTCCTGGTACAGGAGAAAGTCGCTGAATTCACCCGGGTTTGCTCGTATGACCGGGCCGGTTTTGGTTGGAGCGAGCCCGCCTCTGGGCCGCTCTCCACCCACCAGGTGGCGGCTAACCTGCACGGGTTGCTTGAGGCGGCTGGCGTCCCAGGGCCATACGTCCTGGTCGGGCATTCCGCCGGAGGTCCTTACATCCGTGCGTATGCCAGCCAATACCCCGCCGAGGTGCTGGGGATGGTGTTGGTGGATTCTTCGCATGAAAGCCAGAACCTGCGCTTTCCTGCCAAATTCCAGGATTATAGCGAACGC
Source organism: uncultured Chloroflexia bacterium (assembly GCA_963706905.1). Classification (GTDB taxonomy): domain Bacteria; phylum Chloroflexota; class Anaerolineae; order Anaerolineales; family UBA4823; genus CAVPNY01. The sequence goes on along the minus strand of CAVPNY010000002.1, from coordinate 75,348 downwards.
CAAAATTTCATGATGAAGTTGTGCCAGTACATCTCGCCCTTTGGCGTGATCCGCCTGTCTAAACTCTGGCACACGATGATCCCTGAGGCCATCACATCATCGGGCTTGGGGGCGGCAGTCATGTCAACCATGTACCGCACCTCATATTGTAGATCGTCGAATGATGAGATTAGTGCCATTTCTGAGGCTTTCAGCAAGCCGGAAGGCCCCGCTTCTCTGGGAGATATGCCATTGATTGTGCTCTCGGCCGGCGCATCCTTCAAGGAAATGCCCGAAGCCATCGTGAAAACCGTTGGACAGAATGTGCTTGACCAGATGGAGCAGGTCAGCCAGGAGCTGCAGCAGGAGCTGGCCGGCCTGTCCAGCCAGGGGGAGCAGGTGATCGCCGCACAGAGCAGCCACTATATCCAATGGGATCAGCCCGAGCTGGTGATTGACGCCATCCGCACGGTAGTGGAACAGGCGCGCCTTGAGTAGCTTATGCAGCAGTGACCTGTACAGGTACTGATTTTTTTACTCTCTCCGCTGGATAATGGATGTGCTATCATAGTTATCCATCGTCTGATCAATCCTGCCTTGCACAATAAAGTATATGCTCACACCAGAACAAACCACCCGGATTGTACACGCCCTGCCTATCTTGGAACGCGCCGACCCGCAGCTGATGCGCGAATTTCAGGCGCAGGCTTTTTTTGCGCGCCTCCCGGCCGGCAGGGATGTGTTTGTCGAAGGCGACCAGGCTGAAGCGATCGCCCTGTTGATCTCTGGCGTGGTGCGCGTGTATAAAATCGGTGAAACCGGGAGGGAAATTACCCTGTACCGCTTCGGGCACGGCGAATCCTGTATCCTCACCGCTAACGCTATTCTCAGCCGCAAGTCCTTCCCCGCCATCGCCACCGTCGAACAGGAGGCCGAAGCGGTAATGATCCCTGCACAGGTGTTTCGGGACTGGGTGAAACGCTTTGACCTGTGGCGGGAATTCGTCTTTGACCTGCTCTCTGACCGGCTTTCCACGGTGCTGGCGGTTGTGGATGAGGTGGCATTTCAACGCATGGATCGGCGTGTGGCTTCCCTGCTATTAGCCAAATCTAAAACCCAACACCCGATCAGGGTCACGCATCAGGAGATCGCCGCTGAATTGGGCAGCTCGCGGGAAGTGATCAGCCGCCTCCTGGAGGATCTCTCCCGCCTGGAATTGATCAAATCTGGCCGGGGGACAATTGAAATATTAGACATCGAGGCTTTGGAAAACAGGTCGATTATGTGACATTGTCACAGACAAACCGCCTCAGATCTCCTAAAATGTGGGCATCAAATCAACTATTCAACCCACTAAAGGAGAATTTCTTATGAAACGCAACATGTCTAATTTGGACCGCATCATCCGGGTCGTCCTGGCTGCCCTTTTCGCCTACCTGTATTTTGGTGGCGTCGTCACTGGCGCGCTGGGCATCCTGCTGCTGGTTCTCGGTGCGGTGTTCTTGATCACTGCCATCATCGCGTTCTGCCCGCTATACGCCCCCCTTCAAGTTCAGCACCTACAAAGGCTAATTCGACTTGCCTCCTGGGAGCGGGTGATTGCTCACCCGCTCCAGATTGATATCCCATGAACCAAACAGATTTCCAGCAACAGATTTCTTCAACGAGTAAACCGGTGTTGGTGGATTTCTGGGCGCCCTGGTGTGCGCCGTGCAGAATGACCAAGCCCATGCTTGAAAAACTCGCCCAAGAGTATTGCCGATCAGGTTGAATTCTTACCGATCGATGCCGACGAGTCGCAGGAACTGGTGCGACGATATCGCATTCTGGGTATCCCAGCTGTGCTAGTTTTCCAAAAAGGCGCAGAAACCAGCCGCATCATGGGTGCACAGAGCGAAAATTATTACCGCGCCATCTTCGATGCGTTAGCCAGAGGCAGCAAAGTCAAAATGCCTCTCCCAGCATTTGACCGGATGATCAGGCTGGGGGCAGGAATGCTGTTTTTGATGGTGGGTATCGCCACGAGCAGCTGGCTTTTAACGGGCATGGGTGGCCTGCTCGCTTTCCTAGGCGTCTATGATCGCTGTCCAGTATGGAAGGCTTTCACGGGCAACCTGCGGAGAGTATTTCCAGCATCTCCGCGGCAGTGAGCCACACCGTACAGCCAACCGGGCGATTTCCTTGCGCGATATATTCGATTGGCTGATCCCATCTGAAGAGATCGATCCTGGATGTTTGCTCAGATTGAATCGTTACGTTTTAAGCATTTGTACGTCATATCAGTAAGATAACAGCGTCGATCAATCGTAGAGGCAGCCTTATGATCAATCTCGAGCAATATCATCGCATCCTGGCTACTTTTCCCCATTTAGAGCGCGCCACTCCGCAGGTGGTATATGAATTTCAGCAAGCCGCATATTTTGCCAGCTTACCAGCAGGCAAAACCGTTTTTGCCGGAGGCGATCGCGCCAGCGCATTAGCCCTGGCGCTCTCCGGCACAGTCCGTGTATACCTGTCCGGGAATAATGGGCGAGAGATCACACTTTATCGATTCGGGCGCGGTGAATCCTGCATTCTGACTGCCAACGCGATCCTTAACAACCATCCGTTTCCGGCAAACGCCATGGTTGAGCAGCCGGTTGAGGCAGTGCTGATTCCAGATAATGTTTTCCGGGACTGGGTGGAGCGTTATGCTTTATGGCGTGAGTTTACCTTCAGCCTGCTCTCGCTGCGTCTCACCAGTGTATTGACCTTGGTGGATGATATTGTGTTCCGCCGGATGGATGCTCGCGTCGCTTCCTTCTTGCAACAACGTTGCCAGATTGATAACCCCATTTCGGTGACCCATCAAGAAATCGCTGCTGAGCTTGGCAGCTCACGGGAGGTGATCAGCCGCATTCTAGAGTGCTTTACTGCTGCAGGATTGATCCGTTCAGCGCGTGGCATGGTTGAGATCCTGGACTTCGATTCTCTGAATGCACGCTCCAGTGTGTGACTTAGTCACAGACAAATCCCTCTAAACTTGCTACAATGAATGAACTGGGGATCGTGGAAGAACCACTATCCTATGACCTACATTTTCAGAATCAGCCTTCTTGAACTGCTAAAATAATCGAAAGCGATTCGGTAATATGTCAAGGTCGACATTCGTCGAAAAGGAAGGTAAGAGAGCGAAAACACGGACAAGCTGAATCAAACCTGCTTCAAATGCACCTTAACAAAGCAAGTCACAGAGATGAAGGTATAAGCCAGGTGGGTCAACCTGGATGTCGTGAGGATTGCAGCTAAAGCCTCCTTGGCCGGTAAGGCTGGTTAGTCGCCAGTAGTCGCATCACCAACCGGACCAGCTTGCGAGCAGTCAGGACCGTCGCCCGTTTGTGGGCGTGCTTACGCACTTCTTGCAGTTTGCGTTGGAAATATTGGCCATACTCGCGGTCACACCTCTGGACCGAGAAAGCGGCTTCACAGAAGTAATAGCGCAGATAGGGGTTGCCGGTGCGGGTCATGCGGGTTTCGTCGGCGGTGAAGTCGGCCGAACCGGTCTTGCGCCACTTGAACCCAGCGAACTTAGCCACTTTGGCCTGGTCATAGTTGAAGCGTTGCGGGTTGCCAAGTTCGGCCAAGATGCCAGCTGCAAAGACGGGGCCAAAGCCGGGGATGGTCTGCAACGTGTTGGGGATGGAGGCGATGTGCTCGGCAATGGCGGTGTTCAGCCGTTCTTCTTGGTTCTCCAGAGCGCTAATCTGCTTCAGACTGAGGCTCACAACGAGGTTGATAGGCAGCTGCAAAGCTGGCGGGAGTGGGTAAGAGTCTAGGGCAACCTGCTGGAGCAAACGGGCGTTCTCGCTCGGGTCAGGGAAACGACGTTTGCCCTTGATGTCGATGAACTCGACCAACTCTTCAAAGGGCATGGCGGCAATCTCTTCGATGGAGGCAAACTCCTGGATTACCGCCCGGCTGGCTGCGCCAAACAGGTCGGAGAAAGGCTTCTTGTCCTGCCGGGTGTACTCGCTGGCCTTCAAATACAGGATGGCCGTGCAATAAGCCTTCTCCCGGGCCAGGTTGTGAACCACGTGGTAGCGATAGCGGGTCAGAAAGCGCAGCGCCAGATAGGTTTCGTCGTACTCGAATGGCGTGCCAATATCTCGCCCCCAGCGCAGCCGATCAGCAATCACGAAAGCATCGATCGGATCGGTCTTGTCCACATCTACGTAGCTCTTCTTGAAGTTGGCGGTTAGGCGTGGGTTGAGCGCATGCAGATCGACCGGCCAGGCTGCCAGCAGATCCTCCTGCTGCAACGATTGAAAGAAGTGAAACCAATACCAACCCGTGGCTTCGGCAGCTATCTGAAGTTCGCTAAATCCATCGGCTTCCATCAGCTCTGCGACTTGTTGCACAAAGGCTTGTGTTCCTGGGCGGTTGTTGTCCAGGGTGAAGCGGGAGCGCACCTCCTGCCCACTGGCATCCATCAGGCAAAAGGTGTTGGTCTTGCGGTGAACATCAACGCCCACGATGAGAGGTTTCGACATGATTTTACCTCCGTTGAAAGGATGTGTGTCCACCCAGGGATCAGGATCCTGGCCACCAGTGAGATCAACAGCCTCGTGGTCAATGAGAATGTGGCTCTCGGGGGAGGTGTTTCCGGCTCTACTGCGTCGGACGACCGAGAGCGACAAAACCAGTTTCGAGTGAGAAGTACCCACTGGTGCGAGGGGCGCAGGCTTTCGAAGAAGTCACTTCCTTGATCACAACAAGGAGACATTGCGCTGCCCTCCCTGGGCCAGCTCCCAGGATGCCAGAAATCCTGTTTTCGTCAAGGGGTGCAAGCTGGTGCACTACTCTACATATCATACGAGGAGACTCAGTATGTCCCGAAACAGAATGATCATCCTGACTATTGTTACCGTGATAGCACTGTTGGGATTGGCCCCGATGTCGCCTGGGCACGCCCAGGAGGCTCCACCAAGCTATCAACTTCAATATCTTGGCCCTGGCTCCCCGGTGGCGATGAACAACAACGGGGTGGTGGTAGGCCGCGTCTTGCTTAGCGGGACCAGTAACTACCAGCCGCTGGTGAGTAGCAACGGCTCGCCCTGGGTTGCGTTGCCGGTCCCTAATGGTGCGATGAGTGTATTCCCCATGGATGTAAACGACAGCGGCGTCATCGTCGGTGTGTCGTACTCTCCGCAATGGAACCCGGTAGCCATCCGCTGGACGCCATCTGGCAGCGGCTACACGGTTGAAGAGTTGCCGCGCCTTTCCGGAGACACATCTTCGTATGCCACGGGCATCAACAACCTGGGGCAGGTTGTCGGCGCCCGCAGAGCGCTTGGTTACGCGCCCACCGGCTCGGGGTGGCTGTACAGCGCTCAGCTCGGCGTGGTCGATCTGGCTGCGCAATATGGGTGGTGGAGCTGGCCATCCAAGATCAATGATCTGGGCCAGGTGATCGGTGGCGCAGAAAGACTGGACATCAATTCAGGCGTTGTCGAGTGGATCGGGAATGGACCCACCAATTACAACGCGGTCAGCGCGGTGGACATCAACAACACCGGCATGATGGTCGGTTCTGCCTCCTTACGATCATCTTCTCTTAACATCGTCTCCGTCTTTCGCTACGAAGGCGCAGCGGGCTGGCAGTATATCGATGGAACCAGCAAGTACACGTTTGCCTCGAATATCAATAACCGCGGTGACATCGGTTATGGCGAGCTAGGCGCCGGGCTATACCTGGACGGGCTGGGCAAATACGCTCTGTGGAGCCTGCTCGATCCAGCCGTTGTCAGCGCCGGCTGGACCATTACCGGGAGCGGTGCCTTGATCAACGACCAGCGCCTGGTAGCAGCGGTAGCATCGAACTCGAGTACAGGTCTATCGGGCGGCGTGCTCCTGACGCCGGCTGGCACACTGCCACCGCCGAGCGCACCGGCTAACCTGCAGGGTGTCGCCCATCCGGCTACCCAGATGGAACCATACAACTCCATCAACCTGACCTGGGAGAATACCAGTTCCCTGACCCAGGGCTACGAGCTCGAGCGCAGCGCGACTGGGACAGGTGTGTGGACACGACTAACGCTCACCCCACCAGGGACAGCCACCAACCATACCGATACCACGGTCAGTCCCGGAGTCACCTACGATTACCGGGTGCGCGCCACCGGATTGGGCGGCGCCAGTCCATGGTCCAATATAGTCACGGTGACTGCGCCCGCTTCATCCCAGAACACCTTGAGAGTCACCGCCATCACGCTGAGTGGCAGAGTGAGAGGCAATAAAGCCAACATCACCGGCGAGGTGACCATTAAAGACCAACTCGGCCAGGCAGTCCCCAATGCCAGCGTCGCCATTCGCTGGACCTTGCCTGATGGTAGCGCGCGGATAGCAACGGCCAATACCGGCTCGAATGGGCGTGCCAGGTTCACGGTATCTGGCTCTCGCGGCACGTACACATTGACCGTTACGGACGTAACCAAGTCAGGCTATGTCTTCGACGCCGCCGGGAGTGTGCTCTCGAAAAGCATCACAAAGTAGCTTATCGGTTCACGCGAAATCGCCACCCTGTGTGCCAGGGTGGCGATTTGATTTTATATTCAGGACTGATTGACGGCGGATAGAAGAAAACCTGATCCAGACATTTAACGACTACGCCTGTAAAATATTTAAGGCAATAGTGCTTGAGCTTTTTGAGAAGTGCTACTGCTTTTAGGCATATAAGGCAATTCCAATTGTCCTCGACCCCACATGTACACCGATCACCAGGCTGCACTCTACAATGAAGATTTCCTTACAATTCAAAAGCTGCGCTACTTGATCGCGAAATTCACGCGCGGCCTGGGGCACATTTGCATGCACAATTTCCACATGTACAGGGCGCCCATTGGCGTGCTCTTCTGCCAGCGCGATCAGGCGCTGTATTGCCTTGTGTTTTGTGCGTACGCCTTCCAGTGCATCGATTTTTCCCTGTTCATCAAAATACAAGATGGGCTTGATCGCCAGGGCAGTGCCCAGGTAACGGGTTGCAGTATTAATCCTCCCGCCACGGTGGAGATATTCCAATGTGTTCACTGCGAAGAAGGTATGCAAACGCGGAACGATCTCCTTGGCGGTTTGTTTTACTTCTTGAGGTGGTAGTCCATCGAACGCCTTTAATAACTCTTCCCCCACCAGTACCGTGAATTCAAGATTAAATCATTGGGCATAGGACACCCAGGTTGAAAGCTAAGAGCACCCCTGCATCTACAACTACAAATAAGCAGTGTGGCACTATTATGTCAAATGCTAGTGAACAACCAGATCGATCCTGTGAGCAGCCACTTTATTCATCCTTTTTTCCCCGTGGCCCTTTCCACACAAAGTAACCTATCACAACCAGAGCAATCACTCCGGTAAAAAGGGATATAGCGAGATCCCGCCTCTGGTTGGATGTCTGACCCGGCTGAGCCAGTGGGGCTGGGCTTGCTGGCAGAGGCGGCGGTGAGTTTGAGGGCACCGGCGTTGAGGATTGAGTAGGTTGCATGGTCAGGCTGGGTTGGGGGGTCTGCGTTGGGGGGGCGGTGGCAGTACACCCTGCCCCGGCGGAGGCCCAGCAGGCCATATCGGTGGCCCACCAGCCCTCGTAGGTCGCCCTTTCAATCGCGTACGCAGTGCCCGTGGCATGGTTAAGTGTCGCCAATGCGGTCGGGTGGCATCAAACCCAGCCCTATTGGCAGTTTCCGTGACTCTCTCGACAGCCCGGGTGGCAGCATCCACCGTTGCAGTGGCGTCATTATAGTTGTATGCATATAAAGCATCCTCCAACGTGTACAATAAATTTGATTCTTCCATCAAGGACGGATTCTTAGCCGCAAGCTCTTTGGCGATTTGGTATTCATCCTGTACAGATTGGATCACTCCTGAGGGCGCGTCCTTATTCTCCAAATACTGCGCCAATGTGAGCAGCGCCAGGCCAGCGTGGGGAACGGGGTGGTCAGGCAGCAGGTCGGCCGCTCGCTGGTAGGCTTCGATACCCGGGGGAGATAGCTGGGGCTGAACCGATAGAGGTGAAGACCAAGGTTATATAAAGGATAGGCAATGATAAATGAAGGCCAGGTCTAGCCAGGCCTGCCCATTTTGCGGGTTCGCCTGGGCAGCGGCGCGGGCAGTTTCCAGCTCCTGCCATCTGTCAGGTCGAGCAGCGTGACCGCAAAATCATCTTCCGGACCCGGCTCAAAGTTCTGCCATGTCCAGTGCGCTTGGTTCCCTTCCAGCACTGCGCCGGGTGGCAAATCTGCCAGCGTCGCTTCCGAAGCCGGGAAAGGCAAGTTCACGATCAGCTCAGCCTGCCCGATCGATTCAGCCCAGCCGGCCCCAGTCTGGAAGATGTAGAACAAAGTCATGGCAGGCTCTTTCGGAAATGGCTTGAGCGGCAGCGTGTAGCGGACCTGGATGGCCGTGTCCTCCCCGGCTGGGAAAGTCACTGGAAAGCTGGCCCAGGGGAGGGGAGGCCGGTCGGCGCCGATTGGGTTGGGCAGCTCACTGACCGTGAAATCTACCGGATCCCCATCCACGCTGACCTGGAAGCTCTCCAGGCGGGGCACGATCTCACTGGGGCGCTCTCCGCTGAATTCAACCTTTTCTAAAGCAGCGTTTAGCGGGAACCACACAGTCATGCTCACCGCCTCGCTGGTCGGGTTCTTCATCGTGAAATCAGCTTCCACCTCGGCAACTGCCGGGTACCAGATGGGTTGAAGATCGTATCCGTACCACCTTGGGTTTAATTTAACCAGGGCGTTATCGGCTGCGGTGGCTGGTCGCACATTCATCGTTACAACCTCAGCCGCCATCTGGATCGGTGTTTCGCCTTCTGGCTTGAGGCTGCTGCCCCCTGGGAGAATCGGTTGTGGCCCGACATCGGCCTGCACTGGGCGTTGAAACCAACAGGCTGATACAGAAACTTACCAGGACCAGCCCGCACGCCCATAAAAAAAGCACCAATCGCCGAACGTTTTTCATCGAAAAATCTCCGTCACAATGACAGAAAAATAACTACGGCACAATCGTTTTTTTTTGCCTATAAATCAGCTCAATCTATCCCTTGTAAATTTAATGTTGTCTAACAAAAAGATTTCAGTTAGCCAGCACCATCTCCCAATCTCTTGACAATCAGGATACCCAATATCACCAGGACGACTACGATAGCGATGATGCCTAATATTATGCCCTGTCCAACGCCCGTCGTAGCCGCTGGCGCAGTTACCGTCGGCAAGGGCAGGGGGGTCATGGATGGCTCTGGTGTCGAGTCCAGGATGAGTTCCTGGGTTGGAGCGGTGGTTGCAGATGGCTCCGGTATCGATGAGGCTTCCGCTCTTGCGGTTTCAACAGCCCAAAATGCTCCCATAAAATCCAATGCATCGTGCACGTTGGGGGCGGACGCCGGTAAGAGTTCTTCAACAATCTTCAATTCGTCCATCACAGGCTTTAGATCCTCTGATGTAGCGTTTTCTGGAAGCGCCGAGGCGTATAGAAGAGCCAGTTCGTAGTGAGGTCTGCCATCTCCCGGCAGCAAGCGGAGCGCCTCCTGAGCGGCCTGCACACCTGATGGCTGGAAGGTTTCTCCAAAACCCGGAAGCATTTGGGCCGCGGAATAGTGTTTGCCGCGGGTCAGCATGCTGTAAGTGGAGGCCAGATTCAACCAGGCTTCGCCATCCTGAGGATAGGCCGTCACTGCGGCGCGGGCAGATTGCAACTCATCCCAACGATCCAGCAGTAAGAGCTGGATGAAAAAATCGTCTTGTGGGCCTGGTTCAAAGTTCTCCCATGTCCAGCGCACCTGGTGCCCTTCGCTCTGCCCACCTTCCGGCATCGTCCAAATCGTTTCTGCCGAAGCCGGGTAGGGCAGGTTTACCACCAGCTCAGCTTCACCGATCGGTCCAGCCCAGCCAGCTCCGGTCTGAAAGACATAGTAAAGGTTCATCGCCAAACCTTCATAAGACCACCACGCCGGCACTACGTAGCTGATCTGGATATGGGTTGCCTCCCCATTCGGGAATGTAACCGGGAAGCTTGCCCACGGGAGCGGGGGTTTGTCCTCCCCTTTCGGGTTGGGTAGTTCGCTCACGTTGTACTCCAGGGGTTTGCCATCCAGGATGACCTGAAATCGTTCAATGCGCGGGACAACCTCACCGGGATTGAGATTCCACTCCTCAGTTTCAATGGCTGAAGCCAACGGGAACCAGGCGATCATACTCACTGCTTCATCTGTTGGGTTCACCATGGTGAAGTCGGCGAAAACATCTGCCATGGCTGGATACATACCTGGCGAACCGTCGAAAGACCCTGAACCCCCATATTCTGTAGGATTCCTGGCGACGACAGTGTCATCCGCCTCTGTTGCTGGGCGCACATTCAACACCACCCTCTCAGCCGCCATCTGGATCGGCGTTTCCTCTTCTGGCATGATGCTGCTTCCCCCTGGGAGGATCGGCTGCATGCCCATATCAGCCAAAACTGACAATGGAACCAGTAAACTAAACAATATGCTTACAAGAACAAAACCACATACCAGTAAACCAAGAGCCTGTCGCGGAAGGTTATCCATAGGTCTTCCTCCTTCCTGTGCGGTACAGTTGAACTCACTGGAATGAGTACCGGTTTGTCGTCGCCTGTAAACCCGTTGAAACGATCTAACCCCGTAATTTGATTATAGATCAGATCCTGGTGATACTGGCAGAGGATGTCTATACATTCGACTTAATCAAAGCTCACTTTGTTGACAGCGAATTAATCCTGATGTATAATCGCCAATAATAAACCGACGGTCGGTTTATTAAAGAGCGAGAAATATGCCTCGAATTGTCCGAGAAGAAGAATACGCAGTCAGGCGCAACCAGATCCTGGATACCGCCCTGCGACTGGTATACACCAAAGGCTACGAGCAGATGACGATTCAGGATATTCTGGACAACTTGCAGATTTCGAAGGGTGCGTTCTACCACTACTTTAATTCAAAGGCGGCGGTGCTCGAAGCCCTCGTTGAGCGTATAGTGGATGAAGTAGAACCACTTCTCTCGTCTATCGTTCAGGATCCTCGCCTGTCTGCCCTGGAAAAGTTCCAACGCTTCTTTGATACGACCGCCCGCTGGAAGACAGATCGGAAAGACCTGATGCTTGGGTTGATGCGCATGTGGTACGCGGACGAGAACGCCATTGTCCGTCAGAAAGTATTCGCTTCGACGCTCAAACGAGTCAGTCCCTTACTGACTGAGATTGCCCATCAGGGAGTAAAGGAAGGCGTCTTTACGACCTCCTATCCGGATGCTGTTTGCCAGATGTATTTCTACCTTCTCCAAGGCCTGGGAGAGGCGTTTGTTGAGCTGCTGCTCGCAGACGAGGACAGGGAAAAGGCGATGCAGGCGGCCACACTCAAGGTCGCTGCTTACAATGAAGCGTTGGAGCGAGTATTGGGTACTCCTAGAGGATCGATCAACCTCATTGATGCTGAAACGCTGGAGGCGTGGTTTGTTCGCCCGGAGACAACGCCGGTTGTCCAGGGTGAAGCGCAAGCGATTTGATTTTGTTCAGTCTTTGGAAACAATAATGCCAAAGCTTTGTAGAAAGGAATGCCAAACATGAGATTATACCTACGCCTAGCCTGGCGCAATGTCTGGCGCCATCGCCGCCGGACACTGATCATTATTCTGGCGATGGGCCTCACATTGTCTATGATGATGATGTACGATGGCCTGATCGTTGGTTTAACCAGGCGATTTATGGCAACGCTATCAAAGTCCTGGGAGGCAACATCCAGATCCATGCTCTGGGCTACCGCGCTAAAGCCAACCAGTCTCCGCTGCTGCCGCTGGCAAATGACCAGGCGGTGGTGGATGCCGCTGAAGCCAATCCCCTGGTCCAGGTAGCCACGCGCCGCATCAATACCGGCGGGTTGATCACCAGCCCGGAAGGGGCTTTCGCGGTGGGCATCATCGGCATTGAACCCGAGAAGGAGGCGCAGGCGAATATTACTGCGCAAAATGTCATTGCCGGGAGATTCCTGGCTCCCGATGATCGGGGATGTGATCTTCATCGGTAAAGGGTTGGCGGAAGCCATGGGAGCTAAAGTTGGTGATCGCGTCACGCTCACCGGTCGCTCCACGCACGACCAGATGCGCCAGCGCACCATGACCGTGATCGGCGTTTATGACTCTGAACATCCCAGACATCGAAAAGCGCACCGTGTATATGTCCCTGGGCGAAGCGCAGGATTTGTATGGATTAGCTGAACAGTCTACCGAGGTAGGCGTGATTCTGAAGCAGCTTGGGCAAGAGGCCGCTGTCATTGCCGCACTGAAACCGGATTGCCTGGTTACGAGATTGAGTTCCTGGGAAACCAATTACCCAGAGCTTACCACGGCGATCTCTTCAAAAGGCGCGGCGATGAACGTAATGAGCGTGGTAATTATGCTGATCGCCGGGATTGGCATTCTCAACCTGCTGCTGATGGCGGTCTACGAGCGGAGCCGTGAGATCGGGGTACTCGGTGCGTTGGGTTTCCGGCCGCGCCAGATTTCCTGGTTGTTCATCCTGGAAGGGACGCTGATCGGGCTGGTGGGCGTGGGGGCGGGCATCGTCATGGGCCTGGCTCTCAATGGCCTGCTCAGGCTATTTCGGCCTGGATTTCACCGCCTTCTCGAGTCTCACCAGTTACATGGCGCTGATCAACGAGAAGGTTTATCCCAGCTGGGGTATGGAAAAGCTGGTCAGTCGAGCAGCTAACGGTGGCGATCATTGCTGCCCTGGCAGCCCTGATCCCGGCCCGCGAGGCCGCCGGTCAAAGAGCCTGCCCAGGCCCTGCATAAAGTGTGAGGTTGAAATGATCCAACTCTTCAAAATGGCACTTCGAAATCTGGGTCGCAATCGCCGGCGTTCATTCTTTTCTGCCCTGGCGCTGGGGATGGGGCTGACCTTGCTGCTGTTTATGGCATCGATCATCGAGGGAGAGATGGGTACCGCCCTCGAAACAGCTATCCGCCTGCAAAGTGGTCATCTTCAAGTGCGAGCAAAATCGTATGACGAGATTAAAACCAGCCTCAAATGGGCGGATCTGATTGAGGATCCAGACGCAGTCGCGGCTCAAATCGCTGCACTGGAGCAAGTGAAAGCGGCCACGCCGCGCCTGTTCGCCAGCGGGATTGCCTCCGTGCGTGACGAATCAGCAGGCGTAAGGATATATGGCATTGATCCGCTCTCTGAAGCCAATGCGCCTTACCGGGATGGGATGCTCAGCGGCGAATTTCTCACCCCTGATGATCGCGAAGGCATCCTGATCGGCAAACCGCTGGCAGATAAGCTAGCGCTGAACGATGGCGACCAGCTCAACCTGTCGGTCAACACGTCCAACGGCGAGATAGCTGAACAGACCTTTACCATCCGGGGCATCTACTCCACAGCAGACCAGCGGCTTTGACACCATCACCGTGCTGATGCCGCTCGCCAAGGCACAGGCTATTGCCCAGGCTGAGAACCATGCCAGCACGATTTTTGTCCTGCTGAATGACACCGCCCAAACGGATGCTGTTGTCGCTGCGGTGCAGGCTCCGAATTACGAGGTTTTGAACTGGAAGAAAATGAACGAATTTCTGCTCGCGTACGAGGAGATGGCAAATAGCTACATGGTCTTCTTCTACTTGATTGTGCTGGGCATCACTGCCACCGTGATCGTCAACACCCTGGTCATGGCTGTCTTCGAGCGCACACGTGAGATCGGCATCCTCTCAGCCATCGGCATGCGAGGCCGTCGCATCATGGCCATGTTCCTGGCCGAGTCCAGCCTGCTGGCGGTGGGCGGGATCATCATCGGGCTGATCCTGGGTGGTCTGATTATCGCCTATTTCACCCGCTACGGTATTTTCATCGGCGATTTTGGCATCACCGGAGTCTTGTTCAGCGATACGATTCACGCCAAGCTTGACTTTGGAAGACACAGTCAACCTGTCCATCCTGGCCCTGGTGGTCACGTTGCTGGCCGGGCTTTACCCGGCCGTACTGGCTGCCCGCATGGAACCCGTGCAGGCGCTGCGTGCTGAGAAATAACGGATAATCGTTATCCGAAGGAGAACAACATGGAAGTCACTAAAATTGAGAATGTCACCCGGGTATTCAAGATTGGCCAGGTCGAAACACATGCCCTACGCGGAGTTAATCTTTCCATTGAGAGCGGCGAATTTACCGCCCTGGTCGGGCCTTCTGGCTCGGGAAAGACCACGCTTTTACAGTTAATCGGCTGCCTTGACCAACCGACCAGCGGGCAGGTGTATATCAATGGCAAAGATGTCAGCAAGCTCAACCGCAACCAGCGCGCCGATATGCGTCGCGGGACGATCGGGTTTATCTTCCAGTTCTTTGCCCTGATCCCGACCCTGACAGCTTACGAGAATATCGAGATGCCACTGCTCTTGAACGGGCTAGGCGCCTCAGAGCGCCGGGAACGCATCATGCACCTGCTCGAATCGGTTGACCTGACCGACCGCGCTCACCATCGCCCCGACCAGCTGAGCGGCGGGGAGCAGCAGCGCGTGGCGGTGGCGCGCGCCCTGGCGACGAAACCGGCGCTGGTCCTGGCAGACGAGCCAACTGCCAACCTGGACACGCCCAATGGCAAGCAGGTGATGGAAACGATGACCCGCCTTAATCAAGAAACTGGCGTTACCTTCGTTTTTGCCACGCACGACCCACGCGTGATCAGCTACGCCCGGCGCGTGGTCACCCTGCGGGATGGGGTGATCGTTGAGAACAGCACAGAAGAGCTGGTTGGTTCAGGAGACAAAGAATGAAAGTCAAGGCACTGGTGATCATATTCGCACTAGTTCTGCTGACAGCTGTTACCCTGGCTGGGTGCAGCGCATTCAACAGGGCGACTCCCACGCCGCTGCCCACCATCGTGCTGAACAGCGGCAACGGATCTGCGCAGACTTCGCCCCAATTTGAAAGCGGCGGTGTGATCGCATCGGGAGTAGTGGTACCGGCCAAAGATGCCAGAATGGCGTTCACCTCGGGGGGCAATCTTGAATCCATGGAGGTGGCGGTTGGCGATCCGGTAGAGGCAGGTCAGGTGCTGGCGCGCCTGGCGGGAGCCGAGCAGTTACAAGCATCTCTTTCGGGAGCTGAGCTGGAGATATTGACCGCTGAGCAGGCCCTGCAAAGGCTCACGGATGACCTGCCAGAAGAGCAGATCGCCGCATTGCAGGCCTTGAATGATGCTCGGGAGGCATTGAGGGATGCAGAGCAGAAAATCACCGGCTTCGGCGTCCCCTCGGAGGCGATCGATATCGACGTGGCGCGCTCGAACGTGGCGTTGGCCAAGCGCACCCTGGATCAGGCCAAGAAGGACTATCAGCCTTACGCCAACAAACCTGAGAATGACCTGCGCCGGGCCAGGCTACTCAGCAAGCTGGCCGACGCCCAAGAGCAATACGACAATGCCGTGAAGCAGCTAAACCGGCTAACGGGCGTGTTCGTTCCCGAGTTCGACATGGCGCAGGCGCAAACCGAGCTGGAGATCGCCCAGGCCCGCCTCAAACTGGCTGAAGACAGGTATGCTCTTTACCAGAATGGGCCGGATCCCGCCGAGGTAGAGCTGGCCGAGGCGCGCATTCAGAATGCTCAGGCTCAGGCGGCCGCGGTGCGCGCCAGCCTGGATAACCTGGAAATGAAGGCGCCCTTTGCGGGCATAGTCACGCAAGTAAACTTCCAGAGCGGCGAATGGGTCATCCCAGGTCAGGCGATCCTGGCGCTGGCCGATCTAGAGCACCCCCGCATCAAGACCACCGACCTGAGCGAGAAGGATATTCCTCAGGTCGAGGTAGGCCAGTTGGTCACCATACTGATTAAAGCGTTAAATCAGGAGATATCCGGGCGCGTATCTGAGATCGCACCGCTGGCCGAAACCCTGGGCGGGGATGTGGTTTACACAACGACGATTGATCTAAATTCACTTCCCCCGGGTCTGCGGGAAGGCATGAGTGTCGAGGTGCAGTTCGGTGAAAGTCAGTAACACCTCGATGATATGGAAGCACGCAATCCACGAACCTGACCTGGACACTAACCCGGCTTCCGTACACATCCTTTTGATAGCCCATCGGGTACACACCCCGACTTGGATCCTCGTCAACAATTTAGCTGATCGTCTGCGGTGGCTGACAGGCTATTGAAGTATATCCTGCGGAAATCGAATCCATCCTAAACCTGTACAACTGAAGTGAGTTTATGAGCTTATTTGAATCCGTTTTAGGCGCTATACAAGTTGGAGGTACCCTGATCCTCTCGCCTGTGCTGCGCGGCTGGTATAACCGTTGGGGCGCACAGCCCGAAGAGGTTCAGCGTACAATGCCTGGTGACGAGTTAGTGCCCGCGCCGATGATGGGCTGTACCAGAGCGATCACTATCCAGGCGCCGGCTGAGGGAGTCTGGCCGTGGCTTGCGCAGCTGGGACAGGGGCGCGGCGGGTTATACAGCTATGACAGCCTGGAAAACCTGGCAGGCTGCCATATTCACAGTGTGGATCGGATTATCCCTGAATATCAGAACTTAATACCCGGCGACCTGATCCGACTGGGGCCAAAAGGCTACCCCTGCTTCAGCGTGGTATCAAGCGAACCTGGCCGGGCACTGATTCTGATCAGCGCCGATCCAAAATCGGAACAGGTCGTTTTGTATACCAAAGAACGCGGGAAAGGCTATTCCATTGCGACCTGGCAATTCACCTTGGAGGCGTTAGACGAGAAAACCACGCGTCTTTTTGTGCGCCAAAGACTCGCATTCAGCCCTGATTTAACCCTTTTATGGCGGCTGACTGAACCAGTGTCCTTTGTCATGGAACGCAAGATGCTGCACGGTATCAAGCACCGCGCCGAACATGGGGTATAAAGCCTATTCCTTTTCAGGCAAGTATTGGGGGAGTTGAAATCGCACAACACTGCCGCTACCCGGTAGGCTATCGATGGTAATTGTCCCGCCCATCTCTTCGACCAGCGCCTTGGCGATGGGCAGCCCCAGCCCGAAACCGGGTATTTGTGGATTAGCGTCGCCCCGGTAAAAGCGGTCGAAAACGTGCTGAAGTATTTCAGAGGGGATGCCAGGGCCGGCGTCCTGCACTGAGATGGCGACCTGGTCACCCACCGGCTTGGCTAAGATCGTTACTGGCCCTTGAGTATGCTTGAGGGCATTATCCAACAGGATCAACAAAACCTGCTTGAGAGCATCCCGATCGCCCAGCACGGTAACATCCTGTAACGCCGCGGTGATCTCCCGCTGCTCGTCTAGCTGCTGGGCCTGGCGGCAGACCTCCTCTATAATGGGATTCACCTCGATGCGTTCGTGCACCAGAATGCGCCCTGCGTCGGCACGCGCCAGGATCAGCAGTCCATTGACCAGGCGGATTAAGCGGTCGCTTTCATCCACCATATCCGTGAGCACATCATCTTGCTCCGCCTCAGCCAAAGGCGGATCGCGGCGCAACAGCTCGAGGTTGCCGCGCACCGTGGTCAGCGGTGTGCGCAGCTCGTGGGACACATCCGCGACAAATTCGCGCTGCATGCTTAAAGCCTGACTTACGCGCTGGTAAGCATCTTGCAGGCGCGACAGCATCGAATTGAAGGTCTTGGCCAGCTGGCCGATCTCGTCGTTCGGGCCGCTGTAATCCACTCGCCGGGAGAAGTCGCTCTCATTGCCGATCTCCTGAGCCGTCTGCGTGATGCGATGGATCGGGCGCAGGGTAAGCCCGGACAGCACCCAGCCGATGCCGAATGCGATCAAGATGGTCAGCAGGCTGGCAACGAGCAAGGTGGTGCTGAGTCCGGCCAGCGACTGATCACGCTCGGCGAGCGAGCGGGCTACCTGCATTATGAAAACCACCTGCCCTTCTGAGAGGATTGGACGGTTATAAATCAATAGACGTCCACTCTCCGTTGAGCTAATTTCCCACACCGCGTCCTGGTTGCGCAGCGTCTGGAGGCCGGAATTGCTGAGCGGCAGGGCATCCTCTGCCACACCGAATGGGCTGGCCACCAGACTGCCCTGGGTATTCAGCACGCGCACAATCTCGCGCTCACGCAAGCCCTGAAAAGCGGTATCACTGGAGAAAGTCTCGAACGGAACGGGCGGCAGCTCCCGGCCTGGCTCTGGTTGTGGCTGTAGCTGAGACGGATGCTGGTAGGACCATAAGACAGCCGCAGCGATGCGTTCGCTGCTCCGCATCAAGTCGCTTTTAAGCGCTTCCAGCGTTGTGCGCGCCTGGATCGTGTACAGGGCAACACCAAAAATAATCAATGTCAGCGCCAGGATAGCACTGTAAAGTAAGGTAAGGCGTAAGCGGATCGACATCATTTCTCCCGCAAAACGTAACCAACCCCGCGCACAGTATGGATCAAGCGCGACTGACCGCCGGCTTCGAGCTTCTTGCGCAGATAGCCGATATACACTTCCAGCACATTGTCATCGCCTCCAAAATCATAACCCCACACTTCATTCAGGATTTGCCCACGCTCAAGCACATGGCGCGGGTTGCGCAACAATAAATATAACAGGTTGAATTCTGTCACCGTGAGTTTGAGGATCATATCACCGCGGCGCGCTTCATGGGTGACCGGATCGATCACAACCCCGGCATACGCCACCGTCTGGCTATCAGGATGGGCTTCGATACGGCGCAGCAGGGCATGCACGCGCGCCACCAGTTCAGCGGGCGCGAAGGGCTTAACCAGATAGTCATCGGCTCCGCCTTCCAATCCTTCTACCCGGTTCTCAACGGCATCGCGGGCGGTGAGCATCAGCACTGGTGTTCGATTCTCCTGGTCTCGCAATTTCCGGATCAAAGTCAGTCCATCCATCTTGGGCATCATCCAATCCAGGATGATCAAATCAGGATGCTGGGTGAGCACAACCGGCAGCGCCTCGTGTCCGTTGGTGGCGGTGAGCACGTTCAGATTTTCATACATCAGCGTGCGCTGGAGCATTTTGAGCAACTTTAGATCGTCATCCACAATCAGTACGGTAGGCATATTCTTATCTCACTTCTATTTTGCCACAAATTCAACTATACGCGAACATGCTGAGAAATTGCTGTGAAAGGAGATCAATGGGAAATTTCTCAACTGATTCACAGCTTTTTCTTGGCTTTCTCACAGCCTCGGAACTTAGAATTCCAGCTGTAAGATGGAATAGGTCATTTTATCGAGGCATCACACTTTTAGGAGGCATAAAGTGAATAAGAAAGTCATGTTAATTATTGGGATCGTGATGGTTGTCCTGGTTGCCGGAGGTCTGGCATATCGGGCAATCGCCAGCAATCAGGCTGCCAGTACGGACGAGGTGCAGACCGCAACAGTCGAGAGCGGTTCGCTGGCATCTGAATTGAGCTCATCCGGCAACACACGTTCCGGTCAGAGCGCAACCATCGTCTGGCAAACCTCAGGCAAGGTGGATGAGATTACCCTCCAGTCCGGCGATGTGGTGCAGGAAGACCAGGTGCTGGCAGAATTGGACCCGGACACCCTCTCAACCGATATGATCGCGGCCAGGCAAGATCTAATCGACGCCCAGCAGTCGTTGGAGGATCTATTAAATTCAACCCTCCAGCAGGCGGAAGCCGCTCAAGCGCTGGAAGATGCGCAGAAGAACCTGTCCAGCCTGAAACAGACGGCCGCTGAAGAGAGCAGCCAAGCCCAATTAGCTCTGGCTGAGGCGCAGGATGCGCTGAAAGATGCTGAACGCGACCGGATAAAGATGAATTACCCACATTCGACCGATGAGCTGGTTATCGAGAAGGCTGAAACGGATTACCTGCTGGCAAAACAGGCTTACAAGCAAGCTTTGTGGAAATATAACAATCTGAAAAGCAGGCGGCTGACCAACCTTGAGCGTGCTAACGCGCTCAACAATCTTGTGTCAGCCCAACAGGCAATGGACAAAGCCTTCGCAACCTATAACTGGTATGTGCTTGGCTATACCGATAATGAGATCGCTCAAGCCGATGCCGAGGTAGCCGTAGCACAAGCCAATTTGGAAGCGGCTCAGACAAACTGGGACAACGCACAAGATGGCACCAGCCAGGCGGCAGTGGCGCTGGCGGAAGCCACGTTAGCCGACGCCCAACGCGAGTGGGATCGTGTGAAAAACGGACCCAGCGATGCAGACATCGCCGCGGCTCAGTCTGCCGTCGATGCTGCTGAAGCCACGTTAGAACAATCCCAATTGTTGGCGCCCTTTGCCGGAACGGTAACTGAAGTTGATATTAAAACCGGCGATCTGGTGAGTGCAGGCGATACTGCCTTCCGTCTCGATGACCTGACCTCTCTCTACATTGACCTGTCAGTCTCCGAAATGGACCTGGCGAGTCTTAAGGTCGGCCAGCCGGCTACCCTCGAGTTTGACGCTATCGCGGACAAGCAGTACACCGGTGAAGTGACTGAGATCGGCATGGTCGGCAGTGTTTCTCAGGGTATCGTCAATTATCCGGTCACCGTGCGCGTCACAGATGCAGATGCATCCATCCTTCCCGGGATGACGGCTTCGGTGACAATCATCACCGATCAGGTCGATGACGCCCTGCTCGTACCGAACAAGGCGATCCGTACCAGCAGTGGGCAGAAGTATGTCACAGTCTTGTTCGAAGGCGCGCAAATCTCCGTCCCGGTAACGGTC
Source organism: uncultured Chloroflexia bacterium (assembly GCA_963706905.1). Classification (GTDB taxonomy): domain Bacteria; phylum Chloroflexota; class Anaerolineae; order Anaerolineales; family UBA4823; genus CAVPNY01. The sequence continues at coordinate 54,696 of CAVPNY010000002.1, read as the reverse complement.
GGCCTGACCGGCAGCTCGATGACGGAAGTATTCAGCGACCAGTTGCGAGAAGGCGATGTGGTGGTGCTCAGCGGTACTACCGCCTCATCGGCATCATCCAGCGAGACAGGCACCTTCAGGCAGCCGTTCGAAGGTGGACCCCCTGACGGCGGCGGGATCATGATCATGCCGTAAGACGCGGCATCAACGCAATGCAAGAGCCTGGATGAGCGATAGAGCAAGAATAGATGAGCTCACTAGGCAAATCAAACAGAGAGAACACTGGAGTCAAAATGAAAAAGGTCTTGATCATTATTGGAGCGATTTTACTGGCGGCCCTGATCGCCGGGAGCAGCTTTTATGGCGGAATAACCTTTCAGACCAACCAGGCCGATCAGGCGCGGGCTGAGATTCATGCAGGATCGCGGGATGACACAAGGTGAAATGCCGCAGCCAGGCCAATTCCCTGGCGGCAACTTGCCGGAGGGGATGCAGCCTCCGAGCGACGGCGGGATGGGTCTTTCTGGCCGCGGCACGACCGGCGTGGTGAAGACCATTGACGGGGATGTGATCACGATCAGCACCGCCCAGGATGTCACCACGGTCAATCTAACAGAAGATACCCGCATCGAGAAATACGCGTCGGCAGCCATCACCGATCTCCAGCCTGGCGTGCGGGTGATGGTAACCGGCCAACCAGATGATGATGGAAATATCACCGCCAGCCAAATACAGATCGTAAATAATGGTACTTCCGGCATACCCAATCCGCCTCCGACGGGAACGGAGCCTTAAAATGATCGAAGTACGCGACCTGACCAAAATCTACCGAATGGGACGCGTGGAAGTGCCTGCCCTGCAGGGGGTGTCGTTCCGCATTGAGCGCGGCGAAGTGGTGGCAATCATGGGCCAATCCGGCTCGGGCAAAAGCACCCTGATGAACGTCCTTGGCTGCCTGGATCTGCCTACCAGCGGCGAATATCACCTGGATGGGCAGAATATCGCCGGGATGAACGAAGACGAATTGGCTGACATCCGCAACCAGAAGATCGGGTTTGTATTCCAGCAGTTCAACCTGCTGCCGCGCATTTCTGTTCGGAGAAATGCGGAGCTACCGCTGCTGTACAACGGCGGGAAACCGCAAAAAGAGATCAATCAGCGCTCCGAGGCTATTTTGAATGCTGTAGGCCTGGGCGAGCGCATGCATCACCGCCCCACCGAGCTATCCGGAGGCCAGCAACAACGCGTGGCGATCGCCCGAGCGCTGATCAACGAACCTGCCCTGCTCCTGGCCGACGAGCCAACCGGCAACCTGGATTCAAAGACCGGAAAAGAAATCTTGGATCTGCTGCTCGGGCTTAACAAAGAACATGGACTGACCCTGGTGATCGTGACCCATGATCCGGCCATCGCCGCCCACTCCCAGCGAATAATCCGCCTGCGGGATGGGATGATTGAAAATGGATCGTGAGGGATAAAACCATGAGACTCTATCGACTTTTTATTGAATCGCTTGAAAGTTTGAACGCCAACAAGATGCGCTCGATACTGACCGTGCTGGGGATTGTGATCGGCGTGGCGGCTGTGATTGCCATGCTCTCCATTGGGCGGGGAGCCCAGGCCTCCATCACCTCCCGCATTGAAAGCATGGGCACCAATCTGGTGTACGTCAGTCCTGGCAGCACCAGCGAAAGCGGCGTGCAGAGCGCCGCCGGATCAGCCGGAACGCTAACCCTGGATGACGCCGATGCCCTGGCCGAGCTGCCGGATGTGGAAGCTGTGGCTTCTGTCACCAACAGCTTTGTGCAGGCGGTCTACCAGGGGACGAATACCAACACGCGCCTGATGGGCGTGACGCCGGGTTACGAGACGGTCAGCTCCCTGACACTGGAGGATGGCGTCTTCATATCCGATGATGACCAGAAAGCTCGTAAACTGGTGGTTGTACTGGGAAGCTCGGTGGCGGAGACCCTGTTCGGCGGCACGGGCGGGGTGGTGGGGCAGAAGGTGCGCCTTAACGGGCAGCCCTATGAGGTGATCGGCGTGCTGGCCAGCAAAGGCGGCACGGGATTTATGAACCAGGACGACCAGGTGTTCATCCCGCTTTCCACTGCCTTGAACCGCCTGGTGGGCGGCTCCCGCTTCCGAGGCTCGAGCGTGATCAGCCAGATCACCCTCAAAGCCTCCAATTCTGAGGCCGTCGATCAGGTGGTTAACAACGCAACCCTGCTAATGCGCGAAAGGCACGAAACGGTCGAGGGGGCGGATGATTTCACGGTGACCAGCCAGGAATCCACCCTGGACGCCGCCACCGAAGTGGCCGACACGTTGACCGTTTTCCTGGGCGGGATTGCCGCTATCTCGCTGGCAGTGGGAGGGATCGGCATCATGAACATCATGCTGACCACGGTCACCGAGCGGACACATGAGATCGGGCTGCGCAAGGCAGTCGGAGCAAAGCGTAAGGACATCCTGCTCCAGTTCCTGGTCGAAGCGATGGTGCTCAGCTTGCTGGGAGGGCTAATTGGCGTGTTGTTTGGCTGGGGGGCTGCCCAACTGATGGGACAGGTCCAGTTTGGCGGCAGCACCATCACCCCGGTGGTCGGACTGGACAGCGTGCTGCTGGCAACGGTGTTCTCGGTGGCGGTTGGCCTGTTCTTCGGCATCTACCCGGCCACACGTGCGGCGAGATTGCAGCCGGTGGAAGCCCTACGCTATGAATGATGACGCCAGTTAATATCGAATTCCAGTTAGCAAGCATACCGCGGGTTTGAGGTCAACCGTTAAAATTCTTTTGGTCGTCGTTAAAGACGGGAACAGGCAACATGTTCCCGTCTTTTCATGATCATGCGCCAGTCGCAGACCAAAGCACGGCAGGTCTAATCTTCCGGGGATTATGCAACCTAAATCTCCCTGGTTCGTATTAGCTAATAACTTTACGAATTCGGAGGAATTTCATCTATGAACACCCAATCCAAACGTCCCATGACAGCCGGTATTGCAGCGACCATCCTGCTTCTCGCCATGCTATTGAGCGCCTGCAGCGGGGGTGGCAATCCGCCTGCCGCCAATGTCGTTGAAGGATCGGTTGGAGCCAACCTCTACCAGCAAACCTGCGCCAATTGTCACGGGCCAGAGGGCAAAGGGCTGCCAAACCTGGGTAAGGACCTGACTACCAGCAAATTTGTGCAGAGCCAGAGCGATCAAGCGGTGCTGGCTTTCGTGAAACAAGGCCGGCTGCCGAACGATCCTGGGAACACAACCGGCGTGCCGATGCCCCCAAAAGGTGGCAATCCGGCGCTGACCGACGAACAGATCCTGGAGATCATCAACTTTATCCGCACCCAGTAAGGTTGTTGTGACCACTACCTATCTCCATTATCTGTGGTATACTCCTGTGACCGGTTCCGAAAATGGATATTATTAGTCCAAATGGGTTCCGGACGGGCTAGGGTTCGCCTTGGCTCAATCTGATGCCAAAAGGACCTTTTTGTGAATTTCGATTCGTTTGCTTTTTAACCCCGATATTAATGCGGGGATCTCAGCCGCTGGTTATTCCACCCCTACTCCCATCCAACTTCGCACCATTCCACCCATCTTAGAGGGGCGTGATGTGCTCGGCCTGGCTCAAACCGGCACCGGGAAGACCGCTGCTTTTGTCTTACCAATCTTGCAGCGTCTGATGAAGGGACGGCGCGGCAAGCTGCGCGCCCTCATCCTTTCCCCCACGCGCGAACTGGCTGAACAGACCCACGCCGTCATCGGTACGCTTGGTCGCCAGACCGGCTTGCATAGCCTGACCATATACGGAGGCGTCAGCGCCCAGCCTCAAATCAAGAGCTTGCGCGCCGGCGCGGAAATTGCTGTAGCCTGTCCTGGTCGCTTATTGGACCTGATGGGGCAGAAGCTGGTCGACCTGAGCTCGATTGAAATCCTGGTGCTCGATGAAGCGGACCGGATGTTCGATATGGGCTTCTTGCCTGACATCCGCCGGATTCTGCCGCCCTCCCCACCCCGCGCCAGACCCTGCTATTCTCAGCCACCATGCCAGCCGAGATCCGCTCGCTGGCAAATGACCTCTTGCACCGCTCAGTCACCGTCGAACTGGGGATGGCACGTCCGGTAGAGACCATCAACCACGCGCTATACCCGGTAGACCAAACCCAAAAAACCGAAACGCTGCTGGCTATCCTGCGCAAATCAGGCCATGGGCAGGTGCTGGTCTTCACCCGCACAAAACATCGCGCCAAAAAACTTGCTCAGCATTTGATCAAAGCCGGGTTGCCGGCCACTTCACTGCAGGGAAACCTGTCTCAGAACCGGCGACAGGAGGCAATGGACAACTTCCGCAGCGGGCGGGTGAAGGTATTGGTGGCCACGGATATAGCCGCGCGCGGGATCGACGTCACTCAGATCTCCCACGTGATCAATTTCGACATGCCAGATACAGCCGACGCTTATACCCACCGTATTGGACGAACTGGCCGGATGGCCAGGCAGGGTACCGCCCTCTCTTTTGTCACCCAGGATGACCTGCCGATGGTCCGCACGATCGAGCGACTTTTGGGGCGCACGTTGGAGCGGCGCAAGCAAGCCGGATTGGAATCCGGGTAGGTTACCCAGATCTTCCGGGGATTTGCGCCAGGATCAGAATGTGCTCAGCCGGGAAATCAACGCCCGGGGTCACGATTTCCACCTCGCTGCGCCACTTCTCATAATTCACTGTCAGCGTGCGCAGCTCGCGGATTGCCAGACCCAGGCAGGCAAACGCTTCGCGAAACTCGGTTTCCTTGAAGTATTGGTAACTTTCCAGACGCTCTGTCTGCCACAGCAGCTTATCCAAAAAGATCGATTTGGTGATGTAGCGGGTAAAGTCGCGCACAGATAGTTCTATTAGGAATGGATCATCAGATTCCTGATATGAAATCCGGAAGGGGCGGTATTCGCGGGCAAAGGTTTCAAATCGGCGGCGGGCCTGCCAGTGGAGAAAGCGAAGGCTCACCAGTTCCAGGATATCCCCAGGAGGTTCTAATCCATCGAACAATGCCAGGTAGCCGCCTGGCACCAGTCGCTCCACGGCCATGCCCAGGGCCAGCTCCACTCGCTGTTTAGCTTCCTGAACAGCAACCTCCCCAATTTCCGCTGAATAACTGGCAGAGAAGACCTCATGCAAGGCGTTGACCAGCAGCACAATCTCGAATTGGCCGAGGCTGGCCATCAGATCCGGGTCAGTGAAATCACCATCGATGAACCTCATCGCAGGGTAAGCGCGGCGGCACTTCTCAATTGACCGAGGGGAATAATCCACCCCATAAGAGGCGTGGATCGAGTGGACTTGGGTATGAGCTTCGACCAGTGATCCAATAATCTGTCCTTCGCCGCAGCCTAATTCGAGTAATCGCACGGGCTGGTCTGGGCGTTCTGCCAGGCGGCGGATCAGTTTCGAGACAGCCAGGATGGCCTCCCTTTTACCCAGATCCTCCAGCTCTTGCAGGCGCATGTCCCAGTAGACTTCCCAGAATTCGTCGCTTTCTGGCATATGCCTATTGTATCCCACAACAGATCTGCGATATTATCGGTGCAGACACCTGCCATCTCAATAAATTTGTGATCGAAAACACTCTGACTTGCCCTGATTGTGGTCTAATATAGCCCTTGTGAACATCTCCCTTTCGATAGAACCTTTATCTATCTTACTTGTTTGGTGACAGCATGAGAAACCGCTCAGCCGCGATCATTATTCAAAAAAACTCCCTCCTGGTGATGCACAGGCAGAAACCCGGTCAGGATTATTATATTCTCCCTGGCGGTGGTGTTGAATTGGATGAAAGTTTCCAGGATGCGTGCATCCGAGAAGTGAAAGAGGAAACTGGGCTGGATGTGCTCCACCTGCAGCTCGTTTACAAATATCATTCCAAAGTAGGCGAAGAGCAGTACTTTCTGACCAGAATCCCGGCTGAGGAACCTGTCTTAGGGGGCTCGGAGGCGAAGCGCCAATCCTCGACCAATGTCTATGAGTTCGAATGGGTAAACATACAACAGCTGGAAGGGATTAATCTCTTACCTCAGGCGGCGCGCAGAATTTGCCTGGGGATTATGCGGCAACAGGATCAGGCAGCCTGACGAATCAGAGGGAATCCGGGAAGACGCAGCGGAAACCGTAATCGGGCTTGGTAATCAGGGGGCCGTCGGAACGCCGGTTGGCGGCGCGGGCATGTTTGGCGTCAAAGAGCCAGGAACCGCCACGCACCACCCTGGCCAGACCGGTCGCTGGTCCCGTGGGGTTCTCAGATGGCGAGCTGGCGTAATAATCGGCGACGTGCCAGTCGGCGACCCATTCCCAGACATTTCCGGTCATGTCCAAAACACCGTAAGGACTGGCGCCAGTGGGCTGGCTGCCCACCGCGATCGATCCTGGTTCATGGCAATCTAAATAATTTGCCTTCGTGCAGTCAATCTCCCCGCCCCACGGGAAAATAAGCCCATCGTCGCCTCGGGCGGCTTTCTCCCACTCAGCCTCGGTTGGTAGGCGTCCACCAGCCCAGGCACAATAGGCCTGGGCTGCATACCAGGTGACAAAAGTCACTGGATGATCTTCAAAACTGCGCGTGGGTTGCCAGTCGCCGTTTTGACTCTGAACGATGTGCACCTCGCTGGCAGCTGCATTCAGCCAGGGCGCTCGCTCTTCGACCTGATTGCCCTTTTCGTTCAGAAAGGCTGCGAACATGGCGTTAGTCACCTCAGTTTGCCCGATCCAGAAGGCGTCCAGGCTAACGGTATGCTGGGGTTTCTCGTCGATATCGGCGCCGGGATCTTGATCGGTGCTGCCCATAAGGAACTCTCCGGCTGGCACATAAACCAGAGGCATGCTGTCCTTCGGCGAGATGCGCATTGCCCCAGGAGAGGCAGGTGGTATCTGGGTGGGGTCGGGGGTAAGTGGAAACGGGAGCAGATTGAAGAGCGCGGCAAATTCAACCGCCGCCTGACCCATAAATAATATCCGCGTTTCAGCAGAGAGATCATCACCACACAGGAGAGCAGATGGTTGATTGGAATAGAGACCCTGCCATTGCCCGGCAGCGATTTGAGCGGTGTCGTAATTGATGTGGGTAGGGATGATTAGGCGGGGATGAAGCTGCTCCATCAGCCTGAACCCTTTCTGATTGGCAGCATCCATATCGCTGTACGGATTGGCAAACTGCGTGATGGCAATATCCACCTGGCCTAAGGCGATTAACTGCTCAGGCGTGAGGGCCGCCTGTCCGATATCGCCGAAATGGGCAATCCGCAACCCACCAGTTTCTAATAAGTAAATGTAGTTGGTGCCACCCTCCGCCTTGAGGGAATCTCCCGCATTGTGAGCAGAGGCAATGCCCTGGATGATCAACCCCGGCTGCTCGAGCTGACCCGCCTGAGCCATTAGTTGTTGCCCAGGGAAAGATGCTATAAATTCCTGGTTCACGTGATCAGGGTGAGTATGGGTGGTCAGCAGGATATCCTGTGCGGTTGCCGGGCTGGAGAGGAGCTGGGGGGAATAAATGTCTACCAGCACACGCGTACCTCGAGGGGTGAGGATCTCTACCTGGGCGTTCTCCTCATAGTAAATGGTTACACCGGAACAAAGTGTGGGCGGAGCAGGCGGAGTTGCGGTCTCGCTTGAATTGTTTTCCATCGGAGTCGGGGAAAGAATCGCCGCTGGTGTAGAAGACGGCAATCCAGTTGGCGGAGAAACCGTTTCGGTTGGGACAGCCGGTGGTGGGGTGATGGCTGCTTGTGTTGGAGCAGGCAGGTTGATTGCGGAAGTGCATCCGGTTAGCAAAACCGCCAGGAATGCCAACCAATATACACCTTGATGGGGCACGTTTCTGGTAGACACTGCCCGATTTAAGAAATGTTGATCTCTTCGATGCGCAGGTTGTTCAAATCGCTGCGCCCCAGGCCCATGGCAGTGGCTGCCTTGATATATTCCAGGTCTGTGGGTTGCATGTCAAACAGCGTGGCAGTGTAACTATCCAGGGCGACGACATCCCGTGAGACAATTACGGTATCCATCTGCTTGACATCGCTCAACGCGCCGCCCGTTGGCCCATACGCCATCAACATCCGCACAGCGTCCATGATATTCAGGGTGGGTCGCACACGGCTGTTCAGGTCAGCCAGACGCTGGCCCATGTTGGTGTGCATCGTCAGACGATCATCCATCACCCCCATCAGGTTCTTCATCCCCAGGGTGAGCCTGGCATCGGCATGATGTTTGGCAATCGGCACGTTGATCAAGACATCCGTATTCAATACGTCCTCGTAAAGATCGAGGCTTGTCACATCCAGGCCTTGCGGGATGGAAGTTGGGACAAATTTCTCCACAGGCATCCACTCCATCTCGCCCCCGGCTGCCTGGACCTGCTCTTGAATGCCGCTCTTGGCATATCCTTCCCACATCTCCCTGCGCCAGGTGTGGTCCATTACCCGCACCCGTTTGGCGCCGGCTTCGAAGCAAAGCTTCACAATTGTCCCAACGACCCAGGGGTTGGTGGTAGCCGCATATTTATAAGTGCGATAACCAACACAGATGTTGGGCTTGACAATGACATCCGCCCCTTTCCATACGAATTTCTCCATCCCGCCCAGCGCAGCCAGGGCGCGGCGCACCAGCACTTCCGGCTCACCGTTGCGAGCCACAACCAAATCAGGGATAGGTACAGGTGTTTGGGTGGCGGTAGGTTCGTCGGTCGGCGTAGCAGTGGGGTCCTGGGTGGCAGTGGAGATGGGAGTCGTGGTGCTGGTAGTGGTGGGCGGTTGGGTGGGCAATCCTGTCGGGGTTAGTAACTCCTCTTCCACACCACAAGCCGCCAGTAAACTCGAAACGCCCACCCCCGCTGATCCGGCAGCGGCCAAACGTAGGAACTCCCTTCGCGATAATGGCTTCATAACAATACCTGTCTATTGCAACGATGTCAGAGTCATGATAGGATGATTTTACCATCAATCTTTTGGCCTCTCCGCCTTCACGGGTTGCCAGCCCTACTCGATGCCAATCACGAAAACTGCCCCAACTCCATCTTTCAACAATCTCATTCCCCGGCCTGTCTCGATTGACGAATCTGGGCAGATCTTCATCCTAACCAATACCGCCAATATCTATGTCGAATCCGCGACAGCTGAAATGCTGGAAATTGGTCGCTACCTGGCGGACAGGCTAAATCCTGCGACCGGGTTTGACATCCAGGCACTCCCCACCTCCGGCCGCCCCATGTCGGGAAATATTTTCCTGACAGCGACTGGCAATAATATTGATTTGGGCAATGAAGGGTATGAGTTAACCATCACACCTGACCAGGTGACCTTGTGCGCCCACCGGCCAGCGGGGCTGTTTCGAGGCATCCAGACCATCCGCCAATTGCTGCCGGCTTCGATCGACAGCCAGGAACCCCAACCTGGTCCGTGGGCGATGGCCACTGGTACAATTCGGGACTACCCTCGCTTCGCATGGCGGGGCGCCATGCTAGACGTCGCCAGGCATTTCTTCACGGTGCCGGATGTCAAACGGTTTATCGATCTCATGGCATGTTACAAGCTAAACCACCTGCACCTGCATCTTTCCGATGACCAGGGATGGCGGATCACTATCAAATCCTGGCCGAATCTGGCCATCATTGGAGGCAGCAGTGCGGTAGGTGGGGATCCTGGAGGTTATTATACTCAAGAGGACTATGCAGACATCGTTGCGTATGCCCAGGACCGGTATATCATGGTGGTGCCCGAGATCGATATGCCCGGGCATACCAACGCGGCTCTGGCTTCCTATGCAGAACTGAACTGCGATGAGTTTGCACCCGCGCTGTATACCGGGATAGAAGTCGGTTTCAGCTCGCTATGCATTGAGAAAGAGTTGACATACAAGTTCATCGATGATGTGATCATGGAACTGGCAGCGCTAACTCCAGGTCCTTATATCCATATCGGGGGCGATGAAGCTCTCGCCACGCAAATCACAGCATACAAAACCTTCATGGAACGCGTTCAAGCCATCGTCCAAGCGCATCACAAACAGATGATTGGTTGGGAGGAGATCGCCCAGATCAATCTGCTCAATCCATCGATTGCCCAACACTGGTGCAGCGAACTTGCCCGCAACGCTGCTGGTCAAGGCGCCAGGATAATCATGTCCCCGGCCTCCAAAGTATACATGGATATGAAATACGATCCATCCACCGTTCTCGGATTGTCCTGGGCAGGGTGCATCGGAGTTCAAGATGCTTATTCCTGGGATCCAGCTCTTCAATTGGAAGGCGTGTTGGAAGAAGCTATTCTGGGTGTGGAGGCGCCTCTCTGGACAGAAACAATCCAAACCATGCAGGATATTGAATTTATGGTATTTCCACGCTTACCGGGTTACGCAGAGATCGGCTGGTCGCCAGCCACCAGTAGAGACTGGCAAGACTATAGAACCCGTCTCAGCGCTCATGGCCCTCGCCTGACCAGATTGAGGGTAAATTTCTATCGTTCACCTGAGATCGATTGGGAGGTTGACCGGCGATGACTCTTCATTCTGAGATTCTTGAACAACCCACCATCCTGGCGCGCTCGCTCTCCACCCAAAGGAAAGCCGTGGAGGAGATCGCCCGGGCGATCCAGTCCAGAAATATCCAGTATGCCTTCTTAGCCGCACGCGGTACATCGGACAACGCCGGGCGTTACGCAAATTACCTGTGGGGCGGACAGAACAGTCTACCGGTAGCCCTGGCAACTCCCTCGCTGTTCACCCTTTATATGCAACCGCCAAAGCTGAGCGGCGCTTTGGTGGTAGGCATCTCTCAATCTGGTCAATCTCCGGATATTGTCAGTGTTTTGGCCGAAGGCCGCCAGCAGGGTTGCCCTACGCTGGCGATCACCAACGAACCTGGATCGCCCCTGGCACAGACCGCCGATTTTGTGCTGAATATCCAGGCAGGCGAAGAGCGGGCAGTGGCAGCCACCAAGACTTACACCGCAGAGCTGATGGCAATCGCCATGCTCGCGACGGCGCTGAACGGCTCCACAGAGGCCTGGGAGGAGCTGACTGAAGTACCTGGTTGGGTCGAGCAGGTTTTGAACGAGGAGGTCGAGATCGCCCGTATGGCCCAACGCTATCGCTACCTGGATCGGTGCGTGGTGCTCGGGCGTGGCTACAACTACTGCACGACTTTCGAGTGGGCGCTTAAGCTTAAGGAGATGGCGTACGTGGAGGCCGAGCCTTATTCATCTGCCGACTTCCTGCATGGACCGATCGCCATGGTGGAGCGCGGCTTCCCGGTGATGGCGGTCGTCCCGCAAGGCCGGGTGTTCGATCCAATGATGAGCTTGGTGACCTCCCTCAAGGAGGATCATCTGGCCGAGCTGGTGGTCATCTCCAATGCACCGCAGGCCCTGGCGCTGGCGCAATCCCAAATCCCGCTTCCGGATAGGGTTCCCGAGTGGTTGTCGCCTCTGGTGTGCATTGTCCCTGCACAATTGTTTACCTACTATCTGACTCTGGCGAAAGGCTTCGATCCTGACCACCCGCGCACAATCCACAAGGTGACTGAGACCCGTTAGGTAATTTAAATTCGGATTACGACGGTCTACCCGGCTGAATTGGATTTGAGAAATTCAATCACTTCGCCCAGGTATGTAAAGGCCAGGGCTGTAACGGTATCTGCGCCCCCATAATAAATCGCCAACCGACCGCTGGGGGGGTCAATGAGTGTTGCGCATGGGAAAACAACGTTTGGGACATCCCCCACACACTCATAGATGGTCTGCGGGGAGAGCAAGTAAGAGTCGCCCCGATAAATCACTTTCCAGGGCTCTTCCAGGTCCAACAAAGCCGCCCCAAAGCTGTACACAAAGCCATTGCAGGATGTCAGCACGCCATGATAAAAGAGAAGCCAGCCCTCAGGCGTTTCGATCGGAATAGGACCCGCGCCGACTTTTGTGCTCTGCCAGCCATCTTTGGTTGCCATGACAAAGCGGTGCTCGCCCCAATGGATCAGATCAGGGCTGCGGCTCAAGAAAATATCGCCAAACGGGGTATGGCCGCGATCGCTGGGCCGGCTTAGCAGTATATATTTCCCATCGATCTTGCGCGGGAATAACACGCCGTTGCGGTTGTAAGGTAAGAGCGCATTTTCCAGGAAATAAAAATCTACAAAATCGAAGGTGTAGCCGATGCCGATGGTCGGGCCGTGGTAACCATTGCACCAGGTGACATAGTAGCGGTCTTCCAGCCAGGTCACGCGCGGATCATAGCGATGCTCAAACTGGGCTAACTCTGCATTGTTGAAAATCCACTTGATCGGTTCGTCCTCAATCCTCCAATGGATCCCATCAAAGCTACGCCCACAATGAATGTTCATCTGCCGCTTTTTATTGTCGCAGCGAAATACACCTGCAAAGCCATCCTGGAAAGGCACCACCGCACTGTTGAAGATACTGTTCGATGAAGGAATTAAGTCCCGCGGAATGATCGGGTTTGCGCTGTAACGCCAGACGATATCCCTGCAACCTTCTGGTCGATCTTCCCAGGGAATTTCCAGTGTAGAGCTTGAGTAATGTCCTGATGATTCCATCTGCTTTACATCCGTTCGAGTATAAGATGACAACCTGTACCCCACTAAGCACAGGCCAGATAACTCATTTTTCAAACCAGCTTCAAACTACAACCCAAAACCAATGGGAAACAAGGCGTCGGTTTCTCTTCCCGCCAGGGATGGGGACACAATTGGGATTTGATCCATGGAACGCGGCCAGCTAAACGAAAGCCTGCCGCTGAAAGGCAGATCGCCAAAGAGCACATCTGCAATTCCCTGGCCTTCCGTTCCCGGCAGCCAGGCCGCTACCAGAGCATCTATATCCGGCAGCTGCTCGGTGATGATCAACGGCCGGCCAGACAGCAGGATAACGACCAGCTTCTGGCATAAAGCGCGCATGCGCTCGATCAAGAGAATATCCACCTTCGAGAGAGTTGGATCAGGCTGATCACCAAAGCCTTCTGCGTATGGAATTTCAGCCAGCACAACAATCCCAACCTCTGCGAGCTTATCTGAAAGCTGCTCAAATCGCCCATCTGAGTCATAGAATACCCGAGATGATGAAGAAACGGCAGCTCGGATCCCGCTCAAGATCGTCGTGCCGGTTGTGATATTGCCAGGCTGGCCCAACCATTCAATCGTCCAGCCACCGCATTGCAGTCCGATATCGTCTGCCGCCTTTCCTCCTACCAGGATGGTAGCGGCGGATTTCGATAGTGGTAGTGCCTGCGCCTCATTCTTTAACAGTACCAAAGATTTTGCGACCGCCTCCCGCCCTAGCTGCCGGTGCTCGACTGAACCAATCAAGGGAAGATGCCTGGGATCAGGTTGAGGACGTTCAAATAATCCGATCTTGAATTTAACGCTCAAGATCCGCTGGACTGCATCGTCGATGCGTTCTAAGAGGATATCGCCTTTTTCAACCGCCCGCTTCAGGCTCGAAATGAAGCGCTCATAATCATATGGCACCATACTCATATCGATGCCGGCGTTAATTCCTGTGACCACCGCCTGGTAATAATCATCCGATACCTGATCGATCCCGGCCCAGTCTGAAATGATAAAGCCATTAAAACCTAACTCTCCCTTTAGCACCTCGGTCAGCAGGTAGCGATGAGCGTGCAACTTGAGACCATTCCAGCTGGAGAGGGAAGGCATCACCACTTGTGCTCCAGCCTGGAGGGCAGCGATATAGGGCGTCAGGTGAATCTCCCGCAGCGCGGCTTCATCCAGGCGGGTATCTCCCTGATCAATTTTGAAAGCAAACTGATTATCCACACCTTCCAGTATGTACCCCGGAGGGATCGGAAACAACATTTGCGAGCTACCCCATGTCGTCCCACCATCGCCGAGATAGTGCTTTGGGTTAGCCAGCACCGACAGAGGGCCGTTTAATCGATCGCCTTGCAATCCTTTGATGTAGGCGCTGGCAAGCTGCGCCACTATTCGATTATCCTGACTGAAGCCTTCGTAAGTTCTGCCCCAACGGATGTCCTGGGGAACAGCAACCGTGGGGGCAAAATTCCAATAAACACCGGTCGCCACAAGCTCCTCTGCGGTGGCGCGCCCAATGCGGTAAACCAGATCCAGATCACCGGTAGCCCCCAGGCCGATATTGTGCGGGTAGATCACTGCGCCGTACAGATTGTTATGACCATGTACAGCATCAACCCCGTACAAGATCGGGATACCCAGGCGAGTTTGCAAGGCGGCTTCCTGGAAATCGCCGACCATTTTTACCCAGCCGGCAGGGGTATTTTCGGGGGGATAGCCGCCTCCACCGCTCAGCACTGAGCCGATGAAAAATTGTTTCACCGTATCAGGGTTGAGGCTATTTTTTTCAACCTGGGTCATCTGACCGATCTTCTCTTCCAGTGTCATCCGATCCAGCAGATCTCCTACACGCGCTGCGATCGAAACCGATGGGTCCCGGTAGATGGGACGGGTGCTGCTGAGACTCACCTGGTTACCTCGACTAGATTTTGGTGTTTTATTCTGAGTCACAAGGGTTTCTCCCCAGAAAGCTGAACAACTTGACTAAATCAGTAACAAAGTTCCCTATTGGTGATATTCCAATCCTAATATCATCAATCTCTGCTCGGGTGTGAGCTGGAAAAATTCCGAGTTGCGTTGCCCAGTATCCCGGTTCTCTACGATCAATATTGATGCATCCCGGCTTAGCAAGATAGTGTGCCAGGTATTCTGTTTCACGTTGAATAATTTTCCACTGGACATTACCTCTGCCTGGATGTCACTCACATTTCCCTGATTCCCCCCAATGAGTAGGGTTGCCCAACCATCCAATAATACAAACACTTCGTCTGTCTGGGTATGGCGCTCCATACTTTCTATATTCCCGGGTAGCAATGCTTCTTCCCAGCGCAAGATCGCCACACGCCAGTCACTATAATCGATCAGTGGCTGGTAGCCTGCACCCAAATATTGCCTGATCTCCAGCAGCTGTTCATCCATATTGCCTCCCTTCATCCGCCCAACCAGACTTCCACCTGATGCGCTCCACTGAGAGCCTCTAATTTAACCAAACTGCCCTCGATCTTCACGCCATCCACAGTGACTCTGGTCACGCCTCGGCTGACATGCTGGGGGTTACGCACCGTGATATTCAATCTGCAGCCTCTAAAGATTCGCTCAACAGAAAAATCATCCCATTCAGGTGGAATGCACGGATCAATCCTCAAGCCATCAAACTCGGGGCGGATACCCAAGATCCATTGTGTAACTGCCAAATAATTCCAGGCAGCCGTGCCAGTCAGCCAGGAATTCTTCGCTTCACCATGCGTGGGTGCTTCCCGCCCGGCGATCATCTGGGCATAAACATACGGCTCGCAGCGATGCACATCGCTGATTTCTTCCCTCCTGGAAGGATTAATTCGCAGGTAGTAATCATGGGCTCGTGCACCGTTCCCCACCATCGCTTCAGCTATCATGATCCACGGGTTGGTGTGACAAAAAACGCTGCCGTTCTCCTTGTACCCAGGCGGATACGAGGAGATTTCTCCCAGGTTCAGGTAATATTGTGTATACCCGGGTTGGTGCAACATGATGCCATGGGGGGTCGTCAGTCGCTCTGCCACTGAATCAAGCGCCTGTCGGGCTTTGCCACCGGCTATTCCCAAACCAGCCATGATGCATATGCCCTGTGGCTCAATGAAAATCTGTCCCTCCTTACAGCTTCTGGATCCAACTGGCTCACCAGAATCGTCATAGGCGCGCCGAAACCAGTTACCATCCCAGCCAGCTGCCCATACTGCCTTTTCCATATGGTCAATTGCCTGACGATAAACCTGGGCCTCCTGATCGCCTGCTCTTCTCAAGGTAATTTGGATCATCATCTGTGCCGCCAGAATGAACAACCCGGCGATGAATACACTCTCAGCTACCTTGCCGTCCTTATTCGTCGTGGTTTGGAAAGATTGACCCGGGGAGCTGGAAAAACAATTGAGGTTAAGGCAGTCGTTCCAATCGGCGCGCCCGATGAGTGGGAGATCATGCGGTCCAAGCCGATCAAGTGTGTACTGCATGCTGCGTTGTAAATGGGCGTAAAGATTCTCCTCTGTGCCGGGGGCATTGTCATACGGGACTAGCTCGTCCAGGATGTCCCATTTTCCGGTTTCCTGTATATAGGCTGCCACGGACAATACCAGCCATAAGGGGTCATCATTGAAGCCAGAGCCCACCTCATTGTTGCCGCGTTTGGTGAGCGGTTGGTACTGGTGGTATGCCCCACCTGTGGGGAGCTGGGTAGCTGCCAGATCCAGGATGCGCTGGCGGGCTTGCTCTGGCATCAGGTGGACAAAGCCAAGCAAATCCTGATTGGAATCGCGAAAGCCCATCCCACGCCCAATTCCCGACTCGAAATAGGAAGCCGAGCGGGAGAAATTAAAGGTTGACATCAGCTGGCAAACATTCCAGATGTTAACCATGCGGTCCGTGTGAATATCAGGGGTATGTACCTGGAGCTTCCCCAACAAGCCACGCCAGTGCTCCCGAAGGTCATTAAATACGGCTGAAACTTCCACAGGTTGCAGGAAGCGCCGGATGACCGGCACAACGGTGTGTTTATTAATGGTCTGCGTGCCGGGAGGGTCGAACTTCTCCCCCAGCGGGTTTTCCTGATAACCCAACAGGAAGATGACCGTCCTACCCTCACCGGGCTGCAGCGCCACCTTGACATGCATCGCCCCAATGGGCTGCCAGCCATGAGCGATGGAATTGCGCAGAGATCCTCTTTCCACTCCCCTGGGTGATTCCCAGCCCCGGTAGGGACCCAGGAAAGCCTCCCGGTCGGTATCGAAGCTGGACAATTTCTCCGAGCAGGTGAAGAAGGCGAAATGGTCACGTCTCTCACGGTATTCGGTCTTGTGATAGATCACCCCGTCCACCACTTCTACCTCACCCACCGAGTAATTGCGTTGAAAGTTGGTAGCATCATCCATTGCATCCCACAGGCAAAACTCGACTGTGGCGAAGATGGATAAGTTAGCTGCCTCAGGACGTTGGTTGGTCAGGGTTAGCTGCCAGATTTCCAGGTTCGCCCCAAGCGGGATAAAGTAGCGCGTGTTGGCTTTAATCCCAAGGCGGGTGGATTGGATGGTCGTATAGCCCATCCCATGGCGACACTCGTATTCATCCAGTGGGGTGCGGGTAGGCTGCCATGTGGGTGACCAGAATGGGGAAGCAGGCGCATCATCGTCGCGCAAGTAGATGTATCGCCCGCCTGAATCAAGCGGTGCGTTATTATATCGATAGCGCGTCAGGCGCCTCAGCCTGGCATCCTTATAAAAGGAATACCCGCCCGCGGTGTTGGAGATGATCCCAAAATAATCTTCACAACCCAGGTAATTGATCCAGGGCAGGGGGGTGTCAGGACGGGTAATGACATATTCGCGCGCTTCATCATCGAAATAACCAAATTGCATCATACCCTCTGTAAGATTATGTCTCAACTAGTCCAGGTAGAAACCTCACCTTATCTCCATGTCGGGTTCCGATAATTATGGGGATTGTCGGTGGTCAATTATTTGTCCCTCTAACCTTCGCGAGCAGTTGATCCACTGTACCTTCAGGTGAAGCATACTGGTCACCACCCACGAAGTTGAACAAGCCTGTTAACGGCATGTCATTCAAAAAGCCCATAGGATCCATACCAATATCCCCCTGATCGGCCCCAAAGGTGGCTTGCATCTGACTAATTAATTGCTCCAAGTGTGGAGCTAAAACCAAGTTCCCACCAGGATCCTCAATCCAGTCACGCAGAGTTGAATCACGGTTCAATATACTGGGCAGCTCAAGCGTGGAGTGCAACGTAACCGTCTTTGTACAGTGAATGTCAGCAGACGAAGCGCCAATCAGGATATCGAACTCACCGTCTTCGGTGATCCATTGCTGGTAACCCGGGTGGTAATACGCAAAGGCGCGGAAATCCAGCTTTATGGTCACGGTCTTGGTCTCGCCGGGTTGGAGCTCAACCTTGATAAAACCTTTAAGCTCCTTGGGCGGGCGGATCAATTTCGATTTGTGATCGTGTACAAACACCTGGACTACTTCCTTGCCTGCAACCCTGCCGGTGTTGGTCACATCCACGGACACTGTCAAACCATCCACATCCTTGAAGCTCTGCGCGGACACTTTCGGGTTGCTGTAGGCAAAGGTCGTATAGCTCAGGCCGTAGCCAAATGGGAATAGAACTGGCATCTCCCTGGCGTCATAATAACGATAGCCAATGAAAATGCCTTCACCGTAGCGCACCTCACCGTTTCCTCCGGGGAAGTTGATATGAGCGGGTGTATCTACCAATCTAAGCGGGAAGGTCTCCGCCAGCTTACCGGATGGATTGACCTTTCCAAAAAGAACATCGGCAATTGCCCCGCCGCCGGCCTGCCCCATCATCCAGGCCTCAAGGACGGCGGCTGTGCCATCAATCCATTCGCTCATCACCACTGGGGCGCCATTATTAAGGATGACGACGGTATTGGGCTGGACTGCCGTGACCGCTTTGATCAACGCAACCTGTTGCGAGGTTAAATCGAGGTCAGGTCGGTCGTAGCCTTCCGACTCTTTGGTTGCTGGGAGGGAAATATAAAGCAAGGCCACATCAGCTGAATGAGCATTTTTACATGCCTCATCGATAAGAGCCTGGTCAAGAGCCTCGTCCTTTAGATAGCCCTCAGCATAACTTAGCTCGGCATCCCCAGCTAGTTTTTGCAGCTCAACGAATGGGTTGTCCACCTGGGTAGGGTTAATGTGCGAGCTGCCTCCTCCCTGGTAGTATGCTTCTTTGGCCGCCCGACCGATGACAGCTATGTGCTGTTGTTTCTGCAGAGGCAGAATTCCGTTATTTTTCAGCAAGACCATGCCTTCTCCAGCCACCCGGCGTGCCAGGGCGTGATGCCCAACGACGTCAAACGAACCACCTTTTTTCGTCTCAACAGCTTTGAAGACAATCTCAAGAATTCGGCGCACAGATTCGTCCAATACGGATTCGCTCAACTCACCAGAGCGAACTGCTTCAATAACTGCCTTCACCCGTAGCTCCCTCGGACCGGGCATTTCCAGGTCCAGACCAGCTTTCAAACCTTCCACCCGGTCGTGTACCGCGCCCCAGTCGGAAACAACGAAACCACCAAAATCCCACTCATCCCTGAGGATCTCCGTCAGCAGCCTGCGATTCTCGGCAGCGTATGTGCCGTTGATCTTGTTGTAAGAGCACATCACCGTCCAGGGTTGTGCTTTTTTTACCGCCGCCTCAAAGGCGGGCAAGTAAATCTCCCGGAAAGTGCGTTCATCAACTTCGGAGCTGATCGTAGAACGCTGGTATTCCTGGTTATTGGCAGCGAAATGTTTTAGCGAAGTGCCCACCCCTTTGCTTTGTACGCCCTTGATAAAGCTGACCGCCATTTCCCCGGCCAGGTAGGGATCTTCAGAGTAATACTCGAAATTACGCCCACACAGGGGGGTGCGCTTCATGTTCACCCCAGGTCCAAGAACTACATCAACCTTCAAGGCGATGCACTCCTCTGCGATTGCCTGGCCCAGTTTGTGGATTAAATCCACGTCCCAGGTTGAAGCCATACAGGTAGCAGTTGGGAAACAGGTTGCGGGTTCGCTCTTAGAAGTAAAGGTATGAATATCTGCAACGCGCCTGACCCCATGAGGCCCATCTGTGACGGTCATCTCCGGTATGCCCAGGTGCTCAACAGGCGTTGTCGTCCATGGACCAGCTCCAGTACAAAGCGCGGCTTTTTCTTCCAGCGACATTTTCTTAATCAAATTCGTGATTTCAGTCATAACTCAATCCTTTCTAAGATCACATCTAGAGATGAGAGATTACACTCTGAGAACGGTGTTGGTAGGTATAAGAGAATAAAATATCAATCCAAAGAGCTCATGAGGGAGCAGGATGCGAATAAGAATCATGGACGGAGCAAATGCATATTTCTTTTTGCGCCTTGCTTAATGTCCATCCGACTGGCAGAGGACACGAAATTTGAAAAGATCGTCCGGAAGGCAGATTGAAGTAATTGTCGCTAAAGACGACATCAGCACCGTTCAAAGATACTTCCACAAGCAGCGCCAGGGAGCGCGAAATCAGTTCTACAATTAATTCCCCATTCTGACTCTGCATGTCCAAAGTAATAGCCGGATCGGTCAGGGATAAATGCTTGATCGGGGCGAAGGCAGCAATCTGACGGGTGATAAACTGATCTCCCTGCCATAGTTCAGCGATAAAAACCAGCTTGCGGAGATTGCCATCCGTGATTTGGTCCGAAAAATCCAGGTTGCATACCAGGGTCGATGCTTGCGGGGCCACCTTGACTGGTGCCTGCCCTGAGGTTAATACCTTACCATCGAGCGTTTCCAACGACCAATGCACAGCTCCCTCCCAGGGTTCGAGCCAGTCATTGGAAACATACACTGACTGTTCAGGCGGCCTATCCTCGATAGAGAGCATCAGAGGAGCATAGAAGCGGCGGGCAGCATAATGCAACGCTTTCCAACGTCCGAAGTAATCCAGACTGGACCAAGAGGCAACCGGCCAGCAGTCATTAAGCTGCCAGTATAGGATTCCGGCGACCCGATGCGGGTGGCGTCGCCAGTGCTCCACGCCATAGCGGATGCCTTCCGCCTGGAGCGCCATACTCAGGTATACCAGGCTGGGAAAATCCTTGGGCAATCGGAACGTATCCAGCATTTGCCCAACCATCAGAGAATTCCCGCTGGCATTCTTCTGGTGCTGCTCCATAATATAGGATGTCATATTCCAGTCGTCTTCGTCTGCATAGGTGTGGATTGTCGCCAGAGGCGGCAGTGCCTGGAAGCCAAACTCGCTCATGAAGCGTGGGTATTGATCGCGATAAGAGGTAAAGGGTTTTCGCCCATGCCAGACATCCCAATAGTGGGCGTCTCCCTGGCGTTGGCCATTCGGATCTACGAATGCCGTACCGGAGGATGGAGAGCTGGGCCAATAGGTATGATCCGGGTCCTCGATCTGGCACCATGCCGGCAGTGTGTGGTGGAAAAAATAATCGTAAGCAGCTTTTAAATCCTGCAGCTCGGGTCGATTCCAATGCCATGCTACCCAACCCTCTTCCATTTCGTTATTTCCACACCACAATGCCAGGCTGGCGCGATGGCGCAGGCGGCGGATGTTCTCAACCACTTCCTGCCGGACGTTATCAAGGAAGTCTTGATCGTCCAGTGGATAAATGCTGCACGAAAAGATAAAATCTTGCCAGACCAGGATGCCGTATCGATCGCACAGATCGTAAAAACGTTCTTCTTCATAAAAACCACCACCCCAGACGCGCAGCATATTTTGGTGTGTCTGTGCCGCCGAGTGGATAAGACTTTCCAGATATTCATCTGTAATGCGGGTGGGGAAGGAATCAGCCGGGATCCAATTTGAGCCTTTACACAAGATTGGAATGCCATTGACTACAAAGACAAATGAGCGTCCCCACTGATCCTGTTTCTGACGCAATTCAATCGTACGCAGCCCAACCTGATACCTGCGCTGGTCCAGCGATCCTTCATCGGCAGGTACTTTGCCCATAAGGGAGACTTCCACCTCATAGAGAGGCTGGTCGCCATACCCATTAGGCCACCAAAGCTCAGGATTGGGAATCGGCATTTTCATAATCACATCGTCGCGCTTTGGTACAGCAACTTCTTTTTCAATGATCTCGCCATTCGGGGTCTTGACACGTATAACCGCAGATACCGGCATTTCTTCCCAGCGCTCGATAGCGATGCGAGCCTCGACGGTCACCTTTCCACCGCTGTGATCCTGGCGCAAATGAACTTCAGCCAGGCGTGCCTCACTGTAACCTTCCAGCCGAATATCCTTCCAGACGCCGATGGGAGGCAGCTGCGGCCCCCAATCCCAGCCAAATTGGCAAGGTGCTTTGCGTAAATACGGCCCGCCTGGAATGGCCTGCGAAACGCCCGGCATTTGGCGGACGGCTTGTTGCGCGGCGGCAAAGCGCACAGGGGAGTCAAACGCGATGGTCAGGTCATTTTCGCTAGCCTTGATCAGCGACTTCACATCCCAGCGATACTGCCGGAACATATTTGCAGCGCAGCCCAACCTGCTCCCATTCAAGCTTACGGTCGCCAGCGTATCCAGCCCGTTGCAGACCAGCCAGATGTGTGGCTGGCGTATTATTTCGGGCGCAGCGTCAAACTGATAGCGATATTCCCAATCTGCTTCAGCCACCCACTGAACGCGCTTTTCGTGATCACTCACAAAGGGATCGGGGACGCACCCCAAAGCCAATAAATCGGTATGCACACCGCCGGGGACGCTAGCAGGTAACCACTCTTCCATGCCTGCCTGACGAAATTCCCAGGCACCCGCCAAAGATTGATTTTTCATTCTGCTTTTTCCCGATGAATTTGCAATGTTAGTTCGTGGACAAAAGGAATGTCCAGGGAAGTATTCAGAGCATTCCGCTGTTTTGCTTGAATCCAAACTCAAGTAGTGGAATACTCAACCGTTGAGAGGTCCCATTCTTCGTGGATCTTTGGAACATCACTGATCAGGCGTCGGGTGTAAGTCCCTTTCGGATGCAGGATCACCTCATCAGCAGTTCCACTTTCAACAATCTTTCCATGTTCCATGATGTAGACGCAGTCAGACACATAATACGCCAGCCCAATATCATGGGTGATAAAAATAACCGTCATCCCGATTTCGTTACGCAATTGCATCAGCATATCCAGGATGGTTGCGCGGCTGCAAGCATCGATCATCGAGGTGGGTTCATCAGCCAGCAGGATCTTCGGTTTCAGCAGGAAGATGCGGGCAATCATTAAGCGCTGCATCTGTCCGCCGGAAAGCTCAAAAGGATACTTGTTGGTCATTTCCTCGAACTTCATGTTGACAAAGCTACACGCCTCGACCATCAGCTCTACTTTTTTCGCCTGCGGAAGCCTTCCACCGCCGCGCATCCGAATACAATCTAAAAGCACGGCATCCACCTTATGAAAAGTATTGTATGAAGAGAAGGGATCCTGAAAGATCGCCTGAATATTTTTCCAGTATTCCCGTCTCTTCTTCTGCGTGCTGATATCGCGCTTTTTCCCTTCGAAGTAAATCTCCCCCTCAGTAATATTGATTAATCCCAAGAGCAGCTTCGCCAGAGTGGTCTTTCCGCTGCCCGATTCGCCCACGATCGAGACGACTTCGCCCTCGTAGAGATTGAGATCCACATGATCAACTGCCAGTGTTCTCGTGCGACCAAACCCAAATACCTTGGTAAGTCCGGTGGCGCTCAGGATTAATTTTTTTTCATCGGACATGCTGATCAGCCTCCTTCTTATAAGCGTCCCTCAATTCATTTTCCGAAAGGATACACCGGTAAGCGCGGCCATGTTCAATATTTCGAAGAGGCACTTTAATTGCCGGGCATTCTAGCCGGGCATACTTACAACGCTCGGCAAACCGGCAGCCCGCAGGTGGGTTTTTGAGATTAGGCGGTACCCCGGGTATGGCAGCCAATTTGACATCCCGAAGACCACTTTCCGGCACAATGATCGAGCCCATGAGGCCCTTAGCATATGGGTGGAGGGGGTCAAACACGGTTTCTTTTGCCGTGCCCTTCTCCATAATTTGCCCGGCGTACATGACCATAATATCGTCGGTCACGTTGTAAAGCAGCGGGAGCTCATGCGTGATGAAGATCATCGAACTGATTAAACCAGTTTCCAGCAATTGCTTGAGCATCTTGATGACCATCTTCTGTGAAGTGACATCCAGCGCAGAGGAAGGCTCATCAGCGATCAGCACTTTTGGCAACAGGATCACCGAAACCGCGATCACCGTGCGCTGCTTCATACCGCCCGAAAGTTCAACCGGGTATTTTTCCAGTACACTCGCCGGAAGCCCCAAGGTCTCAAACAATCCGCTGGCCCGTTCATAAGCCTCTTTCTTGTTGGTGTAAAAATCATGGGCTTGCAGAACATCCTCGATAAAGTTGAAGATCTTCCGGGTAGGGTTAAGCGCGCTCATCGCCGATTGCGGGATATAGGCAATCTCCGTCCCCAATATCGATTTGCGCACCTCTTCAGGGTCCATCCCAGAAATATTACGCCCATCGATGATAATCTCCCCACTCGTATAGTGCAATGGGGCGAAGTAATACCCCATCAGGCTAAGCGCCAGGGTCGACTTTCCGCAGCCGGATTCACCCGCAATTCCCAGCGATTTCCCTTCATCGAGCTTCAGAGATACATGGTCAACCGCGTAAACATCTTCGTTATAGCGGGTGACATATTTTGTGGTTAATTCTTTGACCTCTAGGATTACATTCTTTCTTTTTTGTTCCGTGCCCTCTAGCATTAAATCTTTTGGCATTTCAATCACCTAGTCTCTCAATGCCGGATTGTAGACCTGGTCGAGGCCTGTATTCATCAGGTTCAGCGAGAATGAGACCAGAGCGATGATGACGATCACAGGAAAGATCGCCCACCATTTACCAAGTATATGCGCCTGGTAGATCATCCCCCAGTTCATCATCAACCCCAAAGTGAATACTTCGGTTGTTTTCGGTCCCAGGCCAAGGATCGACAAGCTGGCCTCGTACAGGATAGCCGAGGAAACTTGCAGGATAAACGCCATAATGACATACGAAGCGATGTAAGGGAAGATGTCTGTGAAGATGATGCGGGCGATGGGGTGCCCGGATATTTTTGACAGACTGACATGGTCGCGATTACGCAGCGAAATCACTTGCGCCCGCACGGCCCTGGCGGTCCATACCCAGGCGGTAAATCCGATTACCACCGCAATGACCACTGGGCCGCGGTTTTCCTGCCCGATACTAAAGGAAATCAAGATCAACAACACAATGGTGGGGATCACGGTAAAGAGATTGGTGAAGAACATAATCACATCATCCACCACCCCACCCATATAGCCTGCCAGCAACCCCAGGACCAAACCGATCGTGGTGGCAATCAGCCCCGCCACCAGTCCAATCATCAGGGATGTGCCCGTGGCTGAAACCAGCTCTGTCATCACATCCCGGCCAAAGTTATCTGTTCCAAGCACCAACAGGCGCACATTCGGAACCTCGGTGACATTCACATAATCCGTTTGTGCGACGGTATCGGTCTCCTCCAAAGTACCTGCTTCGGCATTACGAGTTGCTATGGTCACCCCCTCGGTCGCCAGAATTCCTTCGAGCGAGGCATTCAGCCTTTGATAGTATCTTTGCTTGGCAAAGGTCATCCCGGGTAATTGCACCTTGGGATCATAATTGTTCACCCATTGATCCATGAGGTTTTCGGTATCGGCCATATCGACCTCATTTTCAGGGATCCCAAATGCCAGGAGCCAATCCTTTATGTCCTGGCGTTCCTGGTCGCCCAGCTTGCTGGCAATCCGCTTGGCCGTCGCATCATCCAGCATCAGTGTATACGGTTGGGAACCGATGCTGTCATAAACGTTCACATATATCCCGGGTGGGAAGAAAGTGCCCTGGCTGAGGATGGCTAAAGGTGGAGCTTTTACGAAAAGCGGATACACGATCACCGTCAGCAGGATAAACGTAAATATAATAAAACCAACCACAAATTTGCCGGAGTGAAAAACCTGTTGGAGGGTATGCTTCATTACGGCCTCTCCTAATCAGACTGGGCGGCTTTAATGCGCGGGTCAATGAACCCGTATAAAATTTCGAGGGCAAGAGTGGCGATCAGCGTCATCAAGGTGATGATCAAGGCGGTGGCTGAGATCAGCGGATAATCCTGGCCCAGGATACCGCTTAGAAGCGTTGTACCCAGCCCCGGATAACTGAAAACGATCTCCGCCACCAGCGCGCCGCCCACCATGGTACCGATGGCTAACGCCAGACCGGTGACCTGCGGAAGCATGGCATTGCGAAATACATAGCGGATGATCTTGTTGTCTTTGATGCCCATGAAACGGCTGTATTTGACATAGTCCGCATTCAGCTCATAGATAGACATAGAGCGCATACCGATCGCCTGACCGCCGATGACGATCAAGACGATCGAGAAGAATGGCAATATATAATGGAGGATCACGGACCGGATAAATGCCCAGCTCCAGTTAGGAATCATGTCGAACCCATATCCACCCGAGGTGGGGAGCCATTTTAATCGGACGCCAAAAATAACCAGCAAGATGATTGCCATGCCAAATGCTGGTAAACCACTGACAAAGATACTGAGCGGCATGACGGCTTTATCGTAGCCCCCTCTGCGATAAGCGGCTAATGCGCCGAGCACGTTCCCGATCAGCCAACCAACAATGATCGCCGGTAGCTGCAGGATCACTGTCCACCAGACGGAAACACTCAGCACACTTGCAACTGTCCGAGGATACTGGCTGAATGAGAAACCAAAATCGCCATTGATCACGTTTTTTACATAAATAATGAATTGTTCGAGCATGGATTTGTTGGTGCCAAACAGTTCCGTGTATTGCCGGTAAATCGCTTCGACCCCGGCCGCATTGGTTTGGCCTTGAGCCATCCTGGCAGTGATGGCTGCTACCGGATCGCCCGGCATCAGGCGGGGTAAGATAAAATTCAACAGGAAGGCGGCAATGAATGTAATACCGAACCATACCATTTTCTTACCGAAATACCTGGCGTACCCTTTCAACCCGGCACCTCCTCACAATCCGATCTGGATAATATGAACTTCTATTGTGGGTTGGGCAGCAAAGCTGCCCAACCCACAACACTTTCCTTACATTCTCATTATCCTGTACTGACGTTAATTAGAACTTACAGCCATGTCCCCTGGTTCGCGGAACATGGCTGTTTCGTTGCTGAATTGGTTATGGGTTAACCAGCGTGAGGTTATACAGACATGCAATACTCCAACCGTCAGTGCAGTCCAGTGGCGGTACCGGCGGATCGCTGCCATCCTCCGCGTTCGGGAAGCCGGTCCAAACACTCTCGTTCACTGCATGGAACGATTGTGGGCGGTACATGAGCGTGAAGGAGGGCACATCGGTCAGGTAGATCTTGACCAGTTCGGTGTACATTTCCTTCAGCTTGGCGGGGTCGGTCTCTGCAGGGATGGCTTTGATCAATTCATCGACCGCCGGGTTGCTGTACTGGCCCCAGTTGCCACTCCAGTTGACCACCTGACCAACGAATTCAGAGCTCAACAGGTGGCGGATGCGTCCCCAGGGCTGGGTCGGGCCGGCACCGTCACTCCACATCATGAAGATGTCATAGCCTTCAGGCAGAGGCGTATCCGATTTGGTGACGACCGTCTGGTACACGCCCCATTCAGGATAGTTGGTGGTGATGTCAATCCCGATCTTTTTCCCGGCGGCAGCCACCACTTCGATCGCCGCCTGCCAGTCAGACCAGCCGTTGGGGCAGGTCGCGATGTAATGAAGTTCCTCGCCATTGTATTCGCGATTGCCATCCCCATTGGTATCCACGACCCCAGCATCATCCAGGAGTTTTATGGCGCCTTCGATGTCATTGCCGGCCCACTGCAGGTCCGCCACGGCGGCCTGGTCGTACATGGCTTGCTCACCGGGGGTCGGGTTCATCAGGGAGCGCGGCACCTGCTCAAAGGTAGCCGACTGGTTGGTCATGGCGTTGGCAATGATGGTGGGATAATCCACCGCAATGGCGATCGCTTTGCGGATCGCAACCTGATCCAAACCGTTGGACTTCAGGTTGTAGAAGGCCGTCGGGAGGCTGGCGCCAATGCCGTACGGAGCTTCTGGCAGGTAGGTAGAGACAGGCAGCCCGTAGTTGAGCCACAATACCTGTATATTGGAGTTAAACTGCTGGCTGATATCCACTTCCCCCTGTGCCAGAGCCACCGAGCCGGCCGCGTTATCCTTGAACATTGCATGCGCCAGGTACTTCGGTGTAGGCAGCTTGCCCCACATGGAGGCATCCTGGCCCCAATAGTTGTCATCCCGGACGTAGATCACCTTCGCATCGTCCGCGAAGAACTTGTGATAGGGGCCGGAGTAGACGACATCTTCAGCGGGATCGGCTAAAAATGCAGTCGCATCGCCGCCGGTGCGCTCTTCTAATGTCTGGGTCCAGGCTTTCTGGATGACATAGTTGCCACTTCAAGTAGGCAGGGACCTGAAGAGGATTGACTGCTTTGCCGTCCGCGTCTAGCTTGGCCTTGACCAACACTGTCTGGGCATCAACCGCTTCGATGGTGTCGATGAAGTCTTTGTAGTTGTTGCCCGCATTGGTCGAGTACTTGAGGTTGGTAGCCCAGGTATAAGCTACATCATCAGCAGTTAGCGGGGTGCCATCGCTCCACTTTGCGGCTGGGTTGAGCTTGAAGGTGATCTCGGTTTGCGCATCATTCCAGATATAAGGACCATCCGCCAGCAGCGGATACACCTGGCCGTCGAGCATATTGTACAGGTACGGGGTTTCGAACATGATCACGCGGGCATTATCCTGCTGGGCGATCGCCATGGCATTATTCATGCTCGAAGAGTATGGATTCCAGCCAACAACCGCATTCCACTGTTGCCCATTGAAGTACAGCGTTTCGTTGCGGGGAAGCTGTTCCTCTGGTGGCACAGTTGCTGCTGGAACTTCAACAGTTTCGACGATTATCTGGGTTTCCTTGACGATTTGGGTCTCCTTGACGGTCTGGATGACGGTCTCAACGACGGGCGCCTGAGTCGCGGCTGGGGCGCAAGCTCCAAGCACCAGGCCCATCACCATGACCAAAGAGACAATAATATATACGCGTTTCATTTTGGTTCTCCTTAGATTTATCTCGATTGATTTATCCAATTGGTGATTCCGATTGTGTTCTTTATATGGATGATTATCCACCTCCTCTTGGTTTCAGGGCGATTAAATGTCTGGGTTCGAGGTACTCAATCATCATGCACATCTAAATTTCTTGCTTGCACGACCATCTTTTGATGTGCACCGCAGCTGTCGCGAATGACCAGCTCTGTCTCCATGATAATGCGCCGGGAAGGCTTGACCCCGTTTTCAATCAAGTCGATCAAGACTTCGACGGCTTTGAAACCGAATTGATAGATAGGCTGGCGGATAGTCGTTAACGGAGGATCCGGAAGCATCGCAAGTGGCAGATCATCAAAGCCAACGAAGGCAATATCATCCGGAACGCTCAGGCCGGCCTCGCGGACTGCGCGCATGCCCCCAATAGCCATCACATCGGAAGCCGCAAAGACCGCATCCGGCCTGGCGGCTAACAATTGTTGCATTCCACGGTATCCGCCCGTTTCGGTAAAATCTCCTCCACGATCAGAGACTTGTCCACAGCCAAACCATGCTCGACCAGCGCCTTCAGATACCCCTCCTTCCGGTCGAGGCTCACGGTGCTGTTAATCAAACCAGTGATCGTGCCAATGCGTTTGTATCCCAGGCTAATCAGGTGAGCAACCGCGGTGTATGCCGCGCTGACATTATCTACGTCAATATAGCTAACCTGGTCAAGATTGAACGGGCGACCAACAACAACGAGGGGTACATTCAAGTTGATCAGCCGATCAATCAGCTGATCACCTATCTGACCTGACTGGATCAGGATGCCGTCCAGCCAACCTTTGCGCGAGACACGCGAGTAGATTTTTTCCTCATCATCTGGAGTATCAATGAGAAAGAGCCCTAAGGTAAAGTCATATTGATTGCATGCCTGGGCTATGCCCTGGGTCAAACGCGGGAAGTAGGGATCAGAAAAGAAGGAAGAGACACTGCGGGGTAGAACTAGACCGACCATCCACGAACGTTGCGATGCAAGGGCGCGGGCAGCCACATTAGGGTGATAGCCAGTGCTTTAAATCACTTTAAGCACGCGTTCACGAACATCTTCTCGCACATGGGGCTGATCGTTAACCACTCGCGAGACAGTCGATCGAGATACTCCAGCCTGTTTAGCTATATCTTCCAGCCTTAGATCAGACACGCGGCACCTTCCAACAAAACTTGAGGAAGCCGACAGATGCTAAAAATTATTGGTAGCGCTCCCAATCATCTAAACTATTATATAAAACAATTATGACAATGTCAACTATTTTTCGTCGTTTACGCCCTTTTTTCTAATATTTAATGTGTTTTTGTCGCTTTTGCCATTGACAAAACCCAATACAATGCTAAAATGCTCATATAGCCCGATTAAATATTTACTAAATTTATCTAAAATGTAGGGGTCTATGAAAAAGAAGGTCAAGATCAGCGATATCGCCCGGCAGAGTGGGGTCTCAGCTTCTACGGTTTCGCTTGTCTTGAACAATAAGCCAGGCGTCTCTCAAGATACCCGATTGCGCGTGTTCGAGATTGCAGAGGAGCTCGAGTATCCATTGAAACCCGCAATCGAAAAAAATGTCCCCCTTTCTACAGTTGGGATGGTCATAAAATCCGATCCAGACATTGTCCCGCAGGCAAATCCTTTCTACTCCAAAGTTGTCGTGGGCATAGAGGATGCCTGCCGCTCAAACGGGATCAACTTGCTCTTCGCCACGCTACCCGTCGATGAGAATAATTATCCAATGGAGGTGCCCCAGCTGCTTTCAAACGAGCTCGTGGATGGCTTGCTGATGGTGGGAACATTTGTAGATGAAACGATTACCTCCATTTCTGGCAAGCGCACGCCTCCCATCGTTCTGGTAGATGGTTACTCAAATTCCGAGAGCTACGATACGGTGATCTCAGATAATTTTCGGGCGGCTTATCAGGCAGTGGCTTATCTGATTGATAAGGGACATCGCCATATCGGACTGCTGGGAGGCGAGGAGAGCTGCTACCCAAGCTTGAAAGAAAGGCGCAACGGATACCTGCGCGCCATGAAAGAGCACGGGCTATCGGAAGTTTATATCGCCAATTTCAATATCAACCGGACAAAGGGCTTTGAGGAGGCAGTTTCCCTGCTGAAAGAGTATCCCCATCTCACTGCTCTATTCTGTATTAATGATGATGTTGGCAGCGCGGCCATCCGCGCCTCCCAAACCCTGGGGAAACGCGTTCCAGCAGACATCTCGATCATCGGTTACGATGATACGTATATTGCCGCGAATACACATCCCCCGCTGACAACGATGCATGTAGATACGGTCGCAATGGGACGCGCCGCGGTGTATCTTCTCTCTCTGCGGATATTGAATCCCGAGTCGGCTCGAATGACTCTGACAATCCACACCACATTGATTGAACGCGAATCAGTTAACCGCGCTTTGCGCCCGCCTTCACGGGAGGATTGAGCAACTGCTGGAAAAGGTCAGGCAACCCAGCTAAAGCCAGCATTGACCGAACCTATTGTGACAGGGCGTCGATTGTTTCCAGGGCGTTTCGCAGGCGCAAGCCTACTCGCTTGAGCAAAAAGCGGTGCAGCAAGGCAGCCGCCAGGGGCTCTTCCTGTTCCAGATGGCGCAGGCTGGCAGTAGATAGGCTGTAAACGATGCTGGGGCACGCGGCTGTCACGCTGGCCGAGGCGGGGGTTCCCAGGTATAGACCCAGCTCACCCACTACTGCGCCAGGTCCGTTGTTTTCCAGGCGCATCACCTGCCCATCTTCCATGCGGTACTCAATCGTAAGTTCCCCGGCATCCAGGAAATACATTGACTCATGCGGCTGACCCTGGCTGATTAGCACCTGCCCAGCTTCCAGTTCGACCCGCTCCAGGTAGCCCATCAGGCGTAGCAGTGCGTTGTCTGTGACCTCATCTAATTCATCTACTTCACTGCCAAGCGTGGCAAAGAGTAACGCCAGGCCGGCGCGTTCCTGACCTGCCTGGACCGCCCCTGGGAGAGGCTCGACCAGAGCCTGCCAGCCAGCCTCACTGGCGAGCGCCTGTGCTTCGAACCATTCCACGCCGTGATCCAGATCCGGAAACACGAAAAGCATTTCCTTGTCGCCTGGGGTGAGAACTTCTCGATGCAGAACCTGCTCGACTTCCGGGCGCAAATGGGTGAAGATCAAGCGCATCTTGTGTTGGCGCAGCAGGCGCTTCAAGCGCACAAAGGAGAGCGCGGCGGAGGCATCAACGCCGATCACCCAGCGAAAATCAAGCAGTACAACTCGCAAGGGGATTGTCTGCGTCGCAGCCAGGCGCTCCTTTATTTCCTCGTAGATCCGGTTGGCTGTGCCGAAGAAAATATACCCCTGCAGCTCCAGAATTAAAAGAGCCTGACCCTCCTGGCGCAGCAGCTCAGCATGCGGGTGCGAACGTACCACGCGGCTGTGGTAAAGCCTCCCGCTAAAGGCGCTTCGCACCACTGGCACTTTACTGTACTGGACGATGAACAGCCCGACTGCGAGCAGGAGGCCTACTCCCAGCCCAGGCAGGAGCCCGAAACCGCCCATCACCAGCAAGATGACGACCACGATGGCATAATCGAGGCGCGAGAATCGGCGCCAGCCGTCCACGAGCCATTCGACCAGGAAGGTCAAGCCGAGGAAAACCAGCACACCGCCAAGCACTGGCTTGGGGAAAAGGGCAATCAGCGGGCCACCAAAAAACATAACCCCAATACAAATAGCCGCCACCAGCAACCCGACCAGGCGGCTATTCGCCCCGAGGCGATTGCTCAAGACTGACATGGTGACTATGGTGTAACCAGGTGAATTCCTGATTCAGGTCAATCTCTCGCCCGGCCGACAGCCTGACCCCGCTGGTGTAGAGCAGCAGGGTCAGGCTGCTGATCAGGATCAATGTGGCAATTGCACCTGCCTGGCGAACAATAGCGCCCCAATCGACGAGGGCCAGCTCGCTCAGGGGCGGCGGTTTCCACAGCGCCCCGGCCGGGAAGGGTTTGAAGAGTAGACCAAGTTGGGTAGCATCCTGGATGGTTGTGCCGGTCAATCCCAGAATCAGGTAAAAAACCAGCACAGCCCCCAGGATCATCAGCGGGGAGATCAGGTAGTGCTTGAAACGCCGCACCAGCAGCAACAAGACAATCCCGAAGACAACCCCGGGCAGCCAGAGCAACAGCGCCTCAGGCTGGCTCAAGCGCTCCAGGTTAACCAGGCTTAAGGAATCCCGGTCATCGTCTTTAACGCTCCGCTGGCCACCAGCCAGCCCGTACCGGCCAGGAAACCGCCGATCACCGGATAAGGGATATAACGGATCAGGCTGCCCAGCCGCAGCCAGCCCAGCGCCAGGAAAGCCGCACCTGTTAGCAGGGAGGCAATCGTGATGGCAGCTGTAACGGTTGGAAAGAGCTGTCCCGAATTTCCTCCCAACTCACCAGCAATGTTGTTGGCCATTGCCGCCACAATCACCGCCGAGCCAACCGTTGGGATGGCCACCATGCCGGGATTGCCGCTGAGCAGCGCCTCAATCGACCCGATCAACACCACCCCCATCAGACAGAAACCGATCCCGATTGACAGGTAGGGAGATAGGTCGCCGCTGAAGATCAGCGAGCCGAACGAAACCTGGTAAGTGATCACCACCAGGCCAGAGATCAACGCCACAGTCAGGATAGGCAGCAGCTTTTGCGGACGCAGTCCATGACGGAGCTGGTCTGGAGGCTTATGTTCCATAAAAAGCCTGTTCTCCTTGGCATGATCATTTTCAAGCGGGTTGGTCAGACAGCAATGGGGTGAGTAAGTGGAGCAATTATACCCAAAATCGCGTCTTACCTCGGTTTCGTGAAGACAACCAATCTACAAGCCACAGAAAAGCCTTATTGGGGAAACGGTCTGTGCATCAATCGCATTTGACATTTGTCACTTATTATGTGACAAATGACACTACAAGGACGCCTATAATGTGCGGTTTAATGTATGCGCAAAACCGCATATCCATATATTCAAAAAGTGCTATTTTGTTTGCCAGGACCAGCCGGTATGAGAAACGAAAATTTTGTCCAAGAGATTAACGAGCTACACGCTGACATCTGTTCGGCGCTGGCTGACCCTACCCGGATCCTGATCTTGTACACGCTGGATGAACAGCGCGTCAGTGTAACAGAGTTAGCCGCTATTCTGGGGATCAGCCAGCCAGCTGCATCCCGCCATCTCAAGGTGTTGCGCGAGCGCGGTTTGGTACGTCCTGAGCGCCAGGGTTCCAGTATTCGATATCAGCTCGCTGATGCTCGCATGATCCAGATACTTGACTTGTTGCGCGATGTTTTGCACGAACGCATCCAACACCGCGCTGACCTGTTGGAAAGTTTTCGATCGTAAAACCTCCCGCCCCGGGAGAATAGAATAACCAGAGGAATGCACAACGCATATGGGCAAAATAATCGGAAACAAGAAATTTCTTTGGGTGCTCGGCCTGCTGTTGATCCTGACGATCATTGTGGTGCCGATTATTTATTTCCTACCGCGCCAGGCCGAAAACAGCGACCCGTGGGCCTTCGTTCCCGTGCGTGCCCCTCATACTGACCATACACATCTGCTTACTGGTCCCTTTAATAACGGTCAAGAAGTCACGCGTGCCTGCCTGGAATGCCACCCAGATTCGGCTGAGCAATTCATGCATACCACTCACTGGACCTGGGAGAGCGAGCCATTTGACGTTCCCTGGCGCGATGAAGCGGTGACGATTGGCAAGAAGAACCAGATAAACAACTTCTGCATCGGCACCCAGGGGAATCAAAATAAATGCATGACCTGCCATGCCGGATACGGTTGGAGTGACGCCAATTTTGACTTTACCAACTCTGAAAATGTCGACTGCCTGGCCTGTCACGCCGATATGGCAACCTATGCCAAAGGTGAATATGGCAACCCCGCAGAGGGGGTTGATCTGCTGGCAGCCGCTAAATCGGTGCGCACCCCGACGCGGGAGAATTGTGGAAAATGTCACTTCGATGGCGGCGGCGGCAACGGCGTCAAGCACGGCGATTTAGATGAAAGCCTGTATTTCCCCCAGGAAAACCTGGACGTCCACATGGGCGGTCTGGACTTCCAGTGCATTGACTGCCACGTCACCGAAAACCATGTCATCCGGGGAAAATTGCTGGCTGACAATTACACTATCGATCCCCAGAAACAGGTAGCCTGCACCGACTGCCACCAGGAACCGATTCACGATGACGAGCGCATCAACATTCATACCGACACGGTAGCCTGCCAGACCTGCCACGTCCCAGCGTTGGCGATCAAAGATCCCACCAAGGTGTTTTGGGATTGGTCCACCGCCGGGCAGGATATACCCGAAGACCATTACACATACCTCAAGATCAAAGGCTCATTTGTCTATGAGGATAATTACACACCGACCTACACCTGGTTCAATGGGAACAACGCTTACCGCTATCTGCTTGGCGATCCGATCGATCCAACTCAACCGACCATGATCACCCTGCCAGCCGGCGACATAAACGATCCCACCGCCAAGATTTTCCCGTTCAAGGTCCATGTCGCCAAGCAGCCCTATGATACCGTGAACAACATCCTGCTCCAGCCGCGCACCGGTGGTGAAGGCGGCTTCTGGACGACTTTCGATTGGCCCTCGGGCCTGGAGCTCGGCGCCCAGGATACCGGTCTGCCTTTCTCAGGGGAATATGGCTTTGCCGAAACCTGGATGTACTGGCCGAGTACTCACATGGTGCAGCCTAAAGAGAAAGCTCTCCAGTGCGATGAATGCCATAGCGACAACGGCCGGTTGGATTGGCAGGCCTTAGGTTACCCAGGCGATCCCGTTGAATGGGGTAGCCGTTCTCAAACAACCCCTTAACTCACCCCACAGAGACGAATTATGCTTCGTAGCCATCTTTTTTTTCGATCATTGCAGCAATCCTGGCCGGCACGCCTGCTCCTGGCAGGGCTGCTGCTCGGGACGCTCACCTGGGCCGCTTTCACTGTCTGGGCCAGCCCAGCCTCTAAACCCGTATCCCAGGCATCCCCCATCCATCCAAACTTTCCTCTGCTGGATAGTGGTGGTGTGAATGTCCTCGAATCAGGTGCGCCTGTCTCCACGATGCAGACCTGCGGCGCCTGCCATGACACGGATTACATCGCATCGCACTCATTCCATGCCGACCTGGGATTGTCCGCTTACACCACTGAAGAGACCGAAAGCAACCTGCCGTGGAATTCATCCAACGGACTGTTCGGTAAATTCGACCCGCTCACCTACCGCTTTCTATCACAGGAAGGCGATGAGCGCCTGGATCTGTCCACTGCTGAGTGGATCAAGGTCTTCGGGGCGCGCATCGCCGGCGGCGGTCCAGCCGTTACTTCACGAGAAGGCCAGGCGCTGACCAGCCTGGCGCCGGACGCCAACAACCCGGAAACCAGCCTGCTCGATCCGCAAACCGGGCAACCGATCACCTGGGATTGGGCAGAGTTCTGGCGCGCTGGAACTAAATTGCCTGCTTTGCCACTCACCTCAACCGAACAATGCTGCCCGGCTGGAAGCGATCCAGGATGGCCGCTTTGTGGAAGCCGTTACGGCTACCATGCAGGACAGCGGCATTGTCGAGAAGAATGGCCAGCAATGGGTCTACAATGCGGAGGCCTTCGACGAGAATGGTGAGCTAAAGACTGATTATGTTCAGATCCAGGACCCCACCAATGATAACTGCGCCCTATGTCACGCCGTGGTGCACACACACAAGGATACACCCTTGTCCCTGGAAGCCTGTGATCTGACTACCCCACAGACAGCCACAACGGGTCAGGTAATTGCTTCGCAGCGCATCAACGAGTTCTGGAATCAATCTGGCTGGAAAAGAAGATCTAACCCGCAGCTGGGATATCCACGCGGAGCGCGCCCTAAAGTGTACCGATTGTCACTACTCCTTGAACAACCCTGTCCATTACCAGGAAGCAGCTGGCAGTAATCCTTCCCACCTGATATATGACCCGCGCCGGCTTGAGTTAGGCGAATATCTCAAAATGCCGGATCACACCTTCGCCCGCGGGCAAAGCGCCCAATTCACAGTTGCACCAGAGGACAAGGGCACCATGCGGCGCTGCGAATCCTGCCACGATGCATCCATGACCCATGCCGACTGGCTGCCCTACACCGCCCGGCACATGGAGGTGGTTGCCTGTGAAACCTGCCATGTTCCGCAGATGTACGCCCCGGCGATCGAAACCTATGATTGGACAGTGGTAAAACCAGACGGCAGCGCGCTGACTGCCTGCCGAGGCATCCAGGGCGAGAGTACGACCACCGACCTGGTGACAGGCTTCCAGCCGGTGTTGATGCAACGCACCAATATAGATGGCGATACGCTGCTGGCGCCATATAACCTGATCACCACCTGGTTCTGGGTATATGATGATGCAGCTGGCAATCAGCGTCCAGTGCGCCAGATCGATCTCGAAACCGCTTTCCTGGAGAATAGGCAGTACGCCCCTGAGATTCTGAGCGCCTTCGATGAAGACGGCGATGGAACGCTTTCCGAAAACGAGCTGCGGCTCACAGCAAGCGCTGCAGAAGAAACCAATGCCAAGCAGGCAGTCGTGGCTGCCCGCCTGGAAGCGCTGGGTTTAAAGAATCCGCGCATCCACGGACAGGTGCAACCTTACAGCATCAATCACAATGTGGCCCGTGGCGAATGGGCATTGGATGAATGCCAGGCCTGCCACACCGCCGAATCGCGCCTGACTGCGCCGATCCGCCTGGCCGAGTACACTCCTGCAGGGGTGATCCCCGAATTCGTTCAGGATAGCAATGTATCCGCTTCCGGGAACTTATTCCAGGAAGATGGCGCCCTTTACTACCAGCCAGCCACAGAAGAAGATGGCGTGTATGTCTTTGGACACAACCGGGTTGCCTGGGTGGACTGGATTGGGGCGCTGGTCTTTGCAGGCACGGTGCTGGGCGTCGGGGCGCATGGGACCCTGCGATATATCAACTATCTGCGCCGCCCCAAGAAAGCCGCTCCAACCAAAGAAGTCTACATGTACGATGCCTACGAGCGCTTGTGGCATTGGCTGCAGACCCTGGTGATCGTGCTGTTGCTTTTCACTGGTCTGGTAATCCACCGGCCGGACGTCTTTGGCATCTTTTCCTTCCGCAATATTGTAACGATCCATAATGTCCTGGCTGCCATTCTGGTAATCAACGCTGGCCTGTCGCTTTTCTGGCACCTGGCGAGCGGTCAAATCCGGCAGTTTATCCCGCGTCCCTATGGCTTCTTCGATAGCGCTATCGTGCAGGCCAAGTACTACCTGGAAGGCATCTTTAAGGGGAAAGAACACCCCTTTGAGAAGGTCAAAGACAAGAAGCTCAACCCGCTCCAACAGGTAACTTACTTTGGACTGCTTAATGTGCTGCTGCCATTGCAAATCATCACTGGAGCGCTGATGTGGGGCGTCCAACGATGGCCGCAAGCCTCTACTCTGTTCGGCGGTCTTCCATACCTGGCCCCCTTCCATAGCCTGATCGCCTGGCTATTCGCCTCCTTCATTGTTCTGCATGTCTACTTGACCACAACCGGTGTCACCGTTCTCGATGATATCCAGGCGATGATCACCGGTTATGAGCGCGTGGAAGTGCATCATGGCGGCGAGGCCAGCCAGGAGCAGGCGGATCAACCAGGCGCCCCGCTCGGTGAATACCTGACATACGAGACGGGCGACGAGCCGTCCGAAAGCCCGGATGAACCGACCACACTCGACGAAATCCAGCCCAGCACCACATGAACCCTAGCTTCCAAATTCAACGGAGGTATGCATGACTGTCATTAGTGAGACCCCACCCAAAAAATCGAACTGGAGATCCTTCCTGTTCGACCGGCCAAAGAAGGATTATTGGCACCCCTATTTCGGCGCAGTCCTATTGGGCATCGTCCTTTTTCTGGCCTTTTTCCTGACCGGCAATGGCCTGGGCGCCTCTGGCGGTTTGAACCGTATCGTAGTTTTCTTCGAGGATTTAATTGTCCCCGAACACGTCGATCGGGTACCCTATCTGATCAAGCTGGCCGGCGGCAACCTTAACCCGCTCGATGACTGGATCATCCCGATGGTTTTCGGGACCCTGGTTGGCGGGTTTGTCTCCGGCTGGAAAAACGGCCGTTTGCAGGTGGAAACCAACAAAGGGCCGCAGATCTCTGTCCGCACCCGCTGGCTGATGGCCTTTATCGGCGGCGGTCTGATGGGCTATGGGGCGCGCATGGCGCGCGGCTGTACTTCCGGCCAGGCGCTCTCTGGCGGCGCAGTGCTCTCCGTGGGATCGTGGGCCTTCATGTTCGCGGTGTTTGCAGGCGCTTACGCCCTGGCTTACTTCGTCCGCAAGTTGTGGCTTTAATCGGAGGCTGCCATGTTATTTCCCCTATCTCTTGAAACCCTGGTTGGCAAGCCGCTGATGTATGTGGTCTTTGCGCTGCTCGGTTTTGGCTTTGGCTATGTCCTGGAGAGCTCCGGTTTCGGAAATTCGCGCATACTGTCTGCCCAATTCTATTTTCGGAATATGACCGTGCTCAAGGTGATGTTCGGTGCCATTATCACCGCCATGGTTTTGCTCTTCCTGATGGTTGGTCTGGGCGTCCTGGATTACAACCTGGTGTGGGTTAATCCCACCTACCTGTGGTCGGGCATCCTGGGCGGACTGATCATGGGCGCCGGCTTTATCATCGGAGGCTTCTGCCCGGGCACCTCGCTGGTTGCCATGGCGACTCGCAAGCTTGACGGGTTGTTCTTCGTCCTGGGCGTGCTGTTTGGCATCTTCTTGTTTGGCGAGACCGAGCGCTTCTATGATCTCTGGTGGAACTTTAGCGGTTATCTGGGACGCTTAACGATCCCGGATTGGCTGAACCTGCCGACCGGAGTGGTGGTGACAGGCATAGTCCTGATGGCCCTCTTCATGTTCTGGGGCGCTGAGCAGTTGGAACGCATTTTTGGCGGGCGGGACCTGTCAGCCGAGCCAAAAGTTCGCCTGGCAGGCGCAGCGGTGCTGCTAGGGCTGGCGATCGCGATCGTCTTCATCGGCGATACCACTGTGGATGACAAATGGAATCGAGTGGCAGCCGTGAAGGAGACCTTGTTGGAGCAGCGCGAAGTCCAGATCCATCCTGGCGAGCTCCTGGAAACCATTGCCAATGACTCGCTCAAGACGATCGTGCTGGACGTTCGCCCGCAGAATGAATACAACCTTTTCCACATCGCCGGATCGGTCAACATTCCAGTCACCGAGCTGACTGCCTACGTGCCAGAGATCCACGCCAAACAAGCTTTAAACACTGTATTTGTCGTGGTGAGTAATAACGAACAGGCTGCAACGGAGGCATGGAAAATCCTGACCGCAGAGAGCGTGCCAAACGCCTATATCCTGGATGGCGGGATCAACAACTGGATCGAGACTTTTGGAAAAGAAGATCCCAACATCACCCCGGTCAGCCAGACATCCAATGAGGATCGGTTGAATTATGCTTTCCCGTCTGCGCTGGGAGATCGCTACGAATGCGCCAGCCCCAACCCGCATGAATGGGAGCTTGATTTCCTGCCCAAGATCAAGCTGGAATTTAAGAGAGACAAGAGTGGCGGCGGCTGCGGCTAAGCCAGCTACCTGCCAGAAATAACCAAAGAAAACGCTGCCCAGGAGATTATCCTGGGCAGCGTTGCCAACAGGCCTTCGCACAAAGTTCCTGGCTGAGAACCTTCTAATCTCTATGGGTGGATCTCAATGCCAGGTTCTTTTGTTATTCAGGGCAATTACCAGGGCGGCCAGAAGGGAGACCGCACTTTGAGCTTGAAGATGGTGGTGGTTTCGTAGGTCTGGCCTGGGCGCAGCACAGTGGAGGGGAAGTTATCGTGGTTGGGCGAGTCCGGGAAGTGCTGGGTCTCCAGGGCCAGTCCATCGCCCTGGCGGTAAGCGCGGTGGCTGGTGCCGTAGATGGTGCCATCCAGGAAGTTACCGGAATAGAACTGGATGCCTGGCTCAGTGGTCCAAATTTCCAGAGCACGACCAGACTTCTGCTCGTACACGGACGCCGCGAAGATCAGCGATTTATCTTCAAATGACGGCCGGTTGAGAACCCAGTTGTGGTCCCAGCCGCGCCCAATGACGACCTGCTCGTCATCCGAGCGGAGGCCTTTCGAGATCGGCTTCGGCATGCGGAAATCGAAGGGAGTTCCCGCAACCGGCGCGATCTCGCCAGTGGGGATCAGATTTACATCATCTGGCGTGTAGTAGTCAGCGTTGATCTTCAGGATATGGTCGTTGATATCGCATTCGCCCTCGCCCTTCAGGTTCCAATAGCTATGGTTGGTCAGGTTGACGATGGTGGGTTTGCTGGTGGTAGCTTTGTAATCGATACGGATGCTGTTCTTATCGGTCAAACGGTATGTCACATAGGTATCCAGCGCGCCGGGATACTTCTGATCGCCATCCGGGCTGAGATAGTGCAGCTCAATGCCGACTGCTTTCGGCTCGATAATCTCCTTGGTTACCTGCCAAACCTGCTTGTCGAAGCCTTTGAAACCGCCATGCAAGTGGTTCGGGCCATTGTTGATGTCGAGCTGGTACTCCACGCCATCCAGTGTGAATTTCCCCTCGGCGATGCGATTGGCATAGCGGCCGGTGATGCAGCCAAAATACGGGCTCAACGCCTCATAATCCTGCAGGTTGTCGAAGCCCAGGACAACATTGGCAAACTGACCCTTTTTGTCAGGCACTTTAACTGAAGTGATGATCCCGCCATAGGTGATGATCTTCACCTCCATGTCGTGGGCATTGGTCAGGGTATACTCATCAACAGGGATGCCGTCGGCGGTAATCCATAATCGATTCACGACAATCGTGCCGCTGGCCGCGGCTGGCCTGACTCCCGGACCAACCAGCGCAACGAGCAAAGTGATGGCGACAGCCACAAAGAAAATGCGGCTCAGGATCTTCATGGTATTTACCTCCTACATAGATCCTCTAGGGAACAAACAGAAACAAACAGCCAATCTTCAGGTTTTGCTAGAACAGAACAGAGCAGTCACCTCCCTTAAAAGGTAAAACGCGACCACCGTCGATTTTCATCTTCGATCATCGCGTTCATCCTGCAAACGATTTGCCGGGCCTGTTGGGACCACTGCTATCCTTCCTTACAGCAGGTTGGGACCGGTGAAAATTACCTATGGAACAGTGACAATTTTACACGTTACGCCTGCCAGCGACTCAACCCTGGCCTCCCAGGTGCCCGGCTCCAACTGGCCTTCGACCCAGGTGAGATTGCCTTGCTCGTCTGCAGCATCGAGTGGATAGATCGTAAGCGTCATTGTGTCATCGCCAACCGCTTGATCGAAGGACGCTGTAATAGTCTCTCCAGGCTGGAGGCCCGAAAACGTGACATACCACTTTCCATCCACTTCAGTAGGTGCGATGCTGATACTCACTGCTGACGCATCGCAGGGGCCAAGTGTTGGCGGCTCGGGCTGTGAAGTTTCTATGAGCGACCCGCTAGCTGAGGCAGACGTGCAAGCCGCGAGCAGTAGGATCAGAAACAGACAAGGCAGGATTTTGATCTTCATGATCATCACTCTTTGAGCATGTGCTCAATTCCAGGTTTGCTGTGTAGAAATGGTCTTAAATTTGACATTATTGTAGTAGGCATCCGATAAGACTTTAGCGGTTTCTTGGCCGGGGCCAAAATCTAAACCCTCCGCGAAACTGTAGGAATCCGTAACCATAACACTCTGGTTGCCGCTCCATACCGCGTTTGCTGGCCCCTTATACCGAACATAGCTGTAGATGCCACCGGAACACATGATACATGTAGCTGGGCATCCCCAAGTGAGTTTGGCATTCTTGATGGTCCAAACCGAACTGGTGCGAACC
Organism: uncultured Chloroflexia bacterium; assembly: GCA_963706905.1. Taxonomy (GTDB): domain Bacteria; phylum Chloroflexota; class Anaerolineae; order Anaerolineales; family UBA4823; genus CAVPNY01. The sequence continues at coordinate 11,974 of CAVPNY010000002.1, read as the reverse complement.
CACTTGTACTGAGTGCGATACATGGCATAAAATGTTCCGACTACGCAACCTGCGGTGTCGCATAGCTTATGGGCGGCGTTCCACATCTTTTGCTGAACATAATCCGTATCGCTTTTCTTGGCCTTGGTCGTTCTAAGAACCTCATCATCTCCAACGGCTTCACATGTAACATTCGGGTTGTCATTTTGGTTGCACAACTCCAGAGCCTTCTCCGACACCGGCCACCATTCCGGTGAGTGGCGACGCTCGTAATATTCCTCGATAGTAAGGCCACTCTTGGGATCCTTATAGGTCTTATTCCACTTCTCCACAACAATCCACGGAGAGCCAGGCTGAAAAACTGCCTGCATATCATAATTGTCCGGATCAATGTTCTCTAGGTTTTCTTTGCGAAGGGGGTTGGTATTCTGCTCCTGGGCCTGTACTAAAGTGACACTCCCACCTAAGCCCAAGAGCAAGGCCAAGCTCAAAAGTAAAGCCAAACCTATCTGCAGGCCAGCAATCTGGCGGTTCATCTTCTTCATCTGTCCTTCCGTTTAAATCTCCCACCGATGAGGCTAGTTAAGCCAAACCAGCACAAAGCCCCCTTTCTTAAGAGACCAAGGGGAAATCCTTTAGACCATCCTTGACCTTGTAAAAATCGGCACCACTTACCTTACCGAATACTTTCTTCTGGTAGCGGTCACAGTGACCGGAGTACATACCTCCCGAAACTTCTCGTAAACATCCCTGATTTGAACAGTATTGTCGCCGTTCCCGCCAGCCATCTGGATTGGTTCGAATGTTTCGAGGGGCTCAGGCTGGACTGGAGTCAATTTATTCCCTTGGAAAGACACATCTTGCCAATTACATACTACAACTTTTAGTAACGCATGTCAATAAGGATAAAGTCCCAACTTCTTTCGATCCGGAACCAAATCAACCTGTCCGGCGTCTTCCCAATAATCGCCAAATTAGATTAAGCAATGTCCGGGAGGAAGCCGAGATGCCTAAAAGTACTTCTACAAAGATTAAGTTCATCACCCTGGCGGGACTGCTCGCCATCCAAGCATTTTTTATAAGAATCCCCTCGACACCAGCCTATGCAGCGGCACCAGCCCAGCGCCCAGATGATCCGCAGGGTGAAGTGTCTGCCGATCCCGAATATATCGAGGCGATCCAACGGACGGCCAGCATGACGAATGACCCGGTAGCGGTTGAACTGGCGGCAGGCTACGGATTGAGCGTCGTCAATGTGATGTGGGAGGACACCGGACGCTATAAAGGCTCGACGGTTGGCCCAAACATCTCCGACGTTACCATCCAGGTGATGTATCGTGATCCGCGGAGCGACCAGTACCAGCTCAGCCTGATGCCCGTGATGCGCTACCCCAACTTCTCTGACCTGACGGCTGATATTCCCCTCGACGACTTCTTCCTGCTGGTGGGCAACGAAAAAGGCGAGTCGTTGCAGAAAGTCAGCCTGCAGGAGTTCCTGGAGAATTTTCGCCACTACCTGCACAATGCTGGCTCCTGGGCTGGGAACGAGACCTCCTTGCTGGCGGAGCGCGACTCCCATGTGCTGGTCAGCGCTCAGGCAGCCTTTTTACCTGTGCCTCAAAAAGGTCTTGCCCAGTTTAACCCAGTGATCTTCAACTACCAGTCCTATCAGGGCGATCCGGCCGTGTTGACGCTGATCGCCACCCGGGAGGGTACCAGCGCAACCATTATCGACAACGTGCGGGATGCCTTTCCAGCCGGCTACTCGTGGGGTCAGCGCCTGTTCTTCAACCAGAATGGCGAGCGGGCTAGCTTCACCGGCGAGCGCTTGAGCGATTTTCAAAGTGGTGAAGAAACGGAGAGAGGAAATTCGGGTAATGAGCAACCATCGACTGGTGAGGAGCTGCAAGCCGCTGGCGAGAGTGGATTAAACATGGTGCTGGTAATCCAGGTGCCGCTCAAGCAGAAGAATCCATTGAGGCCTGAGCCGCTGGTTGCCGAAGCAATGATGATGGCAGCTCCAACTGCCGCCGCCAAGAGCGATGTAGAAGCGGCAGTCATCGGCCATGGCGCGGTAGAAGGGCCGTTCACCGAGATCGCCGGACTACCTATCGAGCGTGATGAACAATTCCCTATCCGGGTTACCGTGCAGTTCTATAAAGCCACCAGCAACGGGGTCGTCTCTGAGGCCGATGTGCAGGAAATTGCTGAGCAGATCCAGCGGGTTTACCAGGACGCTGATTATGTCGGCAGCCTGGTCGTGAATGGTGCAACAGATCGTCCCACCGAGTATGATGGGCCAAAAGAAGAGCCAGCCGGGTGGTGGGAAGCCTTCTGGCAGCGCTTTGAGAGCAATACCGGCCTTACACAACAGGAAGCGATGGAATTGTGGCAGAGATTGAAAATGGATGCGGGGCGATGGTTCAATATTCGCGAGTAAATGACCTTGCGTCTTTTTCGAAGCCGGAGTGCCTGGTGGAAGTAGAGCGCCAGGCACTTCGATTCAGTCAGAGTCATGCCGATGCTGATAATTCTGTAACATGGGTTAGAATTCTCCGAAGACATAATTCCACCCACCGTCGTAACGCTTGCGATTGGCAGCCGCGCCTTCCCCGCACCGTTCCCAATGAGTGTGGATCAGGGTCAGGCGGGTTCCATCTGCTTCAGGCCGGACTTGAATGGCCTGGCAACTTGATCTACAATGGGTGATGAATATAGAGAGCATGCGGAGGTGTGAAATGCGCCCCTGTGACCGGGTCGGTTGCGAGCGGTTCCCCTGTGTAGATGTAAACCACACTGGTTATCACATTCCAGCGATCGAGCTGGATCCTGAACGTGTTTCCATCATCCTGATCTCTGAAGCCGCACCCACCCATATGGTAGATGGCTATTACGCAGAGGGCAGCTCATTATTCGCTCAAACTACAATGCAAGCATTTAATGATGCTGGGGTAGCGACTACTTCGATCCAGGATATTCTTGATCTTGGCGTCTACCTGACTACAGCGGTGAAATGTAGCAAAACAGCTTATGGAATACAGACCGCCACAATCGAGCAATGCTCGCAGATTCTGGCAGATGAGATTGCCCTGTTTCCAAATGTTAAAGCTTTCTTGCTGATGGGAGACGTGGCGATCAAGGCGGTGAATTCGATTTCCAGACAGGCGGGGCTGGGACGCGCCATCCCGGCCGGGTCGACTTACAAAATCCGCGGCCAGCAATACTATTTCCGCGGCGCCCGCCTCTTTCCATCCTACTTACAGGCCGGTCCCGCCTTCTTCATCGAAAAAAGCAAGCGCAAGATGATTGCCGAGGATCTCGCCGCGGCGCTGGCACTGGCCGGCTAGGCCGCGACAAGATGCGAGGAGTTTGGCCGGTCATCCGTCCCTATGGAATGTACACCGGCAAATCTAACACCAGGTACTTACCATCTTCCGACTCCTGCACGCGTACCTCAAACTTTGAAGTGGAAGGCATCTCGGTCTCATCCGCTCCGCAGCACGGGCCGCGCACAAACAAAGAACCGTCCGGATTGGTAAATTCAACGGTGAAAAGATAAATATCACCGGTGTGCTCCTTGAGCGAAAAAGAACGGACACGCAGGCACTGCAGTCCGTTCCTGGAGCAGCCGGCTTCCCACAACGCGACGTGGTCACCGGGATCGATGTCTGGGTTCCAGCCGGTTAAAGTGTCATATCCGCCGCCGAACAAGCGATCGGCCTTTTCGTATCGGCCGGCATTCAATGCAGCGAAGTAACTCTGCAGGGCATTTTCAGCCGATCCTGTCCCCTGATTGGACTGGCAGGCCACCATCAGCGCAGCACATACCAGAAAGATACATAGGCGTAAAGCCAGCTTGCCTGAGGTTTTTGTCTTGGATTCGGATGCAGTCATGTTGCCTCTTCATTGTCAGGTCTCAATGAGAGCATAACAGATCGGGACCCAAGGCGCATCCGTCCTAAGAGGGACTCTAACCCCTTCTGGCTATCTGTTCTCAAATACTCCTTAAGGTGGGGTAGTCTCCCCAAGATAACCTTTTTATTGAAGGGTTGATTTTAGGTTCCTGGATATACTATACTTTTAAAGTGCAGGTAGGATAATCAGGTTTTATGGTCCTGCCAGCTTTTCCTGCGCTCTAAAATCTCTGGCGCTGACAATTAACCATAGCAAGTCACCCGGCATCCTTCGACGCCGCTCTGCTTCCCCGCTACAGCATTCAACATTATTGCTCAGGATGCCTCTTGCAGAAAATAAGGAGAGGATGATGGAATGGGTCATTGACACGCATGGATTAAGCAAATCATTCAAGCGGGTAGAGGCGCTTAAATCGCTCAACCTGCGCGTTCAAAAGAATTCGATCTTTGGCTTTCTGGGGCCGAACGGCGCCGGGAAGACAACCACTATCAAACTCTTGCTGGACCTGATCCGCCCCACGGCCGGCTCAGCCAGCGTCTTCGGGATGGACACTGTTAAAGATTCGGTGGCGATCCGCGCCCGCATTGGTTACTTGCCGCAGGAGCCGCACTATTACGAGTATATGTCCGCCCGCCAGATCTTGAACTTCACCGCCCATTTTTTCTTTAAGGGGCCACAAGCAGAGATCGACCAGCGTGTGGCAGAGACGCTCGACCTGGTTGGGCTGGAGGACAAAGCCGATCGCCCGATCAAGGGCTTCTCGGGTGGCGAGCGGCAGCGCCTGGGGATCGCCCAGGCCCAGGTTAACTACCCCGACCTGTTGATCCTGGACGAGCCAGCCGCCTCCCTCGACCCGATGGGACGCCGGGATGTGCTTGAGGTGATGGATCGCCTGCGCAAATACACAACCATTTTCTACTGCACCCACATCCTGGACGACGTGCAGCGAGTGAGTGACACAGTCGCCATCCTCAATCACGGTGAACTGGTTGCCTTCGGGCCGATCGAAGAGCTGCTGGCGGGCGGCGAGGGTGTGGCATATGAAGTGAAGCTTAAAGGCCAGACCGATAGCGTTCACCAACTGGTCGGCTCCCAGCCGTGGGTGACTGGCATCCAGTCTAAGTCCACCAATGGGCTGACCAGCTGGACGGTGAGCGTATCCAATCCGGAAGCCGCAGAGAATGAGCTGTTCCGCCTGTTGGCCGCCGATCAGCAAGTGATTGTTACCCACTACCATGTCAAAGAATACGAGCTGGAAGATGTGTTTTTGCGCATCGTGGAAGGAGGCCAGCATGGTCACTAAAGAACGCGACGCCACTGGTAATAGCTTGATGAAACTGGTCACTGGCGAAGGCTGGCGCCGCGGCCTGGACAATCTACTGCGTGGTGAGTTAGAACATTGGTTTGGCACGCGCACCTGGTGGACGCAAATTCTGATCTGGGCTTTATCCGTCAACCTGATTTACCTGATGACCTCTCTGAGCGCGCGGGACGATCCTAATTTCGAGAGCATCATGATTTTTAACTTATTTCTCGGCCTGGCTGGGCCGATTGGAACGTGCATTGTGATGCAGATGGCGGTCGTTGGCGAGACACGCGCCGGGACGGCTGCCTGGATCTTATCGAAACCGGTTTCGCGACCTGCTTTCATCTTATCCAAGCTGATCGGCAACGCCATTGGTCTGGCGGTTACGATGGTGCTGGCGCAGGGAGTGATCGCTTACCTGATCACGGTCCTGGTGCTGGGGGTCGCTTTGCCCGTGCCGGGCTTTCTGGCTGGACTGGGCGTGCAAATGGCCAACATCTTCTTTTATATGACGATGACGCTGATGTTTGGGGCGATCTTCGATCACCCCGCTCCGGTGATCGGTATTCCCATGGCCTTCCTGTTCGTCCAGCAATTCCTGGTCTCCTTGGCTCCAGCGCTGGCTAAGATCCTGCCCTGGTCGCTGGTTATGCCGCTCAACAATAGCACAGAGTTGCCTATATCCACAGCATTGATGCTGGGCGAACCGGTGTCTTCTTACCTGCCGCTGTACGGCACGCTGGCCTTATCAGCACTGTTTGTCGTGATCGCTCTATGGGTGTTCCAGCGGCAAGAGCTTTAATTTTTACCATAGGCTGGACGCATCCATCCAGGAAATAGCCATCGATCGAGGGCAGGCGCATGAGCCGGCTAAAAAGATACGATCTGACCCTGTACTTTGTGCTGGCTTACCTGCTATCATGGAGCGTCTTCGTCCCGATCGCTCTCTCGACCAATGGTCTGATCGCAGTCCAGATTCCCCTGGCTTTTCACTATCTGGGCTCCTTCGGGCCGATGATTGCAGCCATGATTGTCATCGCCCTCACCACAGGCAAGCAGGGCATCCACGCCTTGCTCGGACGCCTGATCAAATGGCGGGTAGAAGCGCGCTACTATGCTTTTGCTGTCCTGGCGCCGGTAGGCCTGTTCATCCTGGCTATATTACTGAACTGGCTGTTCACCGGCGCCTGGCCGGACCTATCCCAGCTTGGCGAGGCGGATTACCTGCCATACCTGGGACCGTTGGGCGTACTGCTTCTGTGGCTGCTGACCTATGGCCTCGGCGAGGAGACCGGCTGGCGCGGCTATGCCTTGCCGCGTTTGCAGCGAACTCGCCCGGCCACCTCGGCCACGCTTATCCTGGCCATCCTATGGGCGTTCTGGCATGCACCGGTTTTCTTCTACCGCGACACATATACCGAAATGGGCATTCTTGGTTTTCCGATGTTTCTGGTTTCGATTATTTTTGCAGCGATGGTGTTCACCTGGTTGTACAACAGCACGCGCGGAAGCCTGCTGCTGGTGATCCTCTTCCATGCCTTCTTCAACTGGCTGTCCGTCTCAGAGGCGGGCGGGCAATTTGCCGCCATCCTGATGAGCGTGCCGGTGATCGGGTGGGCGCTGTACGTCGTGCGCCGCTATGGCCCTGAAAATGCTTCACCTTTAGAAAAGCAAGTTCTATAAAAGGCATACCATGAACGGAAATAGTTTCATTAGCTTCTTGCTGCGCTCGCCCCTCCACAGAATGATGTCTAGCAGCACGATGTTGATCACGGTAACCGGGCGCAAGTCCGGCCGCCCGATTACCACACCGGTCAACTACTACCAGGAGGGCAACACGTTGTGGGTGATCTCCAATCGGGAGCGCACCTGGTGGCGCAATCTTAAAGGCGGCGGTCGGGTGAAGCTGCGCCTGCGAGGCCAGGAAGTCGACGGTTTTGGGGAAGCTGTTTTAGTCGAGTCTGAGGTGGCAGCCCAGATTGGAGAATACGTTCGCCATCTCCCGATCAGCGCCCGGTCACTGGGCGTGCACATGCAGGATGGACAGCCAGACCCGGCAGACCTGAGGCGGCTGGCGCAGGCAAGGGTGATGATCCGGATAAAAATGGTTTAGCGAATGGTCCTTGATCTCATTATTTGATATAACAGGCATCCAGAGCGGAGACGATTTGTGTCGAAGTCGAAGGATGCCTGTTGTCGACTTGCTTAGCCCATAGATTCCACCCGCTTTCTAAGGTCGGTAACTTTCAATTTCGATAATGAATTAACTTGTCATTGAGAGGTATCCCATCTACAATATCGACCATGAAGTACATATTAATGCTCATCATCCTGATCACGCTGCTGGCGATACCCACCCCGGCTTATGCCGACATCGCCCCGCCCGCTCAGCCGCCGGGCGTCAACCCTGAGCCAGGGGACGAAGCCACCCAGGTGCGCATGCAGAACGAAACCGTGCTGCTGGACGTGCAAGCCGGGCCTACCTCCGACAGCCTGGGCCGCGCCCGCGTGACGGCTGATTTCACCATGCGCAATTTAGGCGACCAGGCCGAGAGCATGGCGGTGCGCTTCCCGATCGGCGCCAGTGACGGCTGGTTCAATTACCCGGAAATTAAAGACCTGCAGGTATTTGTGGATGGGAAAGCGGTGCGCCCCCGGCGCATACAGGGCGAGGACCCGCGCTTTCGCGACGATCTGGTGCCCTGGGCTGAATTCGACGTGACGTTTCCGCCGGGGGAAGATGTGGACATCCGCGTCACTTACCGGCTGGAGGGCAGCGGCGAGTACCCATTTGTCTCCTTCGAATATATCCTGTCCACCGGGGCAGGCTGGAAGGATACTATCGGCAGCGCTGATCTGATTGTGCGCCTGCCGTACGAAGCCAATGTTCATAATTCCATCCTGGATTATCAGATCGGCTGGTCGCAGACTTCGCCAGGCGCGGTCTTGCAGGGAGATGAAATCCGCTGGCATTATGAGGACTTCGAACCGACCCGGGAGCAGGACCTGGATGTCGCCCTGGTGATGCCATCCGCCTGGCAGAAAGTATTGGACGAGCAGGCGAAGATCGCCAGAAACCCAGATGATGGCGAGGCCTGGGGCCGGCTGGGCAAGCTCTATAAAGAAATGACTTTCCTGCGCAAGGAAGTGCGCGGCGATGCAGGCGGCCCGGAGTTGTATGAATTGAGCAAAGAGGCCTATGCAAAGAGCATTGCCCTGCTGCCGGAGGACGCCCTGTGGCACGCCGGTTTCGCCGAGCTATACTTGATGCATTATTACCTGACAAGCTGGAACAATCCGGAAGCGGTGACCGATTTGATGAGCGCCCTGGACTTGCTGCAGCGCGCCCTGGAGATCAACCCCGGACGCCCAAAGCCCGGGAGCTGCTGGAAAATATCTCGTATTCCGATCCCGAGTATGTGCGCATGGAGGGCGACCAGTTCATCTTCCTGTACCTGACTGCCACGCCGCCTCCCCCGACCAAGTTTCCGACCGAGACACCTCTGCCCTCGCCGACGCCACTCGTGACCACACCGCCACGGTTGTTCCCACCGCCTCCCCCCAGCCTTCACCAACCGCCTCGAGCGTGCCACCCTCCGCCTCACCAACTGCGCCGCCAGCAACCGCCGCTGCAGCCCTCGAAGCTGCCACGCCAACTCCAGCTACACCGGGTTCCAGGACAGGTCTGTGCGGGTCGGCTGCGCTCGCGCCGCTCTTGATCCTGCTGCCAACCGGCCTGTGGAAATGGGTGAGGCAAAAGAAGGCGTAGCCGAAATTTGCTGTGAAATCCGCTCCAGCCGCCGTCCGCGGCGGCTGATCCTGCGCCGGGGACGGCGCAGGGAGCAATCACCTGGGGATTCGATCAGCTGAGCGCTCCTGTGCTAAAATAAAAGCGTAAGTCTCTCCCATCGTAACTGGCATCCTTACCGTCCTCCCCAGGGGGTGACCCATGCCCGAAAATCCCAAGCGCCCGTATGAAACGCCCAATATCCTCTCGGATGCGCCGCTGGATCGAGAAGAAGACCAGGCTTATTTCCACTTCGATGAATTCGCCGTCACCCTGGCGCGCCTGATCGCCGATCAAAACACGAAAACACCGCTGACCATCGGCGTCAGCGGGTCGTGGGGCGCGGGCAAGACCACCTTGCTGCGGCGCGTGCAGCGCCAGCTCGACGCCACCCCCAGCCTGCTGATCCGCACGGAACCGGCCCGCCTGGAGTTTGCCAACCCGGACGAAAACATTGAAAGCCAGTTCCGCGTATGCCGTACAGTGTGGTTCAATGCCTGGAAATACGCCGACGAGGACGAGCTGCTGGTGGCTCTGGTGCGCGTGATCGTCCAGGCGATGGCCGACGACAGCACAGTCCACAAAGTCATCGGGAAACTGCTCGATCCCCGCTACCCGCGGCGGGATGTGGTCAACACTGTGCTGGGCTGGTTCACCATCCAGGTGCCTGGCTTAGAAATCAAGCTTGATACCGGCGAGCCACAACCGACCGTATTCACCGAAAAAACCGCCCTGCTCGACCAGTTCGACGAGGCCTTTGACCGACTGATGGCGGCCTGGGTGCACCACAAGCTGGATATGAAGAAGATCGATCCCAAGCAAGGCGTGCTGGTGGTGTTCATCGACGACCTGGACCGCTGCCTGCCGGACAAAACCGTGCAGGTGCTGGAGGCGGTCAAGCTGTTCCTGGACAAGCCGGGCTGCATCTTCGTGCTGGGCGCGGATACGGAAGTGGTCCGCCAGGCGGTGGAAAGCTATTACCAGAACCCAAGGTCACCGGGCAGAAAGCCGGCGACTACCTGGAGAAGGTCATCCAGTTGCGCTTCGAGCTGCCGCCGGTGGTGGCAGAGGCCATGCAGGATTTCCTGAAACCCAGCCGGTGGGGGAGGAACTGCTGGCCCAATGGCAGACGCTGATCGCCGCGGCAGAGGTCAACCCGCGCCGGGTCAAGGCCGTGCTGAACGACATCGAGCTGCAGTGGCGCATGCTGGTCAACTCCGGGCAGGCGCAGGGCGTGCGGCGCGAGGATTTCATCCGCTGGAGCGCCCTGCTGCGCGCCGCGCCAGCCACTTTAAGGCGCGCATCTTTGATATCGACGACCTGGACCTGCGCCACAAGTTCATCCAGGATGCCCTGCGCTGGGGCGGCGGGGAGAGCGACGAGACCCTGGCGCGCACCTTCCAGGAATACGAGAAGGAATCGCGCCGCCTGCGGCGCGTGCTGCGCCAGATCCAGGCCTTCGGAGAGGATTTCGACGCCGATACACTGGACGCCTTCCTGCACTTATCCGCCCCGCCACCAAAAATCCTTGAAGGAGCGATCATTGAAGGCAAGCTACTTGTCGAGTTAGAGCGGGGCTGCGAGCTCACAGCCAGGCGAGGTTCCTAGCGTGGAGGATGTCTAACCGGCGGGTATGGGGCGGGCTGGAATTCGTGCGCGTGCCGGCCGGCAAGTTCCTGATGGGCAGCAAGGAGGATAACTCGCTGGCTTCCGATGATGAAAAGCCGCAGCACACGGTGGAGACTAGCCAGGAGATACTGGATCGGGCGCTACCCGGTGACCAACGCCCAGTTCGCCGCTTTCGTCCAGGCCAGCGGCTACCGCACCACGGCCGAGGAAAAAGGCTCCGCCTACGCCTATGACGGAAAGGAGTGGAAAGATACACCGGGCGCCGACTGGCAGCACCCGCGCGGCCCAAAGAGCAACCTGAATGGCAAAGATGACCACCCGGCGGTGCAGGTCTCCTGGCTGGATGCCCAGGCTTACTGCGACTGGCTGAACCAGGCGCATGGCAGCGAGCTGCCCGCTGGATGGGGTTCCGCCTGCCCACCGAAGCCGAATGGGAAAAGGCGGCCCGCGGCGAGTATGGCAACGAATGGCCCTGGGGCAACGCCAGCCGGACCTTAACCGCTGCAATTTCAACTGAAATCAAGGACACCACCCCGGTGGGGCAGTATTCGCCTCAGGGCGACAGCCCCTACGGCGGCGCCGACATGGCCGGCAACGTGTGGGAATGGACGCACTCGATAAGGAAAGATTATCCCTACCAGCAGGAGGGCGGCGCGAAGCGGAGACCGGCTCAGAGGGCGCGTGCCCGTGGGGCGGCTGTTCCGCTACCTCGGAGGCGTTCGTCCCCTGTGCGTCCCGCTAGCAGGGATTATCCAGGCAGCCGTCCGACCACAGCGGTTTTCGGGTGGCGGCCTCCCCTATCCAGCTCTGATATCTGCCGCTTGAGATTTTCTAATCTCTGTATTGGCGTGCGTGCGTCGCCCCCACATACCATTTCAAAATGATGCGCCTACAAGAACAAATCACCGATTGGGGCAATTTATGGCTGGCCTATCAGAAGGCAGGGCGTGGTAAACGTGGACGCCCCACAACCGCAGCCTTTGAGCTGTTCCTGGCAGATAATTTACTGGCATTGCAGGTGGGAACTTGGAGATGCAAACCGATCGCCCAGGAGACTATAACAGCTTCTACATACATGAACCCAAGCAACGCCTGATTCTCAGCCGCGCCATTTCGCGATTGGGTTGTCCATCACGCCTTGTGCAATTTGACCACTCTCTGATTTTTGAAAGCCGCTTCATCTCAGAAAGCTTTGCCAACCGGATCGGCAAGGGCACCCATCGCGCCCTGGACTGCTGCCAGAGATTTGCCCGCCGCTTCAGCTACGTGCTGCAATGCGATGTAGTGCAGTTCTTCCCCAGCATTGACCATGCTAACCCTGCGCACTGAGCTGATCAAAACGCTGCCGGACGACAGCC
>CAVPNY010000001.1:0-60276 GCA_963706905.1 uncultured Chloroflexia bacterium | reverse complement strand
ACTTTCAATTTATTAAATCGTCAAGCAACAGGTGGATATCCAAAGGGGATGATAGAATGGTGAATATGGACAAACAGACTAGCGAGCAACTATTTAAATCTGGGTTTGTGGCAGTGATGGGACGGCCAAATGTTGGAAAATCTACTTTAATAAACGCTTTGCTTGGCATCAAGATCGCTGCAATTTCCCCCTGGCCACAGACAACCCGTAAACGTCAAATGGGCATTCTTACTTTAGATAATGCTCAAATCATATTTATTGACACCCCTGGTGTTCATCGCCCTTTACACAAGTTAGGTCAACGGATGAATGACGAGGCTGAAGATGTTTTCAAGGAATGCGATATTGGACTCCTAGTCGTTGATGGCAGTAGCATGCCTTCAGATGAAGATGTCATCTTAGCTAATATCATCAAGAAAGCGAAGCATCCAAAATCATTAATGATAGTATTGAACAAGATCGATCTGGTGGATAAAGATGATCATGAAAGAAATGAATCCGCATACAATTTATTATTGCCTGCTCTCTCGACGGTAGCGGTTTCAGCCACCCGGAGTGACAATCTAAATACTCTTATTCAAAAACTGATTGACATTCTTCCGAGAGGCGAACCGTTCTTTCCAGAAGATCAACTTACGGATCTATATGAAAAAGATTTTGCTGCAGACCTAATTAGAGAGGCTGCCTTGCTCAACCTCCGCGCTGAAGTTCCCCATAGCTTGGCAATCCGGATTGATGAGTACAAGGAACGAGAAAATCAAATGCTTTATATTGGCGCCACGATATTTGTAGAGCGTGAATCACAGAAAGGGATAGTGATCGGCCAGGGCGGCGCAACATTAAAGAAAATCGGAATCGCAGCACGCAAAGAGATTGAGACACAGTTGGAACGCCAGGTATTTCTGCAGATCAAAGTTAAAGTCCGCAAGAATTGGCGAAACGACGAAGATGCTCTACGTCTGTTTGGATACAACAATAGTTAAACCAGGGCAGTCTATCTGCATTTGATTCTCTCCAGGAAACAGATTATATGCCATTTGGAAATATTATCGGATCTGCCTTCCTTTTGGCGATTTTAGATTGGATTGCTGTTCTACTTGCCTGGAAACGAGTGGAATATTTCACCAAGCCTTCTGTAATCTTGCTTTTACTCACCTGGTTGATCTTGGCTGGAAGCCAAAATCCTCATTTATGGTGGTTCGCGGCTGCCCTGGTCTTCTCATTAGCAGGTGATATTCTCTTATTACTTTCGAATAAATTCTTTTTGGTCGGCCTCTTTTCCTTCGTCCTAGCTCATCTTGCATATGTACTTGGATTAATCCAACCTTCCCCCCATTAAACCTTGCTTCTTTAGTTTTGTTCCTCGTAGTTGGCTTAACCGAGGTACAAATGTACCGCTTTTTTTTCGCCAGGCTTGAGGCACCAGACAAAACAGATTTTCAAAAGCCAGCGATAATATACCTGATAGCCATAGGATTAATGGTTTTTTCTGCCCTCGTTACGATGGTCAGGCCTGAAATGGAATGGGGAATTTTTCCAGCAATTCTTGCTAGCGCCGGTGCACTCCTTTTTTATTCCTCAGATACCTTGCTTGCCTGGAATAAGTTTATCCATCCAACTCGTGCAAATCGGATGACAATAATCATCACATATCACTTGGCCCAATTTGCACTCATCATTGCCGCAGTGACCAACTACTCGTATTAAGCTATTCGATCTTTTCTGGATCGGTTGGAGGATTTTCGCTATCAAACACACTGACTGTTGGCGGAATATGAGTTGTTCTGTCTGAGGTCTGAGGCGGATAAGAGCGGGTCCCGAACACAGTCAAGATCACCCCGCCTAATCCCAGGATACCAACCAGGGTTGGAATAATCCAGCCAATGCAAGGGATTAAATCCCCGACGCCATCGACCATAAGAACCAGTGCAAAAGTACCTAAGCCTGCATCGACTGCAGCTGGCCAATCCTTATGGAAAGCATCCCCGATCCGGCGTCCAACTTCCATTCCTAATGACACACGGCCAAAGCACCAGGCAGCACCCAGAACCAGAAAGCCTAGCAAGCTGACTGGGATAAGGATAATGGTAATCGCCAGGATCAATAACACCAGCGGGGCAACAATAGCAGTCAGCAAACCAACGCCTCCAGATAGAATCGTCTGTGATGCAATAGCTCGAGCTACCCGATCGGTTGGATTTGGAAAAAAGATAGCTATGAGGGCTGCTACTGCTGCCCACAAAAAAGTGCGGAAGAAGAACCACAATCCCTTCCAAAGAGGTGTGAATTGCGAGCCGATTTGGGGAACATCAGGAACATCAACCCCACGAAAATTAATCCAGTTACGGGGAATCTGAAAACCATTCACCACCTGACCTTCAATAACAGCCCCGTTCTCCCGATTTAATGTACCGGCAACCACAATTAGATCTCCGTGGATAATGGCATTATCCCCCAGAGTGACTATCCCACCAATAGCTACAACATTTTTGGCTATATTTCCATTAATTGTAAGAGTGCCGCCCATTAAGACTGTGTCGCCCTGAACTGTGGAGTTCATCAAGGTCGTAACAACACCCCCTAAGATGATCAAATTGCCATCCAGAATCTCGCCACTTTGTAGCGTATAAATCCCACCCGTGATGACTTTGTCATCCTGCAACCCTTTGGCCATAGCAGTCCCAGGCATAAAAAGGACTACTACCAAGATCACAAGGAGTAATAGTTTTAATATAGGCTTCATTGGGAAATCCTCCTCGGATATATAACCAATCGGAGCGATACAAGCCAAATAATGATCAAACCAGAGATCGCGCCAGTTAATAAGAACCACCAGTATGATGGAATGATCAACAACAGGGTATTCAACAATGTCGTCATTAAACTTTGCATTGTAGCCAAAGAAGCTATCGCTTCCGAAAATAGATATACACCAGATACAAATACTTCCATTGGAGAACTGAAAGAAGCAATGACTTGGGCTACAAGTAGGGTGAATAACAGACCAGCCAAAGTTGCCGCAATAAGAAAGAACCACCAAGATTGGCGTTGCCTTCGCTGTTCGAGGCACTGGCTTTGTTCAATGTAACGCGCTTGCCATCGTTCCGCAAATCCAGTGACCGGTTGGATTGGCACACTTTTGTTTAATATCACTTTTACTTCAAGCCAGGAATCCGCCAGGCTCAGGCAAGACTTGCATGTTGCCAGATGTTCCTGTAAGGCATTAACCTGCTCAGGAAGCAAAGGTTCATCCGAGAGTAACCAAGTTTTAATAAGCTGGTGATTCATTTCCTCTCCTCCCAAAAGATCCAGAATTGTTGGGCTGCTGGATGTAGGTCTTTGCCATTTCCTCTCGGGCTCGATGCAAGCGACTTTTAACAGCACTCACGGTAAGATTGAGTGACTCGGCGATTTGATCATACGAAATGTCATACCAGTAGAACAAAATTACTGCGGCTCGGTCAGTTGGGTTTAATCCTTCCAATAATGCTCGCACCTTTTTTTGATCCTCGTGAATACTCGTAACTGTTTCTGGATTGGGGGCTGGATCAGCGAAATCCTCATATGGCATATCTTGGATAGGGATCAATTTGACTCGCCGCCGCCTGAGCTGATCAATACAATAATGTGCAGCGATAGAAAGAAGCCAGGTTGAAAAGGAGCGCCGATTATCATATCGCTTTATAGAAAAAAAGGCTCGCATAAAAGATTCCTGGGAAGCATCCTCTGCTTCATCAGGATCACCTAACATCCGGTAACAGAGGTTATAGACTGGACCCTGATACATTTCGACGAGATGTCCAAATGCCTCAGAATCCTTATTTTGGGCCGCAGCCAGCCATTCGCTCTCTTGCTCAGGATCGATCTCGTTGCGGATCACTACTTCTAAACCTCAATATATCTCTATAATAAGTATACGCACCAAAATCAGCATAGTTGCATCAATTTGACCAATTACAACAAATAAGATCCAGGTATTGCAGGTTCTCGTAGTTTCTAATAAGATAGACAAATGATCAAAATCCAACCAGTAACCCTGGCTGGCCAAGTAGTTCGGCTCGAGATGCTTTCTGCCAGGCATGTACCTGATTTAACCGAGGCTGGTCAGGATGCTAATATCTGGAAGTATATGGTATATGGCACAATCCAGACTTCATCCCAAATGGCCGAATTGGTTGAAGAATTGCTTCGCCGGCAGGAGAAAGGCACAGATCTACCTTTTGCGGTAATTCACTTAACCACAAATCGGGCAATCGGAATGACTCGATTTATGGACATTCGACCTCAAGATCATGCTCTCGAAATTGGAGGAACATGGTACGCACCATCATACCAACGTACTGCCGTAAATACCGAGTTTAAGTTACTCCTATTAACCCACGCTTTTGATGTCATCGGCTGCATTCGGGTTCAGTTCAAAACCGATTTAAGAAATATCCGATCGCAAGAGGCATTGGAGCGGATCGGTGCTGTGCGAGAAGGCGTCTTGAGAAATCATTTGATATTGCATGATGGCTACATCCGCGACTCGGTTTATTACAGCATTATTGCATCAGAATGGCCAGGGGTAAAAGAATATCTAGTTCGAAAACTCCAGAGATCAGCAAAAGACTGATTAGCCAGAAGAACCAACAATAACAAAGCCCGCCGTAAATTTTCCGGCGGGCTTTTGGTCAATTCTAGGTGGTTGAAGTCAATCGGCTGCAATAGGTGGGGGTGGGGTTACCATGTCATCATCGGGAAGAGTATCTGCATAGATAGGGTCGTCTACAGTTGTTTTCTCATGGTTCTTACTCAACTCTGGGAAATTTAGCTCAGTGAAGCGTCCAGGTACAAAACCCGTTCCAGCCGGAATAAGTTTACCGATGATCACATTTTCTTTCAATCCATACAATGGATCTTCAGTGGAGGCAATAGCAGCACCAGCCAACACTTTAATTGTATGCTGGAAAGAGGAAGCGGACAGGAAAGACTCAGTACTCAACGAAGCTTTTGTGATGCCCAACAACACTTCTAGAAATCTTGCCGGTCGTTTTCCTTCAGCCAGTAAACGTTCATTCTCACGTTTGATCTCGAGCAGATCTACAAGGTCACCAGGCAAGTAATTCGTATCACCAGGTCGCAAGATTTGAATTTTAGACATCATCTTCCGGATAATAACCTCAAAGTGTTTGTCGTTGATGTTCTGACCTTGTGATCGGTAAACCATCTGTACTTCTGAAAGCAGATATTTCTGACATTCGTGGCGACCTTGGATCCGGAGAATCAGATGAGGATTTAGAGAACCCTCAGTGAGTGGCTGCCCTGGCTCGACGTGGTCACCGTCTCTCACCAACAACAGAGCATTGCTCGGAATTTCGTACTCAGCTTCCTGGCGTACATCGTGAGAAACCACAACTTTCGTATTGGAACCGCTCTCGTCGATCTCTATTCTCGCCCGGCCATTGTTGTGAGCGATGATTTTCATATCACCCATTGTAGCGAGTAAATCGCCTTCCTTTATATCACTACCATCTTCGATAACGATCGTACAGTCGGGTGGCAAATCGTATTCATCATGAACCAACTCGCTATGCTCGACTTTTACGACACGAAGATCGCTGTACCGGTCAGATTGCTGAACATAGGCAGTTCCCGCAATTTCAGACACGACTGCTTCGCCTTTAGGCATCTTGCGCGCTTCGAAGAGTTCCTCAACACGTGGTAAACCGGTAGTGATATCTCCCACCGCCGCGACACCACCTGTATGGAAGGTTCGCAGGGTTAATTGGGTACCCGGTTCACCAATAGACTGAGCAGCTACGATGCCTACTGCTGAACCGACCTCCACTATTGAGCCTCTCGCCAGATCCATTCCATAGCATTTCCCACAGATTCCGTGGATTAATTCACAAGTTAGTGGTGAACGAACTTTCACTTCACTCACACCAGCCGAAACTATTCGTCGCACTTGATCGCGGTTTAATGTTTCATTTCGATCCACCAACATCTCACCTGTTTTCGGATCGAAAACAGCCTCGGCGGTCTGCCGTCCAAACAATCTATTTGACATAGCTTGACCAGCGATATCATCAGACTGGCGGATTAGAATACCCTCTGATGTTCCGCAATCCTCATCGTTGATGATCACATCCTGGGCGATGTCAACCAGACGGCGCGTCAGATAACCCGCATCTGCTGTCCGCAATGCTGTGTCAGCTAAACCTTTGCGGGCACCGTGAGTTGAGATAAAGTATTCCAAAGCGTTCAACCCTTCGCGGAAGTTTGAACGAATTGGTAACGGAATAATCCGTCCGGAAGGATCAGCCATTAAACCACGCATACCCGCTAGCTGGGAAATTGGCTGAAAGCCACCTTTGGTTGCGCCAGAATTCGCCATAGTAGCCAGATTCCCATGCGGATTAAGGGATTTCCTAACCTCATCCGACAACCGGCTGGTTGTCCGTTGCCAGATTTCAATCAAGCGTTCGTTTTGTTCCTGTTCTGTCAATAACCCACGACGGAAGTCTCTTTCGACTCCCTCAGCCTCTTTGAGGGCCTTATCGATAATTATAGGTTTTTCAGGTGGAACAGTAATATCTGAGACAGCCAGGGTATAACCGGATCGAGTCGCGTAAGTGAAACCAATATCTTTGATTTGATCAGCGACTTCAGGTGTAGAATCCTCCCCGCAGATTTCATATACTTCAGCCACGAGATCCTTCAAACTACCCTTTTCAAGGATGCGGTTAACAAATTGGACCTCGGATGGCAAGATTCTATTGAATATAACCCGGCCGACGGTTGTTTTCACCAGGCGATTTTGGGATTCTGAAAGCCGGTTATCCTCATCGTCATACCATGTATTCGTCAACAGTTGTATGGTAGTATGAATCTCGACCTGGTTCAGGGCATATGCCAGCTCGACCTCATCCATGGTCGCGAATAACCGTCCATCCCCCCGGTGGGTACGTGAATCATCGATCTTCGTTAGATAGTAAACTCCAAGTACCATATCCTTTGATGGGCTAATGATCGGTTCACCATCTGCTGGTTTTAACAGGTTTCGCGTAGATAGCATTAACTGCCTGGCTTCTCCGACTGCCTTTTGAGACAGAGGTACATGCACTGCCATCTGATCGCCATCAAAGTCAGCGTTGAATGCTGTTGTAACCAATGGGTGGAGCTGGATCGCGCTCCCCTCAATTAAGATTGGTTCGAATGCTTGAATTCCAAGCCGGTGCAAGGTAGGCGCGCGGTTGAGCAAAACCGGGCGTTCCTTGATAACCTCTTCTAAAACTTCCCATACCTCTGGGCGATTGCGCTCGATAAATCGCTTTGCGCCACGTACATTAGCCGCGTAATTGTGGGAAACCAATCGGGAAATCACGAAAGGTCGGTATAACTCGAGAGCCATACTCTTCGGTAAACCACACTGGTACAGTTTCAATTTTGGTCCAACCACAATCACCGAGCGACCAGAGTAATCAACACGTTTACCCAACAAATTTCGGCGAAATCGACCTTTCTTGCCTTTCAACATATCGCTCAAAGATTTTAGTTCTCGGCGGCCACGTCTGGACAAGGCTTTGCCACGCTGAGAGTTATCGATCAGCGAATCAACTGCCTCTTGCAACATGCGCTTCTCATTGCGTACAATCACATCTGGCGCGCCTAACTCGAGCAAGCGCTTCAAGCGATTATTGCGGTTGATCACCCGGCGGTAAAGGTCATTCAAATCGGAGGTTGCAAACCGCCCACCATCTAGTTGCACCATTGGACGTAAATCAGGCGGTATCACTGGCAATACTGTCAAAACCATCCATTCAGGCTGATTGCCAGAACGACGAAACGACTCGACGACTGTCAATCGTTTGGTTGCCTTTCGCCGTTTCTGCTTGCTTTTAGAAGTCCGCACCTCATGCCAGAGCTCTTCGGATAATTTATCCAGATCAAGCCGGCGCAAAATATCATAAAATGCCTCTGCACCCATGTCTGCCCGAAAAACCTGTCCCCAACGGGACTTGAGCTCGCGATAGCGGCTTTCACCCATAAACGTAAGCGGACGAAGCTCTAGAAGCTCATCGCGCAACCGTGTATTCTCACCCCTTGCAGCCGAGGATTGGTCATCCAGCTGATTGCGCAGATCTTCCATTCCTAGATCTGCCTCAGCTCGCAATGTCTCGATATCCAGGTTGATGTGCTCGATTTCGCGCTGTTTTTGGTCCTTTAATTCGTTTTCAAGCTCCTCCAATTGACCTTTTACGATCTGCTGAACGCTTGTCAGGTGTTGATTGGAAATCGCTTCCCCGGCTTCAACCACAACAATATCAGAGTCTGGAAAATGGATCGCGGTTCGCGGTGATTCCCCAGATCGCTCGCGTAGAGTCTGCTCCAATCTTTGACCAGCTTTGATTATTGGATCCAGCTTTTCAGCCACGGTTTCTTCATACCGTTTCTCAATTTCGGCTTTCTGGCTGTTAAATTCATTCAATTTTCGATCGCGCCCTGACTTAACTTCCTGGATTTTGGAATTGATCCTTGCTCCTTGCTCCCGTTCAGTCAAAGTGATTTTCTCTTCTAATCTTTTGAGTGCCTTCTGCCGGGCATCCTCATCCACATAAGTCACCACATATTGGGCAAAATATAAGACCCGATCTAAGTTGCGACGAGAAATATCAAGGAGAAGTCCCAGATAAGAAGGAACGCGACGCGTATACCAGACATGCGCCACAGGGGCTGCCAGTTCGATGTGCCCCATCCGCTCTCTGCGCACCGATGAGCGAGTCACCTCAACGCCACATTTATCGCACACAATTCCCTTATAACGGATATTCTTATATTTCCCACAATAACATTGCCAATCCCGGGTAGGACCAAAAATCGCCTCGCAGAATAAACCATCCTTCTCAGGACGCAGACGTCGATAATTGATCGTTTCGGGTTTAAGAACCTCACCATAAGACCAACTACGGATGGTCTCAGGTGAAGCCAGACTAATGCGGAGAGATGTTAACCCCTTGGTTTCCACTAATTACCTCCTGACAACAAACACGATCCTGATTTTCCATGAGTACAGGCAACAATTCCCCGCCGCAGCATTTACGAATGCTGCTACATTACACTGTAGCACAACTTCTAACAGGGTTATTGGGAATAATCCAGTTGACTATCTAAATATGACAAACAAACGAAAACAAGCGAATGAGACCTACTCTCAAACGCTCGCTGGCGTCTCCCTATTGCTTTTTTTTGCATGCAAAGTCTATTATACCGAAATGGTCTCTTTTTCGTCAAGATCTCATTTCTAGCTTTGTATTCCTAATTCTACCTCACAATCTACGTGATTTGGGTCAAAGGCATCACCAAAGTAAATTTGCTCCCCTTTCCTAATTGGCTTTGTAATAGAACAATGCCTCCATGGCGCTCAATGATTGATTTGACGATTGCCAAACCTAACCCTGTGCCTCTTTCAGGTTTAAATCCTTTACGCCCCCCCCGATAGAATTTTTCAAATAAACGTTTTTGATCCGCCGGTGAGATCCCTATTCCATTATCACGCACTGTATATTCAATGTGGTTTTGTGATAGATTGACTCCGACTATAACTTTCCCGCCGGAGTCAGTATATTTGATTGCATTTTCAACTAGATTATATAAGGCTTGCTGTAGCAATGCTTGATCTGCCTCAATAAAGGGCAATTTTTGATCCGGGATCTCAGTGATTAGTTGGATCTGTTTCTGGGTGGCTTGAAGTTGAAGCAACCCAACCACGTTATTTACCACCTCATCGACTGGTTTTTTATCCAATTGCAGGCCGACACCGGCTTCAATTCGCCCCAAATCCAATAGATTATTAACCAAACGTGACATATTATCCACGCTGATCATAATCTTATTCAAGTAGCCACTCTGCTGATCGTTCAATTCACCCACCATTTGTAACATTGTGGCATATCCACGGATTAAGGTGAGTGGTGAGCGAAGGTCGTGGCTGACCGTAGAAACAAAATCAGATTTAAGGGTATCCAGCTCCCGAAATTGGGTGATGTCCCGCAAAATACATACCTGGCCTACTTGTTTACCATCTGCGATGATGGCTGAAGCATTTGCAAGATAAACTCGATTATCAGGCAATGTTAATTCGATAGAGTGCTCACCATTTACAGGTTCGTGTAACAAATTTATCAATTGAACTGGCAAATTTAAAGAACTGATCGGAATTCCCAGGCCATTTCCTACTTTTTCACCGAGAATTTTAGATGCGGCTGGATTTGTTAACAGCAGGTGGTCTTTCTGATCAGTGACGAGTACCGGATCCGGAGTCGATACCAGGATTGCCTCGAGCCTTTGCCGACCAAGTTCAGAGGTCATGAATAGCCGAGCATTTGAGGCCGCAATAACCGCCTGACCAGCAAGTGTAGTCAGATAGCGAATTTCTTCATCACTAAACATATGGGACTGATCATAGGCGACCCAAAAAGCGCCATAATACAGATCTTCATTCCTCAAGGCGAGTGCAAGCAGCGCCTGTGGACGTTGGATAGTTGCTGAAAGATCGAACAATCTAGGCCTGGTCAGGTTTGTTAAATCTAAGCAGATCCTGCTTGCGAGTTAGAGCTACCACCTGATCATCAAGTACACTGAATGTCTCTGCTGATGGACCGCTGCCCATACGAAGATTTGAAGAAGGATCACCCTCAAAATTTGGTAACACCGAGGGTTCAAGTACCACCCTGGCAGATGTTGCACCAGTCACTAATGCCGACTCAAGCACAGGAAGCATTGCCTCCTGGATATCTAATGATGAGGCGACACCCTGGCTCACAATCAAGAGGCGGTTCAACTCATCCAAGCAATTCTTTAAACTGCTGCGCATCTGCTCAAAGGCTCTACTTAACTGCCCGACTTCATCTTCACCAATGGACTCCAGCGGTTGATCCAGCTGTCCGCGAGACATTCGACCAGCTTCAACGGCCAGGCTTTGCATAGAGGAAGTAATTAACCGCAATCCAAACCAGAAGATCAACAAAGTAATTGCAAAGAGCAATGTGATGACTCCCAATAATGGGAGAGCGATCTCTAGGGCTTGTTCTTGAGCGTAGCGTGCCGGGACGGTTAAGACAACTGACCATAAACTTCCGCTGCCAGGTTCAGAATAGACAATCTGACGAGTCCCGTCCGACGAGAGACCTGGACCATAGAATGCTTCATCCGGGATATCATTAGGATATATGGTCATAATTTTATTTTGGTCTGGGTGGTAAAGAATGTATTTATCATCATCGATGAGCATCCCTTCCCCATCGAATTTCGACAGACTGGTGAGAATAATCAAAAGCGGCTTTGCAAATAGATTTTCTGCCAGATCGCTTCGCCCAATCAGTACCAATCTATCTGAACCATCGCCTTTAACATCCGTAATAAACGACACCATAGCAGCACCTTTTTCAGCTTTTGAGCGGACCGAGAAGAACTGGAATGGCGGGTCCCTGATTAATTATTGCAGCCTTTTCTTTCTGTGATAAAACCGGTGACGTATAGGCGTCTGGCGGGTAACTAGCGATTAGCTCTCCAGCCGAATTAACCAGGATTAACTGGCTGAAAAACGGAATATCTTTCAAGTGGTTACCCAGGATCCCACTGATTTCATCCGGGGATGAATTGGTGAGTCTTCGGATCTTGGGAAATATGTTCCAGCCATTCTTTACCTGTATTATGAATGAAGACAGCACTCTTAGCGATTGTCTCCCCATTCGTGGTCATGACATTCTGAACCATTTTTTGCGCTACTCGCCCAGCAATAATCCAGTCTCCTATCACGAGGATGAGAAGCAAAATCAAGGCGGCTGGCACCATGCCATACAAAAAGCGCGCAGAAAGCTTGCTCTCTGCCGGAGACGGAATCCCGGCTTTTTGATTTCCCCAATGCTTAGGCGCAGCGAGCATAACAATCTCGCTAACAATTCCAGCTACAATAAAGCTGCTTCCCCATGCAATCGATGCCTGAAAGAGATTGCTCAGTACAAAATCCAATCGGCCAGTAAAGGATCCCTGAGTTGTCAGAAGTGAGGAGAAAAAGATCAAGAATGGATAACAAATAGCCAAAACACCCGCTGCGAGAATTGGTCGCCGCAAGATGCGGAAAAAAATCGTACGATAATTCTGATACATCAACATTCCAAGCCAGCTGGCTAAGATAGCCAGTTCCAGCGGTAGAAATGGGCTTGTTGTTCCCCATAAAGCAATCAGCAGGCCTGAAAGAGCTGCCAAAGCTGCAGCATAGGCAGGCCCTAACAAACCTGCTGCCAGGAACCAGGGCACCGAGCCAAAAATAACCAGAAAATTAGGGGATGGCGCCTTAGGGATATTTAATAATGCATACCCAACTGGAGGCGAAAGCTGGATCGCGGGAAATACCAAGCTGGTCAGGGGTACCAGGATGACCAGAAGCGCCATGATCCATTTTCGAGGTTGTTTCCAGGATTGGTTATATCCCCACCATCGGATTAACAAGTAGATGTTCAACCCTAGAAAGCATAGCCATCCTAACCATCCGATAACGCCAGATGGCATCTCCAGCATCGGATCATTCTTGAACAAGAAATTTATATTCGGCATAATTGGTTTAATTTTAGGATCAAAGTTTCGGATCTCAGACAGATTCTCATTGCTACCAAATGGTATCCTGAGTGGCAAGAGTAGTATCTTTATAATAACCCCTGAGATGTGGTGGCAGCATAGAAGCCAGGTTGTACATTGCTTCATCAGCCATCTTGCGGAGATCATCTCTACCAGCGCGGAAAAACTCTGGCCGAAATGAAAAAGGCTTTCCGAACTTGATATGTACGCCTGGTTCTCGCCAACGACGAGTGAAACGCAGGGTTGGAAAACCAGGTGTGCCCTGGATTGCAACCGGGATAATAGGAGCCATTGAACGACTGCCTAAGTAAGCAATTCCCTCTTTTCCTCGCTGTAGCTCTGGATTGCGCGTCCCTTCCGGAGCAACCAAAATAGTCTCACCCGCTCGTAGAACCTCTAAAGCCATCTGGATCGCTCGCCGATCTACCTCTTCGCGTCTTACAGGGATGACTCCCCAAATTCCCGGAAATATTCCGACAACTGGGTAATCATATACCTCTACTTTTGCAAGCGGAACGACTTCGCGCGGGCAAACATGCAAAACCACAATCGGATCGACAAAAGCAATATGGTTGATCAAGAAGATCGCCGGACCCTCTGCTGGAATATTCTCAATCCCATCGACCTGATCTAATTTTACCAATAAAGTAAAGGCCAGACTTTTTAATAGGAACCGCAAGAATTTACGTCGCTTGTTCCATGCTGAATGATTATAAGTATATGTAGATGGTGAAACTTCTTCCCCTTTGATAACTTGATTATCATCATTGATATTCATTTCCGAATCTCTTATTACCATAATAACCTCGATAAGCTGGTGGTAATTGACTTGCCAGAACATGCATGATCTCGTTTGTACCATCATCGATCGCCTGGCGGTGATCTGGGGCTCCATTTAATCTAAAAGGTTTCCCGATTGTCAGTGATACTTGTGTCCGCCTTAACCTTTTGATATTATGAAAGATTTGTTTATTTTCGGTACCAGTGAAGGTCACTGGTATAAGAGGAGCATCCGCCTTGAGGGCAATATATGCTGCTCCTTGAGTTCCTTCCTCCAACGAACCAGTCAAACTCTCACGTCCTTCAGGGGCGATAGCAATCAGACGTCCTTCTGCCAGTCCTTGTAAAGCCGCCCTTAAAGCCCGCCGATCAGGTTGACCACGGTGGATCCAGATCACCCCATACATATCCAATAGCCAGCCCACAATCGGGATTGACCGCAGCTCCATTTTTGCTATCAGATCAGCACTCTTTGGTACAAAAGCCCATCCAAGAATCAGATCAGCATCTCCGAGGTGATTAGACACGATCAATGCAGGTCCCGTTGTTGGAAAGTTCTCCAATCCTTCTATATCTGGGATGGTCCAAATTAAGATCAAAATCCGAGATAACCAGCAAATGAACCTCCTCGCCGACTTGCGCCAAGAATTTATTACCGGCAAGCGCGTGAGATCAGGTCTGTGCAGCTGGCTACGCGGCTTCGAAGGATGAGCTGACGAATTTGCCATAAACCCCTTGATACTCCGCAGGGAGGAGCCTTGCAATTTCAGTCATTAGCAGATCAGTATTCTGTTGTAATGCATCCTTTCGTTGTTCCCCTCTCCCGACGATATCGGGTAAACGGACAGCCTGACCAATCCTCATCTCCACCGTGGGTCGTTGTCCCTGGAATGCGCGGTGCAGGAAATCTTCAGTTGATCCAACTATCCCAACCGGTAAGATCGGTACTTTTGCCTTATCAACCACATAAGCTACTCCAGGTAAACCAGGCCTCATGCCAGGGGTATGGGAACGACCACCCTCCGGGGCGATTACTAAGGGTCTTCCAGATCTAAGAACGGTAACCATTGTTTCGACTAAACGCCGGTCATAGTCACCCCGATGAACGGGTATCCCACCATATAACCTCGCTAGAGTCGATTGACCAGGCTTTGACCAGATATCCACTGCTCCTACCGCCTCAGGAGCAATTGGCCAAAATGCAAGAACCAAAGGTGGCTCGATAATTGATATATGATTAATGGCAATTAGATACGCCCCCTTCTCAGGCACATTTTCCTTACCAGTTATAACCACCTTACCAAGAATATGGAAAATACCGCGAAATATTGGTCGGAATGACCACCGAAACAACCTCACGTGCATTGGGACATGATATCGTGGCTTAGATTCTTGGATTGCCATGTTCAATGAATCTGAGCATTTGATCAAATACCTGATTGATATCTAACTCATTGGTATTTATAACAATCGCGTCCTCACCAATTCTCAAGGGAGCTAGCTCACGAGACGAATCGATCCGATCTCTTTCCTGAATAGAAGCTAGGATGAATTCAAAGTCAACCTGGACCCCCCGTACCTTCAACTCAGAATATCGCCTTTTAGCACGTTCCTCTGCCGAGGCGTCAAGGTAGAATTTTAATCCCGCCTCGGGAAGAACAACTGTGCCTATATCTCTCCCCACCATTACAACTTTCCCTTGCAATCCTATTTGGCGTTGTTTCTCGGAGAGAGCATGCCGTACGCCCGCATAAGCGGATACCAACGATACATTCGCATCAACATCCGGTCGACGGATTTCCCAGGTGACATCCTGTCCATTAATCAGTATATCATTGCTCCGCCCATCCATATTTGAAGGTTGCATCACGTCGATATGGCTTGCTTCAGCCAAATTTGTGACCTCATCTTCATTTTCTATCGAAACGCCATTTTGTAACGCGGCATAAGTTACTGCCCGGTACATGACACCCGTATCAAAATACAAATAACCCATATGTTCGGCCAACATTTTCCCCAGAGTTGATTTTCCCGACCCGGCTGGTCCATCGATTGCAATTACAGAAGGTAAGTTCATTGGATTATTTGTCTAGCGAAGCGGGGAGTCTTGTGGGAGTTCTTCTTGCACTGATGGGGCTTGCTCATCAATCGGTAAAAGTTCTCCGCCCGGGAAAATATCACTGCGCGCCCAAAGGATGATATGTTCTACTTGTTGTGGTGCATTCCGAAAGACAAGCCAGCGCGGCCAGTCAATTGGTAATGCTCCTTGCCAACCGGGATAAATTCGCCAGGCAAAATCCTGACCCCGATATGATCCTGCGAGGGCAGGGGCTGTCTCCTCACTATCTGAGATGATGACCAAAGGAAGTTCTTCAGAAATTGCGCCCGTTAAGTAACGACTGTTCTGCCAGTCACGCAACGCCCACTGGAGCGATGGAGAAGTAGCGGTCACTGCAATGTCAATCTCATTTGGAATCCCGGTTTTCGCTTCAGACAACCATTTGAGGGTTTCAACCAACTCAGCTTCCTGGCCAGCGGCAGGAGGTGGATACCAAAGCTCTAATTCTCCATTGGGACGCGACTGGGATATCCACCAAGCGTTAGCCAACCCGTAAACCCCCAGCCCTGCAATGAGACCCCACACCAAGCCATGCACAGCAGCCGAAGAAGACCAACCTAATCCAACCAAAACTGAAGTCACTGCACCTAATGCCAATGTCCCAAAAATTACAGCCCACCTCAACCTGTAAGCCTGGATGTCCCCTGAATTCTGGATCAACCCTGCCAGGTTGATCCAGGCTAGGGCCAATAACAAGAAGATCAAGATTGCCTGTCCAATGGCAGGAATCCGGTCACGTTTATCGATTGTAATGAAGCGACTGATTTCTATCGCAGCAAGTACCCACAAAGGAATCAGTATCCACACCAGATCATAAGCCTGCCGAGCAGGGTAAATCAAAACCAAAACCAGGCTGGTGATGACCCAGAGACTCATCCATTTATTGAGTGGTTTCGATTCCATCCAACTCCTCACCCCGCCGATGACTCCAAAAACAACTCCCAAAGGCTGGTAGATAAACAACGCAGCCAGTAATTGGGCGATAGACACACCAGAGGGAAATATCCACCCATTCAAGTAAGTCGGAATCGTGAGGACAAAATTGCTCAACCCTTGTGGAATCCAGAATATAAGAGTACCCGCGAGCAGGATCACACCACCCCCAGCTAAGAGTCCATTCCTCAAAGCATGTGCCTTTTCTGGGTATGCACTACGCGGCGCGAAAATTCCCATAAAATTATCTTTAAGCACGAGCTTTCCAACAAACCAGGTCAGCAGAAAAATCAACGCACCATGTAAGATGGTTGGTCCTCCCAACAGAGCGAGCCCACCAAAAACACCACATAAAATTGGTTTCTTTTGATACAGGAAACCCAAAGCCATCAGACCAAAACCGAGCGCAATCATTGGACCCCCCACCAGGCGGGAGATTGCAACCATGCCTGGGTCCAGGGCTAATCCAAAGGCAAGGATTATCGCTGCGGTGTGCCCCAGCAAATCTCGGAAAAGATAGGGCACAAGAATCAGGATGCTACCTGCAAAAGCGACCCAAAAGCGGGCGTACAGGTTGCTCCCCTCGAAAAGATTAAACAACACACTCGTCAAGAGCATGTAACCAGTGTCTGGAACTGCAGCCAGGGATGAGCCTCTGGATAAGAATAATGCCCCCAAGGCCCTCTCAGCCTCGAAATCAGAAAGCGGAGCAGAACCTAAATATAAATACCTTAGAATTATCCCGAAGGCAAATGCCAGGATAAAAAGGCCAGTCGATAATGTCAGGCGGGGTAATTTAATCATCAAGGCAGGTATATTATAACGGGTTCATTTTCCGCTGGGCACTTCGTAAATCGTCACATCGCCCTGGCGGAAGACTACTTTCAGATGGGAATCAAACTTTGCTTCATTCACAAGGTAAGTTGAATGTTCAAGTGGCCCAACAAAAACATAACGCACACCATATTTTTCGAGGATTTGTTTAACTTCCTCCCAGCGTCCACTGCGGAAAATTGTCTCAATATCCGACTGGCGGGAGCCCATCTCTTCATTACCTCCTCGCCATTGACTTTCATGTCCCGGCCAACCTAAAACATTGGGCAAGCCGCTCAGAGTAGCTACTCTTGCATAATCGGAATACGATGAGCCCACTGCTTCAACTATAATGCCAGGTGAGGCATCTCTCAACCAGCGAATCCCTGCCATTTCATCGGGCGATTGCCGTTCAAAGTAAGCAGCTCCATCCAAATTGAAGCCAGCCATCGGCTGAAATCCACTTGTCTTGGTCCACAACCCCAGAAAAGGATAAACGAGAGCAGCCCCGACAAGGAAAAATAAACCAATCCGGAAAACGATCGCTGTCAAACCTTTGAGACCTCGTAACAGCACAGTAATCCCAAAAGCGACCGCTATTCCCCACAATAACCAGGCCTGGTAGTAAAACTTAAATATTGTATTCATCCGCCAGCCGAACTGATCACGCAGGAAGAAGAATTCTGGAAAAATCACTAATAACGCACCCACTAAGATTAGCAATAGAGTAAACCCGTGAGCTGAATTGGGTGGATAGAACCAAGGTTTTTGACCTTCAATTAGATTTTCGGTGCCGTCACTTTCCAGATTGATCTGGCTACCCTTTGGCCATAAAAGGCTGAGTGTAAAAGCCAGTAGCACCAGTAAGGTAACCCAACCAAGAGAAGTAAATCGCCGTACAAAAGCCTCTTGCAGCAATCTGCCTTCCAAACCAGCGAGTCCTAATGTACCCAAGAAAAGTTCACCGAGTTGAGGAAGCAGGATTATCACTAATCCCAATAGTAATGCCAGAATCCACAAGGTTACCAGTACTCCACCAGCCCAAAAGAATCCCTGCCTCAGCGATACACCTTTACCGAGCCTTCGCCATAGCAAAAACAAATAAGCAAACAATGGAATGAAAAGGGCACCAAACATCACCCATAAGTGAGCCCCTCTAGTCGAATACACCAGATTTGGCAATACACCGCCCGCCTGCGATGAGAATCCGAAATAGAAGGGCAAATACAAAATGACTCCAGTAACTATCAGAGCCAGGCCCATACCTAGGAAATCTTTGAGCACATCTCGAAAGGAGTGGTGGAATAAGTCTTGTTGTTGAAGCTTTCCCAGAGCGTACGCGCCGGCAAACAAGAAGACATAAATCGGAAAATCCCAGATATTTAAAAAAGCCAGACCACCCAACACAAGCGCTGTAAGCGCAAAGAAAGGCCAAGTCAGATGCAACCGCACCCGAAGCCAAACAATTGAACCCAATCCACCGCCAAGGAAAACATTTAAGGCAACTGCCATCGCCAGGAATGCAAATGGCATTGCCAGCACATGCGGGTGCAAATCACCCAGTAAGAAAGAGAAGAAAGGAAATTCATCAATAATTTCCTTCCAATTCCCTGCGACATCATAGTCCTGCAGCACACGCGATGCTCGCCACCACCAATAGAAACGTGTCGGGACCCAGGAAAAAGGCTGAGCTGGTGGCAGGCTAAGCTCCTTCATATCGATCCAAGTCCAAAAGCTGGAGGTAAGTTCTCCGTTTAATCCCTGCTTCCAGAACAACCCACGTGCATGCAATACTTCAAGGAAACCCTCTAGATTGCTTACCAGTAGAATGAAGAGAGGGCCGAATAATGCATATAGCAGACTTGGGGAACCTTGATCGGTCGATGGAGGGGCCGGCTTTCGGGTAATCAAAGCTCCCTGCAGGTTATACACCAGGCCAAAGGCTCCTGAAGCGCTGAGACCAAATACCAGGGCAATCCCAAGATTGAAGGCAATACTCCCCTGCACCAGGGTTGCTTTTGCCAGCATCGCAATCAGCACGTACCCAAAGTGATAATATGAGATGGCGTATCCAGATAACCAGGGATCATGTGGTGGGAATTCCGGCGAATTTAGAATTGCGTTGATGAAAGCCAATTCCATCGGTTTTTCGGTGCCCAGGATTTCAGGATTCGCCGCTCGAACAAAAACCATACCCGCAAATGCAATTAGAAACAGAAACTCTGTAAAAACGATCAATCTGCGATTCTGTTGAAACCAATTACGAATTGATCCACCAGGGAGTTTAAGGTAAGCAATGATTCCGAGTGAAACCAGTAATCCAAAAGCCAGGAGTAATCCACCAATATCGTTTCGCACGATACGCAGAGATGCCAATAACCAGAATAAATACCCCCACAGTAATAACCCTAACGCTCTGCTAAAAATGTAACCTCGATCAGCCAAAGCAGGGAGCAGACGAAAAGCCAGCGGAAAAACTGCCAGGCCAACGAAGGATACAATAATGTACCAGAGTAAGAATGAGAGCATTAAATCTTTCCTGATATCAACTTGATCAATCGCGTATCACCTGGTAAATGACCGTACTGCCTACGCGAAAAACTTCTTGCCACAATAAACCATCCATCTGCTCAAACTTATCCAGCCCAGGACCTGGATAAAGGGCTTGTTCCAGTTGACCCACAATAATGTACTCAACCCCATACTTATCCAGAATTGCCATTGCCCTCTCTAGGTCTGTATCCAAGTAGAATTCATTAACTTCGCTGATCCGGTCTGCAATCAGATTTTCTGGGGAGCTCGAGCGCTGCTGTCGCTCATGCCAGTTCCAGCCAATCACGTTGGGCAGACCAGTATATATGGTGTTCCGCGTGCCCCAATGATACTCCACCATATTGCCTTCAATAATGACCGGTGAACCTTTCACATTTTCCTGCAACCAGCGGATTGCCTGATAATCCTGGTTAAGATCCATTATGGTATTTAAATCATCATACTCAGCATACTGCATATATGCCATGCCATCCAGCGTATGGGGTGCTTCGGAAGACATCCTATCCTTTATTTTGGCAGTACCACCTAACAAAGGATATAAAGCTGCGAAAAACACGAGCGTTCCCAAAGCAAATTTCCAAACATTTCTCCAGGACGAATTCCAGATCGGAAGCGCCTCAAGCAACCAGCCAAATCCGGCTGCCGCGCTGATCGCGAAAAGTGTCCAGACCTGCAAATAGAATTTGAAAACGGTATTCATTCGGCCTATATCACCGCGTAACACGATCACTTCCACGAGCAAGGTCAGGAGTAACCCACCTCCTACCAGCAATAATACGACTCGTCTGGAATCAGACAACCCTGGTTTTAGGAGTAAGAGCCCTGCCCAAACCGCCAGAGGTAGAACGAGCCAGCCAATCGAAACCTCCATAAAAATAAGCACAATGACCCAGACAAACAGCATGACAATTGATGCAAAAAGCAACCCTTTGTATGGCTCCAGCTTACGCACAGCCCTCAAAGGCGTGCTCGCCATCCAATCTCGAGTTTCCCAGACCATCCAGGAGATGATCACAAACAGGAGGACTCCCCAGTGAGTCAGGTAAGACCATAAGGGGGTATGTGTGCCTTTCCAGAGATCGGGTTTGGTATATCCCAGGACATAAGATTCGGCATATGGTCGGAATAATAAGAAGGATAGACCAGCCAAGACCGCCATTCCCAGGATGGTCACGATAGCTTTCTTTACAACGGGTGAAATGCCATCCAACAAAGACAGCCAATTCAGATCCGGAGGGTAATACTTCCATATTGCGTACCCGCACAATACCATACCGAGCGCCAAATAGGTGGGGAAATCCCAGGTATTGGTTGGGCGCAAAACTCCAATTGCTAAGCCGCCTAACAAGAATCCAAATAATATCTGACTGATGCGATACATTCTTGATTTAGCTGCATTTTGTGACCAGGCGTGGCTAAACAATACCGAAAGTCCCCAGGCGATCACCAACAATGTCAGGGGCAGTGCAAATAAGTGCGCATGCGGATCCCCGTACAGCACAGTAAAGAACGGGAATTCGGTGATCGGTTCAACATCATTCGGAGCTGGGATGACTCTACTGGGCAACCAGTACCAGTCAGGTAAGCCATACGGCAAGGCAGCTCCAGTGAACACACTCACTGCTCCTTTAAAAGTCCACAACATACGGGTGAGAAAGCCCACTCCTTCAATCGTTCCACCCGGTGCAGCCACTTTTTGGTAACCAACCAGGATCATTCGAATGGTGCCAAGGTTCCCTATGAGCGCCATTCCCAACGCTGCCGCGCTTCCGACTATAAATGCCCTCGAGCGAACTATCGAACGGAAACTCGCCCATATAGATTTTCCCGGAACTGATAAACCGTCACCATTTATTATATTCCACCCAACCGAAAATGCTCCCATAGCAATCAGGCTGAATACTGTGGGGATGATCAGGTTATAAGCAACCGAAGGCACGATGCCCAGCCACTTAACCAGAACCCCGACCAGAACGAAGCCGTAATAATAGTAGTTGATATAGCCATCGGCAAACCAGGGATCATACGGAGGAAAAACAGTGCTCTTCAAGATCGCATTGAAGAACGAGAAATCCATCGGGCGTTCTCCACCCTTCCATGGGTGCCATAAATCGGGATTCCCCAAACGAATAAGTAAATCAAAAATGAATAAAGCCAGAAAAAGTCCTTCAATGAGCAAGAAATATTTTCGCCGGTCACGCAACTCCTGCCGCAACTCGTCTTTTTGCCAATAGGTCAGGCAAATTGAAATACTTGAGATCAATATTATTGAGAGGGTTATGGTGAGACGCGTGAATGGGATCTGGAATGAGCCAGCCAGCCAGACGATATACGACAAAACTAACAAACCAATAATCCGGCTTAATGGGAAACCTTTATCTGATAGACCCGGTAAAGAAAACCGTACCACCGGATACAATATCCAACCCAGCACACTCAGGGCCAAATACCAGACGACCAAACCTAAGTAAGGCCAGCGATTCAATGGAGAAGCTGTATTGAACAGATCTGACCAGGTTCCGTTCTCAAGCTGGATTGCAGACTGCTCCGATGTGAGCAGCATATCTCCAGGCAATGATTCAGCCCCTTTGGGTGTTACGTGAATTACTTTTGTGAGGTCGATAGCTCCTAAGATATCGCGTACACGCTGTAAATCGTAGTTATCCTGCTTTTTAAAAATAAACACCTTTGGGTGATCGTAGACAGTAAAAGCTTCCTCTGCAAATTGATCATTAACACTCCATCCGCCAAGTGTTGGATCCGATTGGAATACCTGAATTAAATCAAAACCAAGATCACCCTGGAAATCTCCAGGTTGGGCGACATTGTAGCACTCCTGAATGCTGAGTTCCTGAGGGCAGCCAAGCAACCGGCGGTAGTATTCTGCTGTCATTGGAAACCGCTCGGGTAAGCGAGGTAAAGATCCCCATTGCCGGTTGGAACTGATCAGAATATATTCAGCCTGGTCTAAAATATTAAAGAATCGGGCCAGTTTATTCGGATTATCATCCTCATACATGTCAAAGTTAAGCCCAAATTCGTAAATCCCGCCAAAGCCATCATAGTTATCCAACCGGACAGGCAAACCATCATCCCAGGCGCCTTCATTCGCAATTGCTGTGCCTTTGAGCGTGACCCCCTCTGATTCCCCGGCGTATTCAACCGTTACGTAAACAGTCTGCCCATCTTGGACGGTGATAGGATTGTTCAAGATCAGACTTTTCACTTCGCCCTGGTTATCTGGATTCACATTGTAGGAGGCTGTACCGAGCGGCTCAACTCCATTTGGCTGGGCAGATAAGGTAACGGTAATTAATTCTTCACCTGGTGGCCTTTCCGGTGGGAGTAGATTGATAGAAACGTCAGTCAGCTGACCCCCTTGCTCAGGGATGAAACTCAGACTATAAGGTGTGGCATTGTCTAACAGGGCATTTAGGAATGGGATAGTTTGAGTTGTGGTTTTATCCCCCTGGATCGATAAATCGATGCTCCCGGTTGCAGCTACTGGTCCCTGACCAGGATCAACTTTAATGTTGATAAAGTACTCCTGCCCCAGATTAAGCTGGAATGGTTTTTGAAAACTCAGTGAGCGAGTCAGATCAGAAGAAGCAATCCCTGGAGAGTAATCGATCATACCTGAAGCAGTTGCGGATGTTCCTAATCCCGCGGGTGCTTCAGAGATCGTCACATTAACCATCTTTTGACCGAAGTTACCCTGAGGGTTAATCACCCTACCTAGCTGCACTTCCGATATTGTGCCGGATCGATTAGCAGTGAATGAGCCGAAATACGGCAAATCCGGTCGGATGGTGTAATTGTAGGGCAAAGATAACTGTTGGTTGTAGAGCTCCTCGCCGCTGTTTATCGGGATAGTTATGGGGCCAGGGATATTTTGGTAGATCCAACTTGATGCAGCTACCCTGGTAATCGCTTTCTGGTAGATATTGGTAAATCCAAATGCATAGACCGCTGTCCCTACCAAGACAAATCCGCCAATCAAAATCGCCAGGGCTTGCGCCCAGCGGTTTCTGACAGAAGGTTGATCAATCCTATCGGAATCCCCTTCCTGGTAGGCGGGTGATGGTCGTTTTTTCCAGTCATACAGGCGCACCAGTGCCCAGGCTGCAAAGATGGCGAGGGTGGGATAAATGAGTAATTGATAGCGCATCGAAGGATTAAGGATTAAGGACTGCCAGGTGAAGTACAATCCAGTCCATCCCCACAGCAAGGCGTGTTTCTGCCATTCACCTTTTAGTATGCGCCATCCCGCCCACAAGAATCCAGCCCAGGCAAGCAATCCCAAAGGCAAACCCATCCCCCAACGAACCATATTCTCCCAGGCAAACCACACTGGCCGCCGCGCCCATTGCATTGCCGGCGGGAAATCTACATCACCACTGCCCTGATTACGCAATTCATTTAGATTTGCCAGCCAGGCCGGGTTCGGCTTAACCCCAAAGAAACCGGGACCACTGAACGCGTAAGGTTGGAATATACGGAAAGCGACAATCGTGACCAGCCCTGCAACCACCAGATAAAAGAAAGACTCCCATAGGCGTTGTCTTGATATTATTCCTTTTTTACCTGCCAGACGAATATAAAGTGCGACGGGAAGTAATAAGGCCAATGGCGCAGAGTTGATTTTTGAAGCCATAGCCATACCTAAAGCCAGCCCAAATCCCAGGCTCAATAGAAAAAGTGGATCAGTAAGAAGTCGGTAATTCGTCTTTTTCTCAGTAGCGTTCGGTAAGTCATCGTTCTTGTCTTGAGAACCCTTCTCGTCGTAAGCAATTACAACTGCAAAAAAGATCGTTAACGCGGCGAAAAAGGTCGTAAATGTGTCCATCGTAAAGAAATGAGCATGCTGAATCGGTAATACGGCTAATGAATAAAAAGCAGAGGCCAATAAACCTACCCGCCAGTGATAAACTCGCCTGCCAATCAGGAACACAAGAAGTACCGTAGACAAGTCGAAAACCGCCGACAGCATACGACCGAGGTCGGTCATCTCATTGAATCCGGAGTGCCCGTACACCCACTCCACCACATACCGGGTCAAGATAAGCGGCAACGTGCCATAGACATAAAAACTATGCCCGCGGTTGTGCGGATTCAGGCTCGAAGTCGCGGTATTCCAGTAATCGGAGAATTTCTCAACCGGGGAAATGTCCGAACCAACCCAGATCAGGAAGCGTTCATCGGGATGCAGATATTGGTACTCACCCCAATTGAGCCCAATAAAGCGCAAATAAGCACCGACTAACAAGATCAAAATAAGAGCCAGGCCAATGAAAATTGACAGTCGTTTTGGAACTACAGTAGAACGACCAGAATTATCCATAGAAATTTAAGAGCCCAACTCTTCTCCTACCTGGGGGAGAACTGTAAACAGGTAGAAATCCTTGTTTTCGAATTTCGAAGGATAAAGCTGCAAATAACCTTCTGGATATAATGATTGCAATACAGCGATTGAGTTTTGATCCTCTGGTTTAATGACAAATAATTTTGGTCCAGACTGGGAGAGCGTTTCTGAAAACTGTTGAGGCCAAAGCGCAAAATCTCTGGTAGGAAATCCAGCACTTATACCAACCAATCGGGTATCAACCCAATATGGGTATGCCACGACATAGGCATTCTCCGGCGCCACAAAACTATCAGTGTAATCCTTGATCACTTGGCCAATCTCTGAGGTATTCCAGGAGGATAACTCGTAATTTGTGCGATATTCATCAAAAACCAGGTTAAAATTCTGGACTGCTGCCCAAAGCAATAAAACCGCTCCAATCCCCCACGCTGCTTTTGTGTTGAATGGCACGCTGAACTTTGTTTCCAGACCTTTAAGGATCCATCCAAGGATAGGCCTACGATTAGAAATACTGGGACAATCGCACCAGCCATCCGATTCAATGCTGGGTTCTCGTTAGGAAATGCTAAAGATAGGATTGAAGGCAACAACAAGAGTGGCACGGAGAGGATGAGAAACAGGTCAACCCAATTTCGCTGGCGAATGTACCGGCCCAGAAGTAACACAATGCCCAGATAAAATAAAGCAGCGGACACAACATCTAGCGCCGGACGATAGGGAATTGAGACAGGCCAGATTTCCCCATTATTCCAGGCAAACATGGTTACAGCCCGCCCCAAGTTATTTAAGAATATCAACCATGCTGGCCCAGATAACGGCTGCTCGATCGATCCCAGGCGGGTGAAAGCCCGGTAGCTGAACAAATCAGGATTTTCAATCCAAAACCGGGCTAAAGGCAAAAAGACGATCAAAGCGATCAGTCCGAGCAGTACCAAATACCACAAGGTTCTCTTCCGCAAACCTTGTGATTGGCGATGAAGAATATATAATCCAACAGCTACAAGGATCACAAACGGCATGATTCGGAAGGGGGTGTAGCCATGCAATCCGATGCCTAGCGATAAGCCAGCCAGGATGAAATCATTACGATTAGACCGGCGCAAACCTCTTATGAGAAAGAACAGAGTTGACGCAACAAATAAAGGGTAGAGAGGAAAACGCAAAGCAACGCGGGTGATCACATTAGGCCAATACGCTATTCCAGCAAACAGGGCAGCCAAAATACCCGCCCGTCGATTACCAAGTTCAACCCCTAACAAATAGATGAAAGGCAACGTTAATAACCCCGCGATAGCGGCACCGATCTTCAAGCTCAGAAAAGTATATCCTGTCCCAAATATCTTGATTACCGCCGCGGTGAGATACATCTGGAGCGCTTCTCTACCCGTATTACGCGGGAAGAAAATGCTGGTGTTCCCATTCAGCACGTCCCAAATATCCAGGATTTTTTCGGCATGATCGCTGACCATTTCGCGAGGTACTTCATTCAAAAGATACAGACGGAAAAAGAGCACAAATCCGGTTGCTAATAGGAACACCAATGTCCAATGGGAAATGTGTAAATTCCAGACCGGATACTTGAATTGACCTCGCATGTAAGCGAACCATTTGCTTTTTGAACTGCCGGGCAGCCAAAAAGCCAGGATGAGGAAAAGCAAGCCAGAGAATCCACAACAGCACGTTCAGGCTGGTAAAGCGATTACCTCCTAATGTAAGGAAGGCCAGCAGACTCATAACCAGCCCGATAATCAGATAAACGTTCTGGATCGTCATCGGATCCGAGCGTGGCTCTAGACTGCTTCCAGCGGGCAAATCCCATTCCTGGCTAATATTTGCCCAAACTACCCAACCTGCTGCCATTATGTACAGAATAACTCCCAGCTGCCAACTGCGATCCACAGAAGGTTCGAGGGACAATTGGGCGAACAAAGCCAATCCCAAAGCGATCATCGCCCGCCAGGGCCAAGCAAGGGTCCGGATTGCAGGTTGAACTGGGGTCTGATGTTCCGTTTGATCAGCTACATTTCCATTGAGTTGTGATGGAGGTAAACCCGATAAGCCGATTGAGTCCGTTTCTAGAACATCCGAAGATTCGAGGGGAGGTATGCGGGGTGGCGCGCCTCTCCAAGGAGTCAGTATTGCCTTGACAAAGTCCAGCACAGTTGGTTCACTGTTCATCGTTTTTTAGCCAAAACAATCATGCTTTCGCCCATGCGAAGGGGAATGATACTCCATCCTAAAATGGCTTGCAAGCCCCCTGGAGCACCAAAGAAAAGTTTCTGTATTGCAGCCGGGACTGCAGGAAAATAAGGGGCATCCCAAAATCCATCTGAAAATACCCGAAATGGGCGCAAGCCTTGCTCAATGAGTAGCTCTAACCAGATAGCTGGTGGTTTGAGACTGATGTGGGTCTTATCTTTATATCCAATCCAATTCTCTTTCTTCACTCCTCGCATCATCGAGTCCAGGTTCGGAGTCGCAAGGAGCAAAATACCACCGGGTGACAGCACCCGGCTCATTTCGGCTAATGCAAATTCTGGCTTGGGTAAATGTTCCACAACATGCTTAGCGATCAAAATCCGGAAGGTATCATCCCGAAAAACACCCAGATCCTCCGCATCGGCCATTAAGAAAGAACCTTGCGGGACATTTCGGCGGGCTTGGGATAGCGCCCAAAGATTTATGTCGGTTCCAAACACCTGATAAGTAGGATTCAACCAGTCCAATAAATGGCCTAGACCACAACCGATCTCCAATACCCTTCCACGGGGAGGACCATATCGGCGGACCAGACGGGCATAATAACGATTCGACCACCAGTACTGGCTGAAACGAGCGAAGGACACATCAGCATAAGCGCCCGACTTGAAATACGATTCATCAAAGAGATGAGACATAGAAGTCTGACAATCTCGTGCTCAACTCACGCTTCGGTTCGGATGATCTGCAAGTAATTCTAGAAACATTCGCTCATAACTCTTGGCAGTTGAGTCTGGAGAGAATTTCTCAGAAACCTGAGATTTTCCTCCAAACCCACTTGGATCATCCAATATTTCAGTGAGCGCATGAGCCAGAGCATGTGCATCCTGAGGGGGAACGATCAATCCCATCCCACTGGTCAATACCGGCTGACGTACTCCGGGAAGATCACTCGCAACAACTGGCGTACCGGAGATCATTGATTCAGCCTGAACCATACCATACGATTCTGTACTGTTAATGCTAGGTAAAACCGTTACATCAGCAACTTGGAAAAACGCAGCCAATTCCACTGGAGACAAGATTCCCAGGAAAGTCCATTGGCTGCCAAGCTGATCGATCAACGGAGCAAGCTGGTGTGCGTATTCCTCCTCGCCCAAGACCCCAGTATATTGACCAGCAAACAGGACACGCGTTTCTGGATGAGAGCGCAACACCTCCGGCATTGCCTCAACCAAATACTCCACACCTTTCTCAGTCGCCAGGCGGGCAGCCATGCCTATCACCCGCTGTCCTGGTCTAATCGAATATTTCTCGCGAAATGCTTTTACTTGCATCTCTGAAACCGCAGCCAATTCGATCGGTGGCAAGACAGGCTGCACTTTCCCAAGATAACGTCTCATGAACGGAGAATGTTCCGCATAATCTCGCGTGTTGGTGATAATGCAATCAGCAAGTTTGGCTGCCAAATGATTTGCCAGATGAGAACCCTGATTGGCAAAGTAATGCACGACCCCTTTCGGTAATTGCAGATCGCAGTGATAGGTGAGAACAACTGGTTTATGGAACAATGCTCCGATGGATGCGATCACGGCTGCGTCCGGTTGAGGAACATGGGCGTTGACCACGTCAGCCCGGCGGATCAGTTTCCAAGCCCAAATTGGCAGGCTGGGCATGATCACTCCTTTGCTAATCCGGAACAGCACGTGTGGTCGGACAATCGTTACGCCATTCTTCAACTCCTGCGCCGGTAGTTTCGGATCGAAGCGCGAAGTTAACACCGTCACTTCATGCCCTCGGGCAGCCAGGGCGCGTGCCAATCGCTCCGTGTAAATCGTCAGCCCTGAGTAATGCGGACGATAATACATTAATGAGATAAGAACTCGCATTACTTACCTTGCAACATCCATGCGAGTGAGGTTCTTCAATCGGGCATATAGACCCGTCAAGGTTTCCCCTTCTCGGATCAGTCCAAGGGTTCCAACAACGCCTGTAAAACCAATGTGGATCAAATGGGCCACAAGAGCCACAGCAAGGGCTTGACCAGCCGGGTATCCTAAAAGGGTCAGCGCACCCACCATTGCTACTTCATACACACCTAATTGAGCTGGTGCGGAAGGTATAGCAATCCCCAGAGACACCACCCCCAATACAAACCCTGTCCACCATAAGGGAGAGTGCGCTTCGCCATTATTGAGTAAGAAATGGATCTCCAGGACGCCAAATGACCAGCTAATTATTATGAATGAGAGACTAAGGAAGAATTGACCCGGGCGGATCAGTACACCGAGTCCATCTATGAATGAATCCATTCGATTGATGAAACGCTGGCGAAAAGAATCATGCGTATCGCTGGCTTTCCCCAATTTGGCCTTGAGGACTTCCCGATTTCGCGCTAACAAGAACAAAGTGACCAGACCCACCAGCACAAGACCGAGGGCTGTGATAGCAACCATCGAGGCATTCTTCATGCCAATAACAAGGGGCAGTGTAGCCAGTAACAACCCAG
The DNA here is from genome assembly GCA_963706905.1 of uncultured Chloroflexia bacterium. GTDB lineage: Bacteria > Chloroflexota > Anaerolineae > Anaerolineales > UBA4823 > CAVPNY01. The sequence goes on along the minus strand of CAVPNY010000001.1, from coordinate 30,384 downwards.
CCGCCAAGGCTACATCATAGGCTCGTTCAATGATAATGGTTGATAAGACAAAGAAAGGACTGAGGCGCGCTGACTGGCTCAGCAAGACTACCCTGGCCAACTCTCCCAAACGAAAAGGAAGAATATTATTTAGAAGATATCCTTCATTTAATACAACAAATACCCGTCGATAAGGGGCTTTATTCTGGAGGAAAGTCATCCAAGTCAAAGCCCGAAATGCATTTCCAAGCACGTAAAAAATAATCGCGGGCAACAACCCGGCAATTTCTATCCCGCGCAACGCCTGGATCACCTCTTGCCAATCGGCCAGTTGCAAGAGTAATCCGATCGCAATAATACTGATCAACAACCCAGGCAACCACCGGCCAATCCCACCCAGGCGTGTCCCCAGGGCAGAACTCAATCTTCCTCCAGCCGCAGCACCGCAAAAAAGGCTTCCTGGGGAATCTCCACATTCCCGACCATCTTCATGCGTTTCTTACCGCGCTTCTGTTTTTCTAACAGTTTCTTCTTACGCGTGATATCGCCCCCGTAGCATTTCGCCAGCACATCTTTCCTCAAAGCTTTGACATTAGCACGCGAGATAACCCGTCCCGCGGCATATGCCTGGATCGGCACGACGAAAAGTTGACGCGGGATCAGATCCTTTAATTTGGAGATCAGCGCCTGCCCTTTATGATACGCATTATCGCGGTGGACAATGGAGGCAAGCGCGTCTACTGGCTCTTCATTAACCAATATTTCCAACTTGACCAGGTCATCTGGGCGGTATTCGGCGAATTGATAGTCTAACGAAGCATAGCCGCGCGTGCGAGATTTCAACTGGTCAAAGAAATCAACGATCATTTCAGCCAGCGGGATTTCATAATTCAATTGAACCCGATTCTGGGTCGGATAATCTTGATCAATAAATATACCCCGGCGCTTTGTCACCAGATCCATCACCGCTCCATAGAATTCGGTTGGGGTAAATATCTCAATCTTCATCCAGGGTTCACGTACTTCCGCAATCGTCGCTTCCTCTGGCAAATTAGCCGGCGAGTCGATGCGGATGACCTCGCCTGTGCGCAAGACAACTTCATACTCAACCGAAGGTGAAGTAACGATGATATCTAAATCATATTCTCGTTCGATGCGTTCCTGAATAATCTCCATGTGGAACATGCCAAGAAATCCACAGCGAAAGCCAAAATTTAAGGCCTGTGAAGTCTCCGGGAGATACTCCAAAGATGCATCATTTAGTTGTAATTTTTCCAGGGCATCCTTGAGATCAGCATAGTCCTCCCCCTCTACAGGATAGATTCCGGCAAAGACCATCGGTTTCGCTTTGCGATAACCAGGAAGAGGAGTCGAAGCGTGTTTAGTCAGACTAGTCAGGGTATCGCCGACCCTGCACTCCCGTACAGTCTTCAATCCAGTCGCGACATAACCGACTTCCCCTGCTATCAGACCCTGTGTCGGACGCAATTCCGGGGCAAAGATCCCCACCTCCACTGGTCTAAATTCCACCCCAGTGGCCATCGGTAAGAGAACTTCCGTGGGGTGAACACGCCCATCTATTAACCGGACGTACGCCACCACTCCTTTATACGGGTCGTAATGAGAGTCGAAGATCAAGGCTTTCAAGGGAAGGTTCATATCGCCTTGGGGAGGAGGTATACGCTGGACAATGGCCTCCAAAACTGCTTCAATGTTCAATCCTTCTTTTGCAGATATGCGCAAAACCTGCTCATCGGGGACACCTAGCAGGTTGCTGATCTCCTCTGCAACTTCGTCGGGACGGGCGGATATTAAGTCGATCTTGTTAATCACAGGTACGATTTCTAGATCGGCTTCTAAAGCCATGTACAGATTTGCCAGAGTTTGCGCTTCAATCCCTTGACTCGCATCTACAACCAACACAGCGCCTTCGCAAGCAGCCAGAGCACGGGACACCTCGTAGCCAAAATCGACATGCCCAGGAGTGTCAATCAGGTTTAACTCATATTGCTTATCCAGCGTGGTGTACATCATGCGCACGGCGGAGGCTTTGATAGTGACCCCTTTTTCCCGCTCCAGATCCATGCTATCTAACACCTGATCCGTCATGTCTCGATCAGATATCGTCCCAGTCAATTCCAGCATCCGGTCCGCCAGGGTCGATTTCCCATGATCGATATGAGCAATAATGCAGAAATTACGAATATGGTCGGTCATAGCCGGGCAGAAGTATACTCTATATTCCCCATGATTAAAAGAACGTCACACAAAGCATTCCTGGATCGGTCAGCCAGTTTCAGTACATGAGGAGCAGGACTAAAAGGATGCCAGGGCTTCCGGCAAGCTTTCATAAATATCAAGATATCGATCGAATCCCGCAGTTTTCATCGTAATCAGGACATATTCGGTTGGACTGAGCAATTTGACATGCTGGGATTTATCACTCGAGCTTGGTTGATCTCTCGAATCCGTATTCAGCAATTTCATAATTATAAGGATCGCCCGCAAACCGGCGCTAGTTAAGGAATCAACACCAGACAGATCAAGAATCAAATCCCGCATGCCTCCCTGATAGGAATTTTGAACTCTTCTGATCAATTCATCGGCATTACCTAAATTGATCCGCCCTGTCACATGGAACACCGTAACAGGGATGCGCCCCTGCTCCTCGGATATTGAAATGTTCATGCGTCTCTCCTTCGCGCGGTTAAGGATATCGGGGAATGATCCGAATTAGCAATGATTTTACTACTTCTTCTTCGACTTCGCAGCCAGGAGGTTATTGCCTGTGAACGTTAATGGCACTTCGATCGTTGACGCGGCAGGCAACCCGCAACTAGCCGGCTTCATCCTCGACCATTTTCGAGATATCCGCGATCCCTTCACCAGGGTAAGAGAGGTGCGCCAGAAATTCCACATTCCCTTTCGGACCGAGAAGAGGCGATTGGACAATCCCGTGGACGCTATATCCATTCTCCTGTGCAAAACCCAATACATCCAACAGAACCTGACGGTGAATTTCAGAATCGCAAATCACACCATCTCCCGCGTGACACCTGGGATCGACCAGCTTCAAACTGCGGTTTTATTAACACGATCACTTCCCCACCGGAAGGAGAGAACCAAGCGCGCACCACGGGTAAGATGATTTTTAGCGAGATGAAGGAGACGTCCACCGAGACAAAAGGAACTGGCTCAGGCAGGTATTCAATGTAGCGAGCGTTGGTATCCTCCAGAACAATCACCCGCGAGTCCTGGCGCAATTTCCAATGCAGGATGCCTTTACCCACATCGATAGCATATACCCGCTCCGCCCCGTGTTGCAGCATGCAATCCGTGAATCCCCCTGTTGAAGCGCCAACATCGGCGCATACCTTTCCGGTAACATCTAGCGAAAAAGACCGAAAAGCACCTTCCAATTTATCACCCCCGCGTGATACAAATCTTGGACCAGGATCAATGATAAGTATGGCATTTTCAGGGATCATCGAAGATGGTTTTAGGATTACCTGACCATCGGCCCGCACCTGACCAGCCATCACCAGACGTTGCGCCAGGGCCCGGCTTTCAACCAATCCTTGTTGTAACATAAGCAAATCAGCACGCTGCTTCCTCATAGGCGTATTGTACCCCGAAGACGGCAACACCTACTCATCGCTGTCAGGGATAATGAGATAAGCGTTCTGTCATGTCATTAATAAAATAAAAAACCGGTGAGTATAACTCGCCGGCTTCTGCAAGACTTATTTGAAATACTAAACTAAATATAATTCATCCGTTTTGGCTGCCATGATGAAGTCATTGCGATGTAAGCCTTTAATCTTGTGTGTCCACCAATTCACTGTCACCCTGCCCCACTCAGTTTGAATCAATGGATGGTGATCTTCTTGCTCAGCAATTTCGCCAACCTGGTTGGTGAAGGCAAGGGATTCGCGGAAATTCCTGAATTTGAAAAGGCGCTCCAGACGATTTACACCCTGTACTTCAACAATTTGCCAATCTGGTAGTTGCGGCAGGAACTCCTGGAGTTCCTCCTCACTTATTAACGGCTCACCACCCCGGCATGCTACACACTTCAGACTCTTTAACGCTATCATTATAATTTTCTGCCCTTTACCAATAAGTAAGAATGATCGCTAGATTTGAATTTATTTGCGTTTATCAGGCAATTCGGTGATTTGGCGTAGCAAAGCCATGACAATCAATGCTATGCTCACACCTTCACCTGCTGAGATCTTCAATTCGGTATTATGCCTTTGCATACTTTGGATCAGCATATAGGCACTAGCAAGGCCGACCACCGCACCCAATACAGGTCCGATGATCAGAACTTTCTTTCTAAAATTAACTTGAGACAGTTCGATATCAAGTTCATCGGGCATAAAAGATCCTCCTGTGCAACTGAATTGGCGGTCCCATTCCGACTCATTGGCTATTGTTTTTTCGGTCGAATGGCTTGAAATTTGGCAATATTGCTATTTGTCCATAAGATCGGTTCAACCGCCCTATCAGACAGATCACGCAACCGGTTTCGTAAGCGAAATGCGTAGCTCTGTCCCATGAATAGGTAGTATGGAACAATTAGCAAAAAACGCCGGGTCCCAATAATTGAAAATATGACCAAGATGATGAACACAAGGGCTGAAATCATCGTAGTACTGATCAGCAAGATCAAGGCAATATCCGCCCAACGTTCCACTTTAAGAGTTGGAGCCAGGATCACCAATATCCCAGCCAGGATTACCAATAAGATCACCAAAGCGATTGGCAGGTAAATCTGCCAGATCACCTGGCGACGATGTGCTTGATAAGTAATGGCGTTTCTTTGATAATACTGAGGAGCAAGTCTAGGATTTGCCACAACATTATTTTAACACAATTCATTCTGCTGAGTACCCAGAACAGATTTTATGGATCAGATTGGCATATTGCTTAGATAAATTAATCCCCCTTAATTGGTAGCTTACAACTTTGCACAGAATAAACTCATGAAGGCTCCAAAAAACCATTTAGCCAGTGATACAATGGTTATCTTTCTCGGTAAATTTCTGGAGCTTGTCGGTAGCCTGACTACAACTGGAGAGCTCAAGATGTCAGAGCCATATCATATCCATAAAGTCGAGCCTTCCTTAACTGTTGAAATCCATTTGCCTGATGGGATTGTCCTGCGTGGACCGCGCGGTGCACCTGTGGGTGAGTTCCTGAAAAATCTACGTGGGGAAGCAAGGCATAGCAAAGGTCATCAGAAGAACGAATTGACGAAAGCGCCTGTTGTTGGCGCAATCGTTAATAATGAATTACGCGAACTGACCTATCCAATTATTAAAGAATTGGATGTTCAACCGGTAACCATGGATGAAGCCGATGGGATGAGGATCTACAGACGCTCCCTTACCTTTCTTTTAGAGACTGCTTTCGAAGAACAATTCCCCAACACAACCGTTGCAATTGATCACTCTGTGGCTTCCGGCGGATATTATTGTCAGGTCATGGATCGCGCACCGCTGTCGAAGCAGGAACTAGCTGTCCTGGAAAAGCGGATGCGAGAAATCGTCACCGCTGACTTGCCACTGCGCCGCATCAAAGTACCTTTGAACGAGGCTATCGACTACTTCAAGAAGAAAGGGCACCTGGATAAAGTCCAATTGTTGGTATATCGTCGAAAGGACTATTTGACGCTATACCAACTAGGCGACAACTGCGATTACCATCACGGTTATATGGTGCCATCGACCGGTTATCTTAAATGGTTCAAGCTAACCCCCACTGGTGAGGGGTTTACCTTGCGTTTTCCCCGACGCCATCGTCCAACCGAGTTATTACCTCTCCCGGATTATCCGACTTTACTTAAGACCTTCTGGCAGTACGGCGACTGGCTTAGGCGATTGGGAATTCATAGCGCAGGATCTTTGAATGATGCCATCCAGGCTGGACGGATGCGGGAGATCATCCTTGTTTCTGAGGCGTTGCACGAACAACAGATTGCAGACATCGCTGATCTCGTCACTGCTCGCCTGGATCAAGCCCGCTTGATTGTTATCGCTGGTCCATCCTCTTCTGGTAAAACCACATTCGCAAAGCGCCTCACTATTCAATTACTCGCGCATGGCATCTCGCCATTCCCCTTTGAGATGGATAATTATTTTGTTGACCGGGAGAAGACACCAGTAGATGAAAAAGGGCAGTACGATTTTGAATCACTCCAGGCACTCGACCGCGTCCAAATGGTAACTGATCTACAGCAATTGATTAGGGGCGAATCTGTGCAGCTACCTCACTTCAATTTTGTTCGTGGGTGCCAGGAGCCTGGTGATATTGTCCAATTACAAACAGGGCAGATCGTTATCCTTGAAGGTATCCACGGACTGAATCCCGATCTCTTCCCCGAGATTTCACCTGAGCTAACCTTTCGGATCTACATCTCCGCATTGACTCAGCTTAACCTTGATCATCATAATCGCGTTTCTACTACAGACACGCGTCTATTGCGCCGCGTGGTACGCGACGCCCGTGAACGAGGTTATAGCGCTCAGGATACCATTCGTCGGTGGGAATCTGTTCGGCGAGGGGAAAAACGCTACATTTTCCCTTTCCAGGAGAACGCCGATGTGATGTTCAACTCTGCTTTGGTTTACGAACTAGCGGTGTTGAAGCCCCTGGCCGAGCCTTTATTACGCCAGGTACCATTTGGTTCGCCAGAATATATCGAAGCCAAGCGTCTCCTGGCGTTTCAGGAATGGTTCCTTCCATTAGAGAGCGATTTAGTCCCAGACAATTCAATCTTACGCGAGTTTATAGGCGGATCGATTCTCCATGATTTCAAACTATGGCATAATCATAAAGTGGAGAACGGAGCCAATGGGAATCCCCGTCGAGACTAAAACCAGGAAACTCGCAAACTCATGATCGGTGAGGATAAAATTATGCGCACGGTGAGCGTGCGCAATGATCAGGCACCTGGAGTACTGGGACGCCTGTTATTGGCGCTCTCCAATCCCATTCCCGAGATCGATCCCGATCTGGCCCTGTCATCCGGGGCAGCCTTTGCCACCGATGGGAAAGTTGTAAATAATGTACTGGGATTCCCTGGTATTCTGCGTGGCGCAGTCGATTCCAACGCCAGGCGAATCAGCGATGAGATGTATCTGGCAGCCGCTGACACAATTGCAACGCTTACACCGCCCGGAGAGTTGTTACCCAACCCATTGGATAAACACCTGCACCAAGCTGTCGCTGCTGCCGTGGCGAAACAAGCCATCAAACAGGGACTGGCGCGCGCCGAATTTGTCACTTATGTGAACGAATAAAATTTGCGGAGGTACATCCATTGAAACCACATTCGTTTCGCTGGTTTGGGCTTTTCTTGGTGGGAATATTCCTGCTAAGTTCGTCAGCCTTCACTGCTGCAAATAAATCTACACGCATTAATCTGACTGCAAACTTCTCAACCAGACTCCAATCGTTGCACGGGTGTTTTTTGCTGATCTTGATGATTTAAATCGGCTGGGTGGCTGGCTGGATGTTTGGGAAGTGAATCATGCCGCTGGTTATCTGGTGGCAATGTTAAGCCCCCTCGACCAACAATTCCTGCTTCAAGCTGGATACCAGTTCGAGATCGACCTGCAAAAAACTGCAGAGCTCAGCCGCCAGAACATACCTCTCCCGGGTCAGATATCGGGCATCCCGGGTTATCCCTGTTATCGAACTGTTGAAGAAACTTACATGAGCCTGGAGCAGCTGGCCTCAGAACACCCTGATTTGGTGACAGTCATCGATATTGGCGACAGTTGGGAGAAAAGTGTGCCCGATGGGTTAAGCGGATATGATATCTATTCAGCAGTCATTACCAACCAGGCTATTCCAGGACCCAAACCTAAGTTTTTCCTGATGGCAGCCATTCATGCACGTGAGTATGCCACCGTGGAACTGGCAACTCTTTTCGCTGAATACCTTGTTAGCAATTATGGGATTGATCCGGATATTACCTGGTTGCTGGATTACTATGAAATCCACATCGTGCCGCAAACCAATCCGGATGGGCGCAAGATCGCAGAGGAGGGAACCTACTGGCGCAAGAACACCGATGATGATGATGGCTGTAATTTACAAGGGTATTGGGGAGTTGATCTAAATCGAAACAGCAGTTTTAAGTGGAAATACGATGATTCCGGCTCCAGCTCTTATCCGTGTGATGAGACCTATCGCGGCCCTACCGCAGCTTCCGAACCGGAAACACAGGCGATTTAAGATTACGTCACTTCGATCTTCCCAGATCAGCGGGGCAGTGAAGATGACGATCCCGCACCGGATAATGCAATGGGCAGCTTTATCTCTTTACATTCTTACGGACCATGGGTGCTATTCCCGTGGGGATGGGACGGCGATCCGGCTCCGAATGACTCCGGCCTTGAAACACTGGGTAGAAAATTTGGCTTCTTCAATAATTACGAGGTGTGCCAATCTGGCGAGCCTGGTTGTATCTATCAGACTAATGGCACAACCGACGACTGGGCTTACGGCGATTTAGGCCTGGCAGCCTATACATTTGAGATCGGGACTGCCTTTTTCCAAAGTTGCTCATACTTCGAAAACACACTAATTCCTAAAAACCTGCCTGCACTTTTGTTCGCTTTCAAAGCCGCCCGTCTCCCATATCAAAATCCCGCTGGGCCTGAGACACTGGAAATTGCTTTAGACAACAACTCGGTTCCGAGTGGGTCCCTGGTGACATTGACCGCCACGGCTGACGATACTCGCTTTGACAGCAACGGCTGGGGGGATGAACCCACTCAATCCATCCAGGCTGCCCGCTTCAGCATCGACGAACCCTCCTGGGAAAGTGAAACGACCTATCCCCTCGAAGCAGTGGATGGCAACTTCGATGCTTCTGTGGAAGGTTTGGAGGTAACGATTGATACGTCTGGATGGTCCGTAGGTCGTCACATACTCTTCTTAGAAAGCCAGGATGCCAACGCAGCCTGGGGCGTTCCCAGTACAATTTTCTTGACAATAGAAGACGAGCTATATGCCCCTGGATTACAACCAGTCGAAGCGAGCCGGGTAGGCAATCCAGGAGAAACGCTCACTTACAATTTCACGCTGATTAACCTGGGAACTGAGGAAGATACATTCGATATTCTAATTAACAATAACTCTTGGGAGACGTTTGCCTCTGAAAACCAGATTGGACCGTTAGAACCCGACGAGAATTTTGATTTTGAAATCGATGTGACAATCCCATTAGATGCCATTCCAGGAATAAGCGATACAGCGACCATTACCGCCATTTCCCAGGGAGATAGCTCGAAGACTGCTTCGGCGCTTGCTGTTACATCTACTAAGCTTACCTATGATTTTGAGTTGAATCCGGTTTCAGCGGAAGCTTCAGCCAGAGCAGGCATGACAGTCACTTACGAACTGACCATCACTAATACCGGTTCGCATGAGGATAGCTATGCATCCACGCTAGATGGACATAACTGGGAAACAACAGTTACATTTCCAGACTCCCCCTTACAGCCCGAGGCGAGTGCCCAAGTAATCATAACAGTCGCCATCCCCCCAGACAGTACACCTGGGACTTTCGAGCCAGTGGAAATTACTTTCACATCTCAGGGAGATCCAAACCAATCTGCTGTGGTAAATTTAACTACCCGGGTAGATTTCCCGGGATTCTTACCACTCATAAAACGATAGATAGCATAGGAGGAGCATTCCTGCTCCACGGAATCCACATGCGATTGCCTGCTGATTGGTCTGACATTCTTTCTGTAGAAAATAATTTCCTGCTCCTGGAGAAAAAGATCCTGGACGGAAAGATTTGGGATTATGACCAGCTACGCCCAGAAGTCTTTGCCTGGCATGGATGGGATCTGATTCCTCAGGAACGTCTGTTTTCGATGATCCTGCCCTTCCTACAACAACAGGTTCAGCGAGCCAGACTGGCAATGCCGGGACTATACGCCGATCGCCTGGAAACAATTCAGCCAGAGTCAATCCATACACAAAATGATTGGCACCGAGTTCCGATCCTGGTTAAAGATGATGAGTTTTCCCAGGGACTACAAGGTTTTCGCCAGATTGTAAATGAAGATCCCCTGCTCTTACGACCATCCGATCCAGCAGCTCAAGCAGCAGTAGCTTTCAGCAGCGGCGGTTCGCTGGGACAGGCAACTCCCACATTCCTTACTCTGGCAGACCGCCAACGCGAGATTCAGGCCTGGCGCCGCGGTCATGACTTTCACGGATTAATTCCCGGTGATTTAGTGCTTTACACATATAACACCACCCACAAAGGTGGGCAATGGATGCAGGAGAGTCTATGGGCCCATGGGACAAATGTCTATCTGCGCCGACCTGAGGAAGGTCCTCTCCAGGTGCTTCACAACTTGCGCGCCTTTCATGTGAATGTTCTCTTTACTGTCCAACAACCCTATGAAGCAATGAGCCGCCAGGAGAAAGCCGCTGGAATAAACCTGCATACGCTGATCCAAGTGTCTCTGGAGAATCCAGAATATTTAGGAGTGCTCTTACCTGACTCTCAAGGCCTAAAACAGGTGGAATTCATTTTCTTAGGGGGCTTCAGCATCGTACCATATGCCCTAGAACTCGTCCGGGATTACTTGACTGACACACCTGTAGCCACCCTACTTGGATCATCTGAAGCGATCCCGCAAGCGTGCAGTACCAACCCCCAACTGACACCAACCGGGATATGCCACTACAATAACCTGCACTTATTGCAAGGACCCCATTTTCTTGAAGTTGTAAAACCTGATGGAGGTGCGTGGGTGCCGGTGAAGAAAGGCGAACAAGGTTTGCTAGTATATACCTCCTGGGCCCGCGATGGCACGATTTGGATCCGTTTTGCCCCTGGGGATGTAGCTACATGGTTACTCGATGAAGGGGAATGCCCGTGCGGGATCTTCAGTCCAGTAATCACTGACGTTCGGCGGCTGGATCCGGATGGCCATTCGGATTTATTGCTGTATGGTTGTGCAGCAGGCTGAGATGATCTACCCTTTGATTCTCTCTGGAAAAGAGCAAATCCGAACGACTTTCGTTGGCGCTTCGAATTTCTATCCAGGATACACGTACCAGATCGCCTGCGCTGGTCCGTTAGATATTGCATCTGCCATTGGAGCCGCCCGCCAGGCCGAGAGAGGAACAATTGCCCAAAGGAAAGACCTGCTTGAAAATGCAGCCAATGAATTCAAATATTCACAAGATGATATCGAACACGCGGTGCGGATGACAGGCATGCCGATCAAGCTGATATCCGGTCTATTCGCAGAGATCCCCGAAGTTCTAAAAAAGGTACCCGACCAAATACTTTCTCGTTTCAATCAGAGCGGCCTGGAAAAAACCTACCTGGCTGAAAAGATCAGTCCTGACTTGTATAAAGTATTGGTACCTAATTCGGGATTTTGTTATGCCATCACTCCCGGCAATGATCCCCGCGCAACCGCTCTGGTCGCCGCTAACCTGACCTACCTGGGAATCCCTTTTATCATCCGGGCCTCAATTCGTGATGCAGCTGCGCCACTGGTAATAAGAGCATTGAACGCCAGCGGTATCGATCCTCGCTTTGCCCAGCTCTTATATCTTGATCGGGAGGATCCATATGCCAGCCAAAACCATGCTCATCTGGTCGAGGCCTGCTCAATTGTGTGGACTTTCGGATCTCCAGCTATCATCGACCGAACACTACGCTTCCAACCGAACCCACCTCGGGCATCGTTAGACCTGGAAGGTGTAGAAATCAATCCTGCCGACATGAATGCCTTGCACGCCCTGTTCGTTGAATGGGGACCTTCAGGACTGGACCGGAGAATACAGGTCGAAACCAGCCTGATCGATTTATTCGCGGGTAAGAGTGTGTTAAGACATGCCTCGGGCAATTGTGCTGCGCTGGTTTCGGGTCTATTCACGGAAGAAACCCAGAACTGGCTGTATGCGTCCATCGGTTATGCGATCGTTTGCACAGCAACAAAATCCATTATGGTTGTCGGAGGAAATGATTGGGTCGAACAGGCGGCTGAATTCCTTGATAATCTTGTGGTTGGAGATCCACTCGACTCAGAAACCCAGGTTGGCTATATTGATTCAAACTGCCTGGATTTTCTCGAGCGGTTACGCAGGAAGAATCAACCCAGAGCGACTTTTTTCGGAGGTCAACGCATTTCCCAGTTCCAGGCCGCTCCTTTGCTGGTTCACAGCCAGGCTGATCTGCCGGACTTCTTTGCCCAGGAGATCCCGGCCTATGTACTGGCCTGCCGATATTGCCAGGTTTTAAATGAAGGGATTCGTCTAGTCAACCATTACACCCATGAACAGCCTCGTCTGGCTGTCTCTTTAATGGATTTCCCACCGAACCAGCTCCAGGAAAATATCTCTGCCCTCCACACCCAGACGATCCTCGTCAACAAACCAACCACAAGTCTACTATATGCCTTCCATGAAGGAAATGATTATGCCCTCCTTTTATCACAAGGCAAATTGGTTGCCTTCTAACTATAACCCTTCATTAGCAAGTTAGTAAACAAGAAGCTGATCGCCTGTTCTACTGATGCGATCAAAAAAACGGGCAGTCATTTCGAAAGGCTACCCGTTCTTATTTTCAAAATTTTTTTGATCAAAACTCGAAAAACTTAGCTCGCTAATGCCACCTTTTCATGATGGTTTACCTTTTCAGCCAGTACCTTTCCCAGGCGGTAGATACCTTCTTCGATCTTATCTGGCGTAGAATAGGAAAAATTTAGCCGCATGGTGTTCTTACCATCTCCATGAGGATGGAAAGCTCTACCGGGCACGAAAGCCACCTTTTCCTCAACCGCTACCTTCAGCACATCGGCGGCGTCCAGGTGCTCAGGCAGGATTCCCCATAAGAACAAACCGCCTTTGGGGTGCGTCCAGTCGACTTCGGGTGGGAAATAACGATCCATTGCCGCCAGCATAACATCCCGTCGTTCTCCATATACCTTTTGAATTAGCGGGATATGCCGGTCAATAAAACCACCGTGGGAAACCTCGTATGCCACCATTTGGGTAAAGGTAGAGGTATGCAGATCTGCGCCCTGTTTGGCTGTGACAATCTTGCGGATCACCTCTGGAGGGGCTATCACCCACCCCAATCGTAGCCCAGGAGCCAGGATCTTCGAGAAGGTGCTCAAGTAGATCACATTTCCGCGATATGAAGCCTTGCAATCATCCCGAGATTGGCTATCCAGGGTTACAACTGAAGGCAGGTGCTCGCCTTCATAGCGCAATTGGCCGTATGGATCGTCTTCAACGATTGGCACACCATAACGGTCAGCCAACTCGATCAATTTATGCCTGCGCTCCAAAGATAGAGTGGAACCACTTGGGTTTTGGAAATTAGGCAGCACATAGATAAATTTTGGCCCGGCGCGCAAAGCCTCTTCCAGGGCATCGGTATCCATCCCATCCTCATCCATCGGGACGGTAACATATTCAGCACCATATGCATTCCAGGCTTGCAGTGCACCCAGGTAGGTTGGTGATTCCACGAGAATATGATCGCCAGGGTTAATAAAGACTTTCCCTAGCAAATCCAATGCCTGTTGAGAGCTAGCGGTGATCAAGACGTGATCAGGTGTAATATGAAAACCGAAGCGAGCCGTGAGGCGGGAGATCATCTCACGTAAGGGGAGATAACCCTCTGTGGTACTGTACTGGAGCGCCTGAGCGCCCTGCTCCTGGAGCACTATTTGGCAAGCTTCCTGGACTTCTGCAACCGGGAAAACATCTGGTGCTGGTAAACCTCCGGCAAAAGAAATGACATCAGGTTTTTCGGTTACTTTTAGCAATTCCCGGATTGCGGAACTGGCCATCCGGTGAGTCCGCTGTGCATAACGATTATCCCAAGGTGTCTGCATTTTATTTCTCCTTAAACTAGTAAAGGATCGATTGGGCAGCCACCCAGGCTGCTGCCCCTCAAAATAACTATATTATTTGGGAAACCGACTGATGATAGTCGCTGGGGTAGGCAAGATTACCCGATCACCGACGGCCATCTCTGCTGGCGACTTACCAGCAGACTGAGGTGCTCCCTGGTAAACCAGGATGGAGCTACCCACTTCAGCACTTTTTAGTTCTATGAATGCCTGACCGGTCAGGTAGCCCTCACTGTCTACCGCGCAACTTGTTACCCAACCAGCCACTCGACCGCGCTTATCGATTACCGGATCGCCGCCGTGCGCCATGCGGACTCCTTTTTCGTTGAACCGGAAGCGTACGACGACACCTTTACGGGCTTTTTCCTGAGCCAGGAATGCATCGCGGCCGATAAACCAGGGTTTGTATGTCTTGACATAGGTAGCAAAACCACCCGCCCCGACGCCCAGGTTTTTCTCACCGCCCATCTCATGTCCATAGAGCGGCAATCCAGCTTCTGTACGCAGCGAGTCGCGCGCCCCAAGCCCACATGGTTTCAAGCCGAATTCCTTTCCAGCTTCTAGCAGGCTCATGAAAAGCGCTTCCACATTCTTTGGATGGACAAATAGTTCAAAAGCCATCTTTTCGCCAGTGTAGCCAGTGCGCGATACCACCAAGTCGAAGCTTCCGACGATTGCTTCACAGAGTTGCGTGCGTTTCAAAGCCATGATTTGGGATCGAGTTTCTGGGTCGCAGCCCAATCCCAGCAGAATGTCGCGCGCCCGTGGGCCTTGCAAGGCAATATCGACTCGCATATCCGCGCCTTCTTTCGGATCACGCAAATTGCGCAGTGTAACATTCCGCCCAAAGGCCCGCGCCCATGAGCGGCTGTTGTCGACTCGGACCAAGCCGTCTTTCACTGCATTCAGCCAGGCCCAATCTTTATCATCATTGGAGGCATTGACTACTACCAGGAACTTTTCATCCCCGCGGTGATAAACAAGTAAATCATCAATCACCCCAGCATGGGGGTCGAGAAAGTGGGTATATAGCGATTCGCCAACAGCCAAACCACCAATGTCATTTCCAACCACACTGTCCAGGAAACTAACCGCATCTGGGCCTTCAGCCTGGTAAACACCCATATGAGCAACATCGAACAAACCAGCTGCCTTGCGCACCGCGAGATGTTCTTCAACTACCGAGGTATACCAGACTGGCATTTCCCAACCGGCAAAGGGAATCATTTTGGCGCCCAACTTGCGATGTAGCTCAGCCAAAGGTGTGCGGCGAAGAGGCGATTCTATTTCAGTCCAGGTGAATTCTGGCAAAGATTCGAAGTTAGAGCTCGCGACAAAATCTCCTGAGCCGATGAAGTAAGGTTTACGTCCGTTGATTGCCTCTCCCATAGGGGTGTGCTTATCCGCGTGACTGGTTTCCTGTACCCAAACCACACCCGGAATCTTGCGCAGGTAATCTTCATCGAAAGAAACATACCCATCCGAGAGAGCGCGCAACCATGCTACAGCCAGTCCAGCCGAACGGCCGGCAGGCAATTCCAAACGATACAGGTAACGCCCGACACAAATGATGTTCCCATTCACCTCCCCATTCGGCGTTATGATTTTTGTAAGTTGGCTCTCACCCGGCTGGAGCGATTCCACATCACTGGTGAGAACATAGTTTAAGAATTGACGGATGCTTTCCCCACCCAAGTCAAAGATGACAGACTGGGTGTTCGCCTTATCGTAATCATCCAGGTAATAGAAATGAGGGTACCCGTGACGAGTGGGCTCATAATCCTTTCCAGCAGATTCAGCCAGCGCCCGCACACGTAGTTTGGCTTCTTCAAGTTTGGAGAAATCCACTTTGGCGCGCGATAGATCGCCCTTCCTGCCTTCTAAACTGAAAGGACTGGTCGCTTGCAGTACATCTGCAAGAATATCAGCCAATTGGATCATTTCCCCCTCTTGTAAGCCGCGCTGAGTGACCCAGGGCGTCCCAAGGCGGATGCCGGATGGATTGGCCGCCGATATGTCACCTGGGATGGTATTGCGATTAACCACGATTCCAGCGATATCCAGAATACGGGCAGCCTGATCGCCAGACAACGGAGTGCCGTCAGGGCCAATCACGGATCGGCAATCCAGATTAGTCAGGTGAGTATCGGTTCCACCGTAAGGGATACGAAAACCGCGTTCGTGAAGTCGGTTGGTGAGAGTCACACAGTTCTTAACCACCTGGCGTTGCAATTGGCGGAATTGCTCAGTTTGAGCGAGCTTGAATGTAAGGGCGATAGCGGCAAAGACATTGACGTGTGGCCCGCCTTGCTCTCCTGGGAATACCGCCCGGTCTATCTTACGCGCCAGGTCCGCTTTTGTCGTCAAAATACAGGCGCCACGCGGCCCACACAGTGACTTGTGGGTGGTGAAGGTGATCACATCCGCAAAACCAATCGGGGATGGGTACACTCCCCCAGCCACCAACCCAGCAACGTGGGCGATATCGGCAAAGAGCAGCGCACCAACTGCATCAGCAATGGCACGGAATTTCCCCCAATCCACTGCCCAAGGATAAGATGAATATCCCGCAATGATAAATTTTGGCTTGTGCTGCCGGGCTAATTCCTCTACAGCAGCATAATCGATCTGTTCGGTGACTGGATCGACCATGTAATGGATGGCGTTGTAATACTTCCCGGACCGATTAACCGGTGAACCGTGTGATAGATGCCCACCATGAAGGAGATTCATACCCATCATGGTCTCCCCCGGATTAACCAGAGCATGGTAAACCGCATTGTTAGCTGGCGCGCCAGAGAGAGCCTGGACGTTTACATAGATCTGGTCAGCGGAGATATCTTTTGTCGCAAAAGTTTCCGCACAGCGCCGCCGCGCTAACGCTTCAGCAACATCAGCGTACTCTACGCCCTTATAATACCGTGGATCGGAATAGCGTCTGAAATGAGCCAGCCGGGAAGAATAATCCAGGATATCAGCTTCATTCATCCAGCGCGTCTCTTCGTCCGGGTAGCCTTCGGCATAGATATTCTGGAAAGTAGAGGCCAATGCCTCCCTCACTGCCAGTGGAGCCGTGCTTTCGCTGGGAATTAAGATCAGCTTACGGACCTGGCGTTCCGCCTCTATTTGCACCAGATCGTCGAGACTGGCATCCAACGCGGCTAATGAGCCACGGAAGAGAAAGTCATTCATATGGCACTCCTGAAAGGTGTTGATATAGTCTTGAGGAATACGCGCGATCGGAAACTTGCCGCGCGGCTTTCGGATTCACAACAAACCGCATTCTTCCACCCCAGGAATCAATTAAGCCAATGACCCGTTGGCTAAGCGACAGGCCCACCCATCCTATGTGGTGAACACAGCACATCCTATACCCATTGTAGCCCGTGCTGCTCAAGAGGTCAAGTGATGAAGGGCACAGTGACTGTTTCAAAACTGGTAAAAGTGGGGTTTAATAGCGTTTCCGGGACGATCTTACCTATCATCCCGGAAACAAACCTAAAAGAAACGGTAGACCAATTATATGCGCCTCAGTCTGCAATTACCAGTGGTTGAACCGGAGCAATTTCTTGAGCCGGAGCAGTGTGCCAATGCGAAGTGCAAGGGGAAATACTTCCGGTTGCGCCAGGAAGTGCCGAAAAACGTGCGGGATATGCAATACGACCAGGTGATAGCCCGCCGTTATGAGTGCTTGCGTTGTCAGCGCACCTTCCGGGTCTATCCGCAAGGGGTGTTAGCCGGGCAGTTCTCGCAGCGGGTGAAGGGGATCGGCGTGATGTTGTACGTGTTGGGGTTGAGTTATGGAGCGGTAGCGTTGGTGCTGAGCGCCTTAGGGGTCTGGATGTGCAAAGCGACAGTGTATCGGGCGGTGCAGAGCACAGCGGAACGGGTTCCCGGGATGAAATGCGAGCATTTCCTGGAAGGCTATCGCACCCGAGCCCTGGGAGCGGATGTGACCAGTGTGAAATGCAAAGGCAAATGGTTGCCGATCGGGATTACGGTGGATGCCATCAGCGGTTTGGTGCTGACCATCGATCACCTGTCTGGTGAAGATGCCGAAATCCTGAAAGCATGGGTGGCTCCCATTGCCCAGAGCGTGGATGCCCGCATCCTGGTCACAGATGATGCGGATGCTTTCAAGACCGTTGCCGATGAGCAGGGCTTGTTCCAGCAGGTATGCAAGAGCCACGTCGTCCGCAATACGGAAGCTCTCATCGAGAACCTGAGCCAGCAGATCCAGGCTGGAGCGGATCGCTCTCTGCTGGAACTAGGGATTGAGCCGCAACAAGCTTTGGCGGATCTGCACCAATTAGCGGAACTCATGCGCAGCCGTCTGCCAGAGCAACAGCCCCAACTCGAAACCCTCTTCCTGCGCTACGCAGCTGCACCCGCACCGCGCCCGGGTCAATCGGCTAGTCTTGCCTATCGCCTACGCAACCTGTTCCTGGACCGTTGGAACCTGTGGCCGCGCTTGACCTTCTATCGCACCTGGAAGAATGCCAAGGGCGAAGCCATCTTGGATGGCACCAACAACGCCAGCGAACGCGCCATTGGGTGGTGGATCAAGGAGCGCTATCGTTCCATGCGCGGCTACAAACGCCATCAGTCTGCTCTGAATGTCAGCCGTTTGATCGCCTATTGTGGTAATCACCTGGCTCATGGGCTTGATTTGGCGCAACTCGTAGCGTGATTTCATCCGCTAACTTAATCATAGTGTGTTCCCTTGCTTGGCAATCAGCTATTTACCATTCTTGAAACGATCACAGGGCACAGTTAATCTTTATCAAATAGACCTTGCAGAATTGTGAATTCAATTATCAAGGTGAATATTTTCTACTTTCTGCAGCCATTTCAGTGACTGAAGGTGGAATTCTTTGTTCGAGATGATCGAAATATATATAACTTGGATTCAACTTGTTAGTGCAACAGACTGATCAAAGAATACCTCAAAAGCGATTCGGTAATATGTCAAGGTCGACATTCGTCGAAAAGGAAGGTAAGAGAGCGAAAACACGGACAAGCTGAATCAAACCTGCTTCAAATGCACCTTAACAAAGCAAGTCACAGAGATGAAGGTATAAGCCAGGTGGGTCAACCTGGATGTCGTGAGGATTGCAGCTAAAGCCTCCTTGGCCGGTAAGGCTGGTTAGTCGCCAGTAGTCGCATCACCAACCGGACCAGCTTGCGAGCAGTCAGGACCGTCGCCCGTTTGTGGGCGTGCTTACGCACTTCTTGCAGTTTGCGTTGGAAATATTGGCCATACTCGCGGTCACACCTCTGGACCGAGAAAGCGGCTTCACAGAAGTAATAGCGCAGATAGGGGTTGCCGGTGCGGGTCATGCGGGTTTCGTCGGCGGTGAAGTCGGCCGAACCGGTCTTGCGCCACTTGAACCCAGCGAACTTAGCCACTTTGGCCTGGTCATAGTTGAAGCGTTGCGGGTTGCCAAGTTCGGCCAAGATGCCAGCTGCAAAGACGGGGCCAAAGCCGGGGATGGTCTGCAACGTGTTGGGGATGGAGGCGATGTGCTCGGCAATGGCGGTGTTCAGCCGTTCTTCTTGGTTCTCCAGAGCGCTAATCTGCTTCAGACTGAGGCTCACAACGAGGTTGATAGGCAGCTGCAAAGCTGGCGGGAGTGGGTAAGAGTCTAGGGCAACCTGCTGGAGCAAACGGGCGTTCTCGCTCGGGTCAGGGAAACGACGTTTGCCCTTGATGTCGATGAACTCGACCAACTCTTCAAAGGGCATGGCGGCAATCTCTTCGATGGAGGCAAACTCCTGGATTACCGCCCGGCTGGCTGCGCCAAACAGGTCGGAGAAAGGCTTCTTGTCCTGCCGGGTGTACTCGCTGGCCTTCAAATACAGGATGGCCGTGCAATAAGCCTTCTCCCGGGCCAGGTTGTGAACCACGTGGTAGCGATAGCGGGTCAGAAAGCGCAGCGCCAGATAGGTTTCGTCGTACTCGAATGGCGTGCCAATATCTCGCCCCCAGCGCAGCCGATCAGCAATCACGAAAGCATCGATCGGATCGGTCTTGTCCACATCTACGTAGCTCTTCTTGAAGTTGGCGGTTAGGCGTGGGTTGAGCGCATGCAGATCGACCGGCCAGGCTGCCAGCAGATCCTCCTGCTGCAACGATTGAAAGAAGTGAAACCAATACCAACCCGTGGCTTCGGCAGCTATCTGAAGTTCGCTAAATCCATCGGCTTCCATCAGCTCTGCGACTTGTTGCACAAAGGCTTGTGTTCCTGGGCGGTTGTTGTCCAGGGTGAAGCGGGAGCGCACCTCCTGCCCACTGGCATCCATCAGGCAAAAGGTGTTGGTCTTGCGGTGAACATCAACGCCCACGATGAGAGGTTTCGACATGATTTTACCTCCGTTGAAAGGATGTGTGTCCACCCAGGGATCAGGATCCTGGCCACCAGTGAGATCAACAGCCTCGTGGTCAATGAGAATGTGGCTCTCGGGGGAGGTGTTTCCGGCTCTACTGCGTCGGACGACCGAGAGCGACAAAACCAGTTTCGAGTGAGAAGTACCCACTGGTGCGAGGGGCGCAGGCTTTCGAAGAAGTCACTTCCTTGATCACAACAAGGAGACATTGCGCTGCCCTCCCTGGGCCAGCTCCCAGGATGCCAGAAATCCTGTTTTCGTCAAGGGGTGCAAGCTGGTGCACTACTCTACATATCATACGAGGAGACAAGAAATCAAGGCATTTTCTGGGACGATGATTCAGACGGTTCATAATCAATACCACATCCACATCGCTGACGGAAGCGAGATCAAACTTCTTCGGAATGTATTGCCGGATCAAACCATTCATGTTTTCGTTCGCACCTCTTTCCCAGGCAGCATACGGATGAGCGAAAAAGAAATCCGCTTGCAGTGCTTGGGTGATCCTTTCGTGTTCAGCAAATTCCTTGCCATTATCTGCGGTGAGAGTATGCAAACGATCCATACCTGGTTGGAGCAGCCCAATCACAGCCTCACTCACCTGGTCGGCAGTGCGTCGATCCACTTTGCGCAGCAAGGCAAAACGCGATTTACGGTCTGTCAAGGTGACAATGGCCTGGCGATGCCCTTTGCCAATGAGGGTGTCCACTTCCCAATCACCGATCCGCTGGCGTTTCTCGACGATTTCCGGTCGCTCCTCAATGCTCACCCGGTTTGGCAGTTGGCCGCGCCGGTCATAGCTGCCGTAGCGTTTGCGCCGTTTCTTTTGGCAGCGCAAATGACGATACAGATCGCCTCCCGCTTGTTTGTCCGTCAAGATGTACTGGTAAATCCACTCGTGGCTGACTTGGATGGCATGCTGCCTACTCAACCACCCCGAGACCTGCTCTGGGCTCCAATCCAAACGCAGCTTCGCTTCGATCAGTTCCCATGTTTCCGACCAGATGCGCATTCGACTGTGATTGCGGCGACCAAGCGCCTTGTGATGAGCCTGCTTGGGCCGGTAGCCTCGCAGTCCGCTGTTGCGGCCCAGCTCGCGACTTATGGTGGATTTATGCGTGCCAATCACTGCAGCGATCTCCGTTTGATTATGACCCATTTTCAACAAGGCATATATCTGGTATCTTTGTTCCTGGGCAAGCTGTTTGTAGCTCATGAGCACTCCTTTGACTTGGCGGTCTTGAGAGGCTTATCCTACACCAGCTTGCCTCTTTCAACCATCAAAGTTGCACTTGTGAGTTGAATCTACGTAATTTAAACAAACTGAAAAGGATTTATTGAAGACCTACTAAACACACATGCCCACCAATCTACCTCCTGAGTATTTTGCAGCCGATAAGCGCTACCGCGAAGCACAAACTCCTGCGGAGAAAATCGCCTGCCTGGAGGAATTAATCAGTACTATCCCCAAGCACAAGGGCACAGACCACTTACGCGCTGACCTCCGTCGGCAACTCTCAAAGTTGAAGGACGAATCGCAATCGAAAAAAAAGCACACTCCCCACCAAGCCCCTTACCACTTTGAAAAAGAAGGCGCTGGCACGGTTATCCTGCTTGGCCCTACAAATTCCGGCAAATCAACATTGGTTGCAGCTTTTAACTAACGCTGAACCGGAAATTTCACTGGCGCCTTTCACCACCTGGAATCCTTTACCTGGCATGATGCCGGTAAATAACATCCAGATTCAATTGGTTGACACCCCTGCCCTAGACCGCGATTTTGTCGAGCCAGCGCTGTTCGACCTGGTTCGGCGAGCTGATTTGATCCTGATGGTCATTGATCTTCAAGCTGATCAGCTAATGCAGCTCGAGAAATGTATTTCTTCCCTGGCTTCACATTACATATTTCCAGAAGAAATGAAAGATCACACATCTGTCCCAGGCCGTGCCTGGTTTATCCCATTTATGATTCTGGTCAATAAATGTGATAACGAAACCCTGGATGAAGACTTTTCGGTGCTTTGCGAGTTATTCGAAGGCGATTGTCCTTTGATACACGTTTCTGCGTTCAATCGGCGAAACTTCGACCTGCTCGAGACCAGGATAATCGAGTGCCTGGATATTATCCGCGTCTACGCCAAACCTCCCGGGAGAGAGCCAGACTTAGAACGACCTCTCGTGCTCAAAAAGGGGAGCACTATCGCTGATCTGGCACCCAAGATCCACCGGGACTTTTCAGAAAAGCTCAAGTCTGCCCGGGTATGGGGTAGCACTACCTTCGATGGGCAACTGGTTCACAAAGACTGTCTTCTTCAAGACGGTGACATTGTCGAGCTGCGGATTTAGAGGTTAACTTCTTGATTTATTATCCTTTTTAGTGAGCCAGGCCGCAGCAAGTAGCAGGATCAATCCTAGTGCGTCAAAAAAAACAAACCGGGCAATCGCCGATCGGATGTCGATATGCTCAACGGGAATCGAAATTGCAATAAAAGTTTCACCCACCAAACCGATAGCCTGCATGGCGACCGCTATCCACAATACGATGCGGTAACGGATCGGGTTCCACAACGCCACCGCGTAAGGGACGTTCCACATAATGAACAACACGCCTAATCCGCGCAGCATGGCTTCTCCGGGCACACCCGAAAGCTCAAAACTTCCTGCGTATTTGTCTGGCCAGAGCAGGAATACCAGGGCACACTGGACGTTGACAACAAACACAAGGCCGATCAGGATACGTGCTAAATTGATCTTCAAGACCAGTCTAAAACAC
Organism: uncultured Chloroflexia bacterium; assembly: GCA_963706905.1. GTDB lineage: Bacteria > Chloroflexota > Anaerolineae > Anaerolineales > UBA4823 > CAVPNY01. The sequence goes on along the minus strand of CAVPNY010000001.1, from coordinate 7,329 downwards.
CTTTAGCCAGGCTTCAGATAAGTCGAATTCGACAAATCCAACTGAAGCATATAGAGCATGCGCAGCCGGCCCATAGGAACCAACGAAGGCTCTGGTTGCACCGAGTCGCTCGAGTCTGTTCAGTCCTTCGTACATCAAAGCCTTACCCAGGCCGCGCTGCTGGTGAACCGGCATGACGCCGACTGGTTCAAAATAGGCGCTGCGAGTAACGTCATCGAACCATACGGTACAAAAACCAGCGATCTCACCACTCGGTGCGACACTTACCAAGTCTAAATCACGCCGATATAGCGGAATACGCTGGATGTTGAGGTACCACTCCCAGCCATCATACCGCTCTTCTGGTTCACCCGGGTGGAATGCCTTCCAAGATGCCCAGCTGCGGGAGGAAAGCTCAGTATTATCTCCCATTGAACGGACTGTGTATCCTGGGGCTACTCCCGCCTGTGGAGTTTGCGTATCAATCTTACGCCATCTTTGATATTCCGAATTGCCTTCCCGAGTGTAGCCACGACCGATCAGAATATCTTGCAGAACCGTATCCTGCTCAATGCACCACACCCTTAATTTCCGCCCGCCATTCGGATCGATAAATGCGAGCTGCTCCTCGGCAACTACTACCATTTCCTTCATTTGCCCGTGAACATAAAAGTCAGGATGCACCTGCAGGAAAGCTTCCCCTTCTCCTTCCGGATTCAACACTGCAACAATCTGGCGATCCTTACGTTCCCAGATAAATGTTGCGGTATCCAAAGAGGGATATGCCTGTAAATGTTCAATTCCATGCCAGCGCCAGTAATCGAAACGTGATACATGCCAGCATAGATCCTGCTTCCCCCTCAACGAGATCACCAAGCGCAGGAAATCCCGAATGCGCCAGTAATCCTCATCACCGTTGAATCTACGCATGATCCGTCCTCCTGACGCGACCCCTATTACTACATGGTTACCACCAGAGCCAACCTGCGCTGCGTCCAGGCGATATTCTACCAAACGGTGGTAGGAACATTCAATAGCCCGAAGGCGCTGCCCTTTGAAATACAAAGTGCCAGCCAGGACTCATCGGGCTGCCACACCCAAGAAATATGGCCAGACCACCAGTCCCAATAGAGCCTGCCACCAAATCAGTTTGGCAAACGCAATGGTAAACAACCAACCAATAAACCAAAAGATCCCGATACCGGCATCTACTCTGACAGGTGTCGACTTAGCAGCCGTTCCCATAGAAATCTCCTTCTCAAAAAAGAGTTAAGTTGAATAGCTACTTTGGATCTGTATACACTCGTCCATCAATGTTCTTCATCAGTCAATTATTCGTAAACCTTCTCACCTTCTACATCTGAATTCAGAGCATCTGTCTCTACATTCCTGGCAAGTGAAGTTAGAGCGAGCAATTCTTTATAATACTCGTGCTGAATGACCAGATCCATGATTTCGTTTGTGCCAGTCCAAATGGTCATCAGGCGTGCATCCCGCAACAAACGCTCGATCGGGTAAACATTAGTGTAGCCAATCCCGCCCATGATTTGCATGGAATCATTTACCACTGCCCATGCGGTCTCGGTAGCAAACTTCTTTGATTCAGAAACCATGCGCCGGGTGTAACTCGAGCTGCCGATGGAATCAATGATACGCGCGGTTTCATGCACAAGGGCTCTTGCAGCATCCAGACGAGTTAAGCTATCAGCTACTTTAAAGCTGACCCCTTCAAATTCGCGGATCTTCTGACCGAATGCCTTCCGCCGATCGGCATAACGCGCGGAAATCTCTAAGGCCGCTCTAGCCAGACCGAGTGCGCCAGCCGCGGTAGTCATTCTTTCCGGAATCATCATCTAGTTGAAGACATCAAATCCGCCATGTTCCTCCCCGATCAGATTCTCAGTTGGTACAGGCACATTCCGAAAATAAACCCGCCCGGTTCCACCACCTCGCGTTCCCATCAATCCGTAGACATGCTGGACTTCAATATTGTCCCCACGCTCGACCAATAGCACGCTGATCGCATGGTGGCTTTTGGCATCCAAATTCGTACGGGCGTAGACCAGAAACAGATCTGCACCTTCCGCACCAACGATAAATCGCTTTTGCCCATTCAAGATATAGAAGTCACCTTCGCGTCCTGCAGTAGTCGTCGCGCCAAAAAAAATCCGAACCACCACGCGGTTCGGTCAGCGCCTCAGCCACAGTCAACTTGCCATCGAGGATCGGTTTGAGGTATTTTTCTTTTTGTTGCCGCGAACCGAAGATATTGACTGCTTCGCCGACAATCGATGGCAAGGAATACAAACAGGCCAAGCTCGCTCCCAGCACACCGATCTCTTCCAATGCCAGAACCTCGTGCGACCAATCCAGTCCGCGTCCACCCCACTCTGGTGGAAAACGCAATCCAAGCAAACGAGATGCTGCAAGTTTCTGGATATATTCGCGTGGATAAAATATTTTTTCAGCATCCATATCGAGTAATAACTGGCGTGGAACCTCTTCCCGTACAAAGTTGCGCACTTCATCGCGCAGGTTGCGTTGCCCTGGCGTTAAGGGTGAGATCTGACATAATACACCTTCCTTTATATTGAGCTTGATAGAGCAGGTCGGCTAGAAGTAGCTTCGGTTTGGTTTACAGAGACTGGAAACCTGCGTTCAGCAAGGCAAAATGAAACCTGGATTACGCTTTAGAACCATTCTTGCTGTGTGAGTTTTGACACAATCAGTATACAGATTTTCTCTACTCACTTCAAGTAGATAATAAGCACCATTCTGATTTGGGATTTTTTACTGACAAAGCACGATTTCCGGGACCAGATCGTCCGTGAGCGCGAAACGCTAATTCTGGGAAACAAAGAAGCCAACCCCAACCTGTCCGTTGAAGACAATATCAGGATGATTTTCTCCGACCTCAATTTCTTGTCGCCTGAGCAACAGAAGGATATCTGTCATGAAGTAGAGGAAACAAATGAAAAGGATTTATTGAAGACCTACTAAACACACATGCCCACCAATCTACCTCCTGAGTATTTTGCAGCCGATAAGCGCTACCGCGAAACACAAACTCCTGCGGAGAGAATCGCCTGCCTGGAGGAATTAATCAGTACTATCCCCAAGCACAAGGGCACAGACCACTTACACGCTGACCTCCGTCGGCAACTCTCAAAGTTGAAGGACGAATCGCAATCGAAAAAAAAGCACACTCCCCACCAAGCCCCTTACCACTTTGAAAAAGAAGGCGCTGGCACGGTTATCCTGCTTGGCCCTACAAATTCCGGCAAATCAACATTGGTTGCAGCTTTAACTAACGCTGAACCGGAAATTTCACTGGCGCCTTTCACCACCTGGAATCCTTTACCTGGCATGATGCCGGCAAATAACATCCAGATTTAATTGGTTGACACCCCTGCCCTAGACCGCGATTTTGTCGAGCCAGCGCTGTTCGACCTGGTTCGGCGAGCTGATTTGATCCTGATGGTCATTGATCTTCAAGCTGATCAGCTAATGCAGCTCGAGAAATGTATTTCTTCCCTGGCTTCACATTACATATTTCCAGAAGAAATGAAAGATCACACTCTGTCCCAGGCCGTGCCTGGTTTATCCCATTTATGATTCTGGTCAATAAATGTGATAACGAAACCCTGGATGAAGACTTTTCGGTGCTTTGCGAGTTATTCGAAGGCGATTGTCCTTTGATACACGTTTCTGCGTTCAATCGGCGAAACTTCGACCTGCTCGAGACCAGGATAATCGAGTGCCTGGATATTATCCGCGTCTACGCCAAACCTCCCGGGAGAGAGCCAGACTTAGAACGACCTCTCGTGCTCAAAAAGGGCAGCACTATCGCTGATCTGGCACCCAAGATCCACCGGGACTTTTCAGAAAAGCTCAAGTCTGCCCGGGTATGGGTAGCACTACCTTCGATGGGCAACTGGTTCACAAAGACTATCTTCTTCAAGACAGTGACATTGTCGAGCTGCGGATTTAGAGGTTAACTTCTTGATTTATTATCCTTTTTAGTGAGCCAGGCCGCAGCAAGTAGCAGGATCAATCCTAGTGCGTCAAAAAAAACAAACCGGGCAATCGCCGATCGGATGTCGATATGCTCAACGGGAATCGAAATTGCAATAAAAGTTTCACCCACCAAACCGATAGCCTGCATGGCGACCGCTATCCACAATACGATGCGGTAACGGATCGGGTTCCACAACGCCACCGTGTAAGGGACGTTCCACATAATGAACAACACGCCTAATCCGCGCAGCATGGCTTCTCCAGGCACACCCGAAAGCTCAAAACTTCCTGCGTATTTGTCTGGCCAGAGCAGGAATACCAGGGCACACTGGACGTTGACAACAAACACAAGGCCGATCAGGATACGTGCTAAATTGATCTTCAAGACCAGTCTAAAACACCTTTAGCCAGGCTTCAGATAAGTCGAATTCGACAAATTCAACTGAAGCATATAGAGCATGCGCAGCCGGCCCATAGGAACCAACGAAGGCTCTGGTTGCACCGAGTCGCTCGAGTCTGTTCAGTCCTTCGTACATCAAAGCCTTACCCAGGCCACGCTGCTGGTGAACCGGCATGACGCCGACTGGTTCAAAATAGGCGCTGCGAGTAACGTCATCGAACCATACGGTACAAAAACCAGCGATCTCACCACTCGGTGCGACACTTACCAAGTCTAAATCACGCCGATATAGCGGAATACGCTGGATGTTGAGGTACCACTCCCAGCCATCATACCGCTCTTCTGGTTCACCCGGGTGGAATGCCTTCCAAGATGCCCAGCTGCGGGAGGAAAGCTCAGTATTATCTCCCATTGAACGGACTGTGTATCCTGGGGCTACTCCCGCCTGTGGAGTTTGCGTATCAATCTTACGCCATCTTTGATATTCCGAATTGCCTTCCCGAGTGTAGCCACGACCGATCAGAATATCTTGCAGAACCGTATCCTGCTCAATGCACCACACCCTTAATTTCCGCCCGCCATTCGGATCGATAAATGCGAGCTGCTCCTCGGCAACTACTACCATTTCCTTCATTTGCCCGTGAACATAAAAGTCAGGATGCACCTGCAGGAAAGCTTCCCCTTCTCCTTCCGGATTCAACACTGCAACAATCTGGCGATCCTTACGTTCCCAGATAAATGTTGCGGTATCCAAAGAGGGATATGCCTGTAAATTTTCCATTCCATGCCAGCGCCAGTAATCGAAACGTGATACATGCCAGCATAGATCCTGCTTCCCCCTCAACGAGATCACCAAGCGCAGGAAATCCCGAATGCGCCAGTAATCCTCATCACCGTTGAATTACGCATGATCCGTCTCCTGACGCGACCCTATTACTACATGGTTACCACCAGAGCCAACCTGCGCTGCGTCCAGGCGATATTCTACCAAACGGTGGTAGGAATATTCAATAGCCCGAAGGCGCTGCCCTTTGAAATACAAAGTGCCAGCCAGGACTTATCGGGCTGCCACACCCAAGAAATATGGCCAGACCACCAGTCCCAATAGAGCCTGCCACCAAATCAGTTTGGCAAACGCAATGGTAAACAACCAACCAATAAACCAAAAGATCCCGATACCGGCATCTACTCTGACAGGTGTCGACTTAGCAGCCGTTCCCATAGAAATCTCCTTCTCAAAAAAGAGTTAAGTTGAATAGCTACTTTGGATCTGTATACACTCGTCCATCAATGTTCTTCATCAGTCAATTATTCGTAAACCTTCTCACCTTCTACATCTGAATTCAGAGCATCTGTCTCTACATTCCTGGCAAGTGAAGTTAGAGCGAGCAATTCTTTATAATACTCGTGCTGAATGACCAGATCCATGATTTCGTTTGTGCCAGTCCAAATGGTCATCAGGCGTGCATCCCGCAACAAACGCTCGATCGGGTAAACATTAGTGTAGCCAATCCCGCCCATGATTTGCATGGAATCATTTACCACTGCCCATGCGGTCTCGGTAGCAAACTTCTTTGATTCAGAAACCATGCGCCGGGTGTAACTCGAGCTGCCGATGGAATCAATGATCCGCGCGGTTTCATGCACAAGGGCTCTTGCAGCATCCAGACGAGTTAAGCTATCAGCTACTTTAAAGCTGACCCCTTCAAATTCGCGGATCTTCTGACCGAATGCCTTCCGCCGATCGGCATAACGCGCGGAAATCTCTAAGGCCGCTCTAGCCAGACCGAGTGCGCCAGCCGCGGTAGTCATTCTTTCCGGAATCATCATCTGGTTGAAGACATCGAATCCGCCATGTTCCTCCCCGATCAGATTCTCAGTTGGTACAGGCACATTCCGAAAATAAACCCGCCCGGTTCCACCACCTCGCGTTCCCATCAATCCGTAGACATGCTGGACTTCAATATTGTCCCCACGCTCGACCAATAGCGCGCTGATCGCATGGTGGCTTTTGGCATCCAAATTCGTACGGGCGTAGACCGAAACAGATCTGCACCTTCCGCACCAACGATGAATCGCTTTTGCCCATTCAAGATATAGAAGTCACCTTCGCGTCCTGCAGTAGTCGTCGCGCCAAAAAAATCCGAACCACCACGCGGTTCGGTCAGCGCCTCAGCCACAGTCAACTTGCCATCGAGGATCGATTTGAGGTATTTTTCTTTTTGCTGCTGCGAACCGAAGACATTAATTGCTTCGCCGACAATCGATGGCAAGGAGTACAAACAAGCTAAGCTCGCTCCCAGCACACCGATCTCTTCCAATGCCAGAACCTCGTTCGACCAATCCAGTCCGCGTCCACCCCACTCAGCAGGAAAACGCAATCCGAGCAAATGATGTGCTGCAAGTTTCTGGATATATTCGCGTGGATAATTTATTTTTTCAGTATCCATATCGAGTAATAACTGGCGTGGAACCTCCTCGCGCACAAAGTCGCGCGCTTCATCGCGCAATCTGCGTTGCCCTGGTGTTAAGGTAAGATCTGACATAATACACCTTCCTTTGTGTTGAGCCTGATAGATCAAATCGTCTAGAAGTAGCTTTGGTTTGATTTAAAGAGACTGGAAACCTGCGTTCGGCAAGACAAAATGAAACCTGGAATATGCTTTAGAACCATTTTTGCTGAAGAGCTTTGACACACTCAGTATACAGATTTTCTCTACTCACTTCAAGTAGATAATAAGCACCTTCCTGATTTGGGGTTATGCCCTGGCGAAGCGCGAATTCCGGGACCAGATCGTCACCGAGCGCGAAGTGCTAATTCTGGGAAACAAAGAAGCCAACCCCAACCTGTCTGTTGAAGACAATGCCAGGATGATTTTCTCCGGCTTCAATTTCTTGTCGCCTGAGCAACAGAAGGATATCTGTCATGAAGT